>JAIXWR010000022.1 GCA_027491155.1 Verrucomicrobiaceae bacterium
CTCGACCGCTTCGGTCGGATCGTCGAGACCATCTGGATCAAGGGGACGGGAGACGTGGTGCAAGGAGTCTATGGACGCAACCGCTCTTCGGGCATAGATTGGCGGCGCGACGACGAGGCCAGCAGCACCATTGCCATGGACGCTTACTACGAATACGACGGGCTCCAGCAGGTCACCGTGTGGAAGCGCGGCAACCTGTCGCCGAGCGGCGGCCCGCCCTACACCGGGGTGACCAGCCAGAAGCAGGGCGAGGACTTCACGTATGATCAAACGGGCAACTGGCTGGGCGACGTGAGCGACAACCCGAACTTCACGCAGAGCCGGACCCACGACGTGAAGAACCAGATCACCTCGATCACCGGGCCGACCGGCGTGATCCAGCCGGACTACGACAATGCCGGGAACACGACCCTCGCACCGAGCCCCGGCTCGTGGACCACCGGCTACACCTACAAGTGGGACGCCTGGAACCGCTTGGTGGAAATCAAGCAGGGCGGCATCGTGATCGGCAGCTATGCCTACGACGCTCTGATGCGCCGGACCCGCAAGACCGTCGGCGGCGTCACCCGCGACATCTACTACGACCGCCAGTGGCGCTCGGTGGAGGAACGGGACACCAGCACTGGCACGGTCAAGGTCCAGCACGCCTGGAGCCCGCTCGACCGATGGACGCTGATCCGCCGCAAGCGCAACGCCAGCGGCAGCACGCTCAACGAGACCCTGTTCTGCCTGCGCGACTACCTCGACCCGGTGGCACTGGCCAACACCAGCGGCGTGGTGGTGGAGCGCTACAACTACGATGCGTTCGGGACCGTGCGGATCATGAACGCCGCCTTCGGTGTACTAGGCAACAGCGCCTACGACTGGGACTTCCTCTACCACGGGGAGTTCCGGGACAAGGAAAGCGAACTCTACAACTACGGCTACCGCTACCTCGACACCCAGCTCGGCAGGTGGCTGTCAAGGGATCCGATTGCAGAAAGGGGTGGTTTGAATTTGTATGCGATGTGCGGTAACAATTGCGTTACAACCCAAGATGCGTTTGGATTGGCCATTGTTATAACAAAAGACGGCATTTGGACTACGGGGGATGGAGTTATTATTGATGGAGGCCTATCTGTGATCGATGGACGGCTTGTTATTCGGGGCGGGATTACCATTGTGCCGGGCCCAAGTGGACCTCTAAGAAGAATTGTCACACCGATTGCACCTCAAAGAATGCCGGTTCCCCTAGTCACGCCCGGGCAGACAAGACCAGTAAGAGGGAACAATCCTTCCAGCCCGAGCTCTTCGGTTCCATCTGGAGCGGGAGATGCAATTACCGGCGCGGTAGTAAGCATTGTTGGAAGGATTAGAGACTTTGTCGACGATAAAGCGGAGGCGGAGGCATTAGCTGCATGCGATGTTGCTGCCGCGACCAACCGTGCCGAGTGTATAGGCTGTAGTTCCTGCGATGTCAGGTACACGCGAGGTGTTTATCCTCATGGGCAGCGACTCAATCGGGTGTTTCGAAGTGCATTCTTCCGTAGATGTAAAACATGTTCTGAGCCGAGAGATCCAGGTTTTGCTGCAGAACTTGGCCCAGGAATGCCAATTCCTTACCGACAGACTGCGGAGAAAACTCCCATTTCTCCTCCGCTGTATGAAGATAGCAATGGTGCAGTTTTCGAGATCGAAGAAGAATGCTATCCATATTAAAATGAAATCAAAGTTTTTTACCGTGTTCGTGTCCGCCTCCATTCTATGTTCCTGTAAAAAAGAAAATACAGGCGCAGTGATTTACAGCTCTGCTGATCCCGCCCCCAATCCTACTAAGAGGGAACTTGAGGCTGATCTCAAACAGGATCAGATCGAGATGTCTGATCTTGCTAAGCGCCTAAAGCCAATATTGGACGTAGCTGTTGCCGAAAAGTGGAACATTGAGGAGTGGGAGTCTCGATTTGGAAATCCGAAGGCTCGCCGTCAGGTCTCTCCGGAATTATTAATTTTCGGATATTACGAAAGAGGCTCGCCCCCAATCAACAAAAACAAAAAAATAACAGGTGTGGATATATGGATGAGGAATGGAATCACTCATAAATGGGAGTGGCATATAACCACTTTTGGGGAATAGCCCCCGAAGTGAAGTGAACGCTACACGCCAACCAATGGCATTGGCCGTGCCAACCCATTCGGAAAACGAAGCAGATTCCGCTTCTCAGCGATTGAACTCCCTTGAACTCACGCGGGAACAAAGCTCGCCGGACAACCCACGAGCGAACTCTCCGTTCCAGATTAGTTGGCCCCATTGCGTCGCTTCACGGGAAAAGATCGCCTCCGTCTCACCGAACACCCCAACGCGATGCCCACCTCGTGGCGCTGTCCCCGTCAAACGCGGAAAACCCTGTGCGATGCCTGGGCGGGTTTCCGGCAAGAACCCGGCAAGAACTCGGTAAGAACCGGAGCGAAGCAGAGATAGACAGCGCAGCGTGCCCGCAGGGCGACGAGGCCACAGGCGAAGGAGTCAAATGCGACTCGAACCATGCGATGCGGGAGAGACTGGAGCGATCCGCTCGACGTGGCAATCCGACCTTGATCCGACTCGCCGATCTGGCAGACGTGTGACGGATGGGGTTACACCTTTTATTTCCACTCCGGTCCAGAGCGAGTCGGGCAACGGTCGGACAGGGACGGGAATCGATCCGAATTCCGCGACAGAATCCCTGCGATTCCACACGGATTTCACACAAATTGACCGTCCAGGACCGCACTCCGCGCGTCGCCTGGCCAACCCCACAACGCACCAATGCCCATGAAATCAAAGAAAAGCGCAGCCCCGGCAGGCCTCCCTGCCGATCCGCCAGTTTTCACCCGTTCGGCCTGCAGTTCCCTGCGGGCCGTTTTGTTTTGAGGTGCTGCGTGACCCACGGACCGGGAGGGATGAGAACCTTGCCGAAGGCCGTAGGGTTCGAACGCAGGAGCGAGCTTCGCGAGCAATTCCGATCCCCGCGAAGCGCAAACCGGCATGGCCGAAGGCAATCCCTCCCGGTCCGCCAGTTTTCACCCGTTCGGCCTGCAGTTCCCTGCGGGCTGTTTTGTTTTGAGGTGCTGCGTGACCCACGGACCGGGAGGGATGAGAACCTTGCCGAAGGCCCGAGGGTTCGAACGCAGGAGCGAGCTTCGCGAGCAATTCCAATCCCCGCGCAGGTCATGGGGGCAGAGTGTCAGGCCTTGGCGGCTCGAACGTTCGACCCTGCTCCGGACTCTTCAAAATTCGGGGGACGGCCAGCGAACCCACCCGGGTCCACCCGCCGTCCCCCATCCCTCTTCTGTCGAAGAATCGGTTGTATCAGGCATCCAGCCTCAGCGCCGCCTTCTGCGCGGCGGTGCGGGCCTCGCCCTTCGATGCGGCCTCGTCGCTGCTGGTCAGGCGCATGCCGACCGGCTTGGAAACGCCGAACTCCTCCATCGTCACGCCATACATCACGTCGGCGCGGGCCATCGTGCGCTTCGAGTGGGTCACGATGATGAACTGGCTGTTGTCGATGAAGCGGTCGAGCACCTTGACGAACTTGCCGATGTTCGATTCGTCGAGCGGCGCATCGAGTTCGTCGAGCACGCAGAACGGGCTCGGCTTGATCATGTAGATCGAGAACAGCAGCGCGACGGCGGTCATCGAGCGCTCGCCGCCGGAAAGCAACGAAATGCTCTGCAGCTTCTTGCCCGGCGGCTTGGCGATGACCTCGATCCCGGACTCCAGCGGATCGTTCTCGTCCACCAGCATCAGGTCGGCCTGGCCCTTCTCGCCGAAGAGCTCCTTGAACATGTCCCGGAAGTTCAGCTTCACCTGGGCGAAGGTCTCGCTGAAGCGGCGCTGGGTCTCCTCGTTGATCTTGTCGATCACCTCGATCAGGTTGGCCTTCGAGTTGACCAGGTCGTCGTAGTTCGAGCGGACGTCGTTGTAACGCTCCTCGAGCTCCTCGTATTCCTCGATCGCGTCGAGGTTGACCGGGCCCATCGAGTCGAGGCGGCGCTTGAGGTCGCTGACGATCGACTCGACGAAGTTCCAATCCGGCTCCCCGGCCATCTCGCCCGGCAGAACCGGCACCTCTTCGACCGCCTTCGAGGCATCGACCACGATGATCGCGGGCTCCTCGTCCTCGCTGTCCTCGCTCTCGACGAAGGTCTGGCGGCCGCCGTTCGACTGCTGAGCTTTCTGCGAAGCAATGCAGGCCAGCAAGGCATGGGCATCGGGCTCGAAGGCCGCGAGTTCGACCTGGTGGCGCTCGAGGATCGTGTTGACCAGACTCTCCAGCCGCAGCTCGATCTTGGTGATGGCCACCTCCTCCCGGCCGCGCTGTTCGGCGGCCTTCGAATAGCGGCGACGGGCCTCGGAAAGTTCGGCCTCGGCCTTGTCGATCGCTTCGATCAACTCGTTGCGGCGGCCGGAGCGCGACTCGATCTCGGCGGCCAGGTCCTCGGCTTCGGCCTGGTGGGTTTCGACTTCCTCGGCCAGCCGAGCGTTCTCGGCGGCGGCGGCTTCGATGCGCTGGACGAAAGACTCGATCTCCGTCTCGCGGCGGATCGAAAGTTCGCGCAGCTCGCTCAGGCGGGCCTCCATCGGCTGCTGCTGGGCTTCGGCGGCCTGCTTGGCCTGGCGCTCGACGGCCAGCGAGGTGCGGAGTTCGTTGAGCGCCTGCTGCAGCTCCGCCTCGTCGCGCTGCGAAGCCTCGACCTGCGACTGGAGGCGACGCTGGTCCTCCTCGTGGCCTTCGAGCCGTTCGCGGGCCATCGCAAGCTCCGCTTCCAAACTACTACGACCCTCGTGGACGATCTGCTCGCGGCTTTCCAGCTCGCCGCGTTCCCAGCGGACGTTCTCGAGCTTGGTCTGCACGCTTTCGACCTCGCGGGTGGCGAGGGTGAGCTGGCCTTGCAGGGTGGAAAGCTCGACCTTGTGGCGCTGGACCCGCTCGCGGCAGGTTTCAACTTCTTCCTGGAGCTGCGAAAGCTGGGCTTCCAGATCGGTGACGCGCTGGCGGGCGGCGGCTTCGGCCTCGGTCAGACCGGCGACTTCGGTTTCGAGGTCGCGGACTTCGTTCTGGAGCTCGAGCACCGAGACATTCCCCTCGCCGGCGTCGCCGCCGTGGATCACGCCTTCCGCGCCTAACAGCTCGCCGGCCTGCGTGACCATCGTGATGTCGGGCATCGACGAGTGGAGGCGCAGGGCGGTGGCGAAATTCGGGACGATCAGGACCTTCTCGAGCAGCTTCTCGATCACCCGGGCCACCCGCGGGTCGGACTTCACCTTGTCGAGCGCCCAACCGACGGCGCCTTCCGGCAGTGCTTCCATCTGGGTGCCGACCGCATGGCCGACGAAGGTCTCCGGCAGGATCGCGGCCTGGCCGAGGCGCTTCTCGGTGAGGCGCGAGATGATGGCATCGGCCAGTTTCTCATCGGACACCAGCACCGCCTGCAAGTGGCTGCCAAGAGCGGTCTCGATGGCGCGGGCGCAGGAGCGGTCGGCCTCGATGAAGCCGGCCAGCACGCCGTGAATGCCGGGCTTGAAGCGGTCGGCGTCATCGAGACCGTCGAGCACCTTGCGGGTGCCCTTCTGGAAGCCCTCGCCGCTGGCGACGAGCTGGCGGACGACTTGAAAACGCGATGCGCGCTGGGCGAGCAGCTTGTTGGCCTCGATCGCCGCGGCACGCGAGGCATCGAGGTCGCCGCGGGTGTGCTGATAGGTCCGCTCGGCCTTCTGGAAGGCTTCTTCCAACTCGGCGCTGCGGGCGGAGTGCTCTTCCAACTCAGCAACGATGCGGTTCCGTTGCTCCAGGGTTTCCTCGCTCTCAAGGTTCAGCCGCTGTTCCTCGTCGGCCAGCATCCGGGCGCGCTCGCGGCTCGTCTCCAGCTGGGCCAGCGAGCTTTCGATGCGGGCCTGGGTCGAGGCGATGATGGTCTGCGCGCGGTTCGCCTCGGCACGGGCTTCGCGAAGCTGCGCTTCGATCTCTTCGCGACCGCCGCGGGCCATCCGGGTGCGCTCCTCCTGATCGGCGAGTTGGATTTCCTGTTCGGCGATGCGCCGGGCAAGCTGCTCCAGCGCCTCGTTGGCGGCGACCACATCGAACTCCTGCTGTGCCAGCTTCTCGCGGGTCGTTTCGATCTCCTCGCGGTTCTGCGAGATCCGGCCTTCCAGCTCGGCTTTGCGCTCCTCGTTGAAAGCGACACGGCCCTGCGCGGCGGCGAGCTGGTTGCGGTGGGCATTGAGCTGCTGGCGGAGGTCGGCGAGTTCCTGCTCGAAATTGCGGGCGTTCAAGCGGGCGTCGGCCACCGCTTCTTCCTTGGGCGCCATCAGGCGCTCGAGTTCGGCCTCGGTCGCTTCGAGCGAGCGGATCGAGGTCCGCAGCTCGTCGCGCTCGGCGGTGAACTCGACGAAGCGCTTGTGGCCGAGGTGGGTGTCGAGGATCCGCACGTCGCCGGCCAGCGCCTGGTAGCGGCGGGCCTTCGCGACCTGGCGCTTGAGCGAATTCATGCGGCGCTCCTGCTCGGCGAGCACGTCGGACACGCGCAGCAGGTTGGCCTCGGTGAACTCCAGCTTGCGCAGCGCCTCCTTCTTCTCGCGCTTGTACTTGGTGATGCCGGCGGCTTCCTCGAACACCATGCGGCGCTCTTCCGGCTTCGACGAAAGGATCTGGTCGATCTGGCCCTGCGCCATGATCGAGTAGGCGGTCCGGCCGATGCCGGTGTCCATCAGCAGGTCGTGGATGTCTTTCAGCCGGCAGAGCGTGCCGTTGATCCGGTACTCCGACTTGCCGTCGCGGAAGACCCGGCGGGTCAGCGAGACCTCGTTGTAGTCGACCTTCAGCGCCTGCTCGCAGTCGGCCATCGTCATGGTCACCTCGGCCATCCCGAGCGGCTTGCGCTTCTCGGTGCCGTTGAAAATGACGTCCGCCATCTCACCGCCGCGCAAGGCCTTGGCGGAGGTTTCCCCGAGGACCCAGCGGATGGCGTCGACGACGTTCGACTTGCCGCAGCCGTTCGGCCCGACGATGCCGGTGACGCCTTGGTGGAACTCGATCTTCGTTTTGTCCGCGAAGGACTTGAAGCCGTACATTTCCAGGGACTTGAGATACATTCGACAGAATCAGGTTGGAGGTTTCGCCCGGGAGGGATTCCGGACATCGGCGACCTTAACCCGGAATCCCCCGCGGGAAAGCCTCCGGCTGGAAAGCGTCCACATATTGTATCCTTACATCCAAATACCTACCACCTGTGGAGCTTTGTGAACTTTAAGGGATCCGAACCATTTTGCGCCCATCCCTACTTTGAATGAAATGGCCGGATCGGGAGTTTACACTTCTGATGCCTTGCGAAGACTCGAACTCAACATGGGAAATCCCGCAATGGCCCGTCGTTTGATGCCGTTCCTCGCCGCGGCGGGTGGTGCCGTGCTGGGCTTCGCGATCCGGGGCGGGCTTTCCCGGGCCGGGGACGCTTCCGGACCAGAGGCGGGAACGATCCGGGAAGCACCGGTTGCCGAATCCAAACCGCTGGATCCCGGGCCGACCAGCCGCTCGATTCGCGACGTTTCATCGCTCGACGCGGCCGGCTGTGAGGAGCGCATCAAGGAGTTGGCGGCGGACCACACGAACAAGAACGGGGTCACCGCCGAAGCGATCTTCCTGCGCTGGATTTCCCTCACCAGCGCCGATGAGGTGCTCGCCTCCCCTTCCCTCCCCCATCTCCGCTTGCACCCCGTCCTTCGCGATGCGCTCTTCAACGCCTGGGTCACGCTCGATCCCCGATCGGCGATGGATCCGGCGACCCGACCGGAGTTCGTCCACCCCCGGGCGGTCCATGCGATCGAGTCCGGCCGCGAGGACTTCGCCACGTTCCTGACCGCGGCCTGGCAGGACTATACCACCTCGAACCTGGACCTTGAGAAGGCCTTGATCCGGCTGGCCCGGGAGCAACCCGAGATCGCCAGGAAGCTTCCCGACTCGCCGCCCGATCTCCAGCAGCGGGCGATCGCCGCGGTCGCCCGTGGTTGGGCGCGGAATGATCCGAAGGCGGCGTTGGCGTGGTTGCAGGCGATGGATCCCTGGGTGGATCCGGGCCGGTCCGGGGCCCAGTCGCTTTTCGAGGTTTGGGCCGAATCCGATCCCGACGCCGCCGGCAAAGCCCTGAATTCAGAAACAGTGGCGACCTGGCTGGGGAGTTATCTGCCCGGTCGCACGTTGGAGGCCCTCAAGAAGCAGGACACCCCGGATTCCTTGCTTCAGATCGCTCTCCAGCAGGATCCGTTCTTGGACGCGGCCGAACTCCACCGCCGCTTGTCCGGGCACGAGTTCGACTGGAATCCCAAGGACTCCGCCGCCTTGCCGGTCCATCTCCACGGTTGGTTTCCCCCCGATCCCGCGCAGGCCGCCGCCGATGCCGGAAATCTGCCACCGGGGCCGACCCGAGACGCCATCATGGACTACTTGTGCGGACTCTGGGCGGAACATGATCCCGACGCCGCACTGGATTTTGGAAACGGGCACGGACTGGAGACACCCGCCGTAGCCACCCTGCGTGCGAAACCCACGAAAGTGATGCGGGAGGCAGCGTTCGCGGACCCGGAGGCGACCTTTGCCGCGCTTTTCGATCCAGATCGGGAATTGCCCGCCGGCATGACCCGCGACCACACATTCGCGTTGGTCCGAGAATGGGGAGCCAAAGATCCCGTCGCGGCCGCGGAATGGCTGGGCAGCGACGCGATGACGTCCCGGCTTCCCCCCATGCTGCTCAACAACATCCTCGGCACCGGATGGGCCCAGCGCGATCCCGTTGCCGCCGCCGATTGGGTGCTTTCCCTGCCCGAAGGCCCGGGACGTCAGATCGCGTGGGAGGCGATGAAGGAGCAGGTCACGGACTACTCTCCCGAACTCGCGTTTTCAGTCGCAGCAAGCTCGGTCGAGGAAGAATACCAACGAGGGGGATCGCTCCAAACCAGCTTGGGACAAGTCCGCGATCGTATCGGACGCGAAGCCGCGCTCCGACTTCTCGAAAGCACCGATCTTCCGGAAACCGAACTCGAGGTCCTGCGTGAATTCTTGAACCCCGGCACGCGATGAATAAAAACGTCACCCTCCTTGCCGGGATCGCAGGCTTGGCCGCGGGAGCCTTGTTCCCGAGATCATCGGGGCCAGCCTCTCCGCCGCCGGTCGCGGAAACGAAGGCCAGCGAACGGACGGAGGCATCCGCGAAGAAAGGCCTGTCCCGGCTGGAGCAATTGACCGGGATGGCCGCCAAGCTGAGCCGCTCCGAGTGGCCCGCCTTCTTTGCCGCGCGACTTCATTCCCCGCAGGAAACCCGGCTCGCGGCACGGCTGTGGGCGGAGGCCGACCCGGGCGGATTCTGGGCATGGCTGCGGGAAAGCCGCGACCGGGATCACCTCGACCGCTTCAGCGAGGATCTGCTCCTCCTGTGGAGCGTTCAGGATCCCGAAGCCGCGATGGCGGCGGTCATGACGGTCACCGACAAGGCGCTCAGCGACCGCATGCGGATGATGCTCATCAATGCGGTGCTGGATCAGGATTTCGAACTCGGCATGTCCCTCGTCGCCCGCGCCGGAACCTTCAACGGCTTCAGCAGCGGCACAACCTCCTGGATCATGCAGGATCCGGGATTGGCCGTAAGCAAGCTCGCCGGACTTCCGTCTCACAACGCCTACCGCTTCTATCTGGACCACGCTTTGCAGCAATGGGCCAGGAAGGACCCGGCCGCCTGTCTCGATTGGCTGAGCAAGACACCACCGGTCGAAAACGAGGATTGGAGAGCCGATCCGGTGTCCAAGGGGTTCAAGTCGGTCGCGCATTCCAAGCCCGGCGAAGCGCTTGATGCGGCGCTCCAACTCGCCGATCCCGCCCATCGTTCCCAGGCCCTTGCCGGGGTGATCGCCAGCGGTAAATTCACGCCGGAAGAAGTTTTGCCACTATTGGAGCAGGTCGGCCTCAAGGAGAAGTTCAGCCTGCCCGGCGAGCTCGGCTTCGGTCAGGAAGGAGACTTCTCCAACCGCGCCGGGATTCTCGATCTCCTCCCCGCCAACCTGAACAGCCACAACGGCTACCGGGCGGTCGCCGCGGAGTGGTCCGAGAAGGATCCGGCCGCGGCATGGGAATGGGCGGCGTCCATTGAGGATCCCGTCCAATGCCGGATCGCCATCGCGGCCGTGATCGGGAACGCCGACGCTACCCAGCTCGACGCCATTGCCGAACTCCCCTTCCGCGCCCTTTCCGACGACCTCCTCCGCCAGGCCGTGGGGAAAATCCCCGCCGCCCGGCGCGATGCCTGGCTCGAATCGATGCCGGCCGACCGCGCCGGTTGGGCCCGGCGTCTGGCCGATGCCAGGTAGCGACACACTCGCCGCTTGAGTTGACCGACAAATCCTCCTTTCCTCGCTGCGCCGAAGATTCCCCACCCTGCATGTCCGAATTCCTCACCGTCTCCCGCACCGCCCACGATCAACTGGTGGAAGCCGCCTACCGCTCCCGCGGTTTCACCGCCGACGAGGCTGCGGAGGGCGCCAAGCTGGCCGCCGAGGCCGCCCGGCACGGGATCCGGACCCACCACGCGCTCAAAGCCTTGCACCTTGACCACCTGTTCGGCAGCGCGGTCGGCGGCTGCGTCCCGGGCGCGGAGATCGAGGTCGTGAAGTCCCGCTTCCCCGGTTCCGAGATCTGGAATTCCAACCGCAAGCTCGGCCAGAGCGTCGCCTACCGGGCGATCGACCGTTGCATCGAGCTGGCCGACCAATACGGCATCGGCCAGGTTAGCGTGGACAATGCCTTCCACTACCTGTGGGGCGGCGGCTACGTGATGGAGGCCGCCGAGCGCGGTTACATCGCCTATACCAACTGCACCTCCGCCCTTTCCGAGGTGGTGCCTTTCGGCGGCAAGTTCCCGACTCTCGGCACCAACCCGCATTCCTGGGGCTTCCCGACCACCGCCGCGCTCGGCTACCCGATCGTCAGCGACTGGGCGACCTCGGTCGTCGCCATGGGCCGGGTCCAGGCCCTCAAGCGCGAGGGCAAGTTGCTGCCGCCGGATGCCGCGGTCGACAAGGACGGCAAGCCGACGATCGACCCGAACGAAGCCGTCTCGCTGCTGCCCTTCGGCGCCCACAAGGGCTACGCGATGTGCCTGATCAACGAGCTCTACGCCGGCCTGATCGGAGGTTCCCTTCCGACCCTGCGCGGTCGTCCGGCACTCGCCCCGGCGGGTGAGAAAACCGGCACCGCTTTCTATTTCCAGGTCATCCACCCCGACGCGATCTCCGGCGGGGCTTTCGCCCAGGGCCGCGACCAGATGGAGAATCTCAAGGCGGTGCTTCAAGACGTCTTCGGCCACGGCAACGAGGGCTGCATCCTGCCCGGCCAGTTCGAGGCCCAGGCCCGCAAGCGCTCCGACGACGCCGGTGGCCTGCACTTCACCGCCGCGGAGCTGGAGGAGTTCAAGGAGCTCGCCGAGGAAGTCGGCGCTGAGCCGCTGGTGCCGATGTAGCACATCGTTGCACGTTGTGCGCGGGGGCGGGTCGCCGCGCCGGGGTGCTACGAAGTCAGGGGGTGAATTCCGACGCACCCCATCGCAACTTGCAAAGTTGCGCTACTTCGGCCGCCACCGGACCCGCCGGCAGCACCCTCCCATCCACCCTCACCACCGGCACCACCCCACGCGTCGCCGAAGTCACGAACAGCTCTTCCGCAACTGCCACATCCGCCGCGGTGAGTGGCTGCTCCTTCACCGTAGTCCGCGCCATCACCCGCGCGCGCATCGTCCCCGGCAAACAACCGGACGACAGCGGCGGGGTCAGCACTTCCCCATCACGGACGAGGAACACGTTCGCCGTCGCCGCCTCGCACAACTCGCCCCGGGTGTTGAATAACAAAGCCTCGTCCGCCCCGGCCCGCCGCGCTTGATCCAGGGCGAGCAGGTTCTCGGCATAGGATGCGCACTTGATTCCCGAAAGCGGCGAGCGCTCGTTGCGTGGAAAGTCCGCGGTGACCAGTGTCACCGACTCCGGTGCTGGCGGACAAGCCGTCGCGGTCATCCAAAGTATCGCGTCACTCCCCGTCTCCAAGCGCCGCAAGTCCCCCGCCCCGGCGCTCAGCGCCAGCCGGATCCGGGCGCGGCCATCGGCCAAACCAGCGCGCTCTAACAGACCGCTCATCGCTGCGGCAATTTCCGCTTCTCCCAACTTCCCCGCATCCAAGCCCAGCCTCTCCGCACCGTCCCTCATCCGCGCCAGATGCAAATCCAGCGCCACCGGCTGCCCGTCCAGCGACAACAAGGTCTCGAACACTCCCAGCCCGTGCGTCAGGCCACGGTCCGAAGGCGACACCGCCAGCGGGCCTTCGAAATAGCTGCCGTTGCACCAGATCCAGCTCATGCGACGAGCGTGGCGAAGCAGGGCAGCTTTGCAAGTGGCGTGCTGATCTTACCATCAACACTCCGCCCCACCCCACCTGCACCGTTGCACTCGCCCCTGAAGCACCGATCATCCCGTCATTGAACTACCTCGCCCACCTGCTGCTTGCCGAAAACCACGCCGCCTCCCGCGTCGGCAACCTGCTCGGCGACTTCGTGCCCGGCCGGCCGGAATCCCTGCGCGGTGACTTTCCCGATGCCGTCCTCAACGGCATCATCCGCCACCGGGCGATCGACCGCTTCACCGACTCCCACCGGATCACCAACAGCCTCAAGGCCTGCATCTCCCCCGGGCGGCGGCGCTTTGCCGGGGCGATCACCGACATTTTCCACGATCACTTCCTCACCCGTCACTGGGCCGACCACTGCCCCTGGCCCTTGGGTGAATTCACCGCGGCCTGCAACGCGGCCTTGACCGCTCACCGCGACTTTCTCCCGCCGGAGCTCGCGGACAGTCTGGACGAACGCATCGCCGACAACTGGCTCGGCCGCTATGGTACGGACGAGGGCTTGGAACAGGTCTTCCAGCGAATGGCGGCCCGGTCCCCGGCCTTCGCGCCGCTCCGCGATGCGGTCGCGGATCTCATCGCGAGCCGCGCGGTCTTCGAAGCCGCATTCCACGAGTTCTTCCCTGATCTCCGCCGCTGGGTCCAGTCGCTCGGGCCGGAGGCGGACGCGTGGATTTAGTCCTTCGTCCTTCGCCGTCCGCCGCTCTAACTTCCCCCCATGCGCGCCCTGCTCTTCACCGCCGGATTCCTGCTTTGCGGTCTGGGATTCCTCGCCTTCCGCAGCTCGGGCGACCCCATGCTCCTGCAAGGCGGTCTCACCCTCGGCGGCGGCTGGATCATCTGCGGGCTCTTCTCCTTGCGGTCGAAATGGCACGGCATCATCGGTGCCGCAGTGCTCGCCTTCCTCGGCGGGATCCGCTCGCTGCCGGCGGCGACCGGCCTGGCCGGAGGCGATCCCGCGGCCCCCTTCTCCGCCGCCGCGGCCGCACTTTGCGTGACCGTGTTCATCGCCTCGGCCCGCTCCCTGCTGGCCGAGCGGCGCCGGCGCTCGATCGAGTCCCTGAAGTCCGGCCAAGACGACCCCGCAGCCCGGTGACGCGGCTCCGTCCCTGCACCCTCCGCGATAAGAAACCGTCTGCGCCGGCCGTAGAGCGGCAGGCTGAAAGGCTGGCCTGCTTTCTCCCCATGATCCCCCGCCTCCTGCTCGCCCTCTTGATCTTCGCCATCCCTTCGCTCGCGGCGGAGAAGCGCATCGCCGTCTTCGTCGGCCTTTGCGACAACGCCACGCAGGGCATCGTGAAAGTCGGCGCGAAGATCGGCGACGGCGACAAGCCGGACGACAACCTCTACTGGGGCTGCTCGGACGGCCTGAAATCGTTTTTCAAGGCCAGCCGCCGCTGGAAGCTGGAGAAGCGCGAGACCGAAACCGGCGACGAAAAGATCCTCGAACGCCTGACCTTCCGCCATGTCTCCAACAAGGCCATCCTGGTCGCGGAAGCGTGGCGGGGATCGAAGCTCAAGGAGTGCTACGTCGCCAGCGAAAAGGCGATGCTTTCCGGCGAGAACCAGCTCGTCGCCTTCATCGGCCACAACGTGCTGATGGACACCGCGATCGATGCCCCCGCGGCCAAGGCGGCGGGCAAGACCGATGCCATCGTGCTTTGCTGCGCCAGCGACCGCTACTTCCGCAATCGGTTGACCACCGCCGGGCTACGGCCGGTGCTGCTGACCACGCAATTGATGTATCCCGGCTCCTTCATCCTGCACGACGCGCTGGAGCCTTGGCTTGCCGGAAAGGACCCGCAAGCCTTGCGGGCCGCCGCCGGTGCCGCCTATGCGCGCAACCAGAAGATCAAGCTATCCGCCGCCACGGGAGTCTTCGCCCCGAAGCTGCCCTGACCCCGCTTGCCCGGGACGCCTCCCCAACCGATGACCGGAGCCGATCCAACACCCGCCCAATCCGGCCAGGAGCCACGCGAGCTTCCGGTCATTCCTCCCGCCGGACGGGGCAAGCCGCGGGGCGTGGTGATTCTGGCGATCCTCCTGATCCTCGTCATCGGCCTGATCGACCTCTGGATCGAGCCCCAGCTTAGCATCACCTTGTTCTATCTCCTGCCGGTGCTGCTGGTCAGCCGGCACGCCGGACGGTGGGCAAGTATCGGATGTGCCGCGCTGGCCACGCTGATGTCGCTCATCGCCAGCCTGATGACCTCCAATTACGAGGCCTATCCTTTCATCCCCTACTGGGATGCCACGCTGCGCTTCGGCGTGCTGCTGGTGGTGGTCAGGCTGGTCCGTTCGCTGCGCCGTCTGAACGACACGCTGGACCGGCGGGTCCGCGACCGCACCGCCCGCCTGGAGGCGGAGGTGAAGGAGCGGCTGAAGCTTGAAAACCGGATCATCGAGGCCAGGGAGTCGGAGCAGGCGCGAATCGGCCAGGATCTTCACGACGGGCTTTGCCAGCATCTGGTGGCGACCGCCTTCTCGGCGGGACTGCTCCAGCGGAAGCTCGAGGACGACCGCAGCCCGGAAGCAGCGTCCGCTTCGGAGATCGTCGGCATGATCGACGATTCCATCACCCAGGCCCGCGACCTGGCCAAGGGGCTTTACCCGGTGCCGCTGGAGGAGGAGGGCCTCGAGACGGCCTTGCGCGACCTCGCCGCGAAGACCGCCAAGCGGACGGGCATCGCCTGTCACGTGGAAGCAAGCGGCCCACCGTCCCAGCTCGAGAAGGAGACGGCGATCCATCTTTACCGGATTTGCCAGGAGGCCCTGAACAACTCGGTCAAGCATTCCGGCGCGGAGAACGTGACCATCGGTTTCCACGCGACGGCCGACGGCTTCAAGCTGACGGTCGAGGACGACGGCTGCGGCCTGGACGGATCCGCTCGCAGAAGCGGCGGGATGGGGCTGCACATCATGGCCTATCGCGCACGGGCCATCGGCGCCTCGGTCGAGGTCGTCCGAGGAAAAGCTGGCGGGACCCTCGTCCACTGTGCTTCAAACCGCGGCACCGAGAGCGATGACTGAGAACCCCAGCCGAACCCGGATCGTGCTCGTGGACGATCATCCGATGGTCCGCGAGCGTCTCGCGGAAGTGATCAACCGGGAAGCCGACCTGCTGGTCTGCGGCGAGGCGGAGGACCGGGGAGGCGCGCTCGACGTGATCAACCGGGAGAATCCCGGCCTCGTGATCGTGGACCTCACCCTCAAGCGTTCCAACGGGCTGGACCTGATCAAGGACTTGCAGGTGATGCATCCCGAACTCCGGATCCTCGTGGTTTCCATGCAGGACGAGACGCTTTACGCCGAACGCGTGATCCGGGCCGGCGCCCACGGCTACATCACCAAGCAGGAGGCCACCCGCAACATCCTGAAGGCGATCCGCCACGTCCTTGCCGGCAATGTTTTCCTGAGTCCCGAACTCTCCGGCGAGATCCTTTCCCGGATGCTCGGGCGCTCGAAGGCGACCGTCCGATCCCACGATTTGCTTTCGGACCGCGAGCTCCAGGTTTTCGAACTGGTCGGCCAGGGTTTCTCGACGCGCCAGATCGCCGAACAACTCGGGCTCGACGTCAAGACGGTCGAGACCTACCGCGGCAGGATCAAGGAGAAGCTGGAGTTGAAAGATGCGTCGGAGTTGCTGCGAAAGGCGATCGCCTGGAAGCACGAGCAGGCGGCGGAATCGTGAGATAGTCCTGTAAGTAATTCCCTTACAGGAGCATCAGGGTCCTCAAGGTTAGCTTTGGTCCGGGGGCCGGACAGACAGCGGATCTTGAAAAGGGCAGGATCCGTGCGTTGTTCCGCAGCCCGCCGGGCGGTCACTCCTCGTGGTGTCAATCCGGCCTGCCTCCCCCCCCCCCCCGTCCATGGCCGCCCCCCTCAAGGCATGGTTCTTCATGATCGCGTGCATGCTTCCGTCTTCCGGAGGCCCGGTGATCAATGAACTCCTCTATCGTCCCGGGACCTCTTTCCCGGAGAACACCCAGTTGGAGTTCATCGAACTCCATAACCCGGGAGACCTGGCTGCCGACCTGACGGGGTGGAAGCTGGTCGATGGTGTCGCCTACTCCTTTCCGGCCGGCACCGTGATGCCTCCGGGGGGCTACCTGGTTGTCGCCGCGAATCCCTCCGCACTCGCCGCCGCATCGGGTCACGCCGCCGCGTTGGGGCCCTGGGAAGCCGGCGGCACGCTTTCCAACAGCGGGGAAACCGTCACGCTGGCCCGGCCGGACGGCGCCGGCGGAATGATTCCCGCGGACGAGGTCCGCTACGCCGACGAAGGCGACTGGGCCGTCAGCACCCGCAACACGCTCGGCGGTTGGTCGTGGATCAGCCCAGCAAGTAGCGCGGGCTCGTCGATCGAACGGCGCAACCCGGAACTTCCCTCCGCCAACGGGCAGAACTGGGGCTCGTCCGCCGCCGCCGGCGGCACGCCCGGATCGGTGAACTCGCGCTTCAGCACGAACCTCGCTCCGGTCATCGCGGAAGTGGCCCACTCGCCCGCGGTGCCGAAGAGCCACGAGATCGTCACCATCTCCTGCCAGTTGACCGACGAATCCCAGCCCGGGGACATCGCCGCCACCCTCCACTGGCGGGAGGCCGGCAGCATCGCACCCGGTCCTTTCCAGCCGCTCGCGATGACGCACGACGGCGACGGGCGCTTCGTCGCCACGCTCGGCGCGAGACCGGACAAGACGATCATCGAGTTCTACATCCAGGCCACCGACGGCGCGGCATCGCGCACCTGGCCGGCCCCGACTTCCGAAGGCCAGAACGCGAACTGCGTCTATCAGGTCGACAACGAGGTGATCGGCAGTGCCGCCGCGGCCTACCGGCTTGTCCTCACGGCCGCCGAGAACGCCGCCTACGAATCGCTGGCCGCGACCAATCCCCAGAGCGACCGAGAGTTTCACCTCACCTTCATCGCCCAGCATGGCGAGGACACCACGATCCGCTACAACTCGCGGATGCGGATCCGCGGCCAGAGTTCGCGGAACTTCATCCACAAGCCGCTGCGGATCTCGATCCCGTCCGACCACCGCTGGGACGGTGTCAGCGATTTCAGCCTCAATCCCAAGTTCCCCTGGGTGCAGTTCCTCGGCATGCGGGCGCTCCAGTCCGCCGGGCTGGCGGCAGCGAACTCGGTGCCGGTGGAACTCCGGCGGAACGGGATCGAGTCCGTGACCGGGTCGGGCACCAATCCGGACTACGGCATGTGGGTCCGCATCGAGTCCATCAACGGTGATTATGCGGAGCGGAATTTCCCCGGCGCACAGGACGTCCAGCTCTACCGCAAGAACGCCGGCAGCACCAAGTGGGCCAGCAATTTCACGCCCCCCTCCCACCCCGACGGGACCTACTCCGGATGGACCAAGCAGAACCAGAGCGGCCGCAACGACTGGTCGGACCTCGTGAATTTCTCGACCGTCTGGCAGAATGTCGCCGCCCCGTACTTTCCGGGAGCCATTCCCGGCGATCTCCGGACCGGCACCTGGAACCAGCAAGCTTTCAGCGATGCCGACGTCGCCGTTCTGGAGACCGTCGCGGACCTCGACCAGATGGCACGCTGGCTGGCCGTGATGACCATCCTCAACAACACGGAGCACAACATCTCCAACGGCTTCGACAACGACTATGGCGCCGCTTTCGTGTCCGACGGGGTGCACCGCCGCATGAAGCTGCTGCCCCACGATACCGACAACCTGCTGGGCAAGGGCGATAGCCCGAAGGGTGCCACCGAGGTCGGACTGTTCGCCATGACCGCGGCTTCCGACAGCTTCACGCCGTTGCTGCCGCTCATCGGCAACAGCCAGTTCCCCGGCCACCCCGGCTTCCGCCAGAAATACCTCACCGCCATCCGGGAGTTGTACGGCTCGGTCTTCGATTCCGACACCACCGGGAATCCCAACCCGCCCTTCCACGCTTGGATCGACAACCATCTCGGCTCCTGGGTGCCCGAAGCGGTGCGCGGCCAACTGAAAACCTACATGACCGCGCGCCAGAACCACCTGTTGGGATTGATCGGTGCCGGCAAGATCCTGCCGCCGCAGGCCGCCAGCAGCGGCACCCACGAGCGGGCCCCGGCAGGCCAACTGCGGATCAACGAGGTGCTCGCCGTCAACACCGCGACCTACCCGGCGGGCGGCGCGTTTCCCGACCTGATCGAACTCCACAACAGCGGCACCACCAACATCGCCCTCGCCGGCCACACCCTCGCCGACGAGAACAACTCCTTCACCTTCCCCTCCGGCAGCGGCAACGTCCCCGCCGGCGGCTTCCGCCTGATCCAGTCCGACACGCTCGGCTTCGGTCTCGGGCGGAACGGAGACACGGTGAAGCTGCTCAATCCCTCCGCGGTGATGCTCGACGAAGTCCGCTTCGGGCCGCAGATCGCGGACCTCTCGATTGCCCGGACCGTCGACGGCACCTGGGCCCTCGCCCAGCCCACGCCCGATACGGCCAACGGCCCGGCGCTGGCGCTCGGACCGGTCGGCTCGGTGCGGCTGAACGAGTGGGCGGGAAACACCCGCTTCCGGCTCGGGGACGACTTCGTGGAACTCTTCAACCCGTCGCCGCTCCCGGTCGCCCTCGGGGGCGCGCGGCTCACCGACCACCTCTCGGCCTACCCGTCCCGCCATGAGTTCCCGCCCCTCAGCTTCATCGGCGCCTCTTCCTTCCTCGAAAGGGATTCCGACCTGTTAGGCTTCGGGCTGGACGGGGATTTCGACACCGTCTGGTTCGCGGGAGCCAACGGCGCGATCATCGACCAGGCCAGCCTGGTGGCCCAGCACGCGGACACCTCGGTCGGCCGCAGTCCCGACGGGGCGTCCGCCTGGACCATCTTCACGCTACCCAGCCCGGGCATCTCCAACACCACCGCTTCCGATGGTCTGGGCGAACTGCTGGCGGGACTCCGGATCACCGAAATCATGTTCGTGCCGAACGGAGGATCGGCATTTGAATTCGTCGAGTTCCAGAACATCGGCGGCGCGTCCCTGCCGCTGGGCGGGGTCAGACTCGGCGGCGGCATCGATTACACCTTCGCCCCCGGCACCACGCTCGGGCCCGGGGATTACCTGGTCGTCTGCAAGGACCGCACCTCGTTCCTCGCCCGCTATCCGGGCACCGCCGGCAAACTGGCATCGGGCGTGTTCACCGGAAGTCTTTCGGACAGCGGCGAGACCCTCGAACTCTCGCTCCCGGCCCCGCGGAATCTCAACATCCTGCGCTTCGCCTATTCCGCAGCCTGGCATCCCTCCGCCGCCGGAGGCGGGCGCTCGCTGGCCACCCGTGACCAAGGGATCACCCATCCGGCCGATTGGGACCACCGCGAAACCTGGCAGGCATCGACGGCCGTCAACGGCAGCCCCGGCAGCGGCGAGCCGCCCGTGATCACCAGCACCACGTCCGCCGACGGGATCATCGGCGACGCCTTTTCCTACCGGGTCACCGCCACCCGGTCGCCCGACACCTTCGGCGCCGCCGGGCTTCCCGCGGGACTCGCGCTCGACACCGCTACCGGCCTGATCTCCGGGACACCGCAGCAAAGCGGCAACTTCCCGGTGCAGATCTCCGCCTCCAGCGGCTTGGCCACCGCCACCGTGACCCTGAACCTGAGCGTCACTCCCTACGGCGAGTTCCACCACATCCGCTGGGACCACGTGCCGGCCACCGCCTACACCGGGGTGAGCTTCCCCGTCCGGCTCAGCGCACGCGACATCGGCGGCCGGATCATCCGCGATTTCAACGGCACCGTGGCACTTGCCGCCGGCACGACCGACGACACCTACGTGCTCAACCCCGGCGGTGCGGCACCGTTGACTCCGCCGCTGATCCCCTCGCCGATCCTCGTCACGGAGTTGACCGACGAGCAGGAAGACCAGTTCGAACTCCAGAATGTCAGCGGGCTCCCCGCGCAAACAGCCGGGTGGTTCGTGGTGATCGGCGACAGCCTCACCAATATCAACACCCGCAACGCCACCACCTTCCTGCTGCCGCCAAGCATGGCTCCCGGCCAACTACTACGGGTATCGGACGTCAACACTGCCGGCCGCACCTATTTCGGCTCGGCGATCGGCTGGAATCATGCCAGCACCAACCCCTCGCGAGGCTGGGTGATGGTCTTCGACGCCAGCGCGCGGCTCCGCGACTTCGTCGCCTTCGGCTGGAGTGCCACCCAACTCGGCACGCTTTCCATCACCGTGAGCGGCAGGCCGGTCAATCCCGTGGCCTCCGGACATTGGAGCGGCCCCGGGCTGGCGGTGGGCACCCGCGGCGTCCCGTTCAACACCACCGACTCGTGGATCCGCAGCGGCGGCAGCGACGCGAACAGCTCGACCTCCTGGAGCTGGGCCCAGTACGGGACCTCCTTCGGCATCACCAACGCCGGACTCGGATTGCCCTGGGAAGTCGTGTATCCGCTGACCGTCACCCCTTCTTCGGCGACCTTTAGCGGCGGCGAGTTCGCTGGGCGGGTGAGCGTCGCGGACGCTTCGGCAAGCGCGTTCCTGACCGCCACCGCCGCCAACGGCCGGAGCGGCCGCTCGACCTCGATCGTCATTCACCCCGGGACCGATGCCGATCGCGACGGACTTCCCGATGCGTGGGAGGCGCAGCACGGTCTTTCGGGCAGCGACCCCGGCGACGGAATGCTGGATGCCGACGGCGACGGGCAGGACAACTTCTCGGAGTATCAAGCCGGCACCCACCCCGGCCAGGCCGGCTCCGTATTGGCCATCCGGGGAACCAGCCTCGACCCTGCCGCCGCCACCTTCACGCTGGAGTGGCCCGCCGTCGCCGGCCGGACCTATCAGGTGTCAAGCAGCCCCGACCTCTTGAATTGGACGCATCGCGGCACGATCTTTGCAGCGGATTCCGGCACCCGCACCTTCCCGGTTCCCACCCAGGGAGCTTCCCGCTTGTTTTTCCAGATTTCCGTCGAACCGTGATCCCCGTTTCCATGCCACGACGCCGACTTCTCCAGGGATGGATCCTCGCCTGCCTCGCGGGCACCACGTTCGCCGCCCCGATCCCGCATTCGCTGGTCGGCACCATCCATTCGCCCGCCACCGCCCGCCAGTCCGGGACCCAGCTCGGATACTCGGTCGCCCTGGACGGCAACCTCGCGGTGATCGCGTCCCCCTTTGACAACCTCGGTGGCGAGGAAAGCGGGGTCGTCGGCGTCTATTCCGCAAGCACCGGCGCCCTGCTCCACCTGCTCGCCAACCCGCTGCCCGAGAACGGCAGCCGCTTCGGCTGGTCGGTGGCGGTCTCCGGCAGCCGCATTGCGGTCGGTGTGCCCGGCGGCGACGGCGGGGCGAACGATTCCGGCTTCGTTTGCCTCTTCGATCTCGCCTCCGCCACCCCGGCGATTCCCCACGTCATCCAGAATCCCAATCCGGCGCTGAACGACCGCTTCGGGACCTCCGTGGCGATCGAGGGCAACCGCGTGATCGTCGGCGCGCCCTTTGGCGACTCGGGTGCCGGCGACGCCGGCTGCGCCTATGTTTACGACCTGGCCGGCAGTCTCCCCACGCAGCCCGCGTTCCAGCTCAACAACCCCGACCCGGCGGGACGAAATTTCGGCCATGCGGTCGCCATCTCCGGTCTCAAGGTCGCGGTGGGGACTCCCCAGGATGCCGGAACCGGCGACTCCAGCCGGGTGCATCTCTACGACCTTGCCGGCGCCACGCCGACGGTGCCGGTCCTTTCGCTCGCCGATCCGACCCCGGCCAACAACGAGGCCTTCGGCCGTGCCGTGGCACTTGCCGGCAACCTCCTTGCGGTCGGTGTCCCGCTGGAAGACGGCGGTGCCGACAACGCCGGCGCGGTCCGCGTCTACCGGACCGACTCCGCGACGCCATCGGTCCCCGAGTGGATCCTGCCCAACCCCTCGCCGGCACTCAACGACAGCTTCGGCTCCTCCCTCTCGCTCTCCGGGTCCCGGCTGGCGGTCGGAAGCCCGCTCGACGATCAGGGCGGGAGCGATTCCGGACGCGCCCATGTTTTCGACCTCGCCTCGCCGACACCCACCGTGGCGACGCATGTCCTGGACAACCCCGGGCCGCAGTCGAACGACCAGTTCGGCAACTCGGTGGCACTTTCGGGCAACCGGCTGCTCACCGGAGCCCATGGCGACAACACCGGCGTCAGCGACAGCGGGAGCGGCTACGTCTTCGAAGTGCCCGCGGGAAGCCCCGCGGCCCTCCAGCAGATCGTCAACACCCCGAGTCCGCCGTCCGAGGAAAAGTTCGGCAACGCGGTGGCGATTCACGGCTCGCTCGTCGCGGCAGGCGCCTTCAACGACGACAAGGGAAACAGCTCGAACTCGGGCAGCGCCTTCGTGTTCGACATGAACGCCCCGGACCCGGGCAGCCCGGCACTCTCGTTGGAGAACCCAGCGCCGGCCACCAACGACTACTTCGGCGGGGCGGTCGCCATCGAAGGCCAGCGGATCGCGGTGTCCGCCTACCAGGACGACATCGGGGCGACCAACGCGGGCACGGTTTACCTCTACGATCGCAACTCGGCCACACCGCAGGTGCCGGTGCTCACGATCCCGAACCCCGCCCCCCAGTCGCAGGACCAGTTCGGTAACTCGCTCGCCCTTTCCGGCGGACTGCTCGTGGTCGGCGCTTCAAAGAACGACGTGGGAGGCTTCTTGGATGCCGGGAGCGCCTATGTCTTCGACCTGTCTTCACCCACTCCCGCCGTGCCCGTCGCCGTGCTCGACAACCCAGCTCCGGGGACCAACGAGCTTTTCGGCTACGCCGTGGGAATCTCCGGCAGAAGGATCGCGATCGGGGTCCCGGGGAATCCGGTGAACGCCCTCGCATCCGCCGGCAGCGTTTACGTCTACGACCTCGACTCGGCAACTCCCGCCATGCCGGTCGCGGTGATCGACAATCCCGCCCCGGCCATCGGCGACGAGTTCGGGCATTCGGTCGGCATCTCCGGTCCCTGGATGGTCGCCGGCAGCCCTTACGCCGATCAGGGTGCCCGCGATGCCGGTCGGGCTTTCTCCTTCCGGATCGATTCCGCCACGCCTTCCGTCCCGGTGCATCTGCTGAACAATCCCGACCCGGAACCGGAGGACTACCACGGAAGTTCCATCGCGATCTCCGGCACGCGGGTGGTCATCGGTGCCCCCGAGACCGACTCCGGAGCCGAAGACTCCGGCTCCGCCCTCGTGCACGAGCTTTCCTCCGCCACCGCCGCGGTTCCTGCCGCGATCCTCGATCCGCTGGCCCGGGACGACGGGGACCTCTTCGGTCACGCGGTGGCGATCGACAACGGCAACATCGTGGTCAGCGCGCTTCTTGCCGACGGCAACACCTTCGACCGCGGGGCCGTGCATCTCTTCGATCCCGACCCGCCGCTGCCCCTCCTTCAAGTCGAGCAACCGGCCGGCACCGGACTGATCGCCGGCACGGCCAACGTATCGTTCGGCTACTCGCCGGAGGGAGAAGCGACAGGACCGATGGCGATCGTGATCCGCAATGTCGGAACCGACACCCTCACCGTTAGCGGGATTTCAAACGTGGAAGGGAGCGATCCGGACTTCACCATCACCGCACCCCCGCTGCCGCTCGTCCTTGAAGTGGACGAGTCCGCGTCCATCTCCGTCGCGTTCGTGCCCGCCACCTCCGGCAGCCGCTCCGCCACACTCCGCATCATTTCGGATTCGTCCGGCTACAATCCTTTCGACGTCACCCTCAGCGGTCAGGGGCTTTCCGCGGCAGAAGACACCGATGGCGACGGCTTGAACGACGTTGTTGAACTCCGCCTCGAGGCGCTCGGCTTCGACTGGCAGGTGAATGACGAGGAATTGGCCGGCATCCTCCTGTCGGGAGCGAACGCTTCCGGTCTCTATTCCGCGTCCCAGATCCAAGGGATGAATCCGGGCACGACCTACCTGCCACGGGACCCGGGCACCGGGAAATTCAAGCTGACGATCGCCGTGAAAGGCTCGCCCGACCTGATGAACTTCCAACTCCGGCCGATGAGCCCCCCGGCGGTGAACATCACGCCTCAAGGCAAGCTCGAGTTCCGGGTCGCATCACCCGGACCACGCGGTTTCTACCGCCTCGAACCCCGCTGAGCCGGGGTCAGGAGAAGGCCACACCGTTCGCCAGCAGGATCACGTAAACCACCTTGCACCCGAGGTGCAGGATTTGATCCGCCACGTAACCGTAGTAGCCCTCGCCCTTGCCAAAGTCGATCAGCCAGTGGAGCAACAGCTCGATCGCGGCCAGCGTCACGCTCCCGGTGATCAGCCAGACCCCGCCGGCATGGATCAGCGAATGGGCGGTCAGGGCGATGAACCATTCCGACAGGTTGTCCGCCTTGCGCCGCTGCTTCACCCGCGCCAGGTAATCCCCTTGGAGGGGGAAATCCGCCAGCGCATGGGAAATCGCAAACGCAAAAAACAGGGCGAGCGGTCCGCTCTGGAGTAAGATCGTCACGCGTGGGATTTCCAGAAGCTGTGGAGGGCCGATTTCTCTTCCGACTCGGCGAGTTTGGCGTTCATGGCGCGGATCCGGTGACCGGCCAGGCGGAGCAGCCCCTTCATGAACGAGACCCCGGCGACCGGATCGGCCTCGAAGAATCCTTCAAGCTCCGTCGCCGAGATGCTCCAGATCAGGCACTCGCTGCGGGCGATCACCGAAGCGCTCGCGGTGGCGGGGTCGAAGACATTCACCTCGCCGAGCGAATCCCCCGATCCCAGGGTGGCCACCAGCAGGTCCCTGCCCCCCGCTCCGGCGACCACGTGAAGTAGTCCTGATAGGACGAGGTAAAGGTTTCCCTGCGGCTTGCCTTCCGCGATCAGCACGTCACCGGCATGCGGCCGGACGAACGAACCGAAGGACGCGAGGAAAGCCCGGTGGGACTCGTCCACCTCGGCGAGGAAGCCGATCGCGGGAAGCTCTGGGAGAGGGGATGAAGTGCTCATGATGCGGCGGGGCGAGAGTGCATGGCGGATCTCCCGCCTGCGAGCCGGAAATTTCGAACTGCCAGAATCCGCATGCTCCAAGGCAGGGAAAGCCCGCCTGCCGGGGCGATTCGACCGCCACGAAGCGCGATCCCGGCACTCCAAGGCACTTATTGAAAGTTTTAGTTCACTTTTTAACCGATATTGCTGTAGTGGCCCGTTCCTTGGATCTTCCGTGTCCCCCGCCTCCCCACACGCCGTGATGCTGTCCGTGAAAGAAGTGCGCTTCGATTTCACCGCATGCGTCTTGTCCTTCTGCAAGGACATCCCCGGCTCGTCTTGGCCGGCGGACTGCTCTCGTTGATCTGTCGCCGCAACCCCAGGAATCTAACAGAAAACTCCCGACCCCATGAAAGCCAGACCCTTGATCGATCGCGCCGCCGGCGTGGCTCCCGTCCTGCTCACGCTTTGCCTCGGTGCCCGGGGCGCAACCGTCGTCAAGTCCCCCACGGGTACCGACCTCAATGCCGGTGCCAGTTGGGGCGGCACCGCGCCGGCCGCATCGGACATCGCCACCTGGACCGGCTCATCGCTCGGGGCGGCCCTCACCTTGGGAGCGGACACGGGCTGGCAAGGGATCTCGGTCACGGGAGCGTCTTCGAACATCGACATCAGCGGTGCCGGGGTCCTGACGCTGGGCAACGGCGGGATCGACCTTTCGAACGCCACCGTCGACCTTTCGGTCTCCAACAACATCGCCCTCGGTGCCGACCAGTCATGGAAAGCGGCATCCGGCAGGACGGTCACTTCCGCCGGCACGATCTCCGGCCCTGCGAACCTCACCGCCGGTTCCACCGCCTCCGCCGGCAGCTTCTCGGGATATCTCTCCGCGTCGAGCGGCTCGCCCACCACCGTCTTCCCGTCCACTTCCGTGGCCACGATCACCTCGGCCGGCGGGGTCATGAACGGCGGCTGGATCGGATCCAACACGCCCGCCGGAACCTACCACTTCAGCAACAACGGCACCCTGGTCACCTACCAGTTGCAGTTCTACGACGGCGATTTCACCAAGGTCGCCAAGGTCCAGATGTCCCAGTCCGGCGCGAACGTCGTGGCCCATCAGGTCTATGCGAAGTACAAGTCGGGCAACCATCTGGGGGCGAACTTCGACAGCCCGATCGAAGACGGCCAACCGCCCGTCGGATCCGGCGGCTACGGGGTCGTTAGCACCACCGCCGTGTTCGGCAGTTCCCCCTCCGGCGTCGTGCTGCTCTCGGGATCGAACAACTATACCGGTAGTACCACGGTATCGAGCGGCACGCTGCGGGCCGGCAGCGGTTCCGCCTTCGGCGTGGACTCGGCCGTCAGCCTGTCGGGCACCCCGGGGGCCACGCTGGACCTGAACGGCTTCAACAACAGCATCGGATCCCTTTCCGGCGCCGGCACGGTCTCGCTCGCCAATGCCACGCTGACCCTTGGAAGCAACAACACCAGCCCCGCCGCCTTCACGGGGGTCTTCACCGGTCCGGGAACGGTGGTCAAGACGGGAACCGGCCAACTGACCCTCGGCATGGGGGCGGCCACCGACTTCACGCAACTCGTGGTGCGCTCCGGATCCGCCAGCACCACCGTCACCAATCTCGGCACCTCGTCCACCATCGTCCTCGGCGACGCCTCCACCGGCAGCTCGGACGTGCAGTTCACCACCACCGGGGCCAGCATCACACGCCCGATCACGGTGACCAGCAACGGAACCGGTGCCGCGGTCATCGGCAGCACCGGCGGCGCGGGCAACACCCAGGTCACCGGCCAGATCACGCTGGAGCGCGCCGTAACCATCACCGCGGGCGGCACCGACCGCACCTCGTGGACCGGCAAGATCACGGGGAATGTCGGGACGCTCACCTTCGCCGGAGGGAACCGCACGGTGCTGGAAAGCGCCAGCGGCCTCAACGACTTCACCGGCTCGGTGGTGGTCACCGGCACGGGAACCGTCCTGCAGATCGGCGCGGGAACCCTGAGCGGCGAGAACATCCCGGACAGCTCCGATGTCACGGTCGAGGCCGGCACCTTCCTCAAGCTCGCCAACGTGGGCACCTGCATCGAAACCATCAACGGCCTGAACGGCGCGGGGATCGTCCGCCGCCACGAAGGCGTGGGCGGGACGCAAACGCTGGTCGTCGGGGCCGCCAACGGCAGCGGCACCTTCAGCGGCACCCTCCAGAGCGGCGCCGGCCCGCTGGCCTTCGTGAAGGCCGGAGCCGGAACCCAGACCCTCACCGGGGTGAACACCTACACCGGCCCCACCACGATCAGCGGGGGCATCCTCAAGCTCGGCACGGGCGGGTCGATCGCGAACACCTCGTCGGTCACCGTCGCCGCCGGGGCGACCTTCGATGCCGCCGACACCGGATTCACGCTCGGCGCCGGCAAGACCCTCGCCGCCGGCGATTCGGCACCGGGCGACGACGTGACGGGCGCGATCGTTTCGGAAGGCATCCTGCGTCCCGGCGGCAACGGGGGCCTCGGCACCATCACCGGGATCACCAGCCTTGCCCTCGGCGGCACCATGGACTGGGAACACTCGGCCGGTTCGACCGCGTCCGATTCCATCGCGATCAACGGCACGCTGACGATCTCTCCCGGCTTCACCTTCAACCCGGCCGGGATCGGGGTGCCTTCGTCCGGAACCCGCAGCTACACGGTGGTGGGCGGCCTCGCCACGCCCCTGACCCCCGGCGACATCGCGAATCTTCCCACCCTTCCGCCCAACTACACCTGGGACACTTCCGACCCGGTGGCCTTGAAAATCACCCATGTCCAGCCGGGGGCGTCGCTGACCTGGAAGGGCACCGTGAGCGGGGACTGGGACCTCACCGATGCCAACTGGACCGGCGGCAGCGGGGTCTTCCAGAGCGGCGACCTTTGCACCTTCGACGACAGCGCCACCGGGACCACCATCTTGGAGATCCTTTCCGACCTTGAGCCCGGTTCGGTGGTCGTGAACAACAGCACGGCAAAGAACTACACGATCGGTTCGGCCGGCGGTTTCGGCGTGGCCGGCACCTGTTCGCTGATCAAGACGGGCAACGGCCTGCTCACCCTGACCGCCTACAACATCCACAGCGGCGGCACGATCCTCAGCGACGGCGTGATCGCCTTCGACCTCAACGGGATCAGCACCGCCGGCCCGCTTACCATGGACGGCGGCACGCTGCGCTGGCACGGCTTCAACTCCCAGGACATCTCCGCGGTCATCGACATGGTGAACGGCAAGACCGCCACCTTCGACACCAATGACAACGATGTCGCCTTGGCCGGCGGTCTCGGCGACGGGACCAGCGCCTCGCTGGTCAAGACGGGCGAAGGCAACCTTGCCCTCGGCGGCACGGGCACCTGGACCGGCGGCACCCAGGTGCTCCGCGGCACCCTGACGGCGGCCTCCAACAGCGCGCTCGGAAGCTCCGGCGTCGTGGTCGGAACCGGAGCGTACGCCTCATCGCTGATGCTCGCCAACCGCTCTGACATCGGGAACCCGGTGACGGTCTCCGGAGCGGGCACCGGAGCGGTGACCCTCGGCGCCGACGCCAGCGGCTTCGGATTGAATGCCGCGACCTACACGGGGCTCGTCACGTTCCAACGTCCGGCCACCCTCTCCAGCGAGGTACCCGGCGACCGCCTGGCCTTCGAAGGCAGGCTCACGGGAGCGGTGGGCACCCTGACCATCGATGGTGGTTCGCGCACCACCTTCTCGTCGATCCTCAACGACTTCGTCGGCGACATCGTGATCACCGGCAGCGGCACCGTCCTGCAAGCCAGCGTGGCCTCCGCGGCAGAAACCATCCCCAATGCCAGCAGCGTCACGGTGGATGCCGGCGCGGTCTTCCAGCTCGCCTCGTTCACCGGCGCGGAAACGATCAACGGGCTGTCGGGCACCGGCGAGGTGCGCTCATTCCGCGATGCCAACCCGGGCAACACCTTCGGCGGTTCCCTGGTGATCGGCGCGGCCAACGGCGGCGGCAGCTTCGCGGGATCGATCGCCGACGGGAACCGTTCGCTCTCACTCACCAAGACCGGCAGCGGCACCCAGTTGCTCTCCGGTCTCAACACCTACACGGGAAACACCGTGGTGGACGGCGGCACCCTCCACCTTCAGGAAGACGGGGTGCTGACCTTCCGGGTCACCAACACCTCGAGCAACACCCTGACCGGATCGGGCACGGTGCTGCTCGACGGCAGCTTTGCCATCAACGTCGCGGCGGTCACCAACCCCGGAACCTGGCAGCTCGAGAATGCGGCCAGCCTGCCCGGTGCCTACGGGGCGACCTTCCAGGTGACCACTCCGGCGGGTGTTCCCTGGATCGATGATGGCGGCGAAAGCTGGAGCTTCGCCTCGGGCAGCCTCGAGTTCACCTTAGACGAAACCACCGGAACCCTGACGGCCGTGCAAGGCGGGTTCGCGTCGTGGATCGCCGGTTTCGACCTCGCCGCGGCAGACCAGGATCCCGGCGACGACCCCGATCTCGACGGCGTAAGCAACCTGATCGAGTATGCCCTCGCAGGCCGCAGCCCCAAGACCGCGGAAGGCGCGCCCGGCACCTTCGCCGGCGGCACCCTGAGCTTCAACAAGCGTCCGGAAGCGGCGGCGGATCCCAAGATCAGCTACCAGATCGAGGAGTCCGACGACCTCGGCAACCTCGACACCTGGACCGAGGCGACCGCCGCGCCGCCGACTTATACCAACGACGCCAACGTCGTCTCCTACACCCTCCCCACCGGCAAGACCAAGACCTTCGCCCGGCTGGTGGTCATCCAGCTTCCCTGATCGAAACACTCCATTTCGAACGACCGATCCAACATGAAACGAGCCCTCCTCCTGTCTCCCGTCGTGGCGGCATCCGCACACGCGGCAACGCTGATGATCAACCCGACGGCGATCACCTACACGAATACCCCGAACCAGGAGCTCACCGGGCTCAACCTCGACAACGAGATCAACATCATCAACGGGAACGGTCTCAGCGCGACACCCACCGTGGGCAACGTGACGTCGGTGACGCATGATTCGGTGTCCTTTTCATCGCCGGGCAATGCCTGGGCCACAATCGACCCCGGACCGGGCGCAGGCGACTTCTTCGCCGAAGGCGGGAATGCCCCGATGTTCACCATCGACCTCGGGGGCACCTACAGCGTCACCGACTTCGTGATCTGGGGCTACCACTTCGGCTCCAACAACGGGAACCACCCGAAGAACATCACCCTCGAGTTCTCCACCAACGGAGGCGCCAGTTACGGCGCGCCGCTCGGAATCCTCGTGCCGAACGCCGGAGCCTTCAACAGCGCGGACGTGGTGAACTTCTCCGCCCGGGATGCCAACTTCGTCCGACTTACGGTCACCGACAATTACTTCGGGACCTACAGCGGAGGCGATCGCGTGGGCATCTCGGAGATCCGCTTCATGGGCGACGCGATTCCCGAGCCCTCGTCCTCCCTCCTCGGCGCCGTCGGGGTCCTCGCCCTTCTTCGCCGGCGGAAGAGGTAAGGCAAGGATCCACCGGGCACCGGGATTTCAGTTCCGCAGCGCCGAGATCTCGATGTTTGCCTGCCGCAGGCGGTCGCAGAGCTGGAGGGCGATCTCGTTGAGGATCTTCGCCTTCAAGCCCGGCAGCAGCTTGCCGATGTCCTCGAAGAGCGGGCGCTGGATCACGCGGCATTCCACGTCCGCGATGGCCACCACGTCGGCGGATCGGGGCGAGGCGTCGAGGAAGGCCAGCTCGCCGAAGCTCATGCCCGCCGAGAAGACATCGAGCCGCTGGTAGCGGTTGTTCCCGAGGTTCAGCCGGACTTCCACGCTGCCGGCGGTCAGCACGAAGAGTTCGTCCGCACGGGAGCCGGTCTGGATGATGGTTTCGCCGGGCTTGTAGGTCTTGACCTCCATCCGCTCGTTGAGGAGCTGCAACTCCGCGGGGTCGCAGTTCGCGAAGAGCGTGCAGCCCGCCAGCAGGACGGGCGGCGGCTGCTGGACATGGTCGGGCAGCACCTTGGCCAGCACCGCGTTCTCGCAGGATTCCAATGCCGCGTCCTCGCTGAAGAAGAGCACGTCGTCGGGGATCCCTGAAGCCGCGATCAACTTCCCGAGCCGGCCCGTGTGGCAACAAACCAGGCGCACGCCGGCCCCGGCGAGCTGCTGCCATACCTCGTGCAGCATCCGCAGGCTGACCGCGTCCACGGAGAACACGTAGCGGAAGTTCAGGATGATGTGCTGGCAGTAGGCCGCCTGCTTGACCAGCTCGCGGATGACCGGCTCGAAGGTGGAGAACAGCAAGGGCCCCTGCAGTTCCATCACCCGGATCCGGTCGCCGTAGCGCCTTAGCGCGTGGAAGGTGCTCGCCGGCAAACGGCGGCGGGAGTTCACCTGGGCGGCGTTGTAGCTCCGGCGCAAGGCCGGCTGCGGGACCGCGCTCGGGTTGAACATGTGCAGCGAGAGCTCCCGGGCGAGATCCATGCAGACGCGGATTCCGCGGACGCTGTTGCCCTGCTCGTCGAGTGGCGGCGAGAACACCCCGATTCCGAGCTGGCCGGGAAGCACCGCGAGGATACCGCCCCCCACCCCGCTCTTCGCCGGCAGGCCGACGCGGTAAATCCACTCGCCCGACCAGTCGTACATGCCGGAACTGGCCATCACCGCCAGCACGTTGTCGACATACTCGTGGGCGATCGCCCGCTCGCCGGTGATCGGGTTGACTCCCTGGTTCGCGAGGGTCGCCCCCATCACCGCCAGGTCGGCGCAGGTGACGCGCAGCGAGCACTGCTGGAAATAAGTCTCCAGGATGTCGTGCGGATCCTCGTCGATGATCCCGAAGTTCCGCAGCATCCAGCCGATCGCCCGGTTGCGGTGGCCGGTCTCGCTTTCGGAACGGTAGATCTCCTGGTCAATGTCGAGTTGGCCGCCGGCGCAGCGGGAAAGGTAGGCCGTGATCCGCTCGATCCGCGACTGCCCGCCGGAGGCGAGGATCTGACCGCAGGTGGCGATTGCCCCGGCGTTGATCATCGGGTTGAAGGGCGCGCCGCTGCCCGCCTTGAGGCTGATCGCGTTGAAGGCATCGCCCGAAGGCTCGACCCCGACCCGGGAAAGCACGTGTTCTTCCCCCCGGTCCTCGAGCGCGAGTCCGTAGGAAAGGGCCTTGGAGATCGACTGGATGGTGAACTTCTGCCGGGTGTCCCCCACCTCGTAGAGATGGCCGTCGCGGGTCGCGATGCAGATGCCGAAGTGGTCGGGATTGGCGTGGGAGAGCTCCGGAATGTAATCGGCCACCTTGCCGTCGCGAAGGGCGGCATAGCGGTCGTGCAGGATCTTGAGAACCTGGGAAACAGGGGATTTCATGGGTTGGGTCGGCTGCCAATAGCAGCTTGAATACCCAAACGCCCCCTCCTTGCGGAAAAAGCGCCGAATTGAGGGTCGAAACCCGTCAAGGCCCCGTCGCTTCGGCGGTCACACGGTAGAATCCTTGTGTCATACTCGCGTCGGGATCGGTCAAAGTCAGGTTCCCGTCGGCCGTCAAGGGGCCCGACGTGATGACATCGGTCCATGGGCCGCTGGCGAGATTGGCGCTCCGCTGGAGGGTGTACGTCCGCCCCGTCCTGCCCGACACCACTGCCGAGAAAGCGGTGCCGCTCCGTTCGACCGAAATCACCCGGAACACGTCCGCCGGATCGAGCGGATCAGTCCCGGCCGAATACTCGTCGAGGTTCGAGCTGCCATCGCCGTCCGGATCCTCGCCGTCGGCCGCGGTGCCCGCATTCGAGGTGGATCCGAAGTTCTCGACGCGCCAGGAGGCGACCCCTGAAATCTGGGGCACGTAGGTGATGATGAGGGTGGTCAGGTTGTTCGCCAGGACCTTGACCGTCTGCTGGGGAATCGCCTGGAAGCCGGCGATCTCCCGGAACTGGACGACGTAGTCGCCGGGGGTGAGGTTGTTCTTCCGGGTGCCCGAAGCAAGGAAGCTGGAATCCGTGCCGAGCTTCCAAAGCGCCCCGGCGGTCCGGGCTTCGGCAGGCTCCAGGATCACCGTCAGCGACCCCTTGGTGGACGTGGTGGAAACGGCGGTGTAGCTGGTTTGCGAGATACCGCCGCTGTTGTTGTTGTTGCCCGTGTTGGCGGTGGTCTCCGCGCGGTTGAAGAGGTCGATCACGCCGCCGTCGATCACCCGGTAGAGGTCGTTGGCATTCGTTCCGCCGAGATAAATCGCCACCGGGTAGTAGCTGCCGCCGTCGCGCTGGATCGAGAGCGGTCCTCCCTTCATCCCGTTCAGACCCTGGATGGCGGTCGTCCCGAACACGGCGGGTGAAAGCGCGGTGAAGGAACCCGTGGCCGGCCGGGTCGATTGCATCCGGCCGAAGTTCGACGTCGAACTTCCGCCCTGCACCGGATAAGCGGTCAGAACCTTTCGTGCGGCCGCGTCCAGCAACGGCGAGTCCGCGGTGTCACCGGCGAGGAAGCCCGAGTAACCGCCGCGTCCGGCATCGCCGAGGAAGTAAAGTGCCGCGGCATTGAGCCCCTGGGCCTCGATGGAGAGACTGCCCGGAGTTTGCTCCGATTCCCGCTGCGCCGCATACCCGTCGAAGACGTAGAAGCCCCGCGGAACCTGCGGCTTGGGCTCGTGGACTTCCCGGTCGCGCTGGAACATCCACTGGACACCCGGGATCTGCGAAAGGGTCACCTCGTCGAACACGGACTGGGCCACCGTGGCGACGACCCGCGGCTTGACCACGAACCCGCTGTGCGATCCGGCATCGGAACGGACCTGGCCGACGTAGGCATAGGGCAGGTTGCGGGTGGTCGAGATCGACTCGTAGGACAAGACCCTGAGCGAGCTCGACGGGACATCGAGGTCCGGATTGTAGGCGAAAGCGGCGGTTCTCAGCTCGCCGGGCGCCACCACGAGCGTGGCCGGAGGAGGCGCGTTCAGGCCCTGGGCCGCCTTGAAGTTCACCAGATAGCTGCCGGGCATCAGGCCGGTGATGCTGGTCCCGGAATCCCGCCAAACCGACTCGCCGGCCAAGCGCCATTGCACGCGGGACGAGGTGGGAGTGGCCGCCACCCGGCTGGCCGGCTCGAGGAACACCTGCAGGCCGGAATTCCCCGGCACCGCGGATTGGAAATACTCGCGCTCCAGGACCAGGGTCGGCGCGCCGCTGATCACCCCGACCAATTCGCGGCCGGGCTGGAGGTAGCCCGCCACGGGCTGGAACTCGATCTCGCGGTCGCCGGTCGTCATGCCGCTGGCAATCGCCCCGGAATCCCGCCACTCGATCTCGCCCACGAAGCGCCACTTGCCGGTCCCGGCAGGCAGCAGGTTGACCTGAATCTGGCCCTGGCGCTCGATGACATCGAGCTCCCGGGGGAACTTCTGAAACAGGCCGACCAAGGCATCGCTCGCGAAGGTCCTCACCAGTCCGGTGCCCGACGACGAGGGATCATCGACCCGCGAGGCCACGGTCCGGTAATGGTAGGTGATCCCCGCCTGCAGGTTGTCGAGGTCGGCGCGGACCGCGACCTCCGCATCCCCGCTCACCGTGCCTTCGATCGCCCGGATGCGGTTGGGGAAGTTCACGCCGTCGGTGCCATACTCGAAGAAGACGTCGACCGCCGAACCCCGCGCACGGACCGAACCGTTGACCCGGACCACGCTGGTGCTCAGCGGGCTGGCGCCGCCGGTGGTGGCCTGCGGGGCAAGGAACCCGGTGGAGAAGGTCTGGTCCTCCCCTTCGGTGGTGCCGAAGCTGTTGAAGGCGACGAGCCGGAAATGGTAGGTGCGGCCCGCGAGCAAACCGGATAGCTGCTGCGTGACGAGGGCCGCGTCCATCCCGCTGCCGATGCCCCGCGCAGGGGTCGAATTCCCGTAGTCCGGCGTCAGGCCGTAATCGAACCGGACAAAGGTGGTCCCTCCCTGGGGATTGGCCGTTCCCTGGAGCAAGGCGGACGAGGGCGTCACGCCGAGGGCCGCGAGCGTGACCACCTCCGGCGCGGCGACAGGTGTGCCGCTGCCGCCGTTGGCCTGCCCGGGGATGAAGATCACCTCTTCGCCATAGGCGACTCCCGCGCTGCTCACCCCCACCAGACGGTAGCGGTAAGCGGTGCCCTCCAGCAGTCCCGAGACCGTCGCCTCGACGTCGATCACGCTGGTGCCGCCCAGATTCTCCTGCGGCGGTGTGCTTTGACCGAATGGAACCGGGGCATCGAGCTCGCCGTATTCGAAGTAGACCGTGGTCGGCGTCCCGTTCGGATCCACGGCACCGATGAGCCGGACCCCGCCTCCGGCGAGATCGCTGGCCTGACCCGTGGCCACCAGCGGCGGAGCCTTCGGGGTGACGAAACTCATGGTGCCGCCGAAGATCGTCCCCGCGCCCGTCGTGATGCCGATCCGGTAATGATAGGTCGTTTCGGGAGCCAGTCCGGAGAGCGGGGATTCGATCGCGACCGGCGAGGTTCCGCCGATTTCCTGTCCCGGCGTGGCGCTGCCGAATGCCGTGCTGGTGCCGTATTGGAAGAACACCGTGCCCGGGCCGTTCGGCGTCGCGGTGCCGCGGAGCACCGCGCTGGAATCCGTGATCCCGGTCGCCGCGGCGGTCGCCACCGATGGCGGCACCGAACGCGTCACCGTCAGCGTGTAGCGCTTGGTCGTGGTGCCGTTGCCCGCGGTCACGTCGATGTTGATGAGGTTGGAGCCCACCGCGAGTTCGACAGGTTCGCTGGCGGCATCCAGGGGGACGAGGACGCCGGCGACACGCACGGATGATTGGGCGATCTCCGCGAGCGCGGTCACCTGGATCGCCGAGACGTCATTCGGCACGCTCAGGAAATAAGCCGTGACCCCGAGGTTGAAGGCGGGGGAAACCGGCCCCTCGCTGGTGAAGAGCCCGAGCAGGTTGGCATTGGAAGAAGGCAACACCGTGATCGCGGTGGCGCTGCTGTCCGCAAAGCCGCTGATGCTGGATGCGCGTACCCAGTAGGAGGTGTTGGCGGTGGCAGGCGGCGTGTTGAACACGTTGGACGTCGCACCCGGAACCGGGACGTCGGTGTTTCCACTAGGACCTTCGTACCACTGGTAATCGGGCGCGGGCAGGCCGGTCGCCTCCGCGGCGAGTGCGGTGCTCGTGCCATACTGCAGCGACCGCGCGCTCACCGGTTGCAAGGTGAACACGGGCGGCGTGCCGGTGACCGTGAGGGTGAGATCCGCCGTGGCGCTGGCACCGCGGGTCGTGACCGTCAGCGGGATGGTGTAGACACCGGGATTCTGCGGGATGCCGAGGATCGTCCCGGTCGCCTTCTCGATCGAAAGGCCGGCAGGCAATCCGGTGGCCGACCACTCCGTGCCGGGACCGCTTTCGCTCGAGGCGGGAACGTAGGTCATCGGCACCAGGTAAGGCCGCGTCGCCGCCTGCGCCGCGATCACCGGCAACGAGGTGATCGCGAGTTTCCGGCTGACCGCGCCGCCGGAATTGCTGGCACCGATGTCCACGGTGAAAACACCGGCCTCACCCGGAGCGCCCGAGATCAGGCCGCTTCCGGGATCGAAGGTCAGGTCCGCGGGAAGAACGCCGCTCAGGGTGAAGAGCTGCGGCGAGTTCTCCGCCACGATCTGGTAGCTGAAGGGCTCCCCGCGAACCGCCGACGCGGTTCCGGCGGAGGTGATCACCGGCGGGGTCACGGTGGCCTCGTAGGTGAACGTGACCGTGGTCAAGAGGTCGGAAGCGAGACTGACGGCCAGCGGGGACGGCGGCACGAAGCCTTCGAGCACCGGGAAGCGGACGGTGTAATCGCCCGGTGCCAGATCGTCCGACTGTGTGCCGGACGGCAGATAGGGCGACGCGGTGCCAAGCCGCCAGCCGGCACCCGCGGCGCGGGCGGAGGCGGGCTCGATGACGACCTTCAGCGCGGACAGCCCGGGCTTGTCGTAGGCCTCCGTGGCGATGCCCGTCTGCGATCCGCCGTTCACGCCCACCCCGTCGCCGGAGCTGGCATCGGCGAAGGCGATCAGCTCGACCACCTCGCTGTCGAGGGCCCGGACCACGGTCTGGCCGGTGCCGCCAAGATAGATAGCCGCCGGATAATAGGCGCCGTTTTCCGCCTGCACGCAAAGCGGTGCCCCGGAAGCGCCCCCGCTGGAACGGATGCCGGCGCTGGTGTAGGTGCGGCCGAATGCCTTGGTGAACACCACGTTCGACGGAGTGGTGGCATGCAGGCGGTCCAGGTCGGCTTCGGGGATGCCGTCGACCGGATAGCCAACCAGGGTCTTGAGCGCGCTGGAATCCAGGAACTCGTTGACGGACGCGTCGCTGGCGAGGTAGCCGCTGAATCCGCCTCGGCCGATATCCTCCAGGAAGAAGAGCGTCGCCGCATCGAGGTTCTGGGACTCGGGCGAGGACTCGCCGGGCGAATTGTCGAGGATCCGCTGCGCCGCGTAGCCGGTCATCAGGTAGCTGCCGCGCGGGGTCCGGGGAACCGGATCATGCACGCCGCGGTCGCGCTGGAACAGCCACTGCAGGCCGGTCGTGATCGCCAGCGTGCCGTCGTCGAACACCACGTGGCCGACGGTCGCGACCACCCGCGGGCGGACCACGAAGCCGGTGCCGGATCCGGCATCGCCGCGGATCTGTCCGACGAAGGCGTTGGGCAGGCTGGTGTCGCCGGCGAAGGAATCGAAGGGCACCATCGCAGGGGCCTCGCCCACCGGATCGTCGGCGATGAAATAGGTGATCGTGATGGTGGAGGTCGTCCCGTCGTCGACACTGGCGGTCGCCGGCGCGGGCGTGCTGCGGCCTTCGACCGGCTTGCATTCGATCACGTAGCTACCGGCCGCAAGACCGCTCACCGGCTCGCCGCTCAGCTTCCAGTCGGCCTCCCCTTCCCCGAAGAAGCGCCAGCGGGCCAGCGCCACGTTCTCGGTCAGATCCTGGGGCTTGAGGAAGACGACCAGGCTGCCGTTCCCCGCATCCGCCGTCGGCTGGTAGGTCCGCACCAGGGACGCCGGGGCGGGGCTGCTGGTGATGGCCACCGCTTCATTTGCCGGCCTGACGAAACCCGGCACCGGCCGGTATTCCACCACGCGGTCGCCGGTGGTCAGGCCGGTGGCCGCCACTCCGGACTCCCTCCAGAATTGTTCACCGCTGAAACGCCAGCCGGAACCTTCGACCGCCGGATCGCCGAGCGTGATGGTCAGCGATCCCTGCCGCTCGCCTGCCGGCACGGCCGGCGGGTACTGCTGGATCAATCCGGAGAGCGACGCGACCTCGAACGACCGGGTCTCCCCGATCCCCTGCCCGTTCGCACCGGTCGCCCGGACGCGGAAAAAGTAGGTCACGCCCTGCGCCAGATCCGTCAGATCGGCGCTCACGCCGGTGCTCTGGTCGCCACTCACTTCCGCCGGCGTGCCGCGGACACTGTCGAAGGAAATCCCGTCCGTTCCGTAATCGATCCACACCTCGGCCACATCGCCGCGAGCCCGGACCTCGCCATCGATCCTCACGCTGGTGGTCGTGAGCACCGTCGAATTCCCGGTCACGGCCGTGGGCGGCGGGAAGCCGGTGGTGAAACTCGCCCCCTCGCCAAACGTCGTGCCGAGATCGTTGGAGGCGGTGAGACGGTAATAATAGGTCGTGCCGGGCAGGAGTCCCTGGAGTGGAATCGCCACGTCGCCGGGAGTCGTGCCGTTACCGACGCCCTGCGGGGCGGTGTTCCTGCCGTATGTGGGGGTGGTGCCGTATTCGAACTCGACCAGCGTCGTTCCGCCGTTGGGATTGACCGATCCCACCAGCACGGCGGACTCGGTGGCCACCGCCGCGGCCTCACCCGTGGTCACCGCGGGAGCTGCGGTCGGCGCCCCGCTGCCGGATCCGCCGCCCTCCTGCACGGAGAACAGGACGTCGTTGCCGAAGACGGTTCCCGCGCTGTTGCTCGCGACCAGGCGGTAGTGATAGCTGGCGTTGGGGATGAGGGAGAGATTCGGTGCCTGGACGCCCACGGTGCTGGTGCCCGCAGGCACCTTCTGGACCGGCGTGGATTGGCCGTAGGCGGTGGTGAGACCGTATTCGAAATAGACCGAAGCCTGGACGCCGCTCGGGTTCACCGCGCCGACGAGCGTTGCGGTCGATGCCGTGACGTTGGCAGGCGCACCGGTCGCGGCCACCGGAGGATTCGGCAGTGTCGTGAACTGCCGGGTGTTCCCGAAGAGGACGCCGCCCGCATTGAAGAGCACCGCGCGGAAATGATAGGTCGTGGCACCCTTCAGCCCGGAAATGCCGGCCGCAAAGGCGCGCGACGTATTGCCGGAAACGTCTCGATCCGGGGTCCGGCTGCCGAAATCCGCTGTGGGGCCGTACTCGAAATAAACCGTGGACACCCCGTTCGGGTTCACGTCGCCGTTCAAGGTGGCACGCGAGGCGTCGATCACCACCGCCGGGGCGGTCGAGACGACGGCCGCCGAAGCCCGGTTGACATTGACCGTGTAGGTCCGGGTGGTGATCCCGTCCTGCGCGCGGACCAGCGTGGTGATCAGGTTCGGCCCCACGCTCAGGGCGATCGGGCCGCTGGCGGTTCCCGAGGCCACGGCGGCGCCGTTGACCGTCGCGGTGGCCCCTTCTCCCGCCAGGGTGGGAGTCACGGTGATCGAGCTCACGGTGTTCGGCACCTGGGCCGAGTAGCTGCCGGTCAGCGGGCTGAAGGCGGGCGAAAGGCTGGCCGTGCCGACCGAAAGCGCGGAGAGGCTGGCATTCGAGGACGGCAGGGGTGTCACCACCCGGATGGATCCCGTGCCGGTGATCGCGCCGCCGCTGTTGGTTGCGTCGTAAAGTCCGTCGGGTCGCGCGACGCCGGCCAGCACCAGGGCGCCGACGGTGTCGCTGCCGGTGAAGTCGAGATCGAGGGTGGCCCCCGCCGCGATGCTCAGCACGGACTTGTCGTTGCCCGTGTTCGGCATGGAAAGCCGAAGGGTGCCGCCTTGGACGGTCGTGTTGCCGCGAAAGCTGTTGGCACCGCTCATCGCGAGCACGCCGGTTCCGGACTTGGTAAGCCCGCCGGTTCCGGTCACCGCCCCGGTGATGGTGACGAGGCCGCTGCCGGTCCCGCCGAAGGATAGATCCGCCGCAAGGCTGACGGGAACGCCGATCGAGACCGCCGCATCGCCGTCCTGGAGAATTGAAGGAAGCGCCGCCCCGTTGGTGACAAACTGGATCGTGTTCCCCGCCACGGTGACCTCCGCGCCGGCGAGGCGGAGGAGATTCAAGCGGAATCCCGCATTCAGGTCCTGCTGGACGGCGTAAGTGCCCGCAGCCGCGAACTCGAGCGAGTAGTCGGCCTGGCCGGCGGCCACCGGCGCGCTGTCGGGCGCTTGCTCGGAAGTCCACTTCGAAGCGTCGCTCCAGTTCCCGTCGACCGCCGTGCTCCACGAGAACACCGTGGAGGCTCGTCCTGAAGCCAGCGAAAGCATCAGGGCCGTGAAAGCGATGATCCCGGACCGGGTGATCCGGAGGAGGGAATCCGGGGTCATGAGGTGAACGTTGGGGGGATTCATGGGACTATTCTTGGGGCGAAGAGGGTGAGAGAGGATCGCGGGCGCCGACGAAGCCTTCGAGGCGTGAAATCATGCCGCGGAGATGCTCCGCGACCGGTTCGAACTCCGGATCGGCCGCCCAGGCCTTGATCGTTGCCAGGGCTTCGCGGTCGTGGGAGGCGAGGTCGTCGCCCGCGGCGGAGGCCTGGACGGTGAGAAGGTTGTTGGAGACGAACTGGTTGTTGTTCGGGTAGATCCCCGCGAACGATCGCAGTTCGACAGGCGTGCGCGCGGGATCCAGCAGCCAGGCCTTCACCAGCGCCTGCTGGGCGGGATCCCTCACGTCGGCCCGGGCGAACTGCTGGGCCACCATCTCCGGCCGGCTCTGCTGCAAGGCGGTGTCTTGCGAAAGGCGACCGAGCACCTCGGCCGGCTGGCCTTGCACCAGGCGGTCGAGCGTCAGGAAACCGGCATGGGCCAGATCCCTGCGGTCCTTGTTGCGGATCAAACCGGACAAAAGCGGCGTGCTGTCGGTGGCACCGATGTGGACCAGCACGTCGAAGGCGTTCAGGTAGCCGACCGACGGATCCGCCTGCCACGCCGGGTTGGCGATCAGCTCCTCGGTCTTCGCCCTCAGGTAGGAGGCATCCAGGGCCGCCTCGCCCCGAGCGACGTTCCGGAGCGCGAGCGCCCACTCGTCCGCGGTCGTCGGCGTTTCGAGAATCGAGCGCCCGACCGCTGCCGCCGCCGCCGGGTCCACCGCCAGCAGGGTATCGAGCAAAAAAGTGCGGAAACTCGGCCATTCGGACAGGCTCCCATCCTTCGCAATTCCGAAAGAAAGTCCGGTTGCACGATCCTTGCCCCCGTCGAGAAAGCCCTCGATCCGCCGCACCGCCTCGTCTTTCGGCATCGCCAGCAGGGCGGCACGGAGCCCGGCCAGATCCCTCGAAACATCGCTCGCCGGAGAGTCTTCCGACACCCCGTCGAAAATTTCGGAAATCGTGTCATGCTGGCCTGCCGGAGCGGGATCCGCCTTCCCGGTGTCCGCCGCCTTCGACCCGGACGCCCCGGCATCCGCCGGGCCGGCATCCCCGGCCTTCCAAAGTCCGAAGCCAAGCAAGCCTGCGCCCGAGAGGGCCAGAAGGGCCGGGATGGTCTTGATTCGAGGCATGTCGAGGGGTTCGCTCGGGATGGAACCGGGAGAGCGTTTGAAGGGTTTTAGAGGACTTCCCCCGGTGGGTTGCCGGGCGAGCGGAAGAACCGACTCAGGATAAAGCAGTTCACGAGCCAATCGGAGCACGAGGGCCGCCCGGAGCAGCAGCCGGGGACGGCGTCTCCGGCGAATGCGGAAGCGGCGGCACCGGGGCACGGGGCACCGGAACAGGCGGGGGTGAGGACCTTCATCTTGCGGGGGAAAGACGGGGGGGTGAAGCGCGGGGAGTAAACCCGATTTCCGCCGGACCGTCGACACCCTTTGCAGGGAAGCAAGATCCGCGCGGCTACTTCTCGGTCATCTCGACGATGCCGTCGCGGATCACCTCCCCGGCATCGAGCCGCTTCAGGAAGAACCGGCTTGGACCGTCCGGCCCGCCCTTGGCGGACTCCGTGGCGAGGAAAAGCTCCCGCGCTTTCGCCGGGTCGTTCGCCGAGAGCGAGGCCTGCGCCGAGTGGTAGAGCGCGATCCATTCCGGCTCCCCGCCCCCTGGCAGCGGCCCCAACAGCTCGTGGACCACCGTGACTTCACGACGGCCCTTCACTTTCAGCCGCCCGACCATCCGGGTCAGGAACTCGTCGCCAATCCGCAGCCGGACCTCGTCGCTGACCAGGATGCCGGTGCCGAGGGTCTTGTTGAGCCCCTCCAGCCGCGCGGCGAGGTTCACCGCGTCGCCGATCATCGTGTAATCGACCCTCCGCGCGCTGCCGATGTTCCCGGCGACGACTTCACCGAGATGCACGCCGATCCGGGTGTTCAGCGCCACGCCGTCGATCGAGATCTTCTCGGTGTTCCCCAGCTTCCACGCCGCCCGCGCCGCCTTCAGCGCGGCCTGCGGCTCGGCCAGCGGGGCACCCCACGCGGCGAAGATCGCATCGCCGATGAATTTGATCACCACCCCGTCATCGTCGAAGATGTGGCTGGTGGTCCGCTCGAAGTATTCGTTGAGCGTGCTCACGATGCGCTCGGGGTCTCCGACCTTCTCGCAGAGGTCGGTGAAGTTCTCGAGGTCGGTGAACATCATCGCCGCCTCGATTTTCTCGCCACCGACCCGCATCTTGAAGCCTTCCGCGGTCAGGCGGTCGAGCATCTGCGGCGACAGGTATTTCGCGAAGGCCTCGCGGAGCTGCCGCTGTTCCTCGCCGAGCTTCGTGCGGAAGAAGCGCTCGATGTAGAAATGCGCCGCAGTGCCCCACCCGAGGGCCACCGGGATCTGCACGAAGGCGGCGATGCTCCACGGGAACCACACCCCGTCGTGCTGCAGCGACCATGTCCCCGCGGCCAGAAGCCCAAGGATCAGCAGGACCGCCACCAGGATGCCGTGGACCGGCCGCAAACGCGTGAACAGCAGACCGGCGACCACCCCGGCGACGACAGCCAGCCAGGTGTCGTGCCGCCGGTCGGAGCGGCTCAGCCAGTTGCCCTCGAGCAGGTTCGCCAGCACGGTCGCCTGCAGTTCCACGCCGCTGGTCGGCGGCAGGTTGCCGCGGATGTCGAGCCGGTGGAAAGGCGTCGAGAAAAGATCGACGCCCAGCGCCGCACCGACGATGCCGGGCTTCGCGCCGACGACCACGATCTTGTCGCGAAGCAGCCCCGAAGCATCGCCGTTCATCACCTGGTCGGCACCCAGCGACGGGATCGGCGGGCGGGCGTTCTCGTCCTCGGGATCCGGCGGACGGCCGATGAAGCGGATCCAGCGGGGCTTGAGTCGATCGGCTTCCTCCAGCTTTGCCCCGAGCAAGCTGGCGGCTTTCCATGTCATCGACGGCTCGTCCTTGGTGCCGGTCATGAGTTCGCGGACCGTGAATTTCTTGTCCCGGATGAAGGCGACCAGACCGAAGTCGTCCGCCGCCGCCAGCAGTTCGTCGGTCGGCGGGATCAATCTCTCGCCCACCACTCCCGTCTGGCGGATCTCATCGCGGCCGCAGGCGAGCAAGATGGGCCGCAAGGGCTTGCCGGGGATCGCCATCCCGTTCTCATCCGCGCCGCGGAAACGGATCATCGCCGCGGCGAACTCGCGGTCGACTTCCGGGTCTTCCGAGGGATGCTCGAAGATCAAGTCGTAGACCACCGCGCGGGCGCCCGCCTCGTTGAGCTTGTCGAGCAGCCTGGCCTGCACCTTGCGCTCGAAGACCTTCCCGTCCGCCTCCTCCAGATAGACGATCCGCACGTCCTGCGAGTTCTCCTTCGGGTTGAACAGCAGCGGCACGTCGTAGCTGAGCGTGACCACCGAAGCACCGACCCGGAACAGCGCGAGATAGCCCGCCGCCACCGCAAGCGCCACGCCCACCAGTGCCGTCAGCAACCGGATCGCGCGCTCGTTGTTCCACATCCCCCGCGACATCCGGTGAGGCGGTTAGAAGCTGTAGCGCACCCGCAGCACCGCGGTGCGGTCGCGGACGATCTCGGCGCGCGGGTTGAGCGGGCTGAGCTGGTAGTCGGTGCCGCCGATGTTCAGCACCCCGGCGGTGACCTCGCAGCGGTTGTCGTTGAAGCGGTAGCCGGCCAGCGCGTTGAATTGCCAGAAGGTGTCGCCGGAGCGCAGCGGCAGCCGCGACGGGTCCTCCTCGAGGTCCTGCGAGAAGTAGTTCGCCTCGACCCGCGCGAAGAGCCCGGTCGGCGAGTTCCAGTTCGCGCTGAGCATCACTTCCGACAGCGTGGCCTCGTCGTCGAGGTTCGCGAAGGGACCTGCCCCGGCGAGTTCCGGCAGCGTGGTATTCAATTCCGACCGCGTCATGCGGAAACCGGCACCAACCGAGAACTGGTTGCCGAGGAGCTGGTTCACGGTCAGCGCCAGCGACTGCTCCTCGTAGTCGAGCCGCTCCGCCGTGGTGTCGGCGAAGTAGGCGGGCGTCGAAGGGAACACTCCCGCGCTGTAGCCGGTGAAGATCCCGCGGCTGCGGTCGACGTCCTGCTCGATGACATTGAACGAGGCTCCCCAGAAGGTCCGCGAGGGCAGGCTGCCCTCCGCGCTGAGGCCCCAGATCTCATACTCGGGCGCTTCCACCGATCCGGCGATCGATTCCGAAATCACGGTGCGGTAGGCTTGGTTGAAACCGGCGAGCTGCACCGGTTCCAAGCGCACGCTTTCGTCAAAGCTCGCGCCGCCGAGGCCCTGCGCATACATCCCGCGGACGGTCATCCAGCGGGCCGGCGCATAGGTGAAGCCGGCCTTGCCGGAGAACTCCTCGCTCTCGCGCTGGAAGTTGTTCACCGGAGGGTTCCGGAAGTTGTCGGGGTGCTCGATGTGATCCCACGACGCCCCGCCGATCAGCGTGAGGCAGGGCGTGACCTGCCAGTAGTCGTAGACGTAAAAGCTCATCCGCTCGAAATCGACGACCGAGCTTTGCAGCACCGCGGGCGTCTCGAAGCCGCCATTGAAGTTCGGCCGCTCGGCGAGCATCCGCACGTCGGTCTCGAACTCGCCGGACTGGTAGCGCCCGCCGGCGATGAGCAGGTTCCTGTCCGTCTGCCAGATCTGCTGGACCTCGAAGCTGTCGACTTCAAAGCTCCGCCGGGTTTCCAAGGCGAAGGGAGCACCGCTCACGCTGAGCACGTCACCCTGGCCCAGGTAGGGCTGGATCGCTTTCAGCAGGTCGGAAGAATAGACCAGCGACTCGCCGTCGGGGCCAAAGGTGACCGAACCGTCGAGCGAAGGATCGGTGAACCGGTCCACCCCGGCGACGTTCTCGATGAAGCCCGGCCGCAAGCCGTCGGCATCGCGCTCGACCAGGAGCTGGGTCGAGTTCGGATTCCGGACTACCTGTTCCGCGCTCAGCCGCCCGGCCAGCAGCAGGGTGTGCGAACCCGGGGCCCAGCGGTGATTCCAGCCGCCGAGGATCATGCCGGGCTCCTGCTGCTCGCTGAAGTCGAGCTCCGGGTTGAGCGGGCGGTTGTCGTAGGTCTGCGAGTTGTCGCCGCTCTGCTGGTCCTGCCACTTGCCCAGGAAGTAGAAGATGTCGTCCGGCGTGACCTGCCACTTGAACTGCCCGTAGAGTTCCTGGAGTTCCTCCCCGTTGTTGAAGCGGTCGCCGCCGTTGTTGTCGCGGTAGTAGGCGTCGATGCCGAAGCTGAAGTTCCCCGATTGCCCGAACACCGACGCCGCGGTCCGCGATTCGCCGTCGCTGCGGACCTCGCTGAGAATGCTGCCGCCGAGACCGTCGGCTTCGAGCAACTTCGAGTATTCCTGCTGCGACACGAACTGTGACAGCGGCCCGCCTCCGACCGGCGAGAGCAGGTTGGAGAGCAGCAGTTCGTTGAACCACGGCGTCTCGTAGCGCAGCTGGATGCGATCGGGATCGCGCAGGGCGTCGAAGGAGTTGGCGAGGAAGAGGTGGGCGGACGGGTTGGTGTAGTCGCTTTCCACCGCGCGGGTCGCCTCGCGCACGGCGACCTCCTGCATCCCGGCGTTCTGATAGATCTTCGCCATGTTGGCGCTGCGCACTGCCTTGTCCTGGTCGAGCAGGAGCTGCGAGCGATAGACCCGGCGGTTGTCGTTGAGCTCGATCGAGCGCTCGAGGTCGGCGATCGCCTCGTTCGGGCGGTTCTGCCGCTGGAGCTCCAGCGCGGAGTAAAGCCAGGGCGTCGGATCGTTCGGGTCGAGCTGCTTGGCCAGATCGAGGTCCTTGCGCGCCTCGACCGGCTTGTCCTCCATGCTGAGCGCCTTGCCGAGGTAGCTGTGGAAGACCGACATCGTGGGCTCCACCGTCGCCGCGGTCTGGAGGTCGGCGCGGCCGCCGGCCAGGTCGCCCTTCTTGGTCTTGGTCAGGCCGAGGCCCAGCCAGCCGTTGCCGAGCGAGCCGTCGAGTTGAACGGCTTGTTCAAACGAAGTCCGCGCTTCCTCGATCCGGTTGTCCGCGGCGAGGATGAAGCCTTGCAGCGCATGGGCCCGGGCATTGCGCGGCGTGAGTTCCAGCCCCTTCGCCAGCGCCTCGCGCGCCTCCTTCGTCCGGCCGAAGGAAAACTCCAGTTCCGCCAGCCGGGTCCACGCGTAGCCGTTGCCCGGCGCCTTCTCGGTGGCAATCCGGGCCGCGTCGCGGGCTGCCTTCAAGTCGGAGCGCGACTGACGGTAATAGCTTTCCGCGATCGCCTCCCCCGCCGTGTTGAGACTTTCATCCGCCCACGCCTCGCGTTCGCGGAACTTCACCGCGTCGATCATCCGCTCGATCGCACGACGACCCGGATCGCCCGCTGGCACACCCTTGATGATGCCCGCGGCCTCATCCAGGCGACCGACTGCCAGCAGCACCGCGGCCCGGTAGAGCTTGCCGCTGGTTCCTTGCGTGCTCCCGGAATGCCGTTCGAGCGCCTCTAAGAGATCACCCTCCCGATACGCGGCGACCGACTTCCCCTCGCCCTTCAGGCCGAGCTCGTCCGCATCCAGCACCGCCGGATAATAGAGCGCCCACTGGAGCAGGTTGGTCGCCTCGATCACTGCCGTCCGCTTCGGTGCCCGACCGCGTGCCGCCTCGCCGGCCTCGCCGGGGCCCAGCAGCAGTTTGCCCTGGTCGTTCGCGAGTTCCACCTGCCCCTCCAGCACCTGGAAGCGCGAGGTGCCGTCGGCCGCGACCTGGACGTAAACCTGGGTGCCGCGCATCGCCCCGTTGGCGGCGGGCGTCTTGATGTCGATCTCGCCGCTCTTCTCGCGGCTGAAAATGAAGGCCGCCCCGCCGCCGACATCGAGCCGCGGCTTGTCTTCGCTGAACAGCCCCGGCGCAATCTCGACCGTCGTGAATTGCTCCAACCGCATCGTGTAGAGGTCGGTCAAGCGCAGGGTCGCCCGGCTCCGCTGCCGCGTCCGGATCCGGTCGCCGACTGCCAGAGATTGATCCTTCGCGGCAGGCGTCCAGGCCCCGTCGGCGCCTTTCGTCGCCTGCACGATGTTCTGAACCTCCAGCAGTTGGGCGTCCTGGCCGGATGCGACGCCGGTCAGCAGGAAGCAGAAAAGAAGTCGGGGGACACGGGGTTTCATGGCGGGGAGGGTTGAATGGGCCCGGAGGTGAAGAAGGTCGCGGAAGATCACACGGCTGGGTTTCCCGGGGAAAGATTTACCGGGTTTGCTTGCAGCACGTTGACTGCCAACTATCCGGACGCGGCATAAGAACAAGGCTAAAGTCGGTCTCTCGAGGCGGGACGACGCCCCCGATTCCCGGCCACCACGGTGCTTCGGTCTCGCAGGCAAGCCGATCCGAAGCTTGTCTTCCCCCGTGAAACTCGACCGCCTCCTCGCCAAACACGATTCGCTCGGCCGCGGCCGGGCCCGCGAGGCGATCCTCGCCGGCCGGGTCGCCGTCGAGGGAGCGATCACCCGCCGCCTCGACCACCCGGTCGACCGTTTCAAACGCGTCGAACTCGACGGCCGCCCGCTGCGCCAGTCGGCACGGCGGCTCCACCTGATGCTCAACAAGCCGGTCGGCATCCTTAGCGCGACGAGCGACCCGGTGCACCGCACCGTGATCGACCTCATCGACGATCCCGACCGCCACACGCTGCATCTCGTCGGCCGCCTCGACCGCTCGACCACCGGACTGGTCCTCCTCACGAACGACGGTAACTGGTCGAAGCCGCTCATGGCCCCGGAGACAAAGGTGCCAAAAGTCTATCTCGTCGAAACCCGCGACCCGATTCCCGCCTCCGCTATCGAGGCCTTCGCCGCCGGCTTCCACTTCCACACCGAGGATCTCACCACCCTCCCCGCCGCGCTGGAAATCCTCGGCGAACATCAGGCCCGCCTGACCCTCCACGAAGGCCGCTACCACCAGATCAAGCGGATGTTCCACCGCATCGGCAACCGGGTGGTGAAGCTCCACCGCGAGAGCATCGGCGGGATTTCCCTCCCGCCCGACCTCGGCCCCGGGGAGTGGCGGATGCTGACGGAGGAGGAGGTCGGATGTGGCTCCCCCAGGCTTTGAAGCACGTGATCACCGCTCTGCTGGCCTCCGGCGAGAAGAAGGGATTTCTTGAGGAAGCGAGACGTCTCCGCTAACCAGCAACCGAAAGCGGATGGAGATCCGCCCCTCCTCAGCGCATGACACCGCCGACTCCAGAAGATCGGTCGGATCCGACGGATCGGACCGATCCCAACAAACCGAGGCCGCGGAAGCTTCGCCCCGTCGGGGGTTACCGCAATCTGCGGAGCTTCCAAGTGACCACTATCATCTATGACGCCACCGCGGCCTTCTGCGATCGCTTCATCAGCGGACGCACCCACGATCAAATGGTGCAAGCAGCCAGCAGCGGGCGGCAGAACATCGCGGAGGGAAACCGCGCCGGAGGGACCAGCAGCAAGTCGGAACTTCATCTGACCAACGTGGCACGTGCGAGCTTGGAAGAGCTCCTGCTGGACTTCGAGGACTACCTCCGCCAGAGCCGTCTGCCGCAGTGGGCGAAAGATTCACAGGAGGCGAAAGCCATACGCGCCGTGGGTTGGAGAAGAAAGAATCCGTCCGATCCGACGGATCCGACCGATCCATCCACCGCCGGCGACTACGCCCGGCGCGATCTCTATGCGCATTGGCTGGACCATGACGACGCTGCCATCCGCGCCAACGCCCTGCTGTGCCTGATCCATCAAGCGAACTATCTGCTGGACCAGCAGATCATCGCGCTGGAGCAGGAATTCATCGACGGAGGTGGCTACTCGGAGCAGCTCGCTGCTGCGAGGATCGCGCAACGGACAAAGGATCGGTCTGATCGGTCGGATCCTTCCGATCATGCCTTTCCCCCTTGCCCACTCTGCGGGAAGCCGATGTCCCTGCGGACCGCCCGTCAGGGCAAGAACAGCGGGAAGCAGTTCTGGGGCTGCACCGGCTATCCGGACTGCAAAGGTGCTGTGCCGCTCGATCCATGAATGATCGGACCGGATCCGACGGATCTCCGCGCAGTCCTCAAGCAGGCACCGAATGAAAAACCGGGCGGCCCCCGCGAGGGAACCGCCCGGTCCACGACTCACTAACTACCGGGAAAACCGCTCAGCGCAGGAAGGCCTCGTGCAAGCCGCCGTCGACGGTGATGACCTGGCCGGTGGTCTTGCTCAGCCGGCTCGTGACGAGAAGGAAATAGGCTTCCGCCTGGTCGGCCGGGGTGATCGGGGCCTTGGTCAAGGTGCGATCCGCGTAGAACTGCGCGAGCTTGCTCACCAGCGACTCGGTCGCCTCGTCATCCGCGTAAGGGATGGCATACTTCGCCAGCGAGCCGATGACACGGTCGCGGGGGAACATCGCGGATCCCTGGACCACGGTCGCCGGGGCCACGCCGTTGACGCGGACCAGCGGGGCCAGCTCGATGGCAAGCTCACGCACCAGGTGGTTCGCGGCGGCCTTCGAGGTGTCGTAAGCGAGCGAGCCCTTCTTGGCGACGGCGGCGTTGGCGCTGGTGGTCAGCACCAGGTTGCCGCGCAGGCCCTGCTCCTTCCACGTCTTGGCCGCCTCGTCGGCGACGAAGTAGGAACCGGTGACGTTGATGTTGAAGGTGAGCGCCCACTTGTCGTCCGGGATGTGGCCGGTGGTGTCGCTCGGCACGAAGATGCCGGCGGTGACGCAGATGTGGTCGAAGCCGCCGTAAGCCAGCGCGACCTGGTCGAGCATCGCGCGGATGCTGGCGCGGTCGGTGATGTTGGCCGCGAAACCGATCGCCTGGCCGCAGTTGGAGACGCCGGTGCCGGCGACGCCGATGCCGACGCCATACTTGTCGGTGATCTCCTTGGCGGTCGCCTCGGCCGCTTCCTTGTTGAGGTCGACGCAGACGATGTGCGCGCCGTCCTTGACCAGGCGGTGGGCGGTCTCCTTGCCGATGCCGGAGCCGGCGCCGATCACGATGATGATCTGGCGGGCGAGTTCCTTCTCGGCGGGCATGCGCTGGAGCTTCGCCTCTTCAAGCAGCCAGTATTCGATGTCGAAGGCTTCCTGCTGCGGCAGCGAGATGTATTCGTCGATCGCCTCGGCACCGCGCATGACTTCAACCGCGCAGTTGTAGAACTCGGCGGTCACGCGGGACTCCGACTTGTCCTTGCCCCAGGCGATCATGCCGAGGCCGGGGATCAGCACGACGGTCGGGTTCGGGTCGCGCATCGCCGGGCTGTTGGCGTGCTTGCAGGCGGCGTAGTAGGACGCGTAGTCCTTGCGATACTGCTCCAAGCCGGCGGCGAGCTTGGCCTTGAGGGCGGCGGCGTCTTCCGCCTGCGGATTCCAATCGACGTAGAGCGGCTTGATCTTGGTGCGCAGGAAGTGGTCGGGGCAGGAAGTCCCCAGTTCGGCGAGGCGCGGGGCGTCGGCCGAGTTGACGAAGCGCAGGATCTTGGCGTCGTCCTGGACGGTGCCGATGAAGCGCTTCTGCTGCGAAACCTGGCCGCGCAGCCAGGGCAGGATGGCGGCAAGCGTGGCCTGGCGCTCGGCTTCCGGAAGCGTCTGGTACTTCTGGCCGCCGAAGGCCTTGGCGTCGCCACCCTTGGCTTCGTACTTGGCTTCGATGTAGGTGGCGGCCTTCTCGATGAACTCCAGCGTGCGGACGTAGCAGACCTTGTCGTCGTCGTCCCACGAAATGAAGCCGTGCTGGCCCATCATGATCGCCTTCACGTTCGGCTGGGCCTTGGCGATCTCCTGCATCGCGAGGCCGAGCTCGAAGCCCGGGCGCATCCACGGGACGTAGGCCATCTCGCCGCCGAAGATCTCCTTGGTCAGCTGCTGGCAGTTCTTGGAGGCGGCGATCGCGATGATCGCGTTCGGGTGCATGTGGTCGACGTGCTTGCCCGGCAGGAAGCTGTGCAGCGGGGTGTCGATCGACGAGGCGCGCGGGTTGAGGTTGAAAGTGGTGTGGAAGTACATCGCCACCATGTCGTCCTCGGCCTGCGACTTGAGGCCCTTGTCCGCGCGGGCTTCGTAGAGGCCCTGCATGGCGATCAGCTTGTCCTGATAGAGAGAAGAGAAATTGTCGCGCTTGCTGGTGCGCAGGTCGCCGCCGGAGCCCTTCACCCAGAGCACCTCGACCGGCTGGCCGGTGAGCGGGTCGGTCTCGACGATCTTCGACGAGGTGTTGCCGCCGCCGGTGTTCGTGACGCGCTGGTCGTCGCCGAGGATGTTGGAGCGGTAGACGAGACGGGCAACCGGATCGAGCGTCGCGGCGTGCGCGTCGTCCCAGGAATAGTTCACGTGCTTGAAATCGGAAGGCATGGGTCGTTGAGGTTTGGGATTGACGAGCCGGGGTGTGCGGAACAAAACCCACGAAAGCAAGCAATTTCCCACAGAATCCCACATGCTCGCCGCCGAACGCCAACGCCAGATCCTCGACCGGGTGCGCCGTGACGGCACGGTCCGCACCGCGGATCTCGCCCGTGATTTCGCGGTGACCGAGGAGACCGTCCGCCGCGACCTCGACCTGCTCGGCCGCCGCGGTCACTTGCGGCGGACCCACGGCGGTGCGATGGACTCCACCGCCCCGCTCGGGGAGCTGTCGCAGAGCGAGCGCGAATCGCGCAAGCTGGAGGAGAAACTGGCGATCGCCCGCGAGACGGCACGCATGCTCCTTCCCGGCGAGACCATCCTGCTCGACGCCTCGACCACCGCGCTCGAACTCGCCGGCCAGGTCCCGCAAGGCATGCCGTTGCGCGTGGTCACCTATTCGCTCGCCGTGGTCGAACGCCTCGCCGCGCGCGACGATGTCGAGTTGATCCAGCTGGGTGGCAGCTACGAGGCCCGTGGACGGCGGTTCTCCGGGATGATCACCGAATCGGCGCTGCGGCTCCTGAAGATCGACCGCTTCTTCTTCTCCGGAGCCGGCCTCGATCCAGCGCAAGGCGTCAGCGAACCGAATCCCGAGCAAGCCCGCCTCAAGCGCATGATGATCGAGCAATCCGCCTGGAACTGCGCCTTGCTCGACCACTCGAAGTTCGGCATCAAGGCGGACTACTTTTTCGCGCCGCCCGCCGACCTCGATGTCGTCGTGACCGACCGCGAGTCCAAGGCCTACGCCAAATCCCACCTCAAGAACCCGCCCTACGACCTCCGCTTTGCCCGTTAGATTTCAGCATTTCAGTTCTCAGCATTTCAGCTTTTCCCAACCCATGCCCGTCTTCCTCTCCATCGACCTCGGCGCCGGCAGCGGCCGCGTCATCGCCGGCATCACCGACCTGAAAACCCTCCGGCTCGAGGAGATCCACCGCTTCGACAACCCCGGCACCGACCTACCCGGCGGCTCGTTCTGGAACATCGTCGGCCTCTACCGCGACATTGTCGAAGGCCTGCGCCGCTCGGTGGACAAGTATGGCGACGAGATCGTGGCGATCGGCATCGACACCTGGGGCTGCGACTTCGGCCTGCTCGACTCCCGCGGCCGCCTCCTCGGCATGCCTCATCAGTACCGCGACGCCCGCCACGAGGGCATGCCCGCCGTGATGCATGCGAAGCTGAGCGAGGCCGAGATCTACTCGCTCACCGGCATCACCACCAACTTCTACAATTCGTCCCTGCACCTGCTGGCCGAGGAACAGATCTCCTCCCCCGCCCTTGCCGCCGCGGACAAACTCCTCTTCATCCCCGACCTGCTCGCCTACTGGCTCTGCGGCGTTCAGGCGGTCGAGCGGACCATCGCCTCCACCTCCCAGCTCCTCGATGCCGGCACCGGCGACTGGGCCTGGGGCGTGATCGAGGCGCTCGGTTTGCCGCAGCGGATCTTCGGCAAGATCGTCGCCCCCGGCACCGTCCTCGGGCCGATCCGCAAGGAAGTCGCGCGGATGATCGGCAAGGAAGACATCCCCATCGTCGCCAGCGCCTCCCACGACACCGCTTCCGCCGTGGCCGGCATCCCGATGGATGGCGACGACCCGCTGTGGCTCTCCTCCGGCACCTGGTCGATCATGGGTCTGGAACGCAAGGATCCGATCCGCACGCCGGAAGCCTTTGCCGCCCGCTGCTGCAACGAGCTCGGTGCCGAGGACAGCGTCCGCTTCCTGAAGAACATCGCCGGCCTCTGGCTGATCCAGGAGTGCAAGCGCCAGTGGGCCCTCGACGGCGAGAACCTCTCCTATGGCGAAATGGCGAAGCTCGCCGAGGAGGCGGAGCCCTTCACCGCTTTCATCGATCCCGACGATCCGGTCTTCGCCTCGCCCGGCGAGATGCCGGAGAAGATCCGCGCCTTCTGCGAACGCACCGGACAGAAAGTTCCCGCCGACAAGGGCACCATCCTGCGCGTTGCCTCCGAATCCCTAGCCCTGAAATACCGCGTCGTTTACGAACGCTTCTGCGCCCTCTCCGGCAAGCGCTTCGAACGCCTCCACGCCGGCGGCGGCGGGATCCAGAACGCCTTCCTCGCCCAGGCCACCGCGAACGCGCTCGGCATCGAGGTCGTCGCCGGCCCGATCGAAGCCACCTCCTGCGGCAACCTCATCGTCCAGATGATCGCCACCGGCCACGTCGCCGACCTCGCCGCCGGCCGACGCTTGATCCGGGACTCCTTCGACTTCCAGACATACACGCCGCAGGACCCCGACCACTGGCTCCCGGCCTACGAGCGATTCAAAACCTTCATTGTCAGTTGAGCCATTTCGGCCCGCAACCTGCATCCCGCCCTCCCCATGATCGACCCCGAACGCATCTTTGAAATGGACTTCCTCCGCGCGACGGAGGGAGCCGCCATCGTCGCCCACCGCTGGATGGGCCGCGGCGAGAAGGAAGCCGCCGACGCCGCCGCCTGCGACGCCATCCGCGGCATGTTCGACCTGATGGACATGCGCGGCGAGGTCGTCATCGGCGAGGGCATCAAGGACGAGGCCCCCGGTATCTTCAAAGGCGAGAAGGTCGGCACCTGGGCCGAGGGCTCGCCGCAGTTCCACATCGCGCTCGATCCCGTCGACGGCACCACCAACGTCTCGAAGGGCATGGCGAACTCCGTCTCCTGCATCGCCGCCGCCATTCCCGTCGATGGCGAGGCCAACGCGCTGGAAGACATCCCCGCCTTCTACCTCGAGAAGCTTGCCTATCCCGAGAAGGTCCGCCGCGCCTTCATGGCGGATCCGAAACTGCCGATCAGCGTCGAGGCCCCGACCGAGGAAGTGATCAAGATCACTGCGAAGATCCTCGAGAAGGACATCCGGGACATCGTGGTCATGGTCCTCGACCGCGACCGGAACCAACCCTACATCGACGCCGTCCGCCGCAGCGGTGCCAAGCTGCGGATGATCTCCGACGGCGACATCGCCGCCGCCATCGCGCCCGCTCTCCCTGAAAGCAACGTCGACCTCTACATCGGCATCGGCGGTGCGCCCGAAGGCGTCCTTTCCGCGGCCGGCCTGCGCTGCCTCGGCGGCGGCCTCCAGGCGAAGATCTGGCCGAAGGACAGCCTCGAGAAGCGCGTGCTGATTGCCGAAGGCTTCGGCCACCTGCTCGACCGGGTCTATCTTTCCCGCGATCTCGCCAAGGGCGACCGCATCCTGTTCAGCGCCACCGGCATCTCCGACAGCCCGCTGCTGCGCGGCGTCGAGGTCAACGGCAGCATCGCCCGCACCCACTCGGTGCTGATGCGGGTCAAGAGCCGCACCGTCCGCTCAATCAAGGCCGCCCACGACCTCTCCGCCAAGACCTTCCGCCTCCGATCCACGAACGCGGAAGTGCTGCTGCTCGACTGATCGACCGGACGACTGCGGTCGTTGATGAGAATCGCCACAACCGCTTAGAAGGACCCGGTCCGCGTCACGGGTGGTCAGGAACGCAAACACCCGCGGCGTCGGCCGCAGGTGTTTCGGGGAGGGAGAGGCGCGACCGCTCAGTGATCGAGGCCGGCAAAATCCTCGAGCGACTCGGGAACCAGCACGGTGCCGATGCTGTGCATCACGCCGTTGCTGGCCGTCACGTCGGCACTGAACACCTTCGACCCGTCGATCTTGATCTCGGTGCCATCGACATCGACCCCGATCTTCTCGGCGTTCATTGTTTTCATCTCGCCCTGCTTCAGGTCGGATGCGAGCACCTTGCCGGCGACCACGTGGTAGAGGAGCAGCGAACGAAGCTTCTCCTTGTTCTCAGGAAGCAACAGCTTGGCAAGAGTTCCTTCCGGCAGCTTGCCGAAGGCGTCATCGGTGGGGGCGAAGATGGTGTATTCGCCTTTCGTGCCGAGCGTGCCGTCGAGTCCCGCGGCAACCAGGGCCTTGGACAGGATCGAGAACGTCTTGCTATCCCGGATCACCGCGGTGAGCGAGCCGGTTTCGACCACGGCCCTTTCCTCGGTCTTGGCTTTGTCGGCGGCCGCTTCCTCGGAAAAGGCATGCGGGGCGAATGCGGCGAGCGTGACCAGCAGCGCGGCATGAATGGTGTGTTTGTTTTTCATCGGTTTCGGATCGTTTGCCGGGAATGCCGGCGGTTCTTGTCGGGGGGAGAAGCAGACGGGGCCGCGCAATGCCTCGGGGCCTGGTGGCGGACCGTGGTTTGGTTGGCAGCTTGATCCTGCCTCCCCAGCACCATGCCTTCCGCGGTCCCGCCGCTCAATGGGGTGTATGCCTACCGGCTCCTTGCCGCCCCGATGGACATACCGCGGAGACGCTTCCCCCGGGAATCCGGGTCCCGTTCATGCGTCCGTCACCGCCTTGCCCGACGCTCTACCGCCGGCGTGAAGCGAGTCGAATCCCGGCGGGATCCACGTGGGGAATCACCCCATAGGAATGCACTCCGTGATGACCGAATCTACCCATGCCCTCCATCCGCGGCATCGCGGTGAATCGGGGCACTCCAACCAACACGAAACCGAAAGACCATGAACTCACTCGAAATCAAAGGCGACTGGAACATCGCCAAGGCCAAGCTGAAGCAAAAGTGGGCCAAGCTCACCGACGACGACCTGGACTACGTCGCAGGCAAGCAGGACGAGCTGCTCGGCCGCATCCAGAAGCGCACCGGCGAAACCCGTGAAGCCGTGGAGAAGGCCGTCAAGGCTTCCTGCGACCGTTGCTGTTAGTGACCGGCTGCCATCCCAACACCACCGAATGCCATGAAACCTACCATGAACGTTCTCCTCTCCCTCACCGTGTTCCTCCTCCTGCCGGGTTGTGACCGGCAGAAGAGTCTCATCGAGGAAGAGAAGGAGGCCACCAAAGATGCGATCGACGTCCGCAAGGAACAGGTCGACACCGCCGCCAAGCAGGCACAGGAGCGGAACGAGACAGCCGCGAAGATCGACAAGGCCAGGATCGAGGCCAACCAGGACTCGATGAAAGCCCAGCTCGATGCCGACAAGAAGAAGGCCGACGCCGACGCCAAAGCGGCCAAGGCGAAAGTGGACGCCGAGAACGAATGACCGTCGGCAAGGCGAATCCCCCTGAGGCCGGGCGGCTTGTCGGCCGCCCGGCCGCGGTCCCTCGCCAGCCGTCTCCAACCACCATCCCGATGAAACTTCCCATCTTCCCCCTGCTCTCCGCCATCGCTCTCGCGGTCGCCATGACCTTCGGCTCGTGCATGGTGCCGACGGACGGCTATCACGGATCCTCGACCACCATCACCACCTACCAGCCCGGGAGCAGAATTGCTTCCCTCCCGGGCGGTTACCGGACCGAGACCATCTCCGGAATCTCCTACTACTACCACGATGGTTATTACTACCGCTCCGACTCCGGCGGCTACGTGGTCGTGGAGCCACCCCGCACGAGCCGCTACTACGGCGACTACGATCGCCACCACCACGCCCGGCATCGTGACCGGGCGGAACAGCAGGACTACCGCCGACAGGGCGGTTCGCAAACCGGGGAAGTCCGCACCGTCACCCGCCTCCCCGACGGCTACCGGACAATCAACCGCGACGGCATTCAATACTACCAAGCCGGTGATCGATACTACCGCCGCGAGGGCGGCGGCTACGTGATGGTCGACTGGCCGTGATGCAGCCCTTCTCCGCATGATATGACAACCCCCTATCCCAGCAATCCCCGCCGTGAGCATCAGCCTTACCCCACACAGCCCCCCGGTCATGATCGTTCCGCTGGTCAGCCGCAATATGGTCCGGGCCAAGACCCTCGAGCACGCCCGCCGGGCCGGCCGCGCGCCACACCAGATCCGGCAATCCGACTACGAACGGGCGAAGCGCGAACTGACCGGCGAGTCGGACCCCGACCGCCAGGAAGCGATCTTCACCTTTTCCGACAATCTCCGCATCGGGCCGGAAGCGGAAGACCCGGGGACCGCCCGACGGCGGGCGTGAACGGATCTTCTCGTGACCCCAGAATCGAATCGCCATCCGGAACTTGCCGTCCCATGGTGGCGATTGCCGGCGGATCGCTGACATCACCCGCCGGCCCTGATTCATGAGATCCCCCTCCCCAACCTTGCGAGGCTACCGGTCGGCCCTGCGGCAGCACTTGGATGACAACCCGGCACGCGAGCAAGACGCCGCGGCTTGCCTCGGCGCCCGCGCCGCCAAGCTCGGCCTCGGTGCCTCCGACCTCGTTCGGATCCACGAGGCCTCGGTGATCGCGCTCGGATCGGAAGCCCCGGGCCGCGACGCCGCCAAGAACACCCGGCGCGCCAAGCGCTTCCTCGCCCTCGCGATGGCAGCGCTCAAGCCACCCGCCGTGAAACACTCCGGGAGCGAGACCAGGCTGAAGGCGACCATCGGATCCCTCCGCCAGCGCGCAGGGGAACTCGCGGCGCGCAATGCCGGACTGAGGGGGGAGATCCGCCATCACCGGTCGGTCGAAAAAGAAATGAAGGCGGCAGCGATCCGCTCGGGCCGACTCCTCGACGAATCCCGTCGCGAGCAAGAATCGCTCCGGCTTCTTTCCCGCAAACTGCTCTCCTCCCAGGAGGAGGAGCGCAAGCGGATCAGCCGCGATCTCCACGACGTGATCGCCCAGGCCCTGACCGGCATCAACCTCCGCCTCGCCGGCATCAACCTCCAAACCACCGCCGACGCGAAGAAGCTGCTCCGGAAGATCGTCATCGCCCAAAAGCTCCTCGAGAAGTCGATGGAGGCGGTCCACCGCTTTGCCGTGGACTTGCGCCCGTCGGTGCTCGACGACCTGGGACTGATCCCAGCGCTCAACTCGCACCTGAGGCATTTCTCCGATGAGTGCGGCATCATCGTGAACTTCACGGCGACACCGGCGGTCGAGCAACTCGACAGCGCCAGCCGTACCGCCCTCTACCGGATCGTGCAGGAGGCGATGGTCAACATTGCCCGCCATTCCGCAGCCCGCCGGGCGATCGTGAGGATCTCCGGGCACCAGCGGTCGATCCGCCTCGAGGTCATCGACAACGGCAAAGGCTTCCGGACCGGAAAGCCCGCCGCCGCGGGAGGTCCGCCACGTCTCGGACTTCTCGGCATGAAGGAGCGCGTGGAGATGGTCGGCGGCACCTTTCAAATCCAATCCAAGCCCGGCAAAGGAACCTCGATTCAAGTCGAGGTCCCGCGGCCGGTGGAACCGGCCCACCCGAACCAAGGCTCCCATCCGACCCGCCACCGATGAAACCCATCGCCGTCCTCCTCGTCGAAGACCACACCATTGTCCGCGAAGGGCTGCGCGCCCTGCTGGAAATGGAGACCGATATCGAGGTGGCCGGCGAGGCCTGCAACGGACGGGAGGCGGTCCGCGAGGCGCTGCGCCTGCAGCCCGATGTCATCGTCATGGACCTCGCGATGCCCGAACTCAACGGCCTGGAAGGCACCCGGCAGATCCTCGCGTCCCGACCCCGCACCAGGATTGTCATCCTTTCGGCCCACTGCGACGACTCCTACGTCGAGCAGGCGATGGCGCTCGGCGCCTCGGGATACCTCGTCAAGCAATCGTCCGCCCATATACTGGCGTCCGCGATCCGGACCGCCCACCGCGGAGGCACCTGCTACAGCCCTTCCATCGCCCGGCGGATCAAGGCACTTCGGCAACATTCCGGCAGATCTCCCCGCCGCACGACGGAGCCGGACGCCATTCACCTCACGCCTCGGGAGCGGGAGGTCCTGCAACTCGTCGCCGAAGGAAAGCCTAACAAGGAGACGGCCGGAACCCTCCGCATCAGCATCAAGACCGTGGAGAAGCACCGGCAAAGCCTGATGGACAAACTCGCCATCCACGACACCGCCGGCCTGACCCGCTATGCGATCGAGATCGGAGTGATCGAAAGCAGCATCCAGGGCACCACTCTCCCACCGGCAAGCGGCCGCCGCCGCGGCAAAGCGGTAGGGTTACACCCCATCGCGAAACCGGACCGCCGCGGCTAGGTTGATCTTCTGGAGACCGGCGGGACGAGGCGCTCGAAGCGACCCACCCCCGCCGGAGCTCTCCGGAAAACCCTCAACCTCCCACCGCCATGTTATACTACGCCATTGTCTTCCTGGTCATCGCCCTGATCGCCGGCTGGCTGGGCTTCGGTTCCCTCGCCGGAACCGCCGCCATGATCGCCAAGATCTGCGTCCTCGTCTTCCTGGTGCTCGCCGTTCTGGCGTTCCTGAGGACCGCCTGAAGGCCGGCTGCCTCTTGCCTGGCCGCATCCGGTCACGCCGAATCCCCCCCCGATAACCCTGACGGCGGCCTGTCGAAAGCCAGGCTGTCGCTCAGCGTACGGGGGAAGCGGGCGTCTGCGTTTGACTCGGCGTCCGGCGGCGGCAAGCGTCGGGCCCTGCTCCTCTACCTCCACATCCCCTTCTGCCACCGGGTCTGCCCGTACTGCTCGTTCTACAAGCACACCCCGGGCGACACGCCGATCGGCTTGTTCATCGACGCCCTGTTAGAAGAAGCCCGCCAGCGCATCGCCAGCCTCCCGGAGAAGCCCCGCACCCTTTATCTCGGCGGCGGCACGCCTTCGATGCTCTCGCCCACCCATCTCCGGAAGCTCCTCGGCGGGCTGGGTGAAATCCTCGACCTCACCTCGCTCGACGAGGTCACGCTGGAAGCCAACCCCGCCACCTTCGACGTCGCCAAAGCCCGGCTGTTCCGCGAACTCGGCGTGACCCGCGTCTCGCTCGGCATCCAGTCCTTCGCCCCGCACGTCCTCGAAACCCTCGGCCGCGAGCACGACCCCGCCCAGGCCGCGGAGTCGGTCCGCACCCTGCGCGAGGCCGGGATGCCCGCGGTGAACATCGACCTGATGTTCTCCATCCCCGGGCTCACCCACGACGACTGGCGTCGAACCCTGGAAACCGCGATCTCCCTGCAGCCCGACCACATTTCGGCCTACAATCTCACCTACGAGGAAGACACCGCCTTCTTCGAGGGCCTCAAGCGCGGCGATCTCGACGCCGACGAGGACCGCGACGCCTCGCAGTTCCACCTCGCCCACGATCTACTAACAGCCGCCGGCTTCGAGCACTACGAAACCTCGAACTACGCCCGTCCCGGTTACCGTTCCACCCACAACCGCGGCTACTGGCACGGCGAGGACTATCTCGGCCTCGGCCCCTCTGCCGTCTCGACCATTGGAGGAACCCGCACGAAGAACATCCCCGACACCGCCGCCTACGTCCGCATGGTGAATTCGCTCGGGCATGCCATCTCCGAAAGCGAATCGCTCGACGCCGCCCAGCGCCGCCTCGAACGCATCGCGCTGATGCTCCGCACCGACGAAGGCGTGCCGCTCGATCTTCTCGATCCCGCCGCCGTCACCCGCCTCCAAGACCTCGGCCTCGCCGAAACCCGCGGCTCGAACCTCGCCCTCACCCTCGCCGGCTCCGCTCTCGTCGACCCCATCGCCGCCGAGCTCGCGTGACCTCTCCGAGCGATCGGAGTGTCGCCTTGCAGGCGACATGACGGTGGACGGGTGGTTTTCCAACCGCCCGTGATCAGCGCCCCTTCCGCCTCACCCTCTCCCAGAACCCCGGCAGTTTCTCCGTCAGCTTGTCCAGCGCCTCCTTCTTCGCGCTCCGCTTCGCCCGCTCGGTCGCGTTGTAGACATCCATCCCCGCCGTCACACCCTTGGACGTCGCCGATTCCTCCAGCACGCCGTAAAGGTAGCCCGTCCGGGCATCGCGCACCATCAGGGTCGCGGTCGCCACCGTCGCGAAACTGTTGGTCGGAGCCAGACCCAGCGTCGCCACGGTCAGGGGCACGAAGGCATCGCTCGACCGGTTGCTGGTCTCGAAGCGATACACCGCCACCAGATCCGCCCCCACCTTCCGCGCCTCCGCGTCGAGTTCCCGATATGACTTCACCTCGCTCACCAGCGCCACCCGGTTCAAGCTCACTATCCCCGCCACTCCCGGCAGCGCCGCTGCGGCCGCCGCGTGCTCGTCCTGCTCGACGTCCGTCTCCCCGATCATCCGGAAGCCGCCATGGGAGCCCTCGATCCGCGCCACCGCCACCCGGGCGGGAAAGCGGACCGTCGGACGCGCGTTGGAGTTCTCCTGGATCGCGCCCGACGGCCCTGGTGTCACGGGCAGGGAATAGGACGAAGGGGTGTCGTAGTGGCAGCTGTTCAGCAGCAGGGTTACCAGAAGGGAGGCGGTGAAGCGGTTCATCGGCGCGCAGGTTAAGCCCCGGCCCTCCCATATTCGAAATCGAAAGATGCTTCCTCAACATCGTCAAAACCGATGTCCTGCAACTTCGGGATTGGACCCTTGCTTCACCCCGTTCACGCTCCGCGCCGTGCCCGACGCCTACGACTTCGCCCGCTCGCTGCTCTTCCGACTCGATGCCGAGTCCGCCCATCACCTGAGCCTGCGCGGGCTGCGACTCGCCGAGAACTCCGGGCTGCTCCGCCTGCTTTTCCCCGCCGCCGAATGCCTCGCGCCGGTCGAACTGATGGGCCTCCGCTTCCCCAACCGCGTCGGCCTCGCCGCCGGCCTGGACAAGGAAGGCAACACCATCGACGCCCTCGGCCGCCTCGGCTTCGGCTTCGTCGAGATCGGCACCATCACCCCGCGGCCGCAGGCCGGAAATCCCAAGCCGCGGCTGTTCCGGCTGGTCGAGCACGAGGCGATCATCAACCGCATGGGCTTCAACAATCCCGGCATCGCCGAGGGGGTGGAAAACGTCCGCCGCTCGAAGCACTTCGACGGCGTGATCGGCTTCAACATCGGCAAGAACAAGGACACCCCGAACGAGAACGCCGCCGACGACTACCTAGCCTGCCTCAAGGCCGCCTACCCGGTCGCCGATTACATCGCGGTCAATCTTTCCTCGCCCAACACCCCGGGCCTGCGCGACCTCCAGGGTGCCGAAGCCTCCGCCCGGCTGTTAGAGACGCTGAAGAAAGAGCAAGCCCGCCTCGCCATGGAACACGGCAAGCAGGTTCCGCTCCTTTTCAAGGTCGCCCCGGACCTCGAACCCCAGCATGTGGCCGATCTGGCCAAGGTCTTCCGCGACGGCGGGCTCGACGGCCTGATCGCGACCAACACAACCCTCGATCGCGCCCCGGTCGACGGCCACCCGCGTGCCCAGGAAGCCGGCGGACTGTCCGGCAAGCCCCTCACGCAACGCAGCACCGAGATCATCCGCGCCTTTGCCGGCGAGTTCGGCGGCTGCATCCCGATCATCGGCGTCGGCGGGATCTCCTGCGCGCAGGACGCCATCGACAAGATCCGCGCCGGAGCCAGCCTGGTGCAGATCTATTCCGCCTTCATCTACCAAGGCCCGCGGCTGGTCCGGGAGTGCGCCGATGCCCTCGACCGCCTGGCGGATTAGCCCTCCCTCATGCCCTTCGCGACCCGGTGCTTTTCCCACTTGCATCCCGGCCTGATTGCCGAATCTTGTTCACGAAACCGAACCATTCGAACCATGAAGAAATCCCTGACCCTGCTCGCGCTCGCGACCGCTTTCCTCGGAACCAGCTGCCAGAACTACGGACCCAACGCCAACCGCGGTGCCGCGACCGGCGCGCTGATCGGAGCCGGTGCCGGCGCCATCATCGGCAACCAGTCGGGCCGTGCCCTCGAGGGTGCCGCGATCGGTGCCGCCGGTGGTGCGGTGGTCGGCGGTGCTTACGGCAATGCCAAGGACCAGGAAAACCGCGGCTACTGAGCCTTTCCTTGATTTCCGGTGCCGGGCAGGCCGTCATGGCCTCGCCCGGCATTTTTGTCGGATGATTTCCGCATCCGGCGACTCTATTACCCGGTCAAGTCCCTCTTCATCATGCGATTCCTCAAGCTTCTCCCGGCCGTTCTGCTCGCCGTCGCGATCCACTCCCAAGCCCGCGCCCAGAAAGCGGATCCCTTCGGGTCACTTGATGAAGCACCCGCGACCGCTTCAATCGTCGCCGAAGTGAAGGAGATCGCTCCGGGCGAACCCTTCCGGGTCGCGCTCAAAGTCGAACACGCTCCCCACTGGCACACCTATTATCTGAATCCCGGCCAGGTCGGCTTCCCGCCATCAATTGAATGGGAACTGCCCGACGGCTTCTCTGCTTCCGACCTCCAGTTTCCCGTGCCCATCCTCGGGACCTTCGAAGGCGCGCCCTTCTATGGCTACGAGGGCGAAACCTGGTTCCTCCAGACCATCACCCCGCCTGCCAGCTTGAAGCCGGGTGAAACCGTCACGCTCTCCGGTGAGGCCTCGTGGCTGGCCTGCGAGACCAAGTGCATCCCCGGCAGCGCCCCGCTTGAGCTGAAGCTCCCCGTCGCCACCGCCGCCAGCCCGAATCCCGACGCTGCCGCGGACTTTGCCGCTGCCGATGCCTCCATGCCCCAACTGCCCGGCGCATGGAAGATCGAGGCGTCGGAAAGTGACAACCAGATCACCCTGACCCTCCGCCCCGGCGCAGGCGCGGTCGCCGCACCAGAGAAAGTTCACTTCTTCAGCAGCGATGCGATCGAGGACGCGGCCAAGCCCCAGACCCTCACCAAGGAAGGCGATGCCTGGAAACTCGTCGTCCCGAGGAATCCCGAGACCGACCCGAAGCCCTCCACCATCAACGGGATCCTGAGGTCCGACAATGGATGGCTCGAAGGCAATCCATCCAAAGGGCTCACCCTTGCCAATCTTGAGATCACGGCACCCGGTGGCGAGACCGCGGCCGGCCCGGCCACGACAGGGGTCAAGAAAGCTCCCGGGCTCATCCTCACCTTCGCCCTGATGTTCATCGGCGGCCTTATCCTCAACCTGATGCCCTGCGTTTTCCCGGTGATCGGCCTCAAGATCATGGGCTTCGTCCAGCAGTCGGGCCATGATCGTTCGTCCGTCGTGAAGCACGGTTTGGTCTTCACCTCGGGCGTTCTCGCTTCCTTCTGGATCCTCTGCGCCCTCATGATCGCCGGCAACATCCGGAGTTACGGCGGCCAGTTGCAAAACCCCTGGGTGGTCCTGACCCTGCTGCTGGTGATGCTCCTTTTCGCACTCAGCATGTTCGGCGTGTTCGAGATCGGAAGCTCGGCCACCGGCGCCGGCGGCAAGCTCGCCAACAAGGACGGCCTGTCCGGAACCTTCTTCTCGGGCATTCTCGCGACGGTGGTCGCCACGCCCTGTTCCGCCCCCTTCCTTGGCACCGGCCTCAGCGCCACCGCGGCCCTGCCCGTGCCGCTCTTCGTCCTGAGTTTCACCTTCATGGCACTCGGCCTCAGCCTCCCCTACCTCCTGCTTTCGTTCTTCCCCACGCTGGTGGACAAGCTCCCGCGACCCGGCCCCTGGATGGAGTCGTTCAAACAAGGCATGTCCTTCCTGATGTTCGGTGCCGCTGCCTTCCTCGCCTGGCTTTATCTCGCGCAGGTCGGCACGCAACTCGATGGCCAGAAGGGCCTGCACGTGTTGATTGGCCTCACCGTGATCTCCGCCGGACTTTGGATCTACGGTCGCTGGGTGCTCCCCCACCGCACTCCAAAAGCCCGGAACATCGGGCGGGTCTTCACCCTGCTTTTCCTCGCAGGTGGCTTCGCCCTTTCAAAGCCGTCACCCTCCCCGGCTCCCGGCGCGATCGCCGACCCCTCGGTCATCCGGTGGGAACCATGGAGCAAGGAGAAGCAGGACGCCCTCCTGAAAGAGGGCAAATCGGTCTATGTCGACTTCACCGCGGCGTGGTGCCTGACCTGCCAGACCAACAAGGCCGCCGCCTACAACGAAGCCACGGCACAGCTTTTCAACAAGCATGGCATCGTGGCGCTGAAGGCCGACAAGACTTCCGACAATCCGGCGATCGACGCCGAACTCAAGCGTCTCGGCCAGGTCGCGATCCCGGTCAACGTGCTCTATGCCGGCGGCGACCCTACCCCCCACATCACCCAACCGATCCTGACGGCCGGCTATCTCCAGAACCTTGTCCGCGAGCACCTGGGCGAACCAGCCCCCTGATTCGCAACCCGCGCGACATTCCGGATGACCCGCCGCCCGGACTGCATCAAGGACCTGTTCACCCGCGAAGTGCCCGAACCGGAGAAGGAGAGGTAGCGGGCGCCTCCCGCATCAGCGGAGGGTCGCCCCACCTCGAAAGGAGTGTCGCCTTGCAGGCGACATGGCGGTGGAAGGGCGGCATCCCTGCCGTCCGCGTCGGGCTCCCCCCCAACTTCACTCCTTACTTCCCTCTGGCACGATCCCCGCTCATGCTCCGGCCAGTGAGCGAAACCCCTCAACTCGTCCGCGACGATCCCTGGCTCGAACCCCACGCCGGAGCCATCGCGCACCGCCTCCACCGCTTCCATTTCACGCAAGGCGACATCGAGGCCCGCAGCGGCTCGCTTTCCGCCTACGCCACCGGCCACAAGCTCACCGGCATCCACCGCCAGCCCGACGGCCACTGGATGGTCCGCGAATGGCTGCCCAAGGCGAAAGCTGTCTCCCTCATCGGCGATTTCAACGGCTGGAACCGCGAAAGCCACCCCCTCGCCCCGGCCGGCCGCGGGGTTTGGCAACTCCGCCTGCCGCCCGAGACCCTCGCCCACGGCCAGCGGGTGAAACTCCACATCCACGGCGCCGACGACTCCCGCCGCGACCGCATTCCCGCCTGCATCCTGCGCGCCGTCCAGGACCCGGAAAGCCACGACTACGCCGGCCAGATCTGGGAGCCGGCCGAGCCCTACGTCTGGCACCACGAGTTCGACCCGGCATCGGTCAAGGTCCCCTTCATCTACGAAGCCCACGTCGGCATGTCCGGCGAGGAAGGCCGAGTCCATTCCTACCGCGAGTTCGCCAACACCATCCTGCCCCGCATCGCCCGCGGCGGCTACAATGTCGTCCAACTGATGGCCGTCCAGGAGCACCCCTATTACGGATCCTTCGGCTACCACGTCTCGTCATTCTTCGCCCCGTCCTCGCGCTTCGGCACGCCGGAGGACCTGAAATACCTCGTCGACACCGCCCACGGCCTCGGGCTGGCGGTTCTGTTGGACATCGTCCACTCCCACGCGGTGAAGAACATCGCCGAGGGCCTCAACGACCTCGACGGCTCCGGCAACCTCTACTTCCACGCCGATGCCCGCGGCGATCACCCGCAGTGGGACTCCAAGGTCTTCGACTACGGCCGCCCGGAAGTCCGCCAGTTCCTCCTTTCCAACGTCCGCCACTGGCTCGAGGAGTTCCGCTTCGACGGCTTCCGCTTCGATGGCGTGACCTCGATGCTCTACTGGCACCGCGGCGCGACGTCCTTCGACGACTACGGCAAGTACTTCGGCCCCGATGTCGACGAGGACGCCATCCTCTACCTCCAACTCGCCACCACCCTGGCGAACCAGCTCAGGCCCGGCGCGCTGCTGATCGCCGAGGACATGTCCGGCATGCCCGGCCTCTGCCGCCCGGTCGCGGAAGGCGGCGTCGGCTTCACCGCCCGCCTCGCGATGGGCATCCCGGATTTCTGGATCAAGCTCCTCAAGCACGTCCCCGACGAGCAGTGGGACGTCGGCGAGATCTGGGGCACCCTGACCAACCGCCGCCGCCACGAGGCCAACATCGCCTACGCCGAAAGCCACGACCAGGCCCTGGTCGGCGACAAGACCCTCGCCTTCTGGCTGATGGACGAGAAGATGTACTGGCACATGGGCAAGGACGACCCGGACGTCGTCGTCGAGCGCGGCATCGCCCTGCACAAGATCATCCGCCTGCTCACCTTCACCCTCGGCGGCGAGGGCTGGCTGAATTTCATGGGCAACGAATTCGGCCACCCCGAGTGGCTCGACTTCCCCCGCGAGGGCAACTGCTGGTCCTACCACTACTGCCGCCGCCAGTGGTCGCTCGCCGACAACCCCGCGCTGAAATACCCCTACCTCGGCACCTTCGACCGCGCCATGTTGGAGACCGGCAAGAAACATGGACTGCCCGGCGACGCGCCCGCCGAACTGCTCAACCTCGACCCCGTCAACAAGGTTCTCTGCGCCCGCCGCGGCGAGTTGCTGTTCGTCTTCAACCTCTCCACCGACCGCTCGATCCCGGATTACAAGTTCCCGGTCCCCGGCAAGGGAGCTTACCGGCTGGTGCTCGACACCGACGCGTCCTTCTTCGGCGGGCACGACCGCGTCGACGCCACCATCGAGTATCCCGTCGCGGAGGACGGCACGCTTTCGATCTACTCCCCCGCCCGCACCGCGATGGTTTTCGCCCCCGTTTGATCCCTGGAGCGCTTTATTCCACGGGCTTGCCGTAAACGCCGCCGGTCTCCTCCACCGGCAGCTTCGGCCGCGATGCCTCCGGCTTGTCATCGGCGAACCAGCGGTTGTTCTGGAATCGGAAAGTCTCCGGCGCGGTGCCCGGCCCGATGTTGAGTTCCTCGCGGACCTTCGCCCGCTGGAATACGAAGCGGTTCCCGGAAATCACCACGTTGCGGCACGGAGGAAAGCCCTCCGCCCGGGTCTCCTGCAGCACCCGGAAAATCCACTTCTCCGGATTCCGCACGGTGTTCCCCGTGAACTCCGCGCCGTCCACCCCGGTGAAGGCCGCGGCGCACATCCCGCCCTCGATCGCGTTGTCGCGGATGATGATACGACGCGCCTCGTAATTCGCGCCCGGTGGCCGGAAGAACTCCATGCCGGTCGAGCCGCCCGCCTGCACCGGCCGCTGGCCCGCGTCCTTGAAATGGCACTTCTCGATCACGATGTCCTCGCAGCCGCCCTTGAACTGCGGCCCGGTGTGCTGGGAAAAGCCCGGCTTGCCGATGATCCGGCAACCGGTGACCAGCGCCTTGCGGCAGCCGACGAAGTCGATCGCCTGCCCGCCCCAGCCCGAGATCTCGCAATGGCGGATCGTTAGGTTCTCCAGCCCCGAGCACTTGATCCCGTCGAAGTTGCCGTTCGGTCCGATGTCGGAGATCACCAGGCCCTCCAGCAGCACGTCACCGACCGGCCGGTCCATCCGGCCGCCGTCGTCGATGTTGATGCCGTTCGCGCTCTGCCCGCTGGCCCGGAGGTTCCGCAGCACGAGCCCGGGGCAGCGCGAGAAATGCCAAGCCTGCTTGCCGCCCTTGAAGTGGGGCGGTTTCTCCGGGTCCAGCGCCTCGATCGTCAGCTTCGAGATCCCGCTGACGGAGTGGTCCGCCGGATAGTCGCCGGGCCCGATCCTCAGCGTGTCCCCGTCCTTCAAAGCCCGCAGCGCGGGTCCGAGATCCGCGGCGTTCTTCACCTCGACCGTCGCCGCACCGACGGAAGATGCCAGCAGCAGCAGGAGCAGGAATCTCATCCCACGATCACGCGCCGGATCCCCGAAGTCTTTCGCAAGGATGACATCCCTCGAAAGATCCGCTTCTCAGCCCGTCGCCTTCTTCGCCGCTTCCCAGGCCTCGTCCATCTGCCGATCGTTGGCTTCCTCGAGCGACTTGCCGGCAGCCTTCAGCAGGCGTTCCATCTCGTTGAAGCGCCGCTCGAACTTTTCGTTCGCCGCCGCCATCACCACTTCCGGATCGATCTTGCGGAAGCGGGCGAGATTCACGACCGAGAACAAAAGGTCGCCGAGTTCCTCGTCCACCGCCTCGAGATCCTGGGCATCGACCGCGGCCTCCAGCTCCATCACCTCCTCGCGGATCTTGGCCAGCACGCCGGACTGGGTCGGCCAGTCGAAGCCGACCTTCGCCGCCTTCTTCTGCAACTTCGACGCCCGCAGCAGCGCCGGCAGGCCCTTGCCCGTGCCATGAAGGTACGGCCGCGCTTCATCGCCCTTCTCACCCCGCTTGATCTCGTCCCATTGCTTCAACACCTCGTCCGACGACGATGCGGCGGAGCTCGCGAAGACGTGGGGATGCCGCCGCACCAGCTTGTCGGAGATGCCGCTCGCCACCCAATCCAAGTCGAAGTGACCCACCTCATCCGCCAGTTCGCAGTGGAACACGACCTGCAGCAGCAGGTCGCCGAGTTCCTCTTCCAGATGCTCCATGTCGCCGCGCTGGATCGCATCGACCGTCTCGTAGGCCTCCTCGATCAGGTTCGGCACCAGGCTGGCGTGGGTCTGCTCGGCATCCCACGGACAGCCGCCCGGGGCACGCAGGCGGTGCATGATGGCCCGCAGTCGCTCCACCTGGCGTCCCTTCTCGGAACACCCGATCATTTCGGCATCGGTCATGGTTTGTCGTAGGCATCCGCGGCCCGGTGCAGGATCTTCCGTTCTTCTTCCGTCAGGCTTTGCAGTCCGTCGCGCGCGATCTTGTCCAGCACGCGGTCCACTTCGCTGGCGGCATCGATGTCCACCTCGCTGCGCGGCCGCAGCTTGGCCCCGGCACCTGGGATCTTCCGCTGGAACTCGCGCGGGCGGATGATCTTGGCGGTTGCCGCGGCTCGCGACGAGCGCTTGCCCGCCCCTTTCCGCAGCAGCCCCGGAAACTTCATCAGGAAATAGCCGAGGATCGCCCCGCCGAGGTGCCCGGCTTCGCCGCCGCTGTTCTTGAACCAGATGCCGCCGGTCAGGATGTCGCCGAGGATGACCGCCACCGCGATGCCGATGAAGCCGAGCGCCGCCGTCCTCATCGTGATCGGAACGGGGAAAAACAGGAGCTGGACCCGCGCGTTCGGATTCAGGAACGCAACGCCGACGATCAGCCCGTAGATCCCCGCCGAGGCACCGACCAACGGCGTCATCACCCCTGGCAGCAGACCCCGCTCGGGAAGAATCCCGGCCACCGTGAGAAGCGAGTAGAACAAGGCCCCGGCCACGCCACAGAGCAGGTAGAATCCCAGGAAGCGCCAGCGCCCCCACCACCGCTCCATCCACGGCCCGAAGAAGTAGAGGCCGATCGCGTTGAAGATCACGTGCCCCACGCTCCCGTGCAGGAACTGGAAGGTCAGCAGCTCCCAGATCCGCGCTTCCTTGAAGGCCGACTCGACCGTGAAACAGCCCCAGGCCGCCACCTTGTTGCCGAGAAACAGCATGTCGACGAAGTAGATCGCGAGGATCGAGATCAGCAGCACCTTCGTCACCGGCGGCATTGCCGGACCGGCCACCCGCCGTTCCTCACGAAAATACTCCCGGTCCTGCGCACCCATCGGCGAAGGGGGTAACACGGGCTCCCGGCCTCCGCAAGGCCGGCCGCCAAGCTCCCTCCGCCACCCAAGGAACGGCGGACTCCGATCCGCCGGAGACCACGGAAAGCCAATGAGCGATGCGAAACGCTTCGAACCCACTCGTCATCCTCGAAGATCCCCGGCCCTTGGCAAAGCCCTCGCCCATCTTGTGGGCGATGCCGGCTAGCCGCCTTCCGCCAGCGCCTTCACCAGCTCGGCGAACACCTCCGGCTCTTTCCCGCGGTCCGGCGAGCCCTTCAGGCAGCTCGCGAACCACTTTTGCAGCAAGGTCCGCCGCTCGCTTGGAAACTCCCGCACGCGGCTCGCCAGTTCCGCGACCTCCAGCACCCCGCGGTCCCGCCGGCCATGGGCACGCGCCAGGATCCCGGCGTGACGGATCAGCATGGAATCAAGAAGCACCCACGCGAAGTTCGCACTCTCCGGAGGCCCGGCGACCATCGCCTTGTCCTCGCCCCGGACCAGCTCCAGCCCTCCGGTGCGGATCTTCAGGCGCGGCAGGGCTGAGCCCTTGAAAAAGGCCGCGGTCCCTCCGCTGACAGCACCGATCACGGTTCCCGCACCCAGGCTGTGGACACCCACCCCGAGATCGAAAACCGCCCCCGCCGCCCCACCGGCCATCGCCCCCGCGGCGGCAAGCTGCCAACGGTTGAGGCCCCACTTCTGCCAGGTCTCGGCCATCGCCAGATCCAGCCCGCTGTGACGCGCGGGATCGACGTCCGGCGCGATCAGGTGATGCCGGTAAACCTTCAGCAGGCGCTTCACGCATTCCTCTTCCAGCCCCGCCAGCTTCTTGAAATACCGCGCCTCCAGCTCCGCCTTCTTCTTCTCCAACCGCCCCGGGACGCTCCGGTCGCGCGCCTCGACCGGCTCGCTGACCCGCAGCGTGAGCGCGCTCTCCAGGAACTCCAGGATCGCCTCCGCCGCTTCCTCGCGGCGCGCGTCCATCTCGTTCGCCATCGCGTCGATCACCCGCCGGATGTGCCCGGCATGGTGCTCCTCGATCTGCAACAAGGCCTCCAGCAACCTACGACGCTCTTCGTACCTCGCCTCGTGGGCGTCGAAGGTCCGCACCAGGTTGAAAGCCGTGCCCAGGCGGTCCCGCCACTCCCTTTCCAGCTCCGGCACCGCCTCGCCCTGCGGGTTGAGCAGCGCCAGCCGCGGCCGGCCGGTCCAGCGCAGGATCTCGATCTCCGCGAGGAAGGAGTCGCGCAGCGGCTTGCAGGGATCGACCACGTAGATCACCCCGGCACCCGCCGCGAGCGGTTCTAACAGGCGCGCCTCGTCGGGGAACTTGTCGCGGCACTCCTTCACGAAGCGCGCGATCTCGGCCGGACCCGGAACCCCGCTGCCGGCCATCCGCTGGATCTCGCGCATCGCCTCGACCGGCTGCTGGAAGCCCGGCGTGTCCAGGAAGCGCAGCCATTCCTGGCCGTCGTACACGACCGGCAGCGGCTGGACCTCGGTCGTCTCGCCCGGCGTCGCGCTGATCCGCAGGAGCTCGTCGTCGTCGATCTCCAACAACGTCGCCAAAGTCGCCGACTTCCCGGCATTGACCCGCCCGACCACCGCGAAGGCCGGGATCTCCGGATTCATTCCGCCTTCCATGCCGGTTCCTCCCCGTGGATGCTCAGTTCGAAATCCCGTCCCTTTTGCCCGTCGGCAAAGGCCTCCCATGCCGCGCGCTCCTCCGGCTTCACCGCGACCGGCCGCCCGTCCTTCTCGAAATCCGCCACGTGCACCACCAGCCGTCGCCCGCCCGCGGCGTCGAGCACCTTCTTCAAAGTCTCCTCCATCCTCCGCGGAGCCAGCGACCAGCCTTCGGCCAGCAGGATGATCCCCGCCGGTGCTTTCTCCAAGGCCGCCCGCGCCGCCGCCTCGCGCCCGGCGTCCAGCACGTCGAGCGTTTCCCAGGCCACCGGATTCATCCGCAAATGCCGCAGGAAAACCGGCCGCAGCGCCTCGCGGTCGGGCGAGATGCCACCGAGATCGATCACCAGCGCCCCGTCCGCCGGCCCTTCGGGCTCCCCGCCCCGCCGCACGCCTGTTAGAACCCGCCACAGCTTGCGGTGCGCCGGCGATTGGAAGACCGGCTCGCGCAAGGTCCGCCATTCCTGGATCTGGGCGAAGCACCCCAGCAGCCAGCGCGGCACGATCCCCCAAAAGGCCAGAGCCAGGATCAGAAACATCATCCATTCCTGACCGCCGCCGGCCCAGGAATCGTCCCGTCGCGTCGCCGCGATATCCGGCAGGAAACGCGGCGCAAAGGGTGCCCAAGGTGCCGAAAGCACCCTAACAAGGACTTCCAGCGCCCGCTCCATCGCCGCCTCAGTCGAGGTCTCCCAAAAGAACCCCACCTTCCGGAAGAACACCATCGCACAGATCCCGATCACCGCGCCGATGTGGAAATCCGCCACCACGTCCTGGGCCTTCGTCGCGACCCGCCAGCCCAGAGCTTTCGCGAGTTCCGGATTCCCCTCCACCCTCGCCAGCACCTCGCCGCCGCGCTTTCCGGCGAATCGCCCCGCCAGCAGCCGGATCGCCTGCCCGATCACCCCGCCGCGCACCGGCCGGAAAACCCACGCCGCCACGCCGGCCAGCAGGAAAAGCCACGGCAGGACCAGCGTGCCTAACAGCAGCAACAGGACGTTCACCCCCTCGTGCCGCGCATCGTAGCAGCCCCACGCCGCCCCGAAGCCGAGAACCAGGGCCAGCCAGCCCAGCAAGCGCGCCGCCCAGCCGATCGACGACACCCACGAGCGCCCCGGTCCCTTTTCACCGACGGCCTGCAGCCAGCCCTTGAACACCCCGCCGCGCGATCCTTCCGAAGCCACCCCGTCCGGACGCGAGGTCCCGTCCCACGCCGCCAGCGCGACCTCGAAGTCGATCAGCTCCTGCAATGTCCAGCCGCGCATCGTCTGGCGTCATTGTCCCCAGAAGCCGGCGTCGCGCAACTTTGCAAGTTGCGACCTCACCCGAGGACTTCGACACCGCCCCCACGCGCCGACCCGCCCCCCCGCACAACGTTCAACGTTGCGCTACTTCAAAAGGGTAGCTGCCAAGCACGAAAGGATCTGCCAGCTTCCGCCGTCCCCTTTGCCGCCACTTCATGAGGAAATCCCTGACTCTCCTGAGCCTCTGCCTGCCGCTCCTCGCCAAGGAGCCGCTGCTCACCTTCGACAACCAGCCGATGGGCACCATCGAGCGCCCGCTGGTCCTCCGCAGCTACCTGCCGGACCCCGGGCTGGAAGACGCCGTCTTCCCGCAGCACGACACCGCCCGCAAGGTCTCGAAATACAATCCAGGCCCCGGCTCGGACGTCCCCGGCGAGATCCTCCCGGTGCCCGGTCTCGCCGCCGCCATCGGCGTGAACTTCGGCCCCGCCCTGTCCTTCGTCTTCGACACCACCGAGGCCCGCCTGATGTATGCCTGGCAGGGCGGCTTCGTCGACATGACCCCCTACTGGGGCGATGTCCAGAAAGGCTCCCGCGTCTCCTTCGACTACGTCCCGCGCCTTGTCGGCACGATGTTCTTCAAGGCCGCGGGCAAGGACCCGATCGAACTCGGCGGCAAGAGCATCAGCGACCTCGGCCCCCGCGTGTTCACCGGCTACAAGCTCGACAAGGGCGTGCCGGTCTTCGCCTTCAGCGCCGGCGAGACCCGCTTCACCCTTGCCCTGACGCCTTCGGACAAGCCTCTGTCCTGCGACCTCGTCCTGACCTCCTCTTCCGACGCCCCGCTAACGTGGCGCGGCGTCGAAGGCGCGAGCGGCAAGGGCAAGCTGAGCTTCACCCTCTCCGGCACGGAGATCGCGAAGTTCCAGGGCTACCAGCGCGACAACAAGATCACCAAGGCGAGCGCCGAAGCCGGCGAGAAGCTTTTCGGCCAATACGGCTGCGCGGCCTGCCACAGCATCGACGGCTCGAAAAGCCACGGCCCCTCGGTCGGCGGGCTGGCCGGCCACAAGGTGGAGATCGAAGGGCTCGACCAGCCGGTCGTCGCCGACACCGCCTACCTCCTCGAGTCGATCAAGTCGCCCAATGCCAAGGTCGTGAAGGGCTACCCGCCCAACTACATGCCGCCCTTCGGCCTGCCCGACGTCGAATACGATTCCCTCATCCTTTACATCCAGTCCCTCGCCCAACCCGAGTGAACCTCAACACCATGACCTCACTCTTCTTCAAACTTGGCGTTCTTGGCGTCTTGGCGGTTCAACCTCTGCACGCCGTCAAATTCGACGACTGCTACAAGGTCGAGGACATCAAGCTCCCCGCCGGCGTGCCTCCGGAAGTCGGCGCGATCGACTTCGCCGAAGACGGCACCCTTTTCGTCGTGCTCCGCCGCGGCGACGTGCTCAAAGCGAAGCCGACCGCCGACCCCGCGGCCTTCGACTGGCAGCTCTTCGCCACCGGCTTCGACAACGGCTGCGGCCTGGACGTCGTCAGCCCGACCAAGATCCGCGTGACCCAGATGGCGGAGATGACCGAGGCCGAGGACACCGACGGCGACGGCAAGGCCGACAGCTTCACCCGCTTCGCCCACGGCTGGGGCCTCAGCGGGAACTACCACGAGACCAACGCGCTGACCCGCGACGGCAAGGGCGGCTACTTCATCGCCGTCGGCACCGCCTCCTTCTCCGGCCCCACCTTCAAGCACACGCTCGGCACCTTCTCCGACGCCGGCCGCCGCGGCCGCAACTACTCCGCCGTGAAATGGAAGGGCTGGGTCCTCCACAGCGACGCCAAGGGCAACATCACGCCCTGGGCCTCCGGTTTCCGCATGCACAACGGGATCTATCAGGACCCGCAGGGAGAACTCTGGGCCGGCGACAACCAGGGCGACTGGAAGGCCGCCACTCCCCTCTACCATGTCGAGAAAGGCAAGTTCTACGGCCACCCGAACAGCCTCGTCTGGGACCCCGCCTTCACCAAGAGCAAGGACCCGCTCGCCTACTACCGCGGCAACCTCGAGGCCTACAACAAGGACCGCACCTGGGCCGCCGTCGAACTGCCGCACATGGAGATGAACCGCTCCGCCGGGGAGCCGATGCAGATCCCCGCGGGCTCGCATTTCGCCGGACAGATGATCCTGCCCGACAACAACGGCGAACGCGTCACCCGGCTGATGCTGGAGAAAGTCGGCGACACCTGGCAGGGCGCCTGCACCCACTTCATCGACGGCCGCGGCCTGCGCTCCGGCAACCACCGCGCGCGCTTCACCAAGGACGGCAAGCAACTCTACCTCGGCCAGACCGTCCGCGGCTGGGGCATCCCGGCCGAAGGACTGCAGCGCGTGACTTTCCTCGGCCCGGTGCCCTTCGACATCGACCGCATCACCATCACGCCGGACGGCTTCAAGGTCAGCTTCACGAAGGAGATCCCCGACCAGCTCAAGGACGCGAAGGCCTGGAAGGTCTCATCCTTCACCTACCAGTCGAAGTGGACCTACGGCAGCGACCCCGAGGACAAGAAGGAGCACAAGGCCGGCATCGCCTCTAGCGACGCGAAGTCCGTCACCCTGAAGTTCGACGGCCTCGCCCAGCGCCGAGTTTACCGGATCTCCTTCCCCAAGTGCGACTCCACCGACGGCTCCCCGCTGCAGAACAATCTCGCGTTCTACACGGTGAATTCGGTGCCCGGGAAGTGATCCCGCGGGATCACCGCCCGAATCCGGAAGGATGAGTCAATCCACCCCGTCCGGCCTCCATCGCATCCATTCGTCCTGAAACACGACGGGCACGCCTTCCTGCCGGCAAACGCGGATGGTGTGGCCCGTACCGCCCGCCATCGGGTCGGCGGGGTCGATGTAGAAAAGGCCGCACACCGGCCGCTCGGTGAGTTCGGTTCCGCCGACCACTTTCATCGTGTCGCGGATGAGATAGGCCGCCTTGGCCGCCATCGGGCCCTTCACCTTGCGGTAGTTGACGAGCCGCTTGTTCCCGGGGGATGCCTCGATGGTTTTGGAAGCGACTTCGTCTTCCCGGATCACCGATAGCGAACCCGGCGACTCGTAGCTCGCGTCCGGATAGCGCGTCCCCTTGCGGTGCGACGAATAGGGCAGGATGATCTGCAAGCGGCCGGGATCCACGCCCGCGACTCCTTCGGCAAAGTACTGGTCGCTGCCCTCGGCATTCCCCGACCGGAACCTCAAGCGCGGAAACCGGAGCGCGAGTTGTCGGGCGAGCTCCCGGGCAAGCACGGCATCGGCCGCCGGGATCGCACGACGACCTTCCAGCAGGACGACCCCGTCCGGCCTCGCATCGACGATCTTCTGGAACTCGGGGAAGGTCATGGGCCGGGATGGTCCGGCGGATTGCCCGCGCTCACCTTTCAAGCAGCACTTCCGCTCCCCGCACCACCAGATCGACCGATCCCTTGAGCGTCTTGTCGAGGAAGGGCGTGTTGCGGCTCTTCGACTTCATGAAGTCCGCCGTGAAGGTGGTGCTGCCTTCGGGATCGAAGAGGATGAACTCCGCCGGCTTCCCTTCCGCCACCGGCACCGGCTCCAGGCCCATCAGGCGGCGCGGTTCGGCGGAGTAGCGCTTCACCAGGACGTCCCAGCCCAGCTCGCCGCGGGAGATGAAGCGGTCGAACATCGAGACCACCGCCGTGTCCATGCCGGTGATTCCGTTCGGCGCGCTGGTGAAATCCTGGGCCTTCTCAAAGGGCGTGTGCGGCGCGTGGTCGGTGGCCAGCAGGTCGAAGACGCCCGCCTTGAACGCCTCCAGCAGCGCCGCATTGTCCTCCGCCGTGCGCAGCGGCGGGTTCATCTTGTAGTGGGTGTCGTAGTTGCCGATGTCTTCGTCGCGGAACATCAGGTGGTGCGGCGCGACCTCGCAGGTGACCTTCACGTCGCCGCGCTCCTTCCACCAGCGGATGGTCTCCATGCCGAGCTTGCTGGACACGTGCTGGATGTGGATGTGAGCGCCGGTGGCGTGGGCCAGCCGGATGTCGCGGTCGATCATGATTTCCTCCGCGCAGGCCGGGCTGCCCTTGATGCCTAGGCGGTAGGCCACCGGCCCGTCGTTGAGCGCCCGCGGGCCGGCCAGCTCGTGGACCTCGCAGTGGCTGGCAAAGAACATCCCGAACTCGCTCGCATACTGCATCGCCCGGTAAAGCACCGCCGCGTCCCCCACGCCGTCGCCGTCGTCGGTCAGCATCCTCACGCCGAGCCCGCGCATGCCGTCGATCGCCGCGAGTTCCTTGCCCTCGCGGCCTTTCGTGATGCAACCGGAGGTGTAAACCGGGATCCGCGCGACGGCCTTGGCCTTGTCGAGGACCATCTTGACCACCGTGGCGGAGTCGATGGCCGGCGAGGTGTTCGGCATCATGACCACGCCGGTGATGCCGCCATTGATCGCCGCCTCGGTGCCGCTGGCAATGTCCTCCTTCGCCTCGAAGCCCGGCTCGCGGAAATGGACGTGGGCGTCGAACATCGCCGGCATCAGCAGCCGGCCGCGGCCTTCGATCACCTTCGCGCCCTCCGGCACCGGCAGCCCCGGGGCCACGGCGGTGATGATTCCCTTCTCCACCCGCACGTCGGCCTCGGTGAAAGCAGGCGAATCTTCGGAAACCACTCGGACCTGGCGGATGAAAAGCACGTCGGACATGGCCGCTTCATGCCATCCCGGCCTCCGCCCGTCCAGTGCCGCGACGTCGGCAAGGTATCGTTTCGCCAATGCTCCGCCGGCATTCCGACCGGGGACCCGAGTCCGTTCTTTCCAAGGCATCGCGGCTTGTTATGTCTTCCACCATGTCAAAGAAGATTCCGGCCGCGATGATCGCCGGCGCCCTCCCGCTGCTGCTGGCAGTGTTCTGGGCCGGCCGGGCCTCGGCACCCCGGTCGAGCCAGGAAGCGCTCGCGGAAAGCCGGCTTCCCGCGCGGTTTTCGGACCGCTCCGGTCCGCGGAACCCCGCCCGGAACGGCGGACCCGGTGCCGGCGGGCAGGCGATCTCCAGCGCGATGCAGCTCCGCGATGTCTTCAAGCACAGCGGCGGGAACATGCAGCTCGGCAGCGCGACGGCCGACGCGGCGCTGGCCCGGATGAATGCCTCCGAGATCTCCCGGCTGGTCGAAGATCTCGCCCGGGCCCAGGCAAGCACTCCCGGCTATGCTTTCACGCTGGAGATCCAGGCCGCCTGCGCCCGCTGGGCGGAAGTCGATCCCAAGGCCGCCTTGCGCTTCGTCCTCGCCAACCCGCAGTCCTCGTTCCGCTCCGCAGCGCTGGGCAGCATCTTTGCAGGAATGGCGAAGCTCGATCCCGCGCTGGCCCGGGCGGAAGTGGCGGCGATCGAGGACCCGACGCTCCGCCGGAGCGCGCAGGCGAGCCTGTTGTCCGCCCTTGCCGTGGCCAATCCCGACGAGTGGGTCGCCACCCTGCTCGCGGAGCCTTCGCTTCACGAGCAATACGGCATGGGGTCGATCATCTCCGAATGGGCGATGGACGATCCCGCCAAAGCAGCCGAGCGCCTCCGGAAGCTCCCGGCTTCCCTGCAAGCCAGCGGGATCGATTCCCTGGCGAAAATCTGGGGCAGCAAGGACCCCGGAGCCGCGCAGGCCTGGGCGCTGTCCCTCGGCGACGCGAAGCAGCGCCAGCGCGCGCTCGGTGCGATCGCGGGAGGCATCGCCGCGCGGGATCCGGATGCGGCGCTGGCCTCGCTCGACGCGCTTGACGCCGCCACCCGGCGGACCGGCCTCCAGGAGGTCTTTTCCACCCTCGCGGACCTCGATTTCGACCTCGCGCTGGAGAAGGCGTCGGCCCTTTCCGATTCCGCCGAGAAGAATGCCGCGCTCAATATCCTGGCCGGAGGCGCTTTCTACGGCGACGACGATCCGTTCGCCTCCGGCAGCACCGACACCCAGCCCAACTCCGGGCAGCTCGTCAAACTGCTGGCGGATCTGCCCGCCGGCAAAACCCGCTCCTCGGTGTTGGGCCGGCTTGGCCACCAGCTGGGCATCGCCACGCCGGAGGAAGCGGATCGGATCCTCGCCGCCTACTCGGGAGACGAACTCGTGATCCTCCGGTCACGGATGCTGGAACAGATGACCCGGACCGATCCGGCGCGCGCGCTTGAGCACTTCCAATCGCTGCCGCCGGACCAGCAGCAAGCCTCCACTTTCAACAACATCCTCAGCTACCTGGCGGCAAGGGATCCCGAAGCGGCGCTGGAGCTCGCCCTGGGCAGCGGGTCGGACGAGCTCCAAGCCCAGGGTGCCGCGCAAGCCTTCCACTATCTGACGGCAAAAGACCCGAAAGCCGCCAGCGCCCGACTGGGAACGCTCGCCCCGGGCTCCGGCACCCACCAGTCCGCGCTGATCGCCACGGCGAATTCCTGGGCGAGCCAGGATCCCGATGCGGCCGCGGAATGGGCGACGGGCCTGGATCCCGAATTCCGGAACCTCGCCTACGGCACGATCATCCCGACGATCGGGCAGAGCGATCCTCCAAAGGCCGCCGGACTTTTGGAAGAACTCATGCGATCGAAAGCGGCGGATGCCCAGGGCGGTCTGGCGAACACCGCGTCCAATCTGGTCGACCGCTGGGCGAGCACGGATCCGGAAGAGGCGGCGGCGTGGACCTCGGCCTTGCAGGAAGGCACGGTGAAACACGCGGCAGCCTTCCAGTTGGCATCAGCCTGGCACGGCCGCGATCCGGACGGAGCGGCGGAATGGATCAACGGCCTTCCTGACGGCTCATCCCGCGACGGGGCCGTCCGCTACATGATTCAAGCCACCGGCTCCAGCGACCCCGCCGCCGCCTTCCAATGGGCTGCCACCCTGTCTGACGGCGAACAGCGCTCGACCGAAATGGAATACATTGCCGCCCACTGGATCGCCAAAGACCGGGAACAAGCGCGCGCCGCCATCCGCCAGTCCGACCTGCCGGCCGAGGTGCGCCAGCGTCTGTTAGAGTCGACCGAGTAGCCGCCCGGGCTCAGGCGGCTTCGGGCTTCTTGCGTCGGATCGATCCCCGTAAAAGCAACACCCAGCACCCGAACGCCGCGGCGAGCACCGCCCAGGGCACCAGCCAGCCGAAGCGGGTGTAGAAGGTGAGCCGGGTCTCCCGCTGGAGGCTTCCGGTCAGGATCCCGCTCGTCATCGCCCCCAGCCTGCCGTGGAGCTGACCGCTGGGATCGATCACCTGGGACACGCCGGAAGTCGCGCAGACAAACATCCAGCGCCCGTTCTCGCAGGCCCGGATCCGGAACAGCTCCGCATGCTGGTCGTGCTGGCGCGCGGTCCATGCCTCGGCGTCCATGATCGGGACGATGAACGCTTCCGCCCCCGCGGCGGTCATCCGGCGGACCACACCCTCGTAGTCGCAGTCGAAGCAGACCGGCGTGCCGATTTTCCCGTGCGCGGTCTCCACCGGCAGCGCGGAGCTTCCGGCGATGCCGTCGTTGAAGAAGTGCACGGGGTGGACCTTGTTGTGCTCCCCGCGGACTCCGGTCGGATCGACGGTCAGCGCGATGTTCCGCCAGCCCGCTCCGTCCGCCTGATGGAGCTGCGTGCCGAAAGTCAGCGTGATCCCACGGTCCCTGCAGAGCTGCCGGACCGCCTCCCAGTCCGCCTGGTCCGCACGGATGTCATACGGCACCGCATACTCCGGCCAGACGACGTAGGGAATGTCCGCCGGCAGCCCGCGGGTGGCCTCGAGGAATTCGTGCAGGGAAACGCTCTCCTTCTGGACTCCGGCCACCCGGATCGAACCGGCTCCCTCCGGCAGCAGGTGCTTCGGGATCGCCAGCAGCGAACCCGCCAGCAACGCCGCCGCCACCGGCGCGGTCTTCCATTGCCTGCCCACCACCAGCGCCACGAGCAAGAGCACGACGACGCCGGCACCATACACGCCAATCCATGGCAGCATGCGGTTCGGCCCCAACGCCAGGCCGGCGGTCATCCACGGGAACTTCAGCGGGAACAGCTCCGCGCGGACGAACTCCCACGCGCCCCAGTTCAAGGCCGTGAAGATCGCGAACTTCCAGCCGATCATCCCGCGGGAGGCGGCCAGCCCCTGAAACTGCGCGAACAGCGCCGGAAACGCGGCGAGCACGCACCACAGCACCACCGACATCGGACCGAAAAGCTCGTAAAGCCACGACAGCCCCGTGCCGAAGGCCGCCAGCCCGTGAAGGAAGCCGGCCGCCCGGGCCTGCGAACCCGTGAGATCCTTCAAGGCGACCAGCAGTCCCGCCAGCGCGGGAAACACCAGCCACCCCCAGCCCAGCGGCGGATAGGCCAGCGAGTAAAGTCCTCCGGATGCAACCGCCAGAGCGAGGCGGAGGGCGAAGGCTGACCCTGACAATTCCATAAGTCCCTAGAAGCTATCCCAAAACCTCTTTCATGAGGAGAAGGGCACAAGTCAGATTCACAAAGCCTTGAAACATCGCGGTCGATTTCTCCCAACGGATGCACAGGCGCCGGTAGTTCTGGAGC
>JAIXWR010000008.1 GCA_027491155.1 Verrucomicrobiaceae bacterium
GAGCCGTTTTCCCAAGCAAGCATTGCAGCGCCGAGGATTCCCGAAGTGGGTGGCTGGGCTGGAAGCCTTGATCTTCCAAGGAATCCCTCAACGAAATCCGCCTTAATCCCGTGCCATTCATGCCAGGCATTCAGTAGCAGCATGAGCCCTGGTGAACTGATTCTCAACGATTCGCGCGTCGCTTTTCCCATCCCGTTCCGGGGCGGTCCGGGCGGGGGAGTCGACGGAAATCAAGGCCGTGGATCCTGCGACCCGGCCTTTTCTTCCAGTTCCAAGGTCCGCTTCGATTCGGGGATCGCCTTCATGGTGACGGGGCCGAGGCGCGGGTCGGTGCTGGGCACGATGAAACAAAGGATACGCATGCCGGTGTCGTACTCCCAGACGGCGGAGTAGAGCGGCTTTTCGATGCTCTCCGAAAGGGCGACCCTCGCCCCCACCCCGCGGGTCTCGCCGCCGAGGTTGAGATCCACGGGCTTCCAGCCGGTCGGCACCTTCACCGCCTTCTTTTCGAGCTGCACCACGATCTCCTTCGGCGTGGCATTGAGGAAGCGGTAGCTGCCCCAGGAAAAGCCGGCGGGATCGTCGTTGAAGACGAACACGCGCAGGCCGGTGGGATCCGCCTTGTCGGGCATCAGGATCAGCAAGGGCCGGCTCATGCCCTCGGGGATCGCGCAGGCGCGTTCGAGCGGTTTGCCTTCCGCGTTGTTCTTGTCGAGCGTCCGCAGCATCACCGGGCCCTCGCCCTTCAGGCGGATCAGCGGCGTGCGCTTCTCGGGATGCATGTCGGCGATTTCGACCACCGACTCCCCGCTCGCAAGAGCCAGCTTGCGGGCCGCGACTTCGGCGTCCCACGCGAGAACCCGCAGGGAAGTGGCGGCCGAGACGACGGCCGGGCCGAACAGGAACAAGGCAAGGATCAGACGCATCATGAGGTCAAGCTGGTGAGAGGCTGGCGGGCTGTCAACCGCACCGGAAGCGGGCTCAGAGGACCGTCCCGGTGGCGATCTCCTTGACCGAAACAATCTCGAAGCGGCGGCCGAAGGTCTTGTTCACGACCGAAGTCAGGCTGGCGATCTCGGTGGCGGGGTCGTCGGCAGGATCGACGAACTCCGGCAAGCGCTGCACCACCGCTTCCAAGCGGACGCGGGCGATCACCCGGCCGTCCGCGTCCTTCGCCTCGCCCATCGAGCGGATCACGAAGGTGTCGGAACGCGGCGTGATGAACGGGGCCAGCGCGTTCAGCAGGTCCGCCTGGCTGAGCCAGCCGGGCGTGTTGGTCCCGGTGCTCGGATTGGGAAGGTTCTCGGGGTTCGGATAGGCGGTGGTCGTGAACTTCGCGTAGGCGAACTTCTGGTTCAGCCCGCTCTTGTCGATCGCCGCCTGGATCGCGCCGGTGAGGCCGAGCGACCGGTCGCTGGTGATCCGGCGGTTGACGAACTCCCCGAGCGAAAGGAAGGGGCCGCGCAGCTTGATCTCGGCGACGAGATTCGTGGCGAGTTTCTCGAGTTCATCGTCGCTCAGGGTGCGGAAGCCGCTCCACGGGTCGTCCTCCGTCATCGAGACCGGGGCGTTCTTGATCAGATGGCGGAACCTCGACTGCGGGGTCTTGTCCCCGGACGCCGGTTCGATGCCGCGCAGGCTGGCGAGCACCGCCGTCCACGCTTCCACGCTGGTCGAGTTGATGTTGAAGCCGCCCTCCACCATCAGGTGCGAGGCGAGCCGGACCACCCGGGCCGGGCTCTCCATCGCGGACTTGAGTTCAGCCGGCGAGGTGCCGCCGAGGTGGGGCTTCATGCGCGGGTTGCGCAGCGGATTCGCGGCGGGATCCCCGAAGAATCCGGCCAGCACTTCGGCGACGTCCCTGGTTTCGGAAATCTGTTCCTGCTCCCAAACCGCCGGGTCGGCGCTGCCGTTCTTGCGGCTGCCGAACTCCGGTGCCGCGCCCGAGAAATAGTAGCGGTCGAACAAGGCCTCGTTGGCCAGGTAGGAGTGGTCGTAAACGGCCATGCCGCTGGGAGAAATGGAAACCGTGCTGCCCGAACCGTCCTCGGCGCTGGTGACCCGCTTCGACACCGATCCGGCCGGGAGATACGCGGACGCCCACGAATTGCCGATCTGGTTGGCCACGCCAAAGGGGGTGGTCGCGATGTCGCAGTGCTGAAGGGCACCGAGCGAAAGCGTCGGCGAGCGGGGCACCTCGAAGAACGGCACGTGGGAGCGGCCGGTCGAGGCGCTGTGCGAGGCGCCGTAGAAGGCCTGCTGCCCGTCCGGGGTGGTTTCCATCGACAGCGCCGCGAGGGTGGTGCCCTGCTGGAAGAGGCTTTCGTAATGCGGACCGGCCTGGAACTTCGCCCCGCTGAGATAGGGGCTCACGTAGGCCTGGCGGGGATTGGTGGTGAACATCAGATCCGCCAGCGAAAGGTTGCCGGCCTTCGCCTGGGCCACCCGGTGGTAGGTCAGCAGGCTGCCGATCATCTTCGGGGTCTCGTTGATCTCCTCGAAGCTGAAGGAGGGGTAGCTCAGGGAGTCGTCGCCCTTCTCGCGGGATCTGCCGGAGTGGATCGAGCTGTAGAAGTTGAGGTTCTTCTCGGCGGGCAAGGCCGGCAGGCCGTTGCCGGCGGGGCGGGCTTCCACCATCAGTTCCACGGACGGGTTCTTGATCTGGTAGGAATCCGCCATGTTGACGATGTAGTGGTAGGTTCCGCGGTCGAAGCGGACGGTCCGGCTGTTCAAGCGGTCGCCGGTTTTCATCCGGTACTCGAAAGCGCTGCCCGGAAGGGCTCTGGCGGTGTTGAGGATGATCCCGCTGCGGGTCGCGCTGGTGATGTCGCTGGGACCGGACACCGGCTTCATCTGCCAGGTGCGCGCCTGGGCATTGCCGAAAATTTCCAGATCGCGGCGGGAATTCTCCGCCATCACGAAGACCCGCACTTCGCCCGGCGCGAGCCGGATCGGCGGCTTCACGTTCTGGTTCCCGGACTGGGTCAACTGCAGGTAGAAATAGGGCCGCGCCGAGCGCCCGTGACCCTGGTAGCCTTCGCCGACCACCCGGGAAAGCGATGTGGACCAGCTCTTGGTGCCGCTTCCGTCCGCCGGCGTGATGTTCCAGTCCCAGAACACGGCGAGGTCGATCCACGGATAAACGACCAGCCCTTCGGTCTCGATCTCGACGTTGTAGGGGTTCCAGACGGTGACGATCGGCGACAGGAGGATGCAGAGTTCCCCGGAGGATTTCGCGTAGATGCTGAACACCATGTTCATCCGGTCGAGCACCGGCGCCAGCGAGGCGTGGGACTTGCGCCCGAACGGGCGGCCGGTGACCTGTTCGGGCGTCGCGATGTGGGAATAGGGCCGCTCGAAGGCCGTGTCGCCGCCGGCCCCGCGGTAGAGGTGCCGGTGGATGCGGTAATGGGAGCGCAGCGTGTCGAAGGTCGGCACGCCGTTGACCTGGAACTTGTGGTTCACCGACGCCGCCTCGAAGGGCATGTAAACCAGCGCCTGCGCGCTGTTGGCCATCGGCTGGAACAGCGGCCTCTGGCCCTTGTATTCGCGGGGCGTCGAGCTGCGGAAAGGATTGGTCACCGGCGCGGCGCCGGACGGCCAGCTACTGGCGGCGAACTCGGCGTCCGAAAGCTCGAAGCCGGTGGACAGGTCGACTTTCAAGCCGCCCCGGACCGGATCGGTCAGCAAGCTGTTGGAATCGACGGTGAAATCCTTGGCCGCACGCCCGGCGTTTTCCCGGCTGAGCCCGTAGCCGGACTCCAGCACCGCCTGGGCCAGGCTGCTCACGGTCGCCGGCCGGGCCGACCATTCCCCGCCCGGATCCTTCAAAACCGCGGACAGGGCGAGTCCCGGCCGCGCCGGCGCCTGGAGCCGGTCCTGCTCGTCGATGCGCTTGCGGTCGTCCGCGCCGATGTTGATCCGGGCCTTGGTGTTTTCCTGGGAAACCGCCCAGGCGAAGGTCCCGTCGATCTTGCCCGGACCAGCGGAGGCCATCGGCACCTTGTTCCCGCCGAGATTGAAGCCGGATCCTTCCAGGGTGAACAAGGGCGCGTGGTTCTCGCCGGTTTCCGGGGGCCGGGTGTGCCAGGCGAGCTGCGAGGTGGTCCCGGCCGGGTCGGGATCCGAAACCATCCAGCCCCGGAAGCCGGACTGGCTCTTGGGCGCCCGGTAATCGATGCGCGGGGTGGAAGCCGAGGCACTCCGGGTGGCCAGATCGGGCGACCAGCCGTTCCAGACACCCACGGCACCGGGGTTCGCGCTGTTGGCGAGCACTTCCGCGTCGGCCGAAATCCGCCGGTCGTCGCCCAGTTGCGACTGGAGCTCCCCGAGTGCCAGCAGCAGCCCGAGCCGGGCATTGGCCATGGCCGCCGCACGGGCCTCGCCCTGGGTGGTCTTGCGCAATTCAATGGTCGAAAGCCCGAGCAATCCGACCGCAATGATCGTGATCAGCACCATCAAGCTCAGGGTGATGACCAGCGCGAAGCCTTTGGCAGGTGGGTTTTTGGGTTGGATCGGCTTCATGGAGAGCGAGGCGTCGGAAATCTTCAAAATCACACGCCGGCAAAAGCCCCGGGGTTTACCGGGAATTCGGAATCTGCCTGCGAAATCCGTAAGAACCCGCAAGCCAGGCGACCATGTTCGCGTCTCGTGCTTCCGGCATCATTTCGATCGAGCACGATTTACAATGCCAATACGCCGCGTCAATCCGTTTCCAAGCAAGGTGCGGACCAAACGCCTGATTTCGCCGGCTTTCCCGAGGTTTCCGACGAATTCCTGATCGAACCCGCCGACCACGGCTACCAGTCAAACAACGACTACCAGAAAACGGACATCGATCCCGGCCCGCTCCGGGTGGCAAAAGGCTCGGGGAAAGTCCCCGCCGTCACGCGAGCGGCCGGAGCAGGTAGCCGGCCACCCAGCCATGGTCGCCCTTGCCATTGCGGCACCAGTGCCAGCCGTGGATCTGCTTCAGCGATTCGAGCTCGTCGCCTCGCCGGATGACCAGCGTGGCGGGATCGAAGGGCTCGATGACGGCAAAGCGCCCCTCGCCGAGGGGTTCGAGGATCTGCTCGGGGACGTAGCCGTCGTTCCCCCGGCCGTCTTCCGCCCACACCCAGCCCGGCCAGGCGCGGTCCACCGGACCCACGGTCACTTCGTCTCCCGGGGACAAGCGGATCGGATGGCTGTCCTTCTCCTCGTAATCGGCGTTGGCGATGAAGCGCGGCATGGCCGGATGCTGCCGCGGCCGGGTGCCTGGCGGCAAGATCAACCCGAGATCTCCGCATGCCGGGATTGCAGCCCCGGCGGGAGGTGCTCAGGCTGGGCGCGCCCATGCTGTTCTTCAAAGTCCTCGTCGTCCTCGGCCTGATCCCCTGGACCCTCGCCGGCATCTACCTTTTCGCCCGCTTCCAGAAGCTCTTCGGCCCGGACCGCGGACAGCCGTCCGAAACTCCCGGTGCCCGTTCGTTCGGCATGACCCACGTCTTCGCCGTGTGGGTCGGCGGCATGGCCCTGGGCATCTACTTCGCCTTCTTCGTGGGCTGAAAGCGGCGCGCGAAAGAAAATTTCAAAAACTTTGAACGTCAGCTCACCTGAAGGGTCTACTCTCATGAAGACCGCGCACTGCGTGACTCTTCATGTAAGGGTGAACAGCACAAAATCAGATCCGCAGTCCATGGGTGTGGGCAGGAAATGATTCAGGCCGCCGGGGGTGGGACCCCGGCGGCCTACTCTTGTACGGAGAGAGCGCTTGGGACTCAGCGGGCGCGAACCAGCGCCACCGCATCGGCCACCGCCTTGACCATTCCCTCGCGGGTCTTGGGCGGGTTGGCCGGAGGAGCCGGGGCGCGGAACGAGGAACCGAGCATGGCCCTGGCGTAGCCGATCTTGAGGGCGTAGTTGACGTTCTGGTTGATCTCGAGCCCCCGCGCGGAGACGCCGCTGCGGAGCGTGGCGGTGACGATGCCGACGACCTTGCCGGACGAATCCACCAGCGGACTGCCCGAGTTCCCGGGCTGGATCGGCACGCTGATCTGGAAGTAGCGCCGGTCGTCGCCGGCTCCCGACAAGGAACTCACGCTGCCTTCGGTGAACTTTGCCGAGGATCCCTGCACGTTGACCTGGGGAAAGCCGACGGTGAACACCGGCTTGGCGAGGGTGACGCCCTTTTCATCGCCGAGCTCGAGGTATTTCGAGGTGGCGGTTTCGACCTTCAAAAGCGCGACGTCGTCCGCGGCATCGTGCTTGATCAGCTTGGCGGGCAGGAACCTGCCGTTGACCTCGACCTCGAGGTTCGGCCGGTCCTCGATCACATGGTAGTTGGTCAGCAGGAAGCCGTTGCCCGTGATGAAGAAGCCGGTGCCGGTCGCCGGGCCGGCCGGTCCCTTGGCCACCTCGGCCGCCGCTTCCGTCAGGCCGGCGGCGGCGAGCAGCTTGGCGCTGTCGGTGGTGAAAGAGGGCACGGTCCGCTCCGCGCCGTCGACGCCGACGTAGTTGAACTTCCCGTGCACATACACGCTCTTCTCGAAGTTCATGCCGTCGATGTAGTTCCGGGTGTCGCATGCCAGCCAAGCGACTTCGACCGTCACGGTTTCCGGCACGGTTTCGGTTTTGAAGCCCTTGCGGACGACCGGCTTCCGGTTCGGCTGGAGCGTGGTCGGGCCGCCTTCCCGGATGGTGTAGGGCACCTTGATCTCCTTGGTTTTGCCGGTGGTGAAGGTGGCTGGCGAAAGGAGGAAACCGCCATCCTTCACCTGCAGGATGGTGCCGCTCAGCGTGGTGACCCGGGATTTCAGGAACTCGGCGGCCTGCTGGCGGCGGGCGGCCTCGTTCTCGGCGACGCCCGTGTTCTTGCGGTGCAGCGCGGCGTCATCGGGATTGAGTCCGAGTTCGGCCACGATCTCGGGAGGCAGGCGCTCCAACGGGATCTTCGCCACGCCACCCTTGTGGATGATGCGGATGCCGTCGGGTTCGACCTTGCGGACCACCACCTCCTCGTAGTCCAGCAGCTTGGGATAGGTTTTCCCTTCTTGAGCCGAAAGCGGGGAGAGACAGGCGAAGGCGGCGAAACCCCAGGGGAGGAAGCGTTTCATCCCCAATCCATAACCCGGAACCGCGCCCGGTGGTCAAGCCGGCATGCTTGTCTTTCCGGAGCCGTGAGGATAGACGCAGCCACGATGCATCTCTCGCGCCGCGGGTTCCTTTCGATGTCGCTGGCGGCGGTGCCCGCATGGGGCCGTGAAGGCACGGCCACCGCTTATCTGAAACCGGGCGATCCGGGATATGAGGAAGCCCGGCGTCCCTTCAACTCGATGATCCGGCTCAAGCCCGCATGGATCGCCCGCTGCCGGACCGAAGCGGATGTGATCGCCGCCGTCCGCCACGCCAAGGAACTCGACCTGCCGGTCGCCGTGAAGAGCGGCGGCCATGCCTTCCACGGCTTCAGCCTGAACGAGGGCGGCCTGCTGGTGGAGCTGTCCGGAATGGCGAACCGGCTGCTGGAGAAAGGCAGCCAGCGCTTCACCGCGGGGCCGGGCTTGAAGCTGCGCGACAGCTATTCGTGGCTGATGGAGCGCGGCCGAATCCTCCCCGCCGGATCCTGCGGCGGTGTCGGGCTGGCGGGGCTGACCCTCGGCGGCGGCTACGGCCTGTTCGCCCGGGAGTTCGGTCTGACCTGCGATCATCTGCTGGAAGTGCGGCTGGTCGATGGCAACGGCGAGGTCCGCGATTCGCGCGACGAAGCGGAGTTGCTGTGGGCCTGCCGCGGCGGGGGCAACGGAAACTTCGGCATCGCCACCTCGTTCACCTTTGAAACCCGCCCCGCCCCGGTCGCCCTGGCCAGCCAGCGCTTCACCGCGAAAGGACTGGACGCCGGCGGGCTGGCGCGGCGGCTGGAACGCTGGTTCGAAATCGCCGCGGCGCTGCCCGATCCCTGCTTTTCCGCGGTGATCCTGAACGGCAGCCAGGCCACCGTGCTGCTGACCTCCACCCGCCCGGCGGACGGCCCGGCCTTCCGCAGCGCCGCCTCGGCATGCTTGAAATCCGGCTTCACCAGCAAAGGCGCGCTGACCCGCCCGCTGGCCCGCGCCCTGGGCAGCTACGAAGGCCGGCCCGGTCCCCTGCCCTTCGACAATGTCTCGGCCGGCTACTACCGCAGCTTCCAGGATCTGAAATCCGTCGCCGGCGGGATCTGCGCCACGGTGCGCGAAACGCCCGGGCTGATCTTCCAGGTCAACACCCTCGGCGGCGCGATCGCCCGCGGCCCGGATTCCGCCTATCCGCACCGCGATTACCCCTTCCTCGGCGAACTCCAGGCCTATTGGGAAAAGGGAGAGATCCCCCCGAAGCTCGCCGCCGGCCACGCGGCCGTCCGCAGGGCCCTGGCCGACGCCGGCATCCGCCGCCATTACCGGAACTACCCCGACCCGCGGATCGCCGACTGGCAGGACGCCTATTTCACCGGCACCTACCCCCGCTTGCAGGAGCTCAAACGGAAGCTCGATCCCGACGACCGGATCCGCCACCCGCAAAGCGTCCGCCTGCCCGGTTGAGGAAATTCGAAAAAATTTTCAGAAACTTTGAACGTCTGGGAAACTGAAGGGTCTACTCTCATGAAGACCGCGCACTGCGTGACTCTTCATGTAAGGGTGAACAGCACAAAATCAGATCCGCAGTCCATGGGTGTGGGCAGGAAATGATTCAGGCCGTCGGGGGTGGGACCCCGGCGGCCTACTCTTGTACGCCGGACCCGTCACTCGCCTGCCGGCTCGAAGAAGAGCTGGTAGAACATCCTTCCCCCGGCCGCGGGATCTTCGACCTGGTGCGTCGCCCTTTGTTCCGCGGTCATCGCCGCGATTTCCGCGCGGGTCACCGTCGCGATGCGATTCGCCGGATTCGCCAGAGCGGTCAGGTCGGAACTGCGGTGAAGATGGTAGTTCCCGAGCGGCTTGAGTTCCGGGAAGCGGATCGAAGTGCCGCCGGCACCGGGTTCGCAGCGCAGCCGGAAGGCGAGGTCGTCGGCCGGATCCTTCGGGTCGAGCTGCAGCTCGAACTCGGCGAAGTTGTCCTGCCCGCCGCCGTCGGAATCGGCATCGGATTGTCCCGCCAGACCGTGGCCGGCAAGCCAGTCCTCGAAGGTTGGCGGCGGTTCGTCCGGGACAACGGGAAACACCTCGATGCCCGAGATCGTCGGGTTGCTCGCCACCCGGGGGAACACGAGGTTCAACTGCCCGTCGCCCACCAGCACCGGGATCTCCACCACGCAGGCGGTGAGAAGGCCGGCGCGGTCGAAGATGTCCAGGTTGTCCACCTTCAACTCGCCCTCGGCCACGATGTCGAAAACCCGGCTGCCCGTGGTGAAGGTTCCCACGGTCTCGACGAAATGAAGCAGCACCCGGTAGCTCCCGGCGGGCAGGTCGAACGCATAGGCAAGGTCGGGCTGGCTCGTGCTGATCGTCCGGCGCGATTGGTAGAGGAAGGGATTGGCGGTTCCCTGGATGGCGTTCGAATGGGACGAGGGGTTCCCGGTGTTGAAGCCGAAATCCGCCAGCCAGGCCTTGCCCTGGGGATCGGTGAACGCCCCGCCGCTCCCGACATTCACCCGCAGCAGGGCTTCCCCCACCGTCCCTCCGCCGGCCGGCGTGGCGGTGGCGGACACGGCGGACGACTCCTTGCCCGCGGCATCCCGGGCGGTGACCTGATAGCTGTAGGTCGTGCCGTTCACCACGGCGGAATCGGTGAAGCCCAGGCCCGTGACTTCGGCGATTTGCGCTCCACCGCGGTAGATCCGGTAGGCAACCACGCCGATATCGTCGGTCGCCGCGGTCCAGGAAAGCCCGACCATGCCATCGCCGGGGGTCGCCTGGAGCGATCCGGGGGGCGACGGAACCTGGGTGTCCCCGGTAGTTCCTCCTCCTCCGCCGCCGGCGGGGTCGTAGTCGATCGTCAGGACGTCCGAGGACGAACTTCTCCTGCCGGACTCCGTGGCCTCCGACAAGATCGCGGCGACCTTGTGGATTCCCGCCTCCTTGAAACGCGAGGCCGTCATCGGAATATCGACAAACCCGCCCGCGGGGAGGGTGAAATCCGTGCCGCCGTAGTCGACCACCATGTTGGTTTCGTACGGATCGATGTCGTAGCCACCCCCCGCGACCCCGGCGACGGCGAGCTCGCTGCGATACCACCAGAGCCGGCCGGTCGCCCCGGCCGGGCCGGTCACCCTCACCGTCGGCAAGGTGTCGGTGGAAAAGGGGGAACTCCGGCCGGGAACCGACAATACCGGCGTCGCCAGGTTGTCCGGGGCCAGCACGCCCACCGATGTCTTGTTGTTGTTGGTCCCGGCATGGTTCCAGCCTCCCATGCGGACCACGCGGACGGTGGCGTCGCTGAAAGTGATCGTCACCGTGGCCCCCACCAGCTCGAGTCCCGAGACGCTGCCGGAGTGGTTCGGCCCGGGTCCGATCGCCCCCTTGATGCTGGTGGGATCGACGTCGGAAGAAAATCTCAGCAAATCACCCGGCCCGAAATCCACCGTCGGCCCGAAATCCACCCGCAGGACATCGTAGCCGTCCTGGCTTCCGATCCCGTTGTGAGGCGACTCGAAGGAATGAACCGGGGTCCCGCTGCCGTCGAAGTAGTCGAGCCCGAACGCCTTGCCATCGATATCCCCCGCCGTGCCGAAGGGATCGAAGACGAGGTCCGGCAGCATGGCGGTCCTGAGGTCGATCTTGAAAGAAGTGATCCGCTGGCCGCCGGTCGAGAGATTGACCAACCGGAAGGTTCCGACCGTGTTCGTGCTGGAACTGGTCATGCTGCCGGCCTCGCTGTTGACGGTCAGCCGTGCCGCCGCGGTGCCGGACATGGCTGCGGCGGGAGACGGGACGATGGCAGCCAGGCAAGCCATGCAAAGGATTGCCAAACGCGACGGAAGAGACAGCCGGCGCGACGGGCTCGGCCAGCCTGGTCCGCGAACCAGGAGGATATCGGGGGGAAGGATCATCGTTCGGGGGGAAACGGTGGCTCGCCGGCAAAGAAGGAACAGTCTTCGCTCCGGCACAAGTCCTTTTGGCGGAAACGCCTGACGGAAATGCTCCGTGCCGTCACGGCGGCAGCACCACCCGGAAGCCCAGGTCGGGGCGGCGCAGGCCGCGGTTGGCCGTCCACTCGCGGGTGGTCGCGGCGGATCCGGGCTTCAGGAACGACCCGCCGACGATCACCCAGCTCGTTCCGCCGAGCGGGTTGGCGGGGTTGAGCGACTGGCTGTTGGTCCATTCCGCCACCGAGCCCGCCATGCCGTGCAATCCGGCCGGTGTCCGGTCGGCCGGCGAAATCTCCCGGACGGATCCCCACCCGCCGGGCTTCAAGGTCGCAGGGTCCCCGAGCTTCTGGTGCAGCGCGGCATACCATTCCGCCTCCGTCGGCAGCCGGCAGGCGGCCCACTCGCAGTAGGCGGCGGCATCCCACCAGTCGACATTCACGACCGGGCAATCCTCGCTCACGGCACGTCCTTGCCACTGGCCGCCGGACTTCGCGGCGGCCAATAGGTCCGCCCATCCCTCCGGCTCGTGGCCCTTCTTTTCCGCCGGCTGGGTGGAATGGTCGTAGGTGCTCTGCTGGTCGGCCGGCAAGCGGTCGAGGGCTTCGAGGAAATCCCGGTATTCGCCGATGGTCACCTCGTGCCCCGCCAGCTTGAACGCCGCGACCTGCTGGCGGACGCCATCCGGACCCGGGTGCTCGCCGGCGGCCACCTCGACCGGTCCGGGCAGCGGAAGCTCGACCTTGCCGCCGTTCTTGCCGTTCAGGAACATCGCCCCGATCCCCACCACGGCCAAGACCGCCGCCACGCCGAGGATCTGCGGCAGCGGCGACTTCTTCGGCAAGGCGCGCGCGGTCTGCGGCACGGCCGCCGCCGGAGCCTCGGCCAACTGCTGTTCGATTTGTTCGGCGTAGGACCGGATTTCCTGCCAGCTCAAAGTCCGGTCGAGGCCTTCCCCGCGCATCCAGGCGAGCACGGTGAGCATCCGGGAGGCCCCCGCCCGGCCATCCGCCACCAGTGGCGGCAGGCTGCGGCCCAGCGCGGCGATGTCTCCAGCCGATCGCCGCGGATCGCGCTCCCCGGCGGTGGCGACATTCGCCAGCCGGACCACGCCGTGGGCATCCAGGAAAACCTCGGCCGGACCCAGCGCGGAGGTGGCCGTGCCCGCGGCTTCCAGCGGGATCATGGCCTCGGCGATGCGCCGCAGCACGTGGGCCACCTGCACCGGCTTCAAGGCCTCGCGGGTCTTCATCCGGTCCGCCAGCGAGACGCCGGGCAAGCGCTCCAGCGCGGCAAAGCACTGGTCGGGCGTCGACACCGCTTCGTAAACGGAGCCGATCAGCGGGTGATCCACCGCCGCCTGGGCGCGGATGTTGGCCAGAAACACCTCCCGGGCATCCAGGGCCGACGCTTTCAGTTCGACGAGCAGCACGGGGCGGCCGATCGATGCCTGCTCGGCCAGCCAGGTGACGGTGGTGGGACTCTCCGCGAGGAATTGATCGAGGCGGTAATCGCCAAGCAGGGTGCCGGCGCGCGTGCGGGGGTCATCCATGGGTCAGTCTTGAGGCAAAGGAGGGATCGAACCGTCGGGGTTCACGAGGTCGGGCATTTCCGGCGGCAGGAAATCCCCTTCGAGGGGCGGCAGCACCGAGCCGCCGTTGTCGATCATGTCCTCGGGCAGCAACTCCAGCATGTCGTCCGCCGGCCGGCCACCCGCCTCGCGGAAGGCGGCGAGGTGCCGCGGCCGGGCGTGGGCGTCGATAAGCTCCCCCTTGTAGAAAACCTCCACGGTCTGGCCGTAGTACTTCCGCTTGCCGAAAAGGTGGTCCTCCTGGAGTTCCTGCGGCGGCAGAGTGTAAGTGACCCGCAGCAGTTCCTCGCCGCCGACGAAATCGAAGTCCCCGCTGACCCATTCGTGGACGGTCTGGCAGATTCCCTCCGCGGCCGGCTGCACGTCCCGCTTGCCGTCCTTCATCGTCGAGTCGAAGAAATTCACCTTCACCACCAGGTCGTTGGCGCTGATCTCGGTGCCCGGCGCGGCCTGGACCGGGACGGTGACCAGCACCCGCTCGCCGTTCTGGAAAGTGTCGTCGTGGAAGACCCGGGGATTCCCCAGCGCCAGCTCGCCGCGCAGGTCGGCCGGCATCGAAATCCCGTCGCGGATCTTCGCCGCCGCCAGCGGGTAAAGCGCGCCGGCACCGGTGGTGCCCAGCGACATCACCTTCAGGTAGGCATCCGACGCCTGGTCGGCCAGCCGGGTGTCGAAGGCGGCCATCGTTTCGTAAACCTGGCCCAGTTCGAAATGCACGCTGGGATCCTCCGGGGCGAGCTGCTGGGCCTCTTCCAGCTTGTTGATCGCGCTGGCCATGTCGTCCGCCAGCCGGGCCTTGCGGGCTTCCAGCACCAGGCGTTCCACCACCGGGTCGGCGATCGGCGGGGCAGCCAGAGGGCGGGCCGGCGGCAGCGGCGTCGGATCGGGCGGCGGCAAGGGCGGCGGCGAGGCCGGAGCCACCGCGACGACTTCCTTGGCGGGCTTCGGCGGGGCGGCGGCGACGGTGACAATTTTCGTCACCACCTTTTCCTCCACCCGCACCTGCTGCGAGCGCTCCATCCGCACCGCCAGCGCCACGCCGGCGGTCAGCAATTGCGCGAACGCGAGGAGCCCCAGCATCCAGCAGGAAAGCCGGAAAACGAGGTGGGATCGGTGGAGCCGGTTGGCCATGAGCGGCAAACTACGGGGCCGCGCCCGAAGACGCAAGGCGGGAGGCGGGCCAAACCCGTCTGGACTCTTGCCCGCGCGCCCCTAGCATCCGCCTCCCATGTCCGTCCGCACGCGCTTCGCCCCCTCGCCCACCGGCTACCTCCACGTCGGCGGCGCCCGCACCGCCCTGTTCAACTACCTCTTCGCCCGCAAGCACGGCGGCACCTTCGTCCTGCGCGTGGAGGACACCGACGAGGCCCGCAACACGCAGGAGGCCCGCGACGCGATCTTCTCCGGCATGAAATGGCTCGGTCTCGACTGGGACGAAGGCGAAGGCAAGGGCGGCGCTTTCGGCCCCTACAACCAGAGCGAGCGGAAGGAAAACTACGACCGCTGGTTCGAGGTGCTGCGCGAAAAGGGCCGCGTTTATGAGGACGACGGCGCCTGGCGCTTCCGCTTCGAGCGCAAGCCGGTGACCATGCACGACCTGGTCTGCGGCGAGGTCACCATCGACTACCGCGACGAATCGAACACGCCCGACATGGTCGTCCGCCGCTCCGACGGCTCGTATGTCTTCCACTTCGTCAACGTGGTGGACGACCTCGAGATGAAAATCACCCACGTGATCCGCGGCGAGGACCACCTGATGAACACGCCGAAGCACTTGCAGCTTTTCGAAGCGCTCGGTGCCCCGGCTCCGCTCTACGCGCACATCCCGCTCATCCTGAATCCGAACGGATCGAAGATGTCGAAGCGCGACCTCGGCGCGGCGGTCGGCGATTACCCGAAGCAGGGCTTCATCGCCCCGGCCGTGGTCAATTTCATCGCCCTGCTCGGCTGGTCGCCGAAGTCGGAGGACGAGATCTTCACGCTCGACGAGCTGGTCGAACGCTTCTCGCTCGAAGCCGTCAACCGCTCGCCCGCCCGTTTCGATCCCGAGAAGTGCGCGTGGGTCAACCAGCAGCACCTCTTGAAACTCGCGCCGGAGGCCTTCATCGAAGCCGCCAAGCCCTTCGTCGCCGACGCCGGCCTGCCGGTCGACGAGCGCTACCCTGCGGTCGCCGCGCTGGTCCGGGAGAAAGTACGACTCTTATCGGAGGTCCCCGCCGCCATCGGCTTCCTGCTTGCGGACAACTTCGACTTCGACCCCGAGGCCGTCGAAAAGGTAAAGGGCAACGCCGCCGCGAAGGACCTGCTCGCCGCGCTGGCCGATGACTTTGCCGCGCTGCCCGAGTGGTCGGCCGATGCCGCCAAGCACCAGATCGGCGAGACCGCCAAGGCCGCCGGAGCCAAGCCCGGCCAGCTCATGTTCCCGGTCCGCGTCGCCCTCAGCGGCAAGTCCGGCGGCCCGGATCTCGGCGACATCCTCGGCCTGCTCGGCCGCGAGAAATGCGTGGCGCGATTGAAGGCGTTTTCGGAATCACTCTGATTGCCGCTCAGCGGATTACGGAATCTTCATGGGGGGAAAATCACCCACTGCATGGGTGATTTTCCCCCATTTTCCGCGCGATCCCCGATCCACGGAGCCATTGGATCACGACCTTTTGCGCCGCAGCCACCATCCCGAGACCAGCGCGGACAGCAGCCAAGCTCCGGTGCCCATGCCGACTGAGGTGATGAAAAGCGCGATGTAGTGCGGCCAGCCAAGAAAGCCGGCGTAATGCCCTCTCAGACATACCTCCAGGAATCCGACGATGGGGACTCCCAAGCGGTAACCCGGCTCCCTCAGCCAACCGGCATTCCACCATCCATCGGCTGAAAAAACGTCCATCACCGCCACCAGGAATGCCGCCACCCAGTAAAGAAACACCAAAACGCCGATGGCGATGCAGCGGGCGGGCACGGACATGACGGGAATCTAGCGGCAACCGCTGACCCGCATCCAGACAAAGCCGCGCTCCGGTGTCCCGAAGGGACTGCGTATCAAAGCCCGGGGTTGCGAGCATCGGCGAACTACCCCGGGTCACCCATCAGAGATCACCCTACGCCAACGGCGTTGCGTGGGTTCGGCCCCGGAGTCTCCTCTCGGCCGCCCCCGGACACAACCGCTTTGCGGTAGGACAATGCGGGGCGTTTACCCGGGGTAGCACCTCCTTCGTCGGTGCAACCCCGGGCTTTGGGATGGAGTCCCGTCGGGACATCGATCACCCCGGTAGTGCACTCCGTCGCCCGGGCGGCAAGATGGCTTCATCCTCACGCCGCCTTCCAAGCGAAACTCCGGTCCACCGCAGCCTCCATCAGGAGTGTTGATCTGTGGTCAACACGGTGTCGACGGCACTTCGACACTCCTTGGTCGAAGCGCACCCGGTGACTTCACGTGCCGGTATCGGCGCGGTTACTCCTCGTCCCGGGCGGCAGGATGCCGCCGGGTCCATCGTCATGTCGCCTTCAAGGCGACACTCCACTCGATCACGGCAGCTTGGTCGCCTGATAGTAGATCACCTTGCCTTCGAGCGCGGCACCGGAGGCATCGCGCAGCGACGAGAGGTCGACCTGATGGATGGCTCCCTCCTTTGCTTCCAGCGCGAGGACCAGTTCGCGGTCGCCGGTGCCCGTCACCTTGGCTTCGACCTTCACCTCGGCCTCGTCGGTCTTCGGCGAGCCGTAGCCCTTGTGGTAGAGGTAACCGTAGCGCTTGACCTTCACGCCTTCCGCGCCCGCCTTGACCGGCTGGCTGAGGGTGATGCGGAGCGCCTGCTTTCCGCCGTCTTTCCCGAGCTTCACCGACTTCACCGTGAACAGCTTGTCGAGGCCGGAAGGCGTGATCTTCACCAGGCCCTCGGCACCGGCCCAGGAGAGGTGGGTCTTGCCGACCCACAGCGTGCCGTCCTTGCCGAAGGCGAGGCGGTGGTTGCCGTTGCCCAGCGAAGTGCCGTCGAACATCGGGATCAGCGCGCCCTGCCGGAAGCCGCCGACGTCGTCGGGCAGGAAGCGGACCAGGCGGCTCTGGTTCATCTCGCCGATCAGCACCTGGCCGGCGAAAGGTCCCCAGCTTTCCGGGAACGGCACCGGCTGGGTCGGCGAGTTCGCGAGGTCGCCCTGCGGGAAGCGCGCGCTTTCCTTGACCCGCATCTTCTCGAGTTCCGCGACCGGCAGCTTGAGCGGATCGCCCTTGTTCCATCCTTCCGTCCAAACCAGCGACGCCGGGTGGCCATGGAAGCCGCCCTTTTGCACGACGTGCAGCGGCGAGGTGCCGCGCCAGTCGCCCTGGTTGTCGGTGACCAGCACGTTGCCGTCCTGATCGACGCCGATCCCGTCCGGCGAGCGGAAGCCGCTGGCGTAGGGCTCCATCGACTTGCCGTCGGGCGAAACCTTCAGCACCCAGCCGCGCCACGGGACCCGCGCATACATCCGGCCCGCCTTGCCGGCGCGCTTGCCCCAGCCGTCGCCGTGGATCATCTCCTCGAAGCTCAGATCGCCGATCTCCGACCACTTGCCGCGGATCTCCGGCCGGATGCCGGCGCCGTTCGACGCGACATTGAGGCCGATGTAGAGCGAGCCGTCCGGACCCTTCGCCGGGCCGAAGGCGAACTCGTGGTAATTGCCGCTCATCCCGAAATCGTCGAACACCGTCTCATACTCGTCGGCCCGCCCGTCGCCGTCCGTGTCCTTGAGCCGGGTCAGCTCGGCGCGCTGCATGACCAGGAAGTTCGACGGCGACTCGGCGACCAGCCCGAGCGGCTCGTGCAGTCCTTCCCCGAACTTCTTCCAGGTCTTGGCGGCGGGGTCGAAGACCATCACCTCGCCGCGGTGGAAGGCGGCCACGACCTTGCCGTCCGGCAAGGTGTCCATCCCGCCGATCTGCGGGTCGACGCCCGGCGGGTTCGGCATTTTCTCGATGGCGAAAGGCGCGGCCGCGGCGGTCGCGGCGAGGGCGAAGTACGGAAGGTATCGTATCATTTCCAGCGGAAGGTGAGGGTGAAGGCTTTCGACTGCTCCGCGGTGATCGCGAAGTTGCCGGTGCTCGAGCTGATGGAGGCCTCCGCGCCGATGGTCACCATCTGCGCCACCTTGCCTTCGGTGGTGAAGGCGCGCTCGATGCCCGTGCCGTCGGGCAGGGGGCGGATCGTTTCGGTGAACTCCACGCCGCCGCGCCGGTAGCGGAAGGTCGGCAGGCCGTCCTTGCCCACCCGGTAGCCGAGGAACTTCGGCGTGGCCAGGGGATCGTCGGTGCCCGGGGTCAGCGGGTGGCTCGGCTCGCGGTAGACGACCTCGCCGTCCAGCTTCGCCAGCGAGCTGCCGTTGGCCTTCCAATAGGGCGCGCCGTCAATGAAGCCGCCTTTCCAGACGTAGCGGAGGCGGCACTCGGCGGCATCGAAGCAGAACGACAGGTCGCCGGGCAGCGCCACCGCGATCGCCGCGGGCGAGGCATCGGGCAGGAAGATCCGCTGGACCTGCGGGCGGCGGACCATGGCGCGCGGCACCGAATAGGGATCGCCCTGTCCTTTCTTCAGCTCGGTCTTCCCGGCCGCGGCGGCGATCACGTAGCCGTGGAGCTGGCGCAGCACGGGCTCGCCGAGGTGGGCCATCGACGGCATCTCGATCACGCCCTCGCGCTTGTGCTGCGGGGCGATGCACCATTTCACGAACTCGTCCGGCCGGTCGCGGTAGATCCCGGCGATCTCGACCAGCGACGGGCCGACCAGCATCTGGTCAACCGCGTGGCACGCGGCGCATTGGATCTGGAACACCTGGGCCGGGGTATCGGCCGCACAAAGCGGCGAAGCGGCCAAAAGGACGGAGAGGAAGAGCGGATGCTTCATGCAGGGCGGTCCGGCAGTGTTGCGGAGTTCACCCGTTACGCAAGACCTCCCGCCGGTCTAGCGAGTCAACGTCCTACAGCGCATTTCCTCGCCAAGCATCCGCGTATCGTCGCATCGCATTGCGGGACGGGCGGATGCCGTGGAAGTCTGCCTACAGGGCAACCAAGAGCCCTTCCATCCATGAAAAAGAACGAACCCATCGCCAAGGTCATGTCCACCGAACTCGTCACCATCCATCACGGCGAGCCCGTCTCCCGGGCGCGCAAGCTGATGGTGGAGCACGACGTCCACCACCTGCCGGTGGTCAGCGGCAGCGAACTCATCGGCGTGATCTCCTGGAGCGACATCCTCCGCCTCAGCTTCGCCGACGCGCTGGGCAGCGACGACCGCGCGGTGGATGCCACCCTCGACCACAGCTTCACGCTGGAGCAGGTGATGTCGGCGGATCCGATCACGATCTCTTCCCGGGACGGCACCGTCCGCGAGGCCGCGGAACTCCTCGCCAAGGGGAAATTCCACGCCTTGCCGGTGGTCGACGGCAAGAACCTGGTCGGGCTGGTCACCAGTTCCGACCTGCTGCGCTACCTCGCCGACTTGTTCTGAGGCGGGCCGCTCAGGGCACCCGGAAGATCTTCTTGTTCGACGGGTCCTTGGCGAGCTGGCCGCTCTTGAAGCCTTCGACGTCGATGACGTTGTAGGGCGGGTAGGGGCTGATCACCTCGTTCGGATTGGCGGTGCGCTTGGCGGTCGGGTATTCCGGCCGCGGGGCGGGTGCCGGGGCCGGGGCGGGCGCGGGGTCGGTGCCGTAGGGGTCGATCTGCGGGGCCGGCGGCGCCTGGTTGCCGGGCTGCGGCGGCGGGGTGCTGCCGTCCTGCGGGACGGGCTCGAAGGTGCCGGTCTCCGTACCGGGTGCCTGGCCGCCGGGGGCGTAGGGATAATACGGCTCGCCGTTCCGCGTCGGCGGACGCTGGTCGCGGTAGGGCACCGAAGGGGCGCAGGCGGCGGCGAGGAAGGCCAGGGTCAGGAGGGCGGGCGTTTTCATGTCGGCCATCGGACGAATGGATAGGGCTTTGATTCAGGCAGCGGAACCGAGGCGCAGGAGATGTTTGGAAAAGATCGCCATCTTGCGCGCCTTCGAGAGCCGGTAGCGCTGGTCGAAGACCTTGAAGCCGTCCTTCTTCATCTTGTCCAGCAAGGTCTGGTAGATCGAGCGCATGATCTCCGCCGGCACCAGCGCGCGGGCGTCGGACTTCGGCATGACCTCGACCGCCTCGCGGTAGAACGCCGCGGCCCGCTCCGCCTGGTAGGCCATCATCGCCACGAAACGGCCGTCGTAAACCCGGCCGACCAGGTCGCGCTCGGTGTACTGGAAGCGGGCGAGGTCGGCCAGCGGCAGGTAGATCCGGCAGCCGTTGGCGAGGTCCTCGCCGACGTCGCGCAGGATGTTGGTGAGCTGCAGCGCGTGGCCGAGGGCGATCGCGTATTTCTCGGACGCCGGGTCGGTGGCGCCGAAGACCTTCAGCGAGGCCAGGCCGACGGCGCAGGCGACCTTGTAGGTGTATTCGGAAAGGTCCTCCCAAGTGCCGAAGCGCTGCGGGTGGAGGTCCATCCGGCAGCCGTCGATGATCGCGGTGAGCAGGTGGACGGGGATCCCGTACTGCTTCATCAGCGCGAGGACCTCGGCTTGCAGGGGATCGGGCGAGGGGAAGCCCTGCTCGAGGCCGGTTTTCCATGCCAGCAGGTCGGCCTCGCGCGCTTCGACCGGCCGGTCGGGGTCGTCCGCCAGGTCGTCGACCACCCGGCAGAAGGCGTAGAAGGTGACCATCCCGTCGCGGCGTTCCTTGGGCAGGATCTGGAGCGCGAAGGCGAGGTTCGATTTCGCCTGGCGGGTGATGTCAGCGGAATCGCTCATGGAGAGGGCGGGAAACGATGCATGTCCGGTACCACATTGGCCATGCGTGCATTTGCGCAATGGTCAGCGGATGAATCCCCAGTGGCCGGTGGTGAAGGGCCAGAGCGAGAACAGCGCGGGACCGGCGAGGTTGAACTCCTTCACGCTGCCCCAGTAGCGGGAGTCGAGGGAGTTGCCGGTGTTGTCGCCGAGTGCCGCGTATTCGCGCAGACCGGGCGGCGCCTTGTCCTTGAGGTGGAGCCGGTCGCCGGGATCGATCAAGGGGCAGGGGTAGGAGCCCCGCGACCTGGGGTTGGCGGGTTCGTAGCCGTTCGGGTTGTTCTTGCCGTAGTCTCCCTGCGCTTCCATCACCCGGACGATGCCGGGCTCCTTCGCGATCACACTGTCGACCCAGAGATGGGGCGAGCGGATCTCCAGCGTGTCGCCCGGGACCCCGCACAGCCGCTTGATGTAATGGGTGCCGCCGTCCTGTCCGGCCAGGTTCCCCTTGCTCGTCGCGCTGGTCTGGATGCCGCGGGTGTCGAAGACGAAGACCTCGCCGCGCTTCGGCTGGCGAAAGTGGTAGGAGACCTTGTCCACCAGCACCAGGTCGCCGGTGTCCACCCAGCCGCGGAGGATGGGGTCGCCCTTGCGGTAGCGCTTCGGCAACCGCTGGTCCGAGCTGGGCATCGGTTCGGTCACCAGGTTCCAGGTTTCGCCTTCCGCCGCAGGAATCTTGATCCGGGTGCCGTCGCTCAACGAGACCTCGGTCCGGGTGAAGAGGAACCACGACTTGTCGCGGACGCCTACGACCTGGGCGTCGTTCTCCGCCACGATGTTCCGGTAGCTGCGTCCGCGCATCACCAGCTCGAAGGCCTGCTGGCCGAGCCAGGGTTTCTTGAAATCCGGCCCGTGATCGGCCTCGATGGTGATGCCGTTCAAGGTCGGCTGCATCGACCCGGTGGGGATGCGGAACGGCTGGATCACGTAGGCCCGCAGGCCGAGCGCGACGACGAGCGCGACGAACATCACCTCGACGTTTTCCTCCCAGGCGCTCTGCACGGGGAAGTGGGGAAGGGCTCCCTCGCAGGTCGCGCGGAGTTGTTTGGACGCCTCGGCCGCCTTGTCCTTGTCGCCTGCCTTGATCGCGTCCAGCAGGTCGGCGCGGCGCGACTCGATCTCGTCGATGCGGTCGGGCTTCAGCAGGTCCCGCTTGTAATGGAGGAATTTCTTCGCGCCCTTGTGCAAGAGCTTGGCCTCCTTCTTCCACTTCGGCGTGAACATCGGCGCGGAGTCTTCACGGGGAATCCCGGCCATGCAAGCCCGGGCTGGGGTCAGGCGGAGCCCACCGGGTGCGGGCCCGCACGCGGGGCTTGTCCTTCCCGGCTGGCGACGCCATGTCCTTGCGGGTGCACGATGAGGATCCGGCGGCCGCCCTGCTCCGCGAGCGCTTCGGCCACGGCGGCTTCCGCGGCGGCCAGCGCGCGGTGATCGACGGCCTGCTGGCGGGGCGCTCGATGCTCGCGGTCTTCCCGACCGGCGGCGGGAAATCGTTGTGCTACCAGCTTCCGGCCCTGCTGCTGGAGGGCATCACGCTGGTCGTGTCGCCCTTGATCGCGCTGATGAAGGACCAGGTCGATGCCCTCCGCGCCAAAGGCGTCGCGGCGGCGCGGCTCGACTCGACCCTGGAGCGGGACGAACACGATCAAGTCCTGGCCGGCCTCCGCGAAGGCGGGCTGAAGCTGCTCTACGTGGCCCCGGAGCGGCTGGCGAACGAGGCTTTCCGGGCGACGCTCAAGAAGCTCCGGATCGCGCTGGTGGCCATCGACGAGGCGCACTGCATTTCCGAATGGGGCCACAATTTCCGCCCCGACTACCTGAAGCTCGCCAAGCTCTGCCGCGACCTGAAAGTCCCGCGCGTGCTCTGCCTGACCGCCACCGCCACGCCGGACGTGGCCAAGGACATCCGCAAGGGTTTCCGGATCGCCGCGGGGGATGCGGTGCGGCTGAGCTTCCACCGCCCGAACCTCGATCTCAGGGTCACGCCGCTGGCCGACAGTGCGCGCAAGCCGCATTTGTTAGAGCGCCTGCGGCAAAGCGAGGGCGCGGCGGTGGTGTATGTCACGCTCCAGCAGACGGCGGAGGAGGTTTCGACGTATCTTCAGAAGAACGGCATCGCCTCGCGGGCCTACCACGCCGGCCTGCCCGACGAGTTCCGCGCCTCGGCCCAGGAGGACTTCATGGCCGGGAGGATCCGCGTCATCGTCGCGACCATCGCCTTCGGCATGGGCATCGACAAGGCGGACATCCGCGCCGTCTACCACTACAACCTGCCGAAGAGCCTGGAGAACTACACCCAGGAAACCGGCCGGGCCGGCCGCGACGGGCTGCCCTCGACCTGCGAGCTGCTGGCCTGCGGCGACGACCGGGTGACGCTGGAGAATTTCATCCACGGCGACACGCCCTCGCCCGCGGCGATCCGCCATTTCATCGATCACGTGCTGCGGCTGGGCAGGGAGTTCGATGTCTCGCCCTACGAGCTTTCCACCGTCAACGACATCCGCCCGCTGGTCGTCGACACGCTTCTCGCCTACCTCGAGCTGGAAGGGATCATCGAGGCGACCCGGAAGTTCTGGGCCACCTACCAGATCCGGCTGCTGCGGGATTTCGAGCGCGTGCTGGACGGCCACGACGCCCGCCGGAAGTCGCTGCTGCGGAAGGTTTTCGCGGCCGCCAAGGAGGGCCGGGGCTGGCAAACCTTCACCATCGCCGAGGTCGCCCGGGAGACCGGCGCGGAGCCCCGCAAGATCGTCGAGGCGCTGACCGGGCTGGAGGAAGCCGGCGATGCCGCCTTGAAAAAGTCCGGCATCCGCCAGGGCTACCGGCTCAGGAAGGATCCCGGCGACCTGCGGGAACTGGCGGAGCGGCTGGACGCGCGCTTCCGGCGGCGCGAGGCGGCGGACCTTGCCCGCCTGGAGGAAGTCCTCGACCTCGCCATGCACAAGAAGTGCCTGACCGGCTTCGTGACGGCCCACTTCGGCGAGAAACTGCCCGCGCCCTGCGGCCACTGCGACCGCTGCCGCGGCGTCAAGCCCGCGCCGGTCCCGCGGACCGCCCGGGCGGAACCGTCCGAGGCCGAACTGCTCCAGATCCGCGCCCTGCTGGACGAGCGCCACGCCGCGCTCAAAACCCCGCGCCAGCTTGCCCGCTTCCTCTGCGGCATCTCCAGCCCGGCCGTCACCCGGGCCCGGCTGAGCCGCCACGACGCCTTCGGCCTGCTGGGGCGGCTGCCCTTCGGCGAGGTGCTCGGCATGGCGGAAGCCTGGTAAAAATGCGGCATCGCCAAATTCACCTCCGACTGGCAGGATCCGGGTATCACTTTCCGGCAGACCTTGTTAGGCAGGTGGGATACCCGCCGTTTCAAGTCGTCCGAAAACCGGATTCCTACCATTTCGTTACACGTTTCCCCGCAATATTTGATCGACGAAACCTCGTCGTGACGGGATTGTCACGCCCTCACCCTTGTCATGGACGCCAGCCAGAACCGCCGCGAATTCAAGTTCGTGCTCCCGCCGCACCTTGCGGACGTCTTGCGTTCCCGTGTCGCCGCGGTGATGGTCGCCGACCGCGGCGCGGAAGACGGCTACCCGGTGCTCTCCGAATACTTCGATACCAGCGAGCGCACCAGCTACTGGCAAAAGCAGTTCGGCGTGCCGAACCGGCGCCGCGTCCGCAGCCGGGTCTACGGCCGCAGCGACGGTGCCATCCCGGCCAGCGCCTTCATCGAGGTGAAGCACAAGCTCGACGGCGTGACCGTGAAGCGCCGCGTGTCAGTGGAGCTCGACGACCTCGCCCCGCTTTCCCACGGCACCCTGCCCGCCACCAGTAGCAAGCCGCGCACGCCGGCCGACGAGCGGATCCTTTCGGAAATCGACGACCTGGTGAACCAGCGCGGCAGCCGCCCGGTGGTCCAGATCCGCTACCACCGCTACGCCTTCGACAGCGGCCCGGAAGGCACCATCCGCATCACCTTCGACATCGATCCCCGCTGCCGCTTCCGGCTGATCCCGCTCCAGCCGGACGATCCGGATTTCGAACTCCCGCTGCTGGAGCCCGGCTCGGCCATCATGGAAGTCAAAACCATCGGCCCCGTGCCCTACTGGTTCCGCAACCTGATCGGCGAATACCACCTCGTCCCCCGCGGCTTCAGCAAGTACGCCGCGGCCTTGGAACTCTACGAATTCAAAAGCCGCACGCCCGTCGTCCCGCCGCAGGATCCCCCTTCCGGCAAGCCCCCGCGCGCGGCCGACCAGTTCGACGAAAAAGGCCGCGCCCGGCCGGCCGCCACCGCCACCATGGGCCGCCGCTCCCACCCCTCTCCCGGCCGCTCCGGTGGATTCCTGAAGGCCTTCTTCGGGAAGTTCCTCTCGCGCTTCCAGGAACAGAACGCACGCTAAAAACCCGCTCGGAACCCCCGTTTCCGCGACCTTGTCCACTGCTCCCAAATGACCATCGAAGAATTGTTCAACATCGGCGGAGGGGTGGCCCCTCAGAAACCCCAGGAAGTCGCCATCGCCATGGGCATCAGCCTCGCGCTGAACCTGATCATCGCCACGATCTACCGGAAGACCTACAAGGGAACCCGCTACTCCCAAGACTACGTCCAGACCCTCATCATCATCGGCGTGGTCACCACCATCCTCATCATGGTGGTCAGCGGCAACGGGGCGGTCGCCTTCGGCATGTTCGCCGCCTTCTCGGTGATCCGCTTCCGCCGCACCCTCGGCCAGTCGCGCGACCTCGCCTTCGTGTTCTTCGCCATGGCCATCGGCATGGTGGTCGGCGCCCGGCTCTACTCGATGGCCGTCATCATCACCGCCATCGTCGGCACCGCCATCTACCTGCTGACCAAGACCGACGCCTTCGCCCCGCGCCGCGCGTCGCACATGATGACGCTGCGCATGACCAGCGACATGGACTTCGAGGCCCTGCTCAAGCCGGTCTTCGAGGAGTTCACCGACCGCGTCCAGCTCGTCAGCGTGTCGTCCGCCCAGGCCGGCATGATGACCGAGCTCCGCTACGGCCTGCAGCTCAAGGTCGGAGTCAGCACCCCGAAGCTGCTCGAAGCCCTGCATCTCGTCTGCGGCAACAACCGCGTGGTGTTGACCCCGACCGGCAACGAGCTGGACTCCTGACGCCGTCGAACGGGCCTCCTGAAATCCAAACCCATGAAAACCCTCGCAACCCTCGCACTGGTCTCGCTTGTCGCGGGATCGCTCGCTCCCGCCACCCTTCACGCCGCTTCCGGTGGCGATGATCCGAAGCCTGCCAAGAAGGAGAAGAAGGACGATGGCAAGAAATCGAAGGGCTCCAAAAAGAAGAAGAAGGACGGGACGAGCCCCGCGGAGAGCCCTGCCGCGCAAGACGCGGGAGCCAAGGACGCGGTGATCGTTCCTCCGGCGAAGACGAACAACGGCGACTGGTGCACCTGGCTCCAGGAAGACCCGGGCCTGCTCTACGACAACAAGGACAATCCCTGGATCCAGTCCTTCGAGATCAACGGCCGCTTCCACTATCAGGCCGCCTACGTGGAGGGAACCGACGTCAACGGCGTCGATTTCAACGACCACTACGACGAATACCGCCGCCTGCGCTTCGGCACCACGACCGAGTTCCTCCGCTTCTTCACCGCGGAAGTGAATGTCAACCTGGTCGACGACAGCCGCTTCCGGCAAGGCCCCTTCAACGAACTGGAATGGGGCTACGACACCTTCGACGAAGCCTCGATCGAATTCGACATCGAGAAAGCCTTCGGCGGCGGACCCTTCGACGACATCAAGCTGAAGGCCGGCCGCATGAAACTCAAGATCACCGAGGAGGCGCACATGTCCTCCAACGAGATCTACACCATCGAGCGCTCCGGCATTTCCGACAAGCTCACCGGGGCGGAAGGACGGCCGACCGGCGTCACCCTGGAGTTCCAGAAAGGCGATTGGGACCTGGTGGTCGGTGCCTTCAGCGCGGAGGACGACGCCGATTTCATCGGCGGCTGGAACGACGGCCAGTTCTACTACGCGAGCCTGCAGTGGAAGCCGGACGACGACTTCAAGATCCTGCTCGACTACACCCAGAACGACAGCAAGGGCAACTTCGACGACGCCCTCGGCTACGGCTGGGCGGCCGCCCTTTCCGCCGTTTACGAGAAGAAGGAATGGGGCGTCCTCGGCGAACTCGTTTACGGCGACAACGGCGGCGGCATCAGCGCCCCGATCCCCCGCCGCCAGGGCGACTTCCACGGCTTCGTCGTGATGCCCTGGTACTGGATCATCGAGGACAAGCTCCAGGCCGTGGTGCAATACCAGTATGCGAGCTCGACCGAAACCCAGGGCCTGCAGATCCCCGCGCGCTACATCCGCGGCGATCACGACAACCTCGCCGTGGACGTCGACAACGGCCGCGGCAGCGAGCACCACATGATCTACGCCGGCCTCAACTACCACCTCTGCCGGGACCGCGTGAAAATCATGGGCGGCGTCTCTTACGACGACCTTTCCACCCGCAGGAGCGACATGGACGCGCTGACCTACCAGATCGGCTTCCGCACCGCGTTCTGAGCACGGATTGACCCGCGGCGCGCTCCCGGCATGCTGGGGCGCGCCTTTTCCTTGCATGACCGGAGACCTCTACCATCTCGACGACCTGGCTTCCCGCGAGCGGCTCGACGCGGGCCATGAAATCCCGGCCCGGCTGGCGGTGATCGGCTGCCCGGTGGCTCATTCCGCCTCCCCGCGGATGCACCAGCCGGCGCTCGACCAGGCGGGAATCGCCGCCCGCTACGTGAAGGTCGAGGTGGAACCCGGCCGCGTCGCGGAAGCCTTCCGCCGCATGCGCGAGCTGGGGTTCATCGGCTGCAACGTGACGGTCCCGCACAAGTTCGAGGCCCTGGCCGCCTGCTCCCGGGTCGATCCCGCCGCGGCGGAGATGGGCGCGGTGAACACCGTCGTGTTCGGGGAATCGGCGACCTGCGGCTACAATACCGACGGCCCGGGATTCGAGGCGGCGGTCGCCGAAGCCTTTGGCCTCCCCTTGCACGGCCTCGACGTCCTGATCGCCGGGGCCGGCGGCGGGGCCGGCGGCGCGCTGGCCGCCCATTGCGCCCGTGCCGGAGTCAAGCGGCTGGTCCTTGCCAACCGCAGCCTCGACAAGATCGAAGCGCTGGCCACCCACCTCCGCGGCCATCACCCCGGCCTGCCGGTGGAGGTGCTTTCGCTCGCCGATCCCGATCTCCCGTCCGTCGCCCGCGGCTGCCGGCTGCTGGTCAACACCAGCTCGGTCGGCCTCAAGGCGCAGGACCCCTCGCCGCTGCCGCCGGAGTCCTTTTCCACGGGCCAGATGGTCTTCGACACGATCTACCAGCCGCCGCTCACCGCCTTCCTCGCGGCCGCCCGGGCGGCCGGCGCGGAAACCGCCAACGGGGCCTCGATGCTTCTCCACCAGGGCATCCACGCCTTCCGCATCTGGTTCCCCGGCAGCGATCCGGCCGCGGCCATGCGGCAAGGACTCGCCGCGGGATGAGCCGGCCTCACGGCCCCGCCGCGGCCCGCTCCGCAAACCCGAGCCAATGGCAGGCCAGCAGCTCGTCGATCTGGAACACCCGCTCTTCCTCGCCCCGGCGGCTCACCCGCACCCTGAGCCGGATCATTCCCTCCGGATCCACGTCGCCGAGCTTGCTGCCGAAGGGCGCGATCCCCTGCTTGCGTGCCTTGAAGGCGTCCTCGATCTGACGGCCCATCGGGGAATTCCGCTCCACCTTCACTTCGGGGGACGGCGACACAGCCTCGCCCGGATAGCCGAAACGCGTGCCGTAAAGCACCAGCCCGATGAACTCCTCGTCCTCTCCGTCCGCCCCGATCCTCTCCCGCGCCAGCAGCCTGAACTCCCCCTGCCCGCGCCCCCGGCCGGCGAGGAACAGCGGCCACGATTCGCTGCCCGCCCTCGCATAGGCGTCCCAGTCGATCTTCCACTCGCCCTCCTCCTCAAAGAACACCACCTCGATCGACTTCTCTTCGCCCAGCTTCCAGAACGACTCGATCCCCCGCCCCTCGGGCGTCCGGATCACCCCGTAGCGCTTGATTTCCAGCGCCTCGTCGGTCGTGTTGGACGGGTTGAACTGCTGCACCCGCGCCATCCGCTGGACCGTCCTGCCGCCGCCGAGCACGTGCAAGGCCTGCGCCCCCGTGTCGGGCGCCCGCAGGAACTCCATCAGGCGATTGCCGCAAGCGTCCAGATGATCCCGGACCAGCCGCTGGTCCTCGATGTCTTCCGAACTCAGGGGAGGCGTGTCCGAAGCCGACGGCGTCGTCGACTTCCCGCGGCGATGGAGGGAAATCGCCCAGAGTCCCAGCAAGACCACCCAGACGATCACGAACACCATCAGCGCCTTCGCCTTGCGACCCTCTCCACCCCGCGAGGAAGTCCGGGACGGTTGCTTCTTGCGGATCTTGCGGCGGACCTTCACCGGACCGGCCGGCGCGGGTGCCTCCTCCTCGCCGCCCGGGTCCCCGCCGCAATCCGGGCAAGTGCCGCGCCGCTCCGGATCCGCCGACGCCTTGAACAAGGAGCCGCATCGCGTGCAGTGGTACCAGGCGCCGGAAGTGTCGCTCACGGCATTTCCCTACGGGCTGACCCAGCCTTTGTGAAGCATCTCCGTGATCTCGTGGCAGTTCGTGCCGCGCCCGGAGGCAGCGGCCAGCCGCAAGGTCGCCCGCAGTTCGGCGCTCTTTTCCATGAGAACCGATCCTTCGTTGAATTCCGCATCCAGGGCTGCCGCAACCGGCGATCCCTGCCTCGCAAATCCCCAGACGAAGTGATCCCCGGCGGCATCGGCCAGCTGGTAGGAGCGGAACCCGGATTCCGGAAACTCCGCCGTGTAAAAGCCGGACGGCTGCACCACCGCCCGCACCGCACCACCGGCGGAAGCGGTTCCGGCCCGCAAATCCGCGATCTGCACCTCCCCGATGCCCTCGCTGGCTTCCCAGTCGAGCTTCAGTTGCCCGCCCTCGCGGACAAACACCATCTCGAAACGGCTGAAGTCCCCTTTCCGTCCCGCCAGCCCGATCGCCGGACGGGGCGGCGGGTCGATGATGTAATTCCCGATCTCCTCGCCGGGAGCGAACCGCTTCTCCGCTCCCCAAGGCCGCCACAGTCGCTCCAGGCGCTCCTTCACCCGGTCCCGGTCGCGCACCAGGGGCAAGACCTCGGCCACCGTGGCCGCCTCCGCATAGCGGTCCAGCAGTCCCTCCGCCTCCTCGATCAACTCCCCGGCATGCTCCAGGAAATACTGGTGATCGCCGTCCAGCGTCGTCACCGGCACGAACTCGTAGGCTTGCCCGGCGTCGCGCCCGGCGTTCCGGCGCTTGCCCGCCATCGTCATCCCCACCACCACCGCGACCGCCAGCGCCACCGTGGCACCGGCCATCCATGCGGTCCAGTGGCCCAGCCCGCGGCGGCGCTTGCGACGGCGGTCCGGTTCCCGCGGCACGGCCGGGCCGGCCTCGCTCATCGGCCGCGCCTGCACCGGCTCGTCCTCCGCCTCCAGCCGGTGGACCGGATCCCCCGGGGATGCCGCCCGCGACCGGTCGCGGGATTTGCCGACCCCGATCCTCAGGCCCATCTCGAGGTTGCCGTCGCCCGCTTCCTTCGGCTCGTTCCGGCCGCCGCCGATCACGCGGACCTCGAAGCCGCCGCCGGCTTCACCGCCACCTGTTTTTCTCTTCGGAAGCATCCGCTCGGCGCCAAGCTGCCAGCCCCGGGTCCGCTCGACAAGCTTTCGAAATCCTAAGCATTTTCCCTCGGCGCCCCGCCCCCGGTTTCCCCGTGGCACCGGCCGGAAGATCGTGTTAGATCCGAACCATGACGCCGCCCGATTGCCCCGACTGCCCGCAACCCACCGCCGAACACGCGATCAGCGCCGAGGCGATCCGCGAGGAGGAGCGCTACGAGGTGGAGAACCCCGACCGCGGATTCCTCGCCGGCCCACGCTCCCGGCTTCACGACCTCGCCACCGTGTTCAACGTCGGGGCGGACTTCCTGCGCGCCTTCCGCACCCTGCATTTCGTCGGTCCCGCCGTCACCATCTTCGGCTCCGCCCGCACCGAGCCCGGCACCACCTACTACGAAATGGCCCGCAAGATGGGCGCCGCCATCGCCGAGCTCGGCTTCACCGTCATGACCGGCGGCGGCCCGGGCATCATGGAAGCCGGCAACCGCGGCGCCCACGAGGCCGGCGGCCGCTCGATCGGCGTGAACATCGAGCTCCCCTTCGAGCAGCACCTCAACCCCTACGTCGACCGCTCGGTGACGATGCGCTATTTCTTCACCCGCAAGACCATCCTCATCAAATACTCCTACGCCTTCGTGGTCCTGCCCGGCGGTGCCGGGACGCTCGACGAGATGTTCGAGACGATGACCCTGATCCAGACCGGGAAGATCCGGAACTTCCCGATCATCCTGATGGGCAAGGACTACTGGCAGCCGCTGATGGACTTCGTCTATCACATGGCGGAAGCCGGCACCATCAGCCCGTCGGATCCCGACCTCATCTTCTTCACCGACGACGTGGCCGATGCCGTCGCCCACCTCCAGCGCCACGCCGTCCGCCAGTTCGGCCTGCGCCGCCAGAAGCTGCCGAAGCCGCGCGCCCTCTTCGGCGAGAAGGGAGTCGCCAGAAGCGCCGGCTGAGCGGGCGAGCCGCGGGTCCATGCGATCCCGCCACAGGCTCCCCTACAACCTCGGATCCACCGGTTCGCTCTCCATCGCCAGCACGGCGAGAACGCACTCGTGGACCTCGCGCAAGGGCCGTCGCGCGGTGAAGCGGTCGAGGGCTTCGACGCCGAGCACGAACTCGCGCTCGGCCATCGAGCGCTTGTGGCCGAGGCCGCGTTGCTTGAGGCGGACCAGATTCTCAGGCGCGTCGTACTCCGGGCCGTAGATGATCCGGAGATACTCGCGGCCGCGGCATTTCACCGCCGGCTGGACGATGCCCCTCGGGCCTCGGGCGATGAATTCGCGCGGCTTTACCACCATGCCTTCGCCCCCGGCGGCGGTCATTTCCTCCCACCAGGCGATCGCCTCGGCGACGGAGTCCGCGTTCCCGAGATCGACCTCCCGCCAGCGGGTGGCAGGGAAAAGCACGGGATCCGCGCCCTGCAAGCGGGCGGCCATGTCCATGTGCCACGGATGATCGCGATGGAGGAAGCTGCCGCCTTCGCCCGCGACGAAATGGAAGGGCGCGAGCTTCAGGTCATCGATCCCGACGACGTCCCAGCAGTAGTGGCGGTAGGCGCTGCGATATCGCTCAAGCATCGTGCTCCGCGACGATGCGCGGCCGAGCATCGGCTCTAACAGCGCCCGCGCTTCGGCTTCGAGATGACCGGCTTGGAGCGCGCACTCCAGGACCGATCCCACGGCCGCCGCATGGGCGCTGCCGGCCGCGGCGACGGCGGCGTACTGCGTTTGCAGTAGATCGCGCGCTTTGACCGACCAGGGCATCAGCTCGGCATCCAGGCAGAGCCAGTCGGTCGCGAGTTCATCCCAAAGCCCGGCTTTCTCCAACGCGGCGGCAAGCCGGTCGAGCAGGGCGGCTTCGGTCGCCGAGTCGGAGAAAAAGGGCCGGCCGGTGCGGGTGTAGATCACCCCGCGCCGTTCCTGCCGCAGTCCGAAGCGGGTGACGGCGACCGCCGGATCGCGGCACACCACGGCGACCGCGCGGGAACCCATGTGCTTCTCCTCGCAAACCACCGCGTTCACGCCTTGCTGGCGGAAGTAATCGAAGGCTTCCTCCGGCCGTTCCAGCCAGCCCTCCTGGGCGCTGGTGCCGCAAGGCGACATTGTCGGCGGCAGGTAGATCAGCCAGCGCGGATCCACGGCGAAGCGGCTCATCACTTCCACCGCGGCCAGCACGTTCTCCTCGCGCACCGTCACCGACGGCCGCAGCGAGGTGTGGATCTGGCGCTTGCCTAACAGGTCGTCGAGATCGAGCAGCCGGTCATGCTCGAGCTGGGCGTCCGCTGCCGTGTCGGAAAGCAGCAGCCGGACCGGTTCGGAATAGGTGCGCAGCGCGGGCACGGTCACCGTTTCCAATTCCGGATACCGCAGCGCGGTCAAACCGCCGCCGAAGCAGCAGCCGGTGTCGATGTTCACCGTGTGGTTCAGCCAGCGGGGTTCGGCGAAGGGCGTGTGACCGTAAACGACGAGCGCCTTGCCGCGGTAGTCGCGCGCCCAGTCGAGGCGCTCGGGCAGCCCGTATTCGTCGCGCTCGCCGGTGGTGTCGCCGTAGAGGCAGAACTCGCGGACCTTGCCGGAGCCTCGGCCCTGCATCTCCTCCTTCAACCCGGCGTGGGCGACGACCAGTTTGCCGCCGTCGAAGACGTAGTGGCTGACGAGGCCGTCGAGGAATTCCGCGAGGTCGCGGCGGTCGAGCGGGTCCGCTTCCAACTGCGCGATGGTTTCCGCCAGCCCGTGGGTCGGCTGGACCTTCTTGCCGTTCAGCCAGCGCAGGAACTTCGCATCGTGGTTGCCCGGCACGCAGATCGCGCTGCCCGCCTTGACCGAGGCCATCGCCAGCCGCAGCACGTTGGGCGAGTCCGGCCCGCGGTCGACCAGGTCGCCGACGAAGACCAGCCGCCGGCCCGCCGGATGGGCAACCACGTGATCCGCCACGGTGTAACCGAGCTGCGCGATCAAAGTACGAAGTTCCTCGTAGCAGCCGTGGACGTCACCGATGATGTCGAACGGCCCGCTCTCGCCCGTCCGGTTGTTCCACAGCGGTTCCCGGACAATTCCCTCGACCGCATCGACCTCTTCCGGACTGCGAAACCAGGCGACGTGTCGAAATCCTTCCTTCTTGAGGTGCTTCACGCCCCGCCGGAGCTGGCCGAACTGCCGTTTCAACACCTGCGGCCCGAAGTCGCGGTCGGCCCGCCGGGCATTGCGCTCGTGGCAAATGCTTTCGTCGATCTTGAAGACCAGCGCCGCCGGCAGGACGTGGAATTCGCGGGCGATGGCAACCAGCCGCGCCCGGTCCTCGGGGTTGAGGTTGGTGGCATCCACCACCGTGAAGCGCCCCAATGCCAGCCGCTGGCGGAGGATGAAATAGACCAGGTCGAAAGCCCGCGGTGTGACCGTCTGATCGTTCTCGTCGTCGGAGACCATGCCGCGGCAGACATCCGACGAAACGACCTCGGTCGGCTTGAAGTGCTTGCGGGCAAAGGTCGACTTTCCGGATCCGGACGGGCCGATCAGGAGGACGAGGGAAAGGTCGGGGAGGCGGAGGGTCACGGATGGAATTCTTTGTTAGACGCGCTCAAACACCGCCATCTGGCTCGGCGCTCCGTGCTCGGCATGTTCTTCCCCAAGGGGCTCGAAGCCCACCGTGTAGCCATGGTCCGCCGCCACCCGTGATGCCCATTCCCGAAACTCCGCGCGTGTCCACTCGAAGCGATGGTCGCCGTGGCGCAGGGCTCCCGGCTTCATGCCCTCGAACAGCACGTTGTATTCGCGGTTCGGGGTGGTGACGAAGACCTTGCCGGGTGCGGCGGCGGCGAAGACGACTTCTTCCAGCGACTCGAGCCGGTCGGGGTCGAGGTGCTCGATGACTTCCACCAGCGCGGCGACGTCGTGGCCGCGGAGCCGCGAGTCGCGGTAGATCAGCGAGCCGGTGAACAGCTTCACCCGGCCCTCGCGCCTGGCGGCGGGGATCTTCTCCAAGCGCTCGTCGGCGATCTCGAGCGCGCGGCTCGACACGTCCATGCCGTGGATCACCGGAATCTTCGTCTGGCGCAGCAGGCGGGACACCAGCTTGCCCTCGCCGCAGCCGAGATCGATCACCGACTGCGGGTGGCAGGCAGCGATGCATTCGGCGACAAGGTCGAGCCGGATTTCGTGAAGTGAAATCTTCTTCTCCACCTCGGGCTCGGTGCCGGTGGACTCGACTTCTTCATCCTCCTCGTCCGGCTCCGGGGCAAGCCGTTCGAGCGCCTCGCGGGTCAGCCGCTTCTGGTATTTCAAGTAGCGGCGCACGATCCACTCGCGTTCCGGATGCGCGGAAAGCCAGCCTTCGCCCTTGGCAAGCAGCTTGTCGATCTCCTCGCGGCCGACCCAGTAGTGCTTGTCGCGGTCGAGCGCCGGGATCAGCACGAAGAGGTGCTTGAGCAGCAGATGCAGCGGCACCGTGGCGCGGAGGGTCAGTTCATGGTAGCGGCTCTCGCCCCACGCGGGAAAAGCCGGCTCCAGCGGCAGCCGGCGGCTTGCGACCTGGTAGCCGAGCGGCTGGAAGAGCTTCTCTAACATCCCCTCCGGTGCCTGGACCACCGGCAGCTTCACTTCGAGATCCATCGGCCGGTCCACCAGCTCCGGCCGCTTGGTGCAGCGGCCGTTGAGGGCGGTGCCGAAAGCGCGGGAGATCGCGACGGAAAGGAACGACGAGGCCGCGTAGGGCCGGTCGTTCACATACTGCCCGAGCGCCCAGCCGCCGTTGCGGGCACCTTCGGAGCGGACGAGGCCCACGGGATCGACCTCGACGGTCAGTACGGCGGTGCATTCTTCCGCGGTCGCCTTCGGGTAGAAGACGACGCCTTTGCCGAAGGCCAGATCGACCTCGTGACAGCGCGCCGGATGCTTGTGCAGCAGGTGGCCGAGGTCGGTGGCGTCGGGAGTGCGGTTGGTGAGGGAGAGGAACACGGCGAACGGGTGAATTGAGCTTCTTTGATTCCATCGCAAGCGGCAAGGCCGCGAAGTGAAAAGCCGGTGGCACGCGTTCATCGGAATTGGCCCCGCTTTAACTCCAGCGCCGGGATCCGTTGCGGGAGCGTTTCCGCGGATTGCAGGGTGACAGGTGAAGAATCTCCGCGGCAGTGGACGAAGCTCGCGCCGCTTTCCAAGCAACCATGTCGCCGCGCCCGGGTTGTTCCGGGGAGTTCCATCGCCGCCATGTCCCTCCCTCGACGATCCCGAAGGTTAGGCAGCCTCCTTGCCGGTTGGCTTTGCGGGTCCGCCTTCGCTTCCGCCGCGACGCCGCCGCCCCAGCCGGCATCGGGACCCGGAGGGTCCGCCTATGCCTACGACGTCGTCAACTCGCTGGTTCGCGGCACCGGGACGCTCCAGTATTGGCTCTTCACGCCAGGCACGACGGGCCCCGGCGGGCCGCCCGCGCAGGCGCCGGTGGTCGCTTTTTTCCATGGCTACAACGCGCTCTTTCCGGACACCTACCGCGCTTGGATCGACCACCTGGTGAAGCGCGGCGCGATCGTCATTTTCCCGCGCTTCCAGCAGGACGCGTCCTCGCCGCCGGCGCAATACGCCGCCGACTCGATCACCGCGATCCGCGCCGCGCTGGACCTCATCGCCGCCCGCGGCACGGCGCCGCAGGCGGACACCGGGCGCTTCGCGTGCATCGGGCACTCCATCGGCGGGCTGACGGCGGCAAGCGTGGCTGCGACCGGGCCGGGGCAGGGCTTGCCGGTGTGCCGGGCGCTGATGTGCCTGCAGTCGGGGAAATCGACCGCCTGGGGTCCGCCGTTGGGGGTGTTTCCCCTGGCCGACCTTTCCCTGCTTTCACCCGGGACACTGTTGCTTTCGGTGATCGGGGACGACGACCAGCTCACCTTCGACACGGACTCGCGGCGGATTTTTTGGGAAAGCACCTCGATCCCGTTCGCGGACAAGAATTTCATCATCGTCCACTCCGACAGCGAGCAAGGCGTGACGCTGAGCGCGGACCACGCTTCGCCGGCGACGGGCAGCGGGCCGGACGCTCTCGACCATTTCGCCTATTGGAAGCTCGGCGACGCGCTGCTGAGCGCCGCCTTCGACGGCACCGACCGCGAATACGCCCTGGGCAATACCCCGAGCCAGCGCTTCATGGGGGTCTGGAGCAGCGGCCGGCCGGTGAAAGAGCTGACCGTCTTCGACCTGCGGCAGCCGCTGGAGATTTCGGCCGGGCCCGCCGCGGTCGCGCTGCGCTGGCCCTACCTCATGGACGGGTGGACCCTCGAAAGCAGCCCCAGCCTGGGACCGGGGTCGTGGACGCCGTGGCCGGCCGCGCCTTCGCGGACGGGGGATTTCCTGGAAATCATCACCACGCCGCTTCCGCCGGCCCGCTTCTTCCGGCTGAGAGAGCCGGCGAGCCCCTGAAATGTTTCCGGTGGCCATGCCTGTCCCTTTGGAACCCGCGGTTCACAGCATCACCTCCGACAACTCCGCCAACCGCGCCGCCAGATCGGCGCCCGCCGGGGTCTCCGGAAGCTTGTCGAGATCCGCGAGATTCCAGCGGAACACCGCGTTGTAGCCGTCCCACTCGCCCTCCGCGCCGGTGTCGCGCATCCAGCGCAGCGCCTTCACATTCTCCGGCATGGTGTAGCCGGTGAAGCGGCCGATCCCGTGCCGGTAGGCCACCAGCCAGAGCACCGCCAGCAGCAACGTCGCCACCCCGCGGCCCTGGTCTGCGTCCAGCACCGTGACGGAGAACTCCGCCTCCGCCGGATCTTCTTCCGATCGCCAGAAGCTCGCCGCCCCCATGCCCGGGAAATCTTTCCTCGTCGGGTCAAAGACCGTCCAGACCGCGTGCTCCGAAGGCTTGCCCGAAAGCAGACGGTCGAGCATCGCGTCGCCGATCACCTTGCCCTCCCGCACCCAGAAGCGCTGGTAGCGCGCCTCCGGCGAAAGCCGCCGGTAGCCCTCCGCCACCATCGCCCGGTCGGCCGGCGTCAATGGCCGAGCCACCACCGGCGTTCCGTCGCGCAAGACCAGCTCGAGCCGTTCCGGAATCATCACGGCCACTGAAGCGCATTCGCCGGCGCAGCGCCACCCGCGAGTTCCGCGAGATTCAGATGGCCGATGGCGGATCGCAGATGCTAGACCCCGGCGCTCTTCCACTCCGCGGTTCCGCCAAGCTCCCTTTCTTCAATCCGCCCATGCTCCTCGAAATCTGCGTCGACTCCCTCGACTCCGTCATCGCCTGCGCCGAAGCCGGCGCGGACCGCATCGAACTCTGCGCCTCGCTCACCGAAGGCGGCCTGACTCCCAGCGCCGGCATGCTTTCCCAGGCCCGCGCCCTCTTCCCCGGCGAGATCGCCTTCATGATCCGCCCGCGCGGCGGCGACTTCGTTTACCGGCCGGAGGAAATCCTCGCCATGTCCGCCGACATCGAGCTCGCCCGCGACCTCGGCGCGGATGCCGTGGTCTTCGGCTGCCTCCAGCCCGACGGATCGCTCGACCTGCCCGCCATCGAAACCCTGCTCGATGCCTGCGACGGCTTTCCCGCCGTGTTCCACCGCGCCTTCGACGTCTGCCGCGACCTGCCCGGCGCCCTCGAAATCCTCGCCGAACTCGGCTTCGAGCGCATCCTCACCAGTGGCGGCGCGCCGTCGGTGATCGACGCGCTCGACCCCATCGCCGCGCTCGTCCAACAGGCTGCAGGTCGCCTCGACATCCTCCCCGGCGGCGGCATCAAGGCGGACCAGATCGGGGAAATCGTCCGCCGCACCGGCGTGAACCAGGTCCACCTGTCCGCCCGCAGCTTGCAGGAAAGCCCGATGACCTGGCGCCGCCCGGAGATCCCGATGGGTGCCGACCGCGTCCCCGGCGAATACGAGCGCCGCATCGCCGATGCCGCCCTGATCCTCGCCGCGCGCGAGTCGCTCGCCGCGGCTTCGTGAAGGCGACTCAGCCCCGGCGTTCCAGCGCTTCTTCCATCGCCCGCTCCACCAGCGCGGCCGCCAGGGTCTCGGTCGCCTTGTCGAGCCGCTGCACCGCCGCTTTCAAGGGATTCGGCAAGCCGGCCGCCAACGCCTCGCGCACCGCCTCCGCCGCATCGCCGATCTCGCGCCGTTCGTCCTCCGACACCAGCCCGGCCGCCATCGCCAGCGCCTGGTCCACGGCCGGCAGCAGCTCTTCCGCCTTCAGTTTCGCCTCGGTGAAAATCCGCTCCGCCATGTCGTCGAAGGCGTATTCCACCGACTCGCCGACCATTTTCTCGACCGCCGCGTCGTCGACATCCACCGCCGCGTTGCGGATCTCCACCACCGTGTCGCGGCCCGTCTTCACGTCGCGGGCCAGCACTTCCAGGATGCCGTTTTCATCGATCCGGAACTGCACGCCCACCCGCGCCTGGCCCTTCGGCATCGGCTCGAAGGGCACCTCGAAATTCCCCAACTCCCAGTTGTCCCGGGCCATCTCGCGCTCGCCTTGGAGCACGCGCACGCGCATCGAGGCTTGGCCGCTTGCCGCATTGGTGAACATTTCGCCGGCCTTGCAAGGGATGGTCGTGTTGCGCGGGATGATCACGTTCATCAAGCCGCCGAAGGTCTCCACGCCCAGGCTCAGCGGCGTGACGTCGAGCAGCACCATCTTGCGCAGCGACCCGCCGAGCACGCCCGCCTGGATCGTCGCACCGAGCGCCACCGCTTCATCGGGATGCTGCGAGAGATCGGGCTCGCGGCCGAACAGCTCCGCCACCGCCGCGCGCACCGCCGGGATGCGCGTGCTGCCGCCGACCAGCACCACCGCGTCCAGCTCCGCGGCGGCGATTCCCGCGTCGGAAAGCGCCTGCCGGCAGCAGGTCAGCGAACGCGCGATCAGCGGCTTCGCCAGCGCTTCCAGATCACCCCGGCTGACTTCCACCTCCAAACTACGGGATCCATCGTAGAACGGCGCGCGGAAGGTCTCGCTCTCCCGTTCCGACAACGCGCACTTCACCCGCTCCGCCTCCGCGGTCAGCCGGATCTTCGCCGCATCATCCAAAGTGTCGAAGTCAGCCGCGCAATGCCGCGCCAGCGCCGCGTCGAGGTCGTCGCCGCCCAGCCGCGTGTCGCCGCGCGTCGCCAGCACCTGGAACACGCCGTCCTGCATTTCCAGCACCGACAGGTCGAAGGTCCCGCCGCCCAGGTCGTAGACCGCGACCCGCGAGCGATCGCCCAGCTTGTCCAAGCCATAGGCCAGCGCCGCGGCCGTCGGCTCGCTGAGGATCCGCACCACTTCCAGCCCGGCCAGCTCGCCGGCCCGCTTGGTCGCCGCGCGCTGGGCGTCGTTGAAATACGCAGGCACCGTGATCACCGCCTTGCCCGCCGGACGCTCCAGCCGCATTTCGGCGATCCGCTTGAGCTCCTTGAGGATCTCCGCGCTGACCTCCTCCGGCGATCTTCCCAGCACCGTCACCCCGCCGTCCGCCGCGCGTTCCATCGGCACGCAGAATTCCCGCTCCTCGCCATGCCGCCGGCCCATCAGCCGCTTCACGCTGGTCACCACCCGCCCCGGCTCGACCGACCGCCGCCGCAGCGCCTTGCGGCCCGCTTCCACGCTGCCGTCGGCGCCGAACCACACCGCGCTCGGCATGATCCGCCGGCCCTCCTCGTCCGCCAGCAGGATCGGAAATCCCGACTCCACCGCGCCCACCGCGGAATGGGTGGTCCCCAGATCGATCCCAAGAATCAGCTCGCCTGTCACGCCGACAGCCTTGCCCGCCGGGCCGCTTACGCAATCACGTAGATTATCAAAGATGCCTTGAATTTCGCCGCTGCGGAGGTTTTCTTCCACCCGTCATTTCACCCCCGGAATGACTCACCCCCCACCCCAATGAAATCCACCCGCTCCCCCCGCGGCAAACGCTTCGTTGTCGCCTTCCTTGCCATCGCCTTCGGTTCCCTCGCCGCCTACACCGCGAAGGAATTCATCACCGGCTCCGACGGAAAGCTCGCCGCAAAGCTCGGCCCGGCCTTCAACAAGGTTCTGATCGGTGCCTCCAAGTTCGGCATGGGCCTCGGCGAACTCCACACGGAGAAAAAGGCCTCCGCAGCCATCGCTCCCGAAGGCATGATCACCGTGACCCGCAACCTCAAGGCCGACGACCTGCGCCCCGCCTCGCTCATCCGCGAGGGCGAAGACCCTTCGCTCATCGCGAAAGGCAGCAAGGAACTCCGCAAGGTCTCCCGCGACGCCTTCATCTCCGCTTCCAAGGTCGAGATCTACGCGAAGTGAGCCGGCCGGCAGGTGCCCCGACGCGAAACTTCCCATTCACTTCCCCGCCGGGCCTGTTAGCATCTTCGCTAACCCATGGCCCTCCTTACCGACCGCAAGTCCCTCCGCGAGTATGACGTCATCATCGTCGGGTCCGGTGCCGGCGGCGGCATGATGGGCATGCTGCTCAGCCTGAACGGCGTCAAGGTGCTGATGCTGGAAGCCGGCCGCAACTACGACCCGGTCAAGGAAACCCCGATGTTCCATACGCCCGAGCAGGCCCCCCTGCGCGGCAAGGGGACGCCCGACCGCTTCTTCGGACACTACGATGCCACCGTCGGCGGCGGCTGGCAGGTTCCCGGCGAGCCCTACGGCGACAAGCCGGGCACCCAGGAGGACTTCTGGTGGTGGAGACCGCGCATGCTCGGCGGCCGGACCAACCACTGGGGGCGCATTTCGCTGCGCTTCGGGGAATACGATTTCAAGCCGCGCTCGCGCGACGGCCTGGGCGTCGACTGGCCGATCTCCTACGCCGACCTCGCGCCCTACTACGACAAGACCGAGATGATGATCGGCGTCTACGGCTCGAACGAAGGCCTCGAGAACACGCCGAATTCTTCACCCGGCGTCCTCCAGGCCCCGCCGAAACCGCGGGCTGGCGAAATGCTCGCCAAGAAGCACGCCCGCGGGCTCGGCATCCCGATCATCCCGATCCACCGCGCGGTGCTGAGCGAGCGGATGGACGGCCCCGCGCTCGCCGCGAAGCTGTTCCCTAACAACCCGCTCGCCCGCAAGCTCGTCGCCGCCGACATGTCCGCCCGCGCCGCCTGCTTCTGGGCGACCGATTGCATCCGCGGCTGCTCGATCCGTGCGAATTTCCAAAGCACCACCGTCCTGCTGCCGCCCGCCCTCGCCAGCGGCAACCTCGACATCATCACCGACGCGATGGTCCGCGAGGTTCTCACCGACGCCAGCGGCAAGGCAACCGGCGTCCACTACGTCGACAAGCAGACCCGCGTCGACTCGATCGCCAAGGCGCGGGTCGTCATCCTCAGCGCCAGCACCTGCGAGACCGCACGGATCCTCCTCAACTCGAAGAGCTCGCTCTTTCCGGACGGCCTCGCCAACTCCAGCGGCCAGGTCGGCAAGAACCTCACCGACAGCGTCGGCTCCTCGCTCGGCGCCCACATTCCCGCGCTGGAAAACCTGCCGCCCTACAACGAGGACGGGGCCGGCGGCGGCCATGTCTACACCCCGTGGTGGAACTACAAGACCCAGGAAAAACTCGGCTTCGCCCGCGGCTATCACATCGAGATCGGCGGCGGCCGGCGGATGCCGGGAATGGGCAGCCTCGGCATCCTCGATGCCACTTCGCCCGGCGTTTACGGCAAGAAACTCAAGGAGGAAGCCCGGCGCTACTACGGCGCGTCGATGGGTTTCGCCGGCCGCGGCGAGATGATCCCGAACGAGCACTGCTACTGCGAGATCGATCCCGACCGCGTCGACCAGTGGGGCATCCCGATCCTGCGCTTCCATTGGAAATGGTCCGACCACGAGATCAACCAGGCCACCCACATGCAGAACACCTTCGCCGACATCATCAACGCGATGGGCGGCAAGGCCACGCCGCGGCCCGGCCGCGAGGCGCTGAACAAACCCGGCGAGATCATCCACGAGGCCGGCACCGCCCGGATGGGTAGCGATGCGAAGGACTCGGTCGTCAATTCCTTCGGCCAGACCTGGGACGTGAAGAACCTCTTCCTGATGGACGGCTCCGTGCTCCCGTCGAATCCCGACAAGAACCTCACCCTCACCGTCATGGCCCTTGCCTGGCGCTCCGCCGACTACCTGCTGGCGGAGATGAAAAGCGGCAACATTTGAGATCCCCGACGCCATGAACGACTCCACCGTTTCCCGCCGCGATCTCTTCCGGCTGATCGCCGCCGCCAGCGCCACCGGCGCGCTGGTGACCACTCCGGGAGCCGCCGCGCCGCCGCCGCTGACCCGGAATTTCAAGAACGTCCTCAGCGACCCCGACTTCTCCAACCCGGCCGCTCCGTGGGACAAGCCGCTGGACGAGGCCGAGCTCGCGACCCTCGCGGTGCTGGTCGACCTCATCCTGCCGGCCGACGACCTTTCGCCCGCCGCCTCGGCGATCGGCGTGCACGACTTCCTCAACGAATGGGCCGGCGCACCCTACCCCGAGAACCGCGCCGACTGCGAAATCCTCCGCGGCGGGCTGGCCTGGCTCAACACGCATTCCTTCAAGCTCCACGGCAAGAGCTTCACCGGCCTCGACGCGACGCAACAGACCGCGATCCTCGACAGCATCTGCGATCCCGCGAAAACCGCGCCCGAGCTGGCCACCGGCAGCCGCTTCTTCACCAAGCTGCGGATGCTGACGCTCGGCGGCTACTACTCGCATAGTAGCACGTGGAAGAGCCTCGGCTACGTCGGCAATGTCGCCATCGCCGGACCCTATCCCGGCGTCCCGGCGGAGGTGATCAAGATCCTCGGGCTGGAAGGGGAGAACTGAGACGCGGGGAAAACCCTGGGAACCCGCACGAGTGTCGGCACGAGAACCCGGCCGGAAGGGCGGGGCCGGGCTTCCCGTTCTAACCGATCAAACCAAAATTGGACATCAACGCTTCCTCGCTTATCGAGGGAGTCCCCGCTCCCGGTCCAACCCCGGAATCCCCCCCTGCGGACCCAAGCCATGTCCGCCACCACCATCCGGTCCTTCGTCGCCCTGGTCCTTCCCCTCGCCAGCGCCGGAGCCGCCACCCTCAGCGGCGAATTCAAAACCTGGCACAAGACGACCTTCGACTTCGAAGGCCCCGCGACCAGCGAATCCGCCACGCCGAATCCCTTCACGGACTACCGGCTCAACGTCACCTTCACCCACCCCGCCAGCGGGAAGAGCTACCTGGTGCCCGGCTACTACGCCGCGGACGGAAATGCCGCCAACACCTCGGCCACCGCCGGCACCGTCTGGCGGGCGCACTTCGCCCCGGATGAGACCGGCAACTGGTCCTATACGGTCTCGTTCCGCAGCGGTAGCAACGTGGCGGTCAATGCCAGCCCGACGGCAGGAGCATCCGCGGGTTACTTCGATGGCGAAAGCGGCCAGTTCACCGTGGACGCGACCGACAAAACCGGCCGCGACTTCCGCGGAAAAGGCCGGCTGCAATACGTCGGCAAGCATCACCTGCGCTTCGCCGCCAGCGGCCGCTACTTCATGAAGGCCGGCGTGGATTCGCCGGAGAACCTGCTGGCCTACGCCGACTTCGACGGGGATTTCAAAACGGACGGCCACGAGGACGACCGGGTGAAAAACTGGGCACCTCATCTGGCGGACTGGCAAACGGGCGATCCGGTCTGGCAGGGAACCAAGGGCAAGGGGCTGATCGGCGCGGTCAACTACCTCGCCTCCGAAGGGCTCAACGCCTTCTCATTCCTCACGATGAACATCAACGGGGACGACCAGAACGTCTTTCCCTACACCACCTACGGCGAGCGCTTGCGGATGGATATCTCGCGCCTCGCCCAGTGGGAAATCCTCTTCGAGCACGGCACCCGGAAAGGGATGCACCTGCATTTCAAGACCCAGGAAACCGAGAACGAACTCCTCCTCGACGGCGGGAACACCGGCACCCAGCGCTCGCTTTACTACCGCGAGTTGATCGCCCGCTTCGGCCACCACCTCGCGCTCAACTGGAACCTCGGCGAGGAGGTCAATAACGCCTCGCTGTCCCAGAAACAGGCCTGGGCGAAGTATTTCCACGACCACGATCCCTACCACCACCCGATCGTGATCCACAACGGGTCGAGTCACTTCGACATGATGGGCACCGCGTCGGAGCTGACCGGCTTCTCGCTCCAGATGAACGAGCCGGACTTTTCCGACACGTTCTACAACGTGAAGCGCTACGTCAACCGGTCCACCGACTACGGCAAGCCCTGGGTGGTGGCCTGCGACGAGCCGGGCAACTCGAGCACCAGCCTGCGGCCCGACAGCGACCCGGGCAGCAGCCACGTCGATGCCCGCCGCGATGCCCTGTGGGCGACCATCCTGGCCGGCGGTGCCGGCTGCGAATTCTACTTCGGCTACAACTATCCGAACTCCGATCTCACCTGCGAGGACTTCCGCAGCCGCGACGCCTTCTGGGACTACTGCCGGCATGCGCTCCAACTCTTCGACGACGAGAACTTCTCCTTCGAACTGATGACCAACCGCAACGAGCTGGTCAGCGGCAACGGCGACAACGGCAACCGCTGCCTCGGCCGGATCGGCGAGGCCTACCTGGTCCAGCTCCGCGCCGGCGGCAGCCACACGCTGGATCTCACGGCGGCGGGCGGAACTTACACCGTGAAGTGGTTCGACCCGCGCAATGGCGGACCGGTGATCCAAGCTGATCCGATCGCCGGCGGCGGCGTGAGAAGCCTCGGCAGCCCGCCGTCCACCCCAACCCAGGATTGGATCGTGCTGGTGCAGTCGACCGGCGGGGCCAACGGCACCAACTCGCCGCCGGTGGTCAACGCCGGCCCCGACAAGACCGCCTTCCTCACCGCGGGATCGGTGGCGGTCACCTTCACCGGAACCGTCAGCGACGACGGCCTGCCCGACGCGTTCTCGCTCACCCGCACCTGGTCGCAGGTCACTGGACCCGCCACAGTTTCGTTTTCTAACAGCTCCACCGTGGCGACCGTTGCCACCTTCACCGTCGCTGGGAACTACACGCTGCGGCTCGAAGCCTCGGACAGCGATCTCAGCGCGTCCGACGAGGTGAACATTGTCATCAGCCCGCCGGCCGGTGACAACCTGCCTCCGGTCTTCGACGGATTCGCCGCCGCCACCGTGGTCAACCGGCCGCTGGTCCTGACCTTCGCCGAACTGCTCGCCGCGGCCTCGGATCCGGACGGCGATCCGCTCGCGGTGCTGCCGTGGGAAGGCACCACTTCCGGTGGCGGCGAGGTGACGATGGGCGCGACGTCGCTGACCTACACGCCGGTGATCGACCTCGCCGAACCGGACAGCTTCGAGCTCACGGTGGAAGACGGCCGCGGCGGCTCTGCCGGCGGGACCGTCACGGTCAACGTCGTGGAGTCCGATGGCATCGCGGGCTCCAGCGTGCTTTTGGAAATACTTCCTCAAGCGGACGTGAAAGTGGGCTTCACCGGCGTGCCGGGGCTTGCTTACGAAATCCGGAGATCCCAGGACCTCCTCAACTGGAGCCTCATGGCGGTTCGCCGGACGAGCTCCGTGGGGGCCTTGGAATGGATCGACGCCGATCCCCCGGCCGGCCGCGCGTTCTACCGGGTCCGCTACCATTGAGCGGCCCGCGCTTGCCGTGCCGCTCGCCTGCGGGCACCTTCCGCCGCGTGGACCTTTCACGCTACCGCCGCATGGATCCCCACCTGCTGGTGGGCCTGCTCAATACCGAGCTGCGCAATCACTGCGACTCGCTCGAAGACCTGGTGAAAACCCACCACCTCGACCGCGGCGAACTCGAGAAGAAGATGGCCGCGGCCGGCTACGTCTATCAGCCGGAGCAGAACCAGTTCCGCTGATCGCGGGTCGGCGCCGTCCGAAAGATCGTGTCCCGCCTGCCCGTCCCTTCGTTGACTCGCAGCACCCGCAGCCCCAGCTTCTCACCATGACCGCCCCCGGGAAATCCGTCCGCCTGCTCATCGCCGGCCTTGCGCTCACCTCCGCCGCTCTTGCCGCGGATTCCTCCTGGCCGCAATTCCGCGGACCCACCGGCCAGGGCACCGCCGAAGGCAAGGGCCCGCTGAAGTGGAGCAAGAACCAGGGGATCGCCTGGAAAGTCGCGATGCCCGCCAGCGGCTGGTCCTCGCCGGTCATCGCCAAGGGCAAGATCGTGCTGACCGGCGCGCGGAAAGACGGCGACACCACCATCCTCAGCGCCTTCGCCCTCGATGCCAAAAGCGGCGACACCCTCTGGAGCGTCGATCTTTTCAAACCCACCGGCGAGGAGACCGCCGCGATGCATGCCAAGAACAGCCTCGCCAGCTCCACCCCGGTCATCGGCGACGACGGCATCGCCTACGTCCACTTCGGCCACATGGGCACCGCCGCTCTGAAACTCGACGACGGCAAGGTCGTCTGGAAAAAGCAGGTCGCCTACAAGCCGATGCACGGCAACGGCAGCTCGCCCGTGCTCGTCGGCGACCTGCTGGTGGTGAACGCCGACGCGGAGGTCGATCCCACCATCCTCGCCCTGCGCCGCAAGGACGGCGAAATCGCCTGGCGCACCCCGCGCCAGCAGCCGGTCCGCAGCTACTTCTCCTTCTGCACGCCGCTGGTCGTCGAAAACAACGGCCGCACCGAAATCCTCAGCCCCGGCAGCGGGCTGATCGGCGCCTACGCTCCCGACGACGGCCGCCTGCTGTGGAAAGTCACCTACGGCGAAGGCTACTCGGTGGTCCCCCGCCCGGTCGCCGGCGATGGCATGCTCTTCGTCGCCACCGGCTACAACATCCCCAAGCTGCTCGGCATCCGCCTCGGCAAGGCGGAGGGCGACGTGACGAAGACCCACCAGGTCTGGGAAGCCACCCGCCGCATGCCCAAGACCCCGTCGATGCTCCTCGCCAACAGCCAGGTGCTGACCCTCGACGACACCGGCACCCTGAGCGGGCTCGATGCGAAGACCGGCAAGTCCGTCTGGAACCGGAAGCTCCCCGGCAACTTCTCCGCCTCGCCCATCCTTGCCGGCAAGGTCCTCTACGTGCCCACCGAGGACGGCGTCGTCTATGTCGTCGAAATCTCGCCCGATGGCGCGGAGATCCTCTTCGAGTTCGACATGGCCGAGCGGACCCTCGCCTCGCCCGTCCTGCTCGACGGCGCCCTTTACCTCCGCACCGACGAGCACCTGTGGAAGATCACCGGAGGTGAGAGTTGATAGTGGATGGTTGAGAGTTGATGGTTTGGAATCCTCGCTTGCCGCTGGTTGGCCGGCTTCTTGCATCAAAACAAGGCTTCGTTCCCCGGAAACCCCTCGATCCCGACCCAAGTCGTCTATTTCAAACCATCAACCCTAGACTCTCAACTTGCCTTTCAACCTGCCGCCATGGAAGCCCTCACCTCGTCCCTGATCTCCGCCGCGCTCGCGGTCGCGCTTTCGTCCTGCGTCGGCGGCAAGTATCAGCGCGGCTTCGACCAGGCCGTCGCCGTCATGCCGCGCCCCGCCGCGAACGCCGAAGGACCTTGGAAAGGCTCCTGGAAAAGCAACGCGAACGGCCACACCGGGCCGCTCTGGTGCATCGTCCAGCCGACCCCGGACCGTCCCGGCTTCTACGACTTCCGCTACCGCGCCGGCTGGGGGCTCATCCAGTTCGGCGACTACACCCACACCGTCGCCGCCCGGCCCGCCGCGGATGGCTCGCTGAAGCTCTCCGGCGAGATGGTCCTGCCCGGCGGCTTCGGGAACTATCAGGTGGAAGGCAAGCTCACCCGCGACGCCTTCGACGCCACCTTCAAGTCCGCCGGCGACCACGGCACCATGACCCTGCGCCGTCCCGAAGCGCCAAGGTGACGGCAGCCCCTTTCCTCATGCCGCTTGCATTGCCCGGCTCCATTCCGGAACCTCGCGCCATGGCCGCCCCCTTCATCCGCGTGCGCGCGCTCGAGCAGAAATTCGGCTCCCAGATCGTGCTGCGCGGCGTGGACCTCGACATCCACTGCGGCGAAACCCTGGTCCTGCTCGGCGGCTCGGGCGGCGGGAAATCGGTGCTGCTCAAACACCTGCCCGGCCTGATGCGGCCTTGGAAAGGAACCGTCGAGGTCGATGGCACGGACATCTCCGCCCTCGACGAACGCCAGCTCGCGCCCTACCGGCGGAAAGTCGGCATCATGTTCCAGGGCAGCGCCTTGTTCGACTCGATGAGCGTCGGCGAGAACGTCGCCTTCCCGCTGCGCGAAGCCGGCCAGAAGGATGAATCCGCCATCCTCGAAAGGGTCCGCGAGGCGCTCGACATCGTCCGGCTGCCCGGCCAGGAGACGAAAATGCCGGCCGACCTTTCCGGCGGCATGCGCAAGCGGGTCGCCCTCGCCCGGGCCGTGGTCGGACGGCCCGACTGCGTGCTCTACGACGAGCCGCACGCGGGCCTCGACCCGATCACCGCGGATTCGATCGACCACCTGATCAAGGACCTCCAGCACCACCACGGCATGACCAACGTGGTGGTCACCCACGAGATGCGCAGCGTCTTCCACATCGCCGACCGCGTGGTCTTCCTCAAGGAAGGCCGCATCCACTGGACCGGCAGCCCGCAGGAGCTCAAGGACACCCGCGACCCGGTGCTGCGGCCCTTTGTCGACGGCGACTCCGGCGAGCCCTGGGACTGATCTTGCCCTTGCACCCGCCCCCGCGACCGGCGAAAGTCCCGAGCCATGGCGGAATCGGACAGGAAAACGGAACTCTGGGTCGGGGTCTTCGTCTTCATCGGCCTCGCCCTGCTCGGCGGGCTGATCGTGCAGTTCGGCCGCTTCGGCGACCGGATGCGCGGGAAATACCAGCTCGTGGTGGTCTTCGACGACGCCTCCGGCCTGATCAAGGGCTCCGAGATCCGGATGGGCGGCGCCCGCATCGGCAAGGTGGCCGAGCACCCGGAGCTCAATTCCGACGTCAAGGTGCAGGTCACCATGAGCGTCGACGACGCGATCCGCATCCCGGAGAACTCGATGATCCAGATCGCCTCGGCGACCTTGCTCGGCGACAAGATGATCGTCATCACCCCGCCGGAGGCCGGGTCCAACAACGGCCGCTTCCTCCAGCCCGGCAGCGTCCTGCGCGGCGGCGGTCCTTCGGGGCTGGATGCGATCCAGAACAACGCCGAATCGATCAGCCGCGACGCCCGCATCCTGATGAACGAGGCCGGCGCCACCTTCAAGAAGGTCGACGCCGCCGTGGATGAGTTCCGGGTCGCCACCCGGCACCTCACGGAAACCCTCGACAAGGTCAACCACTCGATCCTCTCCGATGAGAACCTCGGCCACATCGACACCTCGCTCGAAGGCTTCGCCAAGGCCAGCACCTCGCTGGAGCCGGCGGTCGCGGACGCCCGGAAAGCCATCGCGGCGATCGAAAAGGCGGCCGAGGGCGCCAATGAGACCTTTGCCAGCGCCAGCGAGCGGATCGACGAGCTGGAGCCCGCCCTGCGCGAGGTTCCCAAGGCGGTCGCCTCGCTTTCCCAAGCCGCCGACAAGGCCGGCGCGGCCCTCGAACGGGTGGAGAGCGGCGGCGGGCTGCTTGGCACCCTGGCCTATGACCGCGAGGTGTCGGACGACGCCAAAGCCTTCGTCCGCAACCTCAAGCAGCAGGGTATCCTCCGCTACCGCGACAAGGAAACCCCCGAGGAAGACCCGCGGAACCGCTACCGCGGCCGCCGTCGCTGACCCCGGGACCGCCGGTCCTCCCCGGCCTTCGTAGCTTTAGCGAAGTAGGCAGCGAAGTGGGCAGACCGGCAGTAACTACCCCTCCGCACCGTTCACGAGCCCGTGCTGGCGTCATTGCGAAAGGCTGGTAGAATGCAGTGGTCAAGAGCATGCGATTCCCACTCTTTTTCTCGGCGATGGTCATTCCAGCCACCGGAATTCAGATCCGGAGCTACGATCCGGCCGTTCATGATCGCTTCACTGGCACTCCGGGGGCTCCCGTGATGAACCCGGGCTTCATTTACGATGCTACTAAGTTCACCGGTGTTGGACGCGGAGCCCTCCAGGGACACAAACAATTCACTCTGGTGTCACCCCGGCATTTCGTTTGCGCGACACATTTCAAGCCCGCTATCGGGCACCCCATCCGCTTTGTCGACGTGGATGGAGCGGTGCTCGACCGGGCTGTCGCTTCCCTAGCAGAGATCTCGATTGCTCCCAACAGCCCAACCGATCTTACGCTGGGAACGCTCGCTTCTCCCGTTCCATTGACCGTAAAACCCCTTCCCTATTTGAACCTCGCCAACGAGTCCTACGAGTCTGCCGAAATCATAGTTTTCGGTCACAGCCCGCTCGGAACTAGCCCGCGTGGAGGGCGTGGAACGATCCAATCCTTCCTCACCGCCGACCTCGACGACGCCGGGCCGCAGGGAGAAACCCGGCTTTTCAGCTTCGAGTACGATCCCGCTTCTGGCGGCCATGACGACTGCTACCTCGAAGGCGGCGACTCCGGATCCCCGACCTTCGCGATGGTCTCGGGCCAGCCGGCTCTGGTGGGCATCCACAGCACGGTTTCCACTCCTGATCCCACGATTTTCAACTACGACACTTTCGTTCCGCATTACATCGCGGAACTCGACCTGTTGCTCGCGCCCTCCGGCCACCGGATGATGCCCGCGAATTTCACCGCCACCACCCTCGGCATCTCCCCCGGCACGCCCAGCCCCGCGGTGCTGCGCCGTTCCAACCCCGGACAGATTTCCTTCCAGGTCTCCAACACCGGCGCACAGCTCACCGGCAACCTCTCGGTCACGGTGAGCTTCCCCGTCGGCCAGCAGCCGTCCTCCTTGAGCGCACCCGGCTGGGTCGCCGAATCCCTCGGCAGCAGCAGCTGGAACCTCCGCGCGGCGACCTTGGCGGGCGCGGCAAGCCTCACCTTCACCGCGACCTGGACCGACCTTCCCGATCTGGCGGCGATCGCTCCCGGCATCAGCGCCGATTCCGACACCGCAACGGCCGTCGCCGCGAACCCGTCATTCAGCCTGGCGCCCTCCTACGCCGAGTGGTCCGATGGCCTCGCCCAGCCCGGCCAGACGGCCGATCCCGATGGCGACGGGCTGGAGAACGTGCTCGAATACGCCCTCGGCGGCGACCCGGAAAGCGGGTCGACGACCCTGCCCGGCGGCCACCCGCTGCTTCCCGTGATGACCTGGCAAGGCGGCACCGTCACCTTGTCCTACCCCGAGCGCGACGACGCCGTGCTACGAGGAATCTCGTACCTCGTGGAAACCTCCGCCTCTCCCGCCACCCTGGCCGGTGCCGTCACCTTGCCGGCCGGAGCCTCGTCGTCCACCGCACCCTTTTCGCCCGCCGTTCCCGGCTTCGTGAAGCGCACCCTCACCTGGCCGGCCGACGGGCCGAAGCGCTTCGCCCGGGTGAAGGTGACGCTGTCCGAATGAGCGTCAGGGCTGGATCTCCACCCGGTCGCCGAGTTCGGTCAGCGCGAACAGCTTCTGGGCATTCCCCGCCGGCACCCGGATGCAACCGTGGGATGCCGGATAGCCGGGCACCACGCCCTGGTGGAAACCGAAATCGCTGCAACTCAGCCGCTGGAAACAAGGCATGCTCGCGTCGTAGAGCGTCGAGGTCCACTGGCGGTATTTGTTGGTGATCGCGAAGGTGCCGGTCGGCGTCGCGTAGCCCTTCTTGCCAGTGGAAACCTTGGTGCGGTAAAGCTCGAGGCCCGAGGAATCGTAAAGCACGGCCTCCTGGTCGGAGAGATCGACCACGATGCGCCGCTGCTCGACATGCGGATCCTGGCCGAGGATGGCGCGCATCATCTTCACGTCGCCCTTCCGCGCGGCGATGTTGATCGGCCACATCCGGTAGCGGCGGGTCCAGACGCTGGTCTTCACGCCGGCGGAAAGCAGCGCCCGCGCGGTGTCCGGGCATCCGCAGTCGGCCGCCAGCATCATCGGCGTGATGTTCCGGTCGTTTCGCAGCAGCCAGCGCAAGGTGCCGCCGCGGACGAGCTTGAGGAAGGAATCCGACACCGCGGTTCCGAGCGGGGCGTTGGCGTCCACGCCCCGCTTGAGCAGTTCCTTCACGATCTTCGAGCGGCCGAGCACGATCGCCAGGTGAAGCGGCGACTGGCCTTCCGCCACCGGCTGGTCCGGCGGCGCGCCGCGGTCGAGCAGGTGCGCCACCGCCCGGTGATCGCCATGGCGGATCGCCAGCCCGAGGGGCGTGTCGAGGAAGGGCGCGGGCAAGGGCTGCGGCTGGCCGCCGTGCGCGAGCAGCACGCCGACGTGGTGGCCCATCTTTCTACGGGAAGCCTCGTAGTAAAGCCGGTCGCCGTCCGCCCCGTAGCAGAGGAAAAGGTGCAGGAAATCGACGCGGTCGGCATCGAGCGCGGCCTCCAGCGGCCGCTTTCCGGAAGGCCCCGGCGTCTCCGGCGACACGCCCAGGCCGAGCAGCAGGCGGCAGACCTCGATGTCGCCGGCACCGATCGATTGCCAGAGCGCCGCCGCCCACGTTCCGCCGAGCGGGCGCGCACCGAGATCCGCCAGCAGCCGGGCCAGCGGGAGATCGCGCGCCTCGATCGCCGCCTGCAAGGGCACGCGGCCGCTGCGGTCGGCGAGGTTCGGATCGGCACCCGCCCGCACCAGCGGCCGCGCAAGGTCGCGCCAGTCCCGGCGCAAGGCGGCCACCAGGGCCGATTCTCCCGCGGAGTTCACCGCCGCGGCATCGGCTCCCAGCTTGAGCAGTTCTTCGGCGAGGTCCCGGCGGCCGGCCTCGATGGCGACATGCAGCAGGGGATTCCCGGCCGGGTCTTTCTGGTGGGGGTCCGCACCGCCTTCCATCAGGCGGCGGACGAAGACCAGCCGGCCGTTGCGGATGGCCCACGGCAGCACGCCGTCGCCGCCCGGGACCAATCCTTCGGGTGGTGCCCCGGCTTCGAGCAGCCGGTCCGCCAGCGCGGTTTCGCCGCGGTAAACGGCCAGCGATACCGGAGTGACGCCCGCGGGATTGGCCGCCGCGATGTCGGCCCCGCTCTCGATCAAGCCCCAGGCGATCGCCAGATGGCCCCGGTCGAGCGCGATGTGGAGCGGCGAATCGCCCGCGGCATCCCGCTGGCCGGTGTAAACCCCGGCTTGCAGCAACAGCCTCGAAAGCCCCGCGTCGCCGGACTCCACCGCCGAGAGCAGGGAGGGGCCGGAAGCCTCGACCCCGCGCTGGCCGAGTTCCTTGAGCGCATCCCGCCGCGCGTTGCGGCACGCCGGCAGCGCCAGCGCGAGCAACACGGCCAAGCAGGCACGAAGAACGGGTGACTTCATCGCGGCGAGTGACCTAGCACCGCCGCGGGATTCCGACAAGATCGATCGAGGTGCGGTCGCAAGCACTTGCGGACGCCGGACCGGTTTCCGTCCCCTGCAAAGGCCCGACGGGAAAAGAGAACGGTACCGGCCGCAAAGGATGCAAAGACCCCGCGGTCGCGGCCTGCCTCAGGGCAAGACTTCAACGCGCATGAAGCCTTTGGACGGCAGGCCGTCGGAACCATCGAGGCTGAAAGTCCGGTATTCGTAGCCGGCGGGAGCCGGCGGCAGGCCGGTGGTGACGGGGGACACCAACGAAACGGGGCTGGTGAATGTCGTGAGATCCAGGCTGCCGGCGATGGTGCAGGTCACTCCGCCGAAAGTGGCGGCGGGAGACGGCGTTCCGGCGAAGGCGGGGGTGCCGTCGGGCACGGCGATGGTCAGCAACAGTTCCCGCTGGGTCCCGCCGTCCTCGCTGTCCTCAAGGAGTTGATAGACGCGGGCGTTGTCCGCAGGATCATCCGGGTTGCCCCCGAGGGCGAATTCGATCTTGTTGGGCTGGCCGTCGCCATCGGGGTCGGCATCAAGGCCGATGATGGCGGTGTCGGTTTCGCCGGGGAACCGGGTTTCCAGCCAGCTTTCGTAGGGAGTGAGCGGGCGGGTGATGGCGATCTGGTTTCCACCATCGAGGGAATAGGTCAGCGAGTATCCGGGCGGGAGGTTGTTGACGCTGCCGAAGGTGCCGGTGAGCGAAGTGTAGCTGGCAATGATGTAAACCGGTTTCGTGGCTCCAGCTCCCGGCAAGGAAAAGCTGAGGTTGTCCGTGGCGGCGGAGAGGTCCAGCGCGCCGTTCACCGCGAGCATGTCGTTGTTGCTGCCATTGATCTCGCACGCGTAGTTGCCGGCGATGGTGGTGCTTCCCGCGGTGAACGTCCCGACCGGCGCGCCCGGCGCGACCGTTCCGCCATCCTGCACGAGGAGCGGGCCGCTGATGGAACCGGTGCCGGCGATTTCGCCCCCCGTGACGGTGGTGGTGCCGGTGTAAGTGTTGGCACCGTTGAGCCGCAGGGCGCCGAACCCGGACTTGAGAAGCCCGCCATCACCGGCCAGGCCCGACAACGGCTGGTTGATCGCGATGTTGCTACCGTCGGTGTCGAACTTCGCGCCTCCGGCTTCGATCGTGACCGCGGTCATCCCTTGAAGGAAGGAATCGTTGTCGAGGGTGGCAGTGATCAGCCCGCCGTTGAGGAAGATATTGGTGGTCCCGCCGCCGTTGTTGGCGAATCCGTTGACAATGAGTTCACCGCCATCGAGTGACAGGGTCGCGGTGCTGGGTTTGTTGTTGTTCGTGAGTTCCAGGCGGCTGTTCGGGTCCGTAAGACCCTGATCGACCACGGCATCGCCGCTGATGGTGAGCGAGCCGTTCGCGCCGTCGCGCCCGATGCCCAACCAGCTGCCCGTGGTGACGGTCCCGCCGCTCACGGTGAGTTCGCCGCTGCTGCCGTTGTTGTTGCCCACCCGCAGCTCGTTCGTGGAATTCAGTTCGGTCCCCGATCCGCTGACCGTCGCGGTTCCCGATCCGCCGTCGCCGCCGATGACGATGTGCTCGCTCACGGTGGCCGCGGTGATCTTCGCACCGCCGGACAACTGCAGGCTGCCGGTGCCGCCGCCGCCGAAGCCGATGCGAAGCTCCCGCTCCACCGTCAAGGTGCCGCCGGTCATGTTGAAAGCCCCCGTGCCGCCGTCACGGCCGACGTTGAACCAGTTGTTCACGGCGACGGTTCCCCCGTTCACTTGCAGCGTGCCGTTGCTTCCGGATTCCCGGCCGATGGATACCTCTCCCGTCGAGTTCAACTGGGTGGTTGTGCCGCTGACGGTCCATGTGCCGGTGCCCCCGCCCCGGCCCACCCAGATGCCGCCCGCGTTGTAGGTGCCGCCGCTCTGGTTGAGCTGTCCGGTGGAGCCGGAGTCCAGGCCCACGATCGTGTCGTTCGCGGCGTTGAAGGTGCCTCCGCCGATCTCGAAGATACCGTTGCCATCGTTGCCGCCGCCGTCCTTGCCGATGACCATCCAGCCGCCGTCGCCATTCCGGTTGAGGGTGCCGGCATCCCATTTCAGCGTGCCCGTGCCGCCCTCGCCCACATACATGTCATTGAAGACCTTCACGGAGCCCGAGGTGTTGACCGACATGTTCCCCGTTCCTTCCCGGGCAACGTAGAGCCGACGGGTGGTGAAGGCGCCGCTTCCCGTTCCAAAACCCGTCAGGGCGCCTCCCGTCGCGGAGGTGTCCGCCAGATTGAAGGTGCCGCTTCCACCGAACTCGCCGATGACCGACCAGTTCCCGTCACCTGCGGAGGCGATGCCGGCGCGCTGGTCCACCTGTCCGGTAGTGCCGCCGCCCGTGCCGATCTTGATGTCGGCGGGAGTGACCGCCAGGTCGGTGGTGATGACCGGGAAATTCGTCAGGGTGTTGATGATGGCGTTGTCGAAATCGAACGCCTTGGACGGCACGCGACCGGCGTCCCAGTTGTCGGGGTTGTTCCAGTCGTTGTCGCCGGAACCGTCCCACGACACGTTGCCGGCCAGCGAGGACGACGAGAGGGCCGCGGTGGCGAGGAGGGAGCTGCGGAGACCAAGGATCGATTTTTTCGGCTTCATGGGTTTGGCGGGTTGCGATGATCACGGGTGGAAAGGTCCACGGGATGAAGTGTCGATCGGCCGGGGCATCTGACATCAAATTGCGGGAATTTCGCAGGTGGCCGGGATTTCAGGGATCGAGCCGGAGGATAAAGCCGCCGCGCGGCGGGAGGCGGTGCTGCCAGAGATCGCGGACGGCGGGGGCGCTGGTGGACACCTCCCCCTGTTGGTTTTCCGCCTCGTGGATCAGGAGGCGGCGCGCCAGGGCCCGGTGCTCCGAGAGATCGAGCTCCAAGAGCCGCTCCCGGCCGGTCCCGTTGAGGCCGGCGATAAACCAGGATTCGCCCGATCGCCGGGCGAACACCACGAGGCGGCCCGGCTCACCGACGAGGCAGCGGGTTTCCTCCCAGCGCGCCGGGATGTCCCGCAGGACCTGTCTTGCCCCGTCGGGCAGTCCCGCGATGACCGACGGCTGCTCGGCGAAATGGATCACGCCGGAAGTGAATACGATGGCGGTGGCCAGCTCGTGGGCAGCGGTGGTCAGGCGCGGATGGATTTTCCCGCTGAGCGCGAGAGGCGTGTAGTCCATGGGTCCGGCGACGTTCCGGGTGAAGGGCAGCACGGTGTTGAGCTCGGCGGCCTTCCCGGTGAAGCCCTGCTCGTACAGATAGCTTTCGGCTCCGAGAACGGCCTCCGCGGTGATGAAATTCGGCCACGTCCGGTGCCAACCGCGGGGCAGCGTGCAGCCGTGGAGATTCACCAGCAGTTTTCGCTCCGCGGCGTCGCGGAAGAGCTCCATGACGTTCTCCAGCGACTCCTGGCGGTCAGAGCACCAGAAGTCCGCTTTGAGTCCCGCGGCACCGTGGCGGACCATCTCGTCGAGCTTTTCGCGCCTTGCATCGGGCCGGGAGAAGTCGCGGGCATGAGTCCAGACCATGCTGGCGACTTTCCTCGAGGAGGCATGAGGCACGAGGGCTTCCAGACCGGGATCCCACCAATTCGCATCGAACAGGGTGTATTCCCACCCCATGTCGGCGGCGAGGTCGGTGAATCGATGGAACGTGGCTTCCGTGAACGGACCTTCCGGATGGGACCACCAGGCCCACGACGCACGCCCGGGCTTGATCCATGATGAATCGGCAACGCGCGATTCCGGGGCGAGATCGGTGATCAGGGTGGAGGTGGCGATATCCGCCGCCGTGCCGATGACGATGACACGCCACGGCAGGGTCCATGGCAGCGTGTGGCGCGGTCTCGCGGGCAAGTCCGGACCGGGCTCGCCGCCCCGTTCGTTCTGCCGCGGGAAGGCGATGCGATAAAGGCCCTCCGGCGATCCCGCATCGAGATGGCAAGCCGGGTAAGGGTCCGGGGAAGACACCTCCGTCAGCAACAGCCAGGTCCCGGCGGAGGGCAGGTGGAACAAGGCGGGGAAGCTCCAGCCTATCGGTCTCGCCCGCGAAACGGGCGGGGGACTGCCGGGAGTGACGGGGAAATAGAAGTCCTCGTAAGCGGGCGTGTACTTTCCGGCCGCATGATAGGGCTGCATCCACCCGCTGGCATCGGCGGGCAGCCGGAATCCCGTCCGTTCCTCGGAGATCTCACGGGGCGTGGCGGATCCCGAGTCGAAGCGGTAGCGGAACGCCACGCCCTCGTCACTGGCGGCGAGGTCGACGGAAAGGCCGGCGGCGCGCGCGTTTTGAAACCGGATGCTGCGGTGGTTCACCAGACGGTCCACCCGCGGCGCGATGCCGGCGAAGAGTTCGTACCGCTCGCGGCGGCCCGCCGGAGCCCCGGCATGGCTGAAGCGCAGCCCGGTCGTGAAGTCCTCGTCACCGATCACCAGGCCGAGGGGCGCGGCCCTCGTCACGTTGCGATCCCGATGTTGAATCTGATAAGTCAGTGATCCATCCGCCGCGAGATGAAGGGTGATGCCGCAGTTGGCGTCTGGAGATGCCAGCGACCATTGCCTCTCCGGGGTGCTTCCGCAGGACATCCCCGCCGGCAGGACGGCCAGGATCAGGTGGCGGATGGTCTTCCTGATCCTGATCATGATCCCGGGGGCCGGCTCTCCAGCAGGATGACGGAGGCTTCGAGCGCGTCCGAGCAGGATGGAACGATTCCGCCGCTCATCAACTCCCGGCCGGTGATCACCCTCCCTTCGGCGGGCAGCGGTTCCCGGCCCGGAGCCGGGTTCATCTCCGTCACGACATAGCTTCGCGCAGGGTCCAGTCCTTGCGGAAGGACGACCGAAGCGGGACCTTCCTTGAGCTGGTAGACGAAAACCACGGCCCTTTCCTTGCCGGGAGCCACATGGCACAAGGCACCGCGGTAGGCGGCATGAGGGTTCTCCAGACGGAAGAGATCCCCGTGAAGCACGGTGTCCCGGATTTCCTTGTAGGCCCGGACCGCCCCTTCGCAGGTCTTGCGCTCCTCCGCGGTGAGATTGGCGACGTCCAGATCCATGCCGAAGCGCCCGCTCATCGCCACGCTGCAGGCGAAATGCATCGGGCGCTTGCCCATGCGGGTGACGTGGCTGGCCATGGCCACGGTCGGGAAGAAATAGGAGTAATTCCACTGCATCGGGACGCGGGCGACAGGGTCGGTATTGTCGCTCGGCCAGAACTCGTGGAAGTAACGCATGGCCCCGTAATCCACGCGCCCGCCGCCTCCGGAGCAAAGCATGAGGGTGGTGTCCGGAAAGGCCTCGGCGGTTTTTCCCATGAGCCGGTAGAGCTCGCGGTTGTAGTCGATCCACAGATGGGACTGGCGGTCCGCCGGGAGAAAGGAAGATCCCGGCTGCGTGAGGTAGCGGTTGCAATCCCACTTGGCGAAGGTGACTCCCGGTATTCCGAGCGCGCTTTCGACGACCTTCCACTGGAAGTCCCACACCTCCGGACGGGTGATGTCGAGGACGAGCTGGTTGCGCTGGAGTTCCAGCTCGCGGTGTTTCTGCGAGATGACCCATTCCGGATGTCTTTCAAAAAGCTCGCTGCGCGGATTCACCATTTCCGGCTCGATCCAGATGCCGAAGCCGATGCCGCGGTGGAGGGCTTCGGCCGCGAGCGGTGCCAGCCCGTCCGGCAGGCGGCTGCGGTTGGGCTCCCAGTCGCCGAGGCCGGCGTTGTCGCTGAGGCGCGGGTGCTTGTTACCGAACCAGCCGTCGTCCAGCAGGAACAGCTCCGCCCCGATGTCGACACCCGGAGCGAAAAGCCCGGCGATGCGGTTGAAATCGAAATCGAAACCGGTGGCCTCCCAGTTGTTCAGAACGATGCGGCGCGTGCCGCGGCCGTCCCTGACTCCGAAGTCCCGCGCCCATTGGTGCAGCTTGCGGCTCATGTCGCCCAGGCCGTGATCGCTCCAGGTCCAGATCATCGCCGGGGTGGCGAAGGTTTCCCGGGGTTTGAGATGATAAGCCGAGCCGGATGGATTGAGTCCGCAGAGCGCGCGCAGCGTGGCACCGGTGTGGTCGAAAGCGAACTGGAAGCTGCCGGACCAGGCGAGGGTTCCGGCAAGGACGCGGCCCGAGTTTTCTCCCGGCGGTCCGTCGAATCCGAGAATGAACGAGGGATTGCGGAACTGGTGGGCGCGCACGCCGATCTTGGAGTCGATGATCTTGATGCCGGGCGTGAGGATTTCGGACGATGGCTGCATCTCCTGCGCCCAGTCGCCATGGAACTGGGTGAGCCTCACCTCCGAGGGCCTGAGGTTGAGCGCGCTGGATGCCATCCGCTCGAGCTTGATCTCGCCCGCTTCCCGGTGGGTGATCTCGGACCACTGCTCGATGACATCGAGATCGCGGTGGATGCGGAAGCATAGCTTCACGTCCAGCGGGTAGGCCGGATCGCCCAGGTGGATCCGATGCAGTTCCCGCCCGTCGTCCCCGTGGGTCACGGACTTGCCGCGATAGATCAGGCGGGTGGAAGTGTTGCCATCGGCGTGGGTGACCTGGAGAGCCGGCTCGTGGATGTAGCCGTCGCCCCATTGCGGGTGCGCCTCGTGGACGCGCCTCGCGGCATCAAAGTCACCCCCGGCAACCGGTTTCTGGTAGAGCCGCCCGTCATCGCCGACGACGAACTCCAATGCGAATCCGCCCGTAGCGATGCGAATGGTCTCGTGGGGAGGAAGAGCCGCGGGAACGGGTGTTCCGGGTCTCATCCTCAAGGAGGCATCCGCCCAGATCGCGTGATCGTCGGAATTGCCGTCGCCGCCATCCGTGGCGACCAGGGTGAGGATCTGGATGCCGGTCATGTCGAGTTCCACCGGCACCGGGGCGTCGCCGCCCTTCATCGGAGCGCTGCGCCAGAGTTCCTTCTGATCGGCGATGATCAAGAACTGCACGCTGCCTTTGCCCGCCACATCGTCGGAGACTCCCACATGGGAACGGAAACTTCTCGCATTCCCGTCGAGCTTGATGCGGAAGCGGCTGTGTGCGTGCGTTCCGACGCCGCGTTGGAAGGCGCTTCCGCCGATGCGGATGGGGCGGTCGGCAATGTTGCGGTCGACCTTCGGCACGCTCCATCCGGTGGCCATTTGACCGAGGTCGAGCGCGGACAGCCACACGGTTTCGGCGAATGCGGAAGCCGATAGCCCGAAAAGGGCGGCGGAAACCTTGGAGAACAAGGAAATGACACGGCGATGACGGCCGGAGCGCTTCGTCCCATGCACGCCGGCCGGCGGGACCACATGGACCGGGCGCTTCGAAAGGCGGATGGTTTTCATCATCTCGGGCGTTCACGAACGGGACCGGCCGCGCAAAAGTCCGCCCGCCCTCCGAAGGGAAGTGTCGCGGGATCGCGGAACCTGACGATTATTTCCGGGGAATCCCCGCGGGTGCCGGTCCGGCGGTATCCTCCGCAAGTTGCGGCGGGGAGTCAGCGAACTTCCTCGATGGTGAGGTCATCCAGCAGCAACTGGAAGCCATGCTCGCAAACGCTGTCCAAGGAAAGGGTGAGACCCTTGTTGTTAAGGTCCAGCGTGGTCTGGCTAACCCCGTAGCTTGCGGGAAGGGTAAGATCTTGCGGCAAGGTCAGTTCGATGTGGATGCGCCGCCACTCCCCCGGTTCCAGCGGAATGCTGGCACTGGCGGCCTCATACTGGATCATTCCCGGACTGCCACCCGCGACGAAGCGCAACGATGCCCGGAGGCCGTGAGGGCCGACGGATTCATGCCGGCTGTCGGCGGCAGCCTTCTCCTGCGGATCGGAAGGGCTCGGCAACGGGGCTTCCAGCACGTGAGCCCAACCCCCGAGGGCGACACGCAGGCCGGGTCTCGCGAGCAAGGGACTACCGTCGGACCTGCGGAGCCGCTGGGTGAGATAAGCATAGTTGGTCAGCCGGGCGACATTCCGGCCGGACTTCGGCAGCACCTTGCCGCCGGTCACCCGGCTGATCTCCGCGACGTCGGCGTTCTCGGTGACGAAGTAGTCCTGCCAGTCGACGATGGCCCGGTTCGTGGGCTCGGTGAGGTAGGTCAGGTCGGTCGCTTCAAAGTCAGCGTTCCACAATTGCAATGCGGGCGGGGTGGCATCGGCATTCCGATTGACTGAAATCCAGATGCCCGGAACCACGACCAGCAGGCAGGGCAGGATCAGCCAACGCGACCACCGGTGGTGCGGTCTGGTGGCGGGGCGCGTGTCACCCTTGTCCGACTCGCCGCCATGGCCGAATCGCAGCGACTGGTTGCGCTGGACCTCGAGGCCAGGACCCGCGCCGCACCGGCTAAACTTCACCCGACGGGTGTCCGTCCATTCGATTTCCTGCGGGCAAAGCTCGTCCTGCATGGCCGCGTCCAGGCGCATCATGCCGGCGCAATACTCGAGGGCCTCCGGCTCGCCGCGCAGCCGGTCCGCGAGACGCCGAGAACCCTCCTCATCGAGGCGACGGTCCATCAGCGCATCGACAAGCGAGGCGAGTTCCGCATCGGGCTGGTAGGAATCAGGCATGGTCGCCGGCTCCTTTCATCCGCCGCTTCACGCAATCCCCGAGTCCCGCCCTGAGGCGTTCGAGTTTCTTGTACAGGGCATCCGGTTTCATTCCCTCGCTTCGGGCGAAATGGTCCAAGCGAAACGGCCCGTCACCCTCGTAGCGCAAGCTGAGGAGGTGGCGCTGCGGGGCATCCAGCCGCTCCATGCAGGCCCGGAGCGCGAGAATCCGCTCGCTGGAACGTTCTTCCTGCTGTTCCTGCCTCATCACCTCGTTCGCGAGCGAAGCCGCCAGGTCGGGAGGCAGGAAGCAGATCCTGGAGTTGCCGGATTTTCTCGATGCGGTAAGCCCGATCAATCGCGCGGTGGCAAGGCAGTGGCCGAGGAACGCGCGCTCCCCCCCGGAAATCGGTCCCTTCTTCCAGGCAATCAATGCCACCTCTTGGACGCAGTCCTCGATATCGCTCCGATTGGCGACCATGCTCGAAAGGTATGCCCTCACGGAAACCCGGCACACTTCCCACATGGTCTGGAACCGGGCGGCTCGGGCGGTATCGGTCAACTCGCCGGCGTCAGGGCCGGGGCCGGAATCAATCTGCGGCAGCAAGGCGCTTGGATCATTCATGGGATTTCCCAACCGACGCTCGAAGGTCGGAGGGTCAGATGGGTTCTTCGAAGGGTCAATCCGCAATTTGCCGCAACCGGCAGGAAGCTCGGGTTCATCCTCCCGCAAACTTCACAGCCAAACGCCGAAGGCAATGCACGCCTCACAAATAGCAGCCCGCGCCTTGATCTCCCGCGACGGGCGAGGACAGGATGCGGGATGGACGAGAAAGAGAAGGCCGGCTGGCCGTGGCTGCTGAGTTCCGCGGCGATCTGCGGGCTGGCGACCTTGGGGGGCGTGTGGGTCGAGCGAACCAGCACGACGCCCGAGATCGCCACCGGCCTTTACGCCGCGGCCTATCTGGCGGGCGGCTGGGAAGCGGCGATCGAGACCTACGGCAAGCTCCGCCGGATGCGGCTCGACATCCATTTCCTGATGCTGGCCGTGGCGGCCGGCGCGGCGATGATCGGTGCCTGGTGGGAAGGCGCGGCGCTGCTGTTCCTCTTCTCGCTCAGCGGCGCGCTGGAGGCGATGGCGATGGCCCGCACCGAACGCGAGATCCGCAGCCTGTTCCGCGACGCGCCGAAGCAGGCGCTGGTGGTCGATGAGAACGGCAGCACCCGCGAGGTCGCCGTGGCGGATCTGGAAGCAGGCACGACGATCCGCGTGCTGCCCGGCGAGCAGTTTCCCGCCGACGGCAGGATCACCAAGGGCGAGAGCGCCGCGGATGAATCGACGCTCACCGGCGAATCGGTCGCCGTCGAGAAAGCCCCGGGCGACACCGTGTTCGGCGGCACGCTGAACACCTGGGGCGTGATCGAGGCCGAGGTCACCCGCGCCCCCGGCGACAGCGCCCAGGCCCGCATCATCCAGCTGATCCGCGAGGCCCAGGCCAGCAAGGCTCCGTCCCAGCGCTTCACCGACCGATTTGGTACGACGTACACCGTAGGAATCCTCGGCTTCTCGCTCGCGATGTTCCTTTACTGGCATTTCATCGCCGGCGCACCGGCCTTCCTCGATCACGGCGAGCGCTCCGCCTTCTACCGCGCGATGACCCTGCTGGTGGTCTGCTCGCCCTGCGCGCTGGTGATTTCCATCCCGAGCGCCATCCTCGCCGGGATCGCCGCCGGGGCCCGCCGCGGGATCCTCTTCCGCGGGGGCGTGGCGTTGGAAAACCTGGCCACCGTCCAACGCCTGGCGGTCGACAAGACCGGCACGCTGACCAAGGGCGAGCTGGAGCTGTTAGGCGGCGAGACCTCGCCGCCCGGCCGCGAGGACGAGTTGCTGGCGATCGCCGCGGCGCTGTCCGGAAACTCCACCCATCCGCTGTCGCGGGCCATCGCGAAGGAGGCGCTGCAACGCGGTCTGCCGCAAGCCGGTGCCGTGACCAATTTCGAGTCGCTGGCCGGCCAGGGCCTGAAAGCCAGCATCGGCGGGAACCCTGCAAGCCAGGGACGGCGGGCGATGTTCACCGACGACGCCTGGCTGAGCGCCTTGCCCGATCCCGAACCCGGTCTCACGGAGGTGCTGGTCAAGGCCGGCGATCTCAAGGGCCGCCTGCTGCTGCGCGACGCGCCCCGCACCGAGGCCGCACCCTTGATCCGGCTGCTGGCGGAGGAAGGGATCCGCGTGACGATGCTCACCGGCGACCGCCCGGAGTCCGCGCAACTGGTCGCCCGGGAACTCGGCCTCGAGGATTTCCGCGCCGGCCTCCATCCCGAAGACAAGGTCGCCGCGATCAAGGAGTGGCGGGCCAAGGGCGAGGTCGTCGCGATGGCCGGCGACGGCGTGAACGACGCGCCCAGCCTGGCCGCCGCCGACATCTCGATCGGCATGGGCCTGCGCGGCAGCGACGCGGTGCTGGAGCAGGCCGACGTGGTGCTGACCCAGGACAAGCTGGAGCGCATTGTCGATGCCCTCCACCTCAGCCGCCGCTGCCGGGCCATCATCCGGCAAAACCTCGCGATCTCGCTCGGCGTGGTCGTGCTGCTCGCCATCGCCGCCCTCGGCTCGTGGATCCCGCTGCCGCTCGGCGTGCTGGGACATGAAGGCTCGACGGTGATCGTCGTGCTGAACAGCTTGCGGCTGCTGTTCCGGAATTCTGGCTAGACAGGCCAGATCGGGAATTCTAGGTTGAATCATGGCCAATAAAACGTGGCAGCTTCAGGAAGCGAAGAACCGTTTCAGCGAAGTGGTCGAACTTGCGATGAAGGGAGGTGCCCAGACGGTGACCAAGCACGGCAAGCCGGCGGTGGTGATCGTATCGGTCGAGGAATACGAGAATTCCAGAAAACCGAGGAAGTCGCTCTTCGAAGCGTTGCGGGAATGCCCGGTGGATCTGGCTGAGATCATCCCGCCCCGCAGCAAGGAGACGGCCCGCACGATCCGTTTCGACTGACCGCGATGACCTACCTCCTCGATACCAATGTCGTTTCCGAGACCATGGCTCGGCAGCCCGATCCGGCGGTTCTGGCATGGTGCGAATCGAACATGACCGAGTGCGCCTTGTCATGCGTGACACTCGGCGAGATTTGGAAAGGGATCCATCTGCTGCCCGAAGGAAAGCGGAAGAAAACGTATGCCGCTTGGGCGGAAGGAATCGAACGGGACCACGCGCACGTTTGCCTGTCACTTGACCTGTTCGTCTTGAAACACTGGGGAAAGCTGTGCGGCAAGAGTCAGGCGAAGGGCCTCAATCTCGGGATTCTCGACAGTCTCATCGCGGCGACCGCCATCGCCCACGGTCTGATCGTGGTGACCCGCAATACCAGGGACTTCCCCCGCGAGGTGAAGACCTTCAACCCGTGGGTGGGGGCCTGACTGGCATCGTCAATAATTCGACCGCATGAACGACTCCTCCGGCGGCGGCGGGGCCTCGGCGGCGTGGTCGACTTCCAGCACGGGGATGAAGCCTTCACCCTCGTCGGGATAGCGCATGGTCCCGGAAAGCTTCATCCACGAGTTCTCCTCCACGGCGGGGACTTCTCCCTGGAAGCGCGCGATGATCGGGATCGCACGGCTGTCCGCGGCGCAGCAGGTGATGAAGAGCCGGTAAAGCCGCCGCTGCTTCGCCCCGCCCTCGGGATCCTCGACCAGCCGCCCTTCGGTCTCGATCAGCATCCCGTCCACCAGCTCGCGCATTTCGGGATCGCCGCTGCTGAAGAACAATTCCATCAGCCCGAAGGCATGGTAACCGGCCTCGTTCTTCGGATGCTGCTTCTCGATGATCTCGCGGGTCAGCTTCGGCATCACCGACCCGAGGAAGATCGAGTTGGCGTCGGCCGGGCTGTCCAACAGCCCCTTCCGCGTCAACGAACCGAGCGAGAACGCGTCCTTGGTCCAGGTCACGCCGAGCCCCAGCGGGATGAGCAGGATGGCGACCGCGGCGAGCGGGTGGACGTCCAGGCTTTCGTGATCGTGATCATCCTCCGGCCCGTGGTCGTGGCCGCACGATGCCTCCTGGTTCGCCGTGAGCAGGTTGAAAGCGCCCACCACCAGCAAGCCGAGGCCGCCCGCCAGCGTCAGCGGGCGGAAGTCCGGCGCGAGGTACTTGGTGATCCGGCCCGTCGCGTAGAAATACACCAGCACCGCGCCCCAGACGACGAGGACGATCGAGAACAGCACGCGGCGGAAGGTCGGGTTCACGGGGTCGCGAAGGAGAAAATGGCGGACTGCCAGGCGATGGCTGCCAGGCCGATGCTGACAAAGAGCCCGAGCGCCAGCCACAGGATGAAGCTCTTCCTCAGGACCGTCTGATAGAGGAAGAGCAGCTTGACGTCGAGCATCGGCCCGAAGGTCAGGAAGGCCAGCTTCGCGCCGTAGGTGAACTTGTCGAGGGTCGCCGCAATGAAGGCGTCCGAGGTGCTGCAAAGGCTCAGCACGAAGGCCAGCGCCATCAGCGCGGCGGGGGCGATCACTTCGTTCTTGGCCAGACCGTCGAGCCATTCCGCGCCGGGCGCGATGCCGGTGTTGAACAGCGCGGTGATGGCCACGCCGATGGTGAAATAGACGCCGACGTCCACGAAGTCGCGCATCGCCGAACGGAAGGCGGCGACCATCCGGTTGTCGCCCGCGTCGTGGTGATGGTGGTCATGATCGTGCCCGTGATCGTGATCATGCCCGTGATCATGGCCGCAGCAGGAATGGTCGTGATCGTGGTGATCGTGCCCGTGGGAGTGGGCCGCGGCCGGCGTCTCATCTTTGGCCAGGCTGTCGACCAGCCTCTGGCGCAGGATCTTCACCATCGGGATCCGCGAAACGATCACCCCCACCGCGACGGCAACGAGGAAACCGAGGCCCAGCCGCGAGACGGTCATGACCAGGCTGGCCGAATAGCTGAGATCCGCGCCGAAAGGAATCTCCGGGCCCTTGAACGCCTTCCAGGTGCTCAGCGCGGTGATCGGGTTCACGATCGGCGCGGCGAGCATGTAGGTCAGCGCGCAGGACACCGGCAGGCCTTTCTTCACCAGCCGGCGGATGACCGGCACGACCGCGCACTCGCAGACCGGCAGGATGAAGCCCATCAGGCCCGCCACCAGGATTGCGGGGAACTTCCGCTTCGGCAGCAGCCGGTCCATCGTCCCGGCCGGCAGGTAGATGTCGATGAACCCGCTGATCAGCGTACCGAGCAAAATGAACGGCGCGCCTTCGAACAGGATGCTCAGGAAGGCGAACGCGAAGTCCTGTTGGGAGTCCGACGACACGGACGGAGAAAAGGCGCTCGCAAGGGAGCTGTCAAATCCGCGTGGTAGCGGAACGGCTGCGCCGTTCCGTCCCGGGGGCTACCCGCCGGAACATTCGCGGCTGGGTTCACGCGGCAGACGCAACCCCTCCGGAAGGGACGAAGCCGTTCCGCTCCTTGAAAAACCAACCGCGCCCGGTCACTCGAGCAATCGCGACCGCAGCGCCTCCGACGGCATCGCGCAGGCATCGCCCTTGCCGAACCACCGGTGCCGCCGCGCCGCGATGAAATCGTAGGCCCCGTCCCGGAAGCGTCGCGGGATGAAGGTCCGCCCGATCCACCCGATCACCCGGAAGCGCCCGCCCAGCTCCCGGCACAGCCGCAGCACGGCGTCCGACCGCGAAAACACCCGCCCGTCCGCCTCCACCAGTACGGTCATCAGCTCGCCCGTCCCGGCCCGCTTTTCCATCTCGCGGCCCCGCGGGCCCTGCAGTTTGGTGAAGCGCAGCCGGTCCACGGGGTCGTTCTCCGCCAGCCAGCGGATGCCCCGGCTGCACATCAGGCACTCGCCGTCGAAAGCCACCACGATCTTTTCCTGCCCGCCCACGCCCCGAACCTAGCAGCACCGGCGCCGCTGGAAACCCGCGTTTTCGGCGTGCCGTCCGCGCTTTCCTCGGGATCAATCCCGGCATGGCTCCCAACCTGCACCACCTCGAGCTGTTCTACCACGTCGCCCGCAACGGCGGCATCACCGCCGCCTCCCGCAGCATGCCCTACGGCATCCAGCAGCCCGCCATCAGCGGCCAGATCACCCTGCTCGAATCCGACCTCGGCGTCCGACTCTTCCAGCGCCGCCCTTTCAAGCTCACCCCCGCCGGCCGCGAACTCTACGATTTCCTCGCGCCGTTCTTCGGAGCGCTGCCCGACGTCGCCGCGAACATCGCCGGCAAGGCTTCCCGCCGCCTCCGCCTGGCCGCACCCGCCACCATCATCCGCCGCCACTTGCCCGAAGTCCTCTCCGCCGTCCGCAAGGCCCGCCCGGACCTCGAACTCAGCCTGGTCGACACCGACCAGCGCGCCGCCTTCGACCTGCTGGAGCGCGAGGAGGTCGACCTTGCCATCTGCGAACTGGAATCGCGCCCGCCCGCCGGGATCCGCACCGAGATCCTGATCTCGATGCCGCTGGTCCTGCTGCTCCCCGATTCCTACCAAGTCGCCCGTTCGGGCATGCACGGCATGGCGGTCGACCTGCCGCTGATCCGGCCGCCCGCCGATTCCGTGCTCTGCCGCTTGTTCTCGAAAGCCCTCGCCAAGGCCCGCCTCGACTGGCCGGCGCGGATCGAGGTGAACTCGCTCGAACTGGTCCACGCTTACGTCGCCCAGGGCTTCGGGACCGGCCTCAGCGTCAAGGCTCCCGGCATCGAGGCCCCGAAAGGCACCCGCGCCTGGCAAATCCCCGACTGCCCCGAGCTCGCGATCGCCGCCGCCTGGCGGGGCAAGCTCACGCCCCTCGCGGAACTCGTCCTCGCCGGCCTCCGCAAGGTCGCGAAAAAGGGCTGATTCAAGGTAGCAGAACGGCCGCGCCGTTCTGCCAGGTGCGGGCCGCCTCACCCGAAAGCAGCCTCTCTTGCTCCAGACCGCACCCCGCCGGAAGGTCGCAGACCTTCCGTTACCTCCGCACGATTACCCGGGTCGCCCCGCAGCGCATGGCCAGTTTTTCCGCGTCCGCCGCCCCGGCCACGCAGGCGGCCGTGGCCAGCGCGTCGCTGAGCGTGGCCGTCGGCGCGATCACGCTGACCGCCACCCGCTCGGTCAGGCCCAGCCCGGTCTTCGGATCGACAATGTGGGAATAGCGCTTGCCGCCGATCTCCACGAACTGGTGCAGGTCGCCCGAAGTCGAAACGGCGCAGTTTGAAAGCTCCACGACCTCCTCCGGCTTCTCCAGATCGAAGGTTTTCAGCCCGACTCTCCACCCCGCTTTGCCCGGCGGCGGATCGCCCAGGCGGAGGTCGCCGCCCGCCGCGATGCAGGTGCTCGTGAAGCCCCGCTTCTTCATCACCTCGAACATCCGGTCCGCCGCGAATCCCTTCGCGATGCCGCCCAGATCGAGCTGCATCCCCGGCTTCTTCAGCCGGAGCATCCGCGTCTTTTCCTCGAACTCCACCTCCCGCCACCCGCAAACGGCACGCGCCGCCTCCAACTGCCCGGCCGCCGGCAAGACCCCCGTCCGCCGGCTCTCCCGCCACAAACGGCTCAGCGGCCCCAGGGTCGGGTCGAAAGCCCCGCCGCTGCGCTCCGCGGCGTCCAGCGAGACGGCCAACAGCTCCGCCAGCAGCGGCGACAGCTCCACCGCCGGTCCGCCCGCCGGCAGGCGCATCAGCTCGCTGTCCGGCAGGTAGTCCGATGCCACCGCGTTGATCTTCCCGCCCTCGGCAAAGGCCGCTTGGGCCGCATTTTCCGCAGCCGCCTCGTCCATGCCGTGGCAAATGATGGCGAATCGCGTCCCCATCAAGGGCTGCTCGAAGGAAAAGCGCCGCTCCTCGCCAACCGCCGTGCCAAGAGCCAGCACGAGCACCGCCCCGATCCATCGCCGCCACCCGTTCACGGCTCCAGCCTGCCGCGACCCCGGGCCGCCCGCCACCGTCATTTTCCGGAACTTCTCCCTACCCCATCTGTTCATTGGACAACCCATCGCCGGTGACATAATAGTCACCTCGGAGGAAACGACCTCTCTTTTCGAGGTCATTCCAAGCCAAAGCTGCCGCCCCGATTCCCCAAAACCCATGAAGCTCTTCCGGCGCGTCGCGCTCATCGCGACGCTTTTCACGTGCCCGCTGGCCGCCGTCCCGGTTTCCGTCGGCGATTTCTCGTTCGAAGGCAATGCCATCAACGCCGGTCAGTGGACCAACAACCTCGACCCCGAGTGGAAGGAAACCGCGGGCCCGAACAATGCGGCCGGCTTCGAGGAGTTCATCACCGGATTCGCCAGCGACGGCACCGACACCCTCGGCATGGAGATCAATCACAACGTCTGGCAGGACCTCGCCGTCACCTACCAGCCGAACACCCGCTACACCCTCACCGTCGCCGCCGGTAACCGCAGCGGCAACACCCAGTCCGGGAACCAATCCCAATACCTCCTCGCCGACAGCACCGGTGCCATCTACGCCACCGGGATTTTCAACGCGTCCACGATCCCCGCAGGCACCTTCGCCGACGCCCCCGCGCTGGTCTTCGACACCCCGAACAATGCCGCTTCCGTCGGCAAGACCATCCGCATCCTGCTCCAGGCCCGCGGCAGCGGACGATCGCACTTCGACAACATCCGCCTCGACGCCGTCTCGCTGATCCCTCCCGGCGGTGCGACCTTGGAAAACCAGGAAGCCACCGCGATCACCGCCACCACCGCCACGCTGAACGGCCAGGTCACCAGCATCGGCAACAGCGCGCCGTCCATCACCCTTTTCTGGGGCACCACCAACGCCGGCATCAACGCCGCCGGCTGGCAATTCAGCCAGGCACTCCCCGGCACCCAGAGCGGTAGCTTTTCCGCCAACATCAGCGGCCTGAGCTCCGGCGCGACCTGGTATTTCACCGCCCGCGCCACCAACAGCGCCGGGGAATCGTGGGCGCTGAACATCGAAAGCTTCGAAACCCTCCCGCCGCCACCCGTCGTCACCAACCTCGCCGCCACCGGCATCACCGCCACCACCGCCACCGCCGGGGCCACCGTCACCGCCGCCGGCAGCACCCCGCCCGCCGTCACCCTTTACTATGGAACGTCCGACGGCGGCACCAACCCCGCCGCCTGGGCCTCCTCCGCCTCCCTCGGCAGCTTCACCGGCAGCTCGACCACCGAACTCCTCCGCCTCGCCACCGCCACCCCGCATTTCTTCCGCGCCTACGCCGAAAACGCCGGCGGCGGCACCTGGGCACCGGTTTCCGCCACCTTCACCACGCTGGCCGTCACCCTGCCCGCCGTCGAAAACCGCAACGCCGACGGCCTCACAGGCACCACCGCCACCATCCGCGGCGAAGTCACCTCCACCGGCAACGACATCCCCGCCGTCACCTTCTTCTACGGCCGCACCGACGGCGGCACCAATCCCGCGGCCTGGGCCTTCTCCGCCGACGCCGGCCTGCAATCCGGCGACTTCAGCCAGTTCCTCACCGGACTGACTCCTTCCTCGACCTACTATTTCCGCAGTAGGGCCGTGAACGCCGCCGGCACCGTCTGGGCACCCGACACCCGGAGCTTCACGACCACCCCGCTGGTCCCGAACTCCGCGGTCATCCACGAGTTCCACTACAACTCCGCCGACAACACCAGCGCCGAGGAATTCATCGAACTCCACAACCCCGGCGACACCGCCCTCAACCTCTCCGGCTGGTCCCTCGCGGATGCCGTCACCTACACCTTCCCGAACGGCACCACCCTGCCCGCCGGCGGCTACCTGGTCGTCGCGGAAAACCCCGCCGTCATCCTCTCGAAGTTCAACAGGACCGCCCTCGGCCCCTGGACCGGAAAACTCAGCTCGGGCGGCGAACGCATCGACCTGTTGGACGCGGCCCTCGTCGTCCGCGACACCGTCAACTACGGCGCCGGCTTCCCCTGGCCGACCAGCGCCGACGGGGCCGGAAACTCCGCCGAACTCCTCCACCCCGGCCTCGACAACGACCTCGGCGGCTCCTGGCGCTCCTCGGCTTCGATCACCACCCCGGCCGTGACCTACATCGCCCCGCAGGCGACCGGCTGGAGATACCGGAAGGGAACGTCCGAAGCTTCGTCGCCGGTCGATCTCTGGCGGTCCACGGGCTTCAACGACTCGTCCTGGCTCACCGGCCAGGCCGCCTTCGGCTACGGCACCGGCATCACGGCGAACACCCTGATCACCGACATGCTCGGCACCAACACGCTGAACTACCAATCGGTCTACGCCCGCAAATCCTTCACCGTCCCGGTCGGCCAGATCCCCAGCCAGCTCACGCTCCGCGTACTCATCGACGACGCCTGCGTGGTCTGGATCAACGGCACCGAAGTCTATCGCACCGCCAACGCCGGCACCGGCCAGCTCGCCTACAATTTCAATCCCGCCACCGGGGTTAGCGGCGCGCCGACTAGCTATACCACCATCAACCTGACCAATACCTCCGCCTACCTCATCGGCGGTACGAACGTCCTTTCGATCCACGCCTTCAACCGGAACAGCATGAACAACCGCGGCGACTTCGTGTTCGACGCGGAACTCCTCAGGCCCGGCTCCACCACCGCCCCCGCTCCGACCCCGGGTTCCGCGAACTCGAACGCACGGGCAGTCACCGCCGTCCCGCCGCAGATCCGCCAGGTCGCCCACAGCCCGGTCACTCCCGCCGCCGGCCAAGCCGTCACCATCACCGCCCGCATCACCGACCCCGACGGCATGGGCACCGTCTCCCTCGCCTACCAGACCGTCGACCCCGGCGCCTACATCCGCGACACCGACGCCGCCTACGCCACCGGCTGGACCACCGTCACCATGCGCGACAACGGCCTCAGCGGTGACGCCACCGCCAACGACTCCGTCTTCACGGTCCGCATTCCCGCCAACGTCCAGACCCACCGCCGCCTCGTCCGCTACCGCATCACCTTCGCCGACAGCCTCGGCAACAGTGCCACCGTCCCGTATCCCGATGACGAGCAGCCGAACTTCGCCTACTTCGTCTACAATGGCACCCCCGCCTGGAACGGCGCTTTTGCCCCCGGCAGCACTCCGGTCCAGACCTTCTCCAGCAGCCTCCTCAACACGCTGCCGCCCTTCCACATCCTCGCCAACGCCGCCGACATCAACAGCTTCCAATCCGGCAACGGCACCCGCTTCCGCGCCGCCGTCGTCCACCGCGGCATCGTCCACGACCACGTCCAGTTCCGCGTCCGCGGCATCGGCTCCACCACCGTCAGCGGCAAGAACAAGTGGAACGTCTACTTCAACCGCGCGCGCGACTTCCAAGCCTACGACAACTTCGGCAACCCCTACAAGGAGACCTGGAACAACCTCCTCATCAACGCCAACTCCAGCCCCTGGGCCTCCGTCAACCGCGGCTCCGCCGGCATCGAGGAAGCCGTCTGCAACCGCATCTACGGCCTGGCCGGCATGGCGTCGATGAACACCCATTACCTCCACCTCCGCGTCATCGACAACGCCGTGGAAACCTCTCCCACCGACCAGTTCGAAGGCGACCTCTGGGGCCTCTACCTCGGGCTCGAGCCGACCGAAGGCAACTTCCTCGACGAGCGCGGCTTGCCCGACGGCAACCTCTACTCGATCGAAGGAAACGGCGGCGACAAGAAGCACCAGGGAGCCACCCAGCCGCTCGATTCCTCCGACTGGTCCGCCTTCTCCTCCGGCCTCGCCGCCGCCGGCCAGACCGAGGCCTGGTACCGCGCCAATGTCGACCTCCCCAGCCTCTACACCTTCCTCGCCCTGAACCGCCTCACCGGCAACGTCGATGTCCGCCCCGGCGACAACTACCGCTTCTACCACCGCCCGACCGACGGCCGCTGGGTCATCATTCCCTACGACCTCGACATGCAATTCATCGCCGCCCACCACTGGGGCGGCACCATGGACACCATCATGGTCGCCGGCGCGCCGAACGTCATCCGCGCCGTCATGCGCCACCCGGAAATCGCCCGCGAGTTCCGCAACCGCTGCCGCGAGATCCTTTCCCTCATGGCCTCCGACGGCACCGCCACCGGCGGCCAGATCGGCCAGCTCTTCGACGAGTACACGCAGGTCGTGAACCCCGCCGGCACCGCCCTCACCTGGGCCGACCTCGACGCCGCGATGTGGAACCTCAACCCGAAGACCAACGGCTCTCTCGGCGCCACCAGCGGCCAGTCCAACCACAAGGGAAACTTCTTCCGCGCCAACTATCTCGACGGCTCCCGCGGGGCCGGCGGTGCCCCCTCGACCAGCACCTGGATCCGCACGCTGCCGGACCCCGACGGGAACGGCTTCGGCGACCACGAAGGCCTCACCCAATGGTTCGTCAACTACGCCACCAACACCTGGCCCGGCGGCACCTGGGTCCGCAAGGCCACCGGTGAATCCGGCGGCGGCACCGACTCCGATCCCAACCGCCAGCTCGGCTACGGCTACAAATACCTGGAGTGGGAATCCCTCTACGGCGGCTATGCCAACGCCAGCATCAACCCGCTCCCCGCCGATCTCCGCAACGACTTCCCGAACCAACCGCTCGTCACCGCCACCGGCGACCCCGCCTTCCCGGTCAGCGACCTGACCTTCACCTCCTCCGCCTTCAGCGATCCCCAGGGCGGATCCGCCGCCGCCTGGCAGTGGCGCATCGCGGAAATCTCCGCACCCGGCATCCCCGGCCACGTCGCCGGCACGGACCGCAAGTACGAGATCGAGCCGCTCTTCACCTCCGCCGAACTGACCACCGCGCCCGGCAGCTTCACCGTCCCCTACGGCCTCACCGCGGTCGGCAAGACTTACCGCGTCCGCGTCCGCCACAAGGACAGCTCCGGCAACTGGAGCCTGTGGTCGGCCCCCGCGCAGTTCGCCGCCACCGCCCCGCCGCCCGGCCCGCTGCTCCACTACTGGAATTTCAACGCGCTCAACCCGGCCAACCTGCTCAGGGTCACCCAGACCATCGGCGGCGGCACCCTGACCACCGTCCTCACCGGCAATGCCGCCACCCTCGCCGACAATGCCGAAGGCTTCACCGGGGAGAACGCCCGCGACAACGACCCCGCCGGCAACCACCTCCGCGTCAACAACCCGCTCAACGCCACCCTGAACCTCGCGCTGCCCACCACCGGCCACGAGAACATCGTCGTGAAGTACGAGACCCGTCGTAGCGGCCAGGGCGCCGGCACCCAGGTCGTCGCCTACACGGTCAACGGCACCAGCTACCTGCCCTTCACCACGTTCGCCGTCGAAGACGCCGCCCCGGTCCTCCGGGTGCTCGACTTCCGCGGCATCCCCGCCGCCAACGACAACCCGCTCTTCGGCCTGCGCATCACCTTCCTCCAGGGCGGCGGCGGGACCGCGGGCAACAACCGCTTCGACAACATCACCGTCGAAGGCGACGAGCTCCCGACCGTCATCCAACCCGGCACCTTCGCCTTCTGGCGGAACCAGCATTTCCCGAACCCCGCCGACTTCGCCAACGAGGCCCTCTCCGGTCCCGAAGCCACCCCGGCCGGCGACGGCATCGCGAACATCGTCCGCTACGCCCACGGCGTCGGCCCCTACGATCCCGTCGCCCACCTGCTCCCCGTCCTCGTCAAGAACGGCGCCACCTACCAGTTCCGCTTCCGCTACGATCCCGCCCTGACCGACCTGGTGTGGAAGGTGAACGCATCGAACAGCCTCGGCACCTGGCCCAACACCCTCTTCGACTCCACCGTCGGACCGATCCCGCCGCTCGTGAGTGGTTGGCTTCCGGTCAACCTGCCGGCCAGCCTCAGCGGCAACCCGCAGCCCGACCCCAGGATCTTCGCCCGCCTCGAGCTCCAGCTCGCGCCGTGAGGGGGAGGGATGGCAGATGATGGATGAATACGCGGGCAAAGGTAGGGTCGGACGCCCTCGGCCGACCGGCCTGTCCTCCGAAGATTGAGCCAAGGAGGCAACGGCGCAGGGCAGCCCGCTCTGCCCCGGGGAAAGAATCCTCGTCCCCCGGATGGTGGATGATAGATGGTGGAACCGGAACCGGAGGGATCGCGGCCATCCACCGTTCATCCTCGATGTTTCCGCCCCTATTTGAAACCGCACCGATGAAAGGAACCTCGGCAAAAAAGTGGCTGCTAGGAGCCGGCTGCCTTGGGCTTTTCCTAGCCGCCGGGCTGGTCGTGCTCATCGCCTTGGCCTTCCTGGTTTTCCCCGCCGGGCGGACAGATCAAGCGTCCGCCATCGCCACCGCCCGCGAATGGGGGCGGCTGGCCGAGATTCCCGCCACAGCCAGCATCTTGACGACGGAAGCACTGGGGTCCTCTTTCACCAGGGAATTCACGATCACTTTCCGCGACACTCCCGGGAACATCCGCACCTGGATCGCCTCAAGCCCCGGCCCGGCTTCCGCAACCCGGTCGGTCGATGACTCCGGCTGGACTCTCTACGAATATCCTGCCGGAGGCGGTGCGGCATTCGCGGAGATCCGTGTTTCGCCGGAAGGAGATGTCGTACGGATCCGGACGTTTTGGAGCTAGTCCCGAAGGATTTGCCCTTTCATGGTCCCTTCATGTCCTCCCCCCTCTCCAAATCCGACCTCTGCTGGGTCCTCGTCAGACTGGTGGGTGTCTATTTCGTTTACCTCGGACTGTCCGGGCTGTTCACCGCTTTCCTCAGTTGGGCAACGATTCGCGAACTCGACCTGCTCACCAGCGCCCAACTGGCACCCGCGAACGCGTCCATCAACGGCTTGATCGCCCGATCCCTGCTACCACTCGCGATCGGTGCCTATTTGCTGAAATCCGGCGAACTCCTTTATCGATGCCTGATGTTCGTGCCCGTGTTCCAGCCAGCCGCTCGGAAAAGCAGGGAACTCGCACCCGGCATCGTCCTCGCAAACCACGAGATCGAAGCCTTCCACACCTGGCTCGAACAACACCCGGAATTCCAGAACCGGCCCTTGGTCGACCAGATCGCCCTCTTCCGCGACGACTGGGGCAAGGGGCCGAAGTCGTGAGAAAAGAAAGAGATCACCCGCCCTTCACCAAGCCCAGCTCCTCCGCCTCCAGCACCCGCCAAGCGCCCTCTTCCAAATCCTCCGGCAGTGCCAGCGCGCCGATCGCCACGCGCTTCAGGGCAACGACATGATTCCCCGCCGCCGCGAACATCCGGCGGATCTGGTGGTAGCGGCCTTCCTCGATCGTCAGCCGCGCTTCCTTCTCGCCGAGCACTTCGAGCTTCGCCGGCAACAACGGCTTTTCCTCGCCGCGCAACACCAGCTCCCCCCCGCCGAACAGATCGCCCTCGTGCCCTTCGAGCGGCCGGTCGAGCGTCACCTGATAGGTCTTCGGCACATGATGCTTCGGGCTGATCAGCCGGTGCAGCAACTGGCCGTCGTCGGTCATCAACAGCAGTCCGGTGGTGTCCTTGTCGAGCCGCCCCACCGGGCTCAGCACCGGATTGCGCAACGCGAATCGCGACGGCAACAGGTCGTAGATCGTGTCGCCCGGATCGTCGGTGCTGCACGTGTAGCCCGCCGGCTTGTGGAACAGCAGCGTCAGCGGCGCCGGCGGATCCAGCGGCTCGCCCTGGAAGCGGATCTCGGCGTGCGGCGGGAAATCCTTCAGCCCGAGGACCCGGCCGGACGCATCCGTCACGCGACCTTTCCGCAGGTGACCTTCGATCTCACGGCGGGAACCGTATCCGAGGTTGGCGAGGAGTTTGACGAGTTTCATAAGCCGAAGTTCCAAGTGAGAAGTTCCAAGTGCCAACGGAAAACCTTCCTCTGCGTTCACCTCCGCGACCTTTGCGACTCCGCGGCCTGCCCTTCATAGCCTGGGCGACGAAGGGTTCGTTCATCAAAGCCCGTGCGAAGCGGTGGACGTTCGAGGCGCTTCTCTGCAAACAGCAGCTTGTAAGTCGCGTCCTCCACCGGCTTGCGCCAGACCAGGCCGAGTTCATCGAGCTCCGCCTCGTACGGGAGCTGCCGGTTCGCCACGAGGAAGATCCGGCCGCCCATCCGCAGCGACGCGGCCGCGGATCGAACGAAGGCCCGGCCCAGCCCGATATCGGTCGATTGCCCGCTGTGGAAAGGCGGGTTCATCACCACATTCTCGAACTTGTCCGGCAGGCCCGTCGCGACATCGTGCCAGTGGAACTGGCAGCGCGGATCGGTGAGATTCAGCCGCGCGCAATCCAAGGCGCGGGCATCGGCCTCGAACAGGTGGACCTCCTTCAAATCCGGGTTCTTCTCCAGCACCGCCCGCGACAGGAAGCCCCAGCCCGCGCCGAGGTCCGCCACGCGGCCGCGCAGGTTCTTCGGCAGATGCTCCGCCAGCAGCGCCGAGCCGGGATCGATGTGGTCCGCACTGAAAATCCCGGCTTCCACCGCGAATCCATCGACCTCCCGCCGCTCGCCGAGTTGCCGCCACTCCGCCAGCAGCGCCGCATCCCAGCCGCCGTCCTTCACCGCGTGGAAGGCGCGGCACTTGTGCTTCTGGATCGAACCGATCTTCCCCGCCGCGCGCTCCAGTTCCTTCTCGAATCGCTGCGCGCCCGCCAGGTTCGCCATCGCCACCACCAGCACACCGCCTTCTTCTAACAGATCGTAAGCCTTCGCGAAGGCCGCCAGCGCCTCGTCGCGCGACTTCCCCGGCAGCAGCAGCACCAGCGGCCAGGTCCCGGCGGGTGCATCGACCCGCGCGTGGCCCGCCTTCTCCCACTCGACGGCCAGCGGCTTGAAAGGCTGCCATCCGGTGACCGCCGGCCATTCCTTGAACCCCGGATGCACCTCCGCCCCGAGGAACATCGCCCGCGGCGGGATCGCGATCTCCCCGCGCTCGAAAGGCATCAACAAGGTCTCCAAGGCCGGGCTCACGCCGCGGACCATGCACCGCCGCCGGCCCGCATGCGAAGCAGGAAAAGCATCCTGCAAGCGACGGCTTGCCAGCCCCGGCTCCGGGGATTGAGCTTTCCCGATCCGCTCCCGCAGGATTTCCTTCGGGAGGATGTCCTTTCCCGTCTTCCGCTCGCGCGCTTTCTGGTTCGGCGTGCCGGGCTTGCTGTTCCTGCTTTGGGCATGGGCGGACTCCACGCGCATCTACACCGGAATCTCGGAGAAGAGCCCGTGGGGATCCTTCTCCTTCGAGCACTGGAATTCGGCGATCACGGTCTCCCGTGCCCCGGCAGGCTCACCCTCCGCATTTCCCAGCTGGGCGTGGCGCGGTTCCTTTGGGACCAAGAATCCCGAGCCCCGCATCTGGTGGGCGACGCTCAAGGCGGAGCGCGACCGCGCGGGCCGGCCCTTCGTGCAAGTCCCCCACTGGCTGCTGGTTTCCAGCTACGCCGCGGTCTGGTCTCTCGTTCTCCTCGCGCGACGCCACCATTGGCGGAAGGCCCGGCAGGCGCATTCCGCTCAGTTCACCAGTTCGTAAACGATCCTCAGGAAGCGCTTCGAACCGTCGCGCGGAACTTCGTATCCTCCGGCGGCGGCGGAACCAGACTGTGTGCCAGGCATGAATGGCACGGGATTAAGCGGGTTTCCGGTAGTTTTCGCGGTGGTGGATTTCCTCGAACTCGTGCCTGGGTTTGGTGAGCAACTGGTAACTGTTGCGTCTTCGTTTCAC
>JAIXWR010000042.1 GCA_027491155.1 Verrucomicrobiaceae bacterium
GTCGAGCCGGCGTAGCTGGATTTCGTGGGTGAAGAAGCCGGTCTGGATCTCTGCCATGCCTCAAACCAGCAGTTGCCGCTCCATTCCCGGCCGCGGCAGGGAATAATTAGGAGTGCCTTTCAGTCCGCCTGGACGGTTGGCGGATTTCGGGCGGACTGAAGTTCGCGGTCCAGTAGACCGCCCGGTTTCCGGACACGCCAAGGTTCAATCCCGGCGGGTCAGCTCGACGAACACGTCCTCCAGCGTCGCGTCCTTGCGGTGGAGGCTGCGGAGCGGCCAGCCGTATTGGGAAATCAGCTCGTGGATCCGCTCGCGGGCATCGACCCCGGAGTCGACCAGGATTTCGTAGTGGACCCAGCCTTCCTCCTGCGGCTGCGGGGTGACCCGCTTGACGTGGTCGAGCCGCTGCAGGGCGGGCGCGATCACTGCCGGGTCGCCCGAGATTTCCGCGTGGATCCGGCCGGCGGCGCGCATGCCGGCGACCAGGTTCTGCGGGGTGTCCTGGGCCTTGATCACCCCGCCGTCGATGATGATCACCCGGCCGCAGGTCATTTCCACCTCGTGCAGGATGTGGGTGGAAAGCAGGATTGTGTGCTTCTCCGCCAGCCGCTTGATCAGGTCGCGGATCTGGCGGATCTGGTTGGGATCCAGTCCGTTGGTGGGCTCGTCGAGGATCAGGAGCTGGGGCTCGTGGACCAGGGCGTCGGCCAGGCCCACGCGCTGGCGGTAGCCCTTGGAGAGCACCTTGATCATCTTGCGGCGAGCCCAGTCGAGGCCGCAAATGTCGATCACCTCGTTGACCCGGCGGCGGGCGTCGCGGCTGGAGAGGCCCTTGAGCGCGGCGCGGTATTTCAGATACTCGCGGACCCGCATGTCGTCGTAGAGCGGGACGTTTTCGGGCATGTAGCCGATGCAGCGGCGGGCCTCGAGCGACTGGCGGAAGATGTCGAAGCCGGCGACCCGGGCGCTGCCGGAGGTCGGCGGCAGGTAGCCGGTGAGCATCCGCAGGGTGGTGGTCTTGCCGGCGCCGTTGGGGCCGAGGAAGCCGACGATCTCGCCGCGGGCGACGTTGAAATCGATGCCGCGCACCGCGGTGTGGCGGGCGAAGCTTTTGGTGAGTTCGCGGACTTCGATCATGGAAAAGGGGTGGACGCCGGAAAACCCCGGAAAAACCGGCCTTGTGCGTTGACGCGCGCGGGGCGGCCTCATACCTAAGCGCTGCGCGCAGGGGGCCAAGCGGGAATTTCCCGAAATCACCCGCCGCCACCCGAACCTACCGCTCATGAAATCGTCGGTTTCCGCCCGCTTCAATGCGGACTTGCTGGAGGAACAATACGCGCTGTGGTGCGCGGATGCCCGCTCGGTCGATCCCACCTGGTCGGCCTTTTTCGAAGGCTTCGAACTGGGCGTGGCCCAGCTCAAGCCCCGCGGAGGCGAACCGGCCGCCGTCCCGGCCGCTCCCGCCGCAGGGGTGCCATCGGGCGATGCCCAGGACTTTTACGGCAAGGTGGTCAGCCTGGTGTACAATTTCCGGTCCCTCGGCCACACCCAGGCGAACATCAACCCGCTCTCGGAGCGGCCCGAGCGCAATCCGCGGCTCGAAATTTCCCAATACGGCTTCAGCGAGGCCGATCTCGAGCGGGAGGCTTCCAACCCTCTGTTCCGCGACGGCGCGAAGATGAAGCTGCGCGACATGATCGCCGCGCTGGAAGCGACCTACTCCGGCCACATCGGCTTCGAGTTCACCCACATCCTCAACACCACCGTCCGCAACTGGGTCCGCCACAAGATCGAGGCCCACGCCCTGCGCGAGGAGGATCCGCCGTCGCGCAAGATCCAGGCCCTCGGCTGGCTGATCGAGGCGGACAGCTTCGAGAATTTCCTCGGCAAGAAGTTCCTCGGCGAGAAGCGCTTCTCGCTGGAAGGCGGCGAGGGCGCGATGGTGGTCCTCAACGCGATCCTTGAGAAATGCCCGTCGGCCGGCGTGCTCGAGATCGAGATGGGCATGGCCCACCGCGGCCGCCTCAACGTGCTGGCGAACTTCGTCCGCAAGTCGTTGACCACCATTCTCTACGAGTTCACGCCGAACTACGAGCCCGACCTCGTGGCGGGCGACGGCGACGTCAAATACCACCTCGGCTACGAAAGCGTCCGCGAGCTGCCCGACGGCAAGGTCCGCGTCAGCCTCGCCGCCAATCCCAGCCACCTCGAAGCCGTCAACGCCGTGGTCCAGGGCAAGGCCCGCGCCCGCCAGCGGCTGCTCGGCGACGACGGCGTGGCCACCGACCGCAAGCGCGTGCTCCCCATCCTGTTGCACGGCGACGCCGCCTTCGCCGGCCAGGGCTCGGTCGCCGAGTGCCTCAACCTCTCCCAGCTCCCCGGCTACCGCACCGGCGGGACGATCCACCTGATCGTCAACAACCAGATCGGCTTCACCACGATGCCGGCCGACGCCCGCTCCTCCGCCTACGCGACCGACGTGGCGAAGATGGTCGAGGCGCCGATCCTCCACGTGAACGGCGAGGTGCCGATGGAACTCTACTGGGCCGCCCAGTTCGCCCTGGAGTTCCGCCAGCAGTTCGGCCGCGACGTGGTGATCGACATGTACTGCTACCGCCGCCAGGGCCACAACGAGACCGACCAGGCCGCGTTCACCCAGCCGCACATCTACCGCCTGATCCAGAACCGCGAGACGATCGGCCAGATTTACAAGAAGCAGCTCGTCGCCCAGGGCGTGCTCACCCAGGAGCAGGCCGACCAGATCGAGAAGGACATCTGGGACCGCTTCGAGGCCGGCCATGCGAAAATGATCGAGATGGAAGCCGCGGGCGACCGCAGCGTCTTCAGCGGCTCGACCGCCGTGGAGCAGGTGCCCTACAACCACGCCCCGGTGCCGACCGGCGTGTCGCGCGAGCTCATCCAGCACGTCGGCAAGGTGCTCACCACCGTTCCCGAAGGCTTCAACCTGCACCCGACGCTGGCCAAGCGCTTCATTCCCCGCCGGCAGGAAGCGCTGGAGAACGGCGGTCCGATCGACTGGGCCTTCGCCGAGTCGCTGGCCTGGGGTGCCCTGCTCACCGAAGGCCACCAGGTCCGCCTTTCCGGCCAGGACTGCCGCCGCGGCACCTTCTCCCACCGCCACGCGGTGTTCTACGATTCCGAAACCCGCGAGCGCTACATCCCGCTGGAGCACGTCAGTCCCACCCAGGCCAAGTTCTGCGTTTACAACTCCTTCCTTTCGGAGTTCGCGGTGCTCGGTTTCGACTACGGCTACTCGATCGGCGCGCCGAACATGCTGACGCTCTGGGAAGCCCAGTTCGGGGATTTCTCGAACGGCGCCCAGGTGATCATCGACCAGTTCATTTCCTCGGCCGAGTCGAAGTGGCAGACGCCGACCGACCTGGTGCTGCTCCTGCCGCACGGCTACGAAGGCATGGGCCCCGAGCACTCCAGCGCCCGCCTCGAGCGCTTCCTGCAGCTCTGCGCGGAAAAGAACATGGTGGTCGGCAATTTCACCACCCCCGCCCAGTATTTCCACGCCCTGCGCCGGCAGAAGCTCCGCGGCTTCCGCAAGCCGCTGGTGCTGATGACCCCGAAGAGCCTGCTGACCCGCCCCGAGGCGGTCTCCAGCGAGGCGGACTTCCTCGAAGGCTCGTGCTTCCAGGAGATCCTGCCGGATCCGCACCACTTCGAGGATCCGATGCAGGTCAACCGGGTCGTCTTCTGCACCGGCAAGATCTACTACGACCTGGCTGCCTACCGTCAGGAAAAGGGCATCACCAACACCGCCATCCTGCGGATCGAGCAGCTCTATCCCTTCCACAAAGAGCTGCTCGAAGCGCTGGTCAGCCAGTATCCGGCGGCCTCGAAGTTCGTCTGGTGCCAGGAAGAGCCGCTCAACATGGGCGCCTGGTCCTACATCGCCCCGCGCCTCGAGAAGGTGCTCGACCGCCGCGTCCGCTACGCCGGCCGCGACCGCGCCTCCAGTCCGGCCGCCGGATCGAAGGCGATGCACTACCGCGAGCAGAAGGCGCTCATCGACGCCGCATTCACCGTTTCTTGAAACACCCGATGGAAGAGGGTGGATGGCCCATGAAGCCGCCACGTTCTTCCGACTCCTCCGAGCTTCGCCACTTCTCAATCCGTCCTTCTCATGTCCCTCGAAGTCAAAGTTCCCGCCGCCGGTGAATCCATCACCTCCGCCAACGTCGCCCGCTGGCACAAGGCGGAAGGCGAAAGCGTCCGCAAGGGCGAAGTCCTGGTGACCCTGGAAACCGACAAGGTTTCCTCCGAACTGGAGTCGCCCGCCGACGGGACCCTGCACATCGTGGTGCCCGAGGGCGAGGAAGTGGCCATCGGCACGGTGATCGCGAAGCTCGACGAAACCGCCGCCGCTCCCGGGAGCGCCGGTCCTCAGACCGGCAGCGCTGCTCCGGCCTCTGCCCCAGCCGCATCCGCCGCGCCCGCCCCGGCCGCCGCAGGAGCGGTCTTCGACGTGAAAGTCCCCGCCGCCGGCGAATCCATCACTTCCGCCAATGTCGCCCGCTGGCACAAGGGCGACGGCGCCGCGGTGGCCAAGGGCGAGGTGCTCGTCACCTTGGAAACCGACAAGGTCTCCAGCGAACTCGAAGCCGAGGTCGGCGGCACCCTCAAGATCCTCGTTTCCGAAGGCAACGAGGTCGGCATCGGCACCGTGATCGCCCGCATCACCGCCGGGAGCGCCGCTTCTCAGGCAGCCGCCCCCGCCCCAGCCCCCGCCACCGCCGCGGTGGTCAAGCAAGCCCCGGCGCCCGCCCCCGCTCCGGTTGCCGCCGCACCGGTCGAGGCCCCCAAGCCCCGCACCTTCGAACTGCCCGCTCCGGCCGCCCCATCGGCAATCGACAATCGGCCGTCGACCAGTTCCGACGGCCGCGTCACCCGCAAGAAGATGAGCATGCTGCGCCGCAAGATCGCGACGCATCTGGTCAACGCCCAGCAGACCGCCGCCATCCTCACCACTTTCAACGAGGCCGACATGTCGGCGGTGATGGACCTGCGCAAGGCGGTGCAGGAGGACTTCCTCAAGAAGCACGGCGTGAAGCTCGGCTTCATGTCCTTCTTCGTGAAAGCCGTGGTCCAGGCGCTCAAGGACGTGCCGCAGGTCAACGGCATGATCGACGGCCAGGACATCGTCCAGAACCACTTCTACGACATCGGCGTCGCCATCGGCACCGAGAAGGGCCTGATCGTCCCGGTCATCCGCGACGCCGACAAGAAGAGCTTCGCCCAGATTGAGCAGGACATCCTCGACTACGCCAAGAAGGCCAAGGACGGCAAGATCGCCATCGAGGACCTGCAAGGCGGCGTCTTCACCATCTCCAACGGCGGCACCTACGGCTCGCTGCTCAGTACGCCGATCCTCAACCCGCCCCAGAGCGGTATCTTGGGCATGCACACCATCCAGCAGCGCCCGGTCGCGGTGAACAATCAGGTCGTCATCCGCCCGATGATGTATCTGGCGCTGAGCTACGACCACCGCCTGGTGGACGGCAAGGAAGCCGTGACCTTCCTGATCCGCATCAAGGAGGGCATCGAGAATCCGACGCGCCTGATGTTGGAGATGTGATCCGGTAGCCTTTGTCGGGGACGAGCTCCGGGAAATCCGGGCGTCGTCCCCGCGGGAATTCGAATCACGGCGCCTGCCCGCTGCGCAGCCGCGCCATCTGCACCGGCAGGTCGACCGGGGTGCCATCGGCGAGGTGGTAGCTGCCGCGGAAGCTGATGCCGCTGGAAATCATCGGTTCCCCCGTCAAGGGGTCGATGCCCGCGACGAAGGGCGGCCAGCTGATCCAGGATGCCGGGTTGGGCGTCGTGTAGAGGACGTTCGGGACGTGGATCCGGTAGCCGTTCTCCCCTTGCGCCACCGCCACGGCACCGGGGAAGCCGGCGGCCAGCAGGTCCTCCTGAAGGCGTCCCGCCTGTTGCGGGAGCTGGTAGGGAGCCCGGGGCAGGGGCACCGGCTTGTCGTTGATGTTCACCGAGGTGATCAAGCGGGGAAAGGGTTCCGCAGCGGTCAGGTCGGCCAGCCGGGTGCGGGACAGGACCGGAACCTTGGAACGGACGGTGTAGCGCCAGCCGCCGGCCACTTCGACCGGCGGGCCGAGGTCGGTGAAGCGCCCGGTCTCCCAGGTCTTCAGGTTCTGGCTCCACTCGAGCTGGAAGGAGGCACCGCCGTGGCGGCTCAGGCCGTTGGCCGCGCTGCCGTTCAGCAGCTGGCGGGACACGAAGGAGACATCGAGGAACTTCTCGCCCTCCACCAAGGTGATGGACTGCTCCAGCCGGTCGGGGTCGGGAGCCGTGATCGATTCGCCCAGCGCCGCCTCGAGCTCCGTCGGGGCAAGCGCCGGATTCAGGGAAAGCCGGTAGATGGCCGCCGCCGTGGCGAGGGCGGTGGCGGGGCTGGTGCCCGTCATCGCCTGGCTGAGCCCGGTGGCCGGCAACGGCAGGGAAAGGGTGCGCACCGTCTCGCCCGGCGCCTTGAGGTCCACCGCCGGGCCCCAATTGGACATGGCCAGGGGCTGGAGATTCCTGGCGTAGGCCCCGACGCCAATCACGCCGTCCTTGATCCCGTAGGCGGACGGAACGTACTTCGAGGCGTCGTCGCTGGCGTTGCCGGCGGACACGATGACCGGGATCCCGGCTTGCACCGCCTGGTTGATCGCGTTTTCGAGGATCGAGCTGGAAGATCCGGTCTGGGAACCGCTGGCGATGCAGATCACCGCCGGGATGGCGTCCGCTGCGTCGGCTTCGCGCTCCACCGCTTCCAACACGGCGTCCGCGAGCTGCCCGGAGGTGGTCGACGGCAGGTCGCTCGCGTAAACGTTCATGCTCACCACCCGCACCGGCGTGCCCGCGACGGCCCCCGAATCCGGGCCGGCAATGATATCAAGCATCCGCGTGCCGTGGAGCGATGAAGTTGAGACAATCGGCGAATAACCCGGCTCGAATGTCAGATTGGGGTTCCGAGCGAACCAGGTGGACCGGTGGGAAACGCCCGTATCAATGAGGTAAAGCCGCACGGAATTCTTCGTCGGCGGAAAGACCATATAGCGAGTCCCGGGCTCCGAGGTAATCTGTCCGTTCGGGATTAAGATATCACGATCATGACTCTTGCGGATGTCGCTATCCTTAGCTGCTGATCCCGGCGCGACGAGGGAAAGTGCCGCTAGAATCAAGAATCCCGGCGCGAAGTGACGTTTCGAGGTGGGTGGACGATCCGCTTGCTTCATGGGTATGGGAGAACGGCAAAAACAATGAACAATCGGAGGATCGGGTCTAGCAAATATCGTTATCCACGAGCACTTAATTATTTAAAATATAGCAATCTTGATCGCTGAGGCTTCTAAAATTTAAAATAAGATTCATTAAGTTTTAAAAATAACTAAACAATAGGCTGCAGGGCCAGAGCGGCCGGCAGCCCGGCACCGTTGGTGATGGCGTGTGCTTGCGAGATTCGGGCACCAGCGGGAATGCCGGTCCGGCAGGTATCCGGGAGGCGCCGCTTGTTTTGGATTTCCTGATTCTTCGAGCTTCCCGTGAATCCCGGCCCGTGCTACGCCCATGCCATGAAATTGCCCTTTGTGGCCTCCATGCTGGCCTTGTCGGCCGTGTGTTTTCATTGCGCCCAGGTCGCGCCCCTGCCCGGCCTGAGCGATCAGGCGGTGGGGTCCTTCGGCGTGCCCGCCCCGGGTTCGGCCCCGCGGACCGTTTCCACTTCGGTTTCCACCTCCGCCTCGGGACTTTTGCGGGAGATCAACCTGAAGGTCGACATGGTCCCCAAGGGCACCCACGGCCGCAAGGTGGTCCGGCCGATGAACCCGCGCTACATCACGATCCATTCCACCCAGAACTGGACCGCCGGGGCCGATCGGCACTCGCTGGCGCTGAAGCGCGGGGCGCTGCGCTCCCCGAAGAGCAAGCGCGGCAACCGGATCGGCTACCTGATCTGGCATTTCACGGTGGACGACTCGGTGGCGATCCAGCACATGCCGGTCACCGAGCAGGGCGAGCACGCCGATTTCGACGGCCCGGGCAACCGCCTCTCGATCGGGATCGAGATGTGCGAGCACCGCGGGAACAACCGCGACGCGACGATCGAGCGCACCGCCAAGCTCACCGCCAAGCTGATGCACGAGCGGGGCATCCCGCTGAGCCGCGTGGTGCCGCACTACCACTGGCCGCGCCGCGGGAAGACGCCACCGAACAAGAATTGCCCGCATTTCCTGCTCGATAACGGCCGGCCCGGTACCAAGTGGCGCTGGTTCCTCGGCCGGGTGGATTACCATTACAAGCGGGCCTACCAGCAGACCGTGGTCGCCCGCTGATGAACGGTCCGAGCCGCGAGCCTTCGCACGGCAGCCCGGGCAACCGGGACGTGCTGCTGGATCCCGACGTCTTCTACGTCTGCCAGCGCTGCACCGCCTGCTGCAAGTGGCCGGGTGACGTACGGATCGAGGAAGACGAGATCGGCCCGATCGCCGCGCACCTCGGTCTGGCAGAGGAAGAGTTCATCGCCCGCTACACCCGGCTGCGGACCAACCGGCAGGGCTTGTCCTTGATCGAGCGGGAGAACCACGAGTGCATCATGCTCGAAGCGGGCGGTTGCCGCATCCATCCGGTGAAGCCCGCCCAGTGCGCCGGCTTCCCCAACAAGTGGAACTTCGCCGGTTGGCGGGAAGTGTGCGAGGCGAAGCCGGTGCCGATGGCGGAGGCGCGGGCCCGGGGCCTCGCGTGATGACGGCAAAACCCGGGCCGCTGGGCGGGCCGGGCCATCCCTGGGAGGAGGGAAAGCGGAGGCCTCCTGCTCAGCGGCTGCGGCGGAGCAGACCGAGGAAGCCGATCGCACCGAGAAGGGCGGTCGTGGGTTCGGGGACGGCCGTTACTGCTGTCACTTGGAAATTGTCGATGGCCAAGCCGTGGTCATTGCCAAGATCGTTATTCTCCGCCCATCGGATCCAAAGTGTGTCTCCGACATTGAGGGAGAGCGCCGAGATTGTGCCCCCTCTTCCAGAAACAAGTCCGGTCGTGTTTCCGTCCACGGCAGCACCGCTGCTAGTGTTGACTGCTACCGGGCTCGACCAATCGAAAGTCCCGCCGGGGCTGGTCCAAGAGGTTACCGTGTTGAATGAGGCACCAATACCCCATTGGAGCACCATGGTCTGAGTCGTGGGGATCGTGGCGCCGCCATCGCGCCATTGCTCGCCATCAAAGCCTACGGTGATACTGGCAAGCGTATCGGTCGTATTGTTCGTGAAGGCGACCGCGATCCAAGCGGCGACCGAACCAGCGGCAGGACTGCCAAAAACTGCCCCTCCGGATGCAACACCGCCGAGAGCCCGGTCTGTGGCAGAGGTGGCTCCAAAGCTGTAAATCGCCCCCGCATTGGAACTCCCGGTGCCCGCATTGTATGCAGTCATTGCGGTCCCTGGAGCTGGTTGCCTGAAAAGGCTCCAGCCTGGCAAAGTGGAATTGTTGGTGAAAGAGTTGGCCGTTCCGGTATTGGCGAGGCCATCGAAACTTTGCGAGTAGGTGTAGGAAAGGTTCGTGATGCTCAGGGCGGCACGCGCAGATCCGGTGAGTGCTGCAAGGGCGGATGCGATGGCAAGTGCATGAACTGGGCTCATAATGAAGTTTTGTTGGTCCTCGATCGTCCGGGAGTTTTTCAGCTACGGGCGAAGGAGCTAAGCAACCGAGATGCCACCCACGAAGCGAATACCGTGCTTGTGACAGAAGTGTCGCCGTTGGAACGAAAACGGCCACCCGTTTGCACGGGTGGCCGGTGAAGGGGTTCAGGAAAGCCGAAGGCTTCTCACGTCGCCTGCTCGCCGCGGGCCATGACGACCTTGCCGGTGCGGACGGTCTCGATGATCTCGAACTGGGAGAACATCGCCACGGCGGAGTCGACCTTCAGGCTGTCGCCGGTGATCATGACGATCATCGACGCGGGGGTGAGGTCGACGGTCTTGCCGCCGAAATGCTCGGTGATCTGCAGCGCCTGGGAGCGGTCCTCCGGGGAGCACTTGATCTTGATCAGGATCATTTCCTTGGTCACCGAGTCGTCCGAGGTGTGCTCGAAGCAGTGGATGACGTCGATGAGCTTGGAGACCTGCTTGATGATCTGGTCGAGGCCCTGGGGATCGCCGCTGATGCCGATGGTCATGCGCGAGAAGTTCGCGTTGCGGCCTTCGGAGACGACCAGGGAGTCGATGTTGAAGCCGCGGCGCGAGAACACCTGGCAGATCCGCATCAGCACGCCGGGCTCGTTGTTCACGAGGATGGACAGCGTGTGGGCCGCCCCGCGGCGGGGGGGCAGGGCTTTGGCGGGGGTGTCGGTGGTGACGATGGTCTTGGGCATGGGAAGAAGGATTGGAAAGTAGTGATCAGTGATCAGTCAGCAGTGATCAGAGAAAGGCAGTGCGGGAAGGATTTCCACTGATCACTGCTCACTGATCACTCGGCACTTTCTTCACGTGGACCCGACGGGCTTGGCCATCTTCTGCTTCGGCGCCTCGGTGATCATGTCCTCGAGGGCGGCGCCGGCGGGGATCATCGGGAAGACGTTGTCGGTCTTGACGCACTCGGCGTGGATCAGGATCGGGCCGTCGTTGTAGGCCAGGGCCTTCTCGAGTTGCTTGGTGACGTCGGCCGGGCGCTTGATGTAAACGCTCGGGATGCCGTAGGCGGCGGCGAGCTTGCAAAAGTCGGGGTTGCCGACGAGATCGACGCCGGAAGTGCGGTCCTCGTAGAACAGCTCCTGCCACTGGCGGACCATGCCGAGGTAGTGGTTGTTGAGCACCAGGATCTTGATCGGCAGCTTGTGGATCTGGGCGGTGGCGAGTTCGAAGAAGGTCATCTGGAAGCCGCCGTCGCCGGAGATCGAGATGACGGTCTTTTCCGGGTGGGCGAGCTGGGCGCCGATCGCCGCGGGGAAGCCGAAGCCCATGGTGCCGGCGCCGCCGGAGGAGAGCCAGTGGAAGGACTCGTGGTTCTTGTAGAACTGCGCGGCCCACATCTGGTGCTGGCCGACGTCGGTGGAGACGATGGCCTTGCCTTCGGTGAGTTCGTAGAGCTCGTCGATCACCTGCTGCATGCGGAGGCCGCCCTGCTTCTTGTAGGTGAGCGGGTATTTCTTCTTGTAGCCGTCGAGCTTGGCGAGCCATTCGCCGGTTTCGAGCGGGCCGACCTTCTCGTTGATCTCGGAAAGCGCGGCCTTGGCGTCGCCGACGATCATCACGTCGGGCTGGATCATCTTGCCGGCTTCGGCGGGATCGATGTCGATGTGGATGATCTTGGCGTCCTTGCAGAACTTGGCGGGCTGGCCGATGATCCGATCGTCGAAGCGTGAGCCGATGTTGATCAGCAGGTCGCACTCGATCATCGCCTTGTTGGCGTAGGCGGTGCCGTGCATGCCGAGCATGCCGAGGGAAAGCGGGTGGGTTTCCGGGAAGACGCCCTTGCCGAGCAGGGTGGTGGTCACCGGCGCGTTGAGGGTCTTCGCGAGGTGCATCAGTTCCTTGTCGGCGCGGGCGATCATCGCGCCCTGGCCGGCGAGGATCACCGGGCGCTTAGCTTTGGCGATCAGCGCGGCGGCTTCCTTCACGGCGGCCGCGTCGATGTTGAAATCACCGCTCGGGTCGTAGCCGGGCAGGTCGAAGGGCGGGTTCATGTCGCCGGTGAAGGGTCCCTGGGAGATGTCCTTCGGGATGTCGATCAGCACCGGACCGGGGCGGCCGGTGGTGGCGATGTGGTAGGCCTCGCGGGCGATCCGCGGCAGGGCGTTGGTGTCCTTGCAGAGGTAGTTGTGCTTCACCACCGGGATGGTGATGCCGAAGATGTCGGCTTCCTGGAAGGCGTCCTTGCCGAGCATCCAGGTGACGGTCTGGCCGGAAATGACGATCATCGGCACGGAGTCCATCATCGCGGTCATCAGGCCGGTCACGGTGTTCCCGGCGCCGGGGCCGGAGGTGACGAGCACGGCGGCGGGCTTGCCGGTGGCGCGGGCGTAGCCGTCGGCCATGTGGACGGCACCCTGCTCGTGACGGACCAGGATGAACTTCATCTTGGTCTTGACCGTTTCGAGGGCGTCAAAGATGGGAATGGCCGCCCCGCCGGAGTAGCCGAAAATGTATTCGATCCCGAGGTCGTCGAGGGTTTTAATGAGGGCTTGCGCTCCGTCGAGTTTGTCCTTGCTCATGGCAAAAAATGGTTTCCGCGGGGTGAAGTAAGGGTGATTGCGGGTTGAGGCAATGCGAAAATTGGCGATTTTTGGGTAAAGGCGCGAATTTGGCGTGGGGGTTGCCTGAGAAATTAGGGGTTTATTGCCGAAGTTTGGGAATCCGATCCTTCGTTTGATGGAAATCGAATGATCGGCCCGGCGCTCAAACGGGTCACTGCGGAACGATTTCGGCGAGGGCTTGCCGGGACTCGTCCAGCACCTCGCAGGCGATGGCCTGGATCTCGTCGGCGGTGACCTTTTCCCACTCGATGCGGACTTCCTCCGGGGTGACGAGCTGGTCGTACTGCAGCAGGCAATCGCCGGCCCAGGAAGCATGGGCGGCGGTGCTTTCCATGGCCATTTTGGTCTGGCTGACGGCGAGGCGCTTGGCCCGGGCAAGTTCGTCGGCGCGGGGGCCGTGGCGGCGGAGGTCGTCGAGCTCGCGGCGGATGCAGTCGAGCGATTCCTCCCGCGCATCCGGGTCGAGACCGGCATGGATCTCCAGCGAGCCGGCCTCGGCGAAGAGGTTCACGTCGCAGGAGATCTGGTAGCATAGCCCGCGCTTCTCGCGGAGTTCCTGAAAGAGCCGCGAGCTGGCGCTTTCGCCGAGGATCATGGCGAGCAGGCGGAGCGCGTGGCGGCGGGGATCGCGGCGGCCGGGGGTGCGGAAGCCGAGCGCGAGCTGGAGTTGCTCGGTGTCCCGGCGGTCTGTCAGGTGGCGGGGCGCGACCAGCGCGGCGGGGTCGAGCGGAATCCCGGCGGGGAGTTCCCGCGAGCCGGGCAGGTGGGGCGCCACGACCGCCGCGGCTTGATCGAGGGTGAAGGGGCCGGCGACGGCGATCACCGTGTCCTTGCGGAAATGCTGCACGTCGCGGAAGCCGGCCAGGGCGGCGCGGTCGATGCGGGCGATGCTTTGCTCCGTCCCGGCGATCGGGTCGCCCACCGGGTGCGGCGACCAGAGGGCGGCCGAAATCAGGTCGCCGATGTGATCGGTGGGACTTTCCCGGTACATCACGATTTCCTCGCCGATGACATCGCGCTCGAGGGCAATCTCGGATTCGGGAAAGGAGGCGTTCCAGACCAGGTCGGAAAGCACGTCGGCGAGCAGCGGCAGCGTCTCGGCATCGCCGCGGGCCTCGTAGGTCACGTTGTCTTCCGAAGTGCAGGCGTTCAGGGAAGCCCCGGCGTCCTCGGTTTCCATGCTGATGGCCCGGGCGTCGCGGCGGGCGGTGCCTTTGAAGACCATGTGCTCGACGAAATGGGCCAGCCCGGATTGCCCCGCGGGATCGTCGCGGCTGCCCGCCCCGAGATGGATCGACAGCGCGGCGCACTCCGAATCCGGCAGGGTCGCGACCGCCAGCCGGAAGCCGCCCGGCAGGGTCGTCGTCTCGTAGCGGGCGCGGCTCATGATGCCATCAGTGCCGAAGCGAGGTGGATGTCGGCCGGCACGGTGATCTTCGGATTGGGAAAGGCCGAGGTGATGAGCTTGGTGGCGATGCCGAGGGATTCGACCACCGAGACCTCGTCGGTGACAATCACCCGGCGTTCGAGGATGCCCGCGTAGCCGCGGCGGAGCAGCGAGGTGCGGAAGACCTGCGGGGTTTCCATCGCCCACAAGCCGGTGCGGTCCACCGGGTAGCGCGAGAATCCTTCGGCATCGGCTTTCTTCAGCGTCTCCGTCACCGCGTGGGCCAGGCTCGCGGCACCGTATTGGCGGGCGGCCGCGATGCATTCGTTGATGCTCTCCGGCCGCACCAGCGGGCGGGCGCCGTCGTGCACCGCCACCAGCAGGTCGTCCTCGCCCAGCGCGGCGAGGCCGTTGGCGACCGAGAGATGCCGGTGCTCGCCGCCATCGACCCGGTCCAGCGGCTTGTGGAAATCCTCGCCGTCGAGCAGCCGGAAGCGCTCCGGCGGGCAGACCACGATCACCCGCGAAATGCCGTCGGCCGCCATGAAGGCGCGCACCGAGTGGACGAGGACCGGGGTGCCCTGGATTTCGGCGGCCAGTTTGTCGAAGCCCATCCGCCGGCTGCTGCCGGAGGCGACGATGATGGCGGCGCAGCCCATGTCAGGCGAGGCGTTTGGCGACTTCCTGGGACAGCAGTTTCCCGTCGGCCCGGCCGGCGGCGCGCTCCTGGGCGAGCTTCATCACCTTGCCCATGTCGGCCTTGGAGGTGGCGCCGGAATCCGTGACGGCGGCTTCGACCAGGGCGGTGATCTCCTCCGGCGTGAGGGCGGCCGGCAGGTATTTCGCGAGGATCTCCATTTCGACTTTCTCCGTCGCGGCGAGTTCGTCGCGCCCGGCCTTGGTGAACTGCTCGAAGGAATCCTGCCGCTGCTTGATCTGTTTGCGGATGATCGCGCTGACCTCTCCGTCGTCCAGGGCGGCGCCGAGGTGGCCTTTTTCGATCGAGGCGTTGGTCATCGCCGTCTTGAGGGCGCGCAGCACGTTCAAGGTGGCGGCGTCCTTCGCCTTCATGGCGGCTTTCATGTCTTCGGGGATGCGGGCGGCGAGATCGCTCATGGGCGGGAGAGGTAGCCCGCGGCGGGTCGGCGGGAAAGCCGAAACACATTCCTCCTTGGCGCGGCCGCGGGAGCGGGGCTATGGGGCGGCATGCCGCAGCGCTCCACCGGATCCCGTGTCTATCTCACCCTCGTCGGCTTCGCGCTGGCGCTGGTGGGGGGAATTTTCGCCGCGCTGATGTGGCGGAGCTTCCAGCGGGCGCGGGTCGTGGACAGTTGGCCGGTGGTGCCGTGCATCATCCTGCGCTCGGACGTCGAGGAGCGGCAGATCGACCCCAACGGCGCGGTCGAGCGGCGTTTTGCCGTGCTGTTCGGCTATGAATGGCAGGGCCAGCCGATGGAAAGCGCGTTGCTGAAACTCCGCGGCAGCATGTGGACCAGCAAGCCGCAGGGCGCGGACGCCCTGATCGAGCGCTACCCCGAAGGCTCCCGCCAGGAGTGCCGGGTCAACCCCGCCGATCCCTCCGTCGCCGTGCTGGAGCCGGAGTCGAAAGCGCCGGGCTACTCGCTGTGGTTCCCGCTGCTCTTCGTCGTCGGCGGACTGGGGGTGATGGGCGGGGCGTGGCGGAAGTAGGGGATCACGTCGAACTCGTCTTCACCAGCAGCCCCTTTTCCCGCGCGGTCCGCAGCACCGAGGCGAAGAGGCCGCCGGCGAGAGCGAGGTAGAGGGCGTTGAGGCCGAGGGCGATGGCGAACTGCGGGACGTCGAAGCCGCCGTCGCGGATCGCGCCGCGCATGCCTTCGAAGACGTGGGCGGGCGGCAGGGCGTTGGCGATGCCGCGCATCCAGGCCGGCAGCACTTCCATCGGGTAGAAGACGCAGGCGAAGGGCTGGATCATGAAGGGCAGCGCCCAGGCGAGCGATTCGGCGCCGTGGCCCCAGCGCAGGATCAGGGCGATCGACAGGATGCCGAGCGCCCAGCCGAAGAGCATCAGGTTCGCGTAGTAGGCGATCAGCGCCCACTGGAATTGGAACAGGTTGAACGAGTAGGCCGTCGCCGCGACTAGGACGAGCATGCCCGCGGTGATCGCCACCCGCAGCAGGCCGACGCCGAAGGTGGCGGCGATGTAGTCGGTCATGCGGACGGGCGCGGCGAAGATGTTGAGCAGGTTCCGCGTCCAGACGTCCTCGAGGAATGAGATCGAAACGCCCTGCTGCGCCCGGAACAGCGCGTCCCACAGGATGATCCCGCCGATCAGGAAGGTGATGAATTGCGGGAACTCCCCGCCTCCGCCGGCTTTTTGCAGGTACATCGTGACGAAGCCCCAGACGAGGAGCTGCACCAGCGGCCAGAAGAACAGCTCGAAGGCCCGCATCGGACTGTTGGGGTTGAGAATTTACAAGCGACTGTCCGGGCACGTAGTGCAGCGCGAATTCGACCCGCCGGTCCTTGTGAAGGGTGATGCTCTCCACCAGGCTTTCGACCACCTCTCGCTTCCGGTCGTTGTCGAAGTTTGGCCACTCCTTCAGAAGGGATTCCCCTTCCCGGAGGATGTCCGCCTTGGTCACGGTCTCGGCACTGATGATCGCGATCTCCGCCTGAAGGCGCGTGATCGATTCCACGAGCTGCCGCTTCTTCTCCTCAAGCGGCGCGAACCTTTCCCGGAACTCGTCCACGCTGATCGCCTCCTTCTCATAGAGGTCGTAGAGCCGGTCTTCCTTTCGCTGTGATTGTTCGAGATCACGGCGGGTCTTCAGCAGGAGCGCCTGACGCTCCTCACCCTCGGCACTCGCGGAGTCGAGGAATTCGCCGATGTCGTCTTCGGAAAGCAGGAAGCCGCCGAGCTGCTCGACGAAGAGCTCCTCGATGTCCTCCATCGCGATCTTGTTCGCGCACTTGAAGCAGCGGTATTTGTTCCAGCCGGTCTGGGGATAGAGCTTCTGCTTGCCCCCGCAGTGGCCGCAGTAAACGAGCCCGGAAAAGAGGTAGATCGGCTTCTTCCGCCGCACCCGCGTGTATTTCGACTTCACGTCCATCAGGATCCGATTGCAGTCGTTCCACAGATCCTCATCCACGATCGCCTCCACGGAGAGCTTTACCCACTCGTTCTCCGGCTTGTGAACCCACGACTTGTTGCGCGCCTGTGCCTTCGTGTGGTTGGCGACCCGGATCCCTTTCGCCGTGGTGTCCCTGATCAGCCGCTCGATGGTAGTGTCCGAGAACGGTCTTCCCGAGCGGGTGCGGTATCCCTGCTTGTTCAAGATATCCGCGACCCGTCGTTTGTGGCGTTCCTTCCGGTAGAGCTCGTAGATCAATTTGCGAACCGGAGCCTCATCCGGATGGGGCTCCAGCCGGCCTTCCACCCAGTGATACCCGAAGACGGTCTGGCCGCCGGTGGACTTCCCGAGCTTCGCCCGGATCGGCACCGAGGCCGCCACCCGGTCCGAGATTTCCTCGCGTTCCCACTGCGCCATCGCGGCCACGATCGTGAAGAAAAGCCGGCCGGCCGGGGTCGAGGTGTCGATCGATTCCTGGAGCGAAATCAGGTCGGCGTCGTGCTGGCGGAACTCCTCGGAGAACTCCAGAAGCTCCCGGGTATTGCGGGCGAGCCGGGCCAGCTTGGAGAACACCAGAGCGCCGATGTGCCCCCGCTTCACGTCCGCCATCATGCGTTTCGCCTCGGGGTGATCCTTCACGGATTTGCCGCTCACCGCGTCCAATCGATAGACCTCGACGACGGTCCAGTCCTTGGCGATCGCGAACGCCCTGGCCCGCTCCTCGTGATGGCGGGGACTCTCGCCCTCGACCTGTTCATCCGTCGAAACGCGGATCCAAATGCCGATTCGCCGTTTGAGAGGTCGATTCATGACTCCCTGTAGCTCAGCGTCCTCGTCTTGTAAATACCCAACGCATTCATGGTCGCGTTGCTTGATTTACTGTTTCTGGGATTCGTAAGAATCCCGGGATCACAAGGGTCGCGCGCCGGCTTCCTTTGGGAGCTTTCAGCCCCGCCGCTCATGCGGAACTCCCGAAAATTTGGTAGAATAGAGGAGAACCTGCTCCTTCTGCGAATGCCCACGGCGGCGTTCGCCGCGGGACTGTTGAAGGCGGCATTGGAACCCCAATACCAAACCAATGAATGCCATCATCGATGCGCCTCCGGCCGCTCCGCGCGCCTCCGTGCCCGGTCTGCTCCTCCACTGCGGTGCCGAGACCGTCACCCGCGAACAACTCGCCGAGGTTCCCACGCCCCGGCCCACCGACACCTGGTTTCCACTCGCCCACCGCGACCTGTTCACCGAGGTGGAATGCCAGCTCCTCTCCTCGGGATTCAACATCCTCTCGGCAGTCCACTCGCTGAGCCACCAGGGGGCCCGCTACTTCGGGGTCGTCCAGGTGGGTCTTCCCGACCGCGAAGCCACCGACTACGCATGGGTCGTCGGGCTGAGGAATTCTCACGACAAAACCTACCCCGCCGGCCTCGTCGCCGGCACCCAGGTTTTCGTCTGCGACAACCTCGCCTTCACCGGCGAAGTGAGGCTGAGCCGGAAGCACACCCGCCATGCGTCGCGGGATCTCCGCCACCTCACGGCCCGCGCCGTCGGAAAACTGGGAGACCGATTCCACAATCTCGACCGGCGGATCTCGACCTACCGCGGCAGGAACCTGTCCGACTGGGCGGCCCACGACCTTGTCATCCGCGCCATCGACTGCCGGGCGATCACCACCACCCAGATCCCCCACGTGCTCGATGAATGGAGAAAGCCCCGCCACCCGGACTTCGAATCCCGGACGGCATGGAGCCTCTTCAACGCCTTCACCGAGGTCCAGAAGGGCGGCAATCCCCACCAAGCCCTGCCCCGCGGCGAGGCATTGTATGGTCTCTTCGACGCTTTCTGCGGCGTCGTGTGACCCGAAAACCAAGAAGGCCTGTCCCCGTCCGGACAGGCCTCTTTTTCTGCCGCCCGTCGGATCGCATGTGGAGCCCGAAGCCTGAGCCAGCCCGATGGCATCAGGCTACCTGAAAACGGGAGACCGCTTCCCTCGGTCGGGATTTCGTTGGCCGGCGGTCCTTTGCCAACGCGTTGGCGGTACGTTAGGATGGGAATGGCAGTATCCCGGCAGCCGGGGCCCTCTGCCTCTTCATGGAATTTCACGACATCGAACAAATCCTTCAGCGCTACACACCGCTCGACCTCGCCGTCCGAAACACCGCGAGGTCATTCTGCATGGCCAACCCGGGCCTGAGGCTGGAGGTGACCCTCACCGGCGGTCTCGTGGATCCCGCGTTCCTGCAAAGGATGTCCCTCACGGTCGATGGAGAGACCGCGGTCTTCGTCAGCAAGGACGGGAAGCTGGAGGCGAGGCAGGTCGAAAGAATCTACGCGTTCGACGGGGACGGCACTCTGTTAGGCGCGCATCAATGGGGCAACGGCGATCCCGGCACGCCCGCCGACCTGATCGCCTTGGGGCGTTTTTCCCAAGCCGTGGACTTCGCGATTCTCACCCACCGGGAATGGTTTCAGGCAGGGAAGGTTCCGGTCGGCATCCCCGAAGCGGTCAGCGCCCATTCGAACACCCTTCGCTCCGAGTTGGAGATCACCATCTACGGCGGGACCGCATTGCCCTCCCCATGGTCGGGCAACCACGCTGGGAAAACCAGGAGAGAACGAGGAGCCTGAAACACCACCCGGCCTGATCACCCAAATACCAAAAAGGCCTGTCCAATTTCGGACAGGCCTTTTTCGATTGGGTCGAACGGGACCGCACTCAGACGAGGCACGGAATCTCCTGCCGTGCCGCCACAAGGACGGCCCGCGGAACGCGGACGATCCGCTCTCCCGGTCCGCATCCCGCATCGGCTGGCAGCCGATCCGCCAGCTCGTCCGTCATGTCGAATCCGATCACCGCAAAGTCACCGTCCTCCAGCTCGAAGAGGTCGGGGCAATTGTTGCAGGCCACGCATTCTACGGATCGGGCCGCGGGTGCGATCCCGAGCCGGCGAACGATAATGGGAGGAAGCTTCCCGTTCATGCGGCACCCATACATCGCCGGACGAAAGCCGACAAGCCGAAAAATAACGATAGTTATTTCCTGTCGGACACCCTTGCCACCCCAGCCTGCCCGAGTGGATCCCGTTAGCCGCGACACCAACGCCTTCGTCAAATCGCTGGCGACGGTCCTTCGTGCGGCCCGCGAGCACCTCCAATTGTCCCAGACGGAACTCGCCGCCCGGGCCGGCCTCTCGCAGCCGCACATCGGCTACATCGAGCACGGGAAGCGCGCCCCCACCGTCGAAAGCCTGAAACGGATCGCGATCGCCTTGGGGAAACCGGCGGCGGAGCTCGTGTCCGAGGCAGAGGCTTTGGCGGCAGAGAAGAGATCCTGAATAGCCGCCCTGGTACAGCTCACCTCCTTCTGCTAGAATGGAAGGATCATGGGCACTTGGCTTGCTGCAAACTGGTTCACCCTCATCCAGACCGCCGGCGTGGTGGGAGGCCTTTTCTATTCGGCCACCGCCCTCCACCTCGACGCCAAGGTCCGCCGCACCGAAGTCATCCTCGCCCTCACCGAAGCGCATCGGGACATCTGGGAGCGGCTGATTGAGCAACCCGCCCTAGCCCGTGTCCTCGACGCCGAAGTGGACCTTCGGATTGCCCCACCCACGCCTGCCGAGCGCCGCTTTGTGCAGTTGGTCATCCTTCACCTCGATACCGTCCGAATAGCCGTCAAGGAGGGGGCCTACTACGACTCGCCGGGCATGCACGATGACCTGCGTGAGTTCTTGGCTCTACCGATTCCTCGACAGGTCGCGAACTCGGCTCTCCCTTACCAAGCCCCTGATTTCCAACAATACCTTCACGCTCTTATGGAATAGAACTCCAGCCGCAAGCGCCACCAGCCTGCAGTTTCCCGCCAATTACTAGCAATGCAGTAATTAAGACACCCCACGACCTGGTGGGATTTTCTCCTTTTCCGGCTCGGGCGGCTTCTCCCGTCTGTTGCGGACGGCGTGACGAGCTCCACGCCGGTCTCAAAATTGACGCGTGGCGCTGAGTAAGCTGAACACGAGATCGCGGCGAGCTTTTGAATGCTCTATTCCGATTCTTCTGCAGCCGCTCGGACATCGTTCGACATCTACTCTCAAATCGCCTCTTGGATCCACACGAGTGAGAGCGTTTCCCCGAAGTCGATAGAATGTATGGCGTCCTCGGTGACACACTCCTTCCCATCGGGTGAGAAATCCCGCAACCAGCAGCCGGCGGGGACGTCATCCCCCCGGACATGGCCCTCCTTGGATTTTTGCAGCTCCGCTGCGCAGGTATAGGCGTGAATCTCCGTTTCGTCTCTCAACCGGAACCCGAAGCGTTCTGTCGGCCAGAACCATTTCCGGAAACCTCCCTTGGAGCAGATCAGGACGCATTCCTCCTTGGTATAGCGGAGGAATTGAATGGCGGTCGCAGTAAGGGTGGTCCTGAATTCGCCAGCGAGTGAGCGAAGAAGCCCAAAGCTAGGGTCCTTATTCTCGATCCGCGGTACAAACAGTTTTCCCGGCATCAGGATCTCGGCCGCGAAAAGATTCGCTTCGATCTCTTCGGGCTCCTGATTGAGCGACCAATTCGAAGCTTGAGCGATGCTGACCTCATCGATCTGGCGAACGTGGGGATGAAGGAGCACGTGGCCCAGTTCATGCGCGATCACGAAGCGCTTCTGGCCGGGAAATCGAATCGTGTTCCTAACAGTGATCAGCACGCTCCCGTCGAGCCGCACCATGCGGCCATCCGATCCCTCCAGCGGCTTCTCAAGTACGGGTGCCCCTTCATTGGCTGCAATCAATTCGATCTCGATCTCCGCAGGATCTTCGATCTCAAGCTTCGCGATGATCTCTCGCGCCTTGACCACGGGAATCGCATCTCGCGCAGGAGCCTTCATACTGCGTCGTCCGGCGGCGCCATTTTGTTCTCCTTGAGAAGCTGCAGGAGTTCGATCTCGTCGAGAAACGAGGCTTTATCGGCGGTTGGAACATGACTCAGGTTGCGGAAGGCTGCTTGCAATTTCCCCTGAGCTCCCGCTCCAAAGCCCCCGCTGCGGGCCTTCTCAAAAGCCGCTTCGATTTCGTCCTTTTGTTTAGTCCCCCAGGAAACAAGTCGGCTGGCCGCTGCCTGGACGGCGGCCTGTTTTTGTCTTGCTGCTTCCTGCCAGGATAGCCGGCGGACCTTCAGGAAAGCTTCAACCTTCCCTTGGATGGCGGCGGTCGTCTCTTCCGGATGCAGTCCGCGGGCACGAAGGTCTTCCCTCAGTTCTGCCGGCGTCATGGTCACCGTATCGCGCTCCAGCGCTTGGAAGAGCCGCTCAAGCGGCTCATGTTCAAATGGATCGGAATTCATGGTATCCTCCTCATTTTACCATCCCTTCGGCGGCTGGGTGGTTGGTTGCGAAATCGCTCAGTCTCATCCTAAGTTTGCGTTTGAGTTCGTAAACACGTTTAGCGGGAATGCCTGTCAGTTCTTCGATTTCGGCGGGCTTCTCGAATTCGGCCGCCAATGCGTCGTAAACGCCGCTCAGTTCGGTGTCGCCTTCGAGCGAGGCGCGGAAGTCTCCCAACAAGCGCTTCTGATGATCGTTGCGTTCTTTCCGTTCGACTTCGGAGATCTCGGTCGTTTTAGCGTCCGCGGCGGCATCGACAGGATCTTCCAGACCGTCGTCACCGTTGGGATCAAACACGCGGTCAACGAGCGGCTGACGGTCCGATTTCTTCTTCCAGTTGGAAACCATGCTTTCAATGGTGCGGCGCAGGTTAGTTTCAAGGTCCAGATCGTCCCGGTAGCTTCGGCTCCCATTGGTGAGCGCATCGAAGGCTTCCATCACGAAATCATCTGCCGACTTTCCCGCCGCCAACGCCTGCCGGCTGCCACCTCCTTTGAGGAAGTAGCCCCGCCATAGAAATCGTCGGACCCTATTGTCGGCGTAATCGATCAGCAACGGGATCAACCGTTCCAGATCTGCCGTCTTCAGGGCCTGATCCAAGGTCTGCTTCATATCCGAATCGAGTGGTAAAACTGGGGCTCATACCCCTTTCCGCTCCCGTATCCCGAAAACCTGGAATCTTTTTCCCAGAAATCGTCCGGAGTGGAGCGGACATGGGTAGAAGGGCATCCCGTTCGAGTCGAGCGGGCGACCTCACCCTAACATTAACGCCAGATATACTATGAAGCAGCCCCATCAAGTCCACATCCAAATCGACGGCCGCGAGCCGCAAGCCATTGCCGTGCAAGGCGACGAAACCATCGCCTCCTTGCTTGCCCGCCTCCGGGGAGAACTTTCCGGCGCGGATCATGAACCCGAACTTCTCGCCGTCTTCACTGACGACGAAGAGGAGGAGGTCCACCACGACCGAAAGGTGTGCGAGTGCGGCCCCCACGGACCGAAGATCTTGCATCTCCACCGCTGCCGGAAGGTCGCGGTGACGGTCTTTTACAATGGGACGGAGACCCGGGATTTCAACCCCAACGCCACGATCCGCCGCGTTGCCGAATGGGCGAAGAAGCAATTCAAGGTGGATGAAGGCCGCAAGTGGGTGCTGCGCCTCGACAGCGCGGACGGAGAGATCCTCGACTCCGACGCCAGGCTCGGCAAGCTGGTGAATTCCCCAGCCTGCAAAGTCGCACTTTACCTCACCGAGCGATGCATGATCCAGGGCTGAGTCTGGACGAGGAGTGTTTCCGGGAGCATCTGGAAGGCTTCGATTTTCGTCAGGGCGAAGAGGCCGGGCGATGGAGCCTCCACGAAGATGACTCGGTGAAGTGGCCAAACGCAGTGATCTGGGTCGCCGCCCCCCCGCGGGCTAGCGGCCCCGACCGCTTCCACCTCTTTTTCAACTTGGGCGGATACCCGAACGAGGGGCCGACTGCATTTTTGTGGGATCCAGCGACGAAAGCGAAGTTGGACCCGGCGAACTGGCCTAAGGGCGTGAACGACGTGCATATGGCGCTCCGCGCCACCTGGAACAATGCCAACGCCATCTATGCCCCTTGGGATCGGTTGGCTGCCGCCGGTCATCCCGACTGGCTTGTTAAGCACGCCGGGCTGCTTTGGAGCCCGGCTCACACGATCGTCCACTACCTGAGGCTCACCCATGAGCTTCTGCAATCCGAAGACTACCATGGCACCTGAACTGAAAATTTCGCGAGCCCTATGGCTGCGCCTCGTGTGGCAACTCCGTCGCCGTGGCGGATGCGAGCGGGAAAGCGGCGCGTTTCTGCTTGGACCAACCGAGGGAGGACGCATTTCCAGCTTCATTTGCTACGACGATCTAGACCCCCGCTGTCTGCACACCGGTATAATTCGCTTCGACGGCAGTGGCTATGTCCCTCTCTGGAAGCGCTGCGCCGAACGACGTCTAAAGGTAGTCGCCGACGTCCATACTCATCCTACCTCCTGGACCAGCCAAAGCACGGCGGACAAGGATCATCCGATGGTGGCGCAGTCGGGCCACCTGGCTCTGATCCTTCCGAATTATGCCCAGCGTTCCTGGTCGGGCCTCAAGGGTGCGGGTTTCTACCGCTACCTCGGTCAAGGAAGTTGGGAAACCCTCTCCACCGACGCGCTCAAACTCACCATTTTCTGATGACAATCCCCAGCCCGACCGCCGCAAACCGTCTCGCCCTCGGGCTCATGGACGCCCGTGAAATCGGCTACCCGGAAGCGGTGGCCATTCTCGAAGGCCTGACGCTGTCGCTGGTCTGCGACGATTCGATTCGCCGCTCTGCCTCCCTTCAGGCCGCCCTTGTAACGGCGTTGAATTCAGGACTGCGGGCGTTCCTCGGTGGGGTGGAGGTGCAGCTTCCCAAGAACGTGACACTGCTGATCCCATGGCCCGGCCGCATGACCCTCAATGAAGTGGTGCATAAATTGGTCGGTGCACGGAACCACATCGTTTTGAGCCCCAGCCACACGGTCTATTTCGGACACAGGCCTGCCGAATCTCGCCCCCACGCATTGGTGGTGCGCGCGACGGGATGGCGTGGAGGCATGGAGCCTGCCGCAAAAGACAGCAGGTTTGACGAAGGTGGCGGCGTGGATTTCGCACTCGGTGGGATCTACGCCGGTGGTCTTTCGGTCCATCGCGGGTTTCTCCGCGCGACCGCCATCTCTGCCTTTGCCTGCAATAAAAGCGCCGGGCTCTCGCTATGGAACCCGGGGGCCGACTGGACTTCAGCAGGGGCGGAAGGTCCGCCTCTACGAGCGCTGCCGGCAGGATTGTGGCTGCTGGGACTTGGACACCTAGGACAGGCATTTCTTTGGACCTTGGGCCTCCTGCCATTCTCTGCTCCCAGCGACTGCGAAGTGATGCTCCAGGATTTCGATCTGGTTGAGGAAGCGAACGTCGGGGCCGGCTTGCTCTGCGGAACGGCCGACATCGGCACACTCAAAACCCGCGTCTGCATGCGCTGGCTGGAAGAACGCCGGTTTCGTACTCGGTTGTGCGAGCGGCCATTCGACGAATCGATCCGACGGGAAGCAGCGGAACCAGCCATCGCGCTCTGCGGCTTCGACAAGGCTGCGCCACGGAGGAAGCTCGAGGACGCAGGTTTTCTGCGAGTCATTGAGTGCGGACTGGGAGGAAGCATCAACGATTTCGATCTCATCCACGTTCACAATTTTCCTGGCGCACGTAAGGCCGCCGACATCTGGAAAGGCATCGGCGACATGCCGAAACCGAAAGCGAAGGTGATGGCAGGTTTCGCCACCTCCGAAGAAGTTTGCGGCGCGCTCGCAGCCACCACCGCGGGTAAGTCGGTTTCAACCAGCTTCATCGGTGCCATGGCGTCGGCCGTCGTCTTCGGCGAACTGCTCCGGGCATATCATCGGGGAAAGCGGCACGATGAACTTTTTCTCAGCCCCCGCAACATGATCGATTGCGACTTCGCGTGCTCCGATCAGACATATACTGCCGCCTGCATCGCTGCTGCTGGATTCGCGAAGACCGGCTGACGCTCCTGACGCGAGGACGCTCCCCGGGGGGGGAGCAGCAAAGAGACCAGGAGCTTTGGTGCAACCGCCATTCAATCACAATCCGTTGCCCCACACTCTCGGTCCTCAACGTCAGGGACACCCATACGAGGATTTAAACATCCCTCGGGGAATCACCCGAACCGCTTGAACCTCGACGGATCGGATCCACCCTCTTCCCTCTCTTGGTCCCCTGTGGAAAAGCTTGGGGAAAACCCTGTGGAGAAAAGCCCCTTGGAATTGGATTTACTGTTTCTGTTAGAATCGGATAGCGGACGCTAGGCTATCGCAAAAATTCAGGGGGCAGGTTCAAACGCCGCGCGAGATCGCGCGGTACTTTGGCATGCTCGTCCACGACTGCTGAATTGTTACCCCCCCTTTCTTGAGACGGTGTCTGGAGAAACAGCGGTTGCAAAGGCATGGCATGAAAAAAGGGAGCGGGCATCGGCCCTCTCCCCTGATGTTATCCGAGCGTCTTCGCCCAGAACCCGATTGCTTCCCTAAGGACTTTCAGCGGAGCGTCGTCCTGCCGGAAGCCGCCAAGGGTCAGCGTTAGGCATGCGCGCCCTCCACGGACCTCGATTCTGGCATGCCACCACTCGAGATATCCGTCATCGGCGCGGTGGGGGATATCCTCCTCTTCTTCGATGTCGTCCATGATGCTCGTGGGTTGTCGCCGATGTCCGGAATGATACCGGACACCGGCGAGGACCCATGAGCCCGCCCCGATTGCCTACAGGTTAGGAAGTTCAAGCATACTCCGGTGATTCACCCGAACCGCTTGAACCTCGACGGGTCGGGTCCACTTTCTCCCTTCTCCTGGTCCCCTGTGGAAAAGCTTTGGGAAAACCCTGTGGAAAAGAGTCCCTTGGAATCAGATTTACTGTTTTTGTTAGGATCGGACAGCGGACGATAGGCTATCGCGAAGAACTCAGGGGGCAGGTTCAAACGCCGCACGAGGTCGTGCGGTGCTTTGGCGTGCTCGATTTCGATGCCCCGCCTCACCTTGGGGTTGAGGACCTGGTGCTTCACGAAGTTGACGATGCCGATCCATTCGTCCTTCCGGACGATCTTCCGGTCGGCTTCGAACTTTTCGAACGTGGCTCGCAGATCCCGGATGGGAAGGCCCACGTCAAAGGCCGCCCTCTTGAGGGAGATCTCGTAGACACCTCCGATGGTCGTCAAGGCATTGGTGAGGAGGTAGAGGAAAGCGAGCTTCTCGTTCGGGTTCAGCTCGGCGACGTACGTGTCGTCCCAGAAACGTGTATTTACGACTCGATACTTGGCCATGTTGGTTTCTCGGTTAAGAAGAATCCCCGCCCGAGTGCCTTCCCCAGAAAGGGTCCGAAGGCCGGTTCCCAGCAGGAGGCCTGCACGGGCGGTTGAGCTGCTAGAACTCGATGATCCTTTCCTCTACCTCCCCGCCACTCGACGATGCGGGACGGTGATTCGAATACTTCGTGCGCCACTCGAATACGGCATCGAGGAGCCGCATGAGGAAGCCACGTTTTTTGGGCGGCTCCTGGCCGAAGAGGTTCAGCGGGATGTATTCAATTTCACGGTCCTGTCTCATGACGGAGGGAATTAGGGCTGGTAAAAAATTGCCGTCCTGCGCGTCAGGGCTAGGGGACGCGCAAAAGGCCGCTTCCAGAAAGGAAGCGGCCTCTGCGAAACCTGAAGTGGAAGACCCGGCAGGATCGGACAAGTGGTATTGTGCGACGCGCTTGCCGGTAGGTTGTTGATGCAGATCGGCCTCTTTCTGGAAGCTCTCTGCATTATAGGAAGCCAGCCCGCTTCGTACAAGCGGTGTCCTGTGGATAAACCTGTGGAAAAGCCATGCGGACCTTATTTCAGGCCGCCAGAGCCAGTTCCCGAAACTGCTTCCGGGCGATCTCCTCGAACTCCGGCCGCGACAGTTTCGTGTAGTGCGAGATCGAATGCGGTGAACCGTGACCCACGATCTGCGCGATCAAGGCGTCCGGCACGCCGAGCTTGGCGAGCCGGTGGATCAGCGCGTGCCGGAAGGAATGCGGCGAGATTCGTCGGGCGATTTCAGCCTCCTTCGCCACACGCTTCACCATGCGCTGGACGCATCGCGTTGTCATCCGTTGCTCAGTCTCGGCTCCCTCATAAACGAAGAGCCAATCGGAACTGGCACCGGAGTTCACACGCTCGACGATCCAGCGATGGAGAACATCGTCCGTCTCCGGATTCCAGAACACGCGCCGCCGCTGAACCGTCTTTTCGGTTCGAATCACGGCCGACGAGTCTTCCTCGATCTGATCGATCTCAAGCTGCACCAGTTCACCGACACGCATGCCGGTGTCGTGCAGCAGCATGAGGATCGCAAGGTCACGCAAAGCCACGTCCCCTTTCCCTTCGAGAACCCGGACCATGGCCCGGTATTCTTCCTCGGTCGCAGCGTTGTGGGAACACGCCGTCGCCTTGGGCACCTTCGCGAGGTATAATGGGAACTGCCGAAGGCGTCCCTGTTCGTGCCAGAACCGCAGATAGTTGTGAATCACGTTCAGCGCGAACTCCAAGGACTTCGGTGCAAAGCGCCCATCAAGGCTACGCGCGAAGGCGGTCCAATCGCCAAGCGCCAGCGCCTCGGGCGCTTTGTTCGTGAAGTCGTCAAACCGTCTCACCCACACCTCGTAAGCCTTCGCCGCGCGAGGCGCATAAGTCATCTTCCACTCCAGGTATTGTTCGACAAACGTGCCGGATTCCTCCGGCACGGCAGCCCGGAACGCCGGTGGCGCTCCCCATCGATTCGGCTGCCGATTCTTGGTTAACATAAGCCCAAAGAATTAGCTGCTAATGGACCCCCGGGGCTCATTTCCCGTCCTTGCCCTAGCCCGCAGGAATCACCTGTCGATACTACCTGAAATATTCCAATTCCGCCACTGTTAGGCGGACTTGTCAAAGAACCGGGAACGGGCCTGTTACTTGTATAACGTACCTGGATCCCGTACGTCAAAAATGCCGATGGGGATAACCCCGGATTCCGGTCCCCGACAAGCACCCCGACAAAGCGGGTATGTCGGGGAATCCGGTGTCGAATTCGACGAATCACCCTTGCACGCAAAGGGTGAAACGACTTCCCCCGCGCCGCGCCTATCGGCCCGACTTCCCGCAGCATCCTCCGGCTGGCGGGTGAGTCCTAGATGCAACGCCGTCAAGGACATCACCATGCTGCGGGAAGTCGGCCCGCTATGCGCGCACGACGCGGGGGACGGGTTCAACACGAACTCCCGGCAGGCGGGACGAAGGGCTCCAACGACGGGGCTCCCCCGCACCGCACCCTTCGGGGCCAGCTCAAACTCGCGCACTCGTTCCGAGCTGGCCCCGAAGCGTGCGGCCCCCCGCGTCACGTGTTCCCTCGCGGGCCGCGCAGTCGTCGAGCAAGCTCGACCACTGCGAACGGGTTGGAGCACTGGCTCCAACTACCTCTACGGCTTCCGAAATGGTAAAATGGTTACGGACGAACCTCCCCCCGAAGCCCTGCTTCGGACATCGGCGGCAGCCTCTCTCCCACGGGCTCCACAACCATGGCATGCCCGTGCGAACGACTTCTCCCGCGAACGCAAGGCGCGGACAAAGCCGGTCACGCGAGGGCGGCCGCCTCCGGTATGAAAATCTCGATCCATCTTGGCGACCGAATCGGCTACGCCTGCTCAAAATCCCCGTACTCGTTGCCCGCCTCGCTGCTCACCCGCCATTGCTATGTGATTGGCAAGACGGGCACCGGAAAAACCACGTTGCTCCAGAACGCGGTGGCTTCGTTGATCCAACAGGGCCAGGGCATCGGCGTGATCGATCCCCACGGCGATTTCGCGAGTGCCCTTCTCGACCTGGTGCCACCGGATCGGGTGAACGACGTGGTTTACCTTGATCCAGCCGATCCGACGCATGCGCCGGCCCTCAATCTCGTGTCCTCCGCGACGCGACCGGAGGACCGGCCGCTCATCGCCTCGGCACTGGTGGCCGCTTTCCGCCACATCTGGTCGGAAAGCTGGGGACCCAGGATGGAATACATTCTCTACAATTCCCTGCGGGTCCTGCTCGACAGCCAGAACACGTCGCTGGTCTCGCTGCCGCGGCTTCTCTCCGATCCGGACTACCGTCGAAGCCTGGTGAAGCAATGCCAAGATCCCTTTGTCCGGCATTTCTGGGACGAGGAATTCGGCCGCTGGGACGATCGCTTCCTTCGTGAAGCCATCGCCCCGATCCAGAACAAGCTCGGCCAATTCACGACCATGCCGCCCCTCCGCCACATGCTCGGCCAGATCCCGTTGAAGATCGATTTCCGGGAGATTCTGGACTCAGGAAAAATCCTCGTGGTGAACCTTTCCAAAGGGAGCCTTGGCGATGACGCCTCGCGTTTGTTGGGTGCCCTGATCACGGCCTTCATCGCCTCGACTGCCATGGGCCGGTCCAACCAGAAGGAGACCGAGCGACGCGACTTCGTGCTGTTCATCGATGAGGCGCAGAACTTTCTCTCGGACGCGTTGGCATCGATCCTTTCCGAGTCCCGGAAATACGGGCTCGGATTGGTCCTTTCGCACCAGTTTCTCGACCAGCTCCCCCCGCGCCTTCAAAGCGCCGTGCTTGGAAACGCGGGGACGACGATTTGCTTCGCCCTTTGCGGCGAAGATTCGCAGCGCTTCGAGGTCAACTTTGGAAGGAACTTCCCCGCGCACCAATTCACCGACCTCGCTCCGTTCACGGCACTGGTCCGCGCGGCCGACGACACGCGGTTTCCCTTCCGGCTCGAATCGGCTCCACCGAGCGCGAAGAGGTATCGCTGTCGTCGGAAGATCCTCCATCAGAGCCGGCAGCGCTACTGCGGCCTCCGATCGAAGGTCGAAGCGCGGTTGGCCCGCTTCCTTCGCTGACCCACCAGATCGTCCATCATGGTATAATGGGAGCCATGAATCATCCGCGGCCGAGGAAGCCACGGTTCCGTCGGGCTGCTCTCCCCGTGCCCATTCGCCTGACCGGGCGAGACTACCAGATCCTGAATCTTGTTTCGGTTCACCGGTTCCTCCGGTCGAATCATGTCATCGCTCTGGTGAGCGGCAGCTCCCAGCATTTGATCCGGCGACTTGGCCGGCTCTACCATGCCGGGCTGCTGGATCGGCCACCGCTCCAACGCCTCCATGCGAACGAGGATCAGCACATCAGCTACTGCCTTTCCGAACGGGGACGGAAGGAGTTGATCTCCCACGGCGAGCGAGTCTTCCCGGGCGTTCCAAGAATGAGGCCGCTTTCGTCCGGCTCTCATCTTGGCCACGACCTCCGGGTCGCCGATATCGTTGTCGCGGTGCAATCCTCAGCACGCGCCTGCGGCATCGAGTTTCGTCATCACCACGATTGGGAAGCCTTCGAGGTAGCGGCCGGCGAGACACCGCTTCATCCGATGAAGTGGCCGGTCCGATTGAAGATTCACAGCCGGAGCAGTACCACGTGGGTCATCCCGGATGCCGCCTTCTCCATCCGCGACACGGCAGATCGGGAGTCGTTTTTCCTGCTGGAAGTGGACAGAGGCACGATGCCGGTGGCACGGAGCGACCCGTTCCAATCCAGCTTCCTCAAGAAGGTCGAAGCCTACCGTGAATCGAGGACCCGGGGGCATCTTTGGAAACGATGGCAGATTCCGGGATTCCGGGTTCTCGTCGTTACGGAAACGGAGGAGCGCAAGAAGTCGCTCCAAGCGGCGACCGCTCGTTGCTTCCGTCACGGCACCTCCACCATGTTCCTCTTCGCGGTGGCGCATGCCGTCCTCACCGCTGCCGATTCCCTTGATTCCCCATGGGAAGATTGCACGGGCCGAATGGTCGGGCTCGTCCCGCACCCGCCAACGGACGGCGAGTCCTGTCAATCCCTCCCGTTCCCGGGTCCGTGATAAAATGGAGGTTCAGGAAGCCACGGCAGCATGTGCTGCTGGGCTCTTTCCTATCTCACTCAACCAGACTGTTCCTTTTATGAAAACCGACCAGGCATCACCGAATGGCTTCGTGGACTTCAAGCAGGTCAAAGCCAGCGTCACCATGCTCCAAATCCTGGAGCGCTACCAACTCGTGGAGACCCTCCGACAGAACGGCGACCGACTGTCCGGGCCGTGCCCCATTCACAAGGGGAAAAACCCCACCGCGTTTCGCGTCTCGATCAGCAAGAACTGCTTCAATTGCTTTGGAAGCTGCGCACGCGGCGGCAACGTCATCGACTTCGTTTCACTCATGGAAGGAGTCGGCTTCCGCGAAGCAGCCCTTTTGCTTCAGCAATGGTTCCTCGACCCATCCAGTGACGGCGGACCTGCACGAAGCAAGAAGGCCGTCCGAAAGCCTAACCGCGCGAAGAAACCCGAGCCAAGCCCGTCCACTGCCCCGACCTCCGTTTCGGAGGAACCGATTGCAGAGGCCGGACCGAATCCCCCGCTCACCTTCGAGCTGAAGACGTTGAAAACCGACCATCCCTACCTGTTTCAGCGGGGCCTTGAACCGGAGACCATCGAACACTTCGGGCTCGGCCTTTGCTCGCGAGGCATGCTTCGGGGCTACATCGCCATTCCCATCCACAACCGTGAGGGCGAACTCGTGGCCTACGCCGGCCGCTGGCCGGGCGATCCGCCGGAGGGCAACGCGAGATACAAGCTCCCCAAGGGATTCCGTAAGAGCCAGGAGATCTTCAATCTCCACCGGGCCTTGGAAGAGGAAGAAGATACTCCCCTCGTCATCGTGGAAGGCTTCTTCGATTGCTTCACCCTGTGGCAGGCAGGCATCACCAAATGTGTGGCTCTCATGGGCTGCACGATGTCGGAGGACCAGCTCTTCCTGCTTACCGAGTCGTTGCCGGTAGGAAGCAGCATCGAGCTGCTGTTCGACAATGACGAAGCGGGCATCCACGGTGCCGAAGTGATCCGCGCTCAACTCGGGGAATTCGCGGTCCGCGTCGTGACGCTCCCGGAAGGCATCCGCCAACCGGACGAGCTTTCCTCGGATCAAATCCCTGATGCCTTCGCTTAGCCTCACCCATTCATGGCTCCCTCCCCAAGGAGGGAGCTTTTTCAATTTCTGGGGCAGGTCTGCTAGAGTGTCTTTTTTTCCTGATATTTCGTATCTCCCCAAAATCGGCGTCGCCTCAAGTCCCTCGTGATCTTGAGATTGCAAGGTCTGACCAATTGCTCTACAAGCTCCGAGCATGATGGAGGATCATGAGAAAGATCCGTCGATTCCGGAGTGCGTGGATCTGCTCAGGCGGTCCTCGCGCAGCGATTGGATCGCGTTCGCAGCCGGGGCACTCACGTTCCCGCTCGGCTTCTGGAGCCACCACTGGCTGTCTTCGCCCAACCCGCCCGTGCTGATCGCCAACCTCGTCCTGGCTGCCTTGGCATTTGCCGCGGCAGCAATTCCCGCATCGCGGAACCGCTCCACCGACGTTCCATCCCGGTTGGTGCCTGCATCCTCGATCCGCTGGGGAGCGCGCACCGGCCTGATCGTGTTCCTGGTTGGCGCAGGTTTATTTCTGCTGGGTATCTCGGCAAGGCAGTTGCTAGACGGACTCGTGACCGGAGGCCCCTCCCTGACATCCTCGCGAAACGGAGTCGGCATTGGCCTATTGCTCACCATGCTGCCGACCATCGCGGCTGGAGCCTTGGGGGCCACCATTGGCTCGGGGAAATATACTCCCGCGCCGTCCAATCCGACACCCGCTACACCTCCGGTCTCTAACCCGTTGCCACGATCAAAAGGAGCGCTTCCCCTGGCACTAACCGTCTTCACCGTGAGCCTGCTCTCCCCCGTCGTTCCGGCGCTCCTATCCGACCGCGGCAATTCGACGGCGAGCAACACCACGGAATCCACGCAAGTGCCCGAGTTCAATTATGAGGTCCCGGACGACCTGGAGTCCGCCCACGCCGCACAATGGCGGATTGTCGCGAGCAGAAGCGTGCCCGGCCTTCATCAAGGTTCCGTCGCTGCACAGTCCGGCAGCGGCCGCATTCTTGCATACGGCGGTCCGGCAATCGGAGGCCTAACGGTCTTCGATCGGGTGAAGGGCAGGATCGAGCGGACATTCCCCACGCCGCCGGTCGCTAGCATGGCATGGTCTCCCACTGAAGACCGGATCTTTTGCGTGAGTGCATCGGACGGCTCTTGCTGGGTCCTGAACCGGGCGACCGGAGCGACGGTATCGCTCCCTGTCCGGGGCCTCGTGCCGCACGGGCTCCCAAGCTGGAGTTCCGAAAATGAGGTCCGGTTTGTGCAAGGTACCAACCAGACGGGAAGACTTGATCTCGACTTACTCCGATGCCGTACATTCCCGGACCGCGATCCCTCTGACACCGATCATCTCGTGCCGAATTCATTCGCCGAAACCGACAAATGCCGGACCTCGATTCGACCTCGGATCCATTCGCTCGGTTGCCCGATCGAGAACGGCTCCGGATCATGGGATTTTAACGCGAGCGCCGTCTTGTGCGTGGTCGACAAGTCCACAAACCATGTGTTCCCGCTTTTGCAACACGCGATTGAGACCGGGACCACGATCTTGTCGTCCCCCGACGGTTCGATGATCACCTTGGTGACCCCTCAAGGTGCCGAGACCCACTATGTCGGGATTTCCGAAGAGCCATTCCTCAACACCTTTGATGTAGACCTCCCCACACTCCCGGAACACCCGCCGGACTCGCGTTTGGCGAACCTGAGCGAATCGGGACGAATCGGAGCGTTCGTTTGCGGACCGTTGTTGAACCCGCTCACCGGAAAGGTCATCGGTCCCGATCCGCGACAAGTCCGCGCGCTGGCATTTTGCAGCGAATGGGAGGGAGACGGCGGGAAGCTGACGATTGCTGAGTCCTATGCCCCGGTTCAACCCGGAGACGTCGCCGGTTATCTGCACCATTGGAGAGCTGGGATTCCCTCCCTTGTGTCAGGAGCCAAGTTGGAAGAATGGTGGAGACCGACCAGTTCACCGTCGTCCGAGGCGGAGTCCTCCATCTCTCCCTCATTTCCGTGGCAGGACGCGGAACTCGTCCTGACGCAAGGTGGGATCGACTTCAAAGGGTGGAAGCAGGGCCAGAATGACTCCACCCATCCCCCGGTGATGGATGTTCACGCTTTGACGGCCGGAAAGCCAAAGTCACAGATCCCGACTACTCCGCCGACACCCCGGGAAGACCAAGCTACCCCTCCGCCGCTACCAATCTCTCCTCCCGACCCGAATAGTCTGGTGGCTGTCGTTCAGAGATTCGTTTCCCAACACCATGCGAAGGTTGGTGCCGGGGATCTTGAGGGATTCGTGGGCGACTATGCCGAGACGGTCGATTTCCACGACAAGGGATTGGTCAAATCCGATCTCATCAGGAAGGACCAGGCGGCCTACCTCCCCAAGTATGACAACCTCTCGGAGACGGTAGTCGGACCGATCCAAGTGACGCCCATTAAGGGCGGGTGGAGAGCCAATTATACCCTCCGCTCCTTCGCCATCAGCAAGCGCGACGGGAAGGAGCACGACACCCGGGTCATCATGACCCTCGACATTTATCATCACCATGGAGGCGACTTCGAAATCTTCCGAGAACGCGCCGCCCCTGCGAACTGAAACTCCAAAACGTCATGTTTGGCATCTGGAATCGAAAGCGCCTGAAGGCGGGATCACAATGGAGCGTCCTGGTCTCGGACTTCGACACCTCGACAAGCGCATTTTACGATCTAATCCGTAAAGCGATCGAGGAGAAGCGCGTGCCGGATGTCGAGATCTCGGAAATCGAGTTCCGCGAAGGAGGACTTCTCTCCGCTCGACGTCGTTACCTGAGGCTCCGCCGCGAGTATCACGTCTTCGACATCTGTTCCGCTCCCTACGGCACGTCCTGGTTCTTTTCATGCCGCTTTGGTGAATACCCGATGTCACTGCGCTATTGGGAAGTAGCCGTGATTCTAGCGGTCGCCTTTGCCCTGCTCTCGGTTCACGCCGCGGTATTCGGCTGGCTCTGGGGAAGCTTCGTCTTCGCATTGAACGCCGCCTCCTTCCTCTTCCTTCTCAACAGCCTCGTCGCAACCGGACTCTTTCGACTCGACGCCGTCATCATGCGGATTCCCGTGCTCGGTGCGTTCTACGAGGTCTTCCTTCGCGGAGACTCCTATCACCGGGGGGATACCCGTACCATGTATTTCTCGACCGTGGATCGGATCATCCGAAATGCCGTCGAAGCAACCTGCGGGGTTCGCCCGGAAGGTGCCGGTGAATTCCGGGAAGAACCCAACGTCGTGGGGCGTGCCTGGTGGAGCAAGGTCAGGGAAGCGCTTTCCTCGATCGGGTGACCCCCCATTAAGCATGCACCGGACCCTCCAAGATCGGCTTTGGGACGAGTTCCTCCGCTGGGATGCCTTGGGTCGCGGTGAGACCACGTGGGATTGCCCGGTCTATCCGGAGCCCTATTTTATTCCTTTCGTAGGGCATGGATCATTCACCGGACATCAGGGATTTACCGACGAAGGCCGACGAGAAGGAGGCGTGTCCGGCTTCTTCCGACAATTCCAGTCACCCATCCCGGAGTCCCCCCCGGAAGACGATCCGTTCGCGCCATTGATCAGTGGCGAGTCACCGGACTGTCTTCGCGATGATCGTTCGCTGAACCTGATGGAGGCACTATGGACGATTCCGGATTCGGTGAAATGGAAGCTCTCGGACTTCGAACCGTTCCTCTACTCGCTTGGTGCCGCCGTCGAGCCAATCTCTTTCGAGTTCATTGCCGCAAACGGGGGGATCGATCTCCAATGGGTCGTGGACCGGGGCGATACCTCCGCGCTTTCCGATGCCATCGCTCAGCTCCCCTTCAGCTCGAATCTCGAATGGCGGGAAGAGCATCTAGCATCCCTCCTGATTGAGAAGCAGCCCCCCTTGTTGTGGAGCCGGGATCTCGCACTTGACCGACCCTTCGTGCTCCCGTTGAAGAGCCAGTTCCCCACGGATCCCCTGGCAGAGATTCTCAGCCGACTGAGCGGAATCGGTGAGGACCTGATCGCGCTCGTCCAGGTGCGCTTCCAACCGTGCTCCCAACCATGGGCCGAAAGCATGTTCCGTTTGACCACCTTGGCCGACGGGAAACCATTCGACGGCGATGGCCGCGCTTTCGTGGACGGAGCCAAGGCGAAATGTCACAAACCTCTCTATGCGGCGACGATACGCCTTTCGATCCTCGGTAGGGATGAAGAGGCCGTCGATGAATGCCGGGAGCGGCTGTTGAGGCCCTTCATGCGATTCGAGGAAGAGAACGGATTCACCCTTGCCTCTGATTACGAACGAACATGGGAAGACACCCTCGTCGAGATCGTCGAGCGGAGAAGCCGCCGCAGCGGCATGATTCTGAATGGCGACGAGCTGCTGTGTCTGGTGCATCCCCCGTCGGCCGGTTCCGGCGTACCCGCCCTCGCGAGATTGCGAAGGAAGACATCGCCGGCACCATCAGCGAACTCGGGCCGGATGGACACCGCGTTGGGTGTTTGCCGCCACGGTGGATCCCACGTTCCTTGCGGGCTTCAGATTTCAGAGCGCCTGCGGCACCTTCACGTGCTCGGGGGAAGCGGCACGGGCAAGAGCACCATCCTGCTCAATCTGATTCTCCAAGACCTAGAAGCAGGCCACGGAATCGCCGTGCTTGATCCTCACGGTGACCTTGTCGATGCGGTTCTCGACCGCTTGCCCGAGAACCGCATTGGGGATGTTGCCCTCTTCGATCCGGCCGACGAGGAATGGCCCGTGGGGTTCAATATCCTACGGGCGCACAACGACATCGAGCGCAACCTGATCGCCTCGGACTTCGTCGCGATCTTCGAGCGTCTTTCGACCTCGTGGGGCGATCAAATGACCACGGTACTAGGGAATGCAGCCATGGCCTTTCTCGCGAGTGACGAGGGCGGGACCATTCTCGATCTCAAACGCTTCCTCATCGAGAAGGGCCTCCGCGACCGCTTCCTCAAGTCGGTCCGCGATCCGGAGGTCTGTTACTTCTGGACCCATGAATTCCCCCTGCTCCGGGGCTCGACCCAAGCCTCCCTGATCACGCGCCTGAACGGCTTCCTGCGGCATCCCCTGGTGCGGAACATCGTGTCCCAGCGAGGCGATCGTTTCGATGTGGCCCGCATGATGGATCAGGGGAAGATCATTCTGGCCAAGCTCTCCCAAGGACTGATTGGCGAGGAGAATTCATGGCTCCTCGGGTCGCTCCTCGTCTCGAAGATTCATCAGGCCGCACTTTCCCGGCAGGCCCAGGAGCAGGCGACTCGGAGGCCCTTCTTCCTTTACCTCGACGAAGCTCACAATTTCGTGACGCCTTCCATCGCCGCGATCCTTTCGGGAGCCCGCAAGTATGGCCTGGGCCTTGTGCTCGCCCACCAGGATCTCGACCAGTTTCCAAGCCGCGAGAACGGGATACTCGCTTCAATCCTCTCCAACTGCCACAGCCGGGTCTACTTCCGCCTCGGAGACAAGGACGCCAAGAAGCTGGAAGACGGATTCACCCATTTCGATTCGGACGACTTCAGGCGCCTTCGCACCGGCGAGGCCATCTGTCGGATTGGTGGTAGTGACGCGGATTTCAGCCTCGACCCATTGCCAGCTCCACTTCCCACCGCAGGCCACGAGCTTCGGCGGCGCAGGGCGATCGATCATTCGCGGGAGAACTACGCTGCTGCTCGCAATGAAGTGGAAAGGAGCATGCATGGCAAAACGAGTGAACCCGCTTCCGAATCTTCTCCGGAAACCCGCCGGAAGAAGATCGTGCTGCCAAAGCTGGATTCCGGGCCACCTCCTACAGCTCCATCTACAGAGTTGGAATCCGCACCGCCCCCCGAAAGCCCGAGCCCGCCTTTACCTCAGGTTTTCCCCGAGTCAGAACCAGAGCCCGAATTGCCCCCTTCCCCGGAACCTCCATCGCCAGGCAATTCCCCAAAAATGCGTGGCTTGGGAAGCGACCGTCACAAGTTTCTTCAGAAACTGATCGAGCAGCACGGTCGAGGAATCGGACTTGGCCCCGACATCGAATTCAAACTAGCAAATGGACTCGGCAAGGTGGACGTACTGTTGTTCAGCCAATCACTTCGCATCGCTTTCGAAGTCGCCAATAAAAGCGATGCACAGTGGGAGGTCCACAATATCGAGAAGTGCGTGAAGGCAGGCATCGACGCGATCGTGGTCGTGTCCGACGACCTCGGCCACTTGAACACCATCATGACCAAAGCCGAGAACGCCGGCATCGAAGGATACGGGGACCACATCGCCTTCATCCACAGCTCCCAGATCGCCGACTATTTTGCGGAACTCGGGAGCCAATTGGCCTCTCACGAGACCCAGTCACGGGGCTACAAGGTTTCCGTCAAATACTCCAAGGTTTCCAATGAGGAGCAGCAGTCCAAGATGCGCGCCATTCATCGGAACGTCGCGGAATTGATCCGAAAGGTCCGAAAGCAAAAGCCCGATCTGCCTTCCGAGTGACGGCACGATGGCAACGGCAGACGGTCGGCTGTTCTCCGGATGGAGACCTCACAGGGAAGGCTGTGAGTCGACTGTCGCCAGTGGAAATCCAAAGTAGCCTTCGCGGCGTTCCTCACACACTCCCGGCCTGGACTGCTTGAACAACGACTTCAGGTGACCTGACTAAGCTGCCCCCTCCCCTGCAAGAGTAATCCTCCTTCAAAGGATGGTCGGAAACTACATTCGAAATCGACAAGGGTTTCACCGTTCCCCGGTGTTTTACGGCACAGAGCGCTGCGAACGCTCCGAACCAAAAAGCAACCGAAATCAAGACCATGAAAACCAAGATCCTCAGTCTCGCCGTGACTCTCTTCGCCGCGGCTTCATTCAGCCAGATCACCCTCGCCGGCCCGAGCTCCCCAATTCACCGGGCGACCTCCAGGTCGAGCGCGAGAACCGCCGGCTTCGTCATGAAGAGTGACGTTTGCAAGGATGTGAGCTGCTGCACGACGAAGCTGGTGGCCAACGCTGCCTTGGGTGGCCGGGGTTCCCACAGCTCATTCAAGAAAGTCCGCGCCTGCGAAAATAGCTGTTCCGTGTCCGCGAAGGACAAGCAGCTTGTCTGCCGCAAGGGTTCCCGGGCGTGACACCCGCCGGGAGGCAGGTAAGGTAATTCACGTTACTTCCATCATGAACGATTCCGAATTCGATGACCTGTTGAGAACGGCAAAGGGGAATGTTCCTTTGCCGGGCTCTTTCCGGCAGGGAGTGTGGCACCGCATCGAAAGCACCGCGGTGGAGGCTCCCCGCGGGCTTGCCTGGTTGCAGCCCCTTGTTTCCGCATTTGTCCGGCCATGGGGAGCCGCTGCCGGCGTGTTTGCGACTGTTGCCGCGGGCATCTGGCTGGGTGCCGCCAGCATTCCCGAGATGAAGGACGCCAAGGTTGCTTACGCGGAGTCCATCAGCCCCTTCGCCCACACGCACCGGAAATGAAACGCGCCCTCATACTACTGGCTGTCGCTTTGATCGCGGGAGTCGCGGCATTCTGCTTCACTCGTTCCCACAAGATGGCGGAACAGCATGGGCCTTTGCTGGATGCCATGCCCGAATTGGCTTGGATCCGCACCGATCTGAAACTTTCCGACGCGCAGTTCGCCAAGGTCTCGGAACTCCACGTGGCCTACCGTCCGCAGTGCATGGAAATGTGCGACCGAATCTCCCAAGCTCATGAGAAGGTCAAAGCCGCTGCCCGCAGCAGCGGGTCGATGACATCTGAGCTTGAAGCGGCGATCCAAGAGCATGCCGAAACGCACGCCCAATGCCAGCAGGCCATGCTGAAGCACATGTACGAGACGGCGGCGGTGCTCGATAAAGAACAGGCGGCCCGCTACCTTGAGACCATGCTCCCGTTCGCCTTGGATTTCGCGCCGGCCGAATCGGGGCACACTCCTTCCCGCTAGGAAGCAACCGCCATGGATGCTTCCGAACCCGAGCTGATGAGTCGTCTTGCCGGTGGCGACGATCTTGCCTTGAACGCTTTGATGGACCGCTGGGGAGACCGTGTCGCCTCGTTCCTTCATAAGATGACGGGCAACCGAGACGCTGCCGTCGATCTCGCACAGGAGACCTTCGTCAAACTCTACCAAGCACGCGACCGCTATCGGCCCCAAGGGAATTTCAGTACCTACCTCTTCGCGATCGCTTCCAACCTCGCGCGCAACCACGCAAGATGGAAGGGCCGTCATCCGACGCTTTCCCTGGATGCCACGCCGGAAGACGGCGGTGCTACCGTCCCGGAATTGACCGACCCCAACCAGACTCCTGAAGAGGCGGCTCAAACGGCAGAAAAGATCCGTGCGGTTCACGAGGCATTCCTCCGCCTGCCGTCCGACCTCCGGGAGGCGATGACCCTTTTCGTGTATGAAGGCATGGGCTATGCCGAGATCGGTTCCGTCTGCCAGTGCAGTCCCAAGGCGGTGGAGACACGGATCTACCGGGCGCGCCAGCTCTTGAAGGATCAGCTCAAGGAGCTTTCCTCATGATTTCACCATGCCTGTGACCTCTTCATGGATCGAGTGGATGGCTTGTGCCATCGTGGCGGCTTCGATCATTCCACGGGGAAAGAGACGCAGGTTGGCGGGGGGGATCGCGATAGCTGCCGTGGTCGCGGTCGGTATCGTTGGCACCGCGAGAAGCCTGCTCGTTCCCACCGGCATCGGTGCATTGGCTCTTCTGGTGTTCGGTTCTTCAGGGCGTCCCTGGCCGTGGTTGAGCCGCTGTGCCGCAGTCGCGGGTGCCGCTATCACCGCGCTCCTTTGCTGGCTCTTTCCCATGCCCGAGCCACCTCTCTTGGGTGGATCGCATCGAGTGGGAACACTCACCTTTGAGATTCCTGCCGAGGCGGCGGCCCCGCGGCTCTTGGTCCAAGTCTGGTATCCCTCCGATTCAGCGGGGAGCGGGTCGCCTTGGCTGCCGGATCCAAGTCTGTCACCGGGCTTTCCCTTTCATCGCCTCAAGCAAGCCAAGGCTCACGCGAGCCAGGGAGTTCCGGTCGTGGATGAAAGCGCCCGGTTTCCAGTCATCTTTTACGAGCACGCGTGGATGGGGCACCGGGCTGAAAACATCGCGCAGGTGGAGGACCTTGCGAGCCGCGGATTTGTCGTTGTTGCGGCGGATCACCCCGGGCAGGCGATGAGAGTGCTCTACGCGGACGGAACCTTGATCGAGGGAAACCTTCCTCGGGTGCCGGATTTCTCTTCAAACCAAGCGATCACAGGATTTCTAACAACTGCGGAGAAGTGCTTCAACGCGCGTGAGAGGAATCTGGATCGTGTCCTCGTCTCGTTGTCTGGTCCTGATGCGGGAGTTCTTCAGAACCGGCTACTCCTCGACCGGGTCGGCGTGTTCGGATTTTCCTTCGGTGGTTCCCATGCTGTGCGCTTGTGCGCCAGCCATCATGCATTCCATGCGGGTGCCAACGAGGACGGGCTATTTCTGGGGGATGACAGACCGCGGGGACCGTTCCTCTTTTTTGACTCCGAATTACCGCAATGGCTCGGCTCTCCGCCGGCATCGGGCGAAACGCCAGAACAAGGGATGATCCGACAAGCGGAAACCCGAATCCAGAAGGCACTGGAGGGACAAGACCGCCGGCGTGTCATCCTGGCCGGAGTTGGCCATTCAGGGTTTACCGATGCGATCTTTCGATCACCGCTGCCACGTCTCGCGGGCACGGGATCTCGTACGGCCACCGAAGTTCAGGAACAAATTTCCAAGAACCTCGCGAGCTTCTTTTCCGACGCGCTGAAGCGGCCAGGCACACAGCCTGTGCCCGGCCAGTAGTCACCGGCGCTTTCAGATGGCTGTGCCCCTCAATCTCAGTGCGTTCCCGATCACCGAAACGCTGCTGAGCGCCATGGCGGCTCCTGCGATCATCGGATTGAGTAGCCAGCCGGTCAGCGGGTAGAGCAAGCCGGCGGCGAGTGGAATCCCCAGCGCGTTATAGACGAACGCGAAGAAGAGGTTCTGCCGGATGTTGTGCATCACCGCGCGGCTCAGGCCCAAGGCGCGGCCGATACCCCGGAGATCCCCTTTGACCAAAGTCAGTCCCGCGCTGCGGATGGCGACATCGGTTCCGGTCCCCATGGCAATCCCCACGTCCGCCTCGGCCAGCGCCGGTGCGTCGTTGATCCCGTCGCCCGCCATTGCCACCACGGCTCCACTGGCGCGCAACTCGCGGGCGATGCGCTGCTTGTCCGCCGGCGTGAGTTCCGCGCGGATGTCGTCGATTCCCAGCTCGCGGCCGACAGCTTCCGCGGTCTGGCGGTTGTCGCCGGTCAGCATGACCAGTCGAAGGCCCATCCCATGCAGTGCCGCCACGGCCTCGGGCGTCGAGGCCTTGATCGGGTCCGCCACGGCGATGAAACCGGCGGCCACCCCGTCTTCCGCTATCCAGATGACGGTGTGGGCCTTCTCCTGAAGCGTCTGTGCGGAAGACGCCAGATCTTGCGGGATGCTGATGCCTTCATTCTCTAACCAGGCCCGTTTTCCGACCCGGACGACGATCCCTTCGATCCGGCCCATGACGCCCGCGCCGGTGACCGACTCGAATGCTTCGACGCGTGCGAGGGACAATCCCTTTTCCTTGGCACGGTTGACGACTGCTTGGGCGAGCGGGTGCTCGCTGAGCTGTTCCAAGGAGGCGGCAAGCGTGAGGACATGATCCGCCTTGTCCGCATTTACGGTGACGATCTCCTTCGCCACGGGTCGCCCTTCCGTGAGCGTTCCCGTCTTGTCGGTGATGAGATGGGTTACCATTTCGGCGCGCTCCAGTGCGGCGGCGTCGCGCACCAGGACTCCCATCTGTGCCCCTTTGCCCACTCCGACCATGATGGACATCGGCGTTGCCAGCCCAAGAGCGCATGGACAGGCAATGATCAACACCGCCACGCTGTTGGCGATGGCATAGGCAAGCCGTGGCTCCGGCCCCCAGAACATCCAGCCGGCGAAGGTGAGGATCGCCACCAGCACCACGGCGGGAACGAACCAGCCGGCGACCTGATCGGCGAGCCGTTGAATGGGCGCGCGGCTGCGCTGGGCGTCGGCCACCATCTGGACGATCTGAGCCAGCAGGGTTTCCGACCCTACTTTCTCGGCACGCATCAGGAATGCTCCCGTCTGATTGATCGTCGCACCCACCACACGGTCTTCAGTCTTCTTGAAAACAGGCAGCGGCTCGCCGGTGATCATCGATTCGTCCACCATGCTCTCGCCCTCGGTGACGACGCCATCGACCGGAATCTTTTCACCCGGGCGCACCCGGAGCACGTCAGCGATCCGGACGTCGTCCAGCGGGACATCTTGCTCATTCCCGTCAGTCACCCGACGGGCGGTCTTGGCGGCAAGGCCCAGCAGTGCCTGCACCGCTTGTCCCGTCTTGCTCCGAGCCTTTGCTTCCAGCCATTGACCGAGGATCACCAGCGCGGTGATCACGGCCGCAGCCTCGAAGTAGAGTGGCACCCGTCCGCCGTGGCGCAACGAATGAGGAAACAGCCCCGGCATCAACACCGCTACGGTGCTGTAAAGCCATGCGGCTCCGACCCCGAGCGCGATCAGCGTAAACATGTTGAGGCTCCGGTGCTGGAGCGACCGCCACGCCTTGCCGAAAAGAAAGCCACCTGGACCGAAGACAACGATTGTAGCCAACACGAGTTGGACCCAACCGAAAGCCTGTTCCGGCATCCATTGGCTGATCCGCAGCGCCGGCAGCATTTCACCCATCGCCAGGAGGAACACCGGCAAGGCGAGCACCGCACTCAGCCAGAGCTTCCGCTGCAAGGTGATTGTTTCGTGATTCTCGTCCTCGTCGTCGGAAGAGGGCGCGGTTTTCGGTTCGAGAGCCATGCCACACTTCGGGCAATCGCCGGGGTGGTCTTGCTCGATCTCCGGGTGCATCGGGCAGGTGTAAATCGTCTTCGCCGCGGGTGCCTTCCATGCGGGATTCCGCTCCAACGCCATACCGCATTTCGGACAGTCGCCAGGGGTGTCCGACTCCACGCCGGGGCACATCGGGCAAAAATATTTCGCACCCGATGATGGCGTCACGTCGCCGTGATGATGGTGATCGTGATCACCGGAATGACAGCAGGCAGATGCCGGCTTCTCCGCAACGGGTGGTTCGGCACAGCAACCCTTCTTCTTCTCGGGATCCGGCTTGGGATCATGGCAGCAATCATTCATGGCAGTGTTCTTTGGTTTCAACAGTTTCTCCTCCGAGGAATTCCACGATAGGGCATCCTTGCAGCGCGCCCTTCCCGTCGCACTGCGTCACCAGCCCGCCGAGCGCGCGTTCCATCGCCCGGAGGTCACGGATTTTCTGACGGATCAGGGCGAGCCGGGTCTCGGCGAAGCTCCGAACCTTTTGGCGCGGCGTCCTGATGCTTCCGGTGAGTTGTAGGAGTTCCTTGATGTCGTTCAGGCTGAATCCCAGCTCCTGGGCGCGCCGGATGAACAACAACCTCACAAGGTCGTTTTCTCCGTAAACGCGGTAGCCCGAGCCGTTGCGAGGTGGTGACGGTAGCAGGCCCTTCTGCTCGTAAAAGCGTAGCGTTTCAGCGCCGACGGCCGCCTTCTTGGCAAGGCCGGCGCGGGTCCAAGTGGATGGGATTTCCCGATTCATCGACAGCACCCTACACCCTGTAGTGGAATACAGGGTCAAAAGGTTTCTTCGGAAAAATGAGCGGCGAAGAATTCCAGTTTCTCCAAGGGTTTACTCACCCGCCGGACATCTACCCGCAGCGGACCGGTCGAACGGCTCGCCAAATTGGTATTTTGAATCCGCTCAACCTCAGCTAGTGGTAATCCCATGACCCTCCGGTCTATCGTTGGCCTTCTGCTCGGGCTGGTGCTCCAGATTTCTCTGGTGATGCCTGCCGGTGCATTCTTCACGACGGAGCGATGTGACATGGCCGGCACCTGCCCGTGTTGTGAAGGCGGGGCGAGTTGCCCTTGCATGACCGACTCCAAGGGCGACGAGGAACCTGCCGGTCCGGTGGTTCCACCTGCTCCCCCGCTGAAAGTGGACGCCGTGGTTCCGCCGGGGGAGATCAGCCTGCGGTCGGTCAATATCCCTGATGAGGGATCCCGGGCACTTCCCGGCCTCACTCCCCGTTCGGTGGTGGGATACCCCGGGGTGGGGATCTCCATCTCATTCTGCCGCTTGGTCATCTGAGTCGCGGCCTTCCCAGGCGTACTGCGCCCATTTCCCTCGGTCGCTTGCTCGGCCGCGATGGATCGGCGCTCCTGAAGGCGATGTTCCCGACTCTTATGTTCCATGAAATCAACTCTCTGTTTTTTGGCGGGCCTGCTCGTGCCCGTCGGCTTGCTCGTTGCTGACGAGCCTGCACCTTTGACCGATCAAATGCTCTCCCGGCTTCGGGCGGAGGCTGTGCGGAATCACCCCGCGGTAGATTCCGCCAAGTTCAAGGCCACGGCCGCGAGCCAGGACATCCGGTCCGTCCGGCTGTGGGACGATCCGATGGCCGGTCTCATGATCATGGGTGCCGAAAAGATGATGAGGGAGGATGACGGCGACATCCGCCTGAGCATCGAACAACCGCTACCACGACCCGGCCTTTATGCTGCCAACCGCGAGAAGGCCGAGGCGATGAGCCGGGCGGAAGCCCAGAACGTGCGGGTCTCCGCGCTGTCCCGCGGCAATTCCACGGCCAAAAATGCCATCGAACTCGCGCTCGCCGACGAGGCGATCCGGATCCAGACCACCCAGATCGGCTGGCTCCGCAAGATGGTCGAGAACGCTCGCCAGCGCTCCGTGAACCCCGGCGAAACCGGGATCGATGCCCTGCGGCTTGAAAGCGAACTCGCCCGGGAGGAGCAGACCCTCCAGGCGGCGAAGCGAACGCGGGAGAGCATCGCCCAGCGTCTCAATCTGAGCCTCGGGCGATCTTTAGAAACATCATGGCCTCAGATGCGCCTGCCGGAGCAGCCGGTACCCGTGCCAGTGGCAAACGCCGAAATCGCCCGCATCCCGCGCGCGAATCCGCAGATCCTCGCCATGAAGGAAATGGCTTCCGCCGCGTCCGCCGACACCCGGATCGCCGACCGCGAACGCCAGCCCGGATTCTCCGTGGGAGTCGAAACCGACCTCTATTCCGGCGGCGATTTCCGCAGTGCCACGTTGGGGCTGAAGATGACGTTGCCGTGGTTCAATGAACCATCCTACCAGGCAAAGGTCGACGCCTCGCGATCCCGTGAGCGTGCGGCAAACAAGGATACGGAATCCGCAGTCCGGGAAGTGGCGGACGGGGTCCTGATGACGGTCAACGAGGCCGCCAATTCTGCCGCCCAGGCACGCGCCTATTCGGGCGAAATCTTCGACCGGGCCTCCACGGCCACCACCACGTTGGAAGACTCTTGGATTACATCGAAAGCCCCTCTCACCGATCTCCTCGAATCGAACCGCCTTCTCTTTTCCATCCGCCTCGAACAGCGCCGCTTCATCGCGATGCAGCTCGCTGCGCTGGAAGACCTTTACCTCCTCGTTCCCCTTCGTCCCTGAGACGCCATGAAAACCATTCTTACCATCATTCTATCCGTGGCCGTCGGGGCCACAGCCGTGTGGTTCCTCAAGCCGCAGCCGGGGCAAGACAGCGCCCCGGGAGCGGCATCAAGCGAGCGCAAGGTACTCTACTACCAGAGTGCGATGCATCCGTGGATCAAGAGCGACAAGCCGGGCCGCTGCACCATCTGCGGGATGGAGCTGACCCCGGTCTACGAGGGCGAGCAGGGATTCGATGCCACGGGCGGCGAGAACACCGTTGCGCTCACCCAGAGCCAGATCCAGGTCCTGCACGTCGAGACCGTGGAGGCCAAGATCCAACCGCTGGTTAAGTCCCTTCAGGTCGCGGGCATGATTGATGATGATGCCACCCGTCACCGCTACATTTCCGCCTACATCGATGGCCGGGTGGACAAGCTCCACGTCAATTACATCGGAGCCGAGGTAACCGAGGGGCAGCCCCTTGCCGACTTCTACAGCCCGACCTTGCTGCAAACCGAGCGGGAGTACCGCCAACTCGGCGGCGAACTCAAACAGAACGCCGCGCTCCGCTTGCGTCAGATGGGCCTGACGGCGGAGCAGATCGCATCATTGGAGTCCAAGCCGCTGGAAGTCCTCAATACTCCCATTCTCGCTCCAATGACCGGCACAGTGGTGGCCCAAAGCGTCTATGAAGGACAGTACGTCGCCACCGGCGAGAAGCTGTTCGAGATCGCAGACTTTTCGACCATGTGGTTCATGTTCCGGGCCTACGAATTGGACATGCCGTGGATCGAGGTCGGGCAAAGCGTCACTGTTACGCTGCCTGCCATTCCAGGCAAAACCTTCGAGGGCGAGATCACCTTCATTGATCCTAACTTCGACGAAGCGACCCGATCCACCAAGGTCCGGGTCGAGCTTCGGAACCCGCTCGTGGACGGGCGGCGCGCGCTTCTCCATCGCTTGTATGCCGACGGCATGGTGAAAGTGAACCTCCCGGCGGTTCTCACGGTCCCGCGCTCCGCCGTCATCGAGACCGGAGCCGAAGCTGTCGCCTACGTGGACCGCGAAGGAGGAGCCTATGAACGGGTGATGGTGAAGCTCGGCCGGCGTGGCGATAGCCTGGTCGAAATCCAGTCCGGTCTCGCCGCGGGAGACCGTGTCGTCACGAACGGAAACCTTCTCCTTGATGGCCAGGCCGAAATGAACCGGTCCTTCATGACTGCTTCTGAACCCGAGCCGGCATCCGCTACGGTCGCCGAACTAACGGAGGCCCAACAAGCGGCCCTGAAGGATTTCCTCAAAGTGGCCGACGCGATGGCCTCCGCGCTGGCTAGCGACGACCTCGCCGCCTTCAACAAGGCAAGCGAACCGGCGATGGAAACGACCACCGCTTTGACGAAGGCCTTGGCCGGAACCTCCGACAAATTGAAAGATCTCGACGACGCAAAGCATTTCCACGGCTTTGATGATCTAGCGACCGCCCGCAAGGCTTTCCACCGCTTCCTCACCGCGGCGACCGCGGTGGTTGTACCCTACCGGAAGCTCAAGTCGCCGCCGGAGTTCCACCTGTGGGAATGCCCGATGGTGGATCAGGCGATTCCAGGCGCGCCGAAAAAGGGTCGCTGGATCCAGCTCGGTGACCGGCCCGGCCACAACCCGTACTTCGGTGCGGAGATGCTCGAATGCGGCAAGGAGATCCAACCCTGACTTCCATGATTGAAAAAATCGTCGAGTGGAGCCTGAAGAACCGCTTCATCGTTCTCTGCGCCACGCTGCTGATCATCGCTCTCGGCATCCGTGCCGTGAAGCTCACGCCGGTTGATGCCATCCCCGATCTCACCGAGAATCAGGTGCTGGTCTATGCCGACTTCATGGGCCGCAGCCCACAGGAGGTGGAGGACCAGGTAACCTTCCCTCTCACCAGCGGACTTCAGGGACAGGCCGGGGTGAAAGAGGTGCGCGCGACCTCGATGTTCGGCTTCTCGCTGGTCACCGTCATTTTCGAGGACGGGGTCGATACCTACTTCGCGAGGGCGCGGGTATTGGAGAGGCTGAATTTCCTGCAAAGTGCCATGCCCGCCGGGGTGACGCCGCAGCTCGGGCCGGACGCCTCGGGCCTCGGCTGGGTCTATCAGTACTACCTTGATGTCGACCCCGCGAAAGCGAAGAACGGCGGCTATGATCTCGCGGAACTCCGCGCGCTCCAGGATTGGAACCTCCGCTACCAGCTCGCGAGTGTCCAAGGCGTCGCGGAAGTCGCGAGCATCGGCGGTTTCGTGAAGCAGTACCAGATCGAGCTGTCATCGACCAAGATGCGCGCGTCGAACGTGACGCTGATGGAGGTGATGACCGCCGTCCAGAACGCGAACCTCAACGTCGGTGGCAAAGTCGTGGAAGAGAATGGCGCGGAGTTTGTTCTGCGTGGCATCGGGCTCGTGACTTCAAAGGAAGATCTTGAGCTGGTGACAGTGAAGGCAATGGAGGGCACTCCGATTTACCTGAAGGACATTGCCACCATCCAGATCGGCGGTGACTTCAGGCGCGGGGCGCTCGACATCAACGGCAAGGAAGCGGTCGGCGGCACTGTGGTGATGCGTACCGGTGAGAACGCCAAGGCGGTCATCGAAAGGGTGAAGGAGAAGCTCGAACGCATCGCTCCGAGCTTGCCCGAGGGCATCACCATCAAGCCGTTCTACGACCGCAGCGAGCTGATCGACAATACCATCGGCACGCTCAAGCACGCGCTGATCGAAGAGATCATCCTCGTCACCCTGGCCCACGTCATTTTCCTGTGGCACTTCCGCAGCATCCTCATCGTCACCCTCCCGTTGCCGATCTCGATCCTCGTGTCGTTCCTGCTGATGAAGCAGTTCGGGATCACCAGCAACATCATGTCGCTGACCGGCATCGCCATCGCCATCGGCGTGCTGGTCGATGCCGCGATCGTGGTCACGGAGAACGTCATCCGACATTGCGAGGAGGCCGAGGAAAAGAAAGGTAGCAAGCTCGACTCCCGGGAAACGCTGGCCGTCACGCTGGTCGCCTGCAAGCAGGTCGGCCGGCCGATCTTCTTCGCGATGGCGATCATCATCCTCGCCTTCGTCCCGGTCTTCGCGCTCACCGGACAGGAAGGCAAACTCTTCCATCCGCTGGCCTTCACCAAGACCTTCGCGATGATCGGCTCGACGGTGCTGGCGGTCACGCTGGTGCCGGTGCTCTGCTCGCTGCTGGTCCGCGGTCCCTTCCACTCGGAAGACCGCAACGTGGTGATGAAGTTCCTGCTGAAGATCTACGAACCGGTCCTCAACTGGGCGCTCAATCACCGCAAGACCGTAGTGGCGCTGGCCATGATGATTCTCGCCATTGCCCTGTTGGAAGCCTTCGGGTTGCCGCGGGACATGGTGAAAAAAATCCGTGATGCCGGATACCCGCGCTCCGCCGAGCTGGTGACCGGATTCGGAAAGGAGTTCATGCCACCGCTCAATGAGGGCAGCCTGCTTTACATGCCGGTGATGATGCCGAAGACCGGCTTGACCGAGATCCAGCGCGTCATGTCGTGGCAGGACGAGGTGATGAGCAAGGTGCCGGAAGTCGCTTCCGTCGCCGGCAAGCTCGGCCGCTTCGAGACCGCCACCGACCCGGCACCCACCGAGATGTTAGAGACGACGATCATGCTCAAGCCGGAGTATATCCCCGACGGGCGCTTCCGGGTGAAGCGAAACCCGGCGTGGCGCGAGGGCATGACGGTGGAGAAGCTCAAGGCGGAGTTGACCGAGACGATGAAGCAAGTGCCCGGCTATGTGCCGGCCTTCCTCCAGCCGATCGAAAACCGCATCCTGATGCTTTACACCGGCATCCGCGCTCAGGTCGGCGTGAAGATCTACGGGGACAGCCTCGACAAGATCCAGCGCAAGGCCTTCGAGGTCGAAAAGGTAATCCGCGGCATCGAAGGCTCGGTCGGGGTCTCGCCATCGCGGGTCCAAGGCAAGCCCTACCTCAATATCCAGGTCGATCGCCAGGCCATGGCCCGCTACGGGCTCAGCGCGAAGGATGTCCTGGACGCGGTGGAGGTCGCCATCGGAGGTAAGAACGTCAGCACCACCATCGAAGGCCGCCAGCGCTTCCCGATCCAGATCCGGGTCCAGCGGAGCGAGCGTGACGACATCGAAAAGCTCAGCCGTATTCTCGTCGCCGTCCGGCCCGGCATGGCCCCCGCGGCGGCTCCGTCCGGCGGCGGTGGTGGCATGGGCGGAGGAATGGCAGGCGGGGGTGCGGCACCAGCCGGCCCTGCGATGGCTGGAGCCGGTGCGGAGACGCCCATACCCTACATACCTCTCGGCATGGTGGCGAAGATCACCCGCGACGTGGGCGCGAACGAGATCGCGTCCGAAAACGGCCTGCTCCGTTCCTACGTCCAAGCCAACGTGCAGGATCGCGACCTCGGAGGCTTCGTCCAGGAGGTCGAGCAGAAGCTGAAGACCATCGACTGGGAGGGCATGACCTACAAGATGACCGGCGATTTTGAAAACCAGCGGCGCTTCGTGAAGACGATGCAGCTCGTGTTCCCGATCGTCCTGCTGATCATCTTCATCCTGCTCTACTTCGTCTATCACAGCGCGCTTGAAGCGGCCCACGTCATGCTTGCTGTGCCCTTCGCGTTGAGCGGCGGGGTGCTGCTTCAGAAACTCCTCGGCTACAATTTCAACGGCGCGGTCTGGGTCGGCTACATCGCGCTGTTCGGCACCGCCGTGCAGACCGGGGTCGTGATGGTGGTGTATCTGGAGGAAACGGTGAAAGCCCGGCTCGCGGAGAAGGGAGCCGCTTTCACCTACGAAGACCTCGTTCAAGCGGTGAAGGACGGCGCGCGTCTTCGCTTGCGGCCGAAGGTCATGACCGTAGCCACCATCGTCGCCAGCCTGCTGCCGATCATGTGGAGCCACCGTCAGGGCGCGGAGGTGATGAAGCCCCTGGCCACACCCGTGATCGGCGGGATGATTTCCAGCCTGATCCATATCCTGATCGTCACGCCTGTGATCTTCCTGTGGCTGCGCGGCCGGGAGTTCAAGAAGGGAACCCTTCACCATTCACTCGGCGAAACGCAAGGACCTCAAGGAGCTACAGAGCGATGAATCGGTTCAAACGGATTTCACAAGGAGCGGCAAAGCTCAACTTCGGCGAATCAAACGATGAAAATGACCCCCGAAAACCTGAGGCGGATGGAGGACGTCTTATCCGAGTCGGAAGTCTATCGAGACTACGAGCGCGCTTTTACCGAGGGCACGGGGCTGCCACTCCGTCTTCAAGCGCCTTTGCTGCACAACCTCGTTCGCTACGACAAGAAGCAGAATCCATTCTGCGCCATGATGGCGAAATCCAATGAAAGTTGCGCGCAGTGCTACACCCTCCAGTGCAAGGTGGAGGAAGAGGCGCAGTTGAGCCCGAAAACGCTCAAGTGCTTTGCGGGTTTGTGCGAGACTGCCGTTCCCGTTCGTGTCGGGGAAAACCTGATCGCCTTCCTCCATACAGGGCAGGTGCTTTTGCACCGGCCCGACAAGGTGCAGTTTAAAAAGATTGCGGCAACGCTTCTCAAATGGGGGGCGGAAGTCGATTTGAAGGCACTTGAAGAACATTATTTCAACACCCGCGTCCTGGCACCAAAGCAGTATGAGGCACTCATCCGCCTGCTCGAGATCTTTGCCCGGCAACTCGCCGAGTGCGGAAACGCGATCGCGCTGCACGCCGGCAGCGGTGAATCCCCGACGATTGAACGGGCGCGAGGCTACATCCGCGATCATTCCGACGATGAGCTATCGCTGGTCGCCGTGGCGAAGATCGTGAACATGAGCGCCGGCTATTTCAGCACGAAGTTCAAGGAGATGACCGGGATCAATTTCGTCGATTACGTGGCACGGACGAGGATCGAGAAAGCACGCGACTTGTTGCTCGATCCGAACCGGCGCGTGAGCGAGATCGCCTTTGAAGTGGGCTTCCAGTCCCTCTCTCAGTTCAACCGGGCCTTCCGCCGGATCGCGGGTGAATCGCCCCGCGAGTATCGCGCAAAGCACCGTGTGGCAAATGCGTGAGGCTAAGACTATTTTTTCAAGGGTTCCGCGCGGAGCCGGACATCTACCCCACCGGCGGCGAAGGCCCCTGCATCGCCGCGAACCGAACATCACTCGTATCATGAAACCGATCCACATCATTGCCATCGCTCTCGCCACGACCTTCATCAGCTTTTCAGCTCCGACCGCCCTTGCCGGCAGCACTAACCCGCAAGCGAAGGAGAAGGAAGCCACGAAGCCCTACAAGCTGGAAACATGCATCGTCTCCGACGACAAGCTCGGGGACATGGGCAAGCCGTTCGTCTTCGTCCACGAAGGCCAGGAGATCAAACTTTGCTGCAAGAGCTGCCGGAAGGATTTCGAGAAGGATCCCGCGAAGTACCTCAAGAAGTTGGAAAAGAAGTAACCCGCGGCGATCGACCCTGCCCGGCCCCCAAGGCCGGGCACTTCACCTTCCTCCCCGGAGGCGGCCGACTTCCGGCACTTTCAAAAGCCCATTGAAGAATGATTCCTCACTTCTTGTACCGCGGCCTGGGCTTCGGCCCGGTTAGACGGCTTATCCTATGCGCCGGCAGGAGCCGGTTGGCAGCCCCGATCTTCCGGCATCTCTCGGGAGCAGCACGCGTCTTTGCGTCCGCGGACGAAGCTCGCGGAGCGATCGGTCGACATCGGTCGGACACCTTCGGCCACGTGGATTCCAAGCTGATCGGCTCGAACTTCACCCTGTCCTCATCCATCAGGATAAGCGACTACCCCGTTTTGTTCTGGCTGGGAGAAGCTGCCCGGCATGAAAGGCTCGCCGTCTTCGACTTCGGCGGCGGAGTTGGACAGACCTTCCTGAACTATGAGAAGAGGTTGCCGGATGCCTCGTTGGAGAGGTGGATCGTCAATGATCTTCCCGAGGTCGTCCGGGAGGCACCCTCGCGCTTTTTCTCGCGCGGGCTGCCCCCGCGTCTTGAATTCACCGGCGAGATGAACACGGGAGCGGATTGCAACGTCGTCATCGCGGCCGGATCCTTTCACTATTGGGAATGTTCCGTCCGCCGGTTCTTCGACCATCTCGGCTCACACCCGAAGCACTTCATCATCAATCGCAGTCCCATGCGGGAAAATGGCGAAGGATTCTACACGGTCCAGCAGGGGCGCGACTGGGCGGTCGCATGCAAGGTGCGGAGCGTGGACGCCTTGGTTATCGAGATGGAACAGGAAGGCTATTCCCTAGTGGATAGCTGGACCGATCCGGACAAGACGCTGATCCTCCCGTTCTTCCCCGACTATTCCTGCCGTTACCGGGGCTTCTATTTTCAGCGGAACAGGGTCGCCGATGAAGGTGACAGGACGAGACGACCGGAAGAATCGGTCGCCCGATCCTGGGAAACGTCAACTCATGGATCATGAAGCCCGAATACCTCCCCGCGGTCTCGAATCACGTCCTGGTCGCGGGTTTGGGAACGGGGCTTGTCACCTTGATCCTTGCCTTGTTGATACGAAGCCGGCCGGCCCAGATCGTTGGACTTGCCGTGGTCCTGCTTTCAGCAGGCGCGGCGTATCCCGTTCTTCTCCTCGGACAGGAGGGCTACCGGAGTGCCCGCGAGGTCTCGGACGACTCCGGCAAAGAGCGGCTTGATACCCAGATGGAGCAGGCCGAGAAGCTGGCGGTCCTCTACTGCTGCCTGAGCATCGTTGCCCTCGCTGCACTGATCCTTCCCAAATACAAGCCGGGAGCCGCGCTTCCGCTGGCGATTGCCACCGTCGTGATGGGCTCCGCAAGCACTGGAGCAGGAGTGTGGATCGCTATGACAGGCGGACAATTCGGCCACCCGGAATTCCGGGGTTCGCCGGAGCTTGAGGATGAAGTGCCCGATCTGACGGACGACCCTCCGCACCATGAGCATTGAACCAAGGGGCGTGCTTGCCCACCGCCGGTTTGCTGTGGAGCGAGGGCTGGGGTCGTCACGCGAACAAGGGCATCAGGGCCCGGTGGGGATGAGGGAAAATCTCAGGAAGAAACTTTCAGGGTTTGCCGCCGGCCCGGTGTTTTACGTTCCGCCACCTTCGATTCACGGGAGTGGCTCCGACCATCGATCCCCAAGAACATGAAACCGAATCTGAAACTCGCCTCTGCCTTGATCGGCTTCGCCTTTGTAACCCCAGTGCTCAGGGCTGACGAACACCACCACGACAAGGCCGCCAAGGAAACCCACGCCGATCACATGCTGGAAGGCTACTCTGCTGTCGCGACCGCCCTCTTCAAGGACGATTTCGAAGCGGCTAAGAAAGCCGCCTCCGGCATGGTCAAGCACGACAAGGACAGCGCCATGGCCAAGCATTGCCAAGCCATTGCTGACAGCAAGTCGCTCGCGGAGGCACGAACCCACTTCAAGATGCTGAGTGAAGCCGCCATTCCTATCGCGAAATCCGAAAAGACCATGCATGTGATGCACTGCCCGATGGCCTTCGACAACAAGGGCGCCGATTGGCTGCAGAAATCCGCGGACACCGTCCAGAACCCTTACTTCGGCCCCAAGATGCCGAATTGCGGCAAGGAAGTGAAGTAGTCGCCGCGGACGACCGTCCGGTGCCTCTTGCACCCCTTTCTAACATTCGACCTACCGAGGAATGCCAAACGCACTCGCCACCGGATTCTCGCTCCTGTTGATGACTCTCTGCTTCGTCCCGTCACCGGGACGGGCCGAGGGTATTGAACCCGTGTCGGGTGATGCATCCGGAGAAGTCGCGCAGATTGAGGAGGAGGTGCCGGCCGTACCCGGCGATTCATTGGTCTACCGGTCTATCAAATACGCCGGAAAATACCACCTGCTCGCCCTTCATTTCCCGATCGCGCTCCTGCTCATGGCCACGGCTGTCCAGTGGTACGCCATGGCCAGCGGTCGTGGAGGGAATCTGGTGCCGCCCTTGCTCTGGTTTGGCACGGCCGGGGCGGTGGCCGCTGCCGCCTTGGGCTGGATGTATGCTTACGATTCCGTCTATTTCGGCGACGATGAAAAATTGCTCTTTTTGCATCGCTGGTTGGGGACCAGCACCGCGGTTGTCGCGGTGCTGGTTCTTCTCCTGCAAAAGCGTCTCGGGCCAAAGTCGTTCTCCCTGGCTCTCTCCCTCTGCGGAGCCTTGGTCGCTATTTCCGCTCATTTCGGGGCAAGCCTGGTCAACGGGGCTGACTTCCTGAAGAAGTTCTAGAACGCCAACCCTTCCCGTCTGCCCTTTCCGCATGAGACTGCTCGTATTCCTGACGCTCTTCCAGGTCGCTACCGCTGCCGCCCGCGTGGTGGAGTATGATCTGACGATTTCAGAGACCACCCTTTCGCCAGCCGGGCAGCCGGTTCGCGTGCTGGCGGTGAACGGAAGCGTCCCGGGTCCGACCCTCCGCTTCATGGAGGGCGACACGGCGGTGATCCGGGTCCACAACGCACTTGCCCGGGAAACCACGTCCACCCACTGGCACGGCCTCTTGCTGCCCAACGCGATGGATGGCGTTCCGTTTGTCACGACCGCGCCGATCAAGGCCGGCACGACCTACACGTTTCGGTTCGATCTCAAGCAGTCCGGCACTTACTGGTATCACAGCCACACCGGCTTGCAGGAACAACGCGGGGTGTACGGATCCATCGTCATCGAACCGAAGGGTGGAGAACCTTCTACCTCCGAAAGGGACCATGTACTGGTCGTTTCGGATTGGACCGACCGGAATCCAAAAACCATCATGCGCTCGCTAATGGCGGGTTATGACTACGATGCAGTCAAGAAGGGCAACAAGCAGTCGATTTCCGGGGCTTATCGGGCGGGAGCTTTGGCCGACTACTTCGAGCGCGAGTGGACCCGGATTCCTCCGATGGACCTTTCGGATGTCTATTACGACGCTTTCCTGATCAACGGGCAACGGAGTTCGATGCTAGAAGGAAAGCCCGGCGAGCGCATCCGCCTCCGCTTGATCAACGCGTCGGCGGCGACCTACTTCTACATCAATACCTCCGGCGGACCGATGACAGTTGTCGCGGCCGACGGCCCGGCGGTCCAACCGGTCCGCGTCGATGAGCTGCTGATGGGGATCGCCGAGACTTATGACATCATCGTGACCGTTCCTCCCAGCGGTTCCTACGAGATCCGCGCCACCGCCCAGGACGGCTCCGGGTTCGCGTCGGCCTGGATCGGCAGCGGCAGTCCGCATCCCGCTCCGGACATACCCAAGGCCAACCTCTACAAGATGGACTACATGCTCGCCGGAGCGTTCGAGGCTCTTGGGGACGATCCCACCGACGGACGGCCGTTGCCGCCTTACCGCAAGCTGCGTTCGCTAAAACCGACGACGCTTCCACCGGATGCACCGCGGAGGGAAATATCGCTCCGCTTGACCGGAGACATGGAGCGCTACATCTGGTCGTTCAACGGCAAGACCCTGGCCGAAGACTCCACCATTCGTGTCACGAAAGACGAGGTTCTCCGCATCGAGCTGGTCAATGACACGATGATGCACCACCCGATCCATCTCCACGGCCACTTTTTCCGGCTGATCAACGGGCAGGGAGACCGCTCGCCGCTCAAGCACACGGTCGATGTTCCCCCCATGGGCAGGAGGGTCATCGAGTTCGAGGCCAATGACGCCGGCGACTGGTTCTTTCACTGCCACCTTCTCTACCACATGGAGGCCGGGATGGCGCGGGTGATCACCTACAACAACGATGACTCTTACAAGCCCCGGCTTGATCCGGCGCTGCTGGATCCCTACTACTGGATGGCATCAGGGTCCGTTCAGAACAACATGACGATGGGCATGGCCAAGTTCATGAACGCCCGCAACGACTTTGGCGTCGAGTGGGATGTCGGACTGGGCCATGAGGATGGCATGGACGACCACCCCTACGAGGTCGATGCCACGTGGAGCCGTTACTTCGATCCCAATTTCTCTTCTCTGCTCGGGTATCGCTTCACCAATGAAGAGGATTCGAGGGACCGTGCCTTCGCCGGCATCCGTTACCGCCTTCCAGGCTTCTTCCGCACCACCCTGACAGTCGACAGCGAGGGAGACGCACGAGGGGAGGTCGCCAAGCTCTTCCAGCTAACGGACCGGCTGAACCTGTTCGGGAGCCTCGAATACGATACCAATAGTCGCTGGCAGTCGCAGGTCGGATTGGAATACGTCATCACCCGCAATCTGGGGATCGTCACCAGCTACGACTCCACCCACGGCTTCGGCGGTGGCATCTCCTTCCGATTCTAGTCCAAGCAACATGAACCAAAGAAAACAACCGATGAAACAAACCCTGATTCTACTCAGCTCCACCGCCGCCCTCCTTCTCGCGTCCTGCGCCAACGGGGGAGGAAGCATCGCTTCCGGTGGCAAGGTGAAGCCTTACACGTCCAACAAGTGCCTGGTTACCGACAACAGGCTCGGTTCCATGGGATCGCCGGTCACCAAGGTTTACGGCGACCAGGAGGTGAAATTCTGCTGCAAGCCCTGCGTGGCGAAATTCGAGAAGGATCCCCAGAAGTTCCTGGCCAAGCTCCCATGAGTCATGGCGGTAAAGTCTCCCGTGAACCCCAGCAAACACACATTGATGAAAACCATTGCAATACTCGCCCTAGCCACCACGGCCCTGCTATTGAATAGCTGTGCTTCCGGACCCTCGAATCCCACTCCCCCGGACGATACGATGCCGGGCATGAGCCAGGAAGATCACAGCAAGATGAAGATGTAGGCCTTTCCGGGTTTCCCGTTGACCCTCGAATGGCCGTGCGGCGATCCTCCCGGATCGCCGCACGGCGTCGGCTTTTTCACAGTCCTGCTTCCATCATGAGATTTCTCCTCGCCTCCATACTATTCCTCGCCGGACTCCCGGCCTTCGCGAAGACGGTCCGATACGATCTGAACCTCTCGAAGATCGAGGTCGACCTGGGGAAGAAGAGCCGGCCCGCGATGGCGATCAACGGAAGCATTCCCGGCCCTATCCTGCGTTTCGTTGAAGGCGACTTCGCCGTTGTCAATGTCCGCAACGACCTCCATGAGGAAACTTCCATTCACTGGCATGGCCTTCTCGTGCCCAATGACCAGGATGGCGTGCCTCACGTGAACATGGCTCCCATTCAGCCCGGCGAGACGCGCGAATACCGGTTCCCGCTCCGACAGTCGGGCACCTATTGGTACCACTCGCACAGCGTCCTCCAGGAGCAGCTCGGCATCTACGGCGCGATCGTGATCTCGCCGAAGGCCGGGGAGCGGGTCCCATCCGACCGCGATGTCGTCGCCGTCTTGTCGGATTGGACCGATGAGAAACCTTTTTCCGCCCTGACCCAGCTCCGTGCCGGGCGTGAGTGGCAACAGATCAAAAAAGGAACCGCGCAGAGCGTCACCGGTGCCATCAAGGACGGCTCCTTCGCCGATTATTTCAAGCGCTCCATGATGCGCATGCCCCCCATGGACCTGTCCGACATCGCCTACGACAGCTTCCTCGTCAATGGCAGGCCCACCACCACCATTGAAGCTCGCGCCGGAGAGACCGTCCGACTGCGGTTGATCAACGCATCTGCGATGACCTACTACTTCATCGAGTTCGCCGGCGGCCCGGTGAAAATCATCGCCGCGGACGGTATGGATGTTCGCCCGGTGAGCCAGGGGCGATTCTTGATGGCCATCGCGGAAACCTACGATCTTCAGGTCAAGGTTCCGTCAGGTGGAGCTTACGAACTCAGGGCTACCGCACAGGATGGCACCGGCTTCACGAGCATTTTCATCGGCAACGGACAGCAGGTGAAAGCCCCGGACGTGCCCCGCGCGAATCCCTACAAGGGGCATGCCATGATGGGCGACATGGCCGGCATGGATCACGGTAGCATGAAGATGCCGATGAGCGGGAAAATCGAGACCATTGCGATGGAAGAGATGGATCACTCCAAACATGGAGGCAGTGCGCCTGCACAGATGGAGGAAATGGATCACTCCAAGCACGGCAGCGCCCCGGCACCTATGGAAGAGATGGATCACTCCAAGCACGGCGGCAGCACCTCGGCTCCGACGGAAGGAATGGATCATTCCCAAAAAATGAGGTCCATGCCAGCCGCCACTCACGCGGCGATGGGTCATTCGGGGGACTCCAAGGATCGCCCTGGAAGTCCCTACGAAAGCTTGCGAGCCATCAGCTCCACCGCGCTTTCAGGTGATCGGCCGCTCCGCACCTACGATTTCAAGCTTCAGGGCGACATGATCCGCTATGTCTGGACACTCAACGGCAAGACCTTCACCGAAGCGGACCTCGTCAACATCCGGAAGAGCGAGCGCGTTCGGTTCGTTTTCACCAACGAAACCATGATGCATCACCCGATGCACCTTCACGGCCACTTCTTCCGGGTCCTCACTTCCGCGGGAAGTTTCTCGCCACTTAAACACACCGTGGACGTTCCCCCAATGTCGAGCCGCACCATCGAGTTCGCAGCCGACGAGCCGGGCGACTGGCTCATGCATTGCCACGTGCTCTATCACGCCGAAGTGGGCATGGGACGGATCATCCACTACGAAGACGCCCCCCCCAATCCAAACCTGATGGTCGGACACGGGGCGTGGGACATCACAAAAATGCACGACCCGCTCTTCTTCTTCGGTGAGGTCTCCGCCCTCTCCAACATGACGGAAGGCTTTGTGGCTCTGCAGAACAACCGGAACGGCCTAAGCGCTGCATGGGAGGTGGGCTGGGGCAAGGTGGACGAAACGGGATACAATGTCGATCTCGCCTACGACCGCTATCTCAATAGCTTTACCAGCGTCTTCGCCGGGGCCAACTTGACCGATGGCGAGTCCGGGGACCGCGGCGTGTTCGGCGTCCGCTATCTGCTTCCTTTCCTGATCCGCTCGCAGGCCTGGGTCGACACCGATGGGGAGTTTCGCGCGAGCCTCTCACAAAGCATCCCCCTTACCTCCAGGCTTTCGGTCTATGGTGGCGTCGAATACGACACGTTCACGGACTGGGAGACTGTTACCGGACTTGAGTACGTGTTGGACAAGCGGTTCTCGCTGATCGGCCAATGGCACAGCGAGTACGGCTGGGGTGGCGGCATTGGTTTCCGGTTTTAGATGCCGCCCCACCGCTGACGGTGACAGGAGATTCGCTGCGTTCCATCCAGCAAAACGTGGCACCGAGCCAATAGGAGCCATCCGGCACCGCTTCGGTGGCGTATCTGCCAGTAGGGTCTGTCCGTTATTCCCGCAGGAGGCGGAGTTCGGGCCGGACAAGCGCGATCCGGATGTCTTCAACCGGCATCCCTTCCGCGGTTCGCGTGATCTGACCGGAGACCGTGGCCCCCATAGATGCAGAGGCAGGAAGGAGACGAACAGTGAGGAAGAAAGAGGCGGCGTTTCCATCGGGTATCGAAGATGGTGCAGTCCCGCAATTGCGAATCAGCGGATGCTGTCCAAAAGGATCGTTTTGAGGCCGTTCACGTTGGCCTCCCAAGCCGCAAAAGCCACCGTCGCCCCCCCGGCAATGCTGGCCGCCTTGGCATCCCTGGCAATGCAGGCGGGCTCTCCGCTTCCGCGCTGGAGCATGAGCGCACCGTTGGACTCCCACAGCAGAAGCGGTGTCTTGCCCAAATGGGCGACGATCGGTTGAGCGGCAGCGGTCGCGAGGGTGCTGTCCGGGTTGTCAAGTGAGCTTGAGAAAATGGTCCTTTCCCGTCTCCACACGGCGAGCCACTCCCCGCCCGGTGAAAAGGCAAGGCCGCCACCGTCCATCGGACAGCCGTCCAGCTTCCAAGTGCCGGTGCCCAGCTTCTGCGGAGGGGAAAACAAGAGCCCGTCACGACTCGTGGCCACGTAGATGTCGCGCGAACCGCCGACCCAATTTCGCCAAGAGGCTGCGATCTCGCCGGTGGACGAGATGGCGACGTTGGGCGCGCAGCATTCACAGACATGGCCGTCCGGTGAAGCATAGATCCTCGCGTCCGGAGCCCAGGTTGCGCCTGAGTCGCGTGACAGGCGGAACCACGGATCCATGCCACCGGTTCGCAGATCGAGCCACGCGGCAACGACGAGACCACGGCCGTCACCCGCGAGAGCCTGCAATCCCTCGCGAGCGGAATTCGGAGTGGTGTTGAGCGCAGGAGATTCCTTCCACGTCTTTCCTGCGTCGGGTGAGGACCACGCGTGGAGATTTCCGTCGGCATGGGAGATGGCGGTGACCAGGACTCTTTCATTGGTCGCGGTGACCCGCGGGCCTCGGCGCATTCCCAGCGCTAGCTTTTGGATTTCCCCGACTTTGACAGGTGCCGGAAATGTCCGGCCGTCTCGCGAGGTGGTGTGATATAGGCTGTTGCTTTTCCCGAAAACGACGTGAATCAGGCCCGAGGGCGTCACGGCTACCTGAGGCTGCACCGCCCCGCGCAGGTCCGGCGGGACTATTTCGACCGGCGCGGCGAAGAGGTTTGTTGCAATGGCGAGGCACCAGATCAGATACAGGTTCGTTCGCATTGCCGCCATTGACCACAAAGGCGGGGGCATGTGCAAACCCAGAAGTCACGCCGCGCTACGTGGGCTAGTCGGTTACGCATCTCGATCGCGGGCTACACCGCATTTTCACGGAGCAGGTTCTTGTGAAGCTATCGGAAGAACTGCGTAGGATTGTCGAAATCATGCGCAGCACTCCAAGAATCTTTCAGATAGTTTGCCGATGTTGGAAGGACCCTTGAAATGGCGCACGATCCATCGCGGGCCTTCTTTAAAAGAAAGACAAGAACATGAAACGCTACATCATCAAAGTACTAAAAATTTCGGGCTTCGCCATCTTCGGGCTGCTCGCGAGCTGCGCCGACACTTCGTCCGGCGGCGGCACTCACCAAATGGGCCCTCCGAACAAGGAACACTCGGTTCCCAATAAAGCTCACCCGAGTATGGCAAACTGAACCTACTCCAAAATAGGGCCGTGGTCAGCACTACGGCCCTTTTTCGTGCCCATCAGGCCCGTTCCAGCGAGCATAGGGTTGGTTTAGTATCCCAGAGGCCGCCATCCTCCGATCGATCATCGTCAAACGAAGAACCCGCAGGTGAAATTGCTTCACCTGCGGGCCTTGGGACTCAAGCCAACCAGGGGCGAGTCATTTCTTGATCGGCACAACAAACATGCACGGTTTTCCATCGGCATTCACATAGGTGACCTTTCTCGAAGTGGTTCCTTTTCCTGGAGTGCCCGAATGTTTGATGGTGAATTTCTTCTTGCAGGAATCGCAGTGAACGGTGCCCCCGTCGTGACAAAGAGCTTCCCCTTCCTTGTCGTCTGCGACCTCCTTCACGGTGACGGATTCACACTCCATGCAGACCAAGGCGTAGTGGTCGCCTTTCTTGAGCTTCTGGATTTCTTCTTGGGTGCCGGCTTTGTGGGAACCGAGATAGATTGTGGTTCCTTTACCCGGAGGCTCGGCTGACACGGTGCCGGCGAGGCCGACCGCAAACGCGGCAACGACGAGGACTTTGAACATGGATTTCATGGCGATGGGGATTGGGGTTGGAATTATGCTTTCGGAGCTTGTCGAATCATGAGCCGGGCAGGACCCGCTCATGGTGACAACCTAGCGGCGTGAAATGAGATCCGCTCTGCGTCCCTGAGGAAAAACTCCGCATTTCTTCGGATCGCCCGGTGCTGCCTACCCTTCAGATGGCGGCCAGTCCGGCGCGGTATTCTCTCGGGGAGCAACCTTCGACTCGTTTGAATGCCCGGTTGAATTGCGATAGGGACTGAAAGCCGACCTCGAAGGCAATCTCGCTGATCCGCAAGCGCGGGTCTCGCAGGAGATCCCGAGCTTTCTGAATTCGGACACGGGTCAGGTACTCGATGAAATTGATCCCGGTCGTCTCCGCGAAGATGCCGCTGAAATAGTTGGCGCTCATGCCTGCCACGTGAGCCACCGAAGCGAGTGAGATTTCGTCGCTGAAGTTCTGCGCAATGAAGGCGCAGGCCTTCAAAACTTCCGGCCGTGCCGGTTGTTCCTGATTCAGGATCAGATTATTCCCGCATGAAGCGAGGTTGTGCGCGAATAGGTCGATCAAGTGGATCAGCGCCTCGTATTGTTTCGGCGGGATGACCCGGGTCTGAAACCAAACCTCCTCGGCCTCCTTCAAATCAACCTGAACCCCGGAGTTCGCTAGTGCTCGCGAGACAGCGTCAAACTGCGACTTGTCGGGCCGATGGAGAAGAACCTGGCCGGTTTGGAGGAAGGCCACAAGATTGTCACCGATTCTCACGGGCACGGACGTTTCGCACAATCCAGCAAAGCATTGGATTGTCTTGGTCTCCACGCAGGCCTCGGATTCCAATTCGTGCTGGGCGGCATAGCAGGCCTTGCAGCCTTCCACGCTTTTCGCCATCAGCGCGCAGAAGGGATTCTCCTGCCTTCGCTCGTACCGGACCACCGTGAACATCCCCGGGGCCTGGAGACGCAGTGGTAGTCCGGTGCCGGCGACGAATGCCCGCTCGTAGTCGCGATAGACTTTCGACCCAGAAAGAACCGTCACAACATTCTTCTCGGCCCGGGGGGCAGGAGTCGCACGGAAGCGGGGTTTGCATAGTCCGGATTTCATGACTGACGCAGGGACGGTCACCAAGAAAGGCAAGACTAACCCTCCACTTCTCCCATTTCAAGATGGGAATCTCGAAGTAGCCAGAACAGATCCACGAAGGATTTGCGAGGTCATCCCCGCAACACGCGACCCGAAGAAATGCGGACATTTTTCGAGCGGACGCATAGCAGTGAATCGGCTCGCGCTTCATGTTTAGTCCGCATGGTGCTAACAGGACCGCCAACATCCAACCAAGCCCCGGGTGCAATGGAGAGTCCTGACACCATCGCACCCCAGACGGAAACCCAACCGCTGTTCATTGCCGAACCTTCCGGCAAGACGGCTAAGGATTCACACAATGAAACACCTGACCGTCAAACTCAGCACGCCGAACGGGCTATTCTTTACTGCGAGTGCTTCGTCGATCGACCTGCGAACCAAGGACGGCTGCTTCCATGTCCATTCAGGCCATCAAAGCTTCCTGAACATGGTCCACGCGACCGAGATCACATGCCTGACCACGGATGGCATTTACGTCTTCGACCTCTCAAACGCCGTTGCAGGCCTGAAAGGAAGAACGTTCACCGTACTCGCGGAACGCATCCGCCGGATCGAACCGGATGGCGTCCCAAATTCTCCGCCGTGATCCACGTCATCACCCAGCTTTCCCCATGAATTTCAAGTCCCATGGATCAGCCGTCTCGATCTTCTGCCCGCTGACCAGTGGAGTCCTCGCCGCGTTGCTCCTTGCCGGCTGCACCGGCTTCCCGACGACCGGCGAGCTGGAGGCGCAGCAGGATCTTGCTGCGGTAGGCAGCGAGTTCCGGCCTGGGGACGGGGGGGCGCCGCTGCCCGCCCTGAGTGCGGACAGCTCGCTCGGGGTTTACCTCCGCTACGCGGTCCTCAATCAGCCTCAAGTCGAAGCCGCTTACTACGACTGGGCGGCATCGGTGCGAAACATCACCGTGGAAAGATCGCTGCCGGATCCGCGGCTAACCTTCTCCGCCGACGTTACGAGCATGGTGGAGGCGCTGATGCCCGGGCTGATGATGGACTTGCCCGGGCCGGGCAAACTGAAAGCTGCCGCCGGGGTCGCCACCGCCGAGAGCCGGGCGAAATACTACGCCTTCGAATCCAGCGTCCTTCAGGCGGCGTTCGCGCTGAAGAAGGCCTACTACGAGCTTCATTTTCTTGAAGGCAAGGTCCGCGTGAACCAGGAGACCCTGAGCCTCGCGAACGACGTGGAGAAGCTGGCTCGTTCCCAGAACGAAGCGGGCAAGGTCACCTTGCAGGACGTGCTGAGAGCCCAGATGGAGCAGGATCGCCTCACCACGGAGATCGAGAACTTGGAGGATTCACGGAATCCGGCTGTGGCGCAATTCAAGTCCGCCCTGGGACTCAAGTGGAAAGACTCCGCGCCTCCGGTCCCGAATCGGTTCGAGTCCACGCCGCTGAACTTGGATTCCGATGAGTTCATGGCGAGCGCACTGGCGCGAAATCCGAGACTGCGGGCGATGGAGGCCGAGGTCCAGGGTGCGGACGCGTCGCTGCGTCTCGCCTACAAAGCACGCGTGCCGGATTTCTCGGTGGGCCTGGAGGCCGACGTGAAATCGTCACCGCTGATGGTGACGCCCCAGTTGGGGATCAGCCTTCCGGTCTGGCGCGACAAGACGGCCGCCCAGATTGCCGCGGCGCAGGCGAACAAATCGGCGGCGGAAGCCCGGCTCTCGGCGGAGGAGATCGCGCTCGCGGTGGAGTACGCAGAGAAATCATTCCTCCTCCGTGAAGCGAGCCGTAGCCTCGACCTCCTCAGCGGGCGGTTACTGCCCAAGGCCCGCCAATCCGTCGAGGTGGCGCAGTCGGGCTATGTCACGGCAAAGGTCGATTTCCTCAACCTGCTGGACGCCCAGCGCACGTTGCGGGACCTGCAGTTGGCCGAGGTCGAAGCCCGCCTCCAGCGTGAACTCGCACTCGCCGAACTGTCCCTGGTGGTCCTCGGCAAGCTGCCGGAAGACGCGCCGGTCCTCTCACAGAAAGAGTCGCCATGAAAATCGCAATTCATCGAAAGCCCCTGCTCATCGCGCTCGCGATCCTCGTTCTGGGAGGCGGCCTTGCGGCATGGTGGGGACGCTCAGCGAATGGGAACGGCGAGACCGCTGCCGCTCATTCTTCCGAAGCGCCGGAAGGCGGTAGCGGATCGATGCTGGAACTGTCCGATCACGCCCGGGCCATGGCGAGCGTGGCAACAACGCCCGTCGAGCGTCGCAAGATGACCCGCGAGATCCGGGTGGTCGGAAAGGTCGAATACAACGAGACCGCCTTGGCGATCATCACCACGCGGGTCGAGGGCTACGTTGAGCGGCTCTTTGTGGACTACACCGGTGTCGAGGTGAAAGCCGGGGATCACCTGGTGGAAATCTACAGTCCCGACCTTCTCGTCGCGCAGCAGGAGCTGTTGATCGCGATGAGCGGGCAGTCGAACGCCAGCCTCGTCGAGTCGGCCAAGCGGAAGCTGCTACTCTGGGGCCTCACCCAGGAGCAAGTGGATGCTCTTGTCCGCGACAAGAAGACCAGCGATCGCATCACGCTCTTCTCCCCGATCAAGGGCACGGTCACGGAGAAGATGGTCGTTCAGAAGGCGATGGTGAAGCCCGGTGAGGTCCTTTACCGGCTGGCGAACCTCGAATCCGTTTGGGTTTACCTCGATCTCTACGAGCACGAGATGCCGTGGGTGCAGTATGGCCAGATGGTCGAGGTCAAATCCGAAGCGATCCCCGACCGTACGTTTTCGGGCCGCGTCTGGTTCATCAATCCGGTGCTCAATGAGGAAAGCCGCACGGTCAAGGTCTTGCTCAACATCGACAACGCCGACCACAAGCTGAAGCCCGGCATGTATGTGAGCGCGGTCATCCGCGCCGAGATCCGCGCCAACGGGAAGGCCGCCGCCACCGGGGTCGAAGGCCAGTGGAGCTGTCCGATGCATCCCCTCATCATGAAGGAGCAGGCAGGACCGTGTCCCGTCTGCAAGATGGACCTTGTCCAGATTCCCGGCGCCAGCCCCGCCACGCCGCAGGACGACGCTCTCCCGCTGTCCGTCCCCGTGACCGCCGTCCTTGATAGCGGCATCCGCAAGCTGGTCTATGTCGAGAAGTCCAAGGGCCAGTATGTCCCGGTCGAGATTGTGACCGGACCCCGGACGGACGATGCCTATCCCGTCCTGAGCGGCCTCGACGAGGGAGACCTCGTCGTCACCCGCGGGAACTTCCTCCTTGATAGCCAGTTCCAGATCCGCGGCCTGCCCAGCCTGTTTTACAAGGAAGGCCAGGCCGCCGCCGTCGGCCATCAGCATGGCGGCAAGGCGCCGTCAGAGGCCGACCCCAAGGTTCAAACTCCCCCGGCCCCTCACAAGCACTGACCGATGATCAATGCCGTCATTCGCTGGTGCTTGACGCACGTCTTCATCGTCGTGCTCGGAGTCGTCGCGATCTGCGGGGTCGGCTACTACGCGATCTCGAACACGCCCGTCGATGCGATCCCGGACGTCGGCGAGAAGCAGGTCATCGTCTTCGCCGACTGGGCCGGCCGCTCGCCGCAGGACGTGGACAACCAGGTGACCTATCCGCTGACGACGAGCCTGACCGGCACGCCGGGGGTGAAGTCGATCCGCTCAATGTCGGGGTTCGGGTTCTCGATGGTCTTCGTCATCTTCAAGGACAACGTCGATTACTACTGGGCGAGGTCGCGGGTACTCGAACGCATCAATGTCGCCCAACAGCGCTTGCCTGCCGGGGTCACGCCGGTGCTGGGTCCCGATGCCACCGCGCTCGGCCAAGTGTTCTGGTACACGGTCGAGGGCGAAGGGTTCGACCTCGCTGAACTTCGTTCCATCCAAGACTGGTACCTGCGCTACCAGCTCAACTCGGTCGATGGCGTGAGCGAGGTCGCCAGCATCGGCGGCCACGTGAAGCAGTACCAGATCGACGTTCACCCGGACAAGCTGCGCGCACAGCGCGTCACGCTGATGGACGTTTACGAGGCGGTGCGAAACTCGAACATCGATGTCGGTGCGAAGGTTCTGGAAAAGAACGGCGTCGAGTTCTTCATCCGCGGCGTCGGCTTCATCAAGTCGGTCGAGGACTTGGAGAAGATCGTCATCCGGCAGGAAGGCGGCACGCCCATTCAGGTGAAGCATGTCGCCACCGTCAGTCTGGGACCGGAGTTCCGCCGCGGCTCGCTCGACAAGTCGGGGGTTGAAGCCGTCGGAGGGGTGGTGCTGATGCGCTACGGCGAGAACCCGCTCCATGTCGTCGAACGGGTGAAGGAAAAGATCCGACAACTGGAGATTGGCCTGCCACAGAAGACCCTCGCGGACGGTCGGATCTCGAAGGTCAAAATTGTCCCCTTCTACGACCGCACCGACATTGTGGGCGAAACCATTGACACCCTCAAGGAGGCGCTGACGGAAGAACTGCTGATGGCCAGCGCGGTCATCTTCATTTTCCTGCTTCACCTGCGCAGCACGGTGTCGGTGATCGTCACGCTACCGCTTTCCGTCGGGCTCTGCTTCATTCTGATGTACTTCTTTGGCGTCGATGCGAACATCATGTCGCTGGCCGGCCTCGCCATCGCGATCGGCGACGTGGGCGATATGGGGATCATCATGACGGAAAACATCTACCGTCACATCGCCACCGGAGACAAAGGCAGGAGCCATTTCCAAAAGGTCTTCGACGGTGCCTCCGAAGTCGGTGGCGCGATCGTCACCGCCGTGTCGAACACCCTCGTCTCTTTCATCCCCGTCTTCTTCCTTGCCGGACAAGAAGGGAAAATGTTCCGGCCTCTCGCGTTCACCAAAACCTTTGCCATCGGAGCCTCGGTGATCCTGGCCCTGACGGTGGTGCCGCTTGTTTGCTACTTCCTGTTCCGGCCGGTGAAGTTTTCCAAGCGGACCGGTTGGCTGATTGCCAGCGGACTCGGGCTCGTATCGGTCTTCGCCGCCCACTGGGTCTTCATGTGGGTCCTGGCGGGAAGCCATTACAGCGGCTGGCCGATGTCAGTGGTGGTGGGCGTGATCGTAACCCTTGCGGTCGTACGCATGACCCGGGAGCGCTTTCTGCCGATCGAAGAGAACCCGGTTTCTCACGGCATCGCCCGGGTTTACACGCCGGCCCTGCGGTGGATTCTCGCCCACAAGAAGACCTACCTCATCGCGCCCGTGACGATTCTTCTGATCGGGCTCACCATCTGGCTTGGCATCGGCACCATGCTCGCACCGGTTGGCTGGGTCATCAACCGCTTCGCCCGCGAGAAAGCCTCGCCGGAGCTGAAGCAGGCGATGTCCCGGGATGCCGCTGACGACGTGACGCGCCCGCTCGTCGAGTTCGACCAACTGCGCTGGCAGCACGTGAAGAGTTCCGACGGCTCCATGCACCGGCGCATCGCATGGCGGCGGCACGACCCGAAGGAGCACGGCCCCGAGGTCGTCCAGGAGACGCGGATCCTGCCGGGCATCGGCCGGGAGTTCATGCCGCCGCTCGACGAGGGTTCCTTCCTCTACATGCCGTCGTTGCTGCCGCAGGCCGGCCTCGGTCCCGCGGTCGAGGTCAATGCGAAGCAGGACATGGCGATGGCTACCGTGCCCGAAGTCGAATCCGTCGTCGGCAAGCTGGGCCGGGCCGAGTCCGCTCTCGACCCCGCGCCGATCGGCATGATGGAAAGCATCGTCATCCTCAAGCCGGAGGCGGAGTGGCGGCACGTGCCGGTCGAGCGCTGGTTCTCGGGCTGGCCGGACGGGTTGAAGCAACCGCTGACATGGATCTGGCCGGAGCACCGGAGCATCACGAAAGACGAGATCCTCACCGAGCTTCAGGAGAAGACCGCCATTCCCGGCGTGCTGCCGACCTTCCTCCAACCGATCCAGACCCGCCTGGTCATGCTGCAAACCGGGTTTCGTGCCATGATGGGCGTCAAAATCTACGGCAGCAACCTGAAGGAAATCGAGCGCATCGGCTTGGAGATCGAACAGCTCCTCAAGCAGGTTCCCGGCGCGACCGACATCGTCGCCGACCGCATTGTCGGCAAGCCTTACTTGGAGTTTGAAATCGATCGCGACCGCATTGCCCGCTACGGCGTCAGCATCCGCGACGTGCAGGACGTCATCGAGGTCGCCGTCGGCGGGATGAACATCATGGAGTCGGTCGAAGGTCGGGAACGCTATCCCATCCGCGTCCGCTACCTGCGGGAGTTCCGCGAGGACGTTCCCGAGTTGGAGAAAATCCTCGTGCCGAGTTCCAGCGGGGCGCAAATCCCGCTGGCGCAGGTGGTCACCATCAAGAGCGTGCTCGGCCCGCAGGAAATCAAGGGCGAGCGTGGTCTGCTGGTCGGTTACGTGACGATGAACACCCGCGACCGCGACGAGGTGAGCGTGGTCGAGGATGCCGAAGTCCTGCTCCAAAGCGCGGTGCGCGAGGGCCGCCTCAAACTGCCCGCCGGCTACTACTGGGAATGGAGCGGCCAGTTCGAGAACCAGGTCCGCGCCGCCAAGCGCATGAGCATACTGGTGCCGGTCTGCCTCTTCATCATGTTCGTGATGCTCTACCTCGGCTTCAAGCGCTGGTGGATCGCACCGATCATCTACTTCGGCATTCTCACCTCGGCGGCCGGCGGCTTCATCATGCTCGCGCTGTGGGACGTGAATCTTTCCATCGCGGTGTGGGTCGGCTTCCTCGTCCTCTTCGGCGTGGTCGATGACGACGGCGTGATCATATCGACCTACCTCGAAGACAATTTCGACAATGCGACTTTCGGCTCCGTGCAAGACATCCGCGAAGCCGTCGTTCAAGCCGGCCTCAAGCGGATCCGTCCCAGCCTGATGACCATCTCGACTACGATCTTCGGCCTGATGCCGATCTTCTGGGCCACCGGCCGAGGCTCGGACGTGATGCGGCCGATGGCGATCCCGAGCGTGGGCGGCATGGTCGTGAGCGTGCTTGTGACGATCTTTCTCACGCCGTGCCTGTTTTCCGCAGTCGAGGAGTGGAAATGGAAGCGGAGTCAACGCCGCATGATTTCTGCCCCCGGCAATCCGGAGGCTGATTCAGGGGAACCTGCGTGAGTCCTTCGACGTCTAACAACCGAAGACTATGAATTCATCAGTGCTTCAGAAGCCGGCGAGCGAGCGAAGTTGTAGCCGGAACCCAGCGACCGGGGTTCAGATCCGCATCGGGGTCATGGGGTCCGCCGCGGAAGCGATCGATCCGGAACAGGTGGAACAATGCCGCCGTCTGGGGCGCGCCCTTGCCGAAGAAGGATGCTGTGTTCTCACGGGAGCCTGTCCGGGAATGCCACACGAAGTGGTGCTCGGCGCAAAGGAGGCAGGTGGGCATTCGATGGGCATCTCCCCAGCGATGCACCTCAAGGAGCACATCGAAACCTTTGCGTCACCTTACCTGGAATACGACGTGATGGTTTACACCGGCCTCGGCCTGATGGGCCGGGAACTCATCAACATCCGCAGCAGCGACATCGTCGTGCTGGCGGGCGGACGCTGCGGCACACTCGGGGAATTCGCCATCGCCTATGAGGAGGGCAAGCTCATCGGCGTTCTCACCGGTACAGGCGGGATTACCGATGTGCTGCATGACGTGGTGGCTACCCTTGGCAAAAAGACCGGATCCGAGGTGATCTACGATGCAGACCCGCAGATGCTCATCATCCGGTTGCTGGAGCGTTTCCAATCGGCTGACTACGCGTGCAACTGCAAGCCGGACTGCTGCCATTGCCAGCCGGCAAAGTCCTCTTTCCCGCAAACTCCGCCGTCCCCGGATGTCCGAGGCGCGGGTCCCAGCCAGGCATCGCCATGAAGTCGCCGCGACTATTCCTCGCACTGCTTTGGCACCAGCATCAGCCTTGCTACGGCGACTTCTCGAAATCGGACACCGGCATTTGCTTTCCCGTGCCTTGGGTCCGTCTCCACTCCTTGCGCGACTACTACTCGATGGCGGCGCTGGTTGCGGAGTTCCCCGGGATTCACCTCACGATCAATCTCACGCCGATCCTTCTCCGGCAAATCGAGGACTATGCGAAGCGAGACGCCACGGATACCGCACTTGAGTTGACCCGCACGCCAACCCGCCATCTGACGGCGGACCAGAGGGAGGTGCTCCAGAGGATATTCTTCGATGCCGACTGGCACAACGAGATCTATCCCCACGCACGCTACAAGGACCTGTTCGACCGGCGCGGAAGCGGCGTGGCGCTGGACGACCGCGACATCACGGACCTCCGCATGTGGTTCAACCTCGCCTGGTTCGCGCCGGAGTTCCAGCAAGGGGAGGTGCCATTGCCGGACGGCACCAAGGCTTCGGTGAAGCGCTTCATCGAGAAGGCTTGCGACTTCAGCGAGGAAGACATCGCCGCAATGGTTCACGAGCAGTTCAAGGTCATCCGGAACGTCGTGGCCATCCACCGGCAACTTCAGGAAGCGGGCCAGATCGAGGTCGCCACCACCCCGTTCGACCATCCGATTCTGCCCCTCCTACACGATAGCGACCTCGCCATCCTGGATCGCGCGGGTTCCCTGTTGCCGCAACGATTCTCCTATCCGGAGGATGCGGAAGCGCAAACACGCGAAGCCGTGGAATACTATGAGCAACTGTTCGGGCGGAAGCCGTCCGGGATGTGGCCGGCGGAGGGGGCTGTCGGCGAGTCGGTTATACCGCATTTCATGAAACAAGGTCTGCGCTGGATCGCCAGCGACATGGGTGTCCTGCGACGTTCCGGAGAGTGGGGTTACGAAGCGGATCGCCCAGACCTCCGCGGCAAGGCCTGGCGAGCGGGCAGCGACACCCCGGAGGAATGCGTGTCCATTTTCTTCCGCGACGCCGATCTAAGCGACGCCGTCGGTTTCCGCTATGCCCGTGTCGAGCCGCATCACGCGGTCGATGACTTCATCTCGACGCTCAAACGCCGCTACGGAGCAGCAGGACCAGGTGACAGGATTGTCTCGGTCATCCTCGACGGCGAGAATGCGTGGGGCTCCTATCAGCAGGCGGGCAGGCCGTTCTTCGAAGAACTCTATCGGCGTCTGGTTGCGGATGAGGAGATCTGCACGGTCACGTTCGATGAATGGCTGCGCGGATCGGCGGCACGGGGTGTCGCGGAGCACCCGATCACGGAGCAGGAGCGAGTGTGCAAGCTGGCCCACGCATCATGGATCGACGAATGCGGTTCGCTGCCTGGCAACGATCTGGGCACGTGGATCGGTGAGCACGACGAGAATGCCGCATGGAACTTGCTGCGCGAGACCCGGGATGCGGTGGGCAAAAGCATGACAGCAGCCACCCTTCCTCACGCCTTCGATGCTCTCCATGCTGCGGAAGGGAGCGATTGGTACTGGTGGTTCGGCGATGATCAGAACTGCGACGCCGAACCGCTTTTCGATGATCTCTTCCGCCAGCACCTCCGGGCTGCTTATCTCCTAGGGGGGCTGGAAGCGCCCGCAGCTCTCGATCGTCCCCTCGTGCCTCATGTCGTGACGTGGAGCTTTCCCGACCGCATCTCGCACCTGTTCCCGGGCGATCTGTTTCGCTTCCGGGCGGGGTGCCCCGGCGTTCTCACCTGGTGCACGGGCGATTCTGCAGTGATGCGTGAGACGGCCCTCCGCCAGAGCGGTGGAGTGATGGCAGGACTCAATGTCTATACCGCCACGCTGGGTCCTTTCGATGAGAATGCCGTTTACGTCGAATTCCGGTTTCAATGCGGCTGCACTCCAATTTGCCACTGCGCGCCGGGAGACCTCTGCTGCAAGGGCGAGCAATACCGGGTGCTCGTCGGCAACACACCCCCGGATCCTCGATCCAGAGCACACGCGGACTCGTCACCAGTGGAATCACTCTCCGCTCCGCGTCGTGCACGAGCCTAACTTTAGTCCCCGCTTACCATGCAGACCGATCCCGTTTCATCCGAGGCCGTGGCCTGGCATATGCAAGAGCCGCAGGCCGTCCTTCGGCAGCTCCAGACTTCGAGCGACGGACTGGCCGCCGCGGAGGCCGCCCGCCGCCTTGGCATTGATGGTCCCAACGAGCTGAAGGAAGCCAAGCGCATCAGTCCGTGGCAGATCTTTCTTGGCCAGTTCAAGAGCCTCATCATCTGGATCCTCATCATTGCCGGCGTGGTCTCGGGCCTGCTCGGGGAAGGGGTGGATGCCATCGCCATCCTCGCAATCGTCGTCCTCAACGCCGTCATTGGTTTCTATCAGGAGTACAATGCGGAGAAGTCCATCGCGGCGCTCAAGAAAATGACCGCGCCGCTGGCCAAGGTAAGGCGCGACGGAGCAGTCGCCTCGATTCCCGCCTCGGGAATTGTCACCGGCGACATTCTCGAATTGGAAGCCGGCGACTTGGTCGCGGCTGATGCCCGGCTGCTGTCCGCCGCGTCGCTCAAGTGCATCGAAGCCGCACTGACCGGCGAATCGGTGGCGGTGAACAAGCAGCCTGCGGCGCTGGAACAACGGGACGTCCCGCTGGGCGACCGCGAGAATATGGTTTTCATGGGCACGAGCGTGGCTGCGGGCACCGGCCGCGCCGTGGTGGTGGCCACCGCGATGCAAACCGAACTGGGCCGCATTGCAGGCCTCATCGAATCCGCCGGCGCTCAAGAAAGCACTCCGCTCCAACAGAAGCTCGATTCGTTCGGTCGCATACTCGTGTGGGCGACGCTCGGCATCGTCGCGATGCTGTTCGGTCTTGGGTTGCTCCGCGGGACTCCCGCCTTCGAGTTGTTCATGACGTCGGTCAGCCTCGCTGTGGCGGCCGTCCCGGAGGGCTTGCCCGCCGTCGTCACGGTCTCGCTCGCGCTCGGCGTCCTTCGCATGTCCCGCCGCCGCGCCCTGGTGCGAAAGTTGCCAGCGGTCGAGACCCTCGGATCGACGACCGTCATCTGCACGGACAAGACCGGCACCTTGACGGTCGGCGAAATGACCGTCCGCTCGCTTCATGTCGGCGGCCAAAGCTACGAAGTCACCGGAGAAGGCTACGGGCCCGAGGGCGAAGTGCGCCTTCAAGGGGCGAAGCCTGACGCGCAACATACCGAGTCTTTGCTCGAACTGGCGACCGTCATCATCGGCTGCAACAACGCCCACCTCGTTCAGGAAGAGGGGACGTGGAAAGTCATCGGCGATCCGACCGAAGGCGCATTGTTGGCCGCGGGCTCCAAAGCCGGCGGACACCGCCAGCGCATCGAGCAGGACCTGCCCAAGCATCACGAGATCCCCTTCGACTCCGACCGCAAGCGCAGCACCGTGGTCCGCAAGTTGCCGGACGGAAAACTTCGTGCCTTCATCAACGGCGCGCCCGATGTGCTGTTGGAACGTTGCACGGCACTCTACACCAGCGCTGGAATCCGGCCGCTCACGGACGATGACCGCACACGGATCGAGGCGGAGAACGCCAGCATGGCAGGACAGGCCTTGCGGGTTCTCGGCTCCGCCTATCGTGACTTGGATCACGCCCCGCCGGGTTCCCTGACGGTTGACAGTGTCGAGCGGGACCTCGTGTTCGTCGGGCTCACCGGCATGTATGATCCACCGCGGCAGGAGGCCAAGGAAGCGGTGGCAAAGTGCCGCGCCGCCGGGATCCGGGTGGTGATGATCACTGGCGATCATCCTCACACCGCGGCAGCCATCTCGCGGGAACTTGGCATTTCTTCGGGTGACAGGATCGCCGTCACCGGCGCGGACCTCGACAAGATGTCTGACGGCGAACTGAAGCGGATCGCCCCCGAGACGGCCGTTTATGCCCGCGTCACGGCCGAGCACAAGCTGCGGATCATCCGTGCATGGAAGTCGAACGATGCCGTCGTGGCGATGACAGGCGACGGGGTCAACGACGCCCCCGCCATCAACGGGGCGGACATCGGCATCGCCATGGGAAGATCGGGCACTGAAGTCACCAAGCAGGCGTCCGACATGATCGTCACCGACGACAACTTCGCCTCCATCGTCGCCGCCGTGGAAGAGGGGCGCGGGATCTACGACAACATCCGCAAAACGCTCCAATACCTCCTTGCGGGCAACACCGGCGAACTGCTGCTGATGACGGCCTGCGTCCTGGCGGGCCTCCCTGCGCCGTTGCTCCCGATTCACCTGCTCTGGATCAATCTGGTCACCGACGGTCTGCCCGCGCTTTGCCTGGCGACCGACCCGATCGACCCTGACGTGATGAAGCGGCGCCCGCGCGCACGGAACGAAAGGATCACCGACGGCGGCTTTCTCAGCATCATGGTCTTTACCGGGATCCTCACGGCCGGCGTCTCATTTGCGGTCTATTTCCACACGCTGAAATCCGGGACCCCGGAAATGGCGCGGACCCATGCCTTCGCGGTGCTGGTTTTTGCTGAACTCTTGCGTTCCTTTGGTGCCCGCAGCGCCACCAAGCCGGTCTGGCGCATCCCGCTATCGGGCAATCTGATGCTCTTCGCCGTGGTGAGCGTCACTTTCGCCCTGCAAGTATGGAGTCACCACAACGACACGTTGGCGCGATTGCTGAAGACCACCCTGTTGCCGCTCCCGGATTGCTTCATGCTCTTGGCCGTCGGGACCATTCCACTTGTCGTTTTGGAGGGGTTGAAACTGGTGAAGAAATCCGTGGAAGCATGAGGCACGCACGCTTGCAGAACCGAAAAAATGCGCACTTATGCGGACCCGATGCGTAGCGGGAAAAAGGTCGCGCGAATAGGGTGTCGATGTCGGATGGCTCGCTGGCATGGGATGGTTCCCATGATCGAAAGAGACGTGACACCGATCAAACACCGAATCAAAGCATACTATGAATCGCCACCTCAAAACCGCCATCGCTGCGTTGGGCCTCCTCGTCTTTGGCCTGATCGCCAGCTCGTGCGCCGACACTTCGACCGGCAGCGGCACTCACCAGATGGGCCCTCCGGGCAAGGAACACCCGGTTCCCGATAGCGCCCACCCGAGTATGGCCCGCTGACCTTCCACGAAGGTTCAAGTCGTCTCCCGAGCAGCGTCAGGATCTCATTCCTGACGCTGCTTGCTTTAGGGGCAAGACCGTCGGAAGTAGCCGCTCGACCTCTTTTCAAATCTTATGCGGAACGGAAACGTCCACGGGTCCGCTCACCTCGGCGATAGCCGTCGAGCGAATGCCGCGTTTGGCAATGCCATTCCCATTGCCGATCTGCTCCGGTTGCCAGAGTGCTGGGGCTACGCGGCCGGGAGTTCAGAAACAGATCCTTGATTCAGTCCTTGGGTCACCCGGTGAATTCCCCGGACTACTAGGCGGGCGAATTTTTCAGAAACTCGGCCAAGCACCGAGCGGGCATGTTAGCGTGGGCATGGTATGAAGCCAAAGCACACGAAACTGACCATCACGTTATGCGGCCCCGGCGATGTCATCCGCGAGATCGGGATCGCGGAAAATGTCATCGACTCATGGAACCGGACGAGCCGGACGCTGACCGGCTGCGAGCTTGCTTGTCAGCACTGGAACACTCACGCGGTCCCTGACATGAAGGCCCGGGGCCAGGAGGTCATCAACCACCAGTTAATCGACAAGTCCGATCTCGTGATCGCGATTTTCTGGGCCAGGTTGGGAACGCCCACCGGCTTGGCGGATTCGGGCACCGTCGAGGAGGTCCAGCGGGCGATGGCGCGCGGTATTCGTGTCATGCTGTATTTTTCGGATCTCGCCGCACCCATGCAGCAAGGTGACGAGGCGCAGCGAGCCAAGGTTAAAGATTTCAGGAAGCGGGTCATGGACACCGGCTTCGCCTGGAGCTTCTCCAGTCGTCTGAAGTTCGAGAACGAACTGCGCGAGCATCTGGGGATGGTGGTCGCGGAGCTGCTTGAGAAGAAGACGCGTGTTGTTCCGAAGAAGGCCGCCCGAAAATCCCCGTCGATCCGCCAGAGTAGCAGCCGGAACACACAAGTCGTCGGCGATCACAATACGATCTACGCCTCCCCGCATCCTCCAGCAAAGATCGTGATCGGTCCGGCTCCGGGACAGGTGACCGCTGCGGAGCAGACCACGATTCTCAAATGGTTGGACGAGCTCGCGGTGCTTTCCGCAGAGCTGATGGAAAAGACGCTTGGCGAGCGGAAGGCGGAGTGGCGCAGCCGGCTGCTGAAGAGGTTTCATGCCCCGCGGTACAACGCCCTGATGTCCGAGCAGATGCCAGAAGTCGAAAAGTGGTACCGGCAGGCCAAGGGGCGCTTCTTGAGAAAGCCGAAAGCCAAGAAGAGCCGTGCATCCGCCGTCGGGTGGAAGAAGTCGATCAAGGCCCGCATGACGGCGATGGGACAGACAAACGAAGATTACTATCCCGAAATTGCCGTCCGGCTCGGCCTCACGAAATTCACGTCGCTGAACGAACTTTCACCGCCCGATCTGGAGCGGTTTTACAACCTGGTCGGGCGGGATGCTCGACCAAAGTGAGCACCGCGGGCTGCTAAACGCTGGGACCGGTGGTCGGTGCCTTTTTCGCCAAGCGCATCAGGAATAGATCAGCCGGAACTGCCTCCCACCTACAGACGGGTGGCGTCTCAGTGTGCCGCTCAACACCATCCGGAGGCCTAAGCGCTCAAGCCATGGACAAGGAACAAGCCAGGTTCGTTCTCCGCTGTGCACGTCCGGGCAAGATCGAGACGGAGCGCAATGAATTTGCGGCTGCACTTGCACATGCCGCAAGCGATCAAGAACTCCGCGAGTGGCTGGCTGATGAGCACACCCGCGACAACACCTTCGCCGCGGCTCTCCGAGCGGTGCCAGTGCCTGCTTCGCTGCGCCGCGAGCTGTGTATCGGCATGGAATGGACCGCCAGATCCGGCAAGCCTCTTAATCGCTTCTCCTCCGCGTGGGCAACCATTCGTCGTCACTTCGGATCGAAGTACGGTGGCCACACTCCACCGCGTCCGCAGCCTCATGTTAGCAGTCCAACCGAACATCGTGCCATGAACACGAAACGCGCACTCACTTTGGGCAAGTTCATCCTGATTCTAAGCTCCGCATTGCTGGCGACCTCCGCCGAGGTCTCCGCCAAGCATCCGCGACCACGCGTTGCCATTGGGTCCATCGAGGTGATCGACTGGACCACCCGCACGCTGCGCATCAAGACCGACACCGATCCCGGATCGCTGACGCTGGTGTGGAACGATCGCACCCTCTTCACCGCGGGAAACGGAAAGGCGTCCGCGGCAGAGCTGGCGCGCCGGAAGCCGGTGACGGTGTGGTATTACACCCCATGGATAGGACAGCGATTTGCCTCGCGGATCATCCTCCGGAAGGATGGCAGTCTGCCCTTGCGACGGTGATGGCACCGCCGCGGCCACGCCCACATGAATAATCCCGGATGCGCCGCGTCCCAGTTCCGGCGCCGCTTGCTTGCGGCGAAGTCTGAAAACTAACATCAACATGAAAATCCTTGGAGCCTTGTTCAGCCTTGTCTGTGGCCTAGCCGTGATGACACCCGTTGCCGCGGAGGCTCGGGATCAACACCGTGACGAAGGCCGCCATCAGCGGAGTGACGGTGGCCATCACGAAAGTGCGCATCGGCACAAATCACACGGCCATCAACAGGCCCACCGACGCGATCGTCATCACCACCATGATGAGGGCCACCGGCAAGAATCGAGAAATCACGATCGCGATTACAGGGATCACTCCCATCGCAGCCGAGGTCATTGACTTTCCAAGTGGTTGAATTCCAGTCGGCACCGGGGACCGAAGCGTCGCTAGGGTCCCCGGGAGTAAGACACTAAGTCACTCGTCGCAAGTGCAGGCGTATTCCGGGTTGCTGCAACCGCCGCAGGTGGTGAGGTCCAGCTTGATGCGGAAGTTCTTCGGCTTCGCGTCAGCCGTTGGCTTCACCTGAAGGACCACGGTGTAGTGCTCGCCTTCCGGAAGCGGGGTTTTAGAGACGAGCAGGTCACCCTTTTTCTCAAATTCCAGCTTCTGCTTCCCGCTTGGGGCTTCGGCAGTGGCGGTCACGGTCTGGGCTGCGACGGGCTCGTTCTTTTTCAACTCCTTGTCCAGAAAGGCGATGCTGACGGTGCGGTCCTTCTCGACGAAGAACTCGGCATGGTGGCCGTCGACTTCCAGAACACGGCCTTTGCGGGGACCGGCCTTGATGGTGACATCGGCGAGAGTGCTGCCGGCAAAGGCAACGAACAGGGTGGCGGTGATGAGACGAACGATGGTTTTCATGGCGTTACTGGCGTTTGGTTTCTCGGTTTGGTTTTTCTCTCCAGCCACTCGTAGAGCAGAGGCACCACGAGCAGGGTGAGGAAAGTAGAGGTGACGATGCCACCAATGACGACGGTCGCAATCGGACGTTGGACCTCGGCACCGGCGCCCGTGGCGAGCGCCATAGGAAGGAAGCCCAGCGAGGCGACGAGCGCAGTCATCAACTTCGGCCGCAAGCGGGTCAGCGTGCCCTCGACGACGGCATCGCGCAGGGTTCTCCCCTCTTCGCGAAGCTGGTTGATGAACGAGATCAACATGATGCCGTTCAGCACCGCAATGCCGCTGAGCGCGATGAAGCCGACCGCCGCCGAAATGGTGAAGGGCATTTCCCGCAACGAGAGCGCGAAGATACCACCGGTCACGGCGAGCGGCACGCAAAGGAAAATGAGGGCCGCTTGCCTCAGCGAATTGAAGCTGAGGAAAATCAGCACGAAGATCAGCGCGAGGGCCAGCGGGACCACGATCATGAGACGCTGCTTCGCTTCCTGGAGGTTCTTGAACTGGCCGCCGAACTCGAAGTAGTAGCCCGCCGGAAACTTCACCCTCTCGTGGATCGCTTGGGTCGCCTCATGCACGAAGCTGGCGGTATCGCGGCCACGGACATTGATCAGGACGGATACGCGGCGTTGGGTGTCCTCGCGGGCGATCTGGTTGACCTGGTCCACCAGCTTCACTTTCGCGACTTGCCCCAAAGCGAGCAGGCCGCCTTCTTCGGTCCGCAATGGAAGGCGTTCCAACGAGGGGAGATCGGCACGGCGGCTTTCGGAAAGGCGCACGATGATAGGAGTCCGGCGGTTGCCTTCGATAAGTGTCCCGACCTCTCCACCGGCCAACGCAGTCTCGATCAACCGATTCACGTCGTCGGCATGCACGTTGAATTTTTGCATGGCTTCGCGGTCGGGTTGGATCTCAATCATAGGCACTTTCCCGATGGCATCGAACTCGGTCTCCGCTCCGCCGGGAATGCTGTTGATGACCTGGCGTACTTCACCGGCGAGTCGTTCCAACTCGTCGTAGCTGTCGCCGTAAATCTTGCACAAGAGATCGGCCCGCGATCCGGCCATGATCTCGTTGAAGCGCATCTGGATCGGCTGGGAGACGAGGATATTCTGGCCGGGAACCTGATCGAGCAAACGTCGGCGCATGATGTCGCCAAGCGCTTCCTTCTCGATGGGCTTTCCGTCCACCTTCCGCCAGGTCTCGCGGGGTTGGAGCATCACGTAGGTATCTGAGACGTTCGGTCCCATCGGGTCCGAGGCAATCTCCGCGGTGCCGATGCGGGAAAAGATGTCGCGGATCTCAGGAAACTCGCGTCGGAGGACGGCTTCCGACTGCTTTTGAAGATCGACCGATGCTGTCAGTCCGGCACTGCTGCTGCGGATGAGCTGGAAGGTGAAGTCGCCTTCATCGAGCTGCGGGATGAACTCGGAGCCGAGTTTAGAGAAGACGACCGTGGACCAGCCGAAGAGCGCGAACATGGGCAGCACGATGAGCCATCGGAAGCGAAGGCCGAACTTGAGCAGGGGCGTGTAGATCGCCTTTACGAGCGTTACCAGCCAGTTGTCTTTCTCCTTGATGTTGCCGCCGAGAAGGTAAGAGCAGAGGACCGGCATGAGGGTGAGCGCCAGCACCAGCGAGCCGCCGAGCGCGAGCATCACCACCACGGCCATCGGCTTGAACATTTTCCCCTCGATCCCTTGGAGCGCGAGGATCGGCAGGTACACGACGGTGATGATGAGCACGCCGAAGAACATGGGGTTGGCAACTTCCTTCGCGGAGCGCAGGACTTCCCTGGATCGCTCCTGAACGGTTAGCCGCCTTCCCAGCTCGTGCTGCTTCTCCCCCAGGTGTCGGACGATGTTTTCCACCATCACCACCGCGCCGTCGATGATCAGTCCGAAGTCCACCGCACCCAGGCTCATCAGGTTTCCCGAGACACCCATGCGGACCATGCCGGTCATCGCCATGAGCATCGAAAGCGGGATGACCAGCGCGACGATGAAGGCGGCGCGGAAGTTCCCCAACAACAGGAACAGCACCACCACAACGAGGATCGCCCCTTCGGAAAGATTCTTTTCCACCGTATGAATGGTCCGGTTGACCAGTTCGCTGCGGTCGTACACCGACTTGATCGCAACCCCGGGTGGAAGCTTCTCTTGAATCTCTTCCAGCTTGGTCCTGACGGCTTCGGCGACGAGGCGGGTGTTCTCTCCCGCAAGCATGATCGCCGCGCCCACCAATGCCTCCTCGCCTTCATGCGTACTGGCACCGGTTCGGAAAGAACTGCCGATGGCCACAGTGGCGACCTCGCTCAGCAGGATCGGCTTCACCCCCGCGCCGAACTTCAAGGGCAACTTGGAAATTTCCTCCGCGCTGGTGACCCGGGTGGGAGCGCGAACGATAAGCTGCTCCCCACCGATTTCGACATAGCCGCCGCCGGCGTTGGCCGTGTTCTGCTCAACGATCTCCGCGAGGCTGTCGAGGGAAAGTCCGGTCGCGGCGAGCTTGGCCGGGTCCGGCTGGATGACCAACTGGCGCTCGTAGCCACCGCTGGTATTGACTTCGGCGACACCTTGCGTACCCCGCAGCAGCGGCTTCACCGTGTATTCCTGAATCTGGCGGAGAGCCATCAACTGCTCCTCGCGGGTAGCGGGTTTGTCGGCTGCCTCTGCCGTGTAGTCCAAGGTGTAGTAGAAGATTTCCCCGAGGCCGGTGGCGATGGGCGCGAGCTTGGGGCTGAGGCCGGGCGGCAGCTCGTCCAGCACGCCTTGCAAACGCTCGGTGACGAGCTGGCGGGTGCGGTAAAGGTCCACGCCATCCTTGAACGTCATCGTGATCTGCGACAGGCCGAACTTGGAGAGCGAACGCAGTTCCACCATGTCGGGGAGGCCCGACATTTCGCTCTCGATGGGAAAGCTCACGAGCTTCTCCACTTCTTCCGGCGCGAGAGCGGGAACGGCGGTATTGATCTGCACCTGCGGATTGGTGATGTCCGGGACGGCATCAATCGGCAGGCGCAGCATGGCCCAAGTCCCCACGCCGAGCAGCACGAGGGTGGCGAGCAGCACCGCCACGCGCTGGCGCATGGCGAAGTTCAGGAGGTGATCCAGCATGGCGGTTCAGTGTCCGCAGGTGCAGGCTTTGCCTCCGCGGAGCACTTGCAGCTCCGCCATCCACAGCGACATGACAGGCGTGGTCACGATCTGGTCCCCGGAGTAGAGACCGTCCGTGATCTCCACCAAGGTGCCGTCCGACGGCCCGGCGGTGACCGGAGTGCGGACATAGAAGCCATCGTTGACCGCGTAAACGAACGAGCCTTCGGCAGTCTTGAGCAAGGCCGTTGCCGGAACCACTGGCACCACATCGCTTTCCGCTCCTTTGAAGGTCGCGGTCAGCGGGGTGCCTGCCGGGAGCGAGTCTTCCGTGGTGATGGTCAACTCATGATCGCCCAGCGAGCCGAGAGGCATCTGCTCGATGCTCTTCACTATGCCCTTGAAGGAATCGGTGGAGGTGGCGCTTTGAAGGCGCGCCTCCATTCCGGCCCGGATCACTTTCGCCTGATCGGGAGTAATCCAGCCGCAAGCTTCGTGGGCTTGCACGCTGTCCAAGCTGATCGTGATCGTTGGCGCGATGGATTCCTCGGCGACCTCGGACACCTGCAAGCCGATCGCCTGCTTCATTTCATCGGTGATCGCGAGGCCCCGCCCTTCCTTGAATTGGGCGCCGTTTTCGGGCAAAGGAGCGCTTTCCTTGGCGGCCGACGCTTCGGACTTGAGGCAAGACGTGTTGAGGGTGGCGAAGGCCAGAGCGCCGATGCCGGTGAGAACGAACGATAAAGATTTCATGGTGAAGAATACTATTTGGTTGAGGTTTTGACAGCGGGAGTTCCAACAAGTTGCTCCAAGTCCAATGCGGCCCGGAGAACCTCCAGCCGGGTGGCATTGATTGCTTCAGTCGCTTCGAGATATTTCTCCTGCATTTCAATATAGGTGCTCAGTGGCACGGCTCCGAGGCGGTAGTGGCGATCTGCCTGCCGCGCGGCTTCGGCGAAGGACTGCTGGGCCTCGGGTTTCCAGCCATCGAGCCGCTTCCGCTGGGTTTCCAGCAGCAGCCAAGCGCCGGTGATCTGGCGTTCCACTTCGCGCATGGTCGCTTGCAAGGAGGCCTCTCCCTGCATCCGCCTCGCGATGCTGGCATCCACTGCGGGCTGGCCATTGTCCCACAGCGGCAGGGGCACCGACAGCGATAGGCCGATGACGGTTTCATTCTCTCCTGCCCGTTCCTGCGACAGGCTAGGCCCGACGGTGAACGTCGGGTAGCGCTCGTTTTTGGCCAGCGCCACCTGGAGGCCTTGCTTTTCAAGCTCGGCGGCGCTCACGAGCAGGTCGTAATTGTGCCGCGCCGCTTCGTTGAGCAGGGACACCAGTTCGGTGCGCGATGGCGGCTTGAACTCGGTGCGTTGCACTTGCAGCGGTGAATCGGCGCGCCGGCCCATCAGTTGATTGAGCTCAAGCAGCGCCTCCTGCATTTCCACGGCGGCTTCACCCGCCTCCCGCTGGATCACGATCTCAGCGGCCTCGATGATCTTCGCCTCAAGCATCGGCGCGACCCCTCCGGGTTCCCGCTGGACCACCACCTCTTTCACCGAGGTGAAGCGGTCCGCGACCTCCGCGGCGGTGGCGGCGATCTCCTGCTGGGTGGCCAAGGCGTAGCCCAAGACCTTCACCCGCGCGGCAAGGTAGGCGCTGAAGCGTTCCAGCCCGAGTTCTGCGAGCGCGATGTCGCGGTCCGCGATGGCCTTGCGCAGCCCAAGCCGGCCGGGCCATTCGATCGGTTGGGCAAGCGTCACGGAGTAGGCGATGCCTTCCGCCTTCGCATCCCCGCCGGTGACCTTTTTGCGGCCGACTTCGAGGTCGAGTTCCGGGTTTGGGAGTTTGCCCGCCGATTTCCTGCCGGCCTTGGCGACGGCGATCTCCGCCTTGTAGTAGCGGAGTTCGGGATTGCGGGCGAGTGCTTGCGTCACCAGCCCGTCGATGGTGACGGGCACGGGTTCTGGGTCGGCTCCGGCTGCCAAGCAACCGAGCGAAAAGACGAGAAGGATGCGGACAGCGGCCCGCCGTGGATTGGGAAAATCTGGTAGTCCTGGGACCATGGCATGAAAAGTTGGAACAAATGGAAAGCGGGGCCTGGATCGCACGCGCTGCCGGCTGACCGGCCGGGAAGGGATGCACCGGAGTACGATGCGAAAACATAGATCCACCCGGAAGTGGGTGATCTTCAACAGGGCGGACAACCCCGGATCAAATGTTCCAAATGCCCAGCAGGGCTCGTCGGATGGATCCCGATGTCGGGCCGCGGATGGGCTCCGCGGCAGAGAACACATCGGTTACGCAATCCACCGGCCGCTCGACATGGACCGAGTAGTCCTTGAGCTCAACCGGCAGGACAGGCTGCACCCCGAACGGAGCCGAGGGCTCCGGCGCATCAGGCAGCTTGTGGATCTCCACACAGCAGGGATCCCCGCCATGTTCCTCATCACCGCAGTCGGGGCAGCATTTCGCCTTGGTCGAGCCATCATCACCGGTGGTGACCCCGAAGGACTCGAAGCTCCCCAAATACACCTCGGATTCCAGAAAGCAAACGCGCACCGGCGAGGCCATGGTCGGGATTAACATCCCGAAACAGGCCAGCAAGAGGATGGCGATAAACTGCCGCGTCATCTGCATGAGGAATCAGTTCAAAACGCCCTTCACGTCAATCCATTTCACGGCTCCGGGCAAAGCCGCGCTACCCATGCAAGAGTCGAGAGGGTGCAAGATATTCCCGGCAGCATCGTGTCGGTCACCATTCCCACGGAGGACGCCATCGGATCGGCATCCGCCGAGATTTCGCTTGCCCTGAGAGGAGACGGGGGCTAGCTGCTATTTCAGGTTTGAGAAGCATTCTGTCATGGCTCCTGGTGCTCGGCGTTCTCGTCGGCGTGGGTGTGCGTGCTTTGACATCGGGTGCTGATCAGACCAGCGCATGCAAAACCGAGTGTCACGAGAGTGGTCATCCCGGCGATGATCTTCCTTGCACGGAATCCCATGATTCCAAGCAGGAATGCCCGCAGGGCCCCCACCATCACCACAGTGGTATGTGCGCGCATTCGACCCCGATGACGTTGGATTCCACGACCGGAATCCGCCTGCCGTTGCCTGATGCGCTGCTAATGGGGCTTCAGTTGTCCAAACTGTTGCCCCCCGAAGGACCCGTTTTCGAGTTGGATAAGCCTCCGCTGATCTGAGCGCCGCTTGATTGCGCTCCGGCGTGCCCTGATGGGACGCCGTCACTCCGCTTGGCACCCTTGTCGCCCGCGGATTTCTTGTCCGGCTTTTATCCGATCCCATGTCCCGGTCTTTCCCGGGCGGATCACAAATTTACCATTCATGTACTCATTCCCATTTTGTGCCGTCATGGCATTTACCCTCTCGATCTCCGCGCTTCAGGCGGAGACCGGCGTGGTCGTCTCGCTCGCCAGCATCGGCGACCGCGTCCGCGCCCAGAATCCCGACCTTGCCGCCGCCCGCCTCCGCATCCGCGAGGCGCTCGGCCGCATGAATCAATCCGGCCGCCTGGCGAACCCGGAACTCGAAGCTGGCTTTGAACACGATCCGCGGCTGCGCGACCGGAAGTTCGAGATCGGCTTCACCCAACGCTTCCCGATCACCAACCGCCTCCGCTTGGAAAAGGAAGTCACGGCCGCCGAATACAAGGCCTCGGAGGCCGAGGTCCGCGAGGTCGAGCGCCGCATCATCGCCGAAGCCCGCGAGGGCGTAATCAACGTACTCGCTATCCGGCAGCGGAGAGATCTGCTGGACCAACAGGCAGGCCTGTCGAAAGAGTTCTCCGGCTTTCTTGCCGAGATCGCGGCGAAGGGCGAAGGATCGCCCCTTGATGCCGGGCAGGCGAAGCTCGAAGCGGCCGGTCTCGCTTTGGAAATGCGCCAGCTTGACGCAACCGAGGTCGCCGCGGTCGGTGCCTTGAAACCTCTGCTCGGCATGAGGCCCGGTGAAGTCCTGTTGGTCGGAGGCACGCTGCCCGCACCGGCCATCCCGCAGGCTGGGGCCAACCATGCGAATCGCCCCGACTACCAGGCTGCCGCGCTTGAGGCCGCCGCCGCGGGGAAAGGCGTGTCGCTGGAGCAGGCCAAGAAATACGAGGACCTGGAAGCCGGCCTGTTTGCCGCCGCCGAGAGGACCGAGGACGCGCCGGAAGGCTACGACAAGGAGGCCCTGGTCGGTTTCCGCTTCAAACTCCCGCTTCCGCTCTGGAACAAGAATGAAGGGGCCATTCAAGAAGCTCAGGCCAAGAAGGAGCGAAAGGACCTCGAAGCGACCGCCCTTGCCCGGTCCATCCACCTCGAAGCGGAGGCCGCATATGCCGAAATGGAGGAATGGTCGAAGCTGTTGGGGGAACTCAGCGGCACCCTGATCCCGCTCGCGGAAGAGCAGGCCGCCGCCGCAGAGGATGTCTTCCGCAAGGGCCAGGGAGAAATCCAAACCGTGTTCCGCACCCGCGAAAAGCGCTTGCAGCTCTCCGCCGCGAGACTCGACGCCTTGCTCCAATTCAACCTCGCCCGCGTCCGCCACGAGGCGGCGATTGGCCAACGATAATCCTTTTTCACCCATGAAATTCTCAACCTCTCTCCATACCACCCTTTGCTCGGCGGCTCTCCTCCTCGCCCCGCTGAAACTCGGTGCCGAGGAAAACAACTCCAACACCATCGTGCTCGATGAGACCGGGGTGAAAAACCTCCGCATCGAAACGGTCATGGTCGAAGAAACCGACTTCGAGGAGTCGGTCTTCTCGCTCGGCCGCATCGAAGCCATCCCCGGCAAGATGGCTGGCGTCAGCACCCGCATTCCCGGGCGTATCGTCGAACTGCAAGCCCATGTCGGCGACACTGTCCAAGCTGGGCAGGAAGTCGCCAAGATCGAGAGCCGCCAGCCGGGCGACCCGCCGCCTGTCATCGCGCTCAAGGCCCCGATCGGGGGGCTGGTGACCCGCGCGAGCGTGCGTCTTGGCGACCCCCTGGAGCCGGACACCTCGCTTCTGGAAATCACCGACCTCAGTGAGGTGTACGCCATCGCCCGCGTCCCCGAGCATCAGGCAGGGCGGATGAAACCCGGCACCGTGGCCCACATCAAGGTGGCCGCATTGCCGGATCAGAAATTCACCGGCGAGCTGCTGCGCTTCGGCACCTCCGCCGACCGCGAAAGCGGCACGCTCGATGCGATCTTCCGTCTGCCGAACAAGGACGGCCTGCTCCGCTCGGACATGCGCGCGGAGTTCTCCATCGTCATCAGCAAGCGTCCCAATGTCCTGGCGGTCCCGCGTGCCGCGCTTCAAGGCGAGGCCAGCAACCGCATCGTTTACGTCAAACACTTCGATCTCCCGAATGCCTTCATCAAGACGCCCGTTCAGGTCGGAGAGATCAACGATCGCTTCGCGGAAATCATCGGGGGCTTGTTCCCGGCGGATGAGGTCGTGACCCGCGGTGCCTATTCGCTCTCCTTTGCCGGGGCCAGCAGCGTTTCGCTCAAGGAAGCGCTCGATGCCGCGCACGGCCACGAGCACGCGGCCGACGGCTCCGAACTCACGCCGGACAAGGCGGCAGAGATGGATGCCGCGAAGAACGGAGGACAAGCTGCCGGCGCGACAGGTTCGGGCAACCCGATCTGGATTTATGTCAGCGGCGTCCTCGGCCTGCTGTTGATCGTGTCCTTGGTCAGCAAGAAGCGCGGACCGTCTTCCGACGATGCCGCGGACACCTCCTCGAAATCCAACCAGGAGGCACACTGACCGATGCTCAACAAAATGATTCATTGGTCGCTCGCCAACCGGGCGATCATCATCGGGTTTTCCCTCCTGCTCATGGCTTTCGGGCTGAGGACCGCTACAGTGCTCCCCGTGGAAGTGCTGCCGGATTTGACCAAGCCAACCGTGGTCATCCTCACCGAGGCTCCGGGACTCGCGCCCGAGGAAGTGGAAACGCGGGTGACCCAGCCCATTGAAAGCTCACTGATGGGTGTGGCGGGATTGACCCGGCTCCGCTCCAACAGCGATGTCGCTCTCTCCCTCGTCTATGTCGAATTCGGCTGGGGCACCGACATCTACAAGGCCCGCATGCTGGTTCAGGAGCGCCTGCAGGGCGCACGGGAGCAGTTACCGGAAGACGTCCAGCCCTTCATGACGCCGGTGGCGTCACTGATGGGCGAAATCCTGCTCGTCGGCGTGCGCTCCACGATCAAGGAAGGTGAGGAGGGTTACATCCATCCCCGCGATGTACGCTCGATCGCCGACTGGACGATCAAGCGTCGCCTCCAGAGCATTTCCGGCATCGCCGAAGTCCTCAACATGGGCGGCGGCGTGAAGCAAATCGAGATCCAGCCGGACCCCTATCGGATGCAGGCCAATGGGGTGAGCTTCGAGGAACTCGAAAAAGCGGCGGAATCCGCTGCCAATACCACGACCGGCGGCTTCCTCAACACCGGCCCGACCGAAATCATGGTGCGGAATCTGTCCATGACCGTGGAGTTGGCTGACATCGGCAACACCATCATCAAGAAGGTGAACGACCGCCCCATCGCCATTAGCGACGTGGCCAAGGTTGATTGGGGGACCCAGCCGATGCGTGGTGATGCCACTGTCAGCCAGAGCCCCGAGAAATCAGCGACCTATGGCGTGATCATGACGATCACCAAGGCTCCGGGTTTCGACACCCGTGCCTTGACCGAAGAAATCAAGAAGGCCTTGGAGGAACTTGGTCCAACCTTCCCGAGGGGGATGGAGACGACGCTGCTGTTCCAGCAGAAGGACTTCATCGATCACGCCATCGGCAATCTCACCGAGGCTATCCGTGACGGTGCGATCATGGTCACCCTGATCCTGTTCCTGTTTCTGCTGAACTTCCGGACCACGTTCATCACGCTGATGGCCATGCCGATGTCCTTCGCGATCACGATGCTCGTCTTCTTGGGATTCGACATCAGCGTGAACTCGATGACCCTCGGCGGCCTGGCCGTGGCCATCGGAATGGTCGTGGATGATGCCATCGTCGATGTGGAAAACGTCTTCCGGCGCCTACGGGAAAATGCCGCGCTGGAGCATCCGCATCCGCGCTTGAAGGTGATCGCGAAAGCGTCGGGCGAGGTCCGGAATTCCATCCTTTACGCCACGGTGCTGATCATCCTGGTGTTCCTGCCGTTGCTTGGCCTGACTGGTGTGGAGGGCAAGCTCTTCGCGCCCATCGCCATCGCCACGATCATTTCCATGATCGCGTCGTTCGTCGTGTCGCTTACGGTAATTCCCGTACTTTGCTCCTTCTTGCTCAATCCGAAAGGCGGCCACGAGCACAAGGACGGACGCCTGGTCCGGGGAATGAAATGGCTGCTGGAGCACACGCTCCTACGCTTCGCCCTGAGCCAGCCCGCCATGGTGCTGGTGATCGCACTCGTCCTGCTGGCGGCCGCGTTCTCCCTCTATCCGAAGATGAACAAGGACTTCCTGCCGAAGTTCCAGGAAGAGACCGCGCTGGTGGCCGCCACGGCAGCCCCCGGCACCTCGCTGGAGGAAATGAACCGCATCTCCGATGTTATCGAGCAGCAGATCCTTTCCGTGCCGGAGGTTCGGAAAGTGGGCCGCCGCCTTGGTCGTGCAGAGCGGGGCGACCACGTGGTGCCCGTCTCCACGGCAGAGTTCGACGTGGACTTCCGCGAGATCGAAGGGGAACACGGGGACAAGGGTAGGAAGCGCAAGGAGATCCTCGAGGACATCGGCGCGAAGGTGAAAACCGTGCCGGGCGTCTTCGCGGTCGTCAGCGGGCCGCTGGCGGACCGCATCGGTCACATGATGAGCGGTGTCTCGGCACCGGTCGCCGTGAAAGTCTTCGGGCCCGACCTCGAGAAGCTCCGGGAAATCGGCATCGAGATCCAGAATATCTCGAAGACGATTCCCGGCTTCGAGGATGCCAAGCTGGACCAGACCTCTTCCATTCCCCAGCTCCGGGTCGAGGCTGACCGCGACAGGGCCAAGGCCTACGGGATCTCACCGGGCGAACTGAATGACGAGCTCTCCGCCTTGATCGGTGGCAAGGAGGTAGCCGAATTGCGTGATGGTCAGAAGTCCGTGAACCTCGTCACCCGCCTGCCGCTCGAATGGCGGGACTCGCCCGAGAAGATCGCGCAGTTGCCCATCGAGGTCTCCAATGGCCAGCGGGTACCCTTGTCATTGGTGGCGGACGTGCGCGAGGCCAAGGGGCCCAACGTGATCTTCCGCGAGAACGGCCAGCGCCGGTTTGCCATCGCCATCAAGCCGACCGTGCGCGACGTGTCGAACCTCGTGGTCACGCTGCAAGAGAAGGTCGCTGCCGGGGTGAAGCTACCTGAGGGCTACTTCATCACCTTTGAGGGTGAATTCCAGGCACAGAAGGAAGCGACCCAGCGTATCGTGATGTTTTCATCCATCGTCTTCGTCGCGGTGTTCATGATGCTTTTCGGCTACTTCAAGAGTTCCATGCTCGCACTCCAGGTGCTGGTTAACATCCCGCTCGCCTTAATGGGCGGGCTCGCATTCACCTACTTCAAGCTGAACAACATCAGCATCGCCACCCTGGTCGGCTTCATTGCCGTCGGCGGCGTGGCTGCGAGAAACGGCATCATGATGATCTCGCACTACCTGCACCTGATGCAGCACGAGGGCGAGGGCTTCACCCGCAAGATGGTGGTCCGAGGCACGCTGGAGCGGCTCGTGCCGGTGATGATGACGGCGCTCGCCGCGGGCATCGGCCTGATCCCGCTGGTCCTCGCCGCCGACCAACCGGGCAAGGAAATCCTGCACCCGGTGGCGGTCGTCATCGTCGGTGGCCTGATCTCCTCCACCTTCCTGGACATGGCTGTGACCCCCGCGATGTTCTGGCTGTTCGGGCGCAAGGCCGCCGCCAAATCCATCGAACTCGAGTCCGCCGCATCTCATTGAATTTCCAATGGGAAGCTTCGTCCGAAACAACGGAGCAACCCAAAGGCGCATCCCAACCGAAACCAAAGAAATAACAGAACATGAAAACGAAAATCAGCATCCTGCTCGCCGTCCTCGGCCTCGCCCTTTCCCCCTCGATCCGCGCTGCGGAGGAGGACCACAAGGATCACGATCACAAGGAAGGCGAACACAAGGAACACGCCGACAAGGGCAAAAAAGAAGCCGGCCCGAACGGCGGCCGAATCGTTACCGCCACCGAGCCGCATTTCGAGTTCCTCGTCATGCCTGATGGCAAGGTGAAGATCACCTTCCTCGGCGAAGACGGCAAAGCCATCGCCGTGAAGGATCAGAGCGTGACTGCCATCGGCGGCGACCGTGCCAAGCCGACCAAGCTCGCCTTCGCCAAAGACGGTGGCTCGCTGCTCTCCGACAAGCCGTTGCCCGAAGGGAAGATGATTCCCATCGTGCTGATGGTGAAAATGACCGCGGACGCGAAGACCGTGACCGAGAAGTTCAACGTGAACCTCGCCGATTGCCCGACGTGCAAATACAAGGAATACGCCTGTACTTGCGCCCACGGTGCCGACGAAGAGGGCCACGAAGGCCACGATCATTGATTTCCCGGCTGGTTGTTTGCTGGCCCCTTCCCGCGGCGCATCGCGGGGAGGGGCTTCCTCCAGCCACTTCTTTCCCACCATCATGTCGAATTCCCTCACCCCTTCGTCCACCTTGGAAGTAAGGGAATCGAGTGCGCTTCACAGCGCCGTCACCCGCTGGACCCTTGGTGCCACCGTCATCGGAATGGCGCTCTATTCCCTCGCCGAATTCCTGATCGAGCGGCCCTCGGACTGGCAAAATTTCCTTCTCCATCACTTGCTCCATGTCGCCCTCATCGGCGTCGCCGTATGGATCTCCTCCATGCTGGTAATCCGGCGCTTCGTCATCGAGCCGGTTGACCATATTTTCGTTCACCTTCGCCGGGTTGCCGCGGGACGGCTTGAATACCTCGATTGTACGGTGCGCGCCCGCGAAGTCGGCGGGGTGGTCGCGAGCGTGAACCATCTGATTTCACGGCTCCGTCGTGTTCCTGATCCGGACGTGGCCTCCCAGGCGCTGGACCATCTACGAGCCTTGCGGGAGCAGCTCAAAGTGTCGTCCGACAAGCTCGGCAACGATGTGGTGCCCGTCATGCGTCTTGTCACCGCCCTTGAAGGCGACCTTCTCGACCTCTTGCAGCTCACCGAGACCTCGCAGGAATCCACCGGCCGCCGCATCGAGGCTGATTCCTTGACGGAGGGATATCGCAAAGTAATCGCACGATGAAAGGTCGCGAAAGCAGCATGCCCGAAGCTCGACAGTGGGAGGAGTTTTTCCATCCGGGCGCGGTTGTCGAACTCCTCGGCTGTGCAAGCATGCCGGGCGACGTGGCAGAGTTCGGGTGCGGCTACGGGACCTTCACCCTGCCGGTCGCCCGCAAGGTTACCGGAACTGTCCACGCCTTCGATATCGACCCGGAAATGATCGCCAGCGTCACTCGTGCTGCTGCCGAGTGTTCCTTGGGAAATGTCGTGGCGACCCGGCGTGATTTCATGGAGGACGGCTCCGGCTTGCCGGACGGCTCAATGGTGCATGCCATGGTCTTCAATATCCTGCACATCGAGAACTCGATGAAGATTCTTCGGGACGCCTACCGGGTGCTCGCACCCGGCGGCAAGGTTTCCATCATTCACTGGAGGACGGATATCGAAACTCCCCGCGGCCCCTCGTTGGACATCCGGCCGACACCCGGCCAATGCCTCGGGATGGCGGCGCGGGCAGGATTCCGGCACAGGCACACCGTCCCTCTGGGAAAGGCTGCACCGTGGCACTACGGCCTGGTCCTCGATAAACAGCGTCACGAACACTGAACATTTCTACCCATGTCCGATCATCACGAAGGCGAATCGCAACACCCACTCGGCGGCTGCGAACACGGACACGACGACACACGCCTGCCGCGGACCTTTCTCGTCGCCGCCTCCGGCACACTGACAGGCGTCGGGCTATTTCTCGGCTGGCTCAATGTTGGCCCCGAGTGGCTTCGCACCGTGGCTTTCGCGCTGGCGACGCTGGCCGGCGGCATGCTCGTATTTCCCGCTGCATGGAAAGCCCTGCTCGCCCGGCGGCTGGACATGAACGTCCTGATGACCGTCGCCGTCGCCGGGGCCTGGATCATAGGCGAGCACGCGGAAGCGGCGGCCGTGGTCTTCCTTTTCGCGCTCTCGGAGCTGCTTGAATCGTGGGCTGCCACCCGTGCACGGCGCGCTGTCACCGCGTTGCTGGAACTTTCGCCGCCGACCGCCATCGTCATCGGCGACGATGGCTCGGAACGCGAGTTCCCCGTGGCCGAGGTCGCCGTGGGTGCGGAGATCCGCATCCGCAGCGGCAGCCGGATCGCGCTCGATGGAGAGGTGATCGCGGGCGCGTCGTCCGTCGATCAGGCCCCGATCACCGGCGAGTCCGTGCCGGTCGATAAGGCGCCGGGCGACCCCGTCTTCGCCGGCACCGTCAACGGCGAAGGATCACTCACGGTCCGCGTTACCAAGGCCGCCGGCGATTCCACCCTCGCGCGGATCATCCAGCTCGTCGGGGAAGCGGAAGAACAGAAACCGCCCACTCAACGCTGGGTGGACCGCTTTGCCGCGATCTACACTCCCGCGGTCTTCGCCATCGCCATCCTGGTGGCAGTCATCCCGCCGCTGCTCATGGGCCAGCCGTGGGGCGCGTGGATCTACCGGGCGCTGGTGCTCCTCGTCATCGCTTGCCCCTGCGCTTTGGTCATCGCCACGCCGGTGAGCATCGTTTCCGGGCTGACCGCGCTCGCCCGCTGCGGCGTCCTGGTGAAAGGCGGCGTCTATCTCGAAGCCGTCGGCAAGCTCCGCGCCCTCGCCGTGGATAAGACCGGCACCATCACCCAGGGCAAACCCCAGGTCGTCTCCATCCAATCGGTCACAGATCTGCCGGAGGAAGAGGTCCTCCGCCGCGCCGCCGCGATCAACACGCACTCCGAGCATCCGTTGGCCGTTGCGATCGTCGAAGCGGCCCGTGCCCGTGGCATAGTGTTCGAGTCCGCCCCGGACTACCTCTCCGTCACCGGCCAAGGGGCACGCGCCACCATCGAAGGACATCCGCACTTCATCGGCAATCACCGGATGGCGCACGAGACCGGCGTCTGTTCCCAGGAGATCGAAGCCCTCCTTTCCGGTATCGAGTCCAAAGGGCAGTCGCTCGCCGTGCTCGGGCACGCTCCCCACGATGGATGCGCGGGCGAAGTCATCGGCATCATCGCCATCGCCGACACCTTGAGACCGGAAGTCACCGAGGCACTCCGCCGCATCCATGCCGCCGGGATCGAAAAGGTCATCATGCTCAGCGGCGACAACCAGCGCACCGCCTCCGCCATCGCCGCACAGGCTGGCATTGATGAAGCCATCGGCGACCTCATGCCCGATCAGAAGGTCGAGCATGTCCGCAAGCTCGTGAGTGACTACACCCACGTCGGCATGATCGGCGATGGCGTGAACGACGCGCCCGCCCTGGCCATCGCCAGCGTCGGATTTGCCATGGGAGCCATCGGCAGCGACACCGCCATCGAGACGGCGGACATCGCGCTGATGAAGGACGACCTGACCAAGGTCGCGGAAGCCATCACCTTGGGCCGCCGCGCGGTAGGAATCATCCGTTTCAACGTGATCTTCGCCTTGGCGATCAAGGCTCTCTTCCTCATCCTCGCCTTCGCGGGTATCGCCGGGCTGTGGCTGGCCATTCTCGCCGACACCGGAGCAACACTGCTGGTGATCCTCAACTCACTTCGCCTTCTGGGTTCACCCAAGCCATGAAACGGCAAAGAAAGCATCGGACTCCCAAGTTCACGCGGATCGAAAAGGTCCGGGTGAAGAAGGTGCTGGAGCCGGCGTCACCGTGGACATGGAAAGACAAGCTGAGCGTATGGGGCACCCTGGGCGGGGTGATGCTGCTGGTCTGCATTCCCTTCTTCGACCAGTACATGGACCTGCGGAACATCATTGAGGATCGCCTCAAATCGTGGCGCGTTGAATACCACTTGTCCGATCAGCAGGTGAATGAGATCCGGAAGATCGAGCGGGACTTTCACCGTTTCGGCAGACTCTTTTCCAGTGATCTGCCCCCTACACCGGAAGAGATCTCCCGGCACCATGAGGAGATTGCGTCGCACCTGGATCCCGCCACCGCCAAGGTCTTCTTGGAGAACGAGGATGGGCACGATGAAAAGTGAGACTTTGACGTGGGGGCCACCCGTGGCGACAAGCTCCATTGCTTGAACTCAATAAGCTCGCCGCGAGCAGCGCTTGGAATTTCATCTTTGCCTGGCACTGCCACGGATGGTTGTGTTTCGAGCCATGCTCCGTCCCCACGTCATCCACGCACTGCTGACCCGATACGTGCTGCTATACATCAAAAGCCCGATGCGGGCCTTTGAGCTGTTTTTCTGGCCGCTGGTGCAGCTCCTGGTGTGGGGCTTTGTCACCATGTTCCTTCAGAAGGCCGGCGGCGGCGGCGAGTTCCCGCAGTTCATCACCTTCCTGATCGGCGGCATTATCCTTTGGGACGCATTGTTCCGTGCCCAGCAGGGCGTTTCGATCTCGTTCCTCGAAGACGTCTGGACGCGAAACCTGCTCAACATCTTCGCTGCTCCGGTGCGGATGACCGACTACATCGCGGCAACCTTCGCCGTGGGACTGCTGCGCGTGGGAATCACGGCCATCGTGTTGGCGGTCGTCGCGGCGGCCGCCTATTCCTTCAATCTCTTCCAGTTCCAATGGGGCCTGATCGCCTACTACGCGAACCTCATGCTATTCGGTTGGGTGCTGGGCATCGTATCGATCGCTCTGATCCTGCGCTGGGGTCACGGGGCGGAATCGCTAGCTTGGGCGCTACCCTTCATGGTCCAACCCTTCGCTTGCGTCTTCTATCCGATGGAAATCCTTCCCGGCTGGATGCGCGGCATCGCCTCGATCTTTCCACCCGCCCACGTGTTCGAAGGAATGCGTGACGCGATTCTTCACGGCGGCTTCGACATCCGGCGCTTCGCAATCGCGCTCGCGCTGAATGCCGTCTACCTCTCGCTGGCGGGCTGGGCGTTCGCCTCGGTTTTGCGCACGGCGCGGGAAAAGGGCCTTCTCGTGAAAACCAGCTCAAGTTGAGACAACCTCAAGCCTAGCTAGCCGCGTGGTAGCCACCACAAAGAAGGAACGCTTTGATCTTATCGGCAAAGGGAGGTGCCGGAACCCTTCGATTTCTCTCCCATGCGATGACCGTGATCCTGTGAACCCCCAGCGCGTCCGCCACTTGCTGTTGCTGCATTTCGCGCTCCATGCGGCACACACGCAGATGATCTCCGAGGCTCTGCGGCACCAGTAGTGTTGCTCTCTCCTCCTCAGGAGAAAATCCCGTGAGAGTCATTTTGTAAATTTGCAATGCCTCCAATTCTTCGCGTAAAGCAGCACGTAGCGGGTGAGCAGCGCGCGGATGACGGAGGGGCGGAACATTCTGAAAGGCTGAAAGGCTGAAAGGCTGAAAGGGACGATGATTCGCTCAGGGGAGTTCGCGGGCGAGCCTGACTTGCGGCAAGTGCTCGAAATGGGCGTCGCGGGTGGCGAGTTCCCCATTCAGCTCATGAGTAATGGCGCTGATCCAGATGTCGTTGGTGGGGATCGGCGTGCCTTGGGTCTGGAGATGATCGAGGAACTGGCCGTAAAGTTCGGCGGTGCGGCGGGTGAGGGTCGCCAGTTCGACCTGGGGTTGGCTCAGGAAATCATCGAGCTTTGCGATGTTCTCGGCGGCGCGCCCTCCTTTGCCAAATCCGTGAAGGAGCTCGCCGAGGACGATGCAAGGAATCACGACCCGGTCGGCGATGGCGATGTTGGCGTGCCAGCGGCCGGAGCGACGCCAGTCGCTGTAGGCGTTGGTATCGAGCACCACGATCAGGTCCATAGCTCCGGGTCGGTGCGATGGAGGTCCTTGTCGAGGTAGTCATCCCAGCCCGGGCCGAAGTCGGAGTCGCCGGCGAAACGGTCGAGGTTGGATTTGGGGAGTCGCTCACCTTTGACGTTGAGGCCGCGGGCCAAGGCCTCGAGCAGAAGCTGGTTCATCGACACGCCGCGGGCGGCGGCCTCGGCCTTCGCCTTGGCCACCCAAGCCTCCTCGACGCCGCGAACGGTGAGCTGGGTCATGCATGCACTTTCCCCGGAAAGATGCATGCGGTCAAGCCGTCACCCGCCGCGGGCAATCTTGATGAAGACGTCCTCGAGGTCGTCTTCCTGGAAGTGCTTGGTGATTTCGTCCGGGGTGCCTTCCGCCAGGATCTTGCCGCCGTGGAGGAAGAGGACGCGGTCGCAGACTTCCTCGATGTCCCGCATGTTGTGCGAGGTGTAGAGAATGGCGGGGTGGCGTTCTTTCTGCACCCGGCGGACCAGTTTGCGGACCTTGTCGGCGATGTCGGGGTCGAGCGAGGCGGTGGGCTCGTCGAGCAGCAGCAGGTCGGGGTCGTTGAGCAGGGCCTTGGCGAGGTTGACGCGGGTGGACTCCCCGGCGCTGAGCTGGCCGGTGGTTTTTTCGGCGAGCCGGGAGATTTCGAGCAGCTCCAGCAGCTCGGCGACCTTTTGCTTCGGCTGGGGAACCGAGTAGAGGCGGGCGAAGATCTCCAGGTTGCTGCGGACCTTCAGGTTGCCCGGAAGGGTCGCGTAGGTGGTGCAGAAATTCGCGCGCTGGAGGATTTCCAGCCGGTGCGTCTGCAAGTCCATGCCGAAAGCCCGGATCGACCCGGCGGTCGGGGTGATCAGGCCGAGGATCATGTTCATCAGCGTGGTCTTGCCGGCGCCGTTGACGCCCAGCAGGCCGACCGTTTCCCCGGCCCGGACTTGCAGCGACACGCCGTCGACCGCCGTGAATCCGTCGAAGCGCTTCACCACCTTGTCGATTTCCAGGATGATCTCGGCCACGGCGTGGAGATTCGGGAGGATTTCGCTTCCGTCCAGCCGGGAGATTGCCCCGGAGGGGGGCGGAAAATCCCCCGCTTCGGGGTTGCCATTTGTCGCCGGCCGACTAAGGAAGTCGCCCCCGGCGCGTCCCGTCGGCCCGAACCGCATCACACTCAAAGGCATGAAGGACCTCACCAAATACCGCAACATTGGCATTTTCGCTCACGTGGATGCGGGGAAGACGACGACCACCGAACGCATTCTCAAGCTCACCGGCAAGATCCACAAGATCGGTGAAGTGCACGATGGCGCCTCCACCATGGACTTCATGGAACAGGAAGCCGAGCGCGGCATCACCATCCAGTCCGCCGCCACCACCTGCTTCTGGAAGGGCCACCAGTTCAACGTGATCGACACCCCGGGCCACGTCGATTTCACCATCGAGGTCTACCGCTCGCTGAAGGTGCTCGACGGCGGCATCGGCGTGTTCTGCGGCTCCGGCGGCGTCGAGCCCCAGTCCGAAACCAACTGGCGCTACGCCAACGATTCCAAGGTCTCCCGCGTCATCTACGTCAACAAGCTGGACCGCATCGGCGCCGACTTCTACCGCGTGGTCGCCCAGGTCAAGAAGGTCCTCGGCGCGCACCCGCTCGTCATGGTCCTGCCGATCGGCACCGAGTCCGAATTCGTCGGCGTGGTCGACCTGCTCACCCGCAAGGCCCACATCTGGGACGAGTCCGGCCAGCCCGAGAACTTCAAGGTCGTCGACGTGCCCGCCGACATGGTGGACAAGGTCGAGGAATACCGCGCCGCCCTCATCGAGACCGCCGTGGAGCAGGACGACGAGGTGATGGAGAAATACCTCGAAGGCGTGGAGCCCGACATCGACACCATCAAGCGCTGCATCCGCAAGGGCACCATCGACATGGCGTTCTTCCCGACCTACTGCGGCTCCTCCTTCAAGAACAAGGGGCTCCAGCTGGTCCTCGACGCCGTCGTGGACTTCCTGCCTTCCCCGCCGGAAGTGAAGCCGCTGCCGGAAGTCGATGCCGAGGGCAACGAGACCGGCGAGTTCGCCGTCAGCGATCCGACCAAGCCGCTCCGCGCGCTCGCCTTCAAGATCATGGACGACAAGTTCGGCGCCCTGACTTTCACCCGCATCTACTCGGGCACGGTGAAGAAGGGTGATGTCATCCTGAACTCCTTCACCGGCAAGACCGAGCGCGTCAGCCGCATGGTCGAAATGCACGCCGACGACCGCAACGAGATCGAGTCCGCCCAGGCGGGCGACATCGTCGCCATCGTGGGTCTCAAGAACGTCCAGACCGGCCACACCCTCTGCGACGAGAAGAACCCGGCCACCCTGGAGCCGATGGTGTTCCCGGATCCCGTCATCTCGATCGCCATCGCGCCGAAGGACAAGGCCAACGCCGAGAAGCTGGCCAACGCGATCGGCAAGATGGTGCAGGAAGACCCATCCTTCCGCGTCGAGACCGACGAGGAAACCAACGAGATGATCCTCAAGGGCATGGGCGAGCTTCACCTCGACATCAAGATCGACATCCTCAAGCGCACCCACAAGGTCGAGGTCAACGTCGGTGCCCCGCAGGTCGCCTACCGTGAAACCATCACCAAGGCGGTCACCGACAGCTACACCCACAAGAAGCAGTCCGGTGGTTCCGGCCAGTACGCGAAGATCGATTACACCATCGAGCCCGGCGAGCCCGGCTCCGGCTTCATCTTCGAATCGAGGGTCGTCGGTGGCAGCATCCCGAAGGAGTTCATCCCCGCCGTCGACAAGGGCTTCAAGACCTCCGTCGACAAGGGACCGCTTGCCGGCTATCCCTGCCTGGACTTCAAGGTGATCCTGAACGAAGGCGGCTTCCACGCGGTGGACTCCAGCAACATCGCCTTCGAAATCGCCGCCAAGGCCGCCTATCGCCAGACCATGCCGAAGTGCGCGCCGCAGATCCTCGAGCCGATGATGAAGCTCGATGTCTTCGCGCCCGAGGAGAAGGTCGGCGACGTGATCGGCGACCTCAACCGCCGCCGCGGCATGATCCAGGGCCAGGAGCCGACCCCGGGTGGTGTCCGCGTCAAGGCCGAGGCTCCGCTGTCCGCGATGTTCGGCTACATCGGCGACCTCCGCACCATGACCTCCGGCCGCGGCCAGTTCTCCATGGAGTTCAGCCACTACGCCGCGTGCCCGAAGAACATCTCCGACGAGGTGATCAAGGCCGCCAAGGAGCGCGAGGAAGCGAAGAAGAAGTAATCGCGAGCGGTTCTTTCCAAAGCCCGCCATCCGAAAGGGTGGCGGGCTTTTTCGTTGGAATGTAGCGGCGGTCTGCGACCGCCGGTGGCCCGATTACAAACCACCGCATTGCCCCCGCCGCGGGATCGGTTAGAACGATCCCAAGTTCGTTGAGAACGATTCCGTCAGCCGAGTGCACCGGACGAGTGGTCCGGAGCAGCGGGGGAACCAATCCCGGCCGTCTGTCCAAGGTGCGTTGCCTTGGAACATGGCCTTGGGGCATGCGGTGCCTGCGGCACCGGGAGCACGTGGTGGCTCCAGCCCGACAGCTAACCCCGTAGGCATCACCGCGGGGCGCGGATCGATCGGTGTTTCTCCTGACAAGGGACCGCCGGAGCCGCCGCCGCTTCGCCAGTCCCCGAAAAAACATCCGGCCCCTGCCTCCCGCAGGTGGGGCAGGACCGGTCATCGAAAGAAAAAGGAGAACACAACACATGATCGCTGACATCTGGTTCAGCTTGGGAGTCACCGTGGCGTCGATCGTCGCGCTGGCTGCGTCCGTCTATCTCTTCCTCGGCGTGCGGTACATTCCGCACCGCCGGGTCGGGATCATCGAGAAACTCTGGTCGGCCAGCGGCTCGCTGACCGATGGCCGGATCATCGCCCTCAACGGCGAGGCCGGCTTCCAGGCCAAAGTCCTGCGCGGCGGCCTCTACGTGGGCTATCCGTTCTGGAAATACACCATCCACAAGGTGCCGCTCGTCACCGTGGCGGAAGGCCGCATCGGCTACGTCTATGCCCGCGACGGCCAACCGCTGCCTCCGTCCGAAACGCTCGGCCGCATCGTCGATAGCAACGGCTTCCAGGACGCCGTCGGCTTCCTCGAAACCGGCGGCCAGCGCGGCCGCCAGCGCGGCATCCTGCGCGAAGGCGTCTATGCCATCAACACCGCGGTCTTCATGGTGATCACCGAGACGGGCGTCCACACCGGCCCGATCTCCAGCGAGGAGAACCGCATGGCCCAGCACTGGCTGGAGGAACTCCAGGCCCAGTCCGGATTCACCCCGGTGCTGGTCGGGAATCCGCGCAGCAACAAGGTGGAACCGCCCGATTCCGCGACCGGTCTTACCGGCTCCGACAACATCGGCGTGATCACCGTCCATGACGGTCCGACACTCGACGCGGGCGAAGTCATCGCGCCCGAAGTCCGCGACGAGAAAGGCGGCCCGGGCCACAACTACTTCCAGGACCCCGAGACCTTCCTCCGTCTCGGCGGCCGCCGCGGCAAGCAGCTCCAGGTGCTGACGGACGGCACCTACTTCATCAACCGCTGGTTCGCCACCGTCGAGCTGAAGCCCAAGACGCTGATCCCGATCGGCTACGTCGGGGTGGTGATCGGTTACTTCGGCGGCGACGGCACCGACGTCTCCGGCTCGACCTTCCGCTACGGCGAGCAGGTCGAGATCGGCCGCCGCGGGGTGTGGAAGCAGGCGCTCACGCCGGGCAAGTATGCGCTGAATCCCTACGCGCTGAAAGTCGAGCTGGTTCCTACGGTGAACTTCGTACTTCGCTGGATTAGCGGGCAGACGGAGACCCACAAGTACGACGAGCACCTGAGCAGCATCCCGCTGATCACCGCCGACGGCTACGAGCCGCTCCTGCCGCTGAGCCTGGTCCTCCACATCGACTACCAGAAGGCCCCGCGCGTCATCCAGCGCTTCGGCGACGTGAACCGGCTGATCAGCCAGACGCTCGATCCGATCCTGACCGCCTACTTCCGCGACGTCGCGCAGAGCAGCCACATGCTCGACCTGCTGACTCGCCGCGAGGAGATCCAGCGGCATGCGACGGAGGAACTCGGCCGCCGTTTCGAAGGCTACGATATCAACTGCGTCGCGGTGCTGATCGGCCGGCCGGAAAGCGCGCGCCGCAAGGATGGCGAGGACCCGATCGACAGCCTCTTCGACCAGCTCCGCCAGCGTCGCCTGGCCGAGGAGCAGAAGGAGACCTTCGGCAAGCAGCAGGAAGCCGCGGCCCGCTTGAAGGAACTCAATCAGGCCCAGGCCGAAGCCGCACGGCAGACGCACCTGACCGAAACGCAAATCGAGATCCAGGTCGCGGCCAACCGCGGTTCGGCGCAGTTCGCCGAGGCCGAGCAGCTTGCGAAACGCGAGATCGCGCTGGCGCAGGGCCAGGCCCGGGTGGCGGAACTGATCGGCCAGGGCGAGGCGGCACGGATCCGCCAGATCGCGGAGGCGGAGGCCGGGAAGATCGCGTGCATCGGCGAAGCCGAAGCGGAAGTCAGCCGCCAGAAGGTCTCGGCCTTCGGCGACAACCGGCTCTACGCGCTGAACCTGGTGGCCGGCGAGCTTTCCCACAGCACCCAGCCGCTGGTCCCGGAGAAACTCGTGATGCTCGGCGGCGACGGCCAGAGCTCGCCGCAAGCCGGGGTGTTCCAAGCGATGATGCAACTGCTCACCGCGTGGGATGCCTTGAAAGAGGAGGCACCGGTGGTGGAAGTGAAGGAGATCGAGCCGCCGAAAGCGGCGTGATCAAGGAGAAGGGCGGACACTCTTGTCCGCCATGAATCCGGGAGGGGCGACAGGAATGTCGCCCCTCCTCATTTCCACGCCGCGGCTATCCCTACCATCGTCCCCGTCGCGAAGCACCCCTGCATCAGATACCCTCCGGTCGGGGCTTCCCAATCGATCATCTCCCCGGCGACGAAGACACCCGGCAGCTTCTTCAGCATGAGGTTCGCATCGAGTTCATCCCAGCGCACGCCGCCGGCGGACGAGATCGCCTCGGCGATCGGCCTTGGTCCGGTGAAGTCGACCGGGCAGGCCTTGGCGCGGGCGGCGAGGTCTTGCGGCGAGATGCTGGAAGGCACTCCGCAACGCAGGATCGCCTCGGCGGCGGGCGAAAGCTTCCACGATCCCTTCCGCGCAAGTTCCTCCGCCGTGAAAGTCGGCTTGAAGTCGATGTGGATCCGCGGCTGCGGCATCGCGCGCAGGGTGGCGCCGAGCTGATAGAGTGCTCCGCCTTCGAGCCCGTAGGCGGTGACCATGAGTTCGCCCGCCGCTTCGTGATCCCCGGCACGGATTACCAGGTTCTTCAGAGGCTGTCCTTCCGCGATCGCCAGCACTTCCGCGGGCCACGGCGTTTCCCAACCGCAGTTCGCGGGAACCAGCGGGTTCACGCCGATCCCGAGCGATTCCAACAGCGTGGCCCAGCTCCCATCCGATCCGGTGAGCGGCCATGACGCGCCGCCGAGGGCGAGGATCACGGCATCGGCGGTGAAAGTACGACGTTCCTCGTCGACGGCGAATTCCAACTCGTGCGGCGTGCCGGGCTTGAGGCCGGTCCAGCGGTGCTTCATCTCGAAGGTCACGCCCAATCCGCGCAGCCGCTCGACCCAGCGGCGGAGTAGGGGCGCGGCCTTCATTTCCTTCGGATAGACCCGGCCGGTGCGCTGCTCGAAGGTCTCGATCCCCAGCCCGGCCGCCCATTCGCGGAGGTCGGCGGGGGTGAAGGAGGCCAGCAGGTTCTCCCAGAATCGGTCGGGCTGCCCGGGCCCGGAGTAGCGGGTGACGAAGCGGGAAAAGTCCTCGCCGTGGGTCAGGTTCAGCCCGCCGCGCCCGGCGACCAGCAGCTTGCGGCCGACCGAGGGCTTGGTGTCGAAGAGCGTGACTTCCGCGCCCGCCGCCGCCGCCACCTCCGCCGCCCGCAGCCCGGCCGGCCCGCCGCCGATGACGGCGATCTTCATGGGACGGAGGGAATCACGGGGCTGGTCATCGGAGCGGGGCGTGGGCAGCATTCAGCATGAAGCTGCAGCAAAACCAAGTGTGGAAGAAGGGCGCGGAGTTCATCCGCATCACCCGGCTTGAGCGCTGGGAGGTGGCCTACAAGACCATGGCCGATCTCACGACCAAGGAAGGCGAGCATCATGTGCTGCCGAAGAAGGAATTCTGCCGCCTGATCAAGGGGGCGAGGCTGCTGGAGCCCGAACCGTAGCCGGCGGGCCGCCTTTTCGGACCGGGGTGCCCCGGCCCTTCCGGAGGCTACTTCAGGAGCGCGCGGATGGCGGAGGCGGGGACGCAGTTCTTGACGACCATCTGGAGCGGGCCTTTCGGCTGGCCGTTGTTGGACTCGTAGTAGATCGACTGGGTGCTGGAGACCATGCCGACGACCTTGCCGGCCTCGTCGATGACCGGGCCGCCGGAGGAGCCCTTGGCGTAGTCGGCGGTGATGCTCATCCAGACAGCGGCCCCTTTGTCCTTGCGGGCGGGCTGGCGGTGGTAGCGGGAGACCTCGCCGGAGGTCTGCATGAAAAAGCGGCGGTCGGGGTGGCTGATGACGCGGATTCCGGCCCCGATCTCGGCGGGAGCGCCGAGGGCGAGCGGCTTCAGGTCGTCCGCCTTGACGCGGAAGATGGCGACGTCCGCGGCCTTGTCGGCGGCGAGGATTTCCACGATGGGGTACGTTTTGCCATCACGGTCACAGACGCCCATGGCGGCGCCGGTGGCTTTTTCGAACACGTGGAAATTGCTGGCCATCACACCGTCGGTGGTGAGCGCCCAAGCGGAAGCGATGCCGCCGGGGTGCCAGCGGTCGCATTTGCCGCATTTGTAAACGGAGCCGATCATGTAAACGCCGGTGGCCGGGTCGTCGGGACTGGCGTCGGGAAGCTTGAGGCCGGCGACGCTTTGCGGCGCGTCTTTCAGGGCCTTGGCGAGGTCGTCGGCAGTGATGTGCTCTTTCGAGTCGGCGATGGCTCCGACCCCGTTCTCGAAGGAGAGGATCAGCTTGTTGTCATCGACCACGAAGGGTTCTTCGGCAGCCAGAGCGGTGATGAGGAGGACGAGGGGCAGGAATTTCACAGACGACGCCATACGCTGAGGAGCGAAGCGGTCCACTGGAATTTTCTCGCGGTTTCGCGGATCAGGAAGGGTTCGTCGGACTGGCGGAGGAGTTCGAAGTGGCTGCCGAGGGACGATTCCAGCCATTCGAGCGTGCTGCCTTCCGGCCAGTTTTCGGGCGGGGTGTATTCGCCGAGCCAGGTGCAGGGGGTGGCGAGGACGAGCTCGCCGCCGGGTTTCACGAGGTCGGGCAGGCGGTCCAGCAGGAGCTGCGGCTCGGTGAGGCGGCAGAGGAGGTTGGCGGCGTGGACGCGGTCGAAGGTGCTGAGGTCGGGGCGCAGGTGCATGGCGTCGCCGGTTTCGAAGGCGACCTTGCCGTCAGGGAGGCCAGCCGGGAGGCGGGCGAGAAGGGATGTGCGGAGATGGGCTTCGTCGAGCCGCTGGTAGGGCAGCGGGCCCTCGGCGAGGGCGGCGGCGGCGCGGATGAAGCTTTGGGAGAAGTCGATGCCGATCGTCTCCTCGCTGTGGCGGGACAGTTCGTAGGTCGAACGGCCGACGGCGCAGCCGAGATCGAGGGTGCGCGCGACCGGTCCGGTCGAAAAGTGGCGGGTGGTGCGGACGGCGAAATCGAGGGCGTCCTTCATCCCGGGAGGAGCGCTGGCGGGGAGGATCTCGTCCGAGGTGCCGTAGTGGAACAGCAGGTATTCGGCGAGCAGGCGCTCGGTTTCGTAGGGGTTGGTGCTCAAGTCGGGGGTGGGGAAGCTTTCCATCAATGGACGGGCGTCTCGCCGGCTTTGGCTGCACCTTCGTCGTAGTAGAAGTCGTTGTCGTGGTGCTTGGGCACGGGGATGTTGAGGATCTTCATCTTGCCGATGGCGCGGTGGCGGCAACCGGGGCGGATCATCACGGCGCTGAGCGGCTTGACCGGCACGCGGTCGCCATCGAGTTCGAGGAAGCCCTCGCCTTCGAGCACCACGTAGATCTCGGTCGTCTTGAGATGGTAGTGGCTGGTGGGCTCGTCCTTGACTTCGAGATAGTGGGCGGAAGCCGGGGCATCGGGGAGATCGACGAAAGCGCGCCGGGTGGTGCCGCAGCAGCAGGCGATGGGCGGGAGATCGGCGAGTTCGACGGGGTGGTAGCGTTTCATCGGAGGAGGGAAAGTTCACCGCCAAGACGGCAAGGACGCCAAGGTTTAAAATCGTCGGACCCTCCGTCCGACGGCTTCGAGAACCTGGCGTCCCGGCGTTTCAAATCCCGGCCCAAACTCAATCCTCGGAAGCCAGAGCGTCCATGAGGTAGCGGGCGGGGCGGAAGTTCTCGATGACCACCTCGCGCTGGTTGCCACGCTTCATGCGGACCTGCTTGAGGTTGAAGTTCGGCGTCTTGTGGGGCGCGAACAGGATGTCGTCGTGGGTCGAGTTCTCGTGCTTCTTGAACATCTCCGGCACGATGTCGCCGCCGAGATGATCGTCGCGGCCGGTGGCGAGGTGGCAGGTGCCGAGAACCTTCTCGTCCTGGATGTCGGCGTAGGAAACGGGCAGCACCTGGGTGCCGAAGCCGAGTTCGCCGAGGGTGCCGGTCATCGGGTCGTCCTGGAGGCGGGCGTTGTGGCGGTCGATGGTGGCTTGGTTGCCGGCGATCAGCTCGGACTTGACGATGCAGCGGTCCACGACGGTGAGCACGCCCAGGGTGCCGTCCTCGTACTTCATCGGGAAGTGGCCCCGGGCGTCCTGCGGGACGAAGTAGACCTCGCCGGCGGGAAGGTTGGCGATGTCGGGCGTTTTGCCCTGGCAGAGCCCGTGCGACTTCTGGGCCTCCTGGCCGCCGAGGCCGAGCCAGGCGGTGAGGATGCGGCCGTCCTCGAGCTCGAAGTCGATCTCGATGTCATCGGCCTTGGTGAGGGCGAGCCGGAGCTTTTCGGCATCGTGCGAGACCTCGTGGTAATCCACGGCGAGGCCGGAGTTGAGGATGATGTCGTTCAGTCCGTGAAGCGTGGCACCGCGGAAGCCGTGGACCTTGCACTTGGCGGTGAGCGGTGCGGTGGCGGAGTAGGTGGAGACGCAGAGGATGAGGTCGTAGACCGGGTAGATGTCCTTTTCCAGCGAGAGCTGCCGGCCGGCGCTGTCCCAGACCTCGTCGGCGAGGTCGAGGTTCGAGCCGCCGGTGATCTTGTAGGCGAACATTTCGCCGCCGCTCATCCCGAGTTCGTCGAGGGCGCCGTTCTTGAGGCCGAGGTAGAACACCTCGTGGGCCTTCTTCTGGACGGGGAACCCGGGCTGGCGGAGGAAGGAGAAGTCCTTCATCAGCGCGGCGGGATCGTCGAAATCGGTGAGGATGCAGACGCGGCAGCCCCGGGTCGGCTGGAAGACGGTGCCGAGGAGGCGCACGAGGTCGAAGGGCGGGAATTCGCGCTTCTCGGGGTGAAGCAGAATGTCCTCGGCGAGGTAGGCGGGGAGACTGGCGGTTGACATGACCCCCAAGGCTAGGACCGGACCCACGGCGCGCAAGGGTGGTTTTTGTATCACCCGCCGCCGAGGTCCATGCCCTTGTCGCGCATGTCCTGGAGGACGGACGACATGTCCTCCAGTTTCTCCCAGAGGTCCTGCACGACGAACATCGGGGCACCGGCGCGGACGGCGATGGCGATGCAGTCGCTGGGGCGGGCGTCGATCTCGACGATCTTGCGTTCCATGATCTCGTTCTGCGCTTCGAGGATCAGGCGGGCGAAGTAGATTTCCTGTTCGACGTGGACGATCACCGCGCGGCTGACTTTCGCGCCGAAGGCCTGGAGGGTCAGCAGGTAGAGGTCGTGGGTGAGCGGCCGCGGCGGGGTTTCGCCGGCGAGGGCGGCATTGATCGAGGCGCCGATGGCGAGGTCGATGTAGAAGACGATCGCCTTGTGGCCGTCGCCGAGGAACACGGCGCAACCGGCCGGTGTGGGCAGCAGGGCGATGGGTTCGACGCGGACAAGGGCGGGCACGACGACTATGTCGCCCGGCCGGCGGCGTCTGTCCAAGGTGAAAGCGTGGAGGCTTGAGATTCCGGGGCCGCGGCGGCGCTTGCCGGCGAACCGGCGCGTGGCAGAATCCCGGCAGGACCGCATGCGGAAGATCGTCCACATCGACATGGATTGCTTTTACGCGGCGATCGAGGAGCGCGAGGACCCCACGTTGCGCGGCAAGCCGGTGGGCGTGGCGGGCAGTTCACGGCGCGGGGTGCTGACCACGGCGAACTACGAGGCGCGGAAGTTCGGCTGCCGCTCGGCGATGCCGGTCTTCAAGGCGCTGGAGCTGTGCCCGCAGCTCGTGCTGGTGCCGGTGCGCTTCGAGCTTTACCAGGCGGAGAGCGCGCGGATCCGGGCGATTTTCGGCAGGTTCACGGAGAAGATCGAGCCGCTGTCGCTGGACGAGGCGTATCTCGATCTTTCGCATCTCCAGACCCCGGCGGCGACCGTGGCGCGGGAGATCCGCAACCAGATCCGGGAGGAGACCGGTTTAACAGCGTCGGCGGGGATCGGGCCGAACAAGCTGATCGCGAAGATCGCCAGCGACTGGAACAAGCCGGACGGCCAGCACGAGATCCGGCCGGACGAGGTGGAGGCGTTCATGAAAGAGCTGCCGGTCGGGAAGCTGTGGGGCGTGGGTGGCAAGATGCGGGCGAAGCTGGAGACGCTGGGCGTGCGGACCTGCGGCGACTTGCAGCGTTTCGACAAGATCGGGATGTCGCGGCGTTTCGGGAAGTGGGGACTGGAGCTGTGGGAGCTGTGCCGGGGGATCGATGCCCGCGAGGTCGAAAGCCACCGGATCCGCAAGTCGGTCAGCAGCGAGAACACCTTCCGCGAGAACCTGACCTGCCTCGACGACCTGCGGCCGCCGATGCACTCGATGCTCGACGGATTGGCGGAAGACCTGGTGCGGCACGACGACCGCGAGATCCGCTCGCTGGTGGTGAAGATGAAGTTCGCCGACTTCACCCGGACCACCGCGGAGAAGGCGCACGCGGTGCTGGATGCGGGGATTTTCGAGGAGCTGCTGGCCGAGGCGTGGCAGCGCGGGCAAGGGAAGCCGGTGCGGCTGTTAGGCGTCGGAGTGCGGTTCCGCGATCCGGAGGAGAAGGTGCAGTTGGAGCTGCTGTAGGTGGTTACCGCGCCAGGTATTTCCGTGACTGCACCACGTATTTCTCCGCCCAGGATTTCACCTTGGACTGCTCGTCGAGGGACAGGGTGCGCACGACTTTCGCCGGGGAGCCGAGGACCAGCGAGCCGGGCGGGATGAAGGTGCCGCCGGTGACCAAGGCGCCCGCGCCGATGATCGAGCGCTCGCCGATGACCGCGCCGTCGAGGACGATGGCCCCCATGCCGACCAGCACCTCGTCCTTCACCGTGCAGGCGTGGAGGATGGCCGAGTGGCCGACGGTGACGAGTTCGCCGACGTGGCAGCCGTAGTCGTCGGCGAGGTGGATGACCGCGTTGTCCTGGATGTTCGAGCGCGGGCCGACGACGATTTCGTTGATGTCGCCGCGGAGGGTGGCCTGGTACCAGACGCTGCTTTCCTCGCCGAGGGTGACCCGCCCGATCACGTCGGCGCTGGCGGCGACGAAGGCGGAGGGGGCGATGTCGGGGCTGAAGGACTCGTAGCGTTCGATGGCCATGGCGGGGGAAATCTGCCGCCGGGGGGCGTCGCGGGCCAGCGGATTTCCGGGCCGGGTGGATGGGGCGGTGCCGGAGTCCGCCCCGACGAATCGCTGGACAGGTCGGCGGAACCGGCGGACAAGTCGAAGTCGGCCATCGCGGCGACCCCCGATGTCAGGCTTGACGGCGGGCCGAGCGGCGCTTGGGTTCCGCCTTCCCCATTCCATGCGCTCCTGCCTCATCGTCCTCGGACTTTTCGTCCTCGCCATCGCCCTGCGCTCCGCGCGCAAGGCCCTGTGGCGGAAGCTGGGCGCGCTGGTCTTCCTGGTGGCGAGCTTCATGGCCTTTTACTACATGACCGGGCGCTGGTGGGGCGGGCTGATCGGGGTGGTGATGTGGTTTTTCCTCCCCTGGGTGGAGCTGCTGACCCGGATCCGCCGGATGCGGCTGCCGATGGAGAACCGCCTGCGCTCCCGGAACGCCCCCGACCCCTCGTTTTTCCCGAATGCCGTCGAGGCCGCCGCGGCGATGGAGGAGGCGGGCTTCGAGCACGTGGACGACTGCGGCTGGGAATGGGGCGGGATGAAGCAGCACTTCCGGCTGTTCTGGCATCCGGAAGAACGGGCGGTCAGCGCCGTCTGCCTGTGCGAGCAGGGCGACGTCGCCTTCGCGTTCATCTCGGTGACTTCCCGCGACAAGGCCGGGCGGCTGTGGCGGACGACCAATTTCCCGTTCTCCGCCACCCTGAAGTGCCCGCCGCAGATGCGTTGGAATCACGTGCCCTGCGAGCGGAACTGCTTCCATCAGATCCTCGGCGACCACCATTCGTTTCTCCGCAAACTGAAGATCGAGCCGGACAGCCTGCGGGTGCCGGACCCGGATGAGATCGAAAGTTCGATCGAGGCCGAGATGAAGTCCCAGATCCGCCACAACCTCGAGGCCGGGATCATCCGGGAGACCGGAAGCGGTCATTTCGAATACACCTTCCGCGGCCTGCTGTTCCTGTGGGGGCAGTTCGTGAAGGACATGGTGCGGCTGTGCTGAGCGCCAGATTTCCATCGACGGCCCGGCACGGGTCCGGCGGAATCGTGGCGTGATTTTTCCGATCAGCGACGACGACCGCCACCTGCTGCGCCCGGCCTACGTGAGCATCGGGCTGGTGGTGATGAACGTGCTCCTGTTCCTGTGGCAGCAGCTTCATCCGGAGTTCACCTACGGCTGGAGCGTGATCCCGCGGGAGATCAGCACCGGGCAGGACCTGGTGGGAAAAGTGGTGCTGCCATCCGGCGTGCTGCAATTGCTGGAGAGCCCCAGCCCGGTTTATCTGACGATCTTTTCGGCGATGTTCATGCACGGCGACCTGATGCACCTCGGGGGCAACCTGCTTTACCTGTGGATCTTCGGCGACAACGTGGAGCACCGCTTCGGCGGGCTGAAGTTCCTCGCCTTCTATTTGGTCAGCGGGATCGTGGCGACCTTCGCGCAGGTGGCGATGAATCCGCAGGGGCTGATCCCGAACCTCGGGGCGTCGGGCGCGATTTCCGGCGTGCTGGGGGCTTATCTGGTGCTCTTCCCGCGGAACAAGGTGAACGCGATTTTCTTCTTCCGGCTGGTCTCGGTGCCGGCGGTGGTGGTGCTCGGGATGTGGGGCTTGATGCAGTTCGTCAGCGGGGCGGGCGAGTATTCGGCCGGTGGTGAAGAGCGCGGCGGGGTAGCCTATGCGGCGCACATCGGCGGCTTCGTGGCGGGGCTGGCGATGGGGCTGTTCGCGCGGATGACGATGAAGACGGAGCCCGACTCGGTGTTCCGGCGGCAGTACGAGCGGGACCCGAGGGTGCGGCGGTATTGGTGAGATTTTTTTGGAGTGCGACGGCACGACGTCGCTGTCGCTGGGGGTGAAGACCTTCCCACCTGCTTGCTTGGGGCGGAAATGGAAGGCGGTTCGCGGCCGTTCCAGAGGAGGCGCCGCTCTCCAAGCCAAAGCGACGTCGTGCCGTCGCACACACGTCACTCCTCCGCCACCTTGGCGACGGACTTGCGGGGCTTTCCTTCGATCAGCACCGGGAGGCGGGCTTCGAGCCAGTCGCGGGCGCCGCGGGTTTTCACCGCGCAGGCCCAGAGGGTGACGACGTGCCAGCCGAGGCAGTGGAGTTCGTTCGCGACCCGGGCGTCGCGGGCGCGGTTGCCCTCGATCTTGGCGGTCCACCAGTCGGTGCGGGACTTCGGCATCTTGAAGTCCGGGCAGCCCGCGTGGCCGTGCCAGAAGCAGCCGTGGACGAAGACGACCACGCGGTGCTTCGGCAGGACGAGATCCGGCCGGCCGGGCAGCGACTTGTTTTTCGGGCCGCGCACGGTGAAGCGGTAGCCGAGGCGGTGGAGCATCGAGCGCACCTGCAGCTCCGGCTTGGTGTCGCTGCCGCGGATCCGCGACATGACCTCGGAGCGCTTTTCCGCGGACCAGATGTCGGTCATGGCCGCACTAGGGCGGAGACGGAAGCCGGGAGCAAGCCGCGACTTTCGCTGGCCCCGGCGGTTTTTCCCTGACAGTTTCCGAGCATGAATCTCCTGCCATCCTCGCGCCGCCGCTTCCTGCAGAACTTCACGCTGGGGGCCGCCGGCCTCTGGGTGCCGGGGGCTTTCGCCGAAGCCCTCTCGCTGACGCCGAAGCAGACCGAAGGGCCGTTTTATCCGGTCGATCTCCCGCTGGACACCGACAACGACCTGATCGTCCTCAACGACGGCCTGACGCCCGCCGTGGGGCAGATCACCCACCTCAGCGGCCGGGTGACCGATGCCAAGGGCGAGCCGATCCGCAACGCGCTGGTGGAGATCTGGCAGGTCGATCACCACGGCGTCTATCTCCACAAGGGCAGCGCGGGGGCCGACAAGCGCGACAAGAATTTCCAAGGCTTCGGCCGCTTCCTCACCGGCGCCACGGGCGAGTACTACTTCCGCACCATCAAGCCGGTGGCCTATCCCGGCCGCACGCCTCACATCCACGTCGCGGTGAAAATGAAGGGCCGCGAGAAGTGGACGACGCAGTGCTACATCAAGGGCGAGAAGCAGAACGAGAGCGACATGGTGATCCGCGGGATCAAGGACGAGAAGCAGCGCGCGGCGGTGATCGTCGACTTCGCCCCGCTGCCCGGCAGCAAGGCCGGCGAACTGGCGGCACGCTTCGACATCGTCATGGGATTCACTCCCATGGACTAAGGGGTTTGCTCCCGTGGCCGGTATCCGGCATGCTTTGCCCCGTGAGACGACTCGCTTTGCTCTTCCTCGCTTTTCTGGCCAGCGCCGCGGCCCAGGAGCTCAAGGAAATCCGCGGCTGCCGCCATGTGCCGACCGATTGGGCGGACGGCGACAGCTTCCAGATCGCGATGCCCGACGGCAAGGCGCTGACGGTCCGGCTTTACGGCGCGGACTGCATCGAGTGGCACGTCACCGATGAAAGCGACGCGCGGCGGCTGAGGGAACAGCGGCGCTATTTCGGCATTTCCGGGCCGGCCGGGAAGTCGGCGGAATCGATCCGGCAGGCCAAGGATTTCGGCAAGGCGGCGGCGGAAGAGACGGCGCGGGCGCTGGCGAAGCCCTTCACGATCCACACCACCTTCGCCGATGCCCGGGGCGACGGGAAATACCAGCGGGTTTATGCCTTCGTGACCACCGCGGAGGGCGAGGACCTCAGCGCGCGGCTGGTGAAGCTGGGCCTGGCCCGGGCTTTCGGCGTGTATCGGGCAACTGCGGACGGGGTATCGAAGGAGGAGCTGGAAGAACGCTTCGACGATCTGGAGCTGCAAGCCGCTCGGCTCGGCAAGGGCATCTGGGCGAAGACCGATTGGAACGCATTGCCCGACGAACGGCGGGCGCAGCGGGAAGAGGAAGCCGAGCTGGCCGAAGCGCAGGGCGCGGCCAAGCTGCCCGCCGGCGTGAAGATCGACCCGAACACCGCGGCGCGCGACGAGCTGATGCGGCTGCCGGGGATCGGGGAAAAGACCGCGAACCTGATCATCGGCGGCCGTCCCTACCGGACCCTCGCGGATTTGGACCGGATCGACGGCATCGGCGAGGCCACCTTGAAGCGGCTGAAGCCGTTCCTGGTCTTCAACAAGGCACCTTGAGGCACGCTTTCAGCGCAGCTCCCAGTGCTCCTCCCGATCTTCCGCCGAGCGGGGCTCGAGGTGGGAGATGACGCGCACGTCCTGGCCGATCGTGGCGGCCACGCGGCCTTCGAGTTCGGTCGCCACCTCGTGGGCGTCGAGCAGGCCGGCATCGTCGGGGAAAACCAGGTGGAATTCGATCCAGTGGGTGCGCCCCGAGTGGCGGTGCCGGAGGTTGTGGTAGGAAAGCCCGCGGGCCGTGCATTCGGCATCCAGCGTTTCGCGGAGTTCCTTTTCCACCGCCAGATCCGCCTGGTCCATCAGCCCGCCCAGGCTTTCGCGCATCAGCCGGAAGCCGGTCCACAGCAGCTTGCCGGCCGCCAGCACGGCGAAGATCGGATCCCACCACCGCCAGCCGGTGAAGTGCACCAGCGCGAGGGCCGCGAGCACGCCGCCGCTGGTCCAGACATCGGCCAGGACGTGCTCGCCATTGGCCCGCAGCACGGCGGAATGGCGCCTTTTCCCCACCCGCAGCAGGGCGAGGCCGAGCACCAGATTCACCGCGGCGGCCGCGGCGGTGAGGATCATGCCGACGCCGAGGCTGGCGATCTCCGCGCCGACCAGCATCTGGCGGCCGGTCTCGTACACGATCAGCAGGGCGGCGGCGCTGATCATCGCGCCTTCGAAGCCCGACGAGACGAAGGCCACCTTGTCGTGGCCGAAGTGGTGGGTGTCGTCGGACGGCTTGTGCGCCAGCCGCAGCGCCCATGCCGCGAAGGCCACGGCCAGCACGTGGGTGACGGACTCGGCGGCGTCGGAGTAAATGGCCGATGAGCCGGTGATCGCCGCCGCGAAGATCTTGGCGAAGAGCAGTAGCACGGCGACGGCCAGCGAGAGGTTCATCACCTTCGCCTGGTCGTCGGAGAGCCTCGCGTTCACGGCGAAAGGCGATGCCTTTTCACGGGGCCCTGCAACCTTCGAAATAATCCTTCGCCGCGGGCCGTACAAGTGATTGATTCCGTTCGATCCGAGTGATGAGGCGTTGCCTAACAATCTTAGCCTTGGCAGGACTTTTATGCGCCGTCTGCTGGGTCTTCCGCGCCCGTTTGACGGAGGCATGGGTCGCGGTGCAGCGGCCCTTGGCGACGGTCGCCGGGCCCGCGGGTCCCAAGCCGGAGCCGGCGCGTTATGCGACCTTGAAGAAGGAGGTCGAGCGCTGGCGGAAGGATTTCGCGAAGCGCCACGCCGCGGCCCGCACCGCGGCGGAAAAGGACCGGGTGCTGGAGGAGAGCGGCCGCTTCCTCGACACCGTGCTGCCGGAAATGATGCGCTGCTGGCTGGGCACGAAGTGGGATTTCAACGGAACCAGCGAGGTCCCGGGCGAAGGCAGCGTGGCCTGCGGATACTTCGTCGCCACGGTGATGAGGGATGCCGGGTTCCGGGTCGACCGCTACAAGCTGGCGCGCCAGCCGTCGCAGAACATCCTGCGCAGCTTCCTGCCGCGCGAGGCGATGTCGCTGAAGGTCGGCGTGCCCTACGAGCGCTATGCCGAGGATCTGGAAAAGGCCGCGCCGGGGATCCGGATCGTCGGGCTGGACAGCCACGTCGCCTTCCTGGTCACCGGGCCGGACGGCTTCCGTTTCATCCACTCGTCGGGCTCGAAGCCGTGGTGCGTGGTCGATGAAGGCCGGCAGGACGCGGAGGTGCTGCGCCGGTCGAACTACCGGGTCGAGGGTCTGCTGACGAAGGACAAGGCCCTGCTGCGCCGCTGGCTGGCCGGGGAAAAGATCGCCGTCCAGGGAGACGCCTCCGCCACGGCGGCCCGGCGGTGAAGCGGATGCCTGGTCGCACGGTTCATTCAGCGTCCCAAAGGGACCGCATTCCAAAGCCCGGGGTTGCGAGGTACGAGCTACCCCGGGGTGAGCGGACCCATCTTGCTACGCCAACGGCGTTGTGGGGATTCGGTGCCCGCAACACCTTCGCGGCCGTCCCCGTGCGCAACCTCTTCGAGGTAGTCTCTCCTTGACGCGAAAACCCGGGGTAGCTTCCGCAACCCCGGGCTTTGGGAAGAAGTCCCCTCGGGACATCAAGCCGATCGTGACCTCCGGTCGAGGGAAGGCCTAGACCGCGGCCGCGCCTTGAAGGCGGGACGCGATGGCATCCGCGGCGGCGAAGTCCCCCTCCTCGCGGAGGAAGGCGCAGTAGTTTTCGGCCACGGCTTCGAGGTCCTCGGAATACTCGATCCCCAGCACCTCGAAGGCATCGAGCGCCTTTTCGAAGTGACGGCGCGCCATGGCGGTTTCGCCGGTGGCGAGCAGGGCGAGCGCCAGGTTGTTGTGGGATTGGGCGGTGTCCGGATGCGCTTCCCCGAAGAGCTTGCGGCGGGCGTCGAGCGCCATCATGTGCATTTCCCGGGCCTGCTCGTAGAAGCCGGAGCTCTGGTAAAGGGCACCGATGTTGTTCGACACGGCGGCGGTTTCCTCGTGGTCCGGGCCGAGCTCGGTGTGGAGGATCTGCAGCGCCCGAAGGAAGTGGGCTTCAGCGCCTTCGATGTCGCCGGCGGCCTTCTTCAGGTAGGCGAGGTTGTTAGAGAGAGTCGCGATGTCGAGCGAGGCCGGCGGTTCGGCCGCTTCGAAGTAATGGACCGCCTGCTGCCAGAGTTCGGCCGCGCGCTCGGAATTGCCGAGCTGGTCGTGCACCGCGCCGTAGCCGGCGAAGAGGCGGCCGAGCTGGGCGAGGCGGTCCGGGCGGTTTTCCAGCTGGTCGATCGCCTGCTTGTAGTCGTCCCGGGCCTCGTCGAGGTGGCCGAGCTGGCGGTAGACGTTCGCCCGGACTTCCAGGGAACTGGCGAATTCGTCGATGCTGCCGAGGTCCTCGCTCAGCATCTGCTGGGCCTTCAGGACGGCGGCATTGGCGGCGTGGAGGGCCTCGTCGAGATCGCCGAGGGCGACTTGTTCTTCGACGCGGCCCCGGAGAATCTGGATGAGTGTGCTAGTTGGTGAGTCCATGGCTTGTATTTACTTTAAATCACGGGATGCGGTTCATGCAACGGGGAAATCCGGGCTCGGGGAAAGACGTTCGAGCAGCTGGGCGCGCTGCGGCGGCAGCCCGCCGAGGCTCTCCCGCAGCGCCGGAGCCGCCTGCCGGCGCTCCTGGGAAATCCCCAGAAGCTTCGCGAGTTCCTGCTCGAAATGCGTCAGCGCGCGGACCGAGGCGCCCTGGGCCGCGACGTGGTCCAGCGCCCGCCGCAGAAGGCCGGCGATCTCCGGCTCGGGGTGATCGCGCTCGACCGCCTGCTCCAAAAGACGGCAGCAATAGCCTGACAAAAGCATTGCATTGTAATCACCGCGGATCGCTTCCCGGGTCGCGGTGACGGACACCTCGCGCAGCCCGTGGAGTTCCCCGCCGCGGGCCTTGGCCCAGGTGATCTCGGCGTCGAAAAAGAGGTCGAGCTTGCCGGCGAAGGGGCTTTTGGGGCTGCGGGCCCCCTTGGCCACGGTCTTGATCAGGCCGTGCCCGGCCGTGAACCAGTGGACGATCCAACTGGTGTCGGTCAGCTTGGTCAGCCGGATCAGGGTGCCGTGGCAGTGTTCCATCGCTTCAGGAAAGGGTAACCCGCGGAACGGCCGAACGTTTCAGGAAGGGAGGATTCGCGGAGGAATTGGCGCAATCAGAAGAGGCTGTCCTTTTCGCCTTCGGCGGCGAGCAGCGGCGGCGGGGCCTCGAAGTGAAGCAGGGGCTCGACCAGGTTGGCGGGCAAGGGGAACTGTTTTTCGTAGATCCCCGGTGCCAGCTCGTTGGCCTGGGTGTAGGCGTCCTTCATCATCTCCAGCTTGGCGTCTAGGTTGTCGACGTAGTGCAGGGCGATCGCCTCCGGCGTCCGCGGCAGGGTGGGCGAGCCGAACTGGTATTCGCCGTGATGGCTGGCGACCAGATGAAGCAGGTGGAGGCGGACGGTTTCGCTGGCCGGTTCCAGGGTCAGCCAGCCTTTCGCCTTCGGGCCTTCGGCGACGTCGCGCCAGAGCTTGTTGACCAGCTCGATGCCCAGCGGGATGTGGCCGAGCATTTCGCCGTGGAGCGAGTAGCCCTGCGCGAAGCCTTTCTCGCCATACTGGTTTTCCCAAAGCTTGCCGCAGTCGTGGAAAAGCACGCCGGCCAGCATCAGGTCGCGGTGGAGATACGGGTAAACGCCGCAGATCGCATCGGCCGAGCGCATCATTTGGGCGACGTGCTCCACCAGTCCGCCGCGGCGGGCGTGGTGGTTGCGGCGCGCGGCGGCGGCGCGGCGGAACTTCGTGCCGAGGTCGGTCAGGAAATGGTCGGCCAGCGCGTGGAGGCGCGGGTCTTTGATCGACGCGCAGTAGGTGCGGATGCTCTCCCAATCGCGCCGCTGCTTTTCCGCGGTGGCCGCGTCGCCGGCGTAGAAGGCATCGAGCGCGTCGCCGTCGAGCCGTTCCCATGCGACGCCCGCGGCGTTGAGGCCGTACTGGTTCTGCGTCCACTCGGCATCGAGCCGGACCACCGTGCCGTCGGGCATTCCCTGGGCGGCTTCGAACAGCGGGGCGTCGGACCAGGCGTTCAGGTTGAAGCTGCCGGTGGCGTCGGCAAAGGTCAGCACCAGGTAGGGCTTGCCGCCCTTGGTCTGGCGGTGGCTGCGCGACTGGAGCTCGCAGTCCACGGCGGCGGCGATGGCCTGCTCGCCGGCTTGTTCCTTGAGGGAGGAAATGGTCAGGAAGTTCACCGCGGAAGCATCGCCGGATCGCGGCGGCTGTCACGAACGGATGAGGTGAAGGGAATCGGGCTGCTCTCCGGCACGGCGTCGCCCGGATCTTGCCGGAGCAGCGGTCGCGTCGAAGGATGGGTGGTGAGCCGGAACCACAGCATCACTTGCCGGGAGAAAGCGGCGGGTCACCATCCCAGCGGTAGCCGACCCCGCGGACCGCTTGGAGGGGTTCTCCCGCAACCTTGAGCTTTTGCCGCAGCGTCTTGACGGCGCGGTCGACGCTCCGCTCGGTGACGAAAAGTCCGGGGCCCCAAACCTCGCGGAGGAGCCGCTGCCGCGAATGGGCGCGGCCGCCGTTCCGGACAAAATAGGCGAGCAGATCGAATTCCTTCGGCGTGAGTTCGGCACCGAGGCCATCGATGCGGCGGGCCTCGAAGTCCAGGACGAGGCCGCCGCCGAGCGGGTGGCGCGCTTCGCGCGGCCTGACGCGCTCCAGCATGCGCCGCACCCGCGCGATGAGTTCGGCCAGCGCGAAGGGCTTCACCACGTAGTCGTCGGCGCCGAGATCGAGGCCGCGCACCACGTCCTCGGTCTGGCCGCGCGCCGTGAGCATCAGGATCGGGGTCTCGATCTTCTCCAAGCGGATGCTACGACAGATCTCGTAGCCGTTGACGCCGGGCAGCATGACGTCGAGCAGGATGAGGTCGGCCTGCCAGCCGAGGGCGAGTTCGAGGCCCTGGTTCCCGTCGGCGGCATCGCGCACCTCCCAGCCTTGGGCCAGCAGGTTGTCCCGCAGGCCCAGGCGCAGGTCGGCGTCGTCCTCGATGAGCAGGATGCGCGCACTCATGGGTCGCATTCCGGAAGGATCACGCGAAAGGTCGAGCCCCGTCCAGCCTCGCTTTCGAGTTCGACCCGGCCGCCGTGGGCTTCCACCAGCCGGGCGACGATGGTGAGCCCCAGCCCGAGGCCGTCGACCTGGCGGTCGAGGCCGCTCTCGGCCCGCCAGAACTGCCGGAAGGCCTTGCGCTGCTGGCCGGGATCGAAACCGATGCCGCGGTCCTCCACCTCGAGTTCGAGCCGGTCGCCGTTGCGGCAGGCGCGGATCGCGATCCACTTCGGTCCGCGGGTGTATTTCCAGGCGTTTTCGAGCAGGTTCCCCAGGATGGATGCCATCGCGCCGCGGTCGACCAAGGCCTTCAAGTCATCCGCGATTTCCACGTGGCACTCGTCGAAAGGCTGCTCGCGGGATTGCAAGATCTCGTTCACCAGTTCCAGCACGGGCGTTTCGCTTCGGTCGATGCGGAGCACGCCCCGGTCGAGGCGGGAGAAGGTCAGGAATTGCTCGGCGAGGGAACCAAGGCGCTGGTTCGATCCGAGGATGCGCCGGAGGTAGTCCTTCCGCTTCTCCGGATCCTGCCCGATGCCGCCGAGCAGGCTTTCGATGAGCAGGCGCTGTCCCGCGAGCGGGGTTCGCAATTCGTGGGCGAAGGAAGCGGAGAGGTCGGTGCGAAGGCGGGCGATCCTGCGGTCGCGCCACCCGGACCAGAGCGCTCCTGCGACGGCGGCGGCGAAGAGCAAACCGCTGCCCAAGCCGACCCGGCGGACCAACGCGGTGCTGGTCGTGAACGCGGTGTTGCCGAGGTCGGTGCCGACGGGTTTCGCCCGGACGGACGAGGGCCATGGGGTGAAACGCTGGCCGTTTTCCCCGAGGGTCACGCCGACCCCCGCCTGTTCGAAGCGCTCCATGAGCTGTCGCTCGCTCCACCACAGCGTCGCCGTTTCGATGGGTTTGCCGACGCCGCCCGCGGGCAAGCCGCCGGCGGCCCGTGCGGCCTCGGCGGTGGCGAGGTCGGCCAGCACGGGGTCCGGCCCGCTTTCGAGGAAGCGCTCGATCGAGCGGTGGCGGAACGAGGCCTTCATCGGGGGACCTGCCGCCCCGAGCAGGCGGTCCCGCAGCGCGGCCCGCACCGGGGCCTCGTCGAGCCGCCCGAGCAAGGCTGAAACCACCGGGTCGCGGCCGCTTTCGTCGCTGCCCCAGTGGATTTCGCCCGACACGAGGGTCGCCGCGTCGGGCACCACGCCTTCGACCGCGGTGAAGGGCTCCTCCGGCAGCAGGCAGGCGCTGACGAGGCCCTGTTCCATCAGAGGTGCGACCTTGGCCGGATCCGGCGGGTCTCCCAGCGCGCGGGCGGCTTCACCGAGATCTCGGACAAGACCCGCCTCGACCGTCTTGAGGGCCCGTTCGAAGCGGCTCAGCGCCTCGCTTTCCAAGCGGCGGGAGAGCGCTTCGCGCTCGTTGGCCAGGGTCCGCTGCATCAGCCACCACCAACCGCCGAAGCCGGCGGCGAGCAGCAGCAGGATTGCCAGCCGGACCACCCACGGGTGATCCGGCCTGGTGTGACTTGGCGAGAACAGGGACATCGGGCTCAAAAGCTCAGGTAGATCTCTACGAGCAGTTTCTCAGCCTTGGCACCCGCTCCCAACTCGTGCTCGAAGCCGCCCAGAATCATCCCGTCCTTCCCATGGCCCAGCAGCGTGGTGAATTCGGATTTCTGCCCGCCACGTTCGATCCGGTAGCGGCTGGTCAGGCTGAACTTGCCGCCGGCATTCGACAGCTGGCGCGCGTCCACGATCTCATCGATCACGGTGCCCGGTTTCTCCACGACCTTCAACAGGACTTTCGTGGCTTCCGGTGAAAGCCATTCCTGCTCAATCGCTGCGCGTTCCTCCGGAGCAAGCGGAAGATACTCGATTATACCCGCCCGGACGCGCAGCTGAGTGTCGTAAATCCTCACCCGCTTGCCCTCCGGCTTGGCATCCGCTCCGGCTTCATCGGAATCATCGAAGGCCACCAGCCCGCGGGGCACGGTGAAGGAAAGGCTACCGGGCTTGCCGGCTTCGGGGAAGCGGTAGGATTCATCGGGCTTCCAGCCGTCTCGCACCGACAGCAGGGTGGCGGTCATCGGTCCCATTTCGAGTTTGACGAGTTTCCGTCGGCCCTCGGTTTCGACCCAATACGTCTCACCTGCCGGAATCGCGTCGGAGCTGACCCGATAGCCAATGCAATCGAACTTGCCCGCGGGAGTCTCGATCTTCGAGGGATCGGTCGCCGTGACGGTATAGGTCACCTTCTCCGCCGGGTTGCGGGCAGAGATCATCGGAAGGGTGGAGGACGTGCCGGGAGCCAGATCGAGGACGCGCACGAGATCGGCCACCTGCATGAAATGATAAACGGGAGCACCTTCCCCTTGCGGCGGAAACGAGGCGATGGGTCGGTCCACTCCCTTGTTGCGCAGGACCACCTCGCCGGATTTCCCCGTGTTGAGGGTATGGTTGCCGTGAGGCATCGAATGGAACAACCCACTGATGGGGCGATAATCCGTCCCATTGAACGTGTAGGTGGAGATGTCGAACTCGCTGAACGACCAGGCGGACCAGACGCGATCGTCCGCTTCGCCACCCGCGGCGATCAGCGAAGCGAACCGGCCGGCGTCCATCGCTTCGCCCTCGTGCTCGACCGTCGCGCCGTAGGTCAGGAGTTCGCCGCCGGCCCATGGGGCATCGCGGAAAACCGCGGGCCGCGCGGGGAGCAGCGTCCCGGCTCGGACCACCCATTCGTTCTCGGCCGGCCAGCCGTCGCGGAGCTTGGTCACGCAGCGCAAGGCCGCCGCCTCGTCTCCGAGCGCGAGGTGGCACTTCGCCAGGTGATACCATGCCTCTGCGGCAAGGCGGTTCGAGTCTTCTCCCTGGCGGATGACCGCCTCGAAATGCGGGATCGCCTTGCCGACCGTCGCTTCGGCCGCCATGAGTTCGACGCCGCGCTCGAGCTCCGATGCGGCGGTGGGTGCGGCGATGCCGGGGACGCTCGAGAGAACGAAGCCGGCACCGATGCTGAGCAATGTATTCCTATTCATAACGGGGCGACGATGCCTGGAAATTGTGACCGATTGATGACCTCGAGGCGACCATTCGGTGACCTTCAGCGGAACCTCAAGACCTCGATGAGGTAGCGGAGTTCCCCGGCGATCTCCTCCTCGCTGCCAACCGTGTCGGCGATTTCCTGGCGGATCGCATCGCCGAATTTCTGCCGCAGGCGGTGGATGGCGACTTTGACCGCGCCGCCGGTCATGCCGAGTTGCGCTGCGGCGTCGGCTTGGGTGAGACCCTCGGGGTCGCCCATGAGCCAGGGTTTCAGGAGATCGAACTGCCCGTCTTTTCCCGAGCCGGCGAATGATTCCCTCACCCGCTGCAGCCCTCGCTCCATCACCGCGAGCGCCCAGTGACGGTCGAACCAGGCGTCGTCCGCCGCCGCCCCGGGATCGGCCACCTGCAAGCCGGGAGACGTTTCGGAACCGCCGCTGTCGATCGACTCCACAAGGAGGCCGCCGCCGCGCTTTTCGCGGTTCGCATCGCGCCGGTGATTGGCGAGGAAGTGCTTGAGGGAACCGAGCAGGTAGGAGCGGAAGCGGCCCTTGGCGGGATCGGCCTCGCCAATGCCGGGGCCCGCGAGCACCTTGGCAAAGAAGGCTTGGGTGAGTTCCCGGGCTTCGTCCTCGCCGCGGCCCTCGCGGCGCAGGAATTGGAAGACCGGGTTCCAATAGGCCTCGCAGAGATCCCCGAGCGCGGCGCGGGCCTCCGGCGATTCACCCCTCGCCCGGCTGACCAGTGTCCAGCGTGTGGTGAAGAAAACCGGAGCCGCGCGGGGTGAGGAAGGAGAAGTCATGAGTGGGAAGGCTACTCGCTTTCCGAGGAATCGCGGGTCACGAAAAGGGTGAGGGTGCCGGAGCGGGACGGCGTGCCGTCTTCGTTCAAGGTGGCGATCACGTATCTCTGGTGTCCCGTTGCGGCGGGATCAATCTTCGACTCATATTCGGCATCGAATACCCACCCCTCTAGGTCAAGGTTGCTGTGGAGGGAGCCGCCTTTCGGAGCGATCCATTGGACGACCAATTCCTGGATCCCTCCCGGAGGGCCGCTGACAGTCTTGAGTTGCGTTCCCAACTCGAGAACGGCCGGTCTTTCCAAGGGACCGGACAGCTCCGTTTCCCAGATCGTCTCCGGGGCATCATGGTTCATCTGCAGTTCCAATTGGAGTTGGAGCCGCTCCCCGGCCGGCAGGCTGAACGGCACGCTGATCTCGGGTTTGCGGAGCCGCCACTCGCGCATCCGTCCGTCGGATGTGGGATTTGACTCCGAGATTTCCACCATCGTCGGGATTTCCATCTCCAGGTAGCTACGGGCGTAATCGTCTTGTTCCTGCGACCCGCCAGAAAGCCGGCCGATCGCCTCAATCGATGCGACGGCGAGGGCCATCACTCCGATCGCCGAGAGGACCGGAGCTGCAAGGCCAGGGAAGCGTTTGGCGCCGCTCTTGTCGGTCACTCCCCGTGCCCACCGGCGGAGGCCGCGCACCAGGACGAACGCGGCGATGACCAGCGCACTGCCGAGAACCGGCAGGGCAACCATCTTGATCGACACGGAGCCGCCGCTGCCCGGTTGCGGCATGCTCAGGAAAAACGAACCGATGGCGCCGAGCAGCAGCACCGGCCACAGCACCACGGAAAACACCGACATTCCCAGGCCGCCCAGGATTCCCCCTGACTTGCGGATCGAGCCGAGCGCGACACAGCCAAGCAGGAATCCGGTGATCGCACTCATCGAGCCCGGAATCATCATCAGGAGAGACAGGATTTTTCCCGTATCGCGTGTCAGATCCAATTGTCGGTATTCACTTCCGATGTAGGATCCGGCGATGATGGCAACGAGGCTGAGTCCAGTCAGGATGGCCGCGGCGAGGCTGAAGCGTGCGGAACCTTGATCGCTCCCGGATGAAGAGGAAGCTCGAGGATCGAGCGGAGGGTTTTTCGCCAAGGCACCCACCGAAGTGCTGACTTCCTGCGCGGTTTGAAAACGTGCTTCCCGCTCTTTGGCGAGGGTGCGCAGGACGATTTCATCAATGCGCGAATCCATTGCCGCCTTTTCCGATGGCAGGGCGAAGCGGCCCAGGGGAAGTTCGCCGGTGAGCATTTCATAAAGCACCACACCGAGCGAATAGATGTCGGCGCGTTGATCGACGTCGCCGGGCCTTTCGATCTGCTCCGGTGCCATGTAATGCGGGCTGCCGAGGATCGATCCCTGAAGCGTGAGCGTGACGTCGGACATCGCCCCTTCGCCGAGCATCTTGGCGATGCCGAAATCGGCGATCTTGGCCCGGCCCTTGGAGTCGATGAGGATGTTTTCCGGCTTGATGTCGCGGTGGAGGATGCCCTCCTCGTGGGCGAACTGGAGGGCGGCACAGACGTCCTGCACGAGGGCCAGGGCCTCGGCCGGCTTGAAGCCTCCGGTGCGCATCGCCTGGCGCAGGTTGACGCCGTCGACGTGCTCCATCAGCAGGTAGCAGTAGGGACCGGCGGTGCCGAAATCGAAGACGGCGACGATGTTCGGGTGGCTCAGCTTGGCGAGCGTTCTGCCTTCGCGGTTGAAGCGCTCGACGAAGGCCGGGTCCTGCGACAGTTCCTGCGAGAGGATCTTGAGCGCGACGGTGCGGCCGAGCTGGGGTTGGCGGGCCTTGTAAACGGCGCCCATGCCGCCGGCCCCGAGCAATTCGAGGATTTCGAGGTCGGGGAAATGCGGGGCGATTTCCGCGACGGCCGGGGGAGCGGAACGGCGTCCGCCGGTGGCCGTCTGGGATGTTGTTGCGGCCTTTTCGAGCGTGCAGGCCGGGCACAGGCCGCCGGGGGCGTCGCCGGGAATGGGCGACTTGCAGGTGGGGCAGGTGGGAGAGGAGGATGGTGGTTGCATGACATCCGCTTCCTGACCCGCGGTGGGAATGAGGTTACATACGGGCGATTTTTTCTTCAATCATCGGGAATTGGAGGCGGGAATCCGCCCGGCCACGCGATGGATGAGGCGTTCAGGGATCGAGCCATTTCGCGGCCCGGCGCTCCTCGAAGGCGTTGCGGTGGGTCTTGCTGGTCCACGAGGGGAGCAGCGGGTCGTTGGCGAACCATTTCCGTTCCATCAAGGTCGACACGCCGTAGGCTGCGAGGAGGCTGAAGAGGCCGGCGAAGGTCCATGGCAGCAGCGCCCGCATCACGAGGTTCGGCCGCAGGGCGCTGGCGCGCGGGGTGAAGAGGTTCATGATGCCTTCCCACAGCAGCCAGAGCAGTCCGATGGCGGCCATGCAGGACGCGCCGAGCAGGTAGAGCGCCTTATCGTCGCCGTTCAGATGGGGGAAGTAGAGGATGCCACCGGCCGCGGGGATGGCCAGCGCTGTCAGGGCGGCGGCCACCCAGCCGACCCTGGGGAAAAAGCCGCCGAGCGCGAGGAAGCCGCCGCGCAACTCCCATCGCCAGCGCGCGGTCTGGAGCAGCAGGACCATGGCCAGGATCATCGCCGCCGCCGGCTGGATCATCAGGGCCATCATGCCTTCCTCCACTTCGTTGGGATCCGCCCGGTGCAGGCCGAGCGGGGTGAGGCGGGTGACAATCCACCACCAGAGCCAGGGAAGCGCGAGTCCGAGCCCGCCGATCCACAGGTGATCCTCGCGGCGGAACAGCGGCATCAGGCCGCGGGCCGTGCCTTTGACATTCTTCGAGCGGCGGCAGGCTTCCAGCCCGACGAGTCCGCTGAAGACCAGTCCCACCAGCGCCAGTGAAATGGCGACGTGGCGGTCGAAGAAGGCCAGCTCGGTCTTGCGGGAGGGCAGGACTTCCGCCGCGGTGAGATCGACCATGCCGGTGTTGTAGGTTTCGAGCCGGACGCCTGCTGCCGTCCGCAGCTCCGGCGGCATGGGATTGCCGGAGTAGCCACGGTCCGGCAAGCGCCTCAGCATTTCCTTGGTGGCGGTTTCTTCGGCGGCCATGCCGAGGTCCTTGCAGGCGGTCGCGATGTTTTCGCCCATCGCGTTCAGCTCGGTGAAAATCGTCACGGTATCCTGCTCGACCGGCTCCGGCGATTCCAATACCCGCTGCACGACGTTCCGCCATTCGCCGAGGAACGCACGGAGGCCTTCCGTGTCCTTGGCCGTGACGAGGCGTTCGCAACGGACCTGGGCCATCACGCCAAAAGGATACCCGCCGTAACGGTATCGGGTGAACGGCCGGGTCACGAACCCGCTGAAGCCTTGCACGATGACCGCGTCGTGGATGCCCCGTTCGGGCGGAAAGGCCTCGATCTGGCGGCGGATCAGCGACCAGGAGCGGTCGTGGTAGCGGGGCTTCGCCGACGCTTCGGAGAAGAGTCGCACAACCTCCTGGAATTTTGCCTCGTCGGTGATCGTTCGCGTCCCGGCACGGCCGTAGCCTGCCGTCGGGTGGATGCTGAACTCCAACAGGGCGTAGGCTTGGAGCAGCGGCCACAGGGCGTTGTCGGCATCCAGCCGGGCGATGCGTTCCTTGGTGTCCTCGTCGAAGCCGTCCCACTTCTCGGCGCCCACGAAGATCTGCCGGGAAACCTGCTCTTGCAGCATCGCCAGATCGTCCGGCTGGCGCGACAAGGCCCGCCCGGTCTCCGCCATGCCGTTGCCGCCGGCCAGGCTCTCGCGCCCCAGCGGCAGGTCGGGCGCGATCTTTTCGACGTGGTGAAGCAGCAGCTTGTTCTCGAAGGAATCGGGGGCGTATCGGGCGAAGCGCTGGAACGAGAGATACGACACCAGGGTCATCGTCCCGATCTGGTAGGCGAGGAACCCGGCGACGGTCAGCAACGTGCCCGCCGAGAGAAACAAGGCGGCCAGCAGTGCGCCGCGACGCCGCCAAGGCTTCTCCGGCGGCGCCGCTTCCAGGCGGGCCAGCGGGTCGGCCAGATCCAGCATCTCGAAGGGGATGCCGGAGTGGCCGAGGCGGGCCATCAACTCGCCCTTCGCTTCGTCGCGCGGACCGGGATGTCCCTCCAGCGGGCGCGTGGCCAGGTCGAGGAAGCGCTGGAGCTCGGGGGTCATGCCCGAGGCTTCTAGCAAGTCGTGGGATTCGTGGAATGGAAATGTCAGGTCATCGCGAGCCTGGATGCGGCCTCCACGCTCTCCTCGACACCGCTCACTTCTTCATCTGCGCGGCGATGCCGGCGACGTGCTTTCCCTGGAAACGGGCGAGCGACAGTTCTTTCTCGCTCGGCTGGCGCGAGCCGTCGGCCCCGGCGATGGTTGCGGCCCCGTAGGGACTGCCGCCGCGGACCTCGCTGAGGTCGGTGAGCTCCGGCGCGGCGTAGGGCAGGCCGACGTAGATCATGCCGTGGTGCAGCAGGGTCGGGATGAAGGTGAGGATGGTCGACTCGTTGCCGCCGCCGGTGCCGGTGCTGACGAAGACGCTGCCGACCTTGCCGACCAGCGCTCCTTTCATCCAGAGCTGGCCGGTCTGGTCGAGGAAGTTGCGCATCTGCGCGGCCATGTTGCCGAAGCGGGTCGGTGTGCCGAAGACGATGGCGTCGTAGTCGCCGAGTTCCTTCGGATCGGCCACGGGCGCGGACTGGTCGAGCTTGGCACCGTATTTCGCGGCGACCTCCGGCGGCATGGTTTCCGGCACGCGCTTGAGGGTGACTTCGACGCCATCGACGGAGCGGGCGCCTTCGGCGATCGCGTGTGCCATGGTTTCCACGTGGCCGTAGGTCGAGTAGTAGAGGACGAGGAGCTTGGTCATGATGTTCGGTGGTCGGATGGACGCCGTGAAGCATGGCAGCGCGGCGGGACTCCGGGAAATAGAGCCTCGCTGGTCTGAGCATGCGGGAGCGGCATGCTGTCAACGCGGGGGGCCGTCCTCGCCTGCCGGATCCGACGGCAATTCGGCACGCATCACGGTTTCGAAGATCCGCTGCGACTCGCGGGCGGCATTGAGATAGGTCGTCCGGTCGTGGCGGTGCCTGGCGACTTCCCGCAGGAAGAGTTCGTCGGCCTGCCGGTAAAGCTCGGCGGCGCGGGCCGCGTCGGCGGCGGGCAAACCGAGCGTGCGCAGGACATCGCTGCCGAGGCGCAGGGAGGTATCGAGCGTCTCGCGGTAGATGTGTTCCTCGCCGGCATCGAGCAGCTCGTAGGCTTCCTTCCGGCCGTGGGCGCGGACGAAAATCTTGAGGTGCGGGAAATTCTTCCGGGCGGTGGCGACGATGCCGAGGGTGGTGTCCACGTCCTTCAGCGCGATGACCAGCACCTTGGCCCGGGCGGCTCCCCCGGTGTGCAGCAGGTCCGGCCGCGAGGCGTCGCCGAAGAAAACCTGGAAGCCGATGGTGCGCAGGATCTCGACCTGCTCCGGGTCGTTGTCGAGCACGGTGGAGGCGATGCCCCGGGTGTGGAGCATCCGTCCCACCGCGTGGCCGAAGCGGCCGTAGCCGCAGATGATGACGGGCGCACCCTGGTCGTGGACGTCGCTTTCACGCTCCTCCTTGACCGGTGCGACGGTGCGGGCGGTGAAGCGGTGCGCGGCGAGGATCAGCAGCGGGGTGGCGGCCATGGTGAGCGCCACCACCGCCACCAGGGTGCGTGCGATTTCCCCGCCGAAGACGCCGGAACCGGTGGCCAGGGTGATCAGCACGAAGGCGAACTCGCCGCCCGCCGCGAGGGCCGAGGCGAAGACCAGCGCACCGGCGCAGGACGAACCGTGGAGGCGGGCGAGGGCGAACAGCAGGCCGCCTTTCACCAGCAGCAGGCCGGCCGCGCCGCCGAGCACGGTGCCCGCGTTCGCGCCGATGTGGCCGAAGTCGATGCCGGTCCCCACGCCGAGGAAAAACAAGCCTAACAGCAGGCCTTTGAAGGGCTCGATGTCGGCTTCCAGCTCGTGGCGGTATTCGCTGTTGGCCAGCACCACGCCGGCGACGAAGGCGCCGAGTGCCGGGGACAGGCCGACCTTGGTCATCAGCAGGGCGATGCCGATGATCAGCAGCAGGGCGGCGGCGGTGAAGGCCTCGCGCTGCCGGGTGCGGGCGATGGCATGGAAGAAGGGCCGCACCGCGAGCCGGGCGACGGCGACGACGAGCACCACCGCGCCGATGGTGGCCAGAGCGCGCGCCCAGCCGGGCCAGCCGGCCATCCAGGGGTCCGCGCCATGGCTTTCGACATGGGCCGCCGGGCCGCTGGCGAGCAGCGGCAGCAGGGCGATGAGCGGGATGACCGCGAGGTCCTGGAACAGCAGGACGGCGAAGGAATTCTGGCCGGCCTCGGTGCGCAGCAGGTTCTTTTCCGACAGGCACTGGAGGACGATCGCGGTGCTGGACATCGCGAGGATCAGGCCCACGGCGAGCGCGGGCTTCCATGCAAGGCCGAATGCCATGGCCAGGCCGCCGATCGCGAGTGCCGAGCCGATCACCTGCATCGTGCCGAGCCCGAAGATCTGCCGCCGCATCTTCCACAAGTGGGAGGGCTGGAGCTCCAGGCCCACGAGGAAGAGCATCATCACCACGCCGAACTCCGCGAAGTGGGTGACCTGCTCGCTTTCGCGGCCGATCCAGCCGAGTCCCCACGGTCCGATCAACGCGCCGGCGATCAGGTAGCCGAGCACCGCGCCGAGACCGAAGCGCTTGCCGACGAGCACGGCGACCAGCGCCGCGGCGAGGTAGAGGAAAGCCTGGGCGAAGGCGCTTTCGAAGGCCATCGGTCGATCAGGGGTTGCCGTCCGCCCACGCCTTGGCCGCGGCGTCCATTTCTTCCGGAGTCACATCGCGGACGTGGGAGGCGAGGGTCCAGCGGTAGCCGAAGGGATCGTGGATCTTTCCGCTGCGGTCGCCCCAGAACATGTCGGTCGGCTGTTGCACCGGAATGGCTCCGGCTTCGACGGCTTTCGCGAAAGCGAGATCGACATCCGGCACATAGACCATGAAGAGCCCGCCGAACCCGACCTCGGGCGCGTAGGAGCCGTAGTCGGGGTATTCGTCGGAGATCATCAGGCGCGAATTACCGATCTGGAACTCGGCGTGCATCATCTTCCCCGACGGCTCGGGCATCGTGAAGAGGACCTCGGCCCCGAGGGCGCGGGTGTAGAAATCGAGGGCCGCTGCGGCATCGCGGACGGTGAGGGAAGGGGTGACGGAATGGTAGCCCTGGGGAATCGCGCTCATGGCAGCGCAGGATGTGGCAGAACAGCGGGACGATGACGAGAGGGGAAAACGGGGAGATTCCGCGGAAGTCCGCGGCTTGCCCCGGATTCCACTTGGCGCGGACGCCGGGGAGGGGGAACTTCCAAGGCAGCGTTTCACTCCATGCCGACCACCCCGCGCGTTTCCATCGCCCCGCCGGCCAAGGCCAAGCCGTGGCGGCTGGTTCCGCGCGACCCGGTCTTCCACTTCTATTCCAGGGGCACGGAGTTGAACCACCTCTTCCGCCGGCGCATCCGGCCGATGGGGATCGGGCTGATGATCACCATCATCATCGCGTCGGGGATCGCCGCGGGGAATGCCGAGCGCTCGGTTTACCTGACCTTTTCGACGGCCTGTTCGCTGATGCTCGTCGCCCTGCTTTCACTGCCCTTGCGCCGGGCGAAATTGACGGCGCGCCGCGAGCTTCCGGCACACGCGACCGCGGGCCAGCCGCTGACCTACCAGGTGGTGCTGACGAACCACCGCCGCCGGCGCTTGCGGCGGTTCGAGCTGTTAGAGACCGCACCCGATCCGCGTCCGGGGCTGGCCCTTTTTCGCGGTGCCCGCGAGCCGGGGGAAGAGCGGCGCAACTTCTTCGACCGCACGCTTGCCTGGTACCGTTGGAACTGGCTCTGCGAATCGCGGCTGCTCTTCGAAGGCGGTCGCAGCCCGGTGGTGGACCGCTTGCCGTCGGCGGGCTCTGGAAGCATCGCGGTGACCCTGGTGCCGCGGCGGCGGGGCTTGATCCGGCTCGACGACCTGCGGGTGCTGCTGCCGGATCCGCTCGGCCTGTTCCAGCGCTGCGTGAAGGTCCCGGCCCCGGCGGCGACGCTGGCGGTGCTGCCGCGGCGCTACCCCCTGCCGCGCTTCGAACTTCCCGGCAGCGCGCGTTTCCAGCCCGGCGGCGAGGCCACTTCCCGGCACGCCGGGGCGGCCGGCGAGTTCACCGGGCTGCGCGATTACCAGCCGGGCGACCCGCTGCGGCTGATCCACTGGCCGACCTGGGCGCGCACCGGCAAGCCGGTGGTGAAGGAGCTGGAGGACACCTTTTTCCCGCGCCACGGGCTGATCCTCGACACCTTCCCGGCACCGGGCGACGACGACCTGTTCGAGGACGCGGTGTCGGTCGCGGCGTCGTTCGTCGTGGCGGTCGATGCCCGCGAATCGCTGATCGACCTGATGTTCATCGCCGGCCACGAGCGGGTGGTCACCGGCGGTCAGGGCATCGCGAGGGCGGAGACCTTGCTGGAGGTGCTGGCCGGCGTGGAAAGCGCGGAGGATGAGGACTTCGAGTCGCTGGCCCGCCTCGTCCTGCGTCATGCCGACGACCTCGCCGGTTGCCTTTGCGTCTTCGCCGGCTGGTCCCCGGCGCGCGGGCGGCTGCTCGAGCGGCTCCACCGCGCGGGGATCGAGACCTCCGCGCTGGTCGTCTGCCGCGAAAAGCCGGACGCCACGCCGCGCTGCCACTACGTCCGTAGTAGCGAGCTGGCCATGGACCTGATGAAGCTGCCGCGGCAGTTGTGAGGGGGCCTTCTCACCACGGCGCCTTCATCTGCGCGTGGGCGGCCCAGGGGGCGGCATCGACGCGGCCGTCCGGGTAGGCTCTCACGCGGCGGACGATGCCTTCGCCGCTCTGGCGGCAGATGACCATGAGGTCGATGTATTGGGCCGGCTTGTGGTGTTCCGCGGCCTCGTTCGCGCCTCGCTTCACGAAGCCGGCACCCCACAAGGCGAGGGCGGGCGGTCCCACCAGCAGCATCGCCTCGCCCGATCCCTGGGAGAGGCCGGCGACATCTCCCGCCCGCTTCTCGAGGTCGGTGGGTTCGGCCATGCGGTTGGCATACGGCGGGAAGACGTCGTACTGGACGATGTAGGTGCTTCCGGCGAGGGCGTGGAACAGCAGGTCGACCTCCTGGTTCCCGCCCTGCGGCCAGCGGAAGCCGAGCCGCACGGTGTTGCGTCCGGGATTCAAGGCGGTCTGGGTGCCGTTGACGGGAGTGCCGTTCACGGAGACGAGGTGGATGCCATCGATCCGGTCGCGGCGCTTGGAGTCCGGGGTCGCGTCGATCAAGGCGCGGCCGGGCGGCGGCGGGTCATGCGTGGTGGAAGCGCAACCGGCGAGTGCGGCTGCGGCCAGCACGGCCAGTGGTCCTTGCATGTAGGCGCGGATGGCTGCGGTGCGGGTTTCCTGCCGCGGGCCGGATGTGGGGAGTGATTCCGTTTTCATGATGCAAGACCTCCGACGAATCATCGCGAGGCATTCCATGGATGAATGCGAGATAGGGAAGGGGAAAGGATCACCGCAAATAGGGAATCCCCGGATGATTTCGAAATTTGTGATCCGGTTTTCCGGAGTCCCTCGCATGGGCGGGTGTGAAGATCGTCGAGGCCGCCGGTTCCGGATGGCACCAGCCGCCCCGCGAGCTTCCCCCCAACCCCAACCCCAAGAAACCATGATTGCATCCCATCCCGTCCTCCGGACCGCGGCTCGCGGAATCGCCGGAGCCATCGTCCTGTCCCTCGCCGCCGCGGCCGCCCCCGCCGGACAATCCGCCCCGTTCTCCGATCTGGTCTGTCTCGGCGACAGCCTTTCGGACACCGGGAACTTCCACGAGGCCACGGGCGGCGCTTACCCGCCGGCCCCGTATTTCGAAGGCCGCTTCTGCAACGGTCCGGTCTGGAACGAATACCTCGCCGGCAAGCTGGGCATGGAACTCGATCCGGACCTCCAGTTCGCGCTCGGCGGATCGATGACCGGCAACCTGAACTACAACAGCAGCCCGCCGTCGTTCATCCTGCCGGGCTTCGAGCAACAGGTGGACGGAGTGATCGCCTGGAACGGCCGCAGGAAGGTCGACCCGCGAGCCCTCTACACCGTCTGGGTCGGCGCGAACGATTTCTTCGCGTGGCTGGCCAGCGGCAGCAACAATCCGAACCCGACGATCACCCAAGGCGTGGCGAACACCGTCGGCGGCATCGCCGAGCTGTCGGCCGCGGGAGCCCGCCACTTCGTCGTGATCAACCTGCCCGACCTCGGCAAGACCCCGACGGCAACCGGGCTCGGACCCTTTGTCAGCGGCCTGCTGAGTTCCCTTTGCGCGTCCTACAACACCCTGCTCGACCAACAGCTCGACCAGCTCGAATCCGACCGGAGGCTGCACATCGTCCGGGTCGACGCCTTCGCGTTGATCAACGACATGGTCACCAATCCCGCCACCTACGGATTCACGAATGTGACCGGGCAGGCGCTCCAGGGTCTGCCCGCCGCCGACCCGGACGATTACCTGTTCTGGGACGGGGTGCATCCCACCACGGCCGCCCATGAAGCGGTGGCGGAAGTGGTGCACGAGCAGCTCCGTGCGGAATACCAGCGGATCCGCCGTCCGGGTTGGTTCGCGACGTCCGCGACGCGCGGACACGCCGGACTTCTGGCGCGTTGAAGCGTGCCGGTTTTCCCTCCCGGGATGTCACCGGTCCGGATCGCAGGATCCGGGCCGGTGGCAGTGTCAGAGGCCGCTGCCGGGCAGCTCGATCCGCCGCACGACCGGGAGCTCGAGGGGCGGGAACTTCTGCATGTATTCCCAGTCCAGACCGAGGTCGGCGAGGCGGGCGCGGATGGCGTCGAGCTTCCAGAAGAAGACGCCGCCCGATGGTCCCGAGGTGATCATCACCCGGCCGTGGGGATCGAAGCAAAGCGGCGATTCGCGGTCGAAGTCGGGGCTGGCGAGTTCCTCCAGCGTGAAAGGATTGAGCACCTTCAGTTCCGCCCGCTGGCAGGCAATGATCAGCGCGGTCATCCGCGGGCTGAAGGACATCACGCCGTTGAACTCGCCCATCCGGCTGGGGATCTCCCGGTCGAGTTTCCAGGAGCCGGTGGTCCAGAAGCGGTAGGCCTCGGTATCGCCGGTCACCAGCCATTTGCCGTCGGGAGAGAAGGCGACCCGCGCATTCCCGTGGATCGGCAGGTCGACGGGCTTCGAAGGATCGCGGGTCTGCCAGACGCGAACGCCGTTTCCTTTCGAGGTACCGGCGGCGAACCATTGCCCGTCGGCGCTGATCGCGCAGTTGGCGACGCCGGACGGTGCCTCGATGCGCCGTGGCGGGTGGACGCCTTTGCGGTCTAACAGCCAGATGGCCGGCGGCTCGTCGCCATCGGCGCTGCGCCCGGCGACGACCAGCAGGTCCTTGAGGTCCGGCGGCACGTTCCGTCCCGCCGGCAGGGCGATCTGCTCGCAGGCGCGGAAGGAGCCGAGCGGCTCGGGAGCGTGGAGCGTCATCGCCAGTCCGTCCGCCTCCGCCGCTTCGTTGGTCCGCCACCTTTGGAGTCCCGCGACGGACGCCACGATCAGCGAGTCGTCCGTGAACACGACGCCGCGGGCCTTGGGAACGTCGAGGAAACCGATCTGCCGCCCCTCGCGGTTCCAGAGCCGGACCCCGTCGTCGCCGGTGGTGGCGAGCAAGGTGCCGGCGCTGTTCCAGGCGCCGTCGAAGACGCCGACATTGCCCGAGTGCTTGCGGCCGCGGTAGCAGACGTCGCCGGGTTCGACTTCCATCACGGTGACCGTCTCTCCCTCGCGGGCCAGTCCCAGCCGGGTGCCGTCCGCCGAAAAGCCGAGGTGGCTGCCGCGTCCCGGGTGCCAGCTCAGGGCGGTGCCTTGGAACGGGTCCCACAGGCGCATCGTGCCATCCCACGCCTGGGTGGCGAGCAGGCGGCCGTCGGGACTCCACGCCACGGAGTCGAGCACGCCGGTGTGCCCTTCGAGCTCGAAGGGCGGGGAGTTCCAGTCCTCGTCGTGCCAAACCCGCAGCAAATGGTCCGAGCCGCCCGCCGCCAGCGAATCGTCGGTCGGGCTCCAGGCCACGGGCAGCGCCGGGCAGTCGAGCGTCGCGACCTTTTCGCCGCTCGCCGCATCGAGGATCTCGAGCCTCGACGGCTCGGTATCGCCGGCCGCGATGCTCGCCGCGATCCACTTTCCCTGCCGGCTGACCGCGAGCGAATGCGGCACGCCTGTTAGAGCGTGGGACCGGAGCTGCTTCCCGGTGGCGAGGTCGACGACCGCGAGCATCCCGTCCGGCCGCCCGATCAGGCATTGCCGTCCGTCGGGAAAGAACGCGAAGGCCTTGTGGATCCCCGGACCGAGATCGACGGCTGCTTCGTTGCCCCCGCAGTTCCACATCTTCATCGTCCATCCGGTCCCGTCCTTGCTGCCGTAGGCGGCGGCCAGCCGGCTGCCGTCCGGGCTGAAGCGGAGCACCCACTTGACCGGCCTTCCCTCGCCGGGGATTTCCCGTTGGATCCCGTGGTCCGGGTAGCGGTGGATCTCGATCCGCCCGTCGGGAAAGGTGTTCGCGTAGCGGGTCAGCGCCGGGTTCGCCGCCACGATGTCGCCGTAACCGGGGTTTCCCTTCCACGAATCGACGGGCCGCATGTCGGCGATCGACAGGTTCGCGATGGTCGATTCCCGCAGCCGCTTCATGTTGCCCGGCACCTGCCGTTCGCTGGTCATGGCAGCCGCTTCCCGGATGGCGTCGAAGGCCTGGAAGCGCCGTTCCGGCTTGCCGCTCCAGCGCAGGGCCGCGGCCTGGGAAACCCGCGCCTCCCAGGTCCGGCTTTGCGCGAGCTTGCCGGCTTCCACCGCTTTCGTCCGCTCGATTTCCGCCGCGGCGGACTGTTCGCGGGCGACCTGCTCCTTGCCCTTCGCATCGAAATACAGCGCGGTCATGCCGATCGCGGCGCCGAGCACGAAGACCAAGAAGATGATGCCCCACACCGCGGCGGCGCGATGCCGTTTGGCGAACTTGGCGATGCGGTAGGTGGCAGAGGGCGGCGAGGCGGACACCGGTTCGTCGTCGAGGATGCGGCGGACGTCCATGCCCAGCCCGTTGGCGGTCTGGTAGCGGCGGGAGCGATCCTTCTCGAGCGCCTGCATCACCACCCAGTCCATTTCGCGGCCGATCATGCTGTCGCCGGCGACCGCGCCGTCCTGCGGCCGCTTGTGGGAGATCCGCGCGCTCGGCTTGACCGGCTTGTCCTCGCGGATCATCCGCTGCATTTCAGTGAAGCCGGCCTTGCGCAGCAGCGACGGGTCGAGCGGCGGAGCACCGGTCAGCAGCTCGTAGAGGATGACCCCGAGCGAGTAGATGTCGCTGCGGGTGTCGATATCCAGCACGTTGAGTTCCGCCTGTTCCGGGCTCATGTATTCCGGCGTGCCGATCATGCGGCCGAAGGCGGTCATCACGGTGGTGCCGGTCGATTCCATCGACACCGCCTTGGCGATGCCGAAGTCGATCACCTTGACCACCGGCCGGCCGTCCTGGGTGCTGACCAGAATGTTCGACGGCTTGAGGTCGCGGTGGATGACACCTTTCTGGTGGGCGTGCTGCACCGCGGCGACCACGTCGAGGAAAAGCTCCAGCCGCTGACGGATCCCGAGCTGATGATCGGTGCAGTATTTGGTGACCGGTGTTCCTTTCACCAGTTCCATCACGAAGTAGGGCCGCCCGCTGTCGGTCGCGCCGCCATCGTAGACCCGGGCGATGTGAGGGTGGTCCATCAGGGCGAGGGCCTGGCGTTCCACCTTGAAGCGGGCCAGCACCTCGCGGGTGTCCATGCCGAGCTTGACGATTTTCAGCGCGACCATCCGGCGCACCGGTTCCTGCTGTTCGGCCATCCACACGCGGCCGAAGCCGCCCTCGCCGATCATCTCGCACAGCTTGTAGCGGCCGATCCGGTCGCCGGGATTCTCCGCCGGCGGCTCGCGGTCCGGCACCAGGCGCGGTTGCAGGAAAGAGTCCGCCGCGAGGTGGGCCTCGACCAGCGATTCGACCTCGCGCCGCAGGGCACCGTTGCCCGCGCAGGCCCGTTCGAGGAAGCCCGAGCGCTCCGCGGTATCCTCGAACTCGAGGGCCCGCGAGAGGAGGAGTTCGAGGGATGAGTTTTCAGTCATGATGCTGGGAGTTCCGGATTTACGGAACCTTCATCGGGGAGCCTGCACGGAATCGCGGGAAAAGGGGATCACGAAAATACTTCCGGCCGGGCCCTTGGACTGCGGGCATCCTGCTGCCGCCGTCATCCGCAGACCCACCTTCATCCGGCTGGAACCAGTTCGCGGGTTTTGGCCGAGGGGGATCCGGCCGCTTCTTCTAACAGCACGATCCTGCCCCGCGAGCCGTCGACCCGTACCCGGCAGCCGTTGCTCAGCCGCGAAAGGCAATCGCGCACCGACATCGCCGCGGGAATGCCCATCTCGCGGGCGGTCACCGCGCCGTGCGACAAGGGCCCGCCGCTTTCAGTGATCAGGGCGCGGGCGCTGTAGAACAGCGGCGTCCAGGCGGGGTTGGTGGTGCGGGCGACGAGGATCCCGCCGCGGGGAAAGCCCGCGAAGTCCTGGGGGCCGGAAACGATGTAAACCTCCCCCTCGGCCACGCCCGGGCTGCCGGGAAGTCCGGCCATCTCGGTGCCGGCTTCGAGCGGGGCGCTGGCCGCTTCCTCGCCATCCGGAACCCAGCCGGGATGCCGTGCCCGCGCCGCTTCCCACGACTTCTTCTCGCGGGCGACATTGACGGCGAAGGCTTGCCACTTCGCCGGGCTGTCGGCGGCGATCGCCGCGTCGATCTCCGCCTCGCGGGCGAAGAAGATGTCCATCGGCTCCGCGAGGATCCCGCGGTCGACGAGGCGCTGGCCGAGGGTCCGCAGACCCTTGCGCAGCGGCATCGCGAGGCGGGTCGTCTGGTAGTGCTCCAGGTCGTCGAGGCTGGTGTAGATCCGGGCGAGGCGGAGGATCTCGTGCATGAAAAAGTGCAGCTCCGCGGGCAGCCGCTGGAACAGCGAGAACTCCGCCGCCTGCGAGCGGATCTTCAGCTCGCGCTCGCGTTGCGAAGGGGTGAGGTCGCCGGGCGCGTCGAGGATCAGCCGCACCTGGTCGAGCGCCACCCACGGCACTTCGGCCCACAGCGGTTGATAGGGATCGAAGTCGATCTCGCGGTGGCCGTGGTCGCGCATCATCCGCAGGAAGCGCTGGTGGAAATCGCCGTGCTCGCGGGCCAGCACGCCGCTTTCCCACAGCGCCCGGCTGCCATCTTGATCGTGCAGCCGTTTTTCTAACAGCGGGTCGCGCCGCGCGAGCTGCGCGAGTTCGTAGAGCTCCTTGTTGATGGTGCCGGTCTTGGTCTCGCAGAAGGCGAGCAGGCCGTCCATCAGCGGCGCGATCTCGTCGGGACCGAACAGCTCGCGCAGCAGGAAATGCAGCAGCTTGTAGAGGATGCCCTGGGTGACCGAGATCGCGATGTTCGGCAGGAAGTACTGGGTGCCGTGGGCGTTGATCTCCCGGACGAAGTGCCAGAGTCCGGCGATCGACTTGTGCTCGACCGGTTCCGCCATGAACTCGCCGAGGCGGATCAGGTAGTAGTCGAGGTCGCGCGACCAATGGACCGGCAGTTCCTGGACCCAGCGGAACTGTTCGCGGAGCTGCGGGATCAAGACCGGCAGGTCGGCCAGCGAATTCAGCGCGAAGGGGAAGCGGCGGGCGTAGATGTCGACCGCGTTCTGGTTGCCGTAGATGTAGTGGCCGTGCTTGCCGAACCACTCGCCGGAGAAGGGCGGGAAGTTCATCAGGCGGAACGAATGGTCCATCGACTGGTGGAAGCCGCGGTTGACGAAATCCCATGTCAGCGGGGTGACGACGTTCGGGAAGCGCTCGGCGGATTCGTCGCGGGTCCAGCGCGGCGGGATGGTGGTGATCGGCCGCGATTGGAGGAGCACCAACCGCTCGCCGGTGAAGCCCCACTCGATGTCCTGGGGAAAGCGGAACCACGACTCGACGCGCAGCAGCAAGCCGGTGACGGCGGCGAGTTGTTCCGCGGAGAGGACCGCCGTGTCGCCTTGCGCTTCATCGATCGCCGCGTCCTCGATGCCCCCGTCTTTCGAGGAAACGGTGCGCACGGTCTTGCGGGCGATCGTCGACGAAACCACCGCGCCGGTCGCCTTCTCGACCTCCCAGTGGTCGACCTCGCAGGCACCGCTGACCACCGATTCCCCGAGGCCGTAGTTGGCATCGATCACCGCGACGCCGAGGTCGCCGCTGACCGGGTTCATGCTGAAGGCGACGCCCGCCGCGTCGCAGTCCGCCATCTCCTGCACCACTACCGCCATGTGCGCGGCACCGTGGTCGCAGCCGTGGCGATGGCGGTAGGCGATCGCCCGGTCGTGCCAGAGCGAGATGAAGCAGCCGCGCAGGGCCGCGAGCACCGCCTCGGGATCGCGGCAGTTGAGGAAAGTATCGTGCTGCCCTGCGAAGGCGGCGTGGGCGAGGTCTTCCATGGTCGACGACGAGCGCACGGCAAAGCGGGTGCCGGCGGGCCAGTCGTGCAGCACCGCGCGGACTTCCTTTTCGAGTCCCGCCGGCAGCGGCACCTCGCGCAGCCGTTCGCGGAATTCCGCCGCGGCATCGGAAAGCGCGGACGGATCGTCGACGGGCAGCCGGCCGACGGCTTCGCGCCATTGCGGCACGCCTTCGAGCCATTCGCGGTAGCCCGCGGCGATGACGATGAATCCCTGCGGCACGTCGAACTTGCCGGTGGTGAGCAGCGCGAGGTTGGCGCCCTTGCCGCCCGTGTATTCGGGCCGGGCGGCGAGGGGATCATGGAAGCGGAGGATGTGGTTCATGGGAGTCGGGGATTGCGGGTGAAAGCCAGGGCGCCCGCGGCGAGGACGAGCCCCGCGAGGACGTCGACCGCGTAGTGGTAGCGCAGGTAGAGCGTGGCCACGCCGAGGCCTGTGGCGGGGACCAGCAAGACGAGGAAGACGCGGCGGTGATGCGGCCAGAGCGAGCCCATCAGGAAGACGGTGATCGCCGTGTGGAGGCTGGGGAAGACGTCGACGCGGTTGCTGCCGCTCGCCACCAGCGCGGCGTTGGTCCCGGTCAGCCAGCCGCCTGTTAGAGGGGCGGCGAAGACTTCGGGTATCGCGAGGTGCGGCCCGGCGGCGGGGATCAGGGTGTAGCCGAGGAAACCGATCCCGTAGAGGCTGATCAGGCCGTCGAAGAGCCGCACGCCGTGGGGCAGGGGCCGTAGGATGGCGACGAAGAACGCCGCCAGCACTCCCGGGAAGAAGAGCATGTAACAGCCGCTGAGAAAGTCGGTCAGAAGGGGTGGTGTCCATCCGGCGACGAGCACGGCGGGCGTGTCGGTTAGAAAAGCGCGGTCGGCCCGCAGCAGGAAGGCGTCCCAGTTGTTAGAGCCCAGATGCTTCACTACCGGCCCGAGCTGCCAGTAAACGACGTTCACCAAAACGGGGAACAGGGCGAGGCGGAAGCGCTCCATCGCGAGGCTGGTCCGCTTCGTCGCGATCATCGCCATGACCCCGATGGCCGCGGCCATGGCGGCGAACCCAAGGCACATCCCTGCCGCCCCGCCGGCCGCGAGCAGGCGGCCCGCGGTGATCAGCAGGAAGGCTCCGAAGATCACTTCATGCGGCCGGAGTCGCATGGGCAGGGAAGTTCTCATGGGAAGGAGTTTCAAGCGCCGCGAGCACGGCGTGATGGACGGCAAGCGCGTCCGCGCGGAGGTCCGGATGGAAGGTGCCGTTCCACGCGACGACGGCGGTTTTCTTGAGCCGGTACCAGCCGCGCACCGCGAGCCAGGTCAGGACCAGATAGGCCGCCAGCAACCAAGCGGAGCCGGTCAGCGCCCACATGCCGGCCCAGATTGCCAGCAGCGGCACGCCGGTGAGAATCCGCCAGAGCGCGATCACGTTGGTGTCGTCGGGGAAGCGCTTGCCGGCCCACCACGCGACCGCGAGCGGCGGGAGATTGAGCAGCGCGCCGGCGAGGACGGGCAGCGCCAGCAGGGCTGTTAGAATGGCATAGGCCCAAGGCATCCGCAGCGGGAACAAGGGGACGCCCTGGTGCCGCAGCACCCGGCGGCCGCGCGCCTTGTCCTCGAGATTTTTCAATGCCGCCACGGCCTCGTCGGGCAGCCGGCGCTCGAACGATTTCAAGGCGTCGAAGTAGCGGTGTTTCGTTCCCAGCGTGGCGATGTAGGCGAACTTCTGGGCCAGATCCTGCCATTCGCCGTCGGGGAAGTTCGCGCCCACCTCTTCCAGGGCCCGGGTGAAACTTTCCCTTATCTCGCCGAGCCGGCTGCCGGGAGCGAGAGTGAGCGGCGGGCTGATCACCACCTCGACCCTCGAGCGGAAGGCCCACGGGCATTCGTAGTGGATCCCGAGCGCCACCACACGCAACGGCTTGCCGGCTTCCAGGTATCGCAGCGCGATCCGCGCCGCCCCGCTCTTGAACGGCAGGTGGCGCGGGCCGAGCTGGCTGGTGCCTTCCGGGAAGATGGCCAGCCGCTTGCCATCGCGCAGGTGCTGCACGCAGGTTTCGAGCGCTTCGAGGTTGTCGCCGGGCTTCGCCCCGTCGGAGTGCCGCGTCACTTCCACGCCGTCGAAGAACAGCCGGCCCATCGGGCTCCGCCGCAGGCCCGCCTTCACCATGAAAGTCATGCCGGAGATCGCCCCGCGGTAAACAAAGGCGTCCACCGCGCCGTTGCGGTGCAGGCAAAGCACCATCAGGGATCCCGTGGGCGGGACATGCTCCGCGCCGGTGACCGTGATCCGGCTGAAGTACAAGTGACGGATGAACCCGTGGAAGAGGGGATGCCATTTCATCGGGATGGGGCGTTGCGGCAGGGTCACCGGTTGTCGGCATCGACCTTCGGAAGCCTGTCACGCTGGTCCTTGAGCCAGGTGCCGAGTTCACAGCCATGGCCGGCATGTTGCTCGACCATCGCGTCCAGATAGCTCCGGGTCATCTCGGGGTTCGCGGTGCTTGCTTTTTGAATGCAGGCCAGGGCGAGGTCCCGCCGGCTTTTGTTGGCAAGCGGTTCCACCAGAAAGACGAGTTTTCCGGCGTCTTCCCATCCGGCGGCGAGCAGCCGTTGCCAGGCCGCGTCGGTGGCCGGCGGGTCGCCTGCGTTCAGCTTCACCCAGAAATCGCCGAGCAGGCCGACCTTGCTGTCCGGGCGTTGAGCCAGCAGGTCCCCGAAGGCGGCCGATTCCGCCGGCGCGTTTGTTGGCCCGATGACCCGGATGTCGGCATCCGCTTCGCGGGCCGCGAACCAGCGGCTGGCGATCGCGTCGGCCTGCTGGTTCTTCCAGTGCTCCGCGACGATTTCCCGCACCTGCCCGAATTCGATCGCGGGATCTTCCTTGTTCGCGCGCAGCGCCACGACGGCGACTCCGCTTCCAAGCTCCATCGACTCGGAAACTCCGCCGTCAGCGAGTTCCCCGAGTGCCCGCAGGATGGGGAGCTGCAACGAGTCGGCCGTGGCAGCGGCCTGGGAATAGACCATGAAGGGGGGATCGGCATCCTCGTCGCCCAGCAGCCGGACGATCTGTATCGGTAGCCCGGTCCCGGGCAAACTTCCGATCGCCGAGGCCAGCCGATGGCAGCGGATCAGCTCCTTGGGCGTTGGGTTCGCGGGTTTGACGAAGACCAGGACGGTGGAGAATTTTCCGCGGAACAGGCGGGCATTGGCTTTGAAGTGATCGCGCAGTTCCTGCTCGTCCGGCTCGCCCGCTTCGGCGGCGAACTGCTTTTGCAGAAACGGGCCGGCGGCGTTGGCCAACGCGAGTTGGCGGAGGTGTTGCCGGTCCATGCCGGTTCCGTCGAGCCAAGCCGCATCGTCCTTGCCCGCCAAGTCCGGGAAGACTTCATCCAAGGATGCCTGGATCCGCTCGTCGGGCGGACGACGGCCGTTCCGGCGCATCTCTTCCACCATCAAAGTCGCCCGGACCGCGGCGGCCAGCGCGGGGTCGAGGGTCCATGGCCTTTTCTGATCGGCTTCGGGCAGCGGCAAACTTCTGAAGGTCCCTCGGTTTTGCTCCCGGAGAACGCGAACCAGAACCCGCGACACCGGCACCCCGTCGACGGTGGCCGCGACCTCCTTCGGATCGGCCGGCGGAGGAATCTTCCCCTCCAGCGACTGGCGCAGCATGGCTCCGAGATGATCGTTCCACAGCCGGTCCATCGAGGGTTCGATCCAATCGGCGAGCGTCTGGTCCGCCGGCCGCCGGCGCAGGGCTCCGAGGAAATCGTGCAGCCAGGCGGAGAGGCGCGGCGGCAGCAGGGCGGCGGCTTCTGCTTCCTTGTCGGGACCGAAGGCGGCCAGGCTCGCGACGGCCCGTTCAAGGCTTTCGCCGAGCGGGGTTCCCGAACCGAGAAGCATCCGCCAATCCCGGCGGAAGGCCTCCGCGGATGCCTGGTCACCGGCTTTGATCAGGAAGCGCTCTGCGAGGCCGGGGTCGAGCATGTCGAGCACCCCGGCGCACAGCAGGCAACCGACCGGTCCGATGGCCGGGTCCTTCAGCAAGCCGTTCATGACCTGCCGCGTGTGCCCGTTCCGGCCGCCCGCCATGAACAGCAGCTCGCGGCTGAAGGTCGAGGCCCACTCGACGTCAGGCAGCAGATCTTCGACCACGGAAACGCTTCCGGCACCGACCAGCAATCCCAACATGCCGGCTTGCTGGAACTCGGCGGGGTCGGTCGGGATGAAGAAATCATCATCGCCGCTCCCATCGTCGCCATCCTTGCCGAGCAGGGTGTCGAGGAGCGGCGCGAGGACGCCGGAGCCGCCGACGAGATCCATCAAGCGGGCGATGTCCCGAGCGCTCGCCAGATTGGAATGGACCGAGTCCGGAATGTCATCCGCGATCTCGTCGATCTTCGCCAACGCGGACAATGCGTCGATCCACTCGACGGCGCCGACCGCCGGCTTCACCGCATGAATCTGCCGGTCGAGCGCTTCTTGAAGTTCCCGCACGCTGCCCGCCGCGGTGCGTGCGGAGCCGCCGCGGATTCCGATCAGGCGGCCGGTCGCCGCGTCCAGCCGCAGCAGGTCCTTGATCACGACGCTGTCGCCGTCGCGCGTGATCTCGTTCTCTTTCAGAAAGACATAAGCCGGGGTGATCAGGAGCTTGAGGGATTGGAGCGAACCGGTTTTGGCCCCCAGGCTCGAGAACCCGACCCCGAACGAAATCGACATCGGTTGCGGGTCGTTTTCCCCGAGGATGTGGCACCAACCGCGGAAGTTCCCGAGCGGGAGATCGAGCCGGGCCGGCAGCGCCTCGCCGCCATCGCGCACCATCAGGGAGAGGCCTTTGGCGGATTGCGAAAGGCTGAGGCCGTGGCCGGTCGCTTCGGTCCGCCCGCTGAGGAACATCCCGTCCTGATGCGACCAGCCGGCGGTGATCGTGCCGGTGCCGGGCTCCGTGAACTCGAGGACCAGATCCCCTCCATCCATGCCGCGGTTGATCCAGTCGATGAACCGGAGCGCGCACTGCTGCTCGGCGGTGGCCGGGGTGGACAGAGGCGGGACTTTCTCCAGTTCGCAGACCCGGATGTGGAAATCGATCTCGCGCGAGGTGCCGCCGCGGGGGCGCATGTCGATTTCGAACGCCATGAAGCGGCCGGTCCGCCAGAGCGCCAGCATCGCTTCGTCGAGCTGATGGGGCAGGAAGTCCCGGCCCTCCTCCAAGCCGGCCGCGCGCCGGATTTCGGCCTCGGTGTTGCGGTGGGCGCCGGAGACCTGGACCGTGCCGATCCGCGCCTCGGGTCCGGCGTCCGTGATGTCGATCCGCAGTTCGGCGGTGCCCCCGGGTTGCAGCTCGTGGGAGCTGGTGAAGCGGGCGAGCGGCCGGCCTTGTTCGGCCAACCGGTAGCGGATGCGGTCTTCCAGCGGCGGCTTGTTCCCCTCCTCGAACTCGACCGGTTTCCCCGGCTGCCAATCGGCTTCTTTGGATGAGGAGGAATTGCCCGGATTCAGGAACTCCAGTCCCGGCAAGGTCTGCGGCACGTCCGTCTCCGGGGCTCCGGGTGCCGGAGCGAGTGGCGGGGGAAGGCTCGCGGCCTTGGGTGCCAAGGCCGCGCGGATGGCGGCGACCTGCGACGACTTCGGCTGCTCTTCCGGAGTGGTCTTCAGGGCCTCGGCAAGCCGCCGGGGATCGATGCCCGCGCCGCCGGTGATGCGGATTTCCCCCTGCCGGTAGCGGGGGCCTTCCTCGATGGTGACGAGGAGCGTGCCTTCGCCGTTCCCGGGCTGGTGGGTGACCCGAGCTTGGGCCGTGGGGAAACCGCTGTTGAGATAACCCAGCCGCAGCCGTCCGGCGATCACCGGAAGAAAGGCGTCGAGCTGCTCCGCGGAATGCGAGGCGAGCACGAAGGAAAGGTCTTTCGCGAGGGCCTTGCGCAGCACGTCGTCCGGGAAGCTGTGGTTGCCGGCGAAACGGAGGTTGCGGGCTCTCCCGAGGTTGCCCACCGCTTGCGGGAGTTCGCGGGCGGCGGCGGGGGCTTCCTGCTGCGCGATGGCCCGGGGGTCGGACGCGAGGAGCAGGAGAATCAGGAGGGAGGGCGATTTCATGGCGGGGGAGTGGGTCGATGAAGTGGAGGGACCAAGGAGAGAAACTTGCACCGGGACGGCGGGCCGTCGCGAATCGAATGGCCGATTCCCGGTGCGGCGCGAGGCGGTGCGAGCCTCCACTCCCATCATGCGCCGAAGCGGCCGAAAGCGGATCATGCCCGCGGAACTATTTTCCGGGGAGGACTTCGTTTCGCGGGGCCGCGGATCGCGAGATTCAGGACGGCTTGTGCGATTCCGCCTGCAGCTCCCGGAACAGCCAGGCGCGGGCGTAGGTCCAGTCGCGTTTGGCGGTGGGGGCGGAAATGCCGAGGGTGTCCGCGGCGTCCTCGATGGTCATGCCGATGAAGTAGCGGAGTTTGACCAGCTCGGCCTTGCGCGGTTCGATTTCGGCGAAGCGGTCCAGGATCTCGTGGACCGCCAGGATCTCGTCGGCGTCGTCGAGGGGCGCGGCGATGCCGTCCTCGATCCAGGTGACTCGGTCCATTTCGCCGCCGTGCTTCACCGCGTTCCGCCGGCGCGCGCGGTCGACCAGAATGCGGCGCATGGCTTCGGCCGCGGCGGCGAAGAAGTGGGCGCGGCCGTCCCAGCAATTTTCCCCGGGCGAGAGGCGCAAGTAGGCTTCGTGGACGAGGGCGGTGGCCTGCAGGGTGTTCGGCGAGGATTCCTTGCCGAGCCGCCATTGTGCGAGCCGCCGGAGCTCGTCGTAAACCAGGGGGATGAGTTGCTCGGCAGCCTCCCGGTTACCCGAGCCCGCAGCTTCGATAATCCGGGTTACCGATGGGTCGGGGTCATTCATCGGTTGGAAGATCCTTGGAATTCAATGGCGCTCGGGACCGCGGTCTTGGGCTCCCGGCAGCTTTTCGATGCGGAGGCCATCCACCCTGAGCATGAGGACGATGCGGAGCTTGTCGAGCCGCATCTCGACAGGCCCCGGTGGGCGTTGGGCGATGCGGGTGATTTGGATTGGAGCGGCTCCGCTTTTCTGAGATAGCCCGAGCGTCCGTGACCATTTTTCGGCGATGAAAACCTCCTGCTCTCCTCCGAACGAAGGCCGCCCCGTGAAAACTCGGGCGCGGTGGGCGGCCTCCACCGCGGTGGTGCTTTCCGGAATCGCGTTGTGGTTCGGCCCGGGACATGAGGTGCTCCGCGATCCTCTGGCGGAAAGAAGCGGCGCCTCCGCGGCGAAGCCTTCGCCACCAATGCCGGAGCCGTACCCGGCAGCCACGCCATTCGATGCCCCGGCTGCCGCGCCTGCCACGGGTTGGGCTGTCCTGATCGCAGGCGCTCCGGGGGCATCATCCGGCGGCACCGGCGGGAACGACCCTTCATGCGCCGCCGTCGGTTTGACGGATTTCGACGACTACCGGTATCAGGCAAGTGTCGCCCGCCTGATCGAGGCGACTTCGGCCCGGCCGCCGGGCGATGCGGGCTTCCGGACAGCGGGCACCGGCGGCCGCTTCACCCAGGCCGAGATCGATGCGATGGTCGTCGGCGTCGGGCAGGTCTTCACCGATCTCGAGAACTGCCTTCTCGGCGAAGTTTTCAACGAGAGACTGCCGCTCGTCGGCGACGGTTTCGCGGTCGCCTGGGGCAGCAGTGTCGACGCCTTCCGCCACCTGACGACCCTCCGCAACGCCATCGTCACCGGACTCGGCGGATTCACCGGCAGCCCCGATTACGACCCGGCCGCGGTCGCCACCGCGGTCCGCAACCAGCTCGTCGGCTTCGCGTCGCCGACGGTGAGCGCCGCCACTCCCGACGATGGCGCCCGCCTGCAATTCGCCACGCAACGCGCCTACCCGGCCCGCAACGTGCCGATCGGCGCGGATCTCGGTTTCCCCGCGCTCGATCTCGAGCGGAAGAGTCCCGCCCAGGTCCAGACCACCGTGAACACCCGGCTCGACTTTGCCGTCGGCGTGGATGCGGACGGCTTCTACTTCGAGACGGCGGGCTCGGTCTTCCATTTCAACACCGCATCCACCGCCGCATCGCTCAACACCACGGTCCGACTGGCCAAGCTCGACCACCAGGTTTCCGACAACGCGGCGTCCCCCACGCAGATCACGGCGGATTTCGACATCCTGCTGAAGGAACCCGGCGGCGACGGGAAACTGCGCGTCGCGGAACTCACCGGCCACCCCGACATCCTCGATGCCACCGTGACGGGCAATACCCGCACCGCTCTGAAGCTGGTCTCGCAAATGCCGAGCACCGCCCTGTTCCCGCGGGTGGGCACCGATCTCACGATCCTCTGGGATTTCGAGGACGCCATCGTCAACCCGGATGACGACAACTCGTCCTTCGGTGATCAACCGCTGCTCACGCTGAACAACAACCGCGTGCTGCTCGATTCCTTCCTCAACCAGTTCGCGAGCGGCGTCCTCGGGAAAATCCGCGATGTCACCGAACCGGTGCAGCCGGTGATCGACGTCCTCAGCACGCCCATCCCGCTGCTCAGCGACCTCGGCTCCAGCGATGTCTCGCTGATGGACATCTTCGATCTGCCCGAGGAAACCCAGGATGCGGTGAACAGCCTCAGCCGCATCAGCAACCTCGCCGACCTCGCGCAAGGGCTGGCGGCCGGCGGCATGAGCGTCGACCTCGGCGACTGGTCCTTCGCGCCCGACGACCCGCGCGTCGAAGGCCCGGACGCACTCACCGGACTCGCGACGCGCCCCCCGTCGCCGGGCAAGCCCGCGCCCCTCCAGTCCTTCCTCGACGCGGCGGACGACATCAACGGCCTCGATTTTCCGCTTCTAACAGGCGGCAAGCCGGTGGTGGACATGCTGCTCGGCCGCAACGCGTCGCTGTTCACCTACCGGTCCGGGAAAATCGAGATCCTCGAGGACTTCGACCAGTATTTCCCGGTGCTCGGCCCGATCGGGGTTACCATGGGCGGCGAGATCGGCTTCGGCGCGGAGTTCGGTTTCGGCTACGACACGCAAGGGATGTTCGATTACTTTGCCGGCGGCGGCAGCGACACCGACCTGCTCGCCAACGGCTTCTATGCGATGTCGCTCGACGAGCAGGGCAACCCGCTCACCGGCGTCGAGCTCTCCGGAGCCTTCACCGCCGGCGTGGAACTCAACATCCTCATCGCCTCCGCCGGCGTGGAAGGCCGCATCGGTGCGAGCCTCGGCATTTATCTCGACGACCGGATCGGCGACGAGTTCGGCTACATCCGGGCCGATGACTTCGCCAGCCATTCGGTGGACGAGTGGTTCTACGCCTACGGTCGCCTCTTCGCCGGCATCCGCGCCTACCTCGAGATCGGCTGGCCGCCCTTCGGCATCGAGTTCGAGTTCGCAAGTCCCGAGATCACCCTGCTGACCTTCGACTCGCGGCCGGACAACACGCCCGTGCTCGCGGTGCCCGACCCGTTCACCAATTTCACCCACCTCGATCTCAACGTCGGCGACCGGGCCGGGCTCCGCATCCACGGCGACGCTGTGGACACGGCGGAAAACTACCTCATTTCCTCGCAGTCCGGCGTCAATGGTCCCGAGCTGCGGATCGAGGCCTTCGGCGCGGAGAACATCATCACCACGCTGCCGACCAAGATCATCGGCCACGCGAAGAAGAGTGGCGACTCGCTGGAGATTGAATCATCGGTGGACATCGACGCCCATTTCACGGGCGGCGCCGGCGCCGATCTGCTGCGCGGCGGCGCGGGCGATGACCTGCTGGAGGGCGGGGAGGGCCCGGACACGCTCCGCGGCTTCGGCGGCACCAACGTCCTGCGCGGTGGCGCGGACAACGACACGCTGGTCGGCGGCGGTGGAATCGACGAGCTCGATGGCGGACCCGGCCTCGACACCGCCGCTTGGTCGGACGCCCCGGTCCTGATGACCATGGACCTGCGCACGATGACCTTCGGCGGGGCGGCCGCGAACGCCACCCTGCTCTCCATCGAACGCTATCGCGGCTCTCCGCATCCCGACGTCATGGACGGCAGCCAGGACGACGACCTGCTCATCGACGGCGACCGTGGCGACGACCTCCTGCGCGGCCACGGTGGACGCGACCTGCTGATGGGCGGGCCTGGCAACGACGGCATCGAAGGCGGTGGCGGCGACGATCAGGTCATGGGCGGACCCGCCGGCGACAATCTCGACGGCGGCACGGGCACCGACACACTTTCATTCCTCCTCGCGGGAATGCCCGTGACCGCCAGCCTGCTCGACGGCGTCGGAGTCCGCGGCGATGCCTTCGGCGATACCTACGCCAACTTCGAGATCCTCGTCGGCTCCGGCCTGCCGAAATCCAGCGGCATTCCCGAGATCGGCGTTCCGGCCGAGGAAAGCGGCGACATCCTTCACGGCGACCACGGTCCTAACACCATCTTCGGGATGGATGGCGCCGATGAAATCCACGGCCACGGCGGCGATGACCTCATCTACGGCAACCACCCCGACAGCCCGGAGTCCAGGCTCCATCCCAATTTCCCGGGTTTCGAGGCCGACACGGTCTTCGGTGGCGACGGCAACGACACCATCCACGGCCATGGCGACGACGATTGGCTGGACGGCGAGCTTGGTGCCGACAACCTGCTAGGAGGCACCGGCAACGATCACATGCATGATCTCGACACGGCCTCGCCCGACCTGCTCGACGGCGGGGACGGCTTCGACCGCCTTACCGCCGACTATTCCTCCGCGACCGCCGGGATCACCTTCATCGTCGGCCAGGAGAACTCGGGCGCCTCACCCGGCGGCGACCAGTTCCACCGCATGGAGAACCTCGGCGATTTCACCACCGGCAGCGGCAACGACATCATCCGCCTCGCCGCCGTTCCCGAATCCGAGCGCCAGAACAAAACCATCGCCACCGGCTCCGGCAACGACCTCATCGTCGCCGACACCCGCACCAGCTACGTTCCGGGCGGCCGCACCCAGGACGGCCTGCACGGCGGCGAGGGCGTCGACACGCTTTCGTTCGAGAATGCCGTCGCGGGCGTCACGCTGAATCTCTCGAACAACGCCGTCGGCGGCGCAGCGGCGGAGATGACGGTCTCCGGCTTCGAGCATGTGACCGGTTCGGAGTTCGGCGACACCCTGACGGGCAGCTCCGCCAACAACCTCCTCACCGGCCTCGGCGGCGATGATTTCCTCAGCGATCTCGACCCCGGATCCGTGGACGTGCTCGACGGCGGCCAAGGCCACGACCGTCTCTCCGGCGACTACTCTAACAAGATCGAGGCCGTCCAATTCACCGTCGGTCAGCAGAATTCGATGACCTTCGCCGGCGGCGAGGCCTATCTCGCCATGGAGACCCTCGGGCAGTTCTTCACCGGCAGCGGCAACGACGCCATCCGCCTCGCCGCCGCGCCGGAAGCCGTGCGCTTCAACAAGACCATCGACGCCGGGCCTGGCAACGATCTGGTCGTCGCCGACTCCCGCCACATCTACGGCGCGGCGGGTCGATCGAACGACGCGCTGCACGGCGGCGCGGGAATCGACACGCTGTCCTTCGAGAACTCCATCGAGGGGGTTCAGGTGGACATGGGCGGCCTCCTCGCCGGGCTCGGCTACCCGCCGCTAAGTGGTGCTGCCGCGGGCCTGACCGTTTCCGGATTCGAAAACCTGGTGGGATCCAACCACGTGGACATTCTGGCGGGCGACAACAACAACAATGTCTTCACTCCGTTGGGCGGCGTGCGTCCGCCGGATCAGAACATCGACCAGATCCACGGCGGGGGCGGAACCGACACCTTGGTGGTCGATTACTCCCAGGATGCCGAGGCCGCCGTGATCGGACTGAGAATGACCCCGAACTCCGGCCCTTATGCGTGGATCTCGTTGAATGTGCCGGTGGAATATCCTCCCAGACGCCACTACTACACTTCCATCGAACGGTTCGACCTGACCGGCAGCCAGGGCGCGGACTATCTCTACGGTGAACTGATCACCTCGGCGAGCGACCGCTTCCTCGGCATGGGCGGAAATGACGTGATCTACGGACGGGGGGGCGACGACTACCTCGAGGGCGGCGAGGGCGGCGATTATCTGGATGGGGAATTTGGAAACGAGACGATTTACGGCGGCCCCGGCAACGACTGGCTTTTCATGAATGGCCGCGCCTCCGAAGCGGCGGGATATGGCCAGGACTTCGCGGATGCAGGGGAGGGCAATGACTGGATCAGCATTCATGCGAGCCCTGGAAGCGGTGGGAATCTTGCAAGGCCGGACAACCGCATGCAGGTCGATGGCGGCCCGGGTTTCGATGCCCTGACGATCGACCTCGGCTACCTGACCACCTCCTTCAATTGGGATGATGCTACACCGACCGACCACGTCCTACGCAACGGCGGCTACATCCGGAACATCGAACGCATCCGCGACCTTTGCACCGGGAGCGCCAGCGACGTGATCGTCCTGCGCGGCCGCCACGACAACCTGATCTCGACCGGGGCCGGCAACGACATCCTCAATGCCGGCCTCGGCAAGGACATCGTCCGGATGGGGAACTACCTCGAAGACAATCTCCTGATCGTCGATTACTCGGAAGGCGACACGCCGGATCTGGGAGGGGCCATCCAGGCCTATTCCGGGCCGATTGAACGCAAGCGCCTTTCCGACAACGCGATCATCGACAGCATCACTTTCGGCGAAGCGCCAGCCCGGATGCATTTCACCGGAACCTCAAAGCGCGACGTGATCTGGGGCTTCAATGAAGGCGGCGACATCCTTCTCGGCGGCGGTGGAAACGATCAACTGGATGGCTATGGAGGGAACGATTGGATCGACGGCGGACCCGGAGCCGACACCATGAACGACAGCCCCGGCAACGACACTTATATCGTGGATAACGCGGGCGACATCGTCACCGCCCAAGGAGGCGAATACTGGTGGACGGGCGGCTCCGACATGGTGCGCTCGTCGGTGGACTTCACACTGCCGTTCGGCGTCGAGAGCCTCCAACTCACCGGATCCGCCATCTCCGGCACGGGCACTTCCCTGGCCAACATCCTCACCGGCAACACCCGCAACAACATCCTCAACGGCGGCTTGGATATCGACATGTTGAATGGCGGCGGCGGTGCGCGCGAAATCGATACCCTGATCGGCGGTGGCGGCGCGGACACGTTCTTCCTCGGTCTGTTGGGCGGGCGTTTTTATGATGATGGAAATCCCGCCACTCCCGGTCATGACGGTTATGCGCTGATCACTGATTTCACCCCGTCGCAGAACGACCGGCTGCTCCTCGCCGGCGCGGCCGCCCAGTATCGGCTCGGGGTGTCGCCGTTCAATCCAGCCGACGACGCGATCTATCACGACTCGAACGGCAATGCCGTGCTCGATCCCGCCAGCGACGAGTTGATCGCCATCCTTCAGTCGGCGGAAACCCTCACCACCGCGAACACGATCACCAATGCCTCCTATCAGAACACCGTGGATCCCGCCGTGGTCGGACTCACCGCCGCGCCGGTGGCCGCCATGACAAGCGGCCCGTCCGGCTCCGTTCTCAGCGCAGGTTTCAGCATTCTGGAAACACCGCCGTCCAACGTGCGCATCGAGATCATGGCCAGCAACGACCTGGGCCGGGACGATCCCTGGACGGTGATCGCCAGCAAGACCGGTGCCGGCGCGTGGGGCGGTCCGGCCCAGGTCACCGTCTCGCCTGCCGTGAACGGCCGGGTGAATGTGGTGGTGCGCGATGTCCCCCAGAGCCCGCGCCCGACGAAGCGCTTCATGGCCGTCCGGCTGGTGCCGCTTTGAAAGCCCGCGGCCCGGACCGTGTGGAGCCCGAAGCCGGCCTCAGACGTAGTGCAGTTCCTTCGCCTTGGCCGTGATCTCGCTTTCGCGGTCGAGCAGCTCCTGGATCGGATCCCAGCGGCCGGCGACGAGGGCGTCGCGTGCGGACTCGGCGATGTTCAGCGGGAAGTCCAGGCCGGTCGAGGAACGGACGCGCTTGTTGACGAGGTCGATGGTGATTTCCACGGCAGGATCGGCTTCCACGGCCTGGCGGAGCTGATCGATTTCGCCAGCAGTGAGGGTCACGCAGGGCATCGCGAGGGTGGTCGAGTTGCCGAAGAAGATCTCGGCGAAGGACTCGGCGATGACGGCCTTGAAGCCGTATTTGGCGAGCGATTGCGGGGCGTGTTCGCGCGACGAGCCGCAGCCGAAGTTGACGCCGGCGAGCAGGATGGTGGCCGCCTTGAAGCGCTCGTCGTTGAGCGGGTGCTCGGTCTTTTCGCCGGTGTCGGGATTGAAGCGCACGTCGTAGAACGCGAACTCGCCGAGACCGTCGAAGGTGACGCACTTCATGAAGCGCGCCGGGATGATGCGGTCGGTGTCGATGTCGGCGCCGGGGATGAAAACGGCGCGGCCGGAGACGGTGGTGACTTTTTCGAGGGCCATGGAAAGAGGAGGAGACAGGGGACAGGAGACAGGCTGGCAGCTCAGGCGACGGCGGCGTGGGGCTCGAGTTCGAAGAGATCGCGTGCGTCGGCGATGTGGCCTTTGATTGCGGCGGCGGCGACCATGACGGGCGACATCAGGACGGTGCGGCCGGTCGGGGATCCCTGGCGGCCCTTGAAGTTGCGGTTCGAGGACGAGGCGCAAAGCTGGTCGCCGACGAGCTTGTCGGGATTCATCGCCAGGCACATCGAGCAGCCGGCGCCGCGCCATTCGAAGCCGGCGTCGGTAAAGATCTTGTCGATGCCTTCCTGCTCGCACTGGTGGGCGACGATCTGCGAGCCGGGGACGACGATCGCCTTCACGCCGGGCGCGACGTGGTGGCCGCCGATGTACTTGGCGACCTCGCGGAAGTCGGAGAGACGGCCGTTGGTGCAGGAGCCGATGAAGGCGACGTCGATCTTGACTCCCTGGATCGGGGTGCCGGCGGGCAGTTTCATGTAGGCGAGGGCTTCCTCGATGCTGGCCTTTTCGAGCGGCGTGGCGGCCTTGGCGGGATCGGGGATGGTCTCGGAAATCGCGATCCCCTGGTCGGGCGAGATGCCCCAGGTGACGGTCGGCTCGATGCTCGCGGCGTCGATCTTGACGATGTCGTCGTAAACCGCATCGGCATCGGAAGCGAAGGACAGCCAGCGGGCGGCGGTGGCATCGAAATCGGTCATGTCGACATACGGGCGGCCCTTGAGGTAGGCGATCGTCTTGGCGTCGGGATTGACGTAGCCGCAGCGGGCACCGCCTTCGATGGCCATGTTGCAGACGGTCATGCGCTCTTCCATCGACATCTCGTCGAAGACATTGCCGGCGTATTCGTAGGCGTAGCCGATGCCGCCCTTGGCGCCGAGCAGGCGGATGATGTGGAGGGTCACGTCCTTGGCGTAGACGCCGGGGCGGAGCTTGCCGGTGACTTCGATGCGGCGGACCTTCAGCGGCTCCATCGCCATGGTCTGGGTGGCGAGGACGTCGCGGACCTGGGTGGTGCCGATGCCGAAGGCGATCGCGCCGAAGGCTCCATGGGTGGCGGTGTGCGAGTCGCCGCAGGCGATGGTGGTGCCGGGCTGGGTGATGCCTTGCTCGGGCCCGACCACGTGGACGATGCCCTGCTTGCCGGAGGCGAGGTCGAAGTAGGTCACGCCGAAGTCGTCGCAGTTCTTCCGCAGCGCGTGCATCATTTCCGCGGCGAGCGGGTCCTGGGGCGCGTCCTGATCGATGGTCGGCACGATGTGGTCGACCGTGGCGAAGGTCCGCTGCGGGAACTTCACCTTCAGCTCGAGGTCGCGCAGCATCCCGAAGGCCTGCGGCGAGGTCACCTCGTGGATCAGGTGGGTGCCGATGAAAAGTTGCGTGCGGCCGTCGGCCAGCGTGCCCACGCTGTGGGCGTCCCAGACTTTTTGATAGAGGCTTTTGCCCATGGTACGAACGCCGGGTTGGCGGCGGGCGGGCAAAGTGGGTCAGCGCCCGCGGATTGTCAAAGCGCGATCAAGTACGCCTTGGGCCGCGTTCAGATGGCGTTGTAAACGACCGCGCCGATGAGCCCGCTGGCGCAGATGCCGCCCAAGGTAAGGATCACCCATTTCCAGCGCGCGAAACGCTGGGCGGAGGCGGGTTTCTTGCCATCGATCCAATCGTTCCAGCCGCTGCGGTTCTCCTCGCGGTAGCGGTGGTAGTGGCGGGTGGCGGACTTGAAGGGTTGCCGAGAACTTGGGGTTTTCATCGGGATTTCCCGCGTTCGTAGCGGGCTTTTATGAAAACGCAATTCGGCAATCCGGTTTTTTCCGCCATAAAATGATTAAGAATGACAAAATAAAAACCCCTGCCGGATTTCCGGCAGGGGCTGGATTTCTGAAACTTTCGGCGGGGAACTTTACTTGGCGTAGTTCACCTCGGGAGCAGCCGGGACTTCCTGGAAGTGTGGAAGCGGGCGGAGCGGCTTGGCTTCGGGCTCGCCGGTGCAGCAGCAGGAAGCGGCGAGGAGAGCGAAGGCGGAAACGGCGAGGGCGGAGATGACTCGGAGCATGGCGGGAGTGAAAAGGGGTTTTTCGGATTTCGCGAGAAAAATGATTCCGGCGGAAAATTACAGGGTGGACCGGAGTCCGGTCCACCCTGATTCAAGGCATGTCAGAATCCGGAAGGTTTTCCCGGACCCGGAAATTACTTGGCCGGGGCGACGTAGGTCGGGGCGGCGGGGGCGGGAGCCGGGGAGCTGGAGCAGCAGGAAGCGGCAAGGAAGGTTCCGGCGGCGGCGAGGGCGGCGAGTTTGATGAGTTTCATGGTGGTCGTTTCGGTTGGATTGAACGGAACTAGGTCCGGCGGGGCCGCACTCTAACGGTTTGCCTTTCCCGCGCAAGGTCAAAAGCGGCGGGGCGGGACCCGTGGACGGGGTGCTTATTCCTGCCAGAACCGGCGGGTCCAGCCCGCGAAATCGTAGGTCAGCCGGTCCTTCCCATGGCGCACGTGAAGGAGCGGATCGCCGGCCTGCTGGCGGACCCACGGGTTCCCCTGCAGCGGCCAGGAGGCGTAGTCGACTGCCCGGCCGTCGATCTTCGCGTGGCCTTCATAGGCCTTGCCATGGGGGAGCCAGGCGAGCTCGAGCCGTGCCCCGCGGAGGTTGGTGTAGCGGAAGTCCGGCGGAGACTGGTCGATGGCGGACGCGTCGATCTTCGTGCGGTCGAGGACGGCCGCGGCGAAGCGTCCGAGTTCGGCATCGGTGCCGCCGCCGGCAAAGGGGGCGAGTTCGGAGGTTTCGAGGATCCAGGCGTTGGTCCGGGCCTCGCACCAGAGCATGTCGTTGCCGTTCCAGGGCTTGCCCCAGGCGGCCGGACGGATCGAGCGGAAGGCCATCAGCATCGTGCCGTTGTGGCAGAAGATCCAGCCGGCCTTCTCGAGGCGGCGGACGATGGAGCCGCGGGTGGGAAAGGGGACGTAGAGCTTGTAATACGGGTAGTCCGGCGGGACGGCGTAGAGGCCGAGCAGGGTGCCCTCGTGCTGCAAGTAATGGCTGTAGGGGTTTTCGCCGTAGCCGAGGGCGTTGGCGACGTTCTCCTTCAGATTGTAGGGGCGCCGCGGGTTTTCCATGCAGACGCAGAAAGTGGACGACGGCTTGTCGGAGACCCACTTGAGGAGGTGGCGGCGGGATTCCTTGTAGAGGGCGTCTGACGGTTTCTTCGGGGTGTCCCACTGGCTGCCGAGGCTGTAGTTCGCCGAGTGGTAGGTGCTGCGGAAGACGCCCATCGAGGGGACGGAGCCGCGGTGGGTGAAGGGTTTGGCGCGATCGTTGGCGATGCGGGTGATCAGCTCCGGGACCCGGTAGCGGCCGCGGTTGGCCATCCAGAAAGAGTGGATCCAGCCGGTGCCGACGGCGGCGATGGAGCGCGGGGCGCCGAAGGAGACCCAGGCTGCGGCGGCGGTCGAGCCCATCGCTTCCAGGCCGGTGTCGGTGGAGCCCCAGTATTTCGCCCGGGCGGCGGTCCCGGCGTGCAGGCCTTGGTTCCAGTGGCAGGCAATGTCGAGCATCATCGCGTCCAGCGTCAGGGTGGCGCGGTTCCGCATGTCTTCCGATTGTGCGAACTCGGCAAGCATCCGCACGGCGGAAAGGTCGACGGCGAGGTAGATCGGGCAGCCGTATTCGTCGAAATTGCCGCGGGTGATCTTCTCGAAGTAGCCGAAGAGCCGCTCGCCGGTTGCCTTGCGGATCGCGGCGGCATCGAGGCCTTCCACGTCCTTCAATTCGGGCCACTCCTCGGCCGCGAGGTACCCGGCGCCGTCCATCATCAGGCGGTAGTTCATCGCGCCGTAGCCGCGCCATTCCTTGTGGGCGTAAAGCGCGCAGTAGTCGCGGATCTTCGCCGCGGTGGCCGCGGGGATCTTGTCCTTGCAAAGGAAGTAGGTGTTGACGAGGGCGACCTTGTCGAAGGGATCGAGCCCGGGCGGCGACAGCGGGTTGCCGGGCGGGCCGGACCTGGCGCGGGTGATGCGGCTGGCGACCGAGGCGTCGAGCTTTTCGAGGGCCCAGGCGGTATCGACGCCGAGCAGCAGTCGGGCGGCGTAAGCGGGGGCGGAGGCCTTGGGGTAGGTCTCGTCCCGGGCGGAGGGCTTGCAGGTGGCGACGTAGGCGACCAGCGCGTCGCCGCGTTCGGCCGGGCTGTCGCCGTCGAGCCGTGCGGCCGGGTCCGCCGCGAGGGCGATTCCTTGCAGCAGGGCGAGGGACCATGCGGCGGGCTTCATGGCGTCGGGAAAGGTCGTCCGGGCTTCAGGGGGCGGCTGCCGGCGCGCCGGCTTCGTAGGCGCCCGGTTCCGGGGCGCGTCCCGAGTAGGGAAGACCGGCCGCGACGCCGCGGTCGATGATTTTTCCGGTCGGTGCCGGCCGCATCAGGGGGATCTCCGGCAGGCTGCCGTCCGGCTTGCGCGGGGCGGTGAGGGCGGTGGGATCGAGCGACAGGAAATCGCTCTCGCGCAGGTCGCCGCCGAAGAGGTTGCCCGCGATCTCGCAGGCTCCGGCGTCGAGGTCCGACACCTCGGTCCGACCCTTGAAGCCGAGGTTGTTGCGGATCAGGTGGCCGCTGCCGGGGAGGTCCCGGCGGTTTTCGCGGTCGCGGCCGAGGAAGTTGAAATTGGCGCGCCGGTTCGCCAGCGCGCTGTTGTGGATCCAGTCGCCGCCGCCGGGGTGGTGGTTGGCGTAGAAGCCGTTCGACTTGTTCCCCACGGCGAGGCAGCGGACGACGGCGTGGCGCGGGATCGTGCGCGGCAGCCGGTCGGCCGGGGTGCTGCCGTAGCCGCCGGCCTTGAAGCCGTTGCCGTCGGCCAGGTTTTCGAACTTTGGCGAGTAGCCGTTTTGGAATGCCCAGCACTCTTCGAAGCGCACGCTTTCGCCGGCGGAGATGCAGTCGAAGCCGTCGTCGGCATTGAACCAGGCGCGGCAGCCGCGGAAGACGTTGCCGGTGTCACCTTGCCGCGGGTGGGCGCCGAAGCCGTCCACGTTGCCGCCGCGGCGGTTGCCGGAGACCGGGTCGTGGTTGTTCCAGGCGTCGCAGTTCAGGACGAGGTTGTCCTTGCCGCGCGAGAGGTAGAAGCCGATGGCCATGCCGTCGTGCATGGCCAGCCGCTCGTAGCGGTTGTGGCTGCCGGTGTTGGAAAAGCAGATCGACTGGGTGTGGCCGGTGGCGGTGACCTGGACGCCGGTGACCGCGATGCCTTCGAGGTGGAGGTGGGAGCCGGCGACTTCGAACGCGTGGACGCGCATGCCGGCGGGTTTGACCGCGGAGAAATCGAAGACCGGCTTTTCGCCGTCGGCCGCCCGGTAGCGGATCGGCTTGCCGGGGCGGCCGCTCTTGTCGAGCAGGATGACCCTGGCCCAGATGCGGTCGCGGCGGGCGATCATGGATTCCTGCATCCGGTAAAGGCCGCCGCGCAGGTGGACGGTGTCGCCGGGCGAGGCGGCGGCCTGGGCGCGGGCGATGGTGGCGAAGGGCTTTTCCCGGCTGCCGGGCGAGCGGTCGTCGCCCGCGGGGGACACGAACCAATCGGCGGCGGCGGCGGGGATCGCCGCGAGGAGCACGGCCAGAAGAAGACGGATGGGCATCGGAAAAGGAGCGTCGGGGGGGGGGAGGCCGGAGGATGGCAGAGGAAGCGCCGGCCGGGAAGGATTCATCCGCTACCCCGCTTGAGGGACGCGGGGTTTTGGAAGAAAGCGCGACATGGCGCTGGCCCGCCCGCGCCGGCCGGACCAAGATCGCGACCCGCATCCGATGGACCCAGCGAGCACGCCGCCGCCCGTCCCGAGTTTCGCCGAAGCCCTGCGCTTCTGGTGGAAGCTCGGCTGGATCAGCTTCGGCGGGCCGGCCGGGCAGATCGCGATCATGCACAAGGAGCTGGTCGAGAAGCGCCGCTGGCTGGGTGAGGAGCACTTCCTCCATGCGCTGAACTTCTGCATGCTGCTGCCCGGCCCGGAGGCGCAGCAGCTCGCGACCTACCTCGGCTGGCGCCTGCACGGCGCGCGCGGCGGGATCGCGGCGGGTGTCCTGTTCGTGCTGCCCTCGATGTTCATCCTGTTCGGCCTGAGCTGGCTTTACATGGCCGGCGGCGAGGTGAGGTGGATCCAGGGGATCTTCTACGGGCTCATCCCAGCGGTCATCGCCATCGTGCTTTCGGCGGTGAAGCGCATCGGCTCGAAGGCGCTGAAAACTCCGGCGCTGTGGTCCATCGCCTTGCTCGCTTTCGTCGCGATCTACTTCTTCAAGCTTCCTTTCGTCGGGATCATCCTGACCGCCGCTCTGGCCGGCTTCATCGGCGGCAGGAAATGGCCGAAGCAGTTCCCGGCGGGCAAAGGACACGGCAAGTCCGACGTCGGCGATGCACCGTTCGTCGAGCTTCCCCCGTCTCCGCGGGCGAGCTGGCGGCGGAGTTTCACGGTGTCCGCGATTTGCCTCACGTTGTGGTGGCTGCCGGTGCTGGCCTGCGGCGTTCTGTTAGGCTGGGAAGGCATTCATTTCCTACAGGGCCTGTTTTTCAGCAAGGCGGCGCTGGTCACTTTCGGCGGCGCGTATGCGGTGCTGCCCTACGTCGCGCAGATGGCGGTGGAGCACTACAAATGGCTCGGCCAGCGGCAGATGATGGCCGGTCTCGGCCTCGCGGAAACCACGCCGGGCCCGCTGATCATGGTGCTCCAGTTCGTCGGCTTCGTCGCCGCCTGGCAAAACCCCGGCGACCTGCCGCCGCTCGCCGCCGGCGCGCTCGGCGCGGCGATCACCACCTGGGTGACCTTCCTGCCCTGCTTCCTGTTCGTCTTCCTCGGTGCGCCCCACGTCGAAGGCCTGCGCGAACGGCCGGCCCTGGCTTCCACCCTCACCGCGATCACCGCCGCGGTGGTCGGCGTGATCCTCAACCTCGCGCTCTGGTTCGCCCTCCACGCGCTGTGGCCGGAGGGCAGAAGCGGGAAGTTCGATGCCTTCGTCGCCGTGGTGGCCGTCGCCGCGTGGCTGGCGATGGAGCGTTTCAAGGCCGGCGTGATTCCGACGCTCGCGGCTTGCGCGTTGCTGGGGATGCTGTGGAAAGTGGCAATTTGATTTTTTCGCTCCTAAAAATCAAAGGGTTAAATCTTCCTCAAAAAAACCTACTCGACAGTGGGAATTTAATCCCTACTCATCGCTCCAGATTCGCCGATGCACCTTTCCAAGAAAGCCGAATACGCCCTGCGCTCGATGATCCACCTCGGGATCGCCACCGAGCTCGGACTGCCGACCGTGTCGGGCGCGGACCTCGCCGAGGCCAACCGGCTGCCGCTGAAATTCGTCGAGCGGATCCTGCAGGAGCTCCGCGAAGCCGGCCTCGTCGAAACCAAGCGCGGCAAGCTCGGCGGCTACACCCTCGCCACCGCCGGCGACCAGATCCGCATCGGCGACCTGGTCCGCCTGATGGACGGCCGCCTCGCCCCGATCTGCTGCGCCAGCGAGTTCGCCTACCAGCGCTGCACCTGCCCCGATGAGGACCACTGCGGGCTGCGGATGCTGATGATCGATGTCCGCAACGCCATCGCCAACATCCTCGACCGCTACACCCTCGCCCAGGTCGTCGAGGTCACCCTGCGCAAGATGCGCCGCGACGGAGTCCCGCCGCCCTTCTCCAACCTTCCCGGGGCCCGCGCCGATGCCGGGCCGATCCACCGCAAGGCCGACCCCTCCGACGGGTTCCTGGCCGGACTTTCCCAACTCGCCACCGCCTCCCGCGATGAGCCAGAACTCCCATGACCGCCCGCAAGCGGAAGCGACTCCCGATTGGCTCGAAGTCGTCCGCCGCAACGTCGGCAGCCTGCGCTACGGATCGATCCAGATCACCGTCCACGACGGACGCGTGACCCAGATCGAAAGCGTGGAGCGCACCCGCTTCACCACCGGCCGCGAGGAATCCGGCCGCCCTGCCTAACAGATTCTAACATCGCGGGTCCCCGGGACCCGCCGCAAACCCTCGATCGAAGAGACCGACCGGACCACCGGAGGACTTGGAGAGCGGAAAATCAGGAAGCCTCCCCGGCTTTCCCGTGCCCGTTCCTCCATTCCCCGGCCCGGCGGTCTCTTTTTCGTTTTCCCGGCCACCGCACCCGCGGGGCCTCACCGACCGAAACCTGCGCACGACCTACCGGACCACCGGCGATGGACGCCCGCAGACCACCATGAAACCATACCGAAACCATCGCACGCCCCGCGTGTCCCCGCCATCGGCCCGCCCCACCCGGCAGGGCCGGACCGCTCGTCCCTCAAGGTCCCGCAGCTCGCTGAGCTACCGCATCCGCCTGCCCCGCCGGGCGGCGGTCGTCCTGCTCGCCTTGCTGCCCGGAGCGGGCTCCGCCTTCGATCCTCTTGGCACGCCCTCCGCCGATGAAACCGCCTCCTTCGACGCCCTGTGGAAGGCCTTCACCCTCTACAAGGACGACACGAACCCGATTCTCCAGGAGTTCAAGCTCCGCGGCCGCTACCAGGGCCAGAACCACTGGGTCGAGTCCGACCAGGGCGACGCCGAATCCTGGGAAGACCGCCGCTCGCGCCTCGGCTTCGACGCGAAGTTGTTCTCCAAGCAGGTCGAGGTCCGCGTCGATTTCCAGAGCAATGACGGCTTCGAGGACAGCTACGACCGCCTCGTCGATGCCTACGTGAAATGGAAGCCCGATGAGCAACTCGCGATCACCTTCGGTCGCACCAAGCCGCTGATCGGCGTCTACGATTGGCTGGAATCGACCAATTCGCAGCCGACCTTCGAGCGCTCGCAGATCTTCAACCAGCTCCGCGTCGACCGCGCCACCGCGCTGACGGTGGAAGGAACAACGGGCAATTTCACCTGGCAGGCCGGCGGCTACTCGAACGACACCGACCGCGAGTTCGGCAAGTTCGGCGGTGCCTTCAGCTACGGCGCGGGCATCGGCTACGACGCGAAGGAGGCCATCGGCTGGCGGCGTGCGGACTTCCGCCTCGACTGGCTGCACAGCGACCACGATGCCGACGACCAGGTGCTCGACCGCTATGACGACATCTTCTCGGCCACCTTCCACGCGCAGGATGGCCCGTGGGGCTTCGTCGCCGAAGGCTTCCACGCCTCCGGCGGTGAGGGGCGCGACGAGGACGTGTCCGGCTTCTTCCTCCAGTCGACCTACGACCTGGTGCCGAAGCGCATCCAGCCCGTCGGCCGCTATTCCTACGCCACCGGCGACGGCCTCGACAGCGTGCGCCGCCAGACCCGCTATGAAAGCGAGGCCCCCGCTCTAACAGGCGGCGGCCGCGGCGACGAATACCACGCCCTCTACCTCGGAGCGCAGTACTTCATCCACGGCGACAAGCTCAAGCTCCTGGGCGGTGCCGAATACGCCACCCTCGATGGCGGCGGCAACGGCGGCGACTACGACGGCATCACGTGGCTCACCGGCATCCGCTTCTCCTTCTAACACCCCCTTTCCATTCAAATCATGAAACCGCTGACTTATCTTCTCGTCCCCATCCTCCTCGCCGCCGGCCTCGCCTCCTGCGGGAAAAAATCTTCCACCGGAGGCAGCCTCGAACTCCAGAACGTCTCCTACGACCCGACCCGTGAATTCTACGACGAGGTCAACGTGGCCTTCGCCAAGAAGTGGGCGGCCGATGGCAAGGGTGAGATCAGGATCACCCAGTCGCACGGCGGCTCCGGCAAGCAGGCCCGCGCGGTGATCGACGGCCAGCCGGCCGATGTCGTGACGCTGGCACTGGCCGGTGACATCGACGTGATCGCCCGCGAGGCGAAGCTGCTGCCGGAGAACTGGCAGTCGCGCTTGCCCGACAACAGCTCGCCCTACACCTCCACGATCGTCTTCGTCGTCCGCAAGGGTAATCCGAAGGGGATCAAGGACTGGGGCGATCTCGCGAACGACGGCGTCGGCGTGATCACCCCGAACCCGAAGACCTCGGGCGGCGCGCGCTGGAACTACCTCGCCGCCTGGGCCTGGGCGGAGAAACAGTATGCCGGGGATCGAGGCAAGGTGCTGGAATACATCACCAAGCTCTTCAAGAACGTGCCGGTCCTCGACACCGGCGCGCGGGGATCGACCACCACCTTCGCCCAGCGCAAGATCGGCGACGTCTTCCTCTCGTGGGAAAACGAGGCCCACCTGATCGAGAAGGAATTCCCGGGCGAAACCGAGATCGTCTATCCTTCCCTGAGCATCCTCGCCGAGCCGCCGGTCGCGGTGGTCGACAAGAACGCGGAGAAGGGCGGCAAGGCCGAAGCGGCGAAGGCCTACCTGGAGTTCCTCTACACCGACGAGGCACAGGATCTCGCCGGCAAGCACTTCTACCGCCCCCGCAAGCAGGAGATCCTCGCGAAGTACGCCGCCAAGCTGCCGACCCTCCCGCTGGTCACCATCGACCAGGACTTCGGCGGCTGGGCCAAGGCGCAGAAGGAACACTTCGACGACGGCGGCACCTTCGACCAGGCCTACGGGGCGAAGTGATCCGGATGGAGCGCCGGCTTCAGCCGGCATGTTTTCCCCGCCCCTCCTGTCAAGCCGGCTGAAGCCGGCGCTCCCTTGAAAATCCATGCCAAAACAACGCGTCATCCCCGGCTTCGGCCTTTCGATGGGCATCACCATCTTCTGGCTCAGCGGCATCATCCTGATCCCGCTCGCCGCCTTGTTCCTCAAGGCGGCGGGCCTGGGGCCGGGCGAGTGGTGGAACATCCTCACCTCGCCCCGCGTGCTCGCCGCGGCCAAGCTGACCTTCGGTGCCAGCGCCGCCGCGGCCGGGGTCAGCATGGTGCTGGGGTTGCTCGTGGCCTGGGTGCTGGTGCGCTACGAGTTCCCCGGGAAGAAGGTCCTCGATGCCATGGTGGACCTGCCTTTCGCGCTGCCCACCGCCGTCGCCGGCATCACGCTGACCCAGATCTACGCGCCGACCGGATGGCTCGGGCAGTATCTCGCGAAGTGGGGGATCCAGGGCGCCTACTCGCCGACCGGGGTCTTCATCGCGCTGACCTTCATCGGCTTCCCGTTTGTTGTTAGAACCGTGCAGCCGGTGATGGAAGACCTCGGCCCCGAGTTGGAGGAAGCCTCCGCCAGTCTCGGCGCGAACCGCTGGACCACCTTCCGCCGCGTGATCTTCCCGCTGCTGGTGCCCGCGCTGATCACCGGCTTCACCCTGGCATTCGCCCGGGCGATCGGGGAATACGGCTCGGTCATCTTCATCTCCGGCAACCTGCCGATGAAGACCGAGATCCTGCCGCTGCTGATCGTCGCGCAGCTCGAGCAGTTCAAGTACGAGGCCGCCGCGGTGATCGCCGCCGGGATGCTGCTGGTCTCCTTCGCGCTGCTCTTCCTCATCAACCTCCTCCAACGCCGGCTCAACTGGCAGACCCGCTGACCGATGGCTCTCCGACCCGTCACCACCGAATCCGCTCCCGTCCGCTGGCTGCTCATTGGCTTGGCGGTGGCGATCCTCACGCTGTTCCTCCTGCTGCCGCTGGCCGCCGTGTTCATCGAGGCCTTCCGCCGCGGTTGGGAAGTCTTCACCGCCGCGCTCACCGAGGATGCGGCGTTCTCCGCGATCAAACTGACCCTGATCGCCGCCGCGATCTCGGTGCCGCTCAACACGATCTTCGGCGTCGCCGCGGCCTGGCTGATCACCAAGTTCCGCTTCAAAGGCCGCGCGCTCCTGCTTTCGCTGATCGACCTGCCTTTCGCCGTCTCTCCGGTCATCGCGGGCCTCGTGTTCGTGCTGATGTTCGGCGCGAAGGGCTGGTTCGGTCCCTGGCTGATGGAGCACGACATCCGGATCATCTTCGCGCTGCCCGGCATCATCCTCGCCACGGTGTTCGTCACCTCTCCCTTCGTCGCCCGCGAGCTCATCCCGCTGATGGAAAGCCAGGGCATCGATCAGGAGGAGGCTGCCGTCACGCTGGGCGCCTCCGGCTTGCAGATCTTCCGCCGGGTCACGATCCCCAACATCAAGTGGGGCCTGCTCTACGGCGTGCTGCTGTGCAACGCCCGCGCGATGGGCGAGTTCGGCGCGGTCTCGGTCGTCTCCGGCCACATCCGCGGCAAGACCAACACCCTGCCGCTCCACGTCGAGGTCCTCTACAACGAATACCAGTTCAGCGCCGCCTTCGCCTGCGCCGCGCTGCTGGCGCTGCTCGCCCTTGTCACCCTCGGCCTGAAAACCGCCGTCGAACACTTCACTGGCCACGGCTCCAAGGGCCGCCACTAAGCTCTTCGCCCCGTCTTCCGTCTTGAGTCTTCACGTCTTGCGTCTCTTCCCATGTCCGTCTCCATCCAATCCATCCACAAGACCTTCGGCAGCTACACCGCGCTCGACGACGTTTCGCTCGAGATTCCCGACGGCTCGCTGACGGCGCTGTTAGGTCCCTCCGGATCCGGCAAGACCACGCTCCTGCGCATCGTCGCCGGGCTTGAGTTCGCCGATCCCGGCAGCGGCCGCGTGCTGTTCCACGGGGAGGACGTGACGGAGGTCCCCGCCGGGAGCCGCGGCGTCGGCTTCGTCTTCCAGCACTACGCGCTCTTCAAGCACATGAGCGTGGCCGACAACATCGCCTTCGGCCTCAGCGTGCTGCCCGGCTCCCGGCGCCCGGCGAAGGGCGACATCGAGGCCCGCGTGCACGAGCTGCTCCAATTGGTGAAGCTGGAAGGACTGGAGAAGCGGCGTCCGCACGAACTCTCCGGCGGCCAGCGCCAGCGCGTCGCCCTGGCCCGCGCGCTGGCCATCCGGCCGAAGATCCTGCTGCTCGACGAGCCCTTCGGCGCGCTCGACGCCCAGGTGCGCAAGGACCTCCGGCGGTGGCTGCGGCAGTTCCACGACGAGATCGGCCTGACCACGCTCTTCGTCACCCACGACCAGGAAGAGGCGCTCGAACTCGCCGACCAGGTCGTGGTCATGCGCAACGCCCGCATCGAGCAGACCGGCAAGCCCCAGGACATCTACGACGAACCCCGGACTTCCTTCGTCTACGAGTTCCTCGGCGAGGTGAACAAGCTCGACGACGGCCGCTACGTCCGGCCGCACGAGATCGAGCTGAAGTTCGCCGCGGAAGAAGGGGTCCAGGTCGCCGGCCGGGTCAGCCACCTTTTCGTCGCCGGTCCCTTCGCCCGTCTGAGCGTGGTGCCGGAATCCGGCAGCCGCCGCGAGATCGAGGTCTGGGCGACCCGCGAGCAGGTCGAGGAAATGGCGCTCTGTGACGGCGACATCATCGGCCTGCGCTTTCCGGAGCCGAAACCCGCGGCACGTCCGCAGGGGAAGGCCAAGTGAGGGCGATCCGGGCAAACCCGGGCCGCGTCAGGCTGGAGGCGGAGGAGGGAATCGAACCCTCGAATAGCGGTTTTGCAAACCGATGCCTTACCACTTGGCTACTCCGCCGTGACGCCTTGAGTCGCGGGGCCGATTCCCTACGCCTCCCGGCCGGGGCTGTCAATGCCCGGGTTTCGGGGGATTTCGGGCGCGACGGGGTGCCGGGGGCCGCGTAGCTTCGCCCCGATGAAGCGCTTGATCCTGATCGGGCTGGCCGCTGCCGCGATGGCGGAGGCGGCGGAAAAACCGAACCTGCTGGTGATCCTGGCCGACGACCTCGGTTGGTCGGACCTCGGCAGCCAGGGCTCGGAGATCGCGACTCCGCAGCTCGACCGGCTGGCGGCGGAGGGCGTGTCGTTCCGGCAGTTCTACAACGCGGCACGCTGCTGCCCGACGCGGGCTTCGCTGCTGACGGGGCTCTACCCGCACCAGGCGGGGATCGGCGAAATGGTGGTGGACCGGCCGGGGGCGGAGAAGGGGCCCTACCAGGGTTACCTGAACGACCGCTGCACGACGCTGGCCGAGGCGCTGAAGCCGGCGGGCTACCGGAGCTACCACGCCGGGAAATGGCATGTCGGCGAGTTCCGCCCGCACTGGCCGGTCGACCGCGGCTTCGACCATGCCTACGGCCTGATTTCGGGCGCGATGAACTACTACGACATTCGTAAGTGCAAGTCGCCGCGCCTGGAGCGGGTGTTCGCGCGCGACGGCGAGCGGATCGTGCCGGAGTCGGACGGCTTTTACGCGACGGAGGCCTTCACCACGGCGGCGGCGGGGTTTCTCGAGCAGCACCGCAAGGAGCACGCGGGGAAGCCGTGGTTCCTGTATCTCGCCTACACCGCGCCGCATTGGCCGCTGCACGCGCCGGAGGAGATCGTGAGGAAATACGAGGCCCGCTACCGGGCGGGCTGGCAGCCGGTGAGGGAGGCACGGCACCGGAAGCAACTGGAGCTTGGAGCGGTTCCCGCCGGCACCCCGCTGAGCCCGCCGGACGGCGCGGACTGGGAGAAGCTGCCCGAAGCGAAGCGGGCCGGGATGATCCGCAACATGGCGGTTTATGCGGCGATGACCGAGATCATGGATGCGGAGATCGGCCGCTTGGTTGCATCGCTGGAGAAAGCGGGCGAGCTGGACAATACCCTGATCGTTTTTCTTTCCGACAACGGCGCCTGCGCCGAGGGCGGGCCGCTGGGCAAGAACATGCGGCCGGACCTGAGCGGACCGGTCGGCACGGTGGACTCCTATCACAGTTACGGTCAGTCCTGGTCCAATGTCTCCAACACGCCCTTCCGCCGCCACAAGTCCCACGCCCACGAAGGAGGGATCCGCACGCCCTTCATCGTCCGCTGGCCGGTGGGGCTGAAGGCAAAAGCCGGATCGCGGGTGGACGCGGTGGGTCATGTGATCGACCTGATGCCGACGCTGTGCGAGATCGCGGGGGCGGAGCCGCCGGCAGGTCTGCCGGGCAAGTCGCTGCTGCCGGTGCTGCAAGGCGGGGAAGCTGCTCCGCGGACCCTGGGCTGGGAGCATTTCGGCGCGGCAGCGTGGCGGGATGGGGATTGGAAGCTGGTGCGAAAGGGACCGGAGGCGGCGTGGGAGCTTTACGATCTGGCGAAGGATCCTTGCGAACTCCACGACCTCGCGGCGGTGGAGAAGGAAAAAGCCGCGGCGATGGCCGCGGCTTGGGGAAAGTGGGCGAAGGAGATCGGGGTGAGGCTCAAGTAGTGGAACGGCTGCGCCGTTCCGTGGGGAGCGGACTCGATCAGGAACCGGCGCTGTGTTTCCACGTTGAGCCTCTGCCGACGGAACGGCGCAGCCGTCCCGCTACGAAGCGGAGAAGGAACTCAGCCCTTCTTGTCGAGATTGGCTTTCATCTCCTCGTCGGTGGGCGTCGGGGATTTCACGCCGTCGGCGGGGACTTCGACCTGGGCGATCCAGGCGATCGCGTTGAGCACGATGCCGCGGTGGTCGTCGTGCTGCCAGTTCTTGTGGAAATGGCCGCCGGTGAAGCCGAAGGCGCGGCCTTTCCCGAAGGATTCCGGCCGCTCGTAGGCCCACATCACGTGCTGGGGTTCCTTGCGCTCGTTGACCGCCGCGCGGACGTGCGGATTGCCGGAGTGGGGGCCGTCGGGCCGGCCCAGGGTCTCGGGCCCGGGCAGGTCGCTGAGGATGGGGGTGACGCCTTCCATCTTCTCGCGGAAGCGCATGTGGTAGTACCACTCGTCGCGGATCTTGAACTCGCCGATGCCGCGGCTGATCGCGTGATTGGCCGGCTTGAACGACGCGTCCCAGTGCGGGTTGACCGACCAGTCGGTCTCGAAGTAGCCGCCGATCAGGTCGAGGAAAGTGTTGCCGCCTTCGCCCTTGGGCACTTCCACGCCGTAGTGGATGCAGCCGATGCCGGCACCGGTTTTGGCAATCTCGCGGAGCTTCGGCAGGTGCTGCATGGCCGGGTGGCCGCCGCCGCCGTCGGCATAGATCACCACCGCTGCGGCGCCGTCGAAGACCGATTCGTCCTGCGGCCAGCCGTTGGTGACGACCACCGCGTCCACCGGCAGGCCGCTCTTGTTCAAGTGGTCGGCCAGCAGCATGCAGCCGGCGCGGTGCTCGTGTTCGCCCGGGGCGTGGCTGGGACGTCCGGCGACGAAGACGATCTTCTTGCGGTCTTTGCCGGCGGGGGCATCCGTTTCGGCCGGGCTGCGGGTCATGAAGGCGAAGGTGGCGGCTCCCGTGCAGACGAGAGCGATGAGGAGGGAACGCGGAGATGGGCGCATGATGGTGGTCCGGATACAGGGCGAGCCCCGGGTGGATTTCAAGGATTCACTCCGTGGGCAGCCCGGCTTCCTTCCAGATCGCGAATCCGCCGTCGAGGATCGCGATGTCGTGGCCCCGGGCGGCGAGCTTTTCCGCCATGGCGCGGGCATCGGGGCAGGCGGCGTCGGTGCAGTAGAAGACCACCGGCTTTCCCGCTTGTTTGGCCGCACGGATCGACGCTTCATGCACGGCGAGGCCGGAGTCGAAGTCGGAGCGCGGCCACGAGACCGAGCCGGGGATTTTTCCGAAAGCGGCGACGAAGGCAGGGCGGGCGTCGAAGATCAGCACCGTGCCGGCCTGCTGGCGCGGGAACAGGGTGGTGACGTCGATGGCGCTGAGTTTCCCGGACTTCACCGGCGGGGCCGGCGCCGGACGCGTGGGGACCGGGGCAGGGGTGACGGGCGGCGGGGCGGCCTGCGGCTCTCGGCAGGAAGAAAGGACGACCGCGGCCGCGAGGGACGGAGGGAAAAGGAGCACCGGCTTCATGGCATCATTCCAGCCGATCCGGGGCGGCCGGGCAAAGCCCAATGTCCGGGCGGATTCTCGCTGGTGGCCATCGGCACCGCATCTGCTATCGTCCGCCCGTCGTGCGAATCCCGGTGCTCTCCATCCTCCTCGCGACCGCCGCGGCCTGCCCTGCGGTCGGGATCCGCGTGGCGACTTTCAATGTCGGGGCCTTCTTCACGGAGAGCTCGGGAGGAGTCTTCTATCCGCTCTACGGCCTCGGGGCGGCCGGCACGCCGGATCACGATTCGGTGCGGGCGATCCTCGACCGGATCGAAGCCGACGTGGTGGCGCTGCAGGAGATCGACTCGGCGGACGTGTCCGGCAGCCCGAACGACGTGCAGGACCTCGCGAACAGCCTGGGCTATCCCCACGTTTACATCGCGCCGGTCAGCGCGTCCGGCACTTTTCTGGCGCCTTTCGACCCCGACCTGCGGGTCGCGTTCCTTTCCCGCCACCCTTTTCTAACAACCGGTGCGATCCGCTCGCCCGCGAACATGCGGGAGCTGACCCGGCTGCATGCGGTGGTGAAAGTGGACGTTCCCGGAACGACGAACGATCCGGTGCTGATCAACGCGCACCTCAAGCCGGGCGACAGCATCGACCGTTTCCGCCGCGCGGTGGAGATGAAGCGCCTGGCCTTGCACCTGAACGTGCTGGGGCTGACCGACGACGACAACTACGTCATCACCGGCGACTTCAACCTCAACCCGAACTACGGCAGCACGACCTACAACTCCCTTCCATCGGGCTTGCCCTCCACCTACGCGCTCGGGCCGGACATCCCGCTGCCGGTCAGCTATTCGGTGAACCCGCTGGCCTATTTCACGACGCCCGGAGTCGTCCGGCTCGATCCCCGCCAGCTCAACGGATCGGCGGTCACCTTTCCGGGCGGCGCGGGCTACACGCTGGACCTGATGCTGGTCTCGCCGGCCATCGCGGGCCGCGTGACCGACAGCGAGATCTACAACTCGGCGCTCGATGCCTCGAACAGCAGCGGCTTGCCCAAGGCGGGCTCGCCGCTGGCGGCGGGCACCAGCGCGACGGCATCGGACCACTACGCGGTCTTCGCGGATCTGGAGCTCGATTCGGAACAACCGGACCTCGCGCTCGCCCTGTCGGCCCCGTCTTTGCTGGAAGGAAGGCCCGATGGAACGGTCAACGCCACCGTGACGCTGCCGGCCATCCGGCCGAGCGCGGTGACGGTTTCGCTTTCTTCCGATTCACCCGGCGTCGATCCGGTGTCGCCTTCGCTGTTGATTCCCGCAGGTGCCCTGACGGCGAACTTCGCGATCCGGGCACCGCGGAACTTCATCGCCGATCCGCCGCGTGCGGTGACTTTCACAGCGACGGCGTCGGGCTACGATCCGGACAACGCGGTGCTGCAAGTCGAGGACGTGGACGGGCCTTACACGTTCACCGCGGTGGGGCAAACGGTGACGGAGAATTTCAGCGGTTTTGGGGGGCAGTATGATCCGGCACCGTGGGTGACTTCTGGTGGTGCACCTTGGCGCGGAATGGATGACGGCTCCTCGACTGTAGCGGGGCTCCGCGCTTACGGCTCGCTGGCAGACCCTTCACTCGGATTCCTGCCATCAGGGGCGGGGACCGTGGCCAGCGCGACTTTCGTCAATCAAGCGTCGGTCCCCCTGACCGGGCTGCAAATCTCTTTCGACGTGGAGCAATGGCGTGCCGCCCTGAATGGCGCGGCCGAGAGCCTGAGTGCGGAAGTCTTCTACAATGGTCAATCGACTCCGCTGCCCGCGTTATCGCATGCCGCCAGCCGGAGCATCCCGACCGGTGCAGTGGCAGGTGGCCTGACGACTCCGAAATCAACCTCGGTTGTCGGCCTCTCGATTCCGCCGGGTGCCTCGTTTGAGCTTCGCGTCCTGTTCAATTCCGGCGCTGGCGGCGGTGTCCAGCCGAGCGACGTGTTCGTGAACGAATTTCACTACGACAACACTAGTACTGACAGCGGGGAGTTCGTGGAGATCGCGGTCGGGCCGGGTTATGCTGGCACCTTGCCGAACGTTTCGCTGGTGGTTTACAACGGGAGCAACGGGCAGACGGTATCGACTCATCCGCTGGACACTTTCAGCCCCGGCGCGATCACCGCGTCGGGGCACCGGCTGTTCTCAAAGCTGATCGCCGGCCTCCAGAACGAATCGGAAGGTTTTGCGATCACCGTGGGCGGGAGTGTCCTGCATTTCATCTCCTATGAGGGAGCCTTTGTCGCGTTGAACGGCCCGGCGATGGGCATGACGGCCGTGAACATCGGAGTCACGCAGAGCGGCAACGACCCGGTCGGGCAGGCTGCGCTGGGCTTGAACGGTGTCGGGGGATCGGCCATGGATTTCTCCTGGATAAAGTTTACGGGCGTGGCTCATTCGCCCGGTCAGCCGAATCAGGGGCAGACCTTCACCGTGCCGATCCAGCCGCCCCAGGGGCTGGCGATCGACAATCTGAGCGTGACCGCTCTTTCCGATCCGGATTCGGATGGCGACGGTCTCGCGAATTCGGTGGATCCCGACGACGACAATGACGGCCAGTCGGATGCGGACGAGGTGGCCTTCGGGACCAATCCGCTGAGCGCGGCCTCGATCTTCAAACCGGTGCTGGCCCGGGCTGCCGTCCCGGCGAATGGATTCACGCTGACTTTCCCGGGCGCCGTGGGGATCACGTATGTGGTGGAGACCAGCACGACGCTCGGGGGGTGGGCCGAGGTTTCGAGTCACTCCGGGGCCGGCCAGCCGGTCGTGGTGCCGTTGGCGCTCGCGGGTCCGGCGAGGTTTTACCGGGTGAGGGTGGGTCAATGAGGACGGAGCGCCGGCTTTAGCCGGCTTGGACGCTCCGGATAGGCAGCCGGCTAAAGCCGGCGCTCCGCCCGAGGCATGAAAAAGCCGGACGGTTTCCCGTCCGGCTTTGGAGGCTTGGAGAGGCTTGCGGCAAGATGCCGCAGCCACTTTCAGCGCGGCCGCTTTTCAGTAGTCGCCCATGCCGTGGTCGTGGCCGTGGCCACCGCCGCCGGCGGGCTTCTCTTCCTTGATCTCGGTGATCAGGGCTTCGGTGGTGAGCAGCAGGCCGGCGATCGAGGCGGCGTTCTGCAGGGCGGAACGGGTCACCTTGGTCGGGTCGACGACGCCGGAGGTGATGAGGTCCTCGTAGGTGTCGGTGGCGACGTTGTAGCCGTGGCCGGCCTTGTTGGTCTTCACGTTCTCGACGATCAGCGCGCCTTCGCGGCCGGCGTTGGCGGCGAGTTGGCGGAGCGGGGCTTCGATGGCGCGGGACACGATGCCGGCGCCGGTCTTCTCGTCACCGGCGAGGCCGAGGTCGCCGACGGCGGCCTGAGCGCGGATCAGCGCGGTGCCACCGCCGGGGACGATGCCTTCTTCCACCGCGGCGCGGGTGGCGTGCAGGGCGTCTTCCACGCGGGCCTTCTTCTCCTTCATCTCGGTCTCGGTGGCGGCACCGACGTTGATGACGGCCACGCCGCCGGCGAGCTTGGCGAGGCGCTCCTGGAGCTTCTCGCGGTCGTAGTCGCTGGTGGTTTCCTCGATCTGGCGGCGGATCAGCTTCACGCGGCCCTGGATGTCGGAGCCCTTGCCGGCGCCCTCGATGATGGTGGTGTTCTCCTTGTCGACGACGATGCGCTTGGCGCGGCCGAGGTCGGAGACCTGGACGTTCTCGAGCTTGATGCCGAGGTCCTCGGTGATGACCTTGCCGCCGGTGAGGATCGCGAGGTCTTCGAGCATCGCCTTGCGGCGGTCGCCGAAGCCCGGGGCCTTGACGGCCGCGATGTTGAGGATGCCGCGGAGCTTGTTGACCACGAGGGTGGCCAGGGCTTCGCCTTCGACGTCTTCGGCGATGATGAGGAGCGGGCGGCCGGTCTTGGCGACCTTCTCAAGCAGCGGGAGCATGTCCTTCAGCGAGGAGATCTTCTTCTCGTTGATGAGGAGGTAGGCGTTGTCGAGGACGACCTCCATGCTCTCGGCATTGGTCACGAAGTAGGGGCTGAGGTAGCCCTTGTCGAACTGCATGCCTTCGACCACGTCGAGGGTGGTTTCGATGCCCTTGGCTTCTTCCACGGTGATGGTGCCGTCCTTGCCGACCTTGTCCATGGCCTCGGCGATGATGTTGCCGATGGCGCTGTCCCAGTTGGCGGAGACGGTGGCGACCTGGGCGATTTCCTTGGTGTCGTTGACTTCCTTGGAGATGGCCTTGAGCTGGGCGACGATGGCCTCGGTGGCCTTCATGATGCCGCGCTGCAGGCTGATCGGGTTGGCACCGGCGGTGACGTTGCGGAGGCCTTCCTTGTAGATGGCCTCGGCGAGCACGGTGGCGGTGGTGGTGCCGTCGCCGGCGATGTCGGAGGTCTTGCTGGAGACCTCGCGGATCAGCTGGGCGCCCATGTTTTCGTAGGGGCACTCGAGCTCGATCTCCTTGGCGACCGAGACGCCGTCCTTGGTGATGGTCGGCGAGCCGAACTTCTTGTCGAGGATGACGTTGCGGCCGGCGGGGCCGAGGGTCGCCTTGACGGCGCGGGCGAGCTTCTCAACACCGCGAAGCAGGGCTTGGCGGGCGGATTCGTCGAATTGGAGTTGTTTGGCCATGATAAGTGGATGGTTCTAAGTGGATGGTTGATGGTTTGAGGCGGGGATCAGGCGACGATGCCGAGGATGTCGGACTCCGAGATGATGAGGACTTCCTGTCCGTCGACCTTCACTTCGGTGCCGCCGTACTTCGAGATGAGGACCTTGTCGCCCACCTTGACGGTGAACTCGATGGTCTTGCCATCCTCGTCCTTGCCGCCGGTGCCGAGGCTGAGGACTTCGGCTTCCTGGGGCTTTTCCTTCGCGGTGTCGGGCAGGACGATGCCGCCGGCGCTGATTGCTTCGGCATCGAGGCGCTTCACGAGGACGCGTTGACCGAGTGGTTTGATGGTAGCCATGTGTTCTGTGGTTTGGTTTGCGTTGGTTTCTTGTTGAGAAGCCGCGCCGCTTGGGACGGCGCGGAAAGGGGTTGAAAGAGGGACGCCCGCCGACGGGCCGCGTTGCGGCGGCCCGTCATGGGGTCCGGAGGTTCACTTGTCGACGACTTCCGCTTCGACGACCTTGCCCTTGGCCTGGCGCGGCTCGGAGGAAGCCGCGGCTTCGGGAGCCTCGACATCGACATCCGGGGCGGCACCGCCGGCGGCGGCCTGGGCCTGCTGGGCGGCGTTGTAGAGCTGCTCCAGGGTGGCTTCGAGTTCGGCGGTGCTGGACTTGATCGCGTCGAGGTTGTCGTTCTTCAGAGCGTCCTTGACGGCGTCGATCTTGGTCTGGATGCCGGACTTGAGTTCGGCCGGGGCTTCGGCGGGAAGTTCGGCGAGCTGCTTCTCGACGTTGTAGACGAGGTTCTCGGCCTTGTTCTTGGTATCGATGGTTTCGACACGCTTCTTGTCTTCCTCGGCGTGGGCTTCGGCTTCCTGCTTGGCCTTTTCGATCTCGTCCTTGGAAAGGCCGGAAGAGCCCTGGATGGAGATCTTCTGTTCCTTTCCGGACTGCTTGTCCTTGGCGGAGACGTGGAGGATGCCGTTGGCGTCGATGTCGAAGGTCACCTCGATCTGCGGCTCGCCGCGGCGGGCCGGAGCGATGCCGTCGAGCTTGAAGTTCCCGAGCAGCTTGTTGTCGGAGAACATCGGGCGCTCGCCCTGGCAGATGCGGATGTCGACGGCCGGCTGGTTGTCGGAAGCGGTCGAGAAGACCTGCGACTTCTTGGCGGGGATCGTCGTGTTGCGCTCGATCATCGCGGTGGCGCGGGAGCCTTCGGTCTCGATCGAGAGGGTGAGCGGGGTCACGTCGAGCAGGAGCACGTCCTTGACGTCGCCCTTGAGCACGCCGCCCTGGATGGAGGCGCCGATGGCGACGACTTCATCGGGGTTCACGCCGCGGTGCGGTTCCTTGCCGGCGAGTTCCTTGGCGATCTCGATCACCTTGGGCATGCGGGTCATGCCGCCGACGAGGACGAGCTCGTCCACCTGCGAGGCGGTGACGCCGGCTTCCTTGAGGCAATCACGGACCGGCTTCTTGGTGCGCTCGAAAAGCGAGTCGGTGAGCTGTTCCAGCTTGGCGCGGGTGAGCGTGATCTGGATGTGCTTCGGCCCGGTCTGGTCGGCGGTGATGAAGGGCAGCGAGATGTCGTAGGACTGGCTGGAGGAGAGAGCGATCTTGGCCTTTTCCGCCTCTTCCTTGATGCGCTGGAGCGCGTCGGGCTGGCTGGAGAGGTCGATGCCCTGGTCCTTCTTGAATTCGTCGACGATCCACTTGATCAGCGCGTTGTCCCAGTCGTCGCCGCCGAGCTGCGTGTCGCCGTCGGTGGAGAGCACCTCGAAGACGCCGTCGCCGATTTCCAGCACGGAGATGTCGAAGGTGCCGCCGCCGAGGTCGTAGACGGCGATCTTTTCGTCGGACTTCTTGTCGAGGCCGTAGGCGAGGGCCGCGGCGGTCGGCTCGTTGATGATGCGGCGGACGTTGAGGCCGGCGATTTCACCGGCGGCCTTGGTGGCGTTGCGCTGGGAGTCGTTGAAGTAGGCGGGGACGGTGATCACCGCGTCGGTGATGGTTTCGCCGAGCTTGGCTTCGGCGTCGGCCTTGAGCTTGCCGAGGACCATCGCGGCGATCTCCTGGGGCGAGTAGGTCTTGGTTTCGCCGCCGACTTCCACCTGGATGTGGGCGTCGCCATTGGCCGCGGCGACGATGGTATAGGGCATCTTCTTGTCGGCTTCCGAGAGTTCGGCGAACTTGCGGCCGATCAGGCGCTTGGCGGAGAAGACGGTGTTCTTCGGGTTGGTCACCGCCTGGCGCTTGGCGGCTTGGCCGACGAGACGCTCGCCGGACTTGGTGAAAGCGACGATGGAAGGCGTGGTGCGGGCGCCTTCGGAGTTTTCGAGCACGACGGGTTCGCCACCCTCCATGATGGCCATGCAGGAATTGGTCGTGCCGAGGTCGATACCGAGAATCTTGGACATAGGATGGGGTGGTTGGTGGCTGCTTGGGTTCCGCGGAATGCGGAGGATTTTGCTGGCGCGTCTTTCGCAAGCGACGTGCCATCTCCAGTTTTTGTTTCTTAAGCAATTGAAGAATAGAAGGTTGTGTATCCTTGGTTCTGGCCGGCCGGATGAAATCCAGTCCCGTGTGCGACAAGCTGGCGCTGCCATGGCATGCCAAGATGTCGCAGTGCGACAGAGCGGGTCGCGGGTCGGGAAGGGGCCGGGTTTTTCTCCGAGAAAATCGGGTTGCCAATCCGCCGGTGGCTCCCTAGGGTGCGCGCCCTTCCGCAGGGGCAGGTGTCAGAGTGGTCGAATGAGCACGCTTGGAAAGCGTGTGTGCTAGCAATAGTACCGAGGGTTCGAATCCCTCCCTGTCCGCGGCTTCTCCCTCAATGAGTTATGGGGGAGAAGGGGCAAACTAAGACCCTGGCTAAGACCATGTGTGAGAACGTCCGGTAAAGTTCCACTAGACATCCGCGGTGCCGCCGGTCGACAACGGCGCGCGTAGGTCGCCGAAAATCCACCCTCCCATGGCCAACAAGAACGACGTCGAGATCGAGAAAATTCATTCATCGGCCGCGACAGTGGCGCAAACGTTCGGATTGGCCCGGCAAGCACTCGTTTGCGGAACGGTCCTCTGGGCCATCTCTATTTGTTGGAAAGGCCTGGCTGGTTTGATCGGGGCAGATGCCGATCAGCTCACGGCTATGGCGAAAATCGTTGAGGCATTCAAACTCTCGACTATTCTCCACTACCTTTTGGATGCGGTGCTCCTTGCAACCGCCGGTCTTTCAATCGCTGCTGCCCGCAGGGCAACTCGACAGAAAGCCGAGTTCCAGGCAAAATTAGAACAGGGCGACGGTAACCGAACTTCAAGCGGGCTTTCTCCCGGAGGAACCACACCACCAAAATGAACGATCTCTTTTTCTTTGGTCTGAATCTTCTTCTACTGCTCGCAGCGTGGAAGTGGGCTCTTCGTCCCGCGATTCTCCGTTACTGCCGCGATCAGTTGTTCGACGGTCGGCAGCGTTGGCGAGAAGAATTCCTTGCGCGGCGGGGAACTCTCAATGACCCCTTGTATCAGAATGTCAGGGATCTTTATAATCACTTCATTCGATTCCTTGAATTGAATTCCATTCCCCGGCAGTTGGCTTTCAACGTGGGAATCGCTCTTAAGCCCTCGCTGGACAAGCATCTTCGTGGAATTTCCGAACAGCGATTTTCCCACGATGACCAATGGACTGAATGCAAAGCGCAAGAGCATCGGAGGTGGATGTCTCTTTGGGCGAAATTCTACCTAATCCATTCATCCATAGTTGCGCTCTGCCTCTTTTATACGCTACTCCTCACCGTCGAGTGTAGTCGGATTGCGAGCAAGGGTATGCGGAAAGCGTATCGCGAGTTCCTCGACAAAAGTTTCGATGATGCCAAAATTGAGGGGGCATGTGAACTTGTGGAGCAACACGAAGGGGTTGCATGCGTTGCCTAAGAGTTCGCCCGGCGCTTCCTGTGCGGCCGTGGGTACCGTCCGGGGCTCCGGTGGCGAGCAAGTCACCAGCGCGGCCGAAAGCATCGCCAAGGCGATCAGGGAGGGCGGGAACGGCTTCACGGATGCGGGTCGATAAGAGGTGAGTGAGAAAGCTCCGCAGGCGCGGGATCTTACTTCTTCGAGGGATGGACTTTGCGCGCCGCAAGGAAGGCCTTGTAATCGGCGATTGTGACGCGGCGGGAGCGCGGGCCGACTTCCACGAAGGGAAGCACCTTGGCGGCGCGGTCCACGGGGATTCCGAGGAAGCTCGCGCATGTGGAAAGCTCCATCGTGTTGAGTTGGTCGATGTCGATGTCCTGGAAGAATTGGGCGGCGATCTCCTTCACGGCGGCGCGCTTGATGTCTTCGAACTCGGCAGGGGAAAGGGTCATGGGTCGGTTGTGGTTCCTTGGTGGTGTGGAGGAATCCGCCGGGCGTGCCCTGGTGCGGGCCGTGTCCGGCGGGACGGTGGTGGAGGATCAAGCAAGCTGTCGGTGGTGGCGGGTTCCCTTTGGCACGGTGCCGGGGAAATGGACGGCGTTCGAGGGGATGGAATGGCGGCGCTTCGTCCGGGCCGTGCGGGGAAAGAGTTCGTCGAGGTCGATCCGGGCGACGTTGACGATCCGGGCGACGAAAAGCACGGCCGGCGGGATGTCCATCAGCAAGGCGGCAGCGAGGAGGTTCTTCACGTCCGACGCGAGCAAGTCCTGGGCGACCGTCAAGCGGGTTGCGAAGGGATGCCAGCGCGCGCTCAATGCGCCAGTTTCGGCGTAGAGACTCCTGAACCGCACGCTTCTGCTGCCGGAGGCGAGGGCACGCGCCAAGGTGGCGAAGATGGAATTCAGATCGTAGCGGCCCGGGTGCTTCAATTCTTCGAACAATGCCGCCGGCATTTCGAAACGGACGGTGGCGGGAAAGTCCGGGTCCGGGTTGGAGTGGACTTCGAACAAGAGCCGCGTGAGGTGGGAAGGTATCGCGGGTGCCGGGCCGGCGATGAGGTCGGCGGACCGGGCAAGGGGTATGACGCTGGCGGGATCAACGGCCGGGGCCGTTGGTGGTTGGCTGGTTTTCATTCTCGGGACGAAAAAAGGCCCGTCCGGGTGCGGCGTTGTAGCGCCTCACGCGGGGAATCACCCTCCGCGCTTGTCCCGGACGGACCGAATTCTCTTTCGATTGTTGCCGCGGTCCCCGGTTGATTACTCCGGGGTCATCGAGTGCGGGCCGGTGCTACAACACCGGCAAGGATTTCCTACTGGATCCGCCGTAGTTCGGCAAGCTGGAAGTGTCCGACATGATCCGACAAGGGGGCGGAATCACTGGGGATGCTCCAGGGAGAAGCGGAGGTCGTCGGCGAGGCGGCCGGCATCGCGGGCGCGTGCGTCCAATTCCTCCAGGCTGGCGCGTAGGGCGTCGATCTCGGCTTGCATGGCGTCGAGGCGATCCTCGGCGGGTGTGTGCGGGGGGAGCGTGGCGGCGAGGGCGTAGGCGAGGACGCCGGCCACGGCTCCGGCGAGGACGGGCCATGATTGAGGGAGGCGGGAGTTCGAGGCCATGGCGGCGAGGATGGCAGGCGGGGCGGGGCGCGTCGAGGCGGGAGGGAATGCTAACATATGATCGGATTCTATCCGATTTCATCCGGCTTCCCGGGGGCGGCGGCGGCGATCTGGGCGCGCTCGTCACGCTCGCGGCGGAGAGAATAGGCGAACTCCAGGACGAGGGCCTCGTCGTCCGGGTGGGTGTCGCCGTGGATCGTGGCAAGGAAGGTCTTCCGCGCGGAGGGCAAGGCGCTCCAGGCGAGCCCGCCCCATGCGATTTCCTCGAGCTTCTCCTGGGCGGCGTCTTTCGCCTCCTCCTTGGTGGCGCGGGTGACGTACTTCCATTTCCCGCCGTCGCGGGTGTCCTTCCATGCGAAGCGCCAGCCCGGCCGGCCCTTCACGGTGTAGGGGTAAACGGTCAAGGTGGTGTTGTGCTTGGTGACGGTGAAGCGCTGCGGCTTCCGGGTGGCGGCGGGTGTGGTCATGACAGGCGGGAGCGGGTGAGGGTTTCGAGCTGGGCGAGGTGCTGAAGGGCGAGGATGCACTCGGCGACGTCGGGCCGGCGGCGGAGGCGGGATGCGCTGCTCCTGGCGGCGGCGTAGCCGGTGCGGTAGCCGGCGGCGAGGTATGCGGCGGTGGCCGTGGTGCCTTGCCAGAATGCGGCGACAAAAGCGCGATGGCGCGGGTTGGTCGGGATCGGGATGGCGGCGGGGTTCATTCGGCGGGTTCGGTTGGTGGTGGAAGCGCGGCCTCGGTCTCGCGGGTGAGGATTCCAAGGGTGCGGAGGCGGTCGAGGAAGGGCTCGCGGTCCTTGGCGGGCATGGTGTCGAGGATGCGGGCGAGCGCGGCGGCACGGCGGGGCGTGGAGAGGCTGGCGAGGCCTCGCTCGGTCTCGGTGAGCTGCTGGCGCCGCAAGCGGGTTTCGACGGCCTGGCGGGTGCCGCGGTCGAGTTCGGCGAGGCGGCGCTCGCGGGCCTCGGCCGGCAAAGTCTCGAGTTCCTTGGCCAGTGCCTTCGCCTGGTCGGTGCGGGCCTTGCTGGTGGTGGTGTCGGCCTTGCGCTCCTGCTCGATGATCTTCCGGGCGCGGTCGGTGGCGGATTCTTCCCATGCCAGCCCGGCGGCATTGCCAAGGATGCCGGCGGCGTCGCGGGTGAGGCGGACGGCGGCGGGCACGATGGCGGCGCGGGGGTCGATGGCTCCGGCGATCTGGGCAAGGGCGGAGGTATCGGCGAGCGTGGCGTTGAGCCAGTCGGCAAGCTGCTGGTCCTCCTCGGCGGTGGCGGTGCGGTAGAGCGCGGAGGTGAAGCCGTCCCGCATGATGCGGGCAACCGCCTGGTCGATTGGGTTCGGGTTGTTGGCGAAGGCCTTGGTGCCGATGGTGGAGCGGATGGCGTAGTCGAGGCCGGAGCCAAGCAGCGGAAGGCCGGAGAGCGGGCCGGCGATGGCGGCGGCGGCGTAGTCCCGCGGGTTCCATCGGTCCTCGTCGTCATCGTCCCGGGCAATCCCGTGCCATACGTCGGTCATCACCTCGGCCATCAGGCCATAGAATGCCCAATTCCAGAAAACACGGCGGGCCGCTTCCGGTGCCTTCATGTCCCCTCGGGCAAGCTCGCGAATCGCCGAAAGGGCGTTGGCGAGCTTCTGCCGCGGATCGGAGCGGAAGAGGAAGAGGAAGCGGCCGAATCCCTGGGCGGTCAGCTCGGCAAGGCTCTTGTCCTGTGCGGTGGCCGGCTGCGCGGTGCGGGTCACCACGCGGTCGAGAGCCTGCAAGGCGACGGACTCCGCGGCGGATTCGGACAGCCCGGCCTTGAGCGCCTGGGCGCGGTGGTGGTTGTAGGCGACCGCGCCGGCAACGGAAGTGAAGGCGGCATCCGCGAGAGCGATCGGCAAGCGACCGAAATTCAGGGCCTCCATGATGAGGGAAGGCGAGCTTTCCGCGGCGTCGAGGATTCGGCGATCCTCGGGCGAGACGCCGGCAAGGATGCGCTGCTGAACGGCTTCCTGTTTCCACACGTGGGCGAGGCTGGCCGGGTTGCGAAGCGCTCCCATCACGCCGGAAAGCGCGGCCGTGGTGGGCATCTCCATGAAGACACCGAAGGCGGCGGACGCCTGCTTGAAGACGGTTCCGATGTTGTAGGCAAGGCCGATGGCCGATTGGGTCGCAAGCGTGCGGGTGGTGAGGTCCTGGAGACCGGCGACGGTGGCGGATCGGAACTGGCCGTCCGTCTCCAGGGCGTCGAGCCAGCCGGAGAAGATGCCGGCGGCGCGGGTGCCGTAGGCGTTCTCGATGGACCGGCGAACGTCCGGCGAGCGGAACACCTGGCGGGCGTCGCGCATGGTCTGGGCGTAGGCGATGAAATACTCGGTCGCTTCGAGGTGGCTCCAGTAGGCGGCGAGGGCGTTCGCCTGGCGCGGGCGGGCGGTGTGATGGCTGCGGGCCTTGGTGAAGCCGGCGGACATGGCATTCACGGGCGTTGCCGGGTTGCCGTAGGCGTCGAGCTGGGCGGGCTCCCCCTTCGTGTCGAGGGATTCGAAGAGGCCGGGGGCGTAGTTGCGGATCCGCGGCATATCCAAGCCGAAGAGGTCGCGGAAAACCGGGTTCAAGCGGTCGTATTCGGCGGCGTACTCGCGGCGGAGGTGGCCGGCGACTTCGAGCGCGCGGGGATCCACCTTGGCGCGGATGGCCTCGATGACTTCCGCGGTGAAGCCGTAGCGGTCCAGGGCGGGCCGGTATTGCTCCTGTGCATGGAGCTGGAGGAAATAGACGGCCTCCAGGTCGGACATGCGGAGGAAGGCCGGCGCGCCGCGGGACACGATGCGGGAGAAGCGGACGAACTTAGCGCGGCTCTGGTCCTTGAGGCGGGCCAGCCGAAAATCGGCGTAGGCCTGGCGCAAGCTCTCCATGGCGATCAGGTCGCTTTCCCATCCGGGTTTGAGGGTGCCGGCAAGGATGGCCTGCGCCTGCTCCGGGGAGAGCTTCACGGGCTCCTGTTTCACTCCCTCCCGAAGCTGGATGTTCCAATCGTCCCGGCGGGTGGAGATGGCGGCAAGGATGCGGTTTGCCCGCAAGCGGGCGGTGCGGCCGGTGAGGTCGAAGGCGGTCCGCATGAAGGAATCGAAGCGCTCGCGGGCGTCGATCTTCGCCCGGACGAAAGCGCGGTCCGCCTTGCGGATGCGCTCTTGGAAGGTGCGGGCGGTGGCGGACTTCGGTAAAAGCCATTCCATCACCTGATGGAATGACGAGAGGCCAAGGCGGGTCGCTTCTAGTAGATCGGCGGTCCCCTTGTCCTCGGTCCGCTTCGCCCAGGTCGCTTGCGTGACGGGCGGGAGGCTGTCGAGAACCTCGCGGCGCTGGGCGGCGAGTTCCTGGCGGCGGGCTTCGTCGAGGATGCGGCGGGCGGTGCGGCCGCGGGTGTAGATGGAAGTCAGCGCTTCGAAGGCGTGGGCGAGTTCCGCGGCGGTGCGGCTCCCCATGGCGCTGAAGGTCTCCAGGATCTCCAGCGTTTCCACGGCGTCGGCCAGCTCGGCGGCGATGGCCTCGGCCTCCTCGGCGCTCTGCGGGCTCTTGTTGCCAAGCTCCTCGATGGCAAGCGTCTGGTTGTGGATGCGGAGGGCTGCCTTCACCGCGTCGAGCTCGATGGCATCTTGCACCTTGGCGACAAGGCGCGAGGTCTCCGGGGTGAGGCGTCCGGCGAGGCTCTTGTTCTGGCGGAGGTCCGGCTTCGCGAGGTCAAGCAGGGTCTCGAAGGCTTCGAGATACTCCTTCTTCAGCACGGTTTCGAGGGCTTCGTCGGCCTGCTCGATCAGGCGGACAAGAGCATTCACCCGGCCGCGTTCCGTGGTCGCTCCGGTGATGTCGGCGAGGTCGATCGACACGCGGCCGCGGGCCTCGATGGGGAGCGTTTCCACGATGGCGCGGGCCTCGGCGTAGGCGTCCCGGATGCGCCGGCTTTCCTCCTCGGCGGTGGTGGCGGTCTGCTTGCGGGCGAAGCGGCCCCGGCCGGCGTCCATGTCCTCCAGGCGGAGGGTGAGGGATGCGAGGCGGTCGCGGAGGCGCTGATAAAAGGCGGCGCGCTCCTCGGGGGCGGCGGTCAGCTTCTTCGCAATGGCGGCTTCGAGGCGCTGGATTCCCTTCGGGGAAATGGAGAAGCTCGCGGCGTCCACCGGCTGGCCGTTCTCTTCAAGAATCTCGATGTCGGCGGCGTCGAAGATCACGAAATTCGCGGTGCCTTCGCCGCGGGCGCGGCTGTCCCCGTCGAGGTAACTAATCCCCCGGATGCCGGCGGCGAGTAGCTGCTCGCTCATGGTGGCAGGGTCCACGGTCAAGGGTCCGCCCCACGGGTTGGCTTGCTCCTGATACCATTCCCCCGCGGTGTCGTCCCATTGCTGGATCCGGTCGCCGAAAGTGGCGCGGAGGACGTCGAGCACGGGCGCGGGCTGGTCGGCAAGCGGGCGGTCCCAATGAAGGAGTTGGTCCTCCTTGATGTTCAAGCGGACGGTGTAGAGGTTGCCGCCCTCGCTGAGTTTCTCAAACTCCATCTGTTCGATTGCCGCGCGGATTGCCTCCGGGTCGTCGGTATTTTCGACAAAGGCGAGGGCGGATTCCTTGTTGCCCTTGTTGTACCAGAGACGGGCGGCGGCTTCGCTTTCGAGAGAGAAGCGCGGGAGGGTGCGTCCGTCGTATTGAAACAAGTCTTCGCTGAGGGTTCTCCGGTACCATTCCCCCACCTCTTTCCGTCCGGCGAAGTAGAGCCCCCATCCTTGAACCTGCGCCCCTTCCCCGGTGCCAATCCGGTCCATGCGGAAGCGGTCCACCTTGTGCGGGGTGCCGTGGAAGGCGGAAATGGAGAACGTGGCCGGGCCGATGACGGTCGGCGAGCCGTCCGCGCCGGGGAATACCTGCGTGCCTGGCTGCCGCTCGATCTGCGTCCGGCCGATGCTGAAGGAAAAGTCGTCATCCGCCATCCCGCCGCGGATGCCATAGACCGGGCGGCCGTAGCCGATGGAAGTCTCCAGGGCGTCGAGCATGTCGGCCGGCGTGGCGAAGACGAAGCCCTTCTCGTTGGCGCGCTGGCGGATGTCGTCGAGGTCGGCTTGTTCGCCGATGGGGAGAAAGTAGGCGTTCGCCCGCTGGCTGTCGTCGATCTGGCTCCCGTCCTTGCGGCGGCGCCTGGTCGGGGTCTTGAGAGCGTCGAAGATCCGGCGGAGTTCCCCGGCGAGCGGCCCGGCTGCCTTCCGCATGGTCTCCGGGTGGGGAAGCTGCCCGCGGAGGGTGTCGGCGATTTCCGGGAATCCTCCCATGGCCTCGGCGGCAAGCTGCTCCTGCTCGGCCTTCATCACGCGGCGCTCGATGGCGGCGGGGTCCAGCCCCACGGAATCGGCAATCAGGCGTTGGAAGCGGGGATCGATCTTCCCGGCCTTCACCGCGGCCATCAGGTTCCCGGACCGGGCGAGGGTGCGGGCGTGGCGGAAGGTGTTCGCGGCAACGGCGGCGATCATTTCGAGCCACTGGCGGAAGCGCTCCGGCAAGGTCTCCGACTTCACGTTGCCAAGGAAGTATTCCGTCGAGGCCTTCGAGAGCGCTTCAAGGAGCGGCATCCGGTTCCCGTCCTGGTAGGTGTAGCCGTTGGCAAGGTAGCGCTGGCCGGTGGCCTCCTCGGTCTGGCGGATCCACCCGACCAGCTCGTCCCCGCGGAGTGCTCCGCCTTCGAGGCCGCGGTTCCATGCGTCTTCCGCGAGGTCTTCCACAACGTTCAGCGGATCGGCCCCGCGGAAATACTGCACGACTCCCCGGTAAGTGCCGTCCCGGGCGATCTCGGAAAAGCGGCGGGCGAACATGCGGAGGTCTTCCGCCTGCGCCTGCTGGCCTTCCTGAAGGGCGAAAATCTCGAGCCGGGCCTTCATCTGCTCCGGCGTGGCATACCCGCGGCGGACGGCTTCCGCGGGGTTCATGGCAACGTCGATCTCGTCCACGCGGGTTCCCTCGGAGGCCATGCCTTCCCCGGTGAGGAATTCGGCAACGTCCTGGGTGGCGGCGCGGCTGATGGTGTCGAGGTCGTCTTCGGACTGCTGCAAGCTCCAGGACCGCCACGCGTCGAGCGCGGCCTCGCGGGTCTCGAATGCCTGGCGGGTGCCGTCCGGGGCGGAGAAGATGAATTCCGTCTCCTCGGTGAATCCGTTGGTCTCCTCGCTCACCACGGGCAGGCCGGCGGCTTCGAGGGCCTTCGCCTGCTCCTCCAGGACGGCGAGGGCGTCGGCGCGTTGCTGGACGGTGCGGGCCTCCAGCCCCTCGGCGAATGCCTGGCGCATGGCGGCATCCGCGGCGGCGATGTCGGTCGAGCTGGTGATTTCCTGAACGCGGGCCTCGGGGACTCCTACGGCGCGGAGAAGCCGCGCGTTCTTCCTGAGATACTCGCCATGATTGAAGTGCTGAAAGCTCGCTCCGGCCCCGCCGATCAGGGCGAAGGGCACGACGGCGGCGAGGGTGTCGATCTGCTCCCGACCGGCGACGGTGGTCCAGTCGGTGAAGAATTGCCGCCAGTCGGTCGTCGGGGCGATGCCCGAAAGCTGGTTGGCGAGGTCTTGCAACCCGCGGTTGGTGGCCTCCTGAAGTCCTTCCTCGGCGTATTCCGTGGCGGCGATGCCGGCCGCGGCGGCGGTCCCGCCGATGGTGGCGCGGAGGGCGGCGGATCGGACGCCGGCCTTGTTCATCAGGCCGGCGATGCCGGGAACCTTCCCCTTCAGGAAGCGGATGCCGGCGGTATTGGTCACCCGCTCGATCTGGGCTTCCACGGTGCCGGAGAGCATGGCGGCGTTGAGCTGGAGCCCCTTGTCGGCGTCGGGGTTGGCGAGGCGGGCCTCGGTGTAGCGGGTGCCTCCGGTGGAGAGGGAAAGGGCGAGGATGCCGCCGGGGCCGGAGAGCGTGGCGGGGAGCGTCCAGGCGGATTGCGCGGCGAGGATGGTCCCGCGCTCCAGGAAGCTGTCGGAGGCCTTCACCAGCGCGTCGGCGGTGCCGTACTGCAGGGACTGAAGGGCGCGGATCTTCTCGTTGCGGATGCCGGCCCGCTCGCGGCGTCGGGCCTCCTCGGAATCCGGGGCGATCTCGCGGACGATGGCTTCACCCTCGGCGCGGGCTGCGTCGAAGAGTCCCCGGCCGGCCTGGCGGAGCCCCCGGCCGGCGGCGGCGACGGCGCGCGAGAAGGTGGCGCGGTCGTCCGGGGTCCAAGTCTCCATCCGCTGGGCGAGCATCGCGAGGGCAAGGCCGCGCTCCTGGGGATTGTCGGGGAGCATGTCGGCGGCTTCCGTCCAGAGGTCTTGCAAGCCGATCTCGTTGCCAGTCTCCCGGGCGGTGTCGCGGAGGGCCTTCAAGGTGACGGCCATCTTATCGACGGACGGGGCGAGCTTCCGGTTCAAGCGGCGGGCGGCGCGGTGGTTGGCGAGGAACTCCTCGCGGGCCGCGGGGCGGAGGCGCTCGGGGATTTCCGGGGCGACGGCGTTCCATGCCTCCAGCGGGTTGCCTGCCTTGCCGGCGAGCGTGGCGGCAAAGATCTCCTGCGAGTGCTTCCCGATGGTGCCGATAGTGGCCTCCTCCTCGGTGTAGCGGGCACGGAGGGCTTCAAACACGGCCTTGTCGCTGGTGTCCTCCTTCAAGCCGAGATGCTGGCGGGCGAAGAGGCCGCGCACCTGGTCGAACTTCTCCGGCGGGATCGGCGTTCCGGTGAGGTCCTGCAGGTACGATTTCAGGACGGCGCGGGAGCGGTAGCGATCGGGGTCGCTGGCGAGCTTGGCGCGGGCATCGATCCGGGCGACGGCTTCCGGGTCGAGCACGTCGGCGAGGGGCTTGGTGAAAAGGCTCCGGTGGTAGTCGGCGCGCTTCTTGTTCGCCTGGGCGGAGTAGGTGGGGAAGAGAGGCCGGCCGTACTCGCGGCGCTCCGCGGCGTAGCTCTGCAAGTTCCGGGTGGCGATCTGGCGGGGCGTGGTGCCGGCATCGTCAAGCGGGCGGTCGAGTTCCGGCCCGCCGGCGCGGAGGTTCTGGAATGCGCCCCACGCGGTGATTTCGTCGACGGTGGTCCGCTCTCCGGTGGCGATTTCGAGAGCGGTCGGGGCGGGATCAAGCAAGGTGTCCATGAGGTGAGGAAGAGGGAAGCGGGCGGGGATTACTCGGCGGGGATGGGAGGAAGGACGCCGGGGCCCTCGAGTTCCGGGAGGACGCTGCCGCCGGTGCCGTCTCCCCACGGGCCGGGGTCGAGGTCTTGCGCCTGGGCTTCGAGCCATGCGGATTTCAGGGCGGCGAGTCCGGAAGCGATTTGGTCCGCTGAAGTGGGCTTCTTGTCTCGAAACCAAAGGTCCTGTGCGTCACTCCAGGACATGCCGCGGAGGTCGGCCTCGGTGCCGGCGTTGTCGGTGGTGAGGGCGAAGGACAGGCTTCCAAGGTTGGCCACTCCGGCAAGCTTGCCGTCCTTGTAGATCGGGCGTCCGCCAAGGGCTTTGACGGCTCCGGGGGTGAGGTCGAGGACCGGGCGGCCGTTCTTCTGCCAAATGTGCTCGGCGGTCCCAAGGTCGGCGATGGGAAGGACCGCCTGGCGGCCGTCTTCCGTTTTCACCACGGCGCGGACGTTGGCGGCAAACCATTCCTTGCCGCGATCTCCGAAAGTGGCCTTGAGCACGTCGAGGGGGATGGCCACGCCTTCCTTGCCTCCCTCCCCGGTGGTCCCGCCGAAAGCGGAAAGGCCGTTGTCGATGGGATCGTTCTTCCCTCCGAAAACGGTCGGGCGGGCGTTCCGGTAGAAGGTGCCGGCCGGGCGGATGGGTTGGCCTCCGAAGGTGGCCGGGGCGGTGGTGTTGCTGCTGGTCTCCTTGCCGGCGGCGGGTGCGGGAGTGCCAAGCAGGGAATCCACGTCCCGCCCGAAGTCGAGGGCCGGCGGTGCGGCCGGGATCAGGGGCGAGGCGGCGGGGTCGTCCTGGTCGAGAACGATCCGCTCGAAGAGCTGGTCGTATGTCTCCTGCGCCTTGAGCGGGTCGAGGTCTTCCCCCTGGTTGCGGAGGTAGGCGTCGAAGGCATCGGTAAAGCGGCGCTTGGTGGCGAGGGCGCGGCCGTAGTCGCGGGGCTCGATCACCTTGCGGTCGATGGTGCGCGGGTCGGCGTCGTGGTCGGCGTAGCTGAACCAGCTCCCGAAGCGGCCGGCGTTGAAGCTCTCCTCGGTCAGCTTGGCGAAGTCGCTGGAAAGCTTGTGGGTGGCGGGGTTCTGGGGCTTGGCGCGCTCGTTGAGGCGGTCGCGGAGTTCCGCCACGCTCTCCCGCGGCAAGGGCAGGGTGGCGAGGCTGCCGCGGAGCTGGGCGAGGGTCGCGCCGGTGGGATCGTTGGCGGGGTCGTACTGCGCGATCTGGCCGAATGCCTCGTTGTAGAGGTGCGGGTCGAAGGGCGGCGGGGTCTCCGCGTGGTAGGCGGAGAGATAGGCGGCGCGCTGCTCCGGGGAAATGCTGCCTTCCTCGGCCAGCCGGCGGAGTTCCTCCTTGGACAGAATCACGCGGTCGGGCCCGTCGTTGAGCACCTGATTCAAGAGGCCGTCCCAGAGTTCGGCGCGCTCCTTGTTCGCGGCCTGGTGGGCGTGGCGGCGGAGGCGCTCCAGGTTCTCCGGGCCGATGGTCTGAATTGCCGCCTGTGCCTCCGGGCTGCTGGTATCCTCGAGCCACTCCTCCATGGTCCCGGGCTGCTCCTCGATCCGGCGGGCGAGCTGCTTGTAAAGCGCCTGCCCGGACCATTCCCGGTCCATCTTCACGGCTTCCTCGGGCAAGAGGATCCCGGAATCGACGGCGGTCTGGCGGGCCTTCAAGTAAAGGTCGCGGTCTCCGGTGTCGGCGGCAAGCTGGGCGTCGTTCTCGAAGGCGAGGCGGGTCCGCTGCTGGGAAAGCTTCGCCTGCTCCGCGGCGGCGCCGATCATGGCGCGGTCGGCGAATTCGGTGTATTCGAGGGTAAGGCGGTCCCGGACGACGGGCGGCAAGGTGGTGTCGATGCCGCCCTTGAGCTGCGAGAGCAAGGCGTCCGTCTGCTTGGTCCACTCCGCGGGATCGGATTCCTTCTGGAGCTTCAAGTTGAGGTCCGCGAGCTGGCGGTTCCATCCGCTGCGGGTTTCGAGCTCGATGCGGGCATTCTCCGCGCGCTGGGTCCGGTCGGCGATTTCGGCGAAGGGCTCGCCAAGGCGGGCGATGCCGGCGGCGACGTCGCCAAGGGCGCGGGCCGGTGCGGCGGCGACGGCGGGCGAGGCTTGCGGCTGGCCGATGGTGGTCGGGGCGAGGCCTGGGATTTCGAGGGCGCGGATCATGTCAGCGGGAAAGGGAAGGTTCTGCCGGGGCGGTGTTGCGCGCCGGGCGGAAGATGGTCGCCGGGCGAGGCGTGGCGGCGTCCTGGGCGTAGCGGGCGACGAGAGTCTCGATCTTGAGGAGAAGCTCCTCCCCCTCGGCGGAAGCGGCGATCCGGTGGGGAAAGGTGTCCTTGTGGATGGTGAAGAGGTCGGGATACTTGCGGAGGTGCCAGACAATCGAATGGTAGATCGTCCCGAGCTGCTCCGCGGCATCTGACACGCTCACGGACCGCCCGCCCTGGAGGACGATCAGAATGGCATACGTGGCGTGCGAAAGGGCGACCTGGTGCAAGGCACGGGTGAGGGCGACAGAGTAATCACGGCGCGTCATGGTCGGGGATTCTGCGGGTGAGTTTGCGGAAACCAAAATGGCGGGTGCTTCAGTTCTGTTAGATCAGCCGGCGAGGGCGCTTTCCATGAAGTTCAAGGCGGCGTTGCTGTGGGAAAATCCCTTGGAGGCGGGTCCGAAGAGCATCGCGAAGCACGTCGGGCAGTGGTTCGGTTCTTTCCAGTCCACGAGGATCTCGGCGCGGCGGCTGGTCTGGCGAAGGTCCACCCAAGGGAACATCTTCCCGCACTCGAAGCACTGCGCTTGCTGGATCACTTGGACGGTCATGGCGTGCGGGCGCGGGTTGGGTCACTTCCTCCCGTCCTTCTTGGTCGATGAATCGCCGTCGCCGGGGTGGTCGTTCTTTCTTGCCGGGGAGCCTGCCGGGGTGGTCGTTTCGGGAAACGGGTCAACGGCGAGGGCCTTCTTCAAGGTGGCCGCGAAAGCGTCGATTTCCGCCGGCGAGCTGAAGCTCCAGGTGCCGCGGGGGAGATCGATTTCCACCCCGGGGCCTTCCTCGCTGCTGTAGCTCTTCACGTCGATCACCTCTTCGGCTCCAAGACGGCGTTGGAGGTAGCGGGTTAGAAGCGTCTTGGCGAAAGGTCCGGTAGGCGTGGACTCCCCTGGGGCGGGGCTGTCGGGTGGCGTGTTGGTGGTGCGGTCGTTCATGGCGAAGGCGGGAGCGGGGTGGAGGTCGGAAAAGAAAGCGATCACGGCGGGAGCTTGTTAGAATCCGATTTCGGGGTCGTAGCCGGAGGAGTCCGTGGCGGTGGTGTCGTCCGTGGCGGTAATGTCGAGGATCCCGGCGGGGCGGCGGCCTCCGATGTCGATGGGCACGGCGAAGGGTGCGGGCCGCTGGCGATCGGTCGCGAGGCGGACGCGCGCGGCGCGGCGGCTTTTCCACTCTTCCGGGTGCTTCCGCCATAGGTCGTCGCGGAAGAAATTCGCGGCGGTGGGGAGGAAGGCGAGGCGCTCGTCTGCGGGCCAGTCCTTCACTGCGGCTGTGACGGCGGCCACTGCTTCGAGGATCTGGGTGAGTGAGTATTTGCCGGCGAAGCGGCGGAGGCTGTCGGAGGCCGCCTCCAGGGCGGCGCGGTCGAAGGACGGGCGAGCGTAGGCCGCAATCAACTGCTCGGCGGGCGTGGTCCTGCGGGCGGCGGCTGGCGGCGGTGTCTCTTCCTCTTCAGCCTTCAGGGGAGAACCTTCAGGGGAGATACCTTTGTGGTGCCCGGATGGGGACGGGTGCCGTGCCGGATCGGGCTCCGCCCCGTGTCCCGTTCCGGGAGACGTGTCCCCGTTCACCCGGTGCCCGGATGGGGACGGGTGCCGTGCCGGATCGGGCTCCGGGTTGGTGGTGTCGTGGTGCCCGGATGGGGACGCCCCGGCAGGGGTCACGGGTTCAATTAAGGTGGTGCGGCCGGGTCTGGCCGTACGGCGGATCAGTCCAGCGGACTCCAGGCCGGCGAGGGCCTCGAAGACGGTCGCCCGCTTCATCCTGCAAGCGGTCGCGATGGTGCCCGCGGCGCTGTGACAATCCCGACGCCTCCAAAGGTGGCAGTAAACGCGGAACCACGATTGAGGAAGGCGGAGGTCGTCGAGCCATCCGGGGATGAACGGGCGGCGGGGCTCCTCACTCATGCGGCGGGGGCGCTCTCCTTTCTCTGGCGCATGGCGTAGTCCAGGCGGGCGAAGTCACGCGGCGCGATCTGGAGGGCAAACCACCAGCCGTATTGCAGCGGCCGGCGGAGCGGTGGCGGTGGTGCCTGGCGGCGGACCGGAGGGCGGCAAGGCTGCTGCTGCGGGCCGGATCGGCGGCGGGGTGATTGAGTATCCACAAGCGCGGGGCGATTGCGGCGCTCTCCGGATTGGGTAGTCTGCGGGCGAGGAAGCGAATCTCGCGCCGGCCTTCTTCCCAGTCGGGAGGGGGGCCGGTGTTTTTATGCGGTCACGGCGTGCGACTCCACAAACTCGCGAAGCGAGGCCACGGAGATGAGGCGAGTGCCCCGGGTCTTGCCGGGGTCGCGGACCGAATAGCTTTTGATCCGGCCATCCGTGAGGGCCTCGTAAAGCTTGGCGCGGGAGAGTCCCGAAAAGCGGACGGCTTCCTTGACTCGGAGGTATTCCGGCGTGATGCCGGCCGGTGTAGGCGGTGGTGTGGAGTTCACGCCAATCCTATGACTTCCCCGGATGGGGTGAGACAATCGAAGGAATGGGGTCACATCATTAATGACCCCGTGCCGCTCTCCGTACCGCTCTCCTTCGCTGTTTCAGCCGAGTATTCAGAATGTCGGGATTCTTGGTCACCTTTTCATCCTGCAGCGCTTGCTCAATTCGAGCGTCTGCAGAGTGGATTTCATTACTCGTCTTGCCCTTCGAAACGGTGATGCGAAGGAAACCCCGGACGTTCGGAAGACTGTCGTCCAAGCCCTGCAAGCGGAGCGTGGCAATCGCCTCGTCGATGTATTCCGACAGCCCCTTTGCGTTCTTCCCGTTGCCGAGTTTCTCCATTTTGATCCCGTGGCGGATCTCCGATGCAGCTTCTTCGATGATTTCAGCGCGGCCGATGCTTCGGCCAAGAGACAGCGCGGCAAGGATGGCTCTTGCCACGTAGTGCTCGGAATCGATCGCGCGGCCGTCGATCACCGAGCGGATCATTTCGGCGGCGTCTTCGTCTTCCGGGTTACGTGGATCGGCGCGGGTGAGAAACTTCAGGACCGCTGCCTGTGGGCCGTCGAGCCATTGGCCGGAGTCGAACAAGGGCCGGACTTCTGGACGATTCCGCACCGCGCCGAGCATCACGTCGGGCGCTGTCCACGGACTCGCGTCCCGTTCCAGGATGGCGGGGAAAAGAAGCGCGGAGGCGTCGGCCAAAGGCGGCTTGGCGTGGAACGAGAAGGGATTCGCCCCGGCGCTGGTGAAACTGGTCGTGTCGATCTGGATCCACCCGCGGCGGACGTTCTTCCCGGTGGTTGGAAGCCCGCGGGATTTCCGCTCGGCGCGGATATGCTGTTCGATGAGGGCAAGGGCCGTCTCCCATGAGCCTTCCTCAAGCGGAAGGGATTCCGGGGCGCTGGCGATGGCGTCGAGCGCGGCCAATAGCTCGGGATCGGCGCATCCCGGAATCTCGGAGAGATAGACGGGGGGGAAGCTCACAACACGGGCAGCTTGTCGGTTCCGCCGCGAAGGGACTCGCGGCCGATCTTCACGTACGCGCGGTGCACCTCCTCGGAGTCGTGGCCGATCAGCTCTTGCACCACGGCGGAGGGAACGCCGGCGTCGTGCATCAGCGTTGCCGCTGTGGCGCGGAGGGAGTGGAAGGAAAGGACGCTGGCCTCCCGGGCTCCGTTGCGGCCGTTCTTGGTCTTCTTCCTCGAACGGGCGGGCCGCAAGCCGGCGGCGGCGAGCAGGTCGTTGAATTGATTGGAGAGGGCGCTCGGCCGGCCGGCCTGGGCCTTGATCCACGCGGTAGGGTGCAAGGGCTGGGTCGGATCGTCTCCCGCCTCCAGGCTCTCGATATGCTCGCGGAGCGGCTTCGCCATCGGGATCACCATGCGCCGGCCGGTCTTGCGCGTCAGGAGGCGGATCTCCCCGCGGGCAAGGTCGATGTTTTCCCAAGTGAGGGCGGCGAGGTCGGAAAGGCGCTGGCCGGTGTAGAGGCCGAATTTCACCATGCTCGCCCATTCCGCGTTGGCGACGGCGAGAACGTCGCGGAGCTCGTCCACGGTGAAGGGCCGGCGGGCGGCGCGGCCTGCTTCCTTCTTCACGGTGTCAACGTGGGCGGTGGGGAGTTCGGAAATCAGCCCCTCGCGGTGGGCTGCCTTGAAGACCATTCGGAGGGTCTTCACCTTCAGATTGACGGTGCCGGCGGCGAGGGTGTCCGCGAGGCTGTTTCGGAAGCGGATCACGTCGGCGGCGGTGATGGCGGCAATGTCGAGGTCGGCCCGCTTTCCGAGGAATTCGAGGAACGCCTTCGTCGTGCCTTGGTAAAGCGCCATGGTGGCCGGCGAGGTCTCCGGCTCCTTCATGGCCAGCCAAGTGGTGACGTGCTGCCGCATGGTCACCAGCGGCATTTCCTCCCCGGTGAGTTCCGAGTGAAGGGTGGCGATCACGGTTCGCACCTGGCGGGCGGTCCTGTGCCTGGTCGCGGCTTCCTCGTAGGAATCGGCGAGCTTCTGTGCTTTCTTCCGCGTGGAGTCCTTGGCTTCGACTTTCGTCGACCGGTTCCGGCGCCGTCCCTCCTTGTCGAAGTATCGGGCCTGCCAGTATTTCGAGGCGGGGTGTTTCCAGAGAAAAGCCATGGCTAAGACCCAAGCTAAGACCCTTCCGGGGAAGTCCAAGGAAATTCTTCAACGTCCGAATCCCCGGGAATCAGCTACCCACAAGGCTTCCGTGGACCCTCTTGGACCGTTGGAACCGTTCCGAGGGTTCGAATCCCTCCCTGTCCGCGGGAAGATTTTCCAAGTGCCGAGGCGGTGCTGAGTTCGAGAGGTGCTAGCGGGTCCCGGCGTGGCAGGGAGGGATGAGAACCTTGCCGAAGGCCCTGGGTTCGAACGCAGGAGCGAGCTTCGCGAGCAGTTTTCCATTTCGCGCAGCGCTGACTGGCATGGGCGCAGCCAATCCCTCCCTGTCCGCGGGAAGATTTTCCAGGTGACCGGGCGTCTCAAGTGCCGACTTTGATGGACACCTCGGCGCGGGCGAGGCGTTCGTAGAGCCGCTTGAGGCGGAGGACCGGCCACCAGCGGTAGAGGAGGAGGTCGAGGGGGTGCCACATGGCGACCCAGCCGAGGATCGCGAGGCCTTCGCGGGCGAGGCCGTGCCAGGTGCCGGGGCCGGGGGCGAAGAGGGTGGCGACGACGTTGCAGGCGACCAGGAAGGCCAGCCCGATGAACAGGCAGGCCCGGCCCTGGCGGAGGAGCTGCTTCAGCTCGCGGAGGGTGATCTCGGCGCGATACTCGAAGTAATGGCGCAGGGAGTTGGCGACCAGCGGGCCGGGATCAGGGATCTCCGCGGGCCGGGCGAGATGGACGACGAGCTGGATGGGCGCGTCCTTCGGGCACTCGCGGGCCCAGCTGACGATGAATTCCTCGGCGTCGTGATCCAGATCGCGCTCGTGGAAGGGGGAGGGATCCATCGAGTTGAAGAGCTGGTGGAGGTCGGTGATCTTCAGCTCGATCGGATGGACGCTGGCGGCTTGCTTCACGGCGGGAGCCATCCTAACATCCCCGACAGGCCTTGTGCCAGTTTGCATGACGGATCCACCGGACTTTTCCCAAACGCCCGAGCTTTTGAAGTCGCTCGGCACGGCGCTGGGACTGGGCTTGCTGGTGGGCTTGCAGCGGGAATGGGCACGGGCGCGGATCGCGGGGATCCGGACTTTCGCACTGGTGGCGCTGCTCGGCGGGCTGAGCGCGGTGCTTTCCTTCACGGTGGGCGGCTGGGTGATCGCGGCGGCGCTGGTGGCGTGCGCGGCGGTGATGATTTTCGGCTATCTGGAAGAGCAGAAGCAGCCGGAGCCGGATATCGGGCTGACGACGGAGATCTCGATTCTTCTGATGTTCGTGATCGGGGCGGTGGCGGTGCTGGGGCACCGGCTGGAGGCGGTGGTGTGTGCGGGCACGGTGATGGTGCTGCTCCAGAGCAAGGAGCCTCTGCACGGAATGGTGCGGCGGATCGGGGAGTCGGACTTGCGGGAGATCGGCCGGCTGGTGCTGGCGGGCCTGGTGATCCTGCCGCTGCTGCCGAACCGCGAGATGGGCTACCTGGGCGTGCTGAATCCGTTCAAGGCGTGGCTGATGGTGGTGCTGATCATCGGCATCAGCCTCGCGGCCTATCTGGCGGGCAAGGCGTTCGGGGGCTCGAAGGGCTCGCTGCTGGCGGGCGTGCTGGGCGGCTTGATTTCGAGCACGGCGACGACGGCGAGCGTGGCGCGGCGCAGCCGGGCGGCGGGAACGGCGGGGAGATCGCTGGCGGCGGTCACCTTGATCGCGTCCTCGGTGGTGTTCGTGCGGGTGATCGCGGAGGTGGTGATCGCGGCACCGGGGGCGTGGCCCGCGATGTTGCCGCCGCTGGGGGCGATGATGGGCTGGACCCTGGTGGTGGCGTTGGCGGTGCACCGGATGGCGCTCAAGGCGGGGCATCCGGCGGCGGAGGAGAGCACGCCTTCGGAGCTCAAGGGAGCGGTGATGTTCGGTTTGCTCTACGTGGCAGTGCTCTACGGGGTGGCGCTGGCGAAGGAGCACTTCGGCACCACCGGGCTTTACACGGTGGCGGCGATCTCGGGGCTGACCGACATGGATGCGATCACGCTTTCGACCTCCGGTCTGGTTCAGAACGGCCACGTCGATCCGGGGACCGGTTGGCGGGTGATCCTGCTGGGCGGGATTGCCAACCTGCTGTTCAAGGCCGGGCTGGTGGCGGTGCTGGGTGGCAAGGGATACGTCCGTCCGGCGCTGGCGGGATTCGCGGCGATGCTGGCGGGGGGCGGAGCCATCCTGGCGTTCTGGCCGTGAGGCTTCTGAATGTAGCGGCGGTCTGCGACCGCCGGTGATCGCCAATGAAGCACGGGAGTAATGTGTTGTCTCCCGAGGGGCGGGGAGGGTATGTAACGTGGCTTCGTTTACAAAGTGCGGCGGTCATCCTTCTTCGCCAAGGCTTCGAAGGCCAGGTAGACGCGCCGCTACATCGGCGGGCTTGAGCTCGCGGGAAAAGACGGCGTAAACGGCGGGGACGACGAAGAGGGTGAGGATGCCGGAGAAGATCAGGCCGCCGACGACCGCGATGCCGAGCGACTGGCGCGAGCCGGCGGAGGCACCGAGCGAAAGGGCGATCGGCAGGATGCCGAGGATGGTGGCCAGGCTGGTCATCAGGATCGGGCGGAGGCGGGAAACCGAGGCATCGAGCGCCGCCTCGAGCTTGCGGAGTCCCTGCTGTTTGCGCTGGTTGGCGAACTCGACGATGAGGATGCCGTTCTTGGTGACCAGGCCGACCAGCATGATGATGCCGATCTGGCTGAAGACGTTCAGCGTCTGGCCGGTGAAGTGGAGCGTCAAAAGCGCGCCGGCCAGCGAGAGGGGGACGGTGAGGATGATGATCAGCGGGTCGATGAAGCTTTCGAACTGCGCGGCGAGGACGAGGTAGATGATGACCAGCGCGAGGAGGAAGGCGAAGAGCAGGCTGGACGAGCTTTCGGAGAAGTCGCGCGACTGGCCGGCGAGGGTGGTTTGAAAGCCGTCGGGCAGGACTTCGGCGGCGATGCGGTCGAGCTCCGCGATGCCGTCGCCGATGGTTTTCCCCGGGGCGGGCGTGCCCTGGATGGTGGCGGAGACCGAGCGGTTGAAGCGGAAGATGGCGGCGGGCGAGGCCGATTCCTCGAAGCTCACGAGGTTGTCGAGCGATACCATTTCGCCGCCCTTCGCGGGAACGAAGAGCTTCTTGAGGTCGCCGGGGTCGTTGCGGTCCTGGCGCTGCATCTGGCCGATCACCTGGTACTGCTTGCCGTTCTTCAGGAAGTAGCCGAAACGGCGGCCCGAATAGGCGAATTCCAGGGTGCGTGCGATCTGTTCGACCGAGATGCCGAGTTCGGCGGCCTTGCTGCGGTCGATCGAGATGATGCCTTCGGGGCGGTTCACCTTGAGATCGGCATCGATCTGCTTGAGCAGCGGGCTTTTGCCGGCGCGGTCGAGGAACTCCGGCAGCACCGCGATCAGCTTGTCGAGGTCCGGGGCTTGCAGGACGTAGGACAGGGGTTGTCCGGAGCGGCGGTCGCCGATGGTCGGCGGCTGGGTGGCGAAGGCGCGGACGCCGGTGAAGGAGGCCATGTCCTCGAGCAGCTGCTTGTGGATTTCGGCCTGGCTGCGGGTCCGTTCCTCGGGCGGCTTGAGGTAGATGTTCTGGCTGGCGATGCTGGCCTCGGTGCGGCCCATGCCGCCCATGATGGTGAAGGTCCGGTAGGTTTCCGGAACGTGGTCTTCAATGTGGGTCGAGATCTTGTCCATCCAGCTTTCGGTGAACTCGTAGCTGGAGCCTTCGGGAGCGTTCACGCTGATGCGGATGTTCTCGCGGTCCTCGAGCGGCGCGAGTTCGCGCGGCACCACCTTGACCAGCCAGACGATGAGCAGCGCGTTGCCGGCGAGGATCAGGAAGGCGGCCCAGCGGACTTTCAGGAAGACCCGCAGCAAGGTGCGGTAGCTGTTGCCGAGGAAGACGAAGAAGGGCTCGGTGGCGCGATAGAACCCGTTGGCGTCGGCGCCGTGCTTCTTCAGCAGGAAGCGGCACATCATCGGCGACAGGGTCAGCGCGACGAAGGCGGAGACGAGCACGCAGCCGGCGAGGGTGATCCCGAACTCGCGGAACAGGCGGCCGGTGAGGCCGGAAAGGAAAATGATGGGCAGGAAGACCGCGGCCAGGGCGACGGTGGTCGAGATGACCGCGAAGTAGATCTCCCGCGATCCGGCGATGGCGGCCTGGAGCGGCGGCATGCCGTCCTCGATCTTCGAGTAGATGTTCTCCAGCACCACGATCGCGTCGTCGCAGACCAGGCCGATGGCGAGCACGATGGCGACCAGGGTCAGCACGTTGATCGAGTAGCCGGCCACGTACATGATGAAGAAGCCGGCGACGATGCTGACGGGAATGGCGATCACCGGAATGATGGTCGAGCGCCAGTCGCGCAGGAAGAGGAAGATGATCAGGGCGACGAGGCCGAAGGCGATGAGCAGGGTTTCCTTCACCTCGTCGACCGAGCGGCGGACAAAGCGGGTGAAGTCGTAGCCCACCTCGGCGGTCACGTCGGCGGGGATCTCCTTCTTCACCACCTCGAAGCGCTTGTAGAACTCGTCGGCGATGGCGATCGCGTTGGTGTTCGGCTGGGGGATGATGGCGACACCGATCGAGAACAGCCCGCCCTCTTTGGTGCCGGTGCGAAGGTTTTCGGGGCCGAGTTCCGCGTGGCCGATGTCGCGGAAGCGGATCTGGCGGCCGGCTTCCTCCTTGACGATGAGGTTTTCGAAATCCTCCGGCGTGTTCAGCCGGCCGAGCGTGCGCAGGGAGAGTTCGGTGGCGGTGCCTTCCAGCCGGCCGCTGGGAAGATCGACGTTCTGGGCGTCGAGTGCGTTCTGGACGTCGAGCGGGGTGACGCGGTGGACGGCGAGTTTCACCGGGTCCATCCAGAGCCGCATGGCGTAGCGTTTCTCGCCGAAGATGCGGACCGACGAGACGCCCGGGATGGTTTCCATCCGCTCGCGGATCAGCCGGTCGGCGAGGTCGCTGACCTCGAGGATGTCGCGCTGGTCGCTGCGCAGGGAAAGGAAGAGGATGGGCGTGGAATCGGCGTCGGCCTTTTCGACGACCGGCGGGTTCGAATCGACCGGCAGGTTGCGGGCCGCGCGGGCGACGCGGTCGCGGACATCGTTGGCGGCGGTATCGAGGTCGGTATCGAGCGTGAACTCGACGGTGATGGTCGAGCGTTCCTCGCGCGACTCCGAGGCCATCGTGCGGATGCCGGCGATCCCGTTGATCACGGCTTCCAGCGGTTCGGTGATCTGGGAAGCGATGACCTGGGGATTGGCGCCCGGGTAGGTGGTCTGGACGGTGACCACGGGCGGATCGACCGCGGGGTATTCGCGGACGCCGAGGAAGGTGAAACCGGTGATGCCGAAAAGGATGATGACGAGCGACATCACCGTGGCGAGCACGGGGCGCTGGATGCTGGTTTCGGCGAGGCTCACGCGGCGTTCTATTGGAGGAAGTCAGGGCGCGACCGGCTTGACCGGGACGCCGGGGCGCAGGCGGAGGATGTTGGTGGTGAGGAGTTGGTCGCCTTCGTTCAGACCGCGGAGAACCTGTACCTGGGTGTCGGTCCGCATGCCGATCTCGACTTCCTGGAAGGCCGCCTTTCCGTCGCGCAGGAGATAGACCCCGTGGCCGCGGGCGGAGGGGACGACGGCTTGGGAAGGGATCGCGAAGCCGTTGCCGACGCTGTCGAGTTGGAGCGTCACCTCGGCGAAGCCGCCGGGCAGCAGGCCTTCCGGATTCGAGCAGATGCCGCGGATCCGCAGGCTGCGGGTGGCGGCGTCGGCCGCGGGTTCGATCACGGCGATTTCACCCTCGAAAACCCGGGCGTTGCCGGCGACGGTGAAGGTGAACTTCTGGCCGGTCTTGACCTCCCCGGAGTAGCGTTCGGGCAGGGGGAAATCAACCTTGATGCGGGACAGGTCCTGCAGGTTCGTCAGCACGGTCTCCGGCTTCAGCAGGGCGCCTTCGCTGACCTGCCGGATGCCGATGCGTCCGGCGAAGGGGGCCCGGATGCGGGTTTTGGCGAGCTCGACTTCCTTGGTGACTTTCTGGGCCTTGAAGATCTCGACCTCGGCGCGCGCGAGGTCGAATTCCTGGCGGCTGATCGCCCGCTCGGGCAGCAGGGTTTCGGTGCGGGTGCGGTTGGCCTGGGCGAGGTTCAGCCGGGCCTCGATCTCGGCGATCTCCGCCTTCAGGTCGGCGTCGTCGAGGATGAAGAGGATCTGGTCCTTTTCGACCGCGGCCCCTTCCGCCACCTCGATCTTGGCGAGCCGCTTGGTCAGCTCCGGAACGATGTCGACCGATTCATTCGCCCGCAGCGTGCCCACGGTGCTCACCGTGTTTTCCATCGGGGTCGCCTTGACCTCGAAGACCTCCGCTCCGACCGGTCCCGCGGGGCCCTGGGCCAGGAGGCGGGCCGATGCGGCGAGCAGGGCGCAGGCGATGAAGGACGGGATGGAATGGGGCATCATGGCTCGACGGGTCCGGTGGGAGTCGCGGGAAACGGATTGCTTCCGGATTTTCCCGGGAGGAATCCAGCCGCGGCTCACCGGCCGAGCCTTCCGCCAAACCTCACTCCAGCAAAGCCTGAAGTTCCCAGGTCTTCTTGTCGCGCGGGGTGCCGGGACCGTTGTAGCCGAGCATCCGGAAGCCCTTGGCCTCGGTCTTGCGTTCGGCAAGGGCGGCTTCGAGCGCGGTCTTGGCCTTGGCGATGTTGTCCTTCGAATCGCTGCCCTGCCAGGTGTAGCTGAGCGTGGTGGTGGCCGGCACGTCGCGGACTTCCACCTTCGCTCCATCGGGGCCGGCGGTGCCTACCTTCCCGTTCTGATAGAGGAAGGCCATCGAAGCCTGGCGGAGCTTGCCGTCCTCTCCTTCCATCCCCATTTCGACCGGTGCGGTCATCGGGATCTCATGCTTCTTGATGTGCATGAAGAGCGTCCAGAAGGCGCTGGTCTCGCCCTTGCCGTTGGTGAAGGCCGCCCGGTAGGCGGGATACTTTTTCTCGCTGACCTGATCGTAGGGGCCGGGCTTGGGCCAGCCTTCCGGCAGCGGGGCTTCGTCGACGTAGGCGGGCGCGGGCTTCGGTTCCGGCTGGTCGCCGGCCTGGAGGTTGCAGGCGGCGAGCAGGGCGAAGAGCGGAAAGAATTTCTTTTTCACGAGCGGAAGGAAGCGAGGAAGTGGTTGAGCGCAAGGGTCATTTGAAAATCCTGCCGAAGAATGTCTTCATCGCCTCCCAGGAGGCCTTGTTCGCTTTCTCGTCGTAGGCGGCGCCTTTGGACGGATCGTCACCGGCCATTTTCTGGGTGAAGGCGTGGACGGCACCGTCGTAGGCGACGAACTCGAGGTCCGCCCCGGCGTCCTTCATCTCCTTCTTGAAGGCGTCCACCTGGGCCGGCGGGACGTAGGGATCGACTGCGCCGTGGAGGACCAGCACCTTGGCCTTCACGCCGTCCTTTGTGGCCGCTTTCCCCTCCGCGGCATCGAGGCTGCCGTGGAAAGAGACCACGCCGGCGATGTCGGCGCCGCTGCGGGCGAGTTCGAGCACGCCGGTGCCGCCGAAGCAGTAGCCGATGGCGGCGATCTTCGCGGGCTCGGTGCGCTCGTCCTTTTGCAGGACCTCGAGGCCCGCCTTCAGACGGCCGCGGAACAGGTCGCGGTCGCCCTTGTATTTGCCTGCTTCCTGGCCGGCGGCTGGGGGGACCGGGCGGATGCCTTTGCCGTAGATGTCGGCGGCAAAGACATTGTAGCCGAGCTCCGCGAGCATCCGGGCGCGCATCTTTTCGTAGTCGGTCAGGCCGGTCCACTGGTGGATCACGAGCACCGCGGGGCGCTTGCCGGTGACGGCATCGTCGTAAACGTGGAAGCCTTCGAGGGTCACGCCGTCGTGCTGGTATTCGACGGTCTTTTCGACCAGCGCGGCGGAGGCGGATGCGGCGGTAAGGAGGGACAGGGCGAGAACTTTCATCCCTGCGAGCAAAGCGCGATCCGCTGGGCTGTCAAACCGACTTCCGGCGCAGGGCGAGGACGATGCCGCCGGCGACGATGCCCCAGAAGGCCGCGCCGATGCCTAACAGGGTGATGCCGGACAGGGTGACGAAGAAGGTCATGGCCGAGGCTTCGCGGTAGTCCTCGTCGCCGAGCGCCGCGGCGAGGGCGTTGCCGATGGTGGTGAGCAGGGCGAGGCCGGCGATGGCGAGGACCAGCTCGCGCGGGAAGGCGGCGAAGAGGCCGGCGACGGTCGCGCCGAAGATGCCGACGAGCAGGTAGAAGAAAGCGGCGCAGAGCGGGGCCCAGTAGCGGCGGGCGGGGTCGGGATGGGCTTCGGGGCCGACGCAGAAAGCCGCGGTGATGGCGGCGAGGTTGATGCCGAAGGCACCGAAGGGCGCGAAAAGGAAGGTGGTCACGCCGGTCCAGCCGATGATTTTCGACACCGGTGCCTCGTAGCCGCCGACGCGGATCGCGGCGAGGCCCGGCAGGTTTTGCGAGGCCATGGTCACGATGAAGAGCGGGATGCCGGTGCCGATCAGGGCGGGCAGCGACCACTCCGGCGAGGTCCAAACGGGCGTGGTGATTTTCCATGGCACCGCTTCCAGGTGCAGCAGGCCCTGGGCGGCGGCGATGGCAATGCCGAGCAGGAGGACGAACGGGATGTTCGCCCGCGGCCAGAAACGGCGGCCGGCGACGTAGGCGGCGGCCATGGAAAGGACGAGCAGCGGGTTGCGCGGGACCGCGACGAAGGCATCGAGCGCGAAGCGGGCCAGCACCCCGGCCAGCAGCGCCGAGGCGAGCGGCAGGGGGAGCCGCTTCATCATCTTTTCAAAGCCGCCGCTAAAGCCGGCGATCATGATCAGCACGGCGCTGAACAGGAAGCAGCCGATCGCTTGAGGCATCGTCAGGTGACCCGCCGCGGCCGCCGCGCCGATGACCGCCGCGCCGGGGGTGGACCAGGCGATGAGGATCGGCTTCCGGGTGAGGATCGAGAACGCGAAGGTGGGGAGCGCCATGCCGACGCCGATCGCCCACAGCCACGAAGCCGTCTGATCCGGCGTCGCGCCGAGGGCCTGGGTCGCTTGGAAGATGATCGCGACCGAACTGGTGAAGCCGACCAGCACCGACACGAAGCCCGCGACGAGGGCGGAGACGGAGAAGTCCTTCAGCATGGCGGCGGTGCGAGACAAGCCGATCCGCCGCCCCGCGGCAACCGTCGTGAATTTTCCTGTAACGGATCCGCCGGGTTGCTTCTGGGGAGGGTATGACGCCAGACTCCACCGACCGCCGCATGCAATCGCCCGATCCCCATTCACCGCTCGGCGGGCTTTCCCCGGCGGACCTGCTGCGGCAGGGGGCGGCGGAGGACACGCTGATTGACGGTGCGCGCGAGGCATTCGAGCCGCCGTCACTGTTAGAGCTGGCGGCGATCTTTCCGCAGTTCGAGATCCTCGAACTGATCGGTCAGGGCGGGATGGGGGCGGTTTACAAGGTCCGGCAACGGCAACTCGATCGCGTGGTCGCCTTGAAGATCCTGCCGCCCGGTATTGGTGGCGAGGGGGTGTTCGCGGACCGCTTTGCGCGGGAGGCGAAGGCGCTGGCGAAGTTGAATCATCCGGGCATCGTCACGATTCACGAGTTCGGCTGCAGCGGCGGGCTCTATTTCATCGTGATGGAATTCGTCGACGGGGTGAATCTCCGGCAGTTACTCAAGGGCGGCCGGATCTCGCCACGGGAAGCGCTGGCGATCGTGCCGCAGATCTGCGACGCGCTGCAATTCGCCCACGACCTCGGGATCGTCCACCGCGACATCAAGCCGGAGAACCTGCTGATCGACCGTCGCGGCCGGGTGAAGGTCGCGGATTTCGGGCTGGTGAAGCTAGTCGGTGGGGATCCCCAAGAGGAAGCCGCCGCGATCTTCGCCAGCGGGTTCCTGCAGACGGAGGGCGGCAAGGTGATGGGCACGCCGCGCTACATGGCGCCGGAACAGATCGAGCGGCCGGCGGAGGTCGATCATCGTGCCGACATCTATGCCCTCGGCGTGGTGTTTTACCAAATGCTGACCGGCGAGCTGCCCGGTGAACGGCTGGAGGTGCCGTCTCGGAAAGTGAGCATCGACGTGCGGCTGGACGAGATCGTGCTGCGGGCGCTGGAGAAGGATCCGGAGCTGAGGTTCCAGCAGGCAAGCGTGATGAAGACGCGGGTGGAGGCGACGCGGATGAAAGACACGCCAGATGTCAAAGGCGGAAGTCCCCGCTTCGCCGCATGGGGGCGCTGGGGATGGTCGTTACAGATGGTCGGCATCCTGATGTTCTTCGGCGGTCTCGCAGGCATGTTGCGCTACCCTTCAACTATGATTTACTCCGTATCGCAAAAGTACGAGCTTGCGGGAGGTGATTCCAAGGGAATTGAGGAACGGCTTGTTGCCATCATACGGAAACACGTGCCGGACGCTTCCGTGGCGAGGAGCAAGGATTCAAGCGAATGGATGGTTACGGTCAGGAACGTGGACGAAAGTATTGTGCGGGATGAAAGTCGACGTGTGGTGGATGCCGTGAAGGACGGGATAGGTGAGATGCTGAGACACACCGAGAGCGCTTCCGTTGCCGGCCCGGTCAGCAGTCATTGGTTCCAGATCATTCGGTGGCTGCTGCTTGCCGGCGTGTGGGCTGGCCTCGCCGGTGGCTTGCTTTTGGTGAGAGTGCCGCCAGCGAATGGAGGCAAGTTGTTTGGGCAGATCGCTCTGGGCGCGTTGTTGCTATCCGTCCTGCTCGGCGTGATCCGGGTGATGTTCCCGATCACGGGACTGGGAGCACCGGTTGCGATGGTCGCTGCGTGTCTTGGCTTCGGCGTCGCGGGCCGAGCCACGAGGGAAGGACGTTGGGCATTGATTGGCGGCTGGATCATCCTGTTCATCTGGAGTGCTCCGATGGCGAACATGGCACCCATGGTGCCTCACCCCCGCCCCCCCGGATTCGAGATCGTGCCGCTGGACCGTGCCGCGATTGGTGGTCCGCCAGTGCGTACAAGGCCGTCAGTAAAACCTTCCGCAGTTCCCACTCTTGCACTTCGCGAAGAATGCATCTTCTTGATCCGGGATGTCGCAATCCATGAAGTGCGGCACGGCGAGAATCACCCGACGACGCGGGAGCGGAGATCAAAGCTGGAAGACTTCTTGGATGAGCACCCGGCGTTGCCCGATGCCGAGATGTGCTTGAGCGCGCCCCTCCAGCTTACGGAGGCACTCAACAGGAAACGCGAACAGGACGTCAGCGGAATGGGGCCGAAGCATCCAAAATCGGTCGCGATCGATGCGGAACTCAAGGCTGCGGAGATAACCCTCGCCCTGTGCGCGAGTCGACGGCGGGAAGCAGGGGAAGGAATTGATGTCGAGAAGCCATGAACATGCCGGACGATCTCTTCGCCACCACCCGCTGGACCCTCGTGATGGCGGCCGGCGGGGCCGAGGCGGCGGGGGCTTTGGAACAACTGTGCGCGGCCTATTGGTTTCCCGTCTACGCCTATGTCCGCCGCCGGGGATTCACCCGGGAGGATGCGGAAGACCTGACGCAGGGATTTTTCGCCAGCCTGCTGAGGCGCGGCGACATCGCCGGGTTGCGGCAGGAGAACGGGAAGTTTCGCGCCTTTCTGCTGGCCGCGGTGAAGCACTTTCTTTCGAACGAGCGCGACAAGCTGGGCCGGCAGAAGCGCGGTGGCGGGGCATTGCACCTGTCGCTGGATTGGCAGGAAGCGGATGCGCGCTTCCGCCTCGCCGACAAGTCCTCGCTTCCGCCCGATGCGGCATACGACCGCGAGTGGGCGACGGCCTTGCTGGAGCGGGTGCTCGTCACTTTGGAATCCGAAGCGGTGGCGGCGGGGGAAGGCAGGCGTTTCGGACATCTCCGGAGTTATCTGTCCTTCGACCGCGAGCAAATCCCCTACGCCACGGCGGCGGCTGCGCTGGGCATCGACGAGGGCGCGGTGCGGGTCGCGGTGCATCGCCTGCGCGGCCTTTACCGGCGGCGGCTCCGCGAGGAGATCGCAAGGACGCTGGCGGCACCGGATCAGGTCGATGAAGAGCTGCGGGTGCTGATGGACGCTTTCCAATGACGCGTTCGAACCGCGCGGGTTCTCCTTTAGGATCGCTTGTTCCACCTGCAGGGAGCATGGTGGCTCCATGAACCTGCGATCCATGCGTCCGGGCGAGGAAGGGGACATCGCCGCTTTGATCCATCGGTCCACCAACGCGTGGTATCGGGAAAAACTCGGGCACGAGATCTTCGCGGGGACGCCGGAGGATTGCCGGATCTTTCCGGAGACCTACGAGGAGCTCGATCCGGGCTGCTGCCTGGTGGCGGAGATCGAGGGCCGGATCGCCGGGTCGTGCTTTTACCATCCGCGGGACACGCATGTCGGGCTCGGCATCATGAACGCCGCTCCGGAGTTCGCGGGGCGCGGCGTGGCGAAGGCGCTTCTAACAGAAATCCTGGAGCGGGCGGGCGAACTGCCGGTGAGGCTGGTATCGAGCGCGATGAACCTCGATTCCTACTCGCTCTACACCCGCGCCGGCTTTTGTCCGGTGGCGGTGTATCAAGACATGGTCTTGCCGGCCGACCGTCCGCTTGCGCCGCCGCCGATGATTCCCGGCAAGGTGCGGAAGGCGGACGCGGCGGATTTGTTCGCGATGGTGGATTTGGAAAGCGAGGTCGCGGGCATCCGGCGGGCCAAGGACCTGTCGCATTTCCTCCGCAGCCCTGGCGGGCACTGGACGACCTTCGTGCACCGCGATCTGGCGGGGAAAATCGACGGCTGGCTGGCGTCCATCGATCACCCCGGCTGCCGGATGATCGGGCCGGGGGTGATGCGGGAAGACGGCGTGGCTTTGGCGCTGATCCACGCGCAACTGGCGCACCGCCGCGGCACCTCGCCCGTCTTCCTGGTGCCGACGCACGAAGCGGCGCTGGTGGCCGAACTGTACGGCTGGGGCTGCCGCAACGTGGAGCTGCACTTTGCCCAGGTCCACGGAGCCAGCGCCCCGCCGCAGGGAGTCGTCATGCCGAGTTTTCTTCCGGAGAGCGGGTGAGGCTAGAGTTGCGCCACGCGAGGAACTCCGCCATGTCTTCCCGATCAGCGACCCAGCACAAGGACGCGAATTTCAGGTCCATGTTCTCCAGTCTCCAAGAGCGGGGAGCTTCACCCTTCCAGACCGGGAGAACTTCGATGCGATCCGGAAACACATGAAACAGTGCACGCTTCCGGAGTTTGGAGGCGGCTCGCAGTGAGAGGCTCATTGTGAAGACCAGCCCTGCGCTTAACATCTTCTCCCTCGGCCCGTACGCAGAAAAAGCAACTGCCAAAGCCAAAAGGACGGCCGACATCGCGAACAGGAAAATTCGGCACCATCCGCTGTAGCGAACCGACATCACGAGTTCCGGATCATCCGCCGGAACTGTGGATGAGGCTTTCGGCGGATCGTAGGGATTCACGGGATGGTCAGTTCATCCGAATGGTGCCCGCACCTTCGAGCGACGGTGACTCACCCAACGCCAATGCCGTCGTAGAGCTCCGCGAAGGGGAGTTCGGCATCCACTTCGGGGAGGGCGATCACCGCGTCGCGGCCGGTGTATTCCTCCACCTCGAAGCCTCCGGAGGCGCGGCGGCGGTAGGCGATCACGCGCGGCCGGTCGGACTCGACAAGAAGCAGCACCTTGAGCGAGGGGATGGCGAGGTAGGCATCCTTTTTCTCGCCCATGTCGGTGCGGCGGGTGGATTCGCTCAGAACCTCGATCACCAGTACCGGATGCTCCTGGAAGTGATCGTTGCCGGGGTTCGGGCGGCAGACGACCTGCAGGTCGGGATAATAGAAGCGGATGTGGTCCGGGAACTCGATCTTGAGTTTCGCGTCGCTGCCGAAAGTGCGGCAGGGTTTGCCCCGGAGTTGAGGAACGAGCGAACCGCCCGCATTCATCGCGATGGCCGCGTGATCGTTGGTCCCGCCGGCCATGGCGTGGATCACGCCGCCGAGATACTCGTGCTTGATCTCCGACTGCTCCTCGCCCGCGAGGTAGTCTTCCACGGAGACGAGGTCGGGTTTCTTCAGCGCGGTCATGCCGTAGGCTAGCCGCGGAGAGGGGGGATGACAAGCCGGAGCCTCAGCTGCAAAGCGGCGTGCAGAGCTTGATCAGGGAAGGATCGATCTTGTACTTCGAATCGACCACGGTGCCGATCGGCAGGTGGCCGAAGGTGCCGTCGCGATAGACCATGATGGCGTTCGTTTCACCGGCTTCGAGCGAATCGACAGCGGCGATGGCGAACTTGTAGGCCATGATGCGGTCGTGGACGGTCGGCGAGCCGCCGCGCTGGACGTGGCCGAGGACGGTGAGGCGGGCTTCCATGCCGATCGCGTCGTTGATGTAGCGGGTGGTGTATTCCGCCATCTTGGTGCCTTCGGCGACGATCGCGATGATGTGGCTGCGGCCCTCGTGCTTGATCTCGTATTTCAGCTTCGCGCCGATCTTCTCAAGATCGTAGGGGATCTCGGTGGTCAGGCAGACCTCGGCGCCGCAGGCCAGCGCGCTGACCATGGCGAGGTAGCCGCAGTGGCGGCCCATCACCTCGATGACGAAGGCGCGGGAGAAGGACGTGGCGGTGTCGCGGATGGAGTCGACCGACTGGCGGATGATGTTCAGCGCGGTATCGACGCCGAGGCAGTAGTCGGTGCCGGCGATATCGTTGTCGATGGTGGCGGGGATGCCGGCGAAGGGGACGCCGAAGTCGCTGTAGAACTGGTTGAGGGCGCGGAAGGAGCCGTCGCCGCCGATGACAATCAGTTTCTTGATCCCGCGGCGTTCCAGGTTCTGGAAGGCCTGGCGGCGGTACTCGATGTCGAAGAATCGCTTGGAGCGGGAGGAGCGGAGGAAGGTGCCGCCGCGGTGGAGGATGCCGGAGATCAGGTCGCGGTTGGACTCGACGATCTTGTCGTCGATGAGCCCGCGCAGTCCGTCGTAGACCAGCCAGGGCTTGTAGCCGCGGGAAGCGGCGTAGTCCGCGGCGCATTTGACGGCGGGATTCATGCCGGCCGAGTCGCCGCCGGAGGTGAGAATGGCAAGGCCTTCGCTCATGGGGTGCGGGCGGAGGGAAAGGGAGCGCCCGCGGCGAGGCAAGCACGGGATGTGCCGGGAGCGAAATCGGGGGGTGATGACAAAAATTCCCCGGGTCCGCCCGATTTGGGCAAGGGCATGGTTTTGAGGGGATTTTGGAGAAAGCGCGGGCGGCGCCCGTTGTTAGAGGGAGAAAAGTCGGGCAGATCGGGCCTTGGCGGGCGTTATTGGGGTGGAATGGCTGTTTCATCCGGGGAACCGGGCTTGGAGGCCGGAAGATTTGCCGCGGGTCAAACCGCGGCGGGGCGGGCGCTCGGGGAGGGGTGCCCGCCCCACCTTTTTTCGAGACGATGAGAACGGGTTCACGGGCGCGAGGACGCCACCGGTATTGGATGCGGGGCGCGCTCGCCGTGCTTTTGACGGCCACGGTCCGGGCGGATCGCGACAGCCCGCTGCCCGATTGGGGCGGCGGTTACCTGACGACCTACCTCGACAACGACCTTTTCGGCCATAGCGACCGCGACTACACCAGCGGGGCCCGGATGTCGTGGATCTCCTCGAACCGGGACGTGGCCGACCTGGGATCGGTCCAGCGCATGCTGCGCCGGCTTTCCGGCGACGAGGAAAGCTTCGCGATTTTCAAGGCGGTGACGGGTTTCGAGGACCCGCACGACGTCCAATACAATTTCGGCTGCTCGTTGACGCAGTTGATGTTCACGCCGGAGAACGGCGCGCCGTATTTTCAACCTGCCGGCGAGCGGCGTTATGCCGGGTGGCTGGGCCTCGGGTTCTCGCTGCACGTGAAGGACGACCGGATCCTGAACTCGATCGAGCTGACGGCGGGCACGATCGGCCCGAACGCGCTGGGCGAGCCTGCCCAGGATTTCGTTCACGACGTCCGCGGGCTTGCGAAGTTCAACGGCTGGGACGACCAGATCCCGAACGAGATCACCGCCGACCTGAGCTTTGTCCAGAAGCGCCGCTCGGACCTGCTGAAGCGGGACCGGGGGCTTTTCCGAATCGACGGGCTGACCGAGTGGGGCGGCCGGCTCGGCACCTTCCGCACGGCGGTGCATGCGGGCGGGTTCTTCCGTGCCGGCTTCCACTTGCCGCCGGACTTCACCGACCCGCGTTTGTCGGACACGGCGTATTCCAACCTCTACTTCGACACGGACGATCCGTATGTCGGGAACTGGTCGGTCTATTGCCTGTTCGGCGCGACGGGGCGCGGGGTGGTTCGCGATGCGACGCTCGACGGCCCGCTGTTCAACGATTTCGAAACCGGCAACGACCGGGAGCCCTTTGTGGGTGAAGTGTTCTGCGGCGCGGGTCTCCGCTACCGCCAGGTGGAGTTGAGCTACGTCCACACCTGGCGCAGCCAGGAGTATAAGGAACAGCGCGGGGGCGTTTCGGATTTCGGATCGGTGGCCCTGAGGTTGAGGTTTTGAGGCCGTTTGCGGATTGCCTCGGCGGTGCAGGGGTGCATGATCGGCGGATGCTTGCGATTTTGAAAGGATGGACGGCGGCTCTCGGGCTCGCGGGTTGGTTTTTCGCGGCTGCAATCGCGGCCGGGGACGACGGGGCTGCCCGGGTCCAGGCGCTGGTGCGCGAGCATGCGGCGGGCATGACGTTTGCGAAGGTCGAGACGAAGTCCGGCAAGGTGTTCCGCGAGGTGGTCGTGACGTCGGCCGGCGGGGACGGGGTGGCTTTCCGCCATGCGGAGGGCGAAGGCCGGCTGGAGGCGGCGGAATGCCCGGACCTCTGGGTGGATCTTTACGGATTGAGCGCATCGGATTCCCCGACGCCGGGCAAGCCCGCGGACGGCGAGGTGGCGGCAGCGATCGCGGTGATCGAGGGCGATCGCTCGAACGGCACCGGCTTCTTCTGCCGGGCGGAGGGGAAGGTCTATCTCTACACCGCGGCGCACGTGCTTTCGGGGAACTCGAAGCTGCTGGTGAAGCTGCGCGACGGCACGGTGGTGCGGAAGTTCGGCGCGGTGGAAGCGGCGGAAGGCGCGGACCTGGTGAGGCTCGCGGTGGGCGAGGAAGTGCCGCATTGCCTCGAGATCGCGGCGGAGTCGGGCGTGGCAAAGGTCGGCATTCCGGTGCTGGCTTCCGGCAATGCCGGGGGCGGGGGCACGGTGGGATTTGAAGAGGGGAAGGTGATGGGCGTCGGGCCGGAATCGATCGAGATCGATGCCGAGGTGATCCAGGGCAACAGCGGCGGGCCGATCCTGCACGCGACGACCCGCGAGGCGCTGGGGGTGGTCACGCACCTGACGGCGGAGCGGAAGGACGAGTGGGCGAAGGAGACGCGCTTCGCGGAAGTGCGGCGCTTCGGTTGCCGGCTCGACCGGGCGTGGAAGTGGAAGGTGGTGCCGGTCGATGTCTTCTTGAAAGAGGGCAAGGCGATCCTGGCGGTGCAGCAGCAGTCCGAGCTGATGATCGCGGCGCTGAGCGTGGCGAAGTGGAACGAACCGGTCTTCCGTCAGCAGCGCGAAAACCCGCTGGCCCGGGACATCGCGGCGCTGCAAGTCTGGATCGAGCAGCAACAGAAAAGCGGGCAGCGCATGAGCGAGACCGACCGCAAGAAGCGACTGCGCGGGATTTTCGACAGCGCCCGGCATCGCTCGCGCAGCCAGATGGCGGCGTTCAAGACCGACGGGTTCACCTGGTTCCACCGGGAGACGGCGGCTCAGGAAACCCTCCAGCGGGCGGAGATCGACAAGGTCTACGAAAGCACCGTGGCGGAGCTGAGGTGAGGCCGTGGCACGGCTTCATGCTTGATTTGGCGGGATGTGGACATATTTTGTCCGCATGAAAACGGCCACTTTGCGGGAATTGCGGAATGAGTTTCCGAAGCTCGAGGCCTGGTTGGGCGAGGGCGAGCAGATCTGCATCGAGAAGCGCGGCCAGCCGATCGCGATGCTCACGCCGGTGGCTGCGGGGACGGTGAAGAAGGTTCCGATGCCGGATTTCATGGCGCGAATGAAGGAAACCTGGTGCGAACGGGTGTTCAGCGAGGAAGAAGTGAAGGCGATGCGCGAGGCGGAGCTTGAAGGGGAAGAAGGATGAATTCCTATCCCGACACTTCGTTCCTCTGCTCGCTTTACCGGCTGCAGGTTTACTCGCCTGCGGCAGTTGCCTGGATGTCCGCCCGCTCCAATCCGCTCCCGGTGACCAGCCTGCTGTTGTTAGAGTTTCGCCAGTCGGTCCGCTTCCAGACCCGCTTGTTTTCGCTCGACCGATCCAAGGGCTATCCGCCGGCCGAGGGCGCGCGGATGCTGCGGGACCTCCAGTCGGACCTCGCGAACGGTGTCTTGGAGGTCGTCGCGGTGGACTGGGCGGACGTGCACCGGATCGGGGAGAACCTGAGCGGGAAATACACGGCGCAGGGTGGTCACCGGCTTGCCGACATCCTGCATGTCGCGACCGCGCTGCACCTGGCCTCGCCCGAGTTCCTGACCTTCGACGCCAACCAGCGGACGCTGGCTGCGGCGGAAGGTATGGACGTGCCGGTCTGAGGCGATGCGGCTTGCCGCCGCGCGCCGCAGTCCCTTTTCTCAAGGCACAGGCCGTGCTCGCACGCGGTGCCGCCTCTTTTCCTCCCCATGAAAAAGCTCGCCCTCCACTGGCAGATTCTCGCCGCGCTGGTCCTCGCCACCCTGACCGCGACCGCCTTCCGCGGGCTCTTCCGGGAAGGCGAGCCGGCCTTCGTCACCGCCGCGCTGGAAGGCTGCAAGCTGGTCGGCGACCTCTTCCTGCGGGCGCTCAAGATGATCATCATCCCGCTGATCGTCACCTCGGTGGTCGGCGGCATCGCCGGGCTGAAGAACGCCGACGGCTTCGGCCGCCTCGGCTTGAAGACCCTCGGCTTCTACATGACCACCGGCCTGCTGGCGATTTTGCTCGGGCTCTTCCTCGTCAACCTCGTCCAGCCCGGGCTCGGCTCCGACGGCCAGCCGAACGCGATGATCCGCGAGGCCTTCGAGAAAGGCACGGGCGTCAGCGAGGGCGACCTGGCGAAGGTCGAGGCCGCATCCGGCAACGTGCCGAAGGGCAAGGGGATCTGGGCGAGCATCTCGGGCGTGTTCCGCTCGATGCTGCCGGAGAACATCTTCGCCGCGGCGTCCGCGAACGATTCGGTGCTCGGCGTGCTGGTCTTCAGCCTGCTCTTCGCGGTGGCGGTCACCCGCTTGCCGGAGCAGCAGGGGAAGAGCCTGCGCGACTTTTTCATCGCGGCCTCCGAGGCGGTGTCGATCATCGTCCACTGGATCATGGCCTTCGCGCCGCTCGGCGTTTACGCGCTGATCCTGCCGGTGGTCTATCAGACCGGCTTCGGGCTCTTTGAGAACCTCGGCAAGTATGTCGTCACCGTGCTGCTCGCGCTGGGCCTCCATGTCGGCGTCACCATGCCGCTGATCCTGATGCTGTTCGCCCGGGTCAGCCCGAAGAAGCATTTCGCGGCGGTGAAGCAGGCGCTGATCATGGCCTTCTCCACGGCCTCGTCCTCCGCGACGCTGCCGTTGACCATGGAATGCGTGCGCGACCGCTGCGGCGTGTCGCAGCGGGTGACCTCGTTCACCCTGCCGATCGGCACTTCGATCAACACCGACGGCACCGCGCTTTACGAGTGCGTGGCGGTGATGTTCGTGGCGCAGGTGATGGGCGTGACGATGGGTGCCGGCGAGATGTTCTTCGTGGTGGTCGCGGCGCTGATGACCAGCATCGGCATCGCGGGGGTGCCGCATGCCAGCCTGGTGGCGATCCTGCTGATCCTGAAAAACTCCGGAATCCAGGGCGCGGAAGCGGCGGTCGGCGTGCTGCTGGCGGTGGACCGCTTCCTCGACATGAGCCGCACCGCGGTGAACGTCTTCGGCGACACCTGCGTGGCGGTGCTGGTGGCGAGAAGCGAGGGGGAGACGGTGCTGGAGAAGTGACCCGACCTTTCAGCCGACCGCATCTCCAAGCGGTGTCACTTCACCCCGAACACCGGGGGCTTGTCCCAGTCGAACTCCCACGATCCGAAGTCCGCGACGATCCGGCTTCTTTCCCCGTCGGGAATCGGTCCGGTGGTGAACAGGGGCAGGATCGGCCGGCCGTCCGGGGCGAGGCGGTGGTCGGCGTCCTTCTCCTCGATCATTAGGACAAAGCCGACCTTGCCGCCGGGCCGCTCGCCGATCGCGAGGTCGAAGTCGATCACCTCGCCCGCTTTCAAGGTTACCCAGTCGCCGTAAACGAGCCGCATCCCGCTGAAGGGACTCGTGTGCTCTCCGGTCGGTTCCGAAGGCTCCCAGCGGCCGTCGATCATTTCCTGGATATCGCCCCAGCAGGCGGCAAGGCGCATGCGGTTGTTGATGAAGACTCCGATGTAGTCGTCGCCGAGCCCGGCGAAGCGGTAGGTGCCGCTTCTCGCCACGGTGAGCTTGCCCTGATAGTGCGCCAGCCAGCCGGACGGGGCGATCGTGTCCTTGGCCCCGAAGTATTCCGGGCCGCTCGATGCATCGGAGAGCGGGATGGCGAGATGGGTCAGGTAAAGGCGGGTCGGTGCCTGGAAATGCCGCTTGAGGGAAGCCTCGGAGAAATCCGAACGCTGGAGCCGCAGCACCCGGTCGACGAATTCGGCGCGGTCGGCCAGGTCGTAGGCGATCCTGGTGCCATCGAGCTTCTGCTTGAAATCGTAGAGCCGGCCCTCCAGCGCACCGGGCCGCGAGCCGGTCGAACCGAACGCGCCGCCGCCCGGGCCGCCCGTCCCGGAGCCGATCCCGCCTTCGCCGAAGTCGTCGGCACCGCTGCCGAGCGGGAAGGACCCGAAGTCGAAGTCGGGAACCTCCATCGCCACGGGTGACGCGGTGTTGGCGATGATCACCCGTTTCGCGGCGGAAGCCGAGGGCGCGGCGGGCCGCGAGCGTTGCGGCGTCACCTTGTTCGGCTCGACCAAGGTCTCGTCCAGGGACGGCGCCTGGTAGGTCACGATGGTGGCCGGCGTGGTGGTGATCCCGGGCAGGAAGATCAAGGCCAGCACCAGGGCGATCAGGGCGATGGCCAGCAGGGAGACCGCGACCGAGGCGATGGTCGAGTTGCGCCGCTGGGCCCGCAGGCGGTGCAGGGCGACGGGGTTGAGTGGGACGTGAAGGCTCATGGGATTCCTTTCGTGCGCCGGACATGCCGGACTTCACGGAAGAAACGGGAGAGCGGGAGGCTTCTTGGAAAAATCGGACGGGCAGCGGGCTGCGGACCCGATGGTCTCCGGTTCGAGCAGGGAGTTCGAGGGTCGGGCGTGGTGGAGTGCCGCCTTGCAGGCGGCATGGGGGTGGGTTGTCGCCTTGGAGGCGACATGGGGTGTGGTTGGGGAGACGGGCGGCTGGAGAGCCGCCGGTCCGCCGTCATGTCGAGCATGGAGCTCGACACTCCGATCTTTGCAAGGAACTCGCACTCCGATCGCGGCGTGCGGGGTTCAAGACGACGGCGTGGTGGAGTGCCGCCTTGCAGGCGGCATGGGGGTGGGTTGTCGCCTTGGAGGCGACATGGGGTGTGGCTTGGGGAGACGGGCGGCTGGAGAGCCGCCGGTCCGCCGTCATGTCGAGCATGGAGCTCGACACTCCAAGCCGTGTATGGAGCTCGACACTCCAAGCCGTGTATGGAGCTCGACACTCCAAGCCGTGTATGGGCTCGACACTTCAAACGGGGTGCGGAGACCGATCCTCCGGGCTGGAGGTCAGGCCGCCTGCCAGCGTTTGGCGATTTCCTCCAGCACGACGGGATCCTGCGGGATGTTGTCGGGGCCGAAGTGGCGGGCTTCGAGGGCGGTGATCTCTTTCTCGATGGCCTCCTTCATCGCCGGCGTGGTGCCTTCGCGCTGCTGGACGCGGCGGAGGAAGCCGATGACGCTGACGGCATTGAGGTGCGACGGCAACGGGATCAGGGCGGGGCCTTGGTAGCCGGGCTTCTGGCGACGCTTGGCGGTGAGGACGAAAGCGGCAATCAGGGCAACCAAGGCCGCGATGCCACCGCCGATCCAAGGGCCGAGGCGTTTCGCGGAGCCGCCGAGGGGGACGGTGGCATCGACCGGGACGAGATCGACATCGACGTAGCGCTGGCGGATCAGGCCGTCTTCCTTGGCAAGCTCCGGCTTCACCGTGGGGAACTGGAAGCTTGCGGGAAGCACGCCGCCGGCCGGCCTGAGTTCGATCCGCCATTCGTGCTCGGAGATCGGCGCGAGGTCCTCGGAGGCGGCGTCGAGCTCGATCACGCGCAGGGTGCGGTCCTCGATGTTGCCGGTTTCGAAACCGGGAACCGATGTCTCTAACAGCTCGTCGAGGGACGGGACCAGGCCGTGGGTGGTCGCCTTGACTTCGAGATAGAGGCTGCCCTTTTCCGCGTGACTGCGCTCGTCCAGGGTCATCGCCACCTTGAGGTCGCGGAAGGGTCGCGGTTCGGTGGTGGCGGCGTCGATGGGGACCTCGGCGGAAGTGACGGGCAGGACGACGTAGCCGGAGGTGTCGTTGAAATCCAGGTCGATCTTGAGCGGCGGGACCTTGTCGACCTGCGGGCCTTTCGGCTTGAGCAGGAAGTAGGCGTAGGGGGTGAAGCGCCAGCCGAACTCGGGGTCGGTCTGGGACTCGACCTTGTCGGCGTGGAAGGTGAGCGAGACCACTTCGAAGTGCTCCTCCAGCGCGGCGCGGGCGGCCTTTTCGAACTTGTCGCGGTAGTCTTCGGTCGGGCGGCCGAAGTTCCACGCGTACTGCATGTTGGTCTGGTTCTGCAGGTACTTCTGGAAGCCGCCGGCCTCGCGTTCGATCTCGCGGGTGTGTCGGAGGTTCACCTTCAGGCCGAAGGGACCGCCGCCGCCGACGCGGTCGGGGCCGTCGACCTTGGCGTCGAGTTCGATCTCGGTGATGAGGTCGCGGTAGTAGGCGAGCACCTCGCCGGCATCGCGCATCGCCTCGTGGTCGCCGACGATGGCGGCGGCGCCTTCGAGGTAGCGCAGCTTCAAATCGGGCGCGGCGTTGGCGAGGCGGTTGTTGAGCGTGGTGGCGAAGGATTTCAGGTGGCGCGCCTTGGCGTCGCCCGGCAGCGCTTCAAGGGCGGCCTTGATTTTCGGATACTCCTCGGGCGTCGCGACGTGGTGGCTTTTCAGCGCTTCGAGCGAGGGCGAGCCGAGGGCGGCGAAGAACCATGTGTCGAAGACGGCGCTCGATTCCTTCGACGGATCGTCGAGCGGCAAGGTCTTCGCGTAGCCCTCCGCGGCGGCGGCGAGGCCTTCGAGGGCGGCGCGCTTGATCTTGGTGTGCTCGTGGTTGCGCTCGAGGCTGCTGCGGTAGTTGCTCTCTTCGATACGGAGGGCGGCGAGTTGTTCTTCGAGCCGCCAGGCATCGGCGGGCTGCTTGGCCAAAGCGCGTTCGAGCACGCCCTGCGCGGCCTGGTAGCCGGTGAGGATCTGTTCCTGGAGTTCCTTGTCCTTGCGCTTGGTCTGGTAGGCCTGCTGGAGCTTCGGGTTCGGCCAGAGGCCGGCGAGGTTGAGGCGCATCTTGCCGACCAGCGCGCCGAGCGTGCGGGTGTCGAGCACGTCGGTCGCGCCGAAGACCGACTCGACCGCCTCGACGCGCCAGACCTCGGCCTGGCTGTGGCAGGAGATGAAGGCGTCGGCGAGTTCGGTGTGGAAGCTCTCGCCAAGACCGAGACCGGCGATGCCTTTCACCAGCGCGGCGAGTTCCACCAGGTTGCGTTCCTGCTTCGACCTCGTCAGCGGGATCGCGCCCGACTGGTTGTTGAAGCCGTAGAAATACATGTACTGCGACCGGTAGTTCTTCCCTTCGTTCGGGTTGTGGTTCTCGGTCCAGACCCGGATGGTCTCACGGACCAGCGCCTTGGCCTGTTCCTTGTCGGTTTCGGCGAGGGTCTTGATGACCGGCAGCGCCTTGTTCTCTTCCTTCACCTTCAGGTAGAGCCGTGCGGAGGAAAGGAGGACCTCGTTGCGGGTCGCGCTTTCGATCGCGGCGAGCCACTTGTCCTCGGGCTTGCATTCGAGCAGGCGGCCCGCGCCGATCGGCCGGACGCCGGGGCCCTGGTAGCCGGTGTCGGGGCGGCTGAAGAAGAGGTTCCCCCACTCGTCGTACTGCGGGACCATGCGGCGCGAATTGCTCTGGTCCTTTTGCCGGGTGACTTCGGCCTCATGGGCCCATTGGCGGGCGTAGAGCGTGAAGATGCCGGACCACGCGGCGGGGTCGAGGTCCTTGCTTTCGAGCAAGGTGGTGACCGCGGCGTGCTGGAGCTTGAGCTGTTCGAGCCGCAGGGTTTCGTCGGGGTTCTCGCGGGTCTGGGCGGTCAGGGTGCCGAGCGAGGCGAGCAGTTCGAGGCCTTCGCCTTCGGGGTTCTTGAAGGTCTTCTCCAACCACTGCTTGCCGGTGTCGTCGCCGAGTTCCGGGATCAGCGAAAGCGCGCGGAAGAGGGCTTCGCCGCGGGCTTCCGGCGGGGCTTTGGCGTCGGTGAGGAATGAGGTGGAAAGCTCCCAGGCGAGCGGCAGGGCGTCCTTGCCGGCTTCCTTCTTGTCGAGCTGGTAGAGTTCGGCGCGATGGCGGGCGATCAGGTTGAGGGCGGTGTAGTCCTTCTTCTCGCGGGCGGCTGTTAGATCGGGGAGGAAGGCACCGGCGTCCTTGACGAAGCCGGCTTCGATCAGGAGTTCGGCCGCGCGGCGGCGGGCGTCGGGGTCCTCGCCGCCGAAGTGCGGGATGCCTTTCGCGAGCGCTTCGAAGAACTCCTTCGGTGGCCGCGGTTCCTTCGGGAGGAGCTTGGCGAGGCCTTCGATCTGCTTTTTGGCGGGCGGATTCGGAGCCGCGGCGGCGAGACCTAACAGATCGGCGGGCGGCAGGAAGGCGGGCTGGGTGTGGGGCTTCGAGCCGCGGGCGACGAGTTCGGGCGGCGGTTGAACGGGCGAGGGGGCGGAGAGCTTGGCGACGATGGTTTGATAGGCTTCGCCGGAGTTTTCCTTCGGCAACGCGGCGAGGAAATCCTTCACCTTGTCCCAACGGCCGAGCACCACGTCGCGGCGGAAGACGGCGGCGTCCTTGCGGAATTGCTCGATCTCCTGCTGGGCCTTTGCGGCATCCGGCGCGGGCTGTGCGGGCGCGCCTTCCTGGCCGGGAGCGGGAACCGGGACCGGAGGCGCCGCGGGCGGGGCCTCGGCGGGTGCGGCGTTGGCGCGTGCCTCTTCCAGCCGGGCGGCAAGGATGCCGGAGGTGCTGCGGTCGAACTGGAGTTCGCGGAGGATCGCCTGCTTCTGCTGCGCGGGCGTCGGGGCGGGGCGGTTCTTGCTCTGCTCGATGAGCTGGCGGAGGCGGTTGAAATCGAGGTCGCCCATGGCCCCGCCGCCGGCAGGATTCGCCGCGCCGCGAGGGAGGACGAGGCCGGGCGGCATCCCGCCTTCGGTGACGATGACTTCGCCGTCGGGGCCTTCGAGGGTGACGCTAGGCTGGATGAGGACCTGCGCGGAAAGCGGGGCGGTGAGGGTGGCGAGAGCGAGGATCGAAAGTCGGGCGGACATGGCGAAGAGGGAATGGGAAGGGCTGCTCAATACGGATTGGTCGGAGCAAGGGCGCATGTAGTCCCAGCTTCAGCCGGACGAAGCACGGGCGATGCGGGTATCTCCTCCAAAGCCGAACGGGTGGGATTGCTCGGTCCGCCTGAAGGTGGGGCTACATGCCACTGGAGCGCGGACCTTGGGGTGCTTCGGATCACGACCCCTGCCCATCGACCGGCGGGCCGGAGCTGGCGCCGCGGCTGTCTTCGGGCTTCTTCTTGCCGGCGTTGGGCGAAGGACTGTTGCACTTGCCGGACTTGCAGTTGCACTGCTTGGGGATGGCCTTGCCGTAGAGTTCTTCCGGCTCCATGCGGGCGAGGCGGATGGCGGATTCGAGGTCGTCGGCGTGCTTCGCGGCGGCCTTCTCATCGCCGGCTTCGGTGGCGCGCTGGACGAGCAGCTTGCGCTCCTGGCGGGCGGCTTCGATCTCCGGCTCCCACTCGCTGTCGGGCAGGCCTTCGAGCTTCATGAGGTAGGTCATGTAGAAGCGCGAGGTGGCAAGGGTGGCAAGGGTCTCGTCGCGCAGGCCGGCATGGGCGTTCGGGTCCTGGGCGAGTTCCTCGGCGAGGACGGCGAGTTCCTCGCGAGCCTTCGGGAGCTCGGCGGCTTCCATGCGGGCCTTGGCGAGTTCGAGGCGGATCCGGCGGGCTTCGTCGATGCGGTCCTTCGGCAGCTTGGCGAGGGTTTCCTCGTAGCCGGCGATGGCTTCTTTCAACGAGCCGGAGTCGGCGCTCGACTTGGCCTTGCCGAGCGTCGCGGCGGCGCTGTCGAGCTGCAGTTCTTTCTGGCCCGGGCCGTAGTGGTAGGCGAGCAGGCCGAGCGGGGCGAGGCACCAGAGGGTGAGGACGAGGATTCTCATGGCGGTAATTTGGATGGCAGCATGGGCGGAATGGTCAGCGAGGGGAAGCAACGAGTTCGGGGGATTTTGGAACCGGAGCACGGCGCGGGCCGGGATTCCAGCGGGAGCCGGCGAAATGGAGCAGCAGGGGAAGCCCGGCGAGCAGGGTGGCGCCGAGGGTGGTGAGCAGCATCGCGAGTTCGCGCTGGCCGGGGAGCCGCGCGGTGCCGTCGACCGCCAGAGTGCCGAGGCGCTGGAGCATGGCGGTGGGGACGAACTTCGCGTTGCCGTCGTGGTATTCGCCGCCGAGGCGGGTGGCGATCTGGCGCAAGGTGGCCCCGTCCTGGCGCGAGTGGCGGCCGTCGATGAAGCTGCCCTTCACGGGATCGCCGACGCCCGCGACGAGGACCCCGCCGATGGAAGGCGGCATCTTCGGCATGCCGGTGGCGGGGACCGAATCGCCGTCGCTGATCAGGACCAAGGTGGCGGAGCCGGCGGGCCATTTCGCGGCGACCTTGGCGGCTTCGGCGAGTCCGTCGAAGAGCCGGGTCTTGCCCGGGGGGAAGGCGTGATGCATCGGCAGGTCGTTCATCACGTTGTGGACGATCTCGAGGTCGCGGGTCTGCTCGACCACCAGCTTGGCACCGTTGTAAACCGCGACGACCGTGGTGTGCAGCTTGTCGTGGGCGGTGCGGGCGATGACCGATTCCAGCACGGCGCGGGCGCGGCCCATGCGGCTCTCCTTGCCGCCGGCACCGGCATCGAGCAGGCGCATGCTGGGGGAGACATCGAGCACCAACAGGAGATGCTGGCGTTCCTTCGGCTCGACCTCTTTCACCTCCGAGCGGTGGGCGACCGGCGGCAGCAGGAGCAAGGTGGCGACGCCCCAGACCAGCATGCCGATCCCCGCGATGCGCACCAGCGGCGCGATGCGGCCGGCCAGCGACGCCTTCCCGCCCGGCCCGAAAGCCAGCGTGGCCACGCTGCGGACGCGGCCGAGGTGCAGCCATTCGGCGCCAATGGCGAGGACGAGGGCGGCGAGGGTGAGAAGGAGCGGGAAGGTCATCGGGCGTCTAAAAGTCTAAAAGTCCGAAGGTCGAAAGTCTGAAGCCGCGGCGACATTTAGACTTTCCGACCTTCGACTTTTAGACGGCTGTTTGCTCCTCACCATGGCGTGTAGCGGAGACCGAATAGGGTGAGGAGATAGAGAGCGCCGATGCCGAGGGCGGCGAGGGCGAAGGGCTGGAAGAAGTCGACGGGGTCGGGGGTGGAGCGCTTGAGCGGGGCTTTTTCCATCTCGTCGATGCGGGCGAAGACGGCCTTCAGCGCGCCGGGGTCGCCGGCGGAAAAGATCTCGCCGCCGGTGAGCGAGGCGATCACGCCGACTTCATCGGGCGCGCTGCCTTCGGCGACGTGGACGCCGTAAACCTTGATGTTGTTCGCCTTCAGGCTCTGGGCGATGGCGAGGTCCTGGCCGTTGGTGAGGTCGTAGCTCATGCCATCGGTGAAGAGCACGATCATCCGGTCGCCCGTTTCCCCGGCGAGCAGGGTTTTCTCGGCGGAGCGCAGGGCCATGCCGATGTTCGTCCCGCCGAACCAGGGTGGCAGGACTTCCGGCCGGAGGAAAGGCGGCGCGCACCTGAAGGCGGAGACGTCGTTGGTGAGCGGCACCCAGTTGAGCACGCTGCTGCCGAAGACTGTCAGGCCGAAAGCATCGCCTTTGCGGAAGGTGATGAAGTCGTTCACCGCCTCCATCGCGGCATCGTAGCGGGTGGCGGCGCCGAAGTTCGCCATCATCGAGCCGGAGACATCGAGGCAGAACAGGATGTTCGACATCTCGCGTTCGTTGCGCGGCTGTTCGAAGCGTCGCGGTCCGGCGAGGATGGCGATGGCGATCATCAGGAGGCCGACCGGCAGCAGGTCGGCGGACTTCAGGAGGAAGCCGAGCATCCGCGCGCGGCGGAGCGGCTGGTGGTCGAAGGGCAGCGGGACCCGGCGGCCGGCGCGCTTCCAAAGGAACACCGCGAGCCCGACCGGAAGGACGAGCAGGGCGAGGAGCCATGGATGGGCGAAGGTCATGGGAAAAGCTGAAATGCTGAGATGCTGAAATGGGGGAGAGGAAAGGCAGGGATCGACAACGAAAGGGACGAAAAGGGCGAAATCTCGAAGATGGAAGGCAGGTCTGAGCGGTGCTTTGGCTGTTAGGGATTTTAACTTTCGTCTATTTCGCCGATTTCGTTGTTCACCTCCGGATTCGAAATCAGCCGCGTCCACTATCCCCATAAGGCGCGAGGAGTTGGTCGATTTCGGCCTTCGTGGTTTCGCTGCTGCGGGCGTGGAGCCAGCGTTCGAGGGCGAGGAAGAGGGGGGCGGCTTCGGGGTCATGGCGGAGTTTCGACATGGCCTCGGCGGGGGGGAGGGCGGCGATGTCGGGGCGGTGCTCGCGCCAGTGGCCGATGACGAGACGTTCGAGTTTGGCGCGGTCGTCGGAGGCGAGTTCGCCTTTCGAAGCGGCGGCGATGAGGGGGCGGAGGCGGTCGGCGAGGGGTTGGATGGATTCGGCGGCGCTGGATCCCGAAGTGGTCTTCTTTTTCCGCCACAGCAGGATGGCGATGAGGCCGGCGAACCAGAGCGCGATCAGGATTTTCATCCGCGTCTTGTAGCCGCCGAACTCGGGCAGCTCGCTGGCTTCGGCGGGGTTCGGATGGACGAGTCCTTCGGGGATGGCGGTGGTGATTTCCAGCGGGATCGCGGGGAGCACGGTGCCCGTGGGGGCTTCGAGGAAATCGGCGAGGTTGTAGGTGCCGGCTTCGAGGCCCTGGACTTCGAAGTCGTAGCGGCTGCCGTCCTTGGCGGGCTTCACCTCGAGGATGCGGACCATCAGCGGCGGCTTGCGGTCGCGGCGCGGCTTGGCTTTCACCTCGCCGCCGGGGACGTAGAGGTCGCGAATCTCGAGCGGTTGGCCGACGCGCTGGGTCGGCACGGCGGCGTCTTCCGCACGGAGCAGGGCGGAGCCTAACAGGAGGGCGATGAAGGCGCGGCGGATCACTGGCGGTTGCGGCGGGATGCTCCGCCGCGGGAGCGGAGGAAGTGGCGGAGTGGGCCGAGGAAGGGAACTCCGGGGCGGATGACGAAGTGGTCGAGCGAGGCTTTTTTGAGCGACTCGGTGAGTTGGGCGGTGGTGGAAAGCAGGCGCTTGCCGTGGGTCAGCAGTTCGCGGCCGGATTCGACCTCGCGGCCGCGGAACAGGCCGGCGCCTTCAAGTTGGTCCTCGGCGGGATCGCGGAAGACGAGGCAGACGCAGTCGTGGCGCGCGCCGACCAGCTTGAGTGCGGCGAGGGCGTCGGGGTCGTGGAAATCGCTCAGCACGATGAGCATCGAGCGCTGCTTCAGCGAAGGCTCCAGCGACAGCAGGCGCTGGCCGAGGGTGGTCGGTTCATCGAAGCGGTAGGTCCGCAGCGCGTGGAGCCACTGGAGGAGAACGTCGCGGGAAAGGCTGGGCTGCACGACGAGATCGCGGCCGCCCGCGCCGAGCACGCCGACCGGGCTGACACGGTCGAGGCAGGCCAGCGCGATGCCGCCGGCGACTTGCAGGGCGAGGCCGTATTTGCCGGGCGGGTGGGAGGCGAGGGCCATCGAGGCGGAGGTGTCGACGACCAGCCAGACGGGCATCTGCTTGGGCGTTTCGAACTGCTTCACGTGTGCCTTGCCGGTGCGGGCGGTGACGCGCCAGTCGATCGACTTCACCGGGTCGCCGGGTTCGTAGCGGCGGGACTGCACGTACTCGATGCCTTGGCCGAGGAAAGGGCTGCGGTCGGTGCCGTAGCTCAAGCTGTCGGCGAGGCGCTTTACCGCTAGAAGGAACTGGCGGTGGTCGAGGGGAGCGCAGTGGTGGAGGGTGGATTCCATGAAGTGCCGAGTGATCAGTGGGCAGTGATCAGTGGAAAGGCAGAGTGAAAGGCAGGGGGAACAACGAAAGGGCGCGAAACGAGCGAAAGTTGAGATGTCGAAAATGATGAGATTGACCCGGGCTAAATTGATCTTGATGTCTTTTGGTTTCGTCGATTTCGGGTTTTTCGTTGTTCACTCCATCCGCAGAATCTCAGGAGACCGACGCTTCCAGGATCTCGCGCAGCACGCCGGCGGCGGTTTTGCCTTCGGCGAGGGCTTCGTAGGTGAGGCGGATGCGGTGGAGCATGACGTCTTCGGCGAGGGCGAAGAGGTCTTCCGGGACGACGTAGTCGCGGCCGTGGAGGAGGGCGCGGGCGCGGGAGGCCTTGAGGATGGAAATGCCGGCGCGCGGGGAACAGCCGAGCTCGAGGTCGGGGTGCTTTCGGGTGCGCTCGACGACGTCGACGACGTGCTTGAGGAAGACATCGCTGACGTGGATGTGGTTGGCCGCCTCCATCGCCGCGACGAGGTCGGCTTCGGTGCCGATGGCGTCGCCCTGGATCAGGTCGAACTCGGTGCGGGCGACCGCGCCGGTGCCGTCGCGCTTCACGCCGAGCTTCAGGTTGCGGCGGAGGATTTCCTCTTCCTCGGCGAGGGTCGGGTAGCCGAGCCGGTGGCAGAGCATGAAGCGGTCGAGCTGGGCTTCAGGGAGTTCGAAAGTGCCGCTTTGCTCGATCGGGTTCTGGGTCGCGATGACCAGGAAGGGGACGGGCAGCGGGTAGGACTGGTTGCCGATGGTCACCTTGCGTTCCTGCATCGCCTCGAGCAGCGCGCCTTGGACCTTCGGCGCGGCGCGGTTGATTTCGTCGGCGAGGAGCAGGTTGGTGAAGGCGGGGCCTTGGTGGGTGCGGAAGCCGCCGGTGCGCTCGTCGAGGATTTCGGAGCCGATGATGTCGGAGGGCAGCAGGTCGATCGTGAACTGGATGCGCCGGAAATGCAGGTGCATCGCCTGGGCGAGGGTGTTCACCAGCAGGGTCTTCGCGAGGCCGGGCATCCCTTCTAACAAAAGGTGGCCGCTGGTCAGCAGGGCGATCAGCATGCGTTCGACGACCACATCCTGGCCGACGACGATGGTCCCGACCCGTTGCCGGATCGCCTGGAGATATTCCGCTGTTTGCGAGACCGGGGTGGGGACGCTGCTCATGGAGATTTGCCTTTCAATAACGCCCTGACTCAGTGCCGCAGCGGCGGGGCTTTGTCTGTAAAAACCTGCGGGGAATCTTCGGACGGAATTTACAGGGTTCGGACAGGGTATGGAGGCACGCGCGATGTGAGGCAAGCGGGCCGGAGGCCACCGGGTGCGCGGAGGCTCCGCCCCGCAGAAACAAGGGAAGATGACGCTTCGGCGATGCGGCCTTGAACGGGCGGCGGGCTTGTGGGGACCGTTCTGCCGGTCGCAGACCGGTGCTCCTACCTCTCCTCCCCGCCCACGAAGGTCTTCGCGACGCTGAAGTCGTTGTTCAGCAGCACCAGGTCGGCGAGGTAGCCGGCGGCGATGCGGCCGACGTGGTCGAGGCCAAGCGAGCAGGCCTGGTTCCAGGAGGTGACCTTGACCAGCTCGGTGAGCGGGAGATCGGTGACTTCCTTGAGCAGGCGCAGGCCCTCGTTCGCAAGCAGGGTGGAACCGGCCAGGGCGCCGCCTTGCTTGAGACGGGCGACGCGGTCTTTCACGACGACCTCGAGACCGCCTAGCTGGATCTCGCCTTCGACGATCCAAGAAGCGGCGACCGAGTCGGTGATCATCATGAGACGGTGGATCGGGATCGTCTTGAAGATCAGCCGCAGCATGTCGGGCGACAGGTGGATGCCGTCGGCGATGATTTCAATCATCAGTCGGTCGTCGAGCATCCCGGCGCCGATCACCCCGATCTCGCGGTGGTGGAGCGGGGTCATCGCGTTGCCGTAGTGGGTCAGGTGGCCGAGGCCCGCGTTGCAGGCGGCGAAGATTTGGGCGGAGGTGGCGGCGGTGTGGGCGGCGGAGCAGGTGATGTCCAAGGCGCGGCAGCCTTCGATCAATTCGAGCGCGCCGGGCAGCTCCGGGGCGAGGGAGAGGATCAAGGCGGGCATGATCGCGTGGAGTTCCTCCACTTCCGCGAAATCCGGCAGGCGGACGAACTGCGGGTTCTGCGCGCCGGCCTTCTCCTTGTTGATGAAGGGGCCCTCGACGTGCATGCCGGGGCAGCGGGTCAGGCCGCCCTGGGCGCGGAAGGCGGCGATCTTGGTGGCGATCGATTTCAGCTTTTCCCGCGGCTGGGTCAGGGTGGTCGGCAGCCAGGTGGTCACGCCTTCCTGGAGCTTGCGGCGGGCGATGTGGCGCAGCGAGTCGATCGAGTCGTCGCACACGTCGTGGCCGTCGGCACCGTGGCTGTGGATGTCGATGAAGCCGGGCATCAGCATCTTGCCGGCGGCGTCGATCTTGTGGTCGGCGGTGGGCAGGTTGTTGCCTTCGATCACCGACACGATGCGGTCGTCCTTGATCAGGACGGCGGCGTTGGGGAGGTCGATGCCCGGGGAGATGATCCTCGCGTTGGTGATGAGTTTTCTCATGTTAGATGCGGAATGCCGGCTCATCTTCTGGGTGTCGGGCGAGGTTTTGGCGAGCCGGGATTTTTGCGGAAACGCGAAGCGCGGCTTGGCAGATGGCGGCGACCGGTTATCGATGTCGCATGATCAAGCGCACGTTCGGATTCGCGGGAATCGCCGGGGCCATCGTCCTCCTTTCGGGCTGCGGGGCGGGGCGGATCGAGAAGTGGGAGGAAGTGACCGGCGAGCGGAACCGCTCGCTGCGCGACGGGGCGGACCTGCTGGGCGTGACGGTGCCGGTGCTGCGCGCGCCGGGGCTGGAGCGGGTGTGGGGCGCGCCGAAGATCCGGCGGGACGGGGAGGGCGGCTATTGCCTGACCTACGCCGACCCGAAGCGGCCCTTTTTCCGGCTGATGGTCCACGGCATGGCCGAGCCGCTGCCGAAGCTTTCGTCCCCGCCCAAGCTGTCGGGCGAGGAAATGCGCAACAACACGCTGGCCGGCTTCGAAAAGGAGCAGCAGTGGCGGACGGTGAGCGTGCTCGGAGAGGAAGTGCGCTGGTACCAGGAATCCACCGGCGGCGGGGCGGACGGCGCGTATTTCAGCACGGAAGGCTTCACCTTGAAGTCCGCCGACGGGCGGAAGGGGCACTACCGGCTGGTCGCGGAGCAGGGCGAGGAGTCGCCGGAGGAGATCGCGCGCTGGTTCGGCAGCGTCTCGTTCTGAGGGCCGGACAATCGTCACCGAAGAAAGCCTGACAGGCGGGATCCGGCTGCTAGGCTTTCCGCCCCATGTCTTCCGAAGAAACGACCGATTTCCCCGGCCCGCGTGCCGCCCTGATTGCCGCCTGCGTGGAGATGGAGCGCTTGCTTGGCGGTCTGAACGACTCCCACGGCAAGGTGGCGGAGGAGATCCACCAGCTCCGCAAGCTGGGCAAGCGGCTGCGCGGCGGGCTGGCGATGTGCGGGGAATCCAAGCCTTGCCTGCGCTGGATCGCGGTGATCGGCCGGATGCTCGGCGGCTCGCGGGATGCCACGGTTCGGGTGAAGACGTGGCGCAACCTGGAGCCCGGCGAGGCTCCGGCGGGATCGGTCGAGGCGGCGATCGGCGCCTTGCTCGAGCTGGAGGCCTCCGCGGCGAACCGCCGGCCGCCGCAGGCGGTGATCGACTGGTCGCAGGCGGCGCTGGGACAGGTGGTCAGCCGACTGGCGGTGCGGACCGACGAGGAGATCTCGGCTTGCGCGGTCGAGGGCGTGGTGCGGCTGGAGCGGCAGCTCCGCAAGCGGCTGAAACGGGCCCTGCAGCGGGTCCGCAACGAGGATTTCCACGAGTGCCGGAAGGCGGTGAAGGCGTGGCTGGGCGGGCTGTCGATGGTGGTTCCGGGCGTGGAAGTGCCCGGCGCGGCGGAGGCGGAGAAGCTGGCCGACAATCTGGGAGAGGAGAACGACCTGGAGGTGCTGGCCGCCTGGCTGACCGGCCGCGGTTTCTCTCCCGCGACCGCGGGGGCCGTCTGGAAGACCCTGCGCAAGCGCCAGGAGAAGATCCGCCGCCGTTCCATTTCGCTGATCCGCAAGGAGCTGCTGCCGGCCTTGGGGAAGTAGCGCAAAGCCGGGCGATCCCCGCCCGCGAAGGCGTTCCTCCCGGCGGAGGAAAAGAATTTCCACAATCCGCCGCGGGGTGCTAGGGATCGGCGTCGTTCCCAAGGTACCATGAAATTTCCGCTCCGTTCCCTCGTTGCCGCCGCCCTCACCCTCGGCGGGGTTGTCACCGCGCAAGACAGCGACCGCCTGAAGGTCGCGACCGTCGACATGATGGCGCTCTACGGGGAATACCACGAGACCAAGACCACCCAGGCGAAGTTCGACGAGGAGCAGGCCCGGGTCGTGAAGGACCGCGACGAGCGGGTGAAGACCCTGAAGGACCTGGAGGCGAAGATCGGCGAACTCAAGGCGCAGGAGGGCGATCCTTCGGTGGCCGATGCCAAGAAGCAGCAGCTCTTCAGCGAGCGCCAGACGAAGCAGCAGGAGTTCGAGGTGCTGCGCAAGGAGCTGGAGGAGTTCCTGCAGCGCAAGATGCGGGCCCTGCAGGAGCAGTCGCAGTTGCGGGCCAAGGTCATCCTCGAGAAGATCCGCGAGAAAGTCCGCCAGCACGCCGAGGCGGAAGGCTACGACTACGTGCTGGACAAGACCGGCACCAGCACCTCCCAGGTCCCGATCCTCCTCTACACCAAGGACGCCACGGACATCACCGAAGTCCTGCTGAAGTCGATCAACGAAGGGGCTCCGGCTGCGGTGGAAGAGAAGAAGGCGGAATGACCGGGTGAGGCCCCCCGGGACCGCGTGCCACCGGCTCGCAGAAGCACCGGTGGAGCAGGATTTTACGGGACGGGCTCGAACGGGCAGCCGCATCGCAGGATCGTTCTGCGAGCCGGAGGCACGCGGTCCCGGGAGATGGCGCTCCAGGGATTCAGTCCTGGATGGGTGGCGGGCGTTAGCGGACCGCTCTGCCGGTCGCAGACCGGCGCTCCCGGCGGTGGCTACTCCCCGCGCCGGGCCCGCGCCGCGGCGGCGAAGCGCTCCAGAACTTCCACCGTGTCGTCCCAGCCGATGCAGGCGTCGGTGACCGACTGGCCGCGGGTGAGCTTCGAAAGGTCCGGCACCAGCTTCTGGTTTCCTTCGACCAGGTTCGACTCGACCATCGCGGCGACCACCGTCTTCGATCCTTCCTCGACCTGCTTGCACAGGGCGTTGGCGACCATCGGCTGGTTGCGGTAGTCCTTCATCGAGTTGCCGTGCGAGCAATCGACCATGACGTAAGGCGGCAGGCCTTGCTCGCGGAGCATCTTCTCGACCTCGGCGATCGGCTCGGCCTCGTAGTTCGGCCCGCTCTTCCCGCCGCGCAGGATGATGTGGCAGGAGTCGTTGCCGGTGGTCGAGACGATGGCCGACACGCCCTGCTTGGTGACCGACAGAAAATGGTGCGGGCGGGAGGCGGACTGGATGGCGTCGAGCGCGATCTGGATCGAGCCGCCGGTGCCGTTCTTGAAGCCGACCGGCATCGAAAGCCCCGACGCCAGCTCGCGGTGGATCTGGCTTTCCGTGGTGCGCGCGCCGATCGCGCCCCAGGCGATGAGGTCGGCGATGTACTGCGGCGAGATGGTGTCGAGGAACTCGGTTCCGGCCGGCACGCCCATGTTGGCGAGCTCCAGCAGCAGGCCGCGGGCGACGCGGAGGCCGTGGTTGATGTCGAAGGAGTCGTCGAGCTTCGGGTCGTTGATCAGGCCCTTCCAGCCGACGGTGGTGCGCGGCTTCTCGAAATAGACCCGCATCACGACGAAGAGGTCCTTCTTCAGCCGTTCGGCCTCGACCTGGAGCTTGCGGCCGTATTCCAACGCCGCTTCGGGGTCGTGGATCGAGCAGGGGCCGACGATGACCAGCAGCCGGTCGTCCTCGCCTTTCAGGATCGCGTCGCACTGGGCGCGGGCCGCGGCGACGAGTTCGGAGGCCTGTTCGGTGACCGGCAGGAAATAGTTCAGGATCGCCGGCGAAATGAGCGGGTTCAGGCCGGAGATGCGGAGGTCGTCGGTGCGGTGGCGGGTCACGGGCGGGAGGAAAGGGGAAAGCGGGTCCGGGGGCAAGTAACGAGTGGAGAGGGGCTTGGGGCTGCGGGACTGGCGGAAAACTGAACCGCCAAGACGCCAAGGTCGCCAAGTAAAGGCGGTGGGGAAGTGAGGGAATCAAGGTTTCGATGCCCAGAGGGATCGCTTGGGCCATTTTCTGACCGCAGCCGCCGAGGTCTTCCCTTTGCTCAGGGGCCCTGGAGTGGAAATCCGTTTTCCAGACTTGGCGAACTTGGCGTCTTGGCGGTGAATCCTTTCTCCCACCGTGAAGAAAGAACGTGCCGATGCCCTGCTGGTCGCCCGCGGCCTCTGCGAGTCCCGTGAACAGGCGAAGCGCCTGATCCTGGCGGGAGAGGTCCGCAGCGGCGACCGGGTCATCGACAAGCCGAGCACCCCGCTGGCCGGGGACGCGCCGCTGGAGGTGAAGGAGAAGCCGAAGTACGTCGGCCGCGGCGGCTTGAAAATGGAGGGCGCGCTGGCGGCCTTCGGGATCTCGCCGGAGGGCTGGACCTGCCTCGACATCGGGGCATCGACCGGCGGCTTCACCGATTGCCTGCTCCAGCATGGCGCGGCGAAGGTCCACGCGATCGACGTCGGCACCAACCAGCTCGCCTACAAGCTGCGCACCGACCCGCGGGTCATCGTGAAGGAGCAGTTCAACGCCCGCGGGCTGGAGGTTTCGACGCTGGGCGAGAAGGTCCGGCTGATCGTGATGGACCTGTCCTTCATCTCGCTCACCAAGATCCTGCCCGCGGCCTTCGGGGTGCTGGAGGACGGCGGCTCGATCGTCTGCCTGATCAAGCCGCAGTTCGAGCTGGAGCGCGAGGACATCGGCAAGGGCGGGATCGTCCGCGACCCCGCGCTGCACGACCGCGCGGTGGAGAAGATCCGGGCCTTCGTGACGGAGGAGCTGGGGAGGGAGTGGAAGGGACTGATCGACTCGCCGATCACCGGGACGGATGGGAACCGGGAGTTTTTGGCGTGGCTCGCATAGGTGGGAAGCCCCGCTGAAGGCTTTGAACGGAGGCAGGCAGCTAGAAAGCTGCCTTGCTAGGGTTTCGGCGAGGATCTTGGCTCCCGCGATCCCCTCGATTTTTCCTCCCGATCCCTAATGCAGAGGCATGTGCTTATGCCGCACGCCGCAGAGGCACATGTAGATGCAGCCTGCGGCATAAACACAGTTTTGGGCAGAAAAGCGATTAATCCTCGGGCGAGGGCGGGCTCTTTGTCGTCCGGACAGGGCGCTTCGGAAAGATAAGGGGCAGGGCTAACTTGGCGATGTCGGGCTTCAAGGCTTTTCCTACTATAACTACAGCCGCAGCTTTGAGGAGGGGGCGGACTGCAAGAACCGTTGCGATTAGCAGGGCTTGCCACCACTCAAACGGAAGTTGATTGATCCCTGCCATGGTGTGTGTTTCGTGTTTGGGTTAAGCGCTCTCAGCTTTCGGACGGCTCGTAGTCGACGGCGAGGGTCTTCATGAAAGCATGAATCCGCCGTGCCTCCGCGACAGTCATGTCCCGCGGGAGAATGAGCCTCGCGGTTGACCCGTCACGAAGAGGAAACGGGTATTCGATTAGACCATGGCCGCCGCCGCCAGACGCAGGGGATGGAACTTCCGGCGTCGAGCCGGTTTCCATCGATCTTGCCCGCTTCGGTAGCGACTTGCCTCCGTGCTTTGCGTCGGGGGACTTCTGGGTGCTGGGTTTGGACGACGGTTTCCATGCGCTCGGATCACGGGTATAATCGATGAACGATTCGAGTGCATTGCGGAATCGCTTTCCATAGGCATCGAGGCTTGACGGTGTGAAGTCGCGGGCATGGAGGTTTTGGAAGCGATGGATCACATCATCCGGATCGAGAGAAGTCACATCCATCTCTTCCCAACCTTCCAGAACGCCCATCACCTTCGAGCAGGCTGAGCGCAGTGATAATGCGCTATTCCGGTTCATCAGGCCCTTCTTGGCTGCCCAAGTCCAGTGATCAACGAGAGTTTGTCCAGTGGTCTTCATTTCAGGCAAATGTTGGCGTGTGTTGTGTTGTATGTCAATGCTGCAATTTGGGAAAAGTGGAAATTTCTACACAAACCGCGACCGGGCAACCGGATGCAGGGCGGCGAGTTGGAGATCGAGCCGTAGCTAGAAGCGCCGGCCGGGCAGGTGGATCCTCCTTCGCCAAGGCTACGGAGGACAGGTTGTGGGGGAGACGATGCAGCAGCGCGTTTCCGCATCGCCGGTGTGGCTGAGCACGGCGGGCATGGGCGTGTCGTGGCTCCACCTCCGGCTGGACTCGCGGCCGAAGTATTACCGCCACCGGGCTTACGCGGTGGCTGGCTGATCCGATCGGGCCTCTGATCCTTCGGGATGTTGCAGCCGCGGCTTTACTCTTACGGCTGCCCGGCTAAGCTTCACCCATGGTAGCGATGAAGGACATCCAACGGTACTGCGACGCCATTGCGGCGGCGTTCAAGCCGACGCGGATCATTCTTTTTGGCTCCCATGCCTATGGAACGCCAACGAAGGATTCCGACGTCGACGTTCTGGTCGAACTGCCGAAGTCGCGGCGACTCGGGCATCGCCCTGCGCTGAAGATCCGCGAGAAGGTGGAGGCCGGATTTCCCGTGGATATTCTGGTGCGGGATCCCGCCGAGGTGCGAGAGCGTCTTCGCGAGGGAGACTGCTTTCTCGAAGAAATCACGAGCCGGGGCAAGGTGATGTATGAAGGCGGCCACGCGTGATTGGGTTGCCAAGGCCGAGAGTGATTATCTCGCGGCGCGGGCATTGGCCCGGCTGCGCAAGGTTCCACTGCACGATCAGGTGTGCTTTCATTGCCAACAGAGTGCGGAGAAATACCTGAAGGCGCGTTTGGAGGAGGCGGCGATCCCCCATCCCAAAACGCACGATTTGGAAGTTCTGCTCACGCTGGTATTGCCGGTGGAGCCGCTGTGGTCCGCGCTTCGCCCGGCGCTTCGGTCGCTGTCAGGCTTCGCCGTGGAGTTCCGGTATCCAGGTGTTTCCGCCACGGCGGCGGACTCGAAGCAGGCATTGCAGGAGGTCAAGTGTGTGCGGAAGGAAGTCCGACAGGCTTTCGGGATTTGAGTGGGTGGTCACTACATTACTGACCCATCCACAACCTCAACGCCTCCTTCGTCCACGTTGGATGGGCGTGCGATGACGCCATGGGAGTGCCGAAGTGGTAGCCGTTGATGTGGAAGAGGATCGGGCCGGCAAAGAGGATGGGGCGAAGCGTTCGAGCACGCCGTCGTGGCCGGTGATGCCGAGGTGCCGGTTTCCTGCCGGGATCGCACTGGGCAAGGAATGGCAGGCGATCCTTCCTCAGCGCGGATAGAGCAGGTGCGGTCCGCGCCGTTTCAGGAAGGCGGCCAGGCCGCGGTCGCGGATGGTGCGGATCTCGGCCTGCGGCTTGCCGGCGCGGATCGCGTCCAGCGTGGCCGCGTCGCCGAGCAGCTTCGCCATCCGGTCCAGCGCGAGTTCCTCCGGGTGGAGGCGGTGCAAGGTGACGGCGAGCAGCAGGCCGAGGTCGGCGGCGCGGAAGGCGTTGCGGTCGGTCAGCAGGATCCGCACGCCGCGGCATTCCTCGCCCTGGAAGACGCTGGACTCCGGTGTGAAGCGGACGGGCACGAAGCGGACGCCGGGGACGGCGTCGCGGTTGAGCTCCGCGGCGAGCTTGAGGTCGTCCACATACGGCGCGCCTAGTAATTCGAAGGGCGTCCCCGTCCCGCGGCCGACGCTGAGCTTGCAGAACTCCAGCAGGCCGACGCCGGGGTAGAGCGTGGCGGCGGTGAGGCTCCGCATGTTGGGCGAGGGATCGCGCCAGGGCAGGCCGGTGGCGTCGAACCAGCGCAAGGGAGAGCCGCCCTCGCAGCGGATCACGCCGAGGTCCGTGCCGAACTTCCGCTCCGCGTGGATCAGGCGCGCCAGTTCGCCGGCCGTCATGCCGTGGCGGAGCGGGATCTCGTGGGCGGCCACGAAGCTGCGCTCTGCCGTCAGCACCGGACCTTCGACCAGCGGGCCGATGGGATTCACGCGGTCGAGCACCACGAAGCGGACCTTCGCCTTGCCCGCGGCTTCCATGCAATTCGCCATGGTCGAGATGTAGGTGTAGAAGCGGCAGCCGATGTCCTGGAGGTCGAAGACGAGGGTGTCGATGCCCTCAAGCTGTTCCGGCGACGGAGTACGACGTTCGCCGTAGAGGCTGTAAACGGGCAGGCCGGTTTTCTCGTCGGTGGTGTCGCCGATCTTCTCGTGATCCAGGTCGCCGCGGATGCCGTGTTCGGGGGAGAACAGCGCGACAAGCTTCACCCCGGGCGCGGCGTGGAGCAGGTCGATGCTGCTGTTCCGCTGCCGGTCGATGCCGGTGGGATTGGTGATCAGGCCGATTTTCCTGCCGCGGAGTTGGCGGAAGGCGTCGCGCTTCAGGACGTCGATGCCGTTGAGGACCGGGCCGTCCTTCGGCTTGCGAGCCGACGGCCGCCGCTTGGCCGGGTCCCGGGCGAGGGCGCCGGGGACCTTTTGGAAATCGAAGCCTTCGACCGCCCGGGCCGCGAGGGTGCCGAGTTCGTGCTGGAGCGGGATCACGCTGCCATTCTCGTCGGGGTGGTTGCGGTTGGAGAGGAAGATGGTGGAGGTCTTCGAGAAGGGATCGATCCAGATCCGCGTGCCGGTCCAGCCGGTGTGGCCGTAGCTGCCGACCGGGAAGATCTCGCCGCGGGGTCCGGCGTAGGGTGAATCGATGTCCCAGCCGAAGCCGCGGCGTGGAAGGCCCGGCGGCGATTGCACGGAGGTCATCGCGGCGACGGTTTCGGGTTTGAAGATGCGGACGCCATCGAACTCGCCAACGTTCAGCATCATCCGGGCAAAGCGGCCGAGGTCCGCGGCGGTGGTGAAGAGTCCCGCGTGGCCGGCGACGCCGCCCATCCGCCGCGCGGTGGGATCGTGGACGACGCCGCGCAGGGGCTGGCCGTCTTGCATCAGGGTGGTCGGCGCGATCCGCCGGGTGTCGCCGGGCTCCAGCGAGCGGAAGCCGCTGTCCTTCATCTTGAGCGGGGCGAAGATCTGCTTGTGGCAATGGACGTCGAGGGGTTCGCCCGCGATCTTTTCCACCAGCAGCCCGAGCAGGATGAAGTTGATGTCGCTGTAGCGGTAGGCCTTGCCGGGCGGGGCGGGAAGCGGCTCGGCGCAGGCGAGGCGGTAGGCGGCGTCCTTGCCCTGCCAATCGCCGTCCGGCGGCAGCCCGGCGCGGAGGCCGGAGCTGTGGGTGAGGAGCTGGCGGATCGTGATCGCTTCCTTTCCGGCGCCGGTGAACTCGGGCAGGTAGCGGCTCAGCGGCGCTTCCACGTCGAGCTTGCCGCTTTCCACCAGCTTCATCACGGCGGCGGTGGTGGCGACCACCTTGGTCAAGGAGGCGGCGTCGAAAATCGTGTCCGCGGTCATGACCTCGCGCTTCGGAAGAATCATCCGGTCGCCGTAGGCTTTCTGATAGACGGTGCCGTTGCGCTCCATCCGGAAGACCGCGCCGGGAGTGCGGGCGTCGGTGACGGCCTGCTGGATGGCGTCGTCGATCTCCGCGAGGCTTTCCGGCCTGAGGCCGGCCGCGGTGGCGGCGGCGAGGAGTGGCAGGAGGAGCAGCAAGCGGAGGGCGGACATCATCGGCTCAGGTGAACGGCGGCGCGATGGAGCACCTTGCACGCGGTGGTGCGATGACGATGCCGATCTTGCGAGGCCGCGTGGGCCGAGGTGGCGGTCGATGCCGGCTGCGTGGGAAGCGGCAGCGGGTCCTGCGCATCATGCGGCCGGAATCCGGGGAAGCGAGAGGGCGAAGCAGGTGCCATCGGGAACCTCCCGCAACTCCAGTTCCCCTCCGCCCGCGCGGGCGAGGCGGCGGGAAAGGGCGAGGCCGAGGCCCACGCCGGGCCGGCTTTCCGCGGCCGCGGCGGCGGATTTGTGGAAGGCGCGGAAGACCCGCTTCCGTTCGGCGGGCGGGATGCCGGGGCCGTGGTCGCGGACGAGGATGGAAAAACGGTCGCGACCGGGATCGGGGGTGATTTCCACCTTCGTGCTGCCGGTGGCGTACTTCGCTGCGTTGTCGATCAGGTTGAAGAGCACGTGTTCGACGGCCGCGCGGTCGGCTTTGACCGCGACCTGCCACGCGGGATCGGCGGGATCGCAGGAAAGGGTCATGCCGGCCTCTTGCAAGCGCTCGGCGAAGCGCTCGAGCATCGGCCGGACGAGATCGCCCGCCGGAAGCGTGGCGGGTGCGGCGCGGGCGCTGCCTTTCTCGATGCCGGAGAAGGCGAGGACGTTCTCGACGAGGTGCGACAGCCGCGCGGCCTCGCGGTGCAGGGTGCGGAAGTATTCGCCGCGCTTCTCCTCCTTCACCGCGCCGCTTTGGAGCATGTCGGAGTAGAGCTGGAAGGTGGTGAGCGGCGTGCGCAGTTCGTGGGTGACGGCGGAGACGAAGGACGCGCGGCGTTCGCTGAGCCGCAGGATGCCGCGGACCATCACCGCGGCCGCGGCGAGGGCGCAGAGCACGGCGATCCAGCCGATCATCAGGGGAGTCCCGAAGAAGGGCGCCTCGCCGTGGATCCGCTCGTTGCGTTCCAGGCGGAAAGGGAAGGAGACCAGCGCGAGGGGATCCTCGACGGAAGGCGGGGAGATCCCGTTGACCGCGGTGAGGGGTGTCAGCGTGGCGCTCGGGAGCAGGTCGCGGATCTCGCCCAACAGGCGGTCGCGGACCTTCGTGGCATCCATCCAGACGCCCTGGACCAGATGGGTGACCGGCGTGGATTCCCCGGCCGGGCCGGTGAAGGCGACCTGTCGGAGGAGGAAGAGTTCGTCGGCGATCCACACCGCGCGCATGTCGCCGACCTCGCCGGGGTCCTGCATTCCGAGCAAGAGCGGCGGGGCCTCCGGGGTCGACTCCTGCTGGCTGAGCCCGTTGGCGTTGTTGACGGTCTGGCCGACGATCTTCGCCCGCTGGGCCCGCTCGGCGTCGTTGAGGTTCGTCTGGTATTCCTGGCCGCTGCGCGCCTGGGCCGGGCCCTGGCTCTGGCGGAGGGCGAGGGTCTGGTTTTTGCCGGTGGTCCCGGTCTTGTCGATGGCTTGCCAGGATTGCTCGCTTTCCAAGGCCGCGCACTGCAGCAGCGCGCCGCCTTCGAGCGGCAGCGGGTGGCGGCCGAGTATGGCCCGCAGTTGGTGGAGGGTTTCCACGGCCCGGGGATCGGATGCGGGCTCGAAGGGGCAGGTCGGCGGGCCGTTCGGCAGCGCGCGGAAGCGGAGCCTGGCCAGGCCGTCGCCGGGGAAGGCCGCCGGCGAGGGCAGGGGCACGGGCGAAAGGTAAAGGCGCGACGGGATCCGGTTCTCGGCGAGGATGACCGATGCGCCCTCCGCGTCCATCCGCCACAAGGCGAGCCGGGTCCGCTCCTCGAGGTCGGCCCGCGCCTCGGCCTCGGCGCGTTCTTTCTCCGAAGCCAGCACGCTGCGGGTCAGCCAGCCCATCGCGCCCAGCACCATCGCCGCGCAAAGGGCGAGCGCTCCCCAGATCATCCAGCCGCGCGAGTGCTTCATGGCGTGTCCTCCGCGTGGAACCTCCACCCTTTCCCGCGGACCGTCACCAGCATTTCCTGGTCGCGGTCCCGCAGCTTGGTGCGGAGGTGCATGATGTGCATGTCGAGGGTGCGCGTTTCGGTGCGGTCGGGATCGAGGCCCCAGACGTGGCGCAGGATCTCGTCGCGCGAGACCACGCGGCCGGCGGCGTCCAAGAGATAGCGCAGTAGGCCGGTCTCGCGTTCCGAAAGCAGGGCGTCGCCGCCATCCGCGAAGTCGATCCTGCCGGAAGTGAGGTCGACCTTTCCGCCGCGCAAGTTCCGCTCCTCCGCCGGGGCGGGGCGCTCGCAGGTCCGGCGCAGCACGGCCTCCACGCGGGCCAGCAGCTCGCGGACGCTGAAGGGCTTCATCACGTAGTCGTCGGCCCCGAGGCCCAGGCCGCGGACGCGGTCGTTCTCCTCGCCGCGGGCGGAAAGGATGATCACCGCCTGGCCGGGGCGCTTCTTCTTCAGCTCGGCGAGGATCGAGAAGCCGTCGCGGCCGGGCAGCACGAGGTCGAGCAGCAGGAGCCGGTAGTTCGCCTTCAGCGCGAGATCGAGGCCGCTGTCACCGTCGCCGGCCTCCAAAGTACGATACCCGCCGTATTCCAGCGCATCGACCACCCCGCGGCGGATCGCGGCGTCGTCTTCGATGACGAGGATGGTGGTTTCGGGCATTGGGGGATGAAGTAGGGGAATTCGCGGATTCCTGCAATGCTGGGGGAGCCCGGGCTGTCCGTCCGTCAAGACCGTGTAAATTCCCCTTTGCGCGCCGCCCGGGATGGCGCACTCCTTGGCCGTGCTCTCCGTCTTCGGCCGCAGCGGTCCTTTCGCCCACCGGAACGCGCGGCTGTACGTGTTCTTCACGGTGCTCTACAATGCCCGCGCCTACTACCCGGTGCTGGCGGTGTTTTTCACCGACCTCGGGCTGACGCTCGAGCGCTTCGTGTTCCTCAACCTGGTCTGGGCGATGGCGATCTTCCTGCTGGAGGTGCCGTCGGGCGCGCTGGCGGACACGATCGGCCGCAAGAAGCTGCTGGTTTTCGCGGCGGTGGTGATGGTGGCGGAGATGACCATCCTGCTGACCGCGCCGAAGGACGGCGGGGCGCTTTTGTTCGGGCTGTGCATCCTGAACCGGCTGCTGTCCGGCACCTCGGAGGCGGCGGCGAGCGGAGCGGACGAGGCGATCGCCTACGAATCGCTGCCGGAAGAAGGCCGCGAGAAAGCGTGGGACGAGGTGATGGCCACCGCGATGCGCTGGCGATCGGCCGGCTTCCTGATCGCGATGGCGCTGGGCGGGCTGCTCTACGATCCGTCCTGGCTGGCGAAGCTGGGGCTCACGGTGCCGGTCGAGGTCGCGCACCGCCTGCCCGTGGCGGTGGTGCTGCTGCAGGCTCTGGCCTGCGTGGCGATCGCGCTGCGGCTGGAAGAGACACCGCATCCGGCCGGGCGCTTGGGCGAGCGCTGCGTGGCGGCCTTCCATCTGACGATGCGCACGGCGCGGCGCGCTTTCACCACGCGGAGCATCGCGGTGGTGATCCTCGGCGGTTTGCTGATCGATTCGGTGGCGCGGAATTTCGCGACGATCAACAGCCAGTATTACCGGCTGATCGGCATTCCCGAGTGGGCCTTCGGTTTCATCGGCGCGGCGGTCGGGGTGACGAGCTTCTTCGTCCCCGGCATCGCGAAGCGGTTGAACGAGCGCTTTTCGCCGCTCGGCGTGCTGGGGATCGCGGCGACGGTCGGCGTGGTGGCGCTGGCCTTGCTGGCGCCGGCGTGGCCGGTATTCGGACTGCTGCCGGCGATGCTGCTGATGACGCTGCTGGGGCTGGTCGGTTTCACGGTGAGCCGGCACCTGCACGCCTCGGCCGAATCGACCCAGCGGGCGACGCTGCTGAGCGTGAAAGGCCTGGCCTTCAACCTTGGCTACGGGGCCTTCTCGCTGGGCTTCTCGATGCTGCTGGCCCGGCTGCGGGAGATGCAGGGCGACGATGCCTTCCGCGCCGCGCTGCACTGGCAGATGCCGGCCTTCGCGCTGCTGATCGCCGCGTTCTTTTTCTGGGCCTGGCGCGGGCGGGCGGCGGCCTAGAAGGCCAGCTTGCGGGGCTTGGCGGCGGGCCGGTTGAGCTTGTCGCAGGCCAGCTTGCAGAGCTCGAAGACCATCGGCTCGCAGATCTCGTAGATCACGCTGGTGCCCTGCTTGGTGCGCGCCACCAGGCCGGCGTCGTGCAGCATCTTGAGCTGCTTGGAAACGTTCGCCTGGGTGGTGGGCAGCACGTCGACCAGTTCGCCCACCGACTTCGGCCCCTCCTTCAGCTCTTGCAAAAGGGCGAGGCGGGTGGCTTCGGCGAAGACGCGGAACAGGTTGGCAACGCGTTCAAGGTCGGCGGTTTCGAGCTTCATGGACTTTCCGGTGAACGCGACGAAGATTGCCACGAATTTTTCCTTGCGCAAGAATAACCATATGGTTATACAAGAAACATCAAGGCGCCGCGAGCGCCCCGAACCTATCATCGCCATGAACACCCTCCTTGATCCCCAGTCCGTCCGCGAAGCCCATGCCGCCGGGAAAGTCCGCCTGATCGACGTGCGGACGCCGGCCGAGCACGGCGAAGTCCACATCGAAGGCTCCACCCTGATGCCGCTCGACCGGCTCGATGCTTCGAAGGCCGTCGGCCCCGCCGTGCTGGTCTGCCGCAGCGGCAAGCGCGCCGAGCAGGCCCGCCAGAAGCTGGCCGCCGCCGGTTGTGAAAACCTGTCCGTGCTCGAAGGCGGCGTGATTGCCTGGGAGCAGGCCGGGCTGCCGGTGAAACGCGGCAAGGCCGTGCTTTCGCTCGAACGCCAGGTGCGCGTCGCCGCCGGCATGCTGGTGCTCACTGGCGTGGCGCTCGGCACCTGGGTCCATCCCGGTTTCTACGGCCTCGCCGCCTTCGTCGGCGCGGGCCTGACCTTCGCCGGCCTGACCGACTGGTGCGGGATGGCGATGCTGCTGGCCAAGATGCCCTGGAACCAGCGATCCGGGGTCCAATGCGCCGGCAACTCGTGCTCCGTTTGATTTCCCTGAACCTCCAACTTTCCCGCGTCATGTTCCTCCGCCAGATCACCGACCCCTCGCTCGCGCAGAACGCCTACCTGATCGGCTGCCAGCGCAGCGGCGAGGCCATCGTCATCGACCCCGAGCGCGATCTCGACCGCTACTTTGCCGTCGCGGCGGAGAACGGGCTGAAGATCACCGCGGTGGCCGAGACCCACATCCACGCCGACTACCTGAGCGGCGCTCGCGAGCTGGTGGAACGGCACGGCGCGATCGCCTACCTTTCCGAGGAAGGCGGGCCCGACTGGCAGTTCGAATGGGCGAAGGGCAATCCCCAGGCCCGCTTTCTCAAGGATGGCGACACTTTCAAGGTCGGCAACATCGAGTTCAAGGCGTTGCTCACCGCCGGCCACACGCCGGAGCATCTCAGCTTCCTGGTGACCGACCACGGAGGCGGCGCGGACGAACCGATCGCGCTGCTGAGCGGCGACTTCCTCTTCGTCGGCGACGTCGGCCGGCCCGATTTGTTAGAGAGTGCGGCCGGGCAAGCGGGCGCGATGGAGCCCTCGGCGCGGACTTTGTACGAGAGCCTTCGTAGAACGGCCAGCCTGCCGGAGCACCTCCAGGTCCTGCCGGCCCACGGCGCGGGCAGCGCCTGCGGCAAGGCGCTCGGCGCGGTGCCGGTCAGCGTGCTGGGCTACGAGCGGCGCTTCAACGGCGCGCTGCGCGAGGCGCTGCAAGGGAGCCAGGACGACTTCGTGAAAGGCATCCTCTCCGGCCAACCGGAGCCGCCGCGCTACTTCGCGCGGATGAAGCGCGACAACAAGCTCGGCCCGGCGCTTCTGCCCGGTGGCAAGCTGCCCGAGCCGCGACGGATCGGCGCCGCGGACCTCGCGGGGTGGATCGACGTCCCCGGCCGCGCGGTGCTCGACCTGCGCTCCGACCGCAAGGCTTTCATGACCCGCCATTTGAAGGATTCCATTTTCGCCCCGCTGGCCGGCGGCAAGCTGCCGGTGTCGGCCGGATCCTATGTCGAAGAGAAGACCCGCCTGTTGCTGGTGCTGGAAAGCGAGTCCCAGCTCGACGAGGCGGTGCGGCAGCTCGTGAGGATCGGCCTGGACGACATCGAGGCGTGGATTCCGGCACCCGAAGCGGTGAATGCCCACGAGTGGACCAGCAGGATCCCGCGGATCGCGACCGCCGAGCTTTCCGCCGCCCTGGCCGAGGATCGAGGCGCGCTGGTGCTCGACGTCCGTGGCGCCGACGAGTTCGCGGCGGGCCATGTCGACGGGGCGGTGAACATCGCCTACACCCGGCTCGGTGCGCGCCTCGCGGAGCTGCCGGAGCGGCGGCCGGTCTATGTCCACTGTGGCAGCGGATTGCGGGCCTCCATGGCGGTCTCCTTCCTCGCGGCGAAGGGAGTGGATGCGGTGCATGTCGACGGCAGCTTCGGCGAGATCGGGGCCTGCACCCTGCCCGCGTCATGAACCCGGCGGCTTGGCTCGGCGCGCTGATGATCGGCCTATCGCTCGGCCTGACCGGGGCGGGCGGCAGCATCATCACGCTGCCGGTGCTGGTCTATCTGGCCCACGTGCCGCCGGCCGAAGCGGTCGGCTTGAGCCTGCTGGTCGTCGGCGCGGCGGCGGCGGCCGGGGCGATCCAGCGTTGGAAAGCGGGGGACTTCCATCCGCGGGCGGCGCTGATGTTCGCGGCGGCGGGCATGGCCGGCGCGGCGGTCGGCGCGAGGTTCACCCGGATGGTCGCGCCGGAAGTGCTGATGGCCGTTTTCGCCGGGCTGATGCTCCTGGTCGCGCTGCGGATGCTGCTGAGCCGCGACGGTGAAACGGCCATGGCCGCGGAGTGCAAGCCCTTCCGCTGCCTCGCGGCAGGCGGCGGGGTCGGGGTTCTAACAGGCTTCATCGGTGTCGGCGGCGGCTTCCTGCTGATGCCGGCGCTGGTCAAGTTCGCGCGGCTGCCGCTGCGGGTCGCGACCGGCACCTCGCTGGCGGTAATCGCCTTCAACTCCGCCGCCGGATTCGCCGCGCATTTCAAAGATGGGCCGACCGACTGGAAACTGGCGGGCCTGTTCTCGTCGCTCGCCGTTGCCGGATCCATCGCCGGCAACCGCCTCGCCGCCCGGCTACCGGTGAAGCGCCTGCGCCAGGGCTTCGCGGCGATGGTGCTGGCGACGGGGGTCTGGGTGCTGTGGCAGAACCTGGCCTGAATCCGATCGATCTTGGAAGCTTACTTGAAGGGATTCACCACCCGGACGCCGCCATAGTCCTGCCCGTCGTTCATGTCCTCCGAATAAACGGTCGGGCAGCCAAGTTCCACCGCCGCCGCAAGGATGGTGGCGTCCCACTGGGACAGTTGGAAACGCCGGCGGAGCATCACGGCGGAAACGACCAACTCATGGGTGACCGGCTGCACCCGCACCATGGCCGCCAATTGGAGGGTGGCTTCGATGTTGGACTCCGTGATGCCAAGTCGAGGCTTGCGGAGCGCGTTGGCAATGAACTCCTGAAGCACTTGTGCGGAGATCGCAAACGGGCGGTTCATGATAAGATCCGCCGCCACTTGACGTTTGCCGGCATCCTCCTGTGCCGCCGAACAGGAATAGAGCAGCACGTTGGTATCCAGAAACACCTCAGCGGTCATAAATCTCCTCCCGCTTCAGGGGAACCATGGGCTCCGTATTGCCTGCCTGCATGGCTTTGAGAAGCCGCTTGAGCTCAGCTTTCCGCTTTTTCAGGTCGGCCTCGGGCGGGGTCTCGGTGACAAGTTTCAAACCCTGAATCACGACATCCTTGAACGTGATCCTGCGCTCGGCAGCGAGAATCTTTGCTTTCAGAAACACGTCGTCGGGGAGGTCGATGGTGGTCTTCATGGACCCACAAATACAGGAATGTGGGCAATTGGCAAGACCGGGGAGGCTCCGACCGACTGGAAACTGGCAGGCCTGTTCTCGACACTCGCCGTGGCCGGATCGATTGCCGGCAACCGCCTCGCCGCCCGGCTGCCGGTCAAGCGCCTGCGCCAGGGCTTCGCGGCGATGGTGCTGCTGACCGGAGCCTGGGTGCTTTGGCGTAACCTGGCTGCCCATTGAGAGCGGCGGTGAACCCGGAATGGTCGCCTCCCTCAGCGGCGGAGGCGGAAGAAGCGGCGGGTGTCGGAAGCCGCGACGCGCAGGATGACTTTTTCGATTCCGGGTTCCGTGCGCTCGACGGTAGTCACGAACAAAGGATCACCCGAGACCGGACTCCAGGTTTGCAAATCGGTACTCGTTTCAAGGATGGCCGGCGTGGCTTCACCGACGGGACGGACGTATTCCAGCGCCCAGCCATCGTTGCCGGAGATGAGACGGAGGGGCTGGGAATCCATTCCGTCGCCGGCCGTGCCGGCAGAAGACGATTGAGCGCGGGAAGCCAAGGGGCTGGAGCGATCCGGCAGCACGTTGGTGCTATCACCGGCAATGGCGACGGCTTGGGGTGGCCAGGAAAGGAGGACGGGGAACCAACCAAGCACGGGATGTGGAAGATGGCGGACCCGCAGCGGGGTGGCGTCGGAGGTGCCGGATGGGAGTTGACGCTTTTCCCACGGGGAAGCCCCGTCGCGCCAGGCGACCGGATACCACCAGCCCGGGGCGACCTCGATTTCGGCGAGACTGACGAGGTCGGTGGGCGGCGGGTCGCCTTCCTCGGTGACCACTTCTCCTCCCTCAATCCGGACGCTGCCCGGCGAACCGCCGGACGGGAGGCGAAGGAGGACGTATTCCGTGAAGTCGGGCTGGCCGTTGCCGTCGAGGTCTTCGTCCGGACCGGAGAGCAAGGGAGGAAGATTCCGCCAGCGGCGGTTGTCGGCGAAGTCGCCGAGGTCGGCGGTTGCCACGGCGCGGAGTCCCTTGCCGTGGCCGAAGAAGATCAACCCGGGAGAGCCGATGGCGGGATAGAGGTAGCTGCGGTTGGTCGGGCCGGGTGGCAGTTGGGAAGTTGCCAGAGGTGCGCCGGTGGCCCCGTCGCGGATCGAGATGCCCGCGCCGCCTTGGTCGATCCACGCGAAGTCGCGTGTCGTGCCTTGAGTCGCGCCGGTGACGACTCCTTGGAACGACCAGACTTCCCGGAAGGTCGACGGATCGTAGGCACGGGACACGCCCGCGCGGTCGAGGAGGTAAAACAGGGGTTCGCCCGCGATGAGCTGGCCGCCGGTGAACTTCGGCCACCGGGGCAGTCTGATCTTCGCTTCCACGGCTTGGGCAAACAGGCCGGTGTCGTTCTGTTCCCGGGCACCCCGGATGCCGGCGAAGACCCGGTCCGGCTTGAGGTCCACACCGAATCCAAGCCCGCCCTTCTTGCCGCCGGACTTGCGGACCACCGGCTTGAGATCGGACCAGCGGTAAACGGAGACCGTGGATTTCTTCTCCCAGGGCGAGAGGCTCGCGGCGGACAGCGCGAAGTGGGTGGGGGTCGCGTCCATCTGGAGGCCGTTCATGTTGTTGAAAGACTCATCCGCGATGCTTCCCAGCAGGCGTCGCGAGGAGAGTTCATACACTTCCACCATGGCCGCGCCGGTCGGCACATGCTTGCAGAAGACCAGCAGGCGGTCGCCCTGCACCAAGGCGTCCAGCGCGAAGGCGCGGCGGTAGATCGGTGCGGGATCGCGCATGTCCAGCAGCACCGCCCCGCTGGCGGGATCGATCACGACGACCCGGCCGTCGGGATTCTCGTCGGGATAGGTGGAGCCGGTGGACAGCACCAGGCGGCCGTCGCAGTGGCGGGCGGTGAACGTCGGCAGGTTCAGCGCATCGATCGCCGGAAACGCGCGGGTCAAATGGAGCGGCAGGCGGGCGGTTCCGTCGTGACGGTCGACGGCGATGTTCCTCATCAGCGGCTGTGCCCCGGAGACGTCTGCGCGGATTACCAGCGGATGGGATTTTCCGTAGAGGGGAGTTTCGGGCGGCGCGGTGAGCGGATAGAGATGCACTTGGCGGTCGCCAGGAACGGCAAAGGGCGCCGACGGGATCTCGAAGGGCCGGTAGAGCGTGGGTCTGCCGGTCGTCGCTTGGCTCAGCGTGACGGCGAACGGGTGAGCGAAGGCCTCGCTGGACTTGAAGGGGATGAGAGCCTGCTCCTCGTCGAGGCGGAGACCCTTGCCCAGCCATTCCAGGCCGGGGCGCTGGCGGTCGGTGCGGATGTCGTAGTGGCGGGTCCGGTAGATGCTGGTGCCGTCCGGTTGGGTCTCGGAGAACGAGATCCGACCGAACATCCCGCCGGGTCCGTGGCTGCGGAGATAGGTGGCCAAGGGCGTGCTGTCCGGGAGCCGCGAGTCGTGGTGGAGCGGCGGTGAAACCTTGAGGCCGGTCGCGAGTTCCCAAATGCAATCGTCGGCGAAGACATGCGTGCCGGTCACCGCGCCCCCGCTGCCAAGTTCTTCACTCGACCAGCGGATCGCGGCGGTCGCGAGATCGAGCGCGCGGGTGATGCCGTTCGATTGGAAAACCAGCAGGTTGTCGTGGAGGGCGAGCAGCGAGGCGGCGGACTCCAGTGCGATCTCGCCTTCGATTTCCATCGTGTCGGTCCGGTACCAGCGAAGGTGGTTGACGAACCCGGGCACCCTCGGGAAGGCATCGGGCTTCCGCCATGAAATCGCCAGCCGCTTGCCGTCGCTGAGGGTCTCGAGGAAGTTTGGGACGAATCCGTCGAAGATCGGGAAATCGACCCCGTCCTCCGGCCCGTCGAACGAGTAGATCCGCGTCGTGAAGGGGGCGCTGTAGCCGAAACCACCGGTGCGGACGAGCATCCGGCCCCCGCCGAGCAAGGTGGTGACGGGCGAACCCGAGTTGGGGATTGCGAAGGTGCGCTTGGCGAGGGTCGCGCCGGTGTTGGAACTCACGCGGTAGAGCGTGATGCCGCCTGCGCGGGTCATCGATTCCAGGCCGAGCGGCGTTTCAACCATGTCGGGCTTGCTCCAAGAGTCGCCGCCGGGAATCTCGGTGGCGCCCCGGTAGCTCCCGGTCTGGCGGTCCCAGAGATGCAGGTTGCCGGAGTAGTGGATCGTTCCGGTGATCACCCCGGTGAAGACGTGTTGGGGCGAGATGTTCTCAAGCGGTGCACCCGCGGCGTCCTTGAACGGGAACTCGCGCCATTCGAGTCCGCTGCCGGCGATGACCACGCCCGGCGTTGGCATCGCGGGAAGGCGGATCCCGTCCGTGTCGAGCAGCTCGATGCCGATCGTTTCGAAGGCCTCCGCGATCAGGTCGTCCTTGATCGCCAGCGGCACCGTGACCGTGCGGGTGCCGGCGGGGAAGGTGACGACTTGATCGAGCGGCACGTAGTCGAACCCCGGCGTGGCGGACCCGCCGGCGCTGCGGACCCGCAGCGACAGATCCCGCTCGGGCACGCGGTCCAGCGTGAGAGGCAGCGGAACCGTCACATCGGACTCTTTCAAGGGAGGCAGCCCCGGGGGCAGCAACTGCGGGCGGGAGGCCTGTGTGTCGTAGATCCGGACTTTCCCCTCGCCGGTCAGGTGGACGAGATTTCCGGAAGCGTTCAGCTCCGCCGACCAACTCGACGAGGCCCTCGGAATGGCACCGCGGAAATCGAGTTCGTAGCCCGCTGCGGGTGTTCGGCGGTAGCGCCGCACTTCCATCACCTCCGGCGCGAAGAACCAGAAGCCATCCGCGGCGGCATCGATCGCCTGATTGGAGCGCGACCACGAACTCGGGAGCTGGAGCACCGGAACGATTTCCCCGGTGGCGATGTCGAGGCAGCGGAATTCGTTGCGGGTGCGGAAATACAGGTGGTTCCCGTGGCCGGCGGCGATCCCGTCCATGCCGTCTTGCCAGCGCACCGTGACCCGGCGGATCTCGGCGAGGTCGGACAAGCGGTGGATGACCACCACCTGGTTGCCGATCTGGCTTTCGGTGCCCCACCGCGCGACCCACTCGTCGCAGGCGGCAAGCAGCGCGCGGGCCGGGGAGTTCGCGGTCCCGACCAAGGTGCGGAGGGTGGCGTCATCCGCCCCGCGGGAGTAGTTCAGCACTTGCAAGTCGATGCCGTGGCCCGGTGCGCCGAGGGCGAAGGTACCTTGCGCGGTGATGACGGGACTGCCGTCGGCGTGGCGGAAGGTCCCGGGGAGATCGCCGAGGGTGGCCTGGTCGGAAAGCCGGATCACGCGGAAGCCGTCCGAGCTCAAGTAGCCCGGATTCTTCTCGAGCAGGGCTTTCCCGTCGGCCGCGAAAAGCGGGCGGTAGGCGCTGTCGAGCGCCGTTCCGGCTACCGGCTGCACCACGCCGTCGGGCGTGTAGGAAAAGGTCCACACGTTTGCCGTGGAGTTCGACAGGTGGACCGCTTGGCCGCTGTGGCCGATCCACCGCAGCGGATCGCCGGGATGAAGGGTTGCCACCGGTTCATCCAGCGGCACTTCGGCCGCCGCAAGGGCACCCGCAAAGACGAAACCGCAGAGGGTGAGGAAGCGGGTGAAGTTCACGGTTTGACGTAAAGGTAACGGTAGCCGGAGAGTGCCAGCGGCAGGTTCGCGGTGAGGTCGTAGCGGGCGCGGAAGCGGGCGCCCCGCGACGGCACCAGGTCCGGGGCCGCGATCTCGTTCGGGGCCGTCTTGTCGGCCACGCCGTAGCGGTTGCGGACCGGGCCGGACCCGTTGCGCAGGGCGAGCACTTCCCACGGCCCGCCGGCCATGGAGAACTCGACCAGCATGGTCATGTCGGGCGGCATCGGCCCGGAAATGTTCACCTTCGCATACGAGCGGTAGTAGCCGGAGGCGGGGGTCACCGTGACCACGGGGATGCTGCCGAGGTGCTCCTCGACGTATCGCTGGAGGTCCGGGCGGGGATCGCCGGGGAGTTCCTCTGCATAGCGCTGCCAGAGCTCGAAGCTGCCGGCGCGGTCGAATGGGACGGAAAAGATCTCCTGCCACGACGGGTAGAGGAAGCTGTCCTTGCCGATGACGCTCCGCCCGTTGCTCGCCAGGTCCGTCAGCCGCAAGCCCGTCTCCTCGTCGAAGATCCCGTGATAGTCGTCGGACCGCAATCCTTCGCCCCGCGAGAAATTCCGCAGCGGCAGCAGGCGTGCCGACGAGGGCGAGGCGGTGATGGCCATGGTCACCGGATCGATCCGGAAGATGCCGTTGAAGGCGCGGGCGAGCACGCTGCCGTCATCCGCCACATCGAGGTTCACCCCGAACTGCGACGGAGCCCAGGTGGCGGCCGGCGAGAAGAACACCCGGGCGCTTTTCAAAGAGGGCAGGGCCCCGAAGCGCAGCACCGCCCCGGCGAAGGGCTGGCCGGGCTCATTCTTCGGATGAAAAGGCGGCCGCCATTCGGCATTCGGCACGCCCAGCCAGAGCGCGCCGCCGGCGAAGGCCATGCTGCTGCCCCCGCCTTCACCGGCGAGCTTGAGGCTGGCGACCGGCTTGAAAGTGGCGCGGCTGTAAAGGATCAGCCCGCCCGCGGTCTTGCGCGCCCCGTCCTGATCGCTGGCGGACGCGATGGCGACATAGGTGTCGTCGAAGGCCACCGTCGGATTCGCCCAGAACTTCCACGGGATCACCGCGCGGAAGTTGCCGCTCGCGGCATCCAGCACGCAGAGGCTGCGGGTCGTCTTGGTCGAGCGGTTCGGCGAGTCCACGTTGTGGGTGGCCACGATGATGATGTCGCGGCCGGCATCGATGATGCTTTCGCCGAAACCCGGGTGCTTGAGCGCCGCGGGTGCCCAGATGGTACGACGGACCTCGTAGGTCGTGCCGTCGAGCTCCTGGACGCAGCCGCTGAGCCTGGTGGAAACCGGATGCGGTGCTTTCGGGAAGCATACCCACAGGCTGTCGCCGCGCCGCATGATGCCGCCGACGCCGGTGACGGCCAGCGCCGGATCGAGCGGGATCATCGTACGATAGGGATCGTAGTCGCAGGGCGAGGGCTCGATCAGGCACTGCTCGGTGATGAAGCCGGCGGCATCGAAGAACTGCAAGCGGATCGGAGCTTGGCTCCGGTGGGTGGCCATTTCGGAATGGATCGGGAGGGCATAGCGCAGCGGCGTGCCATCCGCCGGGATCAGCAGGTCGGCCGGGCTCAAGGGGCTGTATTCGGAGTTGTCGCCGTAGCTGCCGTGCTCCATCCGCGCGGCACTGACGACCAGCTTCGCGGGGATCGCCGCGGTCGTGCGTTCGCTCGCCGTCGCCTCGATCAACCCGGGCGCGCCGCCTTCGACCGGATTCGCCACACGGAGCGACCAGCCCGGCAAGGTCCGCTTTCCGGAAAGCGTCCACAGGACCAGGCTGGTGCCATAGGTGGTCCGGTCGCCAAACCAGCAGATCACTCCGTCCGCTGTGGCGGCCAGTGACATCGTCCCTTGCGGGCCGTAGTAGCCGTTGACGTAGATGGTCTGGATCTTCTGGCTGTCGAGGGACAGCTCGACGGTCTCCAGCACGACACCGGTCCGCGGTTCGATCACTTCGAGGCGATTGCGCAAACCGGCCCGGTAAAGCAGCCCGTCACCTCCGGTCATGCTCGACCCGGTGGGTTGTGAGATGGGGCCTGTCGGCGCGGGATCGGCCGAGATCCATTTCTGCACCCCGCTGCCCTCGATGACCGACACCTGCTCCCTCTTGATCGGCAAGTTCGCGTTCTCCGTGCCGGTGATCTCCAGGACCAGGGTTTCGTGCGGCTCGGGGGTGAAATCTTCCTTCACGACCAGCGAGTCCTCCGCCTCCACCGAGCCGGGGGGGAAGGTGATCCATTGGTCGAAGACGGCGAAGTCGGCGCCCGGCGTGGCGGTTCCGCCGTTCTTGCTGGTCACGCGCACTTTCACCGTGGCCGCGCTGGGACGGTCGAGCCGAACCTTCACCGGCAACACGCCTGAGATTTCCGGGCTGCGGGCCGGCACCAGAAACGCTGTCGGCGCGGTGGCGGGGTCGGCATCCGCGATCAGCAGCGGCTCGTTCCAATCCCTGCGGGTGACGACCCGATAGCCGTTGAAGGAAACCGGGCTGCTATCGATTGCCAGGCTCCACCCGGGAACGTCGCCGGAGAGATCGAGATGCATGAGCGCCCCTTGGTTCTGCTTTTCCGCCGGCAAGGTCAGCCACACCCCGGTGGGCGTGCGGGCGGCCGGATTCGGATCGCCGAGGGTATCGGCGGTCAACATGCGGGAGCCGGGCTGGGCGGCTTCGGGCAGCACCAGCGGCTCCATGGCGGCGACTCCCGCCCGGGCCAGCAGCGGCCGGAAGGAGCCCCACTGCTGGTATTCCGCGGCCAGGATCTTGCCTGCATGGAAAGCGTAAATCCCCGAGCGCGGCGGCAGCGTCCATGAATCGAGGAGTTCCCCGGTGTCGATGCTGCGCCGTTCCAGCCATCCCGACCCGCGGTCCAGGCTGTCGTAGGAAAAGACCACCAGTTCCCGCCCGTCGAGGATCACGTCTCTCGACGAAGAGCCGCGAACCGGGATCGAGCGGCGCTCCCCGTCATGCAGGTAGACTTCGACCGGTCCGAAGCCGCGGGTCACTGCGATCGCGTGCTCGTTGAGGTCGAAATGGTAGGCGTGCGAGATCGAGCCCTGCGCGCGTCCGCGGACCGCGCCCGTGGCGGCGTCGAGGAACTCGGTGAAAACCGCGAAGGTCTCCGGATCCTGGAACTCGTAGCCGAGGTAGCTGCGGCGGACGTGCTTGGGCCAGCGGTCGGCGGGCAGCCACGGGACGCCCGTTTGCCAGGTGCCGCCGTCCCAGCGGTAGGCCGCCTCGACTCCGTAGGGGACGCCCCAGGAGGTCTTGGCCGGAACCAGGGCCACCGGGCCGGCGAGAATCCCGTTGAGGAAGGCCCAGTCCGTCGTGACAAAGGTCGCCGGCGCATGTCGCGCCGGTTCCGCGAGATAGGGGATGAATCCGATATCCCCGTCCACGGGGAGTTCCGCCGCGGAAAGGGCGGCGAGCCCGCCGAGGAAAGCGAGGGGTGAAGCGATCCGTTGATGCGGCACGTGCAGGACCATGCAGCCTAGGTCCTTGGGAAGCAAGCAGGCGGTGATCGCCTTCAACCCCGCCGCGGGATTCGCGGCGCATTTCCACGACAGTCCGACCGACTGGAATCTGGCGGGGCTGTTCTCGACGCTCGCCGTCGCCGGATCGATTGCCGGCAACCGCCTCGCCGCCCGGCTGCCGGTCAAGCGCCTGCGCCAGGGTTTCGCGGCGACGGTGCTGGCGACGGGGGCCTGGGTGTTGTGGCAGAACCTGGCCTGAATCCGATCGATCTTGGAAGCTTACTTGAAGGGATTCACCACCCGGACGCCGCCATAATCCTGCCCGTCGTTCATGTCCTCCGAATAAATGGTCGTACAGCCGAGTTCCACCGCAGCCGCAAGGATGGTGGCGTCCCACTGGGACATTTGGGCACGTTGGAATCCAGAAACACCTCAGCGGTCATGAATCTCTTCCCGCGTTAGAGAAACCATCGGCTCCGTGTTGCCCGCCTGCATGGCTTTGAGAAGGCGCTTGAGCTCCGCTTTCCGCTTCTTCACGTCGGTCTCGGGCGGGGTCTCGGTGACAAGTTTCAGACCCTGAATCACGACATCCTTGAATGTGATCCTGCGCTCGGTAGCGAGAATCTTTGCTTTCAGAAACAGGCCGTCGGGGAGGTCGATGATCCTCTTCATAGACCCACAAATACAGGAAGCTGGGTATTTGGGAAGGCTAGGATGGGCTCGGCCGACTAGAAACCGGCGGGCCTGTTCTCGTCGCTCGCCGTCGCCGGTTCCATCGCCGGCAACCGCCTCGCCGCCCGGCTGCCGGTGAAGCGCCTGCGCCAGGGCTTCGCGGCGATGGTGCTGCTGACCGGAGCCCGGGTGCTGTGGCAGAATCTGGCGGGCGGGTGAAGGCGAATGCCAGGGTAGACGCTCAGGTGCCCCAGCCTGAATCGCCACAACACGGCGGGTGGAGCATCCTATGAGGTGTGAATCAAGAAAGGGTGATTGGCAACAGGCAGAAGCGGCTGCAAAGAAGGGGGGCCGGGGCAAATGTGAAGCCGCGAGGACCTCATTTAGATTGAGGCGCGGCCGATCAGCCTCGCGGACTCTCGGCGATTTCATTGAGGCCGCGGTAGCAATAAAACCCGTGAAGCGGTAAGTATCTCCTTTACGAATTGCCGTCCGTTGCGATAACTCCCCTATTCCTTCGGGGACGGGCTTGAATAACCCGCAATCACAGAGCGGTTGGCATCGACCGCGACGATGCCGCCAACCAGGCCGAAAGGCCGGGGAGGCGGCGGCGCATGTCCAGGCTGCCACCTACGGGTGCCAGCTAAAGGCCGTTGCGGTCGACTCTGTGCGGCTTATTCACTCCCCGTCCACCAGGAAGGAATCAGATCCTCCCTGCCATGAAACTGATTCCGTCGATTCTTCCTTGCCTTGCCATCACGGCACCACTAGTTGCCCGCGACCTTCTTCCGAATTACTGGTTTGAGAACGTCCCGTCAGCCGATGGGGCAATCCAGCAGTCTATGGTTTTTCGCACGGTTGCCGGAGTCCAGTATCAGGTCGAAACTTCGGAGGACCTGAGGAACTGGACCGACGGAGAAGAAATTTACGGAATGGGCCACGAGTTCGTCGTGCCAATGCGTGAGTTCACTCCGCCTCCACCACTTTCACCTGGTGAAACTCCGCAGCCGCTACCACCGCCTCCGACGGCCGCTCCCACACTCCTGCTTCGGCCAGCTACCGGAATGGATGGCGGTACGGTAGCATCCTGGCGATCGCTTGATCACGGCGGACCCATGGTCATGCACTTGGATGGAGAACTTCATCAGGACTGGGCCCAAATGCCACTTTACTCGCGTCGCCACGGGGATTTCTATTTTTTCATTTGGCGGTATGGATCGGCGATGACGCCGCCAAATGGAGCCCCCGTACTTGGCGTCCGGGATTCAGCGCTTATCGCAGAATTGGAAGCAAGCCTTCCTGAGATGAACCAACTGGTCGCCACTTCAGCGGCCCTAGTGCGAAATATGCCGCCACCTGCGCCCCCGGAGCCGGGCGAGAAGAAATTTTGGCGAATCCGTGCTGATTGGAGCGTCGATACTGATGGCGATGGCAGCCCGGATTGGGCGGAGTTTGAGATGATGGGTGACGCATCGCACCCGTTCCACGCACTTGCAAATGCGTTCGAAGCCGACGCCGATAACAATCAGGTTGCTGATGGCGACCAATTGGATCTCGACCTTGACAATACTGCTGACTCAGAAGACGCCGGAAAGGCTGATTCAGCGGTTAGAAAGTTCACGATCCCCGAACCGCGCTACGCTGTCTTTCCGATTACCTCAGCGAGTCCGCCTGAGCTTCACAAGAGACCTATCCAGATCAATGGCCAAGGAACCGTACTTTACGTCAATGGAACATGGAGTGGTGGGAACTGGCTGGAACTCACTACCTCAGCCGGCGAATTGACGGGCTGTGTTGCCCGAGGTATCAACGATGGCGGAGAAATCGTCGGATTTGGGAGTTATGAGCTCAATGCCGAGCATAACCGCCGCGGGAGCGTCTTGACACATTGGCCGGCCCGGAACGCGGCTCCGACAGCAGTTTCCGTAGACGATTTTTTCGCAATGACTTACCAGGATTTGGAATACAGTCCCTACCGCGGCCCGGTTCTGTCGAACGACGGGAGGGTAATTGCTCCGGCGGCGACTATCGAAACGCTCGAAGACGATATTGCGGAAAAATTCGTTCCGACTCCCGGGGGCTCACGGTTCATGTGGACATTGCCTGCAACTGGCAGGACGGCGGGTAAGGTCCAAGTTGCGGGCGGCATGTCGCTCGTCGGAGCTTCCGGCGCGTATTGGGGATTTGACGTGGAGACGGGGAAAGGAGTCATCAACGGTGCCGGGAATCTCGCCCCACTTGATTGGGTTCCTCTCAACGTCGTAGACATATCTCCTGGAATTCCTGTCGCATTTGGCTCTACCGAGACACTGGTACATTACAACGGAAGCTGGCACGCCGCCGGAACGTATGCAAAGACGAGCGACATGTCCGCCGAGGGGATTGCGATCGCTAGATCGCCGTCCGGGATGCTTGCTCCGATCCTCGTCAACGGCAAATGGCGGCCGATCTATCGGGCAGCAAGCTCCAACCTCCCCGAAGAGTGGCGCAGCAGCGATGTGCAACTCGTGGATACTTCAAGCAACGGGTGGGTTCTCGGGAAGCGGGGAGAAGGTGACGGGGCGACTTACGCCGCCATGCTCCCGCTAAAAGTCGAAGGCGAGTTTGTGAACAGCAAAGGAATCACCGTCCGCAAGTTCGCAGGCGTTGATGATTTCTCGGTCGCTGCTGATACGATTAGCCTCCCGGCGCTTGACCGCCTTTGGATCATGGCTCCTCAATCGACAACGAAGACCACGACTTTCAAAGCTCCTCTCACTGGTGGAAGTCCACTTACGATTTCTGGAACAGGGATAACCTTCGGTGGTAATCAAATGATCACCCTTTCCGCTGAGGAGACCACCGTCGCCGTGCAAGCAGCGGCAACCAGCTCGAGCGGCGACGAAGTTCTTGCGGAACTCACACTTGGCGGAGGTGCTACATCCGTCAGCAAACCGCTTGGATTCAAGATCATGAAAGACCGTGCGGTCAGGGTGGCTGTCTACAAAGTCACGAAGGCGGATGCTTCGGGGAACCCGGAAGTGATTCCCACTCTGATCCCTGACGAACAGGAACTGGAAGACTTTCTGAATGATGTATTCAAGCCTCAGCTCAACACGACTTTCAGTGTGAGGATCGAAACCGATCCTCTAGTCGCAGCATGGGACCTCGGGGGTGAAGACGGTTCGCTCGACGGGGATCCAGATTACACGACGGGAAACCACAACGGGGAGCAAGATGTCGTCAAGCTGAAGAAGGATAATCGAATTCAAGAGCTATCCGGGCAGCCTGGATACACACCATTCGAAGAGCATATTACCGTGTTTATCGTCGGATCGCAAAAGTTGATCTCCGGAACTGCTTTTGCGACCGCCGTTCGCAAGGAAAGAACTTGCTGGATTTTCGGGAACCTTGATGCCTACACCAACTTGAATCCTGTTCGTCCTTACGATCCTGAAGAAGGTCACTTGAGAACCATCGCTCACGAAATCGGCCATATCCTGGTTGGCGAGGGGCATCCTGACCAGCGTGCATTCCCTGGTCCGGCTCACCTACCCGGGACCGAACACAGACGACGGCTCATGTGCAGCGGAGGCACGTCAGGATTGAACCCTGGCAACCTGCTGGTGAAAGGGGAATGGGACGAGGCGGAGATCTGGCTTGAATCGAATGTCGACAGCCGACCCTGACCACACGTATTGGGACAAACATAGGATTACATGGCTATAAAGTTTTTGATTTTGGTTGTTGCTCTATTGATTTCGCCCCGCGTCGCGCTATCGGATGCCGCGGACTGGAGGGCGGATCAAATCAATGACCTGCAACTCTGGAGACAAGAGATTGACAAGGCTGGATCTCTGCCACCACAAGAGGCGATCCCCTTGCTCAGTAGATGCATGAGAAGAATGGGCCGTTCTTCCATTTTCCAGGTGGACGAGCGTTGGGATGTACATCGTCTTGCCCAGGCGAGACTATTGTCTATTCCTGGACATGCCGAGTATTACCAGAAGCAGATCAAAGCGGCGGAGGAGGAAGTCGTAGATGCACTCCAATCAATGGGCCTTGAACACGCAGGCACGGCCAAGTCCCGACTCCTGGTTGTGCAAACTGAAGCATTTGAAACGCTCGAGGCCTTGCCAAGTCCGGAAACGGTGCGGGTTCTCGGCGAACTGCTCGATGATCCCTGGGGCTTCGAGCCTGGGATGGACCGTACGGTCCAAGCGGTTAGATTTAAAACGTATGGCGAGCGCCCCCACAGCGGGATGGCGATGATCGCTCTCGCTCGCTTGCCCCTGGAGACCAGGGCAAACAACACACCTGCAAACAAGACATCGTATGATGCCGACATTGGTGCTTGGACGCTTTGGTACGAGCAGATCCGTGCCGGTACGCGGACTTTTCGTTTCATTGGTGACCCTCAGGAATACAGCCTGGCAGGGCCGGTTCCTCAAGCGAAGATCCCGGTTCGGATCTCAACTCCGGCCAATGCGATGCAGAATATCGAGCCTGTGCGACCGGAAACCCGGAAAGAGATTTCATTTGTCCCCGTCGCTGCTGCCGTCGCTGTTCTGATTCTTGCGATCTTGATTGCTGGTCGCCGGAAGAATCAGGCAAGAAAGCTTTGATAGCCGCAAGCCACGGCAACTTGCAAAGTCGCGCTACTTCAGCGTCCCTTCGGTGACGCCGAGCTTTTCGAAGGCCTTGACGTTGTCGAGCAGGGTGGCGGCACCGGTCTTGCCGGAAAGCAGGTCCTGGTAGGCGGTGAGGGTGCGCAGGGCGCCGAGGTCGTCCTCGTCGAGGAGTTCGATGCGGAACTTCGCGAGGCCGGTGCTACGGAGCTCCTCGTAGAAGCGCGCGCCGGTCTGGGCGCGGCCGTTGAAGAGGGTGTTGCGGCAGCCGACGTCGGCGGTGAGGCGGTGGAGTTGGCCGACGCGGTCGCGGAGGTGGACGACGTGGCTTTCGCAGGGCCGGCCGCAGTCCTTCCAGGTGGTGCCGCTGCTGAGGAAGGTGCAGAAGACGCAGTGCTCCATATGGAACATCGGCATGTGCTGGTGGAGCGTCAGCTCGAACCATTCCGGCGGCGCGGCTTCGAGCAGGTCGAGCACCTGGCCGATGTTGAGGTCGTAGGAAATCGTGAGCGTGTCGAGGTTCGCGGCTTCCTTGAGCAGCTTCGCGGTGATCGGGTTGGCGACGTTGAGGGAGAAGTCGGCGACTTTTTTCAGGTCGCTACGATCCTTGTAGTAGTCGAGCGCGGCGAGGTTGCGGAGCAGCAGGCCGTCGGCTTCGGCGCGTTCGATCAGCTTGAGGTAGCCGGTTTCGCCGGGTTTGAGGATTCTTGGGGTGGCGAGGAGGATGGAGGGAGGCGGATTGACGATTGATGATTGTTGATTTTGGATTTTGGATTGTTTGAGGGAGACGGCTTCGCGGTAGCGGCGGGGGTCTTCGAAGTCGCAGTAGATGGTGGCGACGTTGCGGTCGAGGGCGGCCTGGACTTGCGGCAGGGTGCGGCAGAGGACGGACAGCGCCGGAGGCGCGATGGGAGATGGTGGATGGTGGATGTGAGGAAGCAGGTCGTGGACGGTGATCCGGGAGCGCCGGTCTTCCGGCCGGCCCGAAGCTTCTTTCCCGGTGCCGAGTGCATCGACCAGTTCGCGGCGCAGGCGGTTGAGTTCGGAAAGCGGGAGGTGGCATTCGCCTTCGAGCTGGAAGTCGAGGGACGCGAGTTCGTAGGGCGTGTCGCCGAGGCGGCCAAGCTGGGCACGGAGGGTTTCTTCGGTGAGCGGGTGCTTGGCGGCGGGGGCGAGCGGGATTTCGCTGAGAACGGAGTGCGGGCCGCTGGCGAGTTTGAGCGGCTCGCCGGGCTTGCCGGTGGCGGTGAGGTGGAGCGGCGTCTTCTTCTCGCGCAGTTTCGCGTTTTGCCAGAAGCGGCGGATGTCGGACTCCAGCTTTTCGTCGGAGGTCTTGTAGAGCGTCTGGCCGGGCTTGAGGCGGCTGAAATTGATGCCGCTGAAAGTGCGGTGGAAGACGATGCGCTCGCCCTCGATTTTCCAGATCTTGGCGCCTTGCTCGAGGTCGCGGTTCTCGCCGGCGTCGAAGACCACGCCGTCGCCGGGCTTGAGCGGGATCGCGGTGCGGTCGGTGAGTTCGATCCAGGTGCCGCCGCACGCGGCGATGGTGCCGAGCAACGGGCCGCGCTTTTTGCCGAAGCGGCCGTGGGTGAGATAGGGATGGTTGGTCCCGGCCAGCCAGCCGGTGGTGAGGCCGCGGGAGAAGGTCATTTCCAGCTCGTAGCGGTCGCTTTCGGAGATGGGAGATGGTGGATTGTCGATTGTTGATTGCTGATTGTTGATCTCGGATTGGTGGAGGTCCCCCTTCGCTGAAGCTACGGGGGATAAACAGGCGTCGAGGGCTTTGCGGTAGACGCGGGTGACGGCGGCGACGTATTCAGGGGTCTTGAGGCGGCCTTCGATCTTGAAGGATTTGACGCCGGCGCGGACGAGGTCGGGGATGAGGTCGACGGCGGCGAGGTCCTGCGGGCTGAGGAGGTAGCGGTGCTCGCCCATGTCGCGGGTTTCGCCGTCTACGACGAGTTCGTAGGGCATGCGGCAGGCCTGGGCGCATTCGCCGCGGTTGGCGGAACGCTGGCCGAGGGACTCGCTGGTCAGGCACTGGCCGGAGTAGGCGACGCAGAGGGCGCCGTGGACGAAGACTTCGATTGGGGTGATGGGAGATGGCAGATCCCCCTTCGCCGAGGCTATGGAGGACGGGTGGGAGATGGTAGATGAAGAAAAGCGCTCGATCTCCTTGAGGGAGAGTTCGCGGGCGAGGACGGCGCGTTCGAGGGGGAAGAGGGACTCGATGAAGCGCAGGCCTTCGGGGGAGGTGATGGTCATCTGGGTCGAGGCGTGGAGCTCGACGCCGGGGGCGATCTCGCGGGCCATCTTGGCGAGGCCGAGGTCCTGGATGATGAGGGCGTCGACGCCGGCGTCGGCGATCAGGCGGAGCTGGCGTTCGGCGGCCTCGAGTTCGCCGGTGAAGACCAGCGTGTTCATCGCGACGAAGCCCTTCACGCCGTGCTTATGGAGGAAGGCCATCAGCTCGGGGAGGTCGGCTTCGGTGAAGTTGTCGGCGCGCAGGCGGGCGTTGAATTTCGGCAGGCCGAAGTAGATCGCATCGGCCCCGGCGGCGACGGCGGCGCGGGCGCAGTCCCAGTTGCCGGCGGGGCTCAGGAGTTCGGGCGTCAGGTCGGCGTGCATGAGGCGACCTAGCCGGGGAAGCGGCGGATGTCGAATCCGGGGATCCCGCATTTCAGGATCGGCATTGCACCCGGCCCGCGTGTCGATAGCGTCACCGGCGTGAAAGCGAAGGCGATTTCCCTGCTGCAGGAATTGACGGAGGCGCACTCGGTGCCGGGGCATGAGGACGAGGTCCGCGCGATCTTCGTCAACGAGCTGGAAGACTGCGGGGAACTCTCCGCCGACCGCTCCGGCAGTGTTTTCTGCGAGCTGCCGGGGGAAGGGCCGCGGGTGCTGGTGGCCGGGCACATGGACGAGGTGGGCTTCCTGGTGCAGAACATCACGCCGGACGGCTTCATCCAGTTCCTGGCGGTGGGCGGATGGTGGGAGCACAGCCTGCTGTCGCAGCGGGTCGAAATCCGCACCCGCTCCGGCGAGAAGGTGACCGGCGTGGTCGCGTCGAAGCCGCCCCACTTCCTGCCGGAAGCCCAGCGGCGGCAGGTGATGACGATCGACCAGATGTTCATCGACGTCGGCGCGACCTCGCGGCACGAGGCGGAGCAGGATTTCGGCATTTCGCTGGGCGACCCGATTGCTCCGGCCTCGCTGTTCACCGCGATGAAACGGGAAGATTGGTTCATGGCGAAGGCCTTCGACAACCGTGTCGGCATGGCCGGGACGATCCAGGCCGGCATCCAGCTGGCGGCGGGGGCCCGGCCGAACAAGATCGTGCTGGCGGGCACCGTGCAGGAGGAAGTCGGGCTGCGCGGGGCGAAGACCGCGGCGGTCCACGCGCGGCCGGACGTGGCGATCGTGCTGGAAGGTCCGCCGGCCGACGACACGCCGGGCTTTTCACGGGCCGACAGCCAGGGCCGGCTGGGCGGCGGCGTGCAGATCCGCCTGTTCGATCCCAGCGCGATCATGAACCCGCGCCTCGCGGAGCTGGCGATCCGGACCGCTCGCGACGAGGGAATCCCGCATCAGGTGACCGTGCGGCGCAGCGGCGGGACGGACGCGGGGTCCTTCCACCAGTCGGGCCACGGCATCCCCTGCGTGGTGCTGGGCGTGCCGGCCCGCTACATCCACTCGCACAACTCGATCATCGACCTCAACGACTACCTCCACCTGGTCGCGCTGACCACCGCGCTGGTCCGTCGTCTGGACGAAAGCACGGTGAACGGGCTGACGCGCTTCCTTTGAAGTCGATCAGCGCCGGTCCGGTTGCAGGATCTGCTGGCGGGCGGCATCGGACAGGCCGCTTTTCTCCAGCCAGATGATGGCGTTTCCAGGGTCCCGCTGGTAGAAAGCCTGGCCGGCGCGGGTCAGCGAGCTTTCGCGCAGGGCGGGGTCGCGGATGTCCTCGGCCCAGGCGATGGCGACCTGCGGGTTTTGCCAGGCGTAGCCGGTGGCGAAGCCGCTGATCGCCGAATCGCGCTGCGGCGACTGCGGCATCGAGGCCAGATACTGCCCGGCGGCGGCGGGGTCGCGGTCTTCCCAATCGCCGAAGGCATTGCGCAGGCCGGCGGTCTGGCCGTTGCCGGCGGGCAGGCTTTGCAGCCAATCGACCGCGGCGACCGGATTGCTCCGTGCCCAGCGGCCGCCGATCTGCTCGATCGCCCGGGCGGCGTAGCTTTCCCCGGCGAAAGTCTGCGCCCAGCGGGCGGCGGCTTCCGGGTCCTGGCGGGCATAGGCGTCCGCCACGCGGCCCATCGCGGTGCTTTTCAGAGGCCCGTCGGGCAGGGCTTCCGACCAGCGCGCGGCACCCTCGGGGCCTTCGGCGCGCAGGGCCTCGCCGGCGACGATCTCCATCAGGTTGCCGGCGCGGGCGTTGCCTTCCTGGCCGAGTTTCAGGACGTAGTCGGTGGCCATGCCCCGGTTGTTGTCGGCCAAGCCGGCGACCAGGCTGGCGGTGAGTTCGTCGCGCTGGCCCTTCATTTCCTCCGGCAGGTTGTCGAGCATGGCCATGGCCTCGGCCGGATTGGCGGCGGCCCAGCCGCTCATGGTGATGGCGAGATCGCGCTCCTCGCTGTTCGCGGCGTGCTCGAAGGCGGCTTTCCCGTCGAGCGCACCCCAGGCGTAGTGGAAGTCGCGCCATTCGGTGGAGTCCGTGCCCAGCGAGACCAGTTGCCCGCGCAGGGCGGCGGCGTTCTCGGCGGTCATCGACTCGAGGAGCTTGGAAAAGGCGAGGCGGCGGGTGATCGGGTTCGGATCGCGCAGGATCTGCTGGATCAAGGCATCCACGTTGCCGTCCGACGCCCCGACCGGTCCGAAGAGCTTGCCGAGCGCGCTGCTTTCCCCGCGGGCGGCACTGCGTTCGCCACGGTCGCTGCGGCGGGCGGAAAAGGAGCCGTCCTCGCGGTCGGAAGCCCGCGCGGCGAGGCGGGATCGTGACGATTCGGAAGCGCTGTCCGCGCCCGCTTCGGAAGCCGGCGGGGCGTTCCGGGAGCCCAGTCCGAAGGCGGCGAGCACGGCGATCGCCCAGCAGGCGTGGATCATCAGCGTCTTTTTCATGAGCGGCTGGGATTCTAAACGCGTTTCAATTCCGCGCAATTTCAGCGGAGGGGATTTCCGGGAAAGGATCCTCATGGAGTGGGACGGCACGACGTCGCTTTGGCTTGGGGCGAACTCCGGCCCGTTCCGTCGACCGCGGATCGAACGTCAGGGCAATCCGTGGCCAGCCGGTCAATCGTGTCCACCCCCGGAGCCAAAGCTGCGTCGTGCCGCAGCAGTCCATAGGGTCGTCCGTCGGCCGGGCCGGTGCCTCAGGGGGCCGGCACCGCGCGGTAGAAGCGCTTCGGGTGGAGCGCGGTGTCCGGGTCGCTGAAGATCCAGGTCGGGCCGTCGAGGGTGCGGGTGGCGATGCCTTGCCAGCCGCCGAGGCTTTCCGTGGCCTCGATCCGAACGATCTGGCCGGGGCTTCCCGTGACCGTGAAGGTGAAGCGCCCGCCGCTGAGGCCGAGGCTGGAGCGGTCGATCGCCGGCGGCGGCAGGGCCGGGGTGACGACCAGCGTCCCGGCGGCCTGGAAATGGCGGGTGCGGCCGCTTTGCTGGATCCGGCAGCCGATCCGGTAGCTGCCGGCCAGCGACGCGGGCACGGCGATCGCGAGCTGCGAGGTCAGGACGTTCGCCGGCCCGCTGGCGGGCAGCGGGCGGGTGTCGATGGCGATCTCGTTGCCGTTCCAAGGGTTCGCGTCGGGGTCGAGCGTCACCGTCAGCACCGGCGCGCCGGCGGAGGCGTCGTCGGACTGGTGGCGGAGTTCGAGGGTGAAGGCGGTGCCGGCCGGAAGGCTCGCCGGGCCGCTGCGGCGGACGGTGACAAGGCTCGGCCACAGGGCGTTCTTGCCGGTGACGAGGCTGCGGTTCGCGCCGGTGCCCGCGCCAAGGTCCCAGAGGCGATTGTAGCCCTGGTGGATGGGTTCGGTGCCGGTCCCGGCGGGCGTGGCGCTGCTGAGCCGGTCGCCGCCGCCGATGCGGCTGTAGTGGAAGCCGGCGGTGGCTCCGGACGACTCGGCGGTGGTCCACCAGTTCGAGCGGATGGTGGAGGTGATCGTTTGCTGGGTATCGGTCGCGGGCGTGCCGAGCTCGATGGTGCCATGATACCAGAGGTGGACGTCGCTGTGGGCGGAAGCGTTCGCGCCGTTCAGGTTGAGGAGCCGGCGGTTGTAGGCGCCCGAGACTGCGTTGCCTTGGGGATCCAGGTTGAAGATCGCGCCGAGCCGCTGGTAGAAATTGTCGGCGTAGAGCACGTTCTCCCAGACCTCCACCGCGGCGTCGCCGGAGATCGGCACGGGATCGAGGAAAGTCAGGTGATCCACCCACACGCCGCGCTTGCCGAGTTCGCGGGAGATCTCGCTGACCACGGAGGACCCGCGGCTGTGGCCGATGAGGTGGAGCGGCAGTTCGGCGAGCGGGCGGCCGTCGTTTTCCGGGATCAGGCCGGTGGAAAGCAGGGCGGATGCGGCGGCGGCGGCGACCTGGCCGCTCGAAGCCTGGCCGGTGTCGATGGAGGACCAGTCGAGTTTGACGACGATCTCGCCGCTGTTGGAGGCATCCGGCGCGGGCCCGTCGAGGCGGGTCGCCGTGGCCGCGAAGCCGCCGCCGGACGCGGTGATCTCGATCTCGTAGCAGGTCAGTTGCGTGCCCGGGAATCCCGGGTGGCCGGGGAAGCGCGAGGCCATCGGCAGGATCCAGCTCGTGATGTCGCTGTTGAAGCCGTGGGTGATCAGCGTCACCCCGCCGCCCCGGGCCTGCGGGACCGGCAAGGCCGCCGCGGCGATCAGGGCGAGCAAGGGGCGGCATGGAACCCGGAACATGCCTCCAAGCAAGCGGGACGGGCGGGGGAGGTCAATGGCCCGTGATGGGTCTCTACCGCCCGCGCTCCGGCTCTCGCGTTCGGATATCCGCCATGCGGGCCCCCCGCCTGCCGGTCTTCCAGCATCCCCCGGATCGACGCACCCGTCCCGGGAAAGTCCTTGTCAGGGCAGGCGTCAGCGGCCCATGCTGCGAGGGCCGGCTTGAAGGATATCGGTCCGTGACCTGATACGAATTGGAACTGTTGTGCTGGAATATGATCCTCTACCTCGTAGCCGTAGTTATCGCAACCGCGACAGTGTTTGCGGGGCTTCCTACTGCTTGCAATAATGGGAATCGAGTGCATCTGCTCAATGGGCATGAACCGAATGCGGGCGTGGCGTTTGCCCCAGATCTCATAGTGGCAATCATGCTCTGGTGTGTTGGAGCCAAGCTGATTAACTCCTATTTTGGCTGGCCGATTGCCTTGTGGACTGTGATAGGGTGTGGGTTGCTTGTATTATTTCTTACGATCCGTCGGTCGAGGATATCAACGCGGGAGTATCAACAATTTGTGGACGAGAACGGATTTCGGGAGATCGTCGAGAGGCAGAAGCAGAAAGCACAACAAGCCGGCTCATCGAACGGCGGGTAACGTCCTTCTTGGAATTCGGGCTTCCATCCCCGCCGTGGATGGCTTATTTCGTTCAGCCAAGAAATGAATCCGGATGAGTAGCGAGATTACACTCCTGAAAGATTCGAATGAGCTCGATGTGTCGTTCAGCTACGGAGCTTTCTACGACATCTGCCAGCGAGCGGAGGAACGCGCTAGGATGGCAGGACACACAAAGTTGGCGGATGAATTCAAGTTCGGAATCAAGATGCGGGAGCTTTACTTCTGGTATGCGAGTGATTCGGATCGCCGGTTCTTCATCGACGTCTTGCGAGAGATCCTCGCTGACGGTGACTTCTTCACTTGGCCAACTGAACTCCCCGATCCAGATGTCGTCTATTGTCATCCCGACGGGACAGCCAGTCGGCCCCCTGATCCTCGTGCTGTCGTGAAGCGGGGATCCATTTTAGGGGTGACCAGGCTCATCAAGAATCTTGAGACTCTACTCCAGAACCCAGCAGAACAAGTCAGTGGTGGCAACGGCGGGTAACGCCACTAGTTCGCTTCGCTCTAGACGCGTCGTTCCCGCCGTGCCGCCACAGTTAACGCTCACCTCAAAATATACCCTGCCGTCGCCACCACGTGGCAGGTGCTTCCGGCGAGGACGAAGAGGTGCCAGACGGCGTGGTTGAAGCGGAGGCTCTTCCACGCGAAGAAGATCACGCCGAGGGTGTAGCAGAGGCCGCCGGCGACCATCCAGGCGACGCCGGCGGGGGAGAGGGCGCGGAGCATGGGGCCGAAGGCGAAGACGGCGAGCCAGCCCATGACGATGTAGAGCGCGGTGGACCACCAGGTGTCGCGCTTGCCGCGGACGAGGGTTTTGAGGAGCACGCCGCCGAGGGCCATGCACCAGACGATCCCGAACAAGGACCAGCCCCAGGGGCCGCGCAGGGCGACGAGGCTGAGCGGGGTGTAGGAGCCGGCGATCAGGAGGTAGATGCAGGCGTGGTCGAGCGCCTGGAGGATCGGCTTTTTCCGCGGGCAGGTGGTCGCGTGGTAGAGCGTCGAGGAAAGATAGAGCATCACCAGCGTGCCGCCGAAGACGGTGGCGGAGACGGTGCGGAAGGTTTCGCCGCCGGCGGTGGCCACCATCACCACCAGCGCGACGATGGCCAGTGCGGTGCCGAGGGCGTGGGTCGCCATGCTGGCCACCTCTTCCGCATGGCTTTCGCACAGCGGGGAGCGGGGCTTGGCGTCGGGGCGCTGCATGGCGGAAGTATCGGCGGGCCGGGGCGGATGTCGAGCCGGGGGATGGTGCGGGGCGGTGCCTGGAGGGGCGGGGATCGAGCGTGGCTCGAAGTTCGGATTTTAACCGCGAAAGAACGCGAAAGAACGCGAAATTTGAAAGGCAATGAAATCAAAGGGTCTTTTGGCTGGTTCAAGTTTCGCGGGTTTCGCGCCTTTTCGCGGTGAAGGAATCCCGGGCTGTTGAAAGGGTCGACGCCGGGATTCCGCTTGTCGCGAAAGGGAGGCATCGCTATACGCGGGATTGTGTTAGATCGGTGTCCCGGCCAAGCCGGCCATCCCGCTCTCCCGCTGCTGCCCACCCTTGCCCTCCCCTGACTCGAACAAGGAACAAACACACATGAAACAATACGGTGCGGAATTTTTCGGAACCTTCTGGCTGGTTCTCGGCGGATGCGGAAGCGCGGTGCTGGCGGCTGCGTTCCCGGACGTGGGGATCGGCCTGCTGGGCGTCTCCTTCGCCTTCGGCCTGACGGTGCTGACCATGGCCTACGCGATCGGCCACATCTCGGGCTGCCATTTGAACCCGGCGGTATCGATCGGACTCTGGATGGGCGGACGCTTTCCGGCGGACAAGCTGGCACCCTACATCCTGTCCCAGGTGGCGGGCGGGGTGGCCGGGGCGGGCGTGCTCTATCTGATCGTGTCGGGCCAGCAGGACTTCAAGACGGTCGGGGACTTCGCCTCGAACGGCTACGGCGCGCATTCGCCGGGCAAGTATTCGATGATGTCCGCCTTCGTGACCGAAGTGGTCATGACCATGATGTTCCTGCTGATCATCCTCGGTGCCACCGACAAACGTGCGCCGCAGGGCTTCGCGCCGGTGGCGATCGGCCTCGGGCTGACCTTGATCCACCTGATCAGCATCCCGGTGACGAACACCTCGGTGAACCCGGCGCGCAGCCTCGGCGTGGCGGTCTTCGCCGGCGGCTGGGCCTTGCAGCAGGTCTGGCTGTTCTGGGTCGCCCCGATCCTCGGCGCGGTGCTCGGCGCGGTGGTTTACAAGTTCCTGGGCGAGGAGAAGAAGTAGTTTTCCCCGCGATCCCGACAGGCCCCGGGCGGATCCGTTCCGCGCCGGGGTTTTTCATGGCCCGGGGGCTCCGCCCTTGCAGGCCCCCCGGGGTGCCGTTAGGGGATGGGTCATGCGCACCCTCGTCCGTGATTTGCTCCGCTCGACCGCTCCCGCCGATGCGATCCATGCCGCCGGCTGGGTGCGGACGCGGCGGGATTCAAAGGCGTTCTCGTTCCTGGAAATCAACGACGGTTCCTGCCTGGGGAACCTGCAGATCGTCGCGGACGCCGGCATTCCCGGATCGGAGCATCTTCCGAAGATGAGCACCGGGGCCTCGGTCGCGGTGGAGGGCCGGCTTGTCGCGTCGCAGGGCGGCCAGCAGGCGTGGGAGGTGCAGGCCACGTCGATCCGGCTGTTGGGCGAGGCGCCCGACGATTTCCCGCTGCAGAAAAAGGGCCACTCGACCGAGTTCCTGCGGAGCATCGCCCACCTGCGGCCGCGGACGAACCTCTACGGCGCGATGTTCCGCGTCCGCAGCCGGATGGCCCAGGCGGTGCACCGCTTTTTCGCGGAGCGGGACTTTTACTACATCCACACGCCGATCATCACCGCCAGCGACTGCGAGGGGGCGGGCGAGATGTTCCGCGTCACCACGCTCGATCCCGCCTCGGGGGCGAAGCAGTCTTTCGAGGACGATTTCTTCGGCAAGGCGGCGCACCTGACCGTCTCCGGCCAGCTCGAGGGCGAGCTGTTCGCGACCGCGTTGGGGAACATCTACACCTTCGGCCCGACCTTCCGTGCGGAGAACTCGAACACGTCGCGCCACGCGGCGGAGTTCTGGATGATCGAGCCGGAGATGGCCTTCTGCGACCTGCAGGGCGACATGGACCTGGCGGAGGCGATGGTGAAATACCTCGTGAAAGAGGCGCTGGAGCATCAGGACGGCGACCTTTCGATCTTCGAGAAGTTCGTCGACAAGGGCCTGCGCGAGCGGCTCGAGTTCGTGGCGGGGAACCCCTTCGAGCGGGTGTCCTACACCGAGGCGGTGGCGATCTTGCAGAAGTCGGGGAAGAGCTTCGAGTATCCGGTCGAATACGGCCTGAACCTCCAGAGCGAGCACGAGCGCTGGCTGACCGAGGAGCATTTCAAGAAGCCGACGACGGTCTTCAACTACCCGAAGGAGATCAAACCGTTCTACATGCGGCTGAACGACGACGGGAAGACGGTGACCGCGATGGACCTGCTGGTGCCGGGGATCGGCGAGATCGTCGGTGGCAGCCAGCGCGAGGAGCGGCTGGACGTGCTGCTTTCGAACATGGAGCGCCACGGGCTCTCGCTGGAGGACTACGGCTGGTATGTCGACACCCGGAAATACGGCACCGTGCCGCACGCGGGCTTCGGGATGGGCTTCGAGCGGATGCTGATGTTCGTCACCGGGATGCAGAACATCCGCGACGTGATCCCCTTCGCCCGGACGCCCGGGCACTGCGAGTTCTGAGGGGTGGAGGCTGCCCGGACGGAGGGCCGGGCGGGCCTGGCATCCCGAAAAAAAGGGAGGCCCCTACCCAATTAGGTAGTTGTCAGACAGCTTCGATGCTGTATTTACATTTGAAAACCCAACGTGACCCGAGCCATGAAAAACCCAACCACCGGAGGTGTATCCGCAGGCCACCTGCGTCCTCGTGCCCGCCGCCATCCGCGCGGCTTTGCCTTGGTGATTTCCCTGTCGCTGATGGTCCTGCTGACCATCCTTGCAGTCGGCCTGCTGGGGCTTTCGAGCCTTTCCCTGGCCACGGCCACGCGTGAATCCGACCTCGCGGAGGCCCGTGCCAACGCCCGGATGGCGCTGGCGCTGGCGATCGCCCAGCTCCAGAAGGAGACCGGCCCGGACCAGCGGGTGACCATGACGGCCGACCAGCTTCCGGCGGGTGGCGACGGCGAGTCCAGCGCTGCGGCGGAAGAGCGGCGGCACTGGACGGGGGTTTACAAATCGTGGGATGCCACGATCCGGACCCGTCCGCAGCCGGAGTTCCGCGCGTGGCTGGTTTCGGGGGAGTCGAACGAGGTTTCCGAGGAGCAGACCGCCAAGAGCGCGGCGTCCGGAGACGGGGAAGTCGAGTTGGTGGGTGAAGGAACGATTGGCGATGCCGCCGCGGGTCGGGTCAAGGTCTCGCCGCTGCGGGTGGATTCCTCGGCCGGCGGCGCGGCACGGATCGCGTGGTGGTCCGGCGACCAGGGAGTGAAGGCGGCGCTTTCCAGCCCCGAGGTGCCGGAAGGCAGCGGTTTGTCCGACGTGCGCGGGCTGGCCCAGGCGGCACCCCGCAGCGCGGTCGAATTCGCGGGAGAAGGCAACTCGAAGCCCTTCGGCGGCCTGTCGGCGGACGACGAGCGGCTGCCGCTGGTCACCAGCTGGCAGCAGTCCGGCTTCCTGGCGGACAATGTGAAATCCCCGCGCCCGCTCTTCCACGACCTGGCCCCGGCTTCCACCGGCCTGCTGACCAACGTGCGCGGCGGCGGGTTCCGCAAGGACCTGTCGATGCAGCTCGAGCGGCCGGTGACCAATGCCGCCAGCACCGCCCTTTACACCGTGGGGGGCGAGCCGGGCATCAACCTGCAGGAACTCCAGACCTACTACAATTTCTACAAGCAGGTGCAGACCAGCGGCGGGCAGAACTACACGACCGGCGGGAAGGTGCCTTCCAAGGGCCCGGTGCTGCAGGTCGCTTCCGGCCCGGCCGGCTGCGCGAACGACGACTGGTTCCACATGAAGATGCCGGTGATCATCAACTACCAGCTGGCGCTTTCGCTGAAGGCCCAGGTGGTGGAAGGGCGCAACCGGCTGCATCTGGTGGCGGACCCGATCATCACCTTCTGGAACCCGCTCGACGTGCCGGTGGTGCTCCCCGCCCAGTCCTTCGTCTCGGTGAAGTTCTGGCAGGTTCCCTATACCCTTTTCATCCGCGTGAACGGCGGTGCGGTCCGCCAGTTTCCGATCGCGGCCACCGTTTCCAATGCACGCGACGGCAGCGGGGGACAGGCCGTCTCCGACGGCGACTCGAACTTCTGCAGCCTGGTGGTGGGCAACACGCAGCAACTGGTGCTCAAGCCCGGTGAAGTCGTGAAGACCTCGCAGCAGGGGCCTGCAGGATCGGTGCGCCACCGGCTTCCCGGTGCCGCGGGTTTCTTCTCCCAGCATGGCTACACCCTTCCGATCCGCGGCCTCGACGGATCCTTCGTGGACGTTGCGGCGACCGACACCCTCACCTACGAGCTCCGTGCCAACCAGTACACCGCCGGCAAGAGGGGCAGCAGCGGCAACTCGATCTCCGGCAACGACCAGCACTCCCGCCATTTCTCGCTGACCCATCACGAGGTTTATATCGGCTGGGACCGCGCCTCGAACGGCGACTATTCCAACGTTTCGGACAGCCTCGGCTACGGCGGGATGTACCTCGACTACGACTTCGGAAACAAGCGGCTGCGCGCCAGCGAGCTGCGGTCCACCAACCAGGCGGGAACCAAGGCCGCCGCGGGGCCGCGGCTCTATGCGGACAAGTTCCCCGCCATCTTCCGCCCGATCCTCGAAGCGGACGGCCGCCCGCTGGTCGGCGCCTCGCTCGGCACGAAGGCCCCGATCGCCCTGCTCTCGTACTCGGCCAAGACCGAGGCCGGATCGAACCTCGGCACGCGCTTCCTGGCGCGCTTCAATCCCAAGGTCCATCACATCGACTTCTACGACCTGACCCAGGCCGAGCGCGACATGCTGCCCTACGAGTTCACCGTCGAGCCGCTGGTGAGCTGGAAGAACCGCAGCCTGGACGTGGACACCGACGGCCGCGCCTACTTCGGCGGCGGTCTCAACACCGAGTTCGGCTCCAGTTTCGTCACGACCCACTCGGTGCCGCGCGAGCCGCTGGTCTCGCTGGCGTCCTTCCAGCACTCGTTTGCCAACGGGTTCGAAATCCAGAAGCCGAAGTTCGGCTATGCGACGATCAACGGCCGCGAGCCGATGCTGCCGCAGGTTTCCCACGCGATCGGCAACTCGATGGCGACGCCGGTCCTGGCCAAGGACAAGACCGAAGGCACCCTGCCGGGGAACCGGCCGCTGGCGGATCATTCCTACCTGGCCAACCAGGCGCTGTGGGATGATTACTTCCTTTCGGGCATCGCGCCCCAGACCCGGACGACCTACGCCAAGCAGCGCGCGCAGCGGGTGGTGGCCGAGCAGTTCCTGAACGGCGACGGCAAGCTTCCCGTGGTGCGCTACCTCGCCGACACCGACGGGGAGGATCCTGCGAAGGTGCTGTCCAGCCTCTTCTCCGGAGCCACCCCCACCGTTGCGGCCATCCAGAACGTGGCGAGCTACCTGCGGGTGGACGGGCTTTTCAACGTCAACTCGACCTCGGTCGAAGCCTGGAAGGCGCTGCTCGGCGGTCTCAAGGACCGGCCGGTGGTGGTCCGCGATGCCAGCGGCAACGAGTCGATCGCGCCGGTGGACGAGGACATCCCCGTGGTCAACCTGCACGGGGCGGAGGACCAGGTGGTCGAAGGCTCCGGCACGGTGGCGACCGACGAGGAGCCGCAGTGGGTCGGCCGCCGCACGCTGACCGAGGAAGAGATCGACCAGCTTGCCCGGGCGATCGTGAAGGAAGTGCGGAAGCGCGGTCCCTTCCTCTCGCTGGCGGACTTCATCAACCGCCGGCCGGGCAGCGATGTGAAACTGGCCCGCGCCGGGGCCATCCAGAGCGCGCTCGATTCCTCGGAAGTCACGATCAACCGCGCCTTCGGCGGTGCCCGCGAGGTGGCACCGGCGGTCACGCAGCGCTTCGCGTTCCCTGAGGCCGAGAAGGGCCCGATGGCTTACGGCAGCCCGACGATCGTCAAGCAGGCGGACATCCTCACGCCGATCGCGCCTGTCCTTTCGGCCCGGTCGGACAGCTTCGTGATCCGCAGCTACGGGGAGTCCGTGGACAAGAACGGCAAGGTCTTGGCCCGCGCCTGGTGCGAGGCGGTGGTCGAGCGTGACCGCAGCTATGTCGATACCGCCGACCAGCCGCAGGTGCTGCCGGTCGCGCTGACCCGGGACGTGAACAAGACCTTCGGCCGCCGCTATGAAATTGTTTCGTTTCGCTGGCTCCACCCGGACGAAGTCTGATAGACCGCTTCCATGATTCGCACCGGTGTTTGTTTGTTGATCGCGCTGATCGCGGGGGCCTCCGCCCAGGATCCCGCCCCCGCGCCGGCCGCGGCCCCGGCCAAGGGCGGGGTGACCGTGAGATTCCTCGCGGAGCGCGCTCCCGGGGAGATCGGCGAGGTGGTGATGGTCGCGGGTGAAGCCCGGGGCAAAGCCTTCAAGCTGCCGGTCAACCATCTGTCCGAGGCCCAGCCGGCTCCGGGCCGGGTCTTCACGATCCAGCCGGTTGCCAAGGCGGTCGATCTCGCTTCCGTGACCCTGCCGGAGGACGGCAAGGCCTTCAACGTGCTGCTGGTTCCCGCGGCCAAGGGTGGTTACACGCCCGTGGTCATTCCCGCCGGCGATCCGTCGTTCAAGGGCGGCGACGTCTATTTCTACAACCACAGCCCGAAGACCGTCCTGGGATTCGTCGGCACCGCGAAGCTGATCCTCGCCTCCGGCAAGGGACAGGTCCTGCGGCCGGAGGGCCCGCGGAAGGACCAGCACTACGACGTGGGCTTCGGCGTGCGGGAAAAAGAGGGCGACCGGGTGCTCAGCAAATCGCGCTGGCCGGTCGATCTGACCAACCGCACCTACGTGTTCTTTTACGTGAACCCGAAGACCCAGCGGGTCGATTTCCGTGCGATCGACGAGTTCATCCCGCCGGAAAAGCCTGCTTCTTGAGTTGCCGGCCGTGGCAGCGCCTGCAAGATGCGGCAGCGTTCGCCGTAGAACCTGCCGCTCATGACCGAAAACTCCACCCTCGCCGACCGCCGCGCTTTCCTGAAAGCCGGGACCATCGCCGCCGCCGCGTCCACCCTGCCTTCCGTGCTGCACGCGCAGGCCGCGGGATCGGCCGAGATCAAGATCGCCCTCGTCGGTTGCGGCGGCCGCGGCAGCGGTGCCGCCGCCCAGTCGCTGAACGTGCCGGGCACCAAGCTGGTGGCCATGGCCGATGCCTTCCCCGACAACGTCGAGGGCGCCTTCAAGTCCCTCAAGCAGCAGTTCGGCGACCGCGTGGACGTCCCGCAGGAGCGCCGCTTCTCGGGCTTCGACGCCTATAAGAACGCGATCGATTCCGCCGACGTGGTGCTGCTTTGCACGCCGCCCGGCTTCCGGCCGACGCACTTCGAATACGCCGTCCAGCAGGGCAAGCACGTCTTCATGGAAAAACCGGTCGCCGTCGACGGTCCCGGCATCCGCAAGGTGATCGAGGCCGCCAAGGCCGCCGAGGCGAAGAAGCTCAAGGTCGTCTGCGGCCTCCAGCGCCGCTACCAGACCAGCTACCTCGAAACCCTGAAGCGGATCCAGGACGGGGCGATCGGCGATTTCGTCGCCTCGCAGGTCTACTGGGTCAGCGGAGGCGTCTGGGTGCGCGACCGCAAGCCGGAGATGACCGAGATGCAGTACCAGATGCGCAACTGGTACTACTTCAACTGGATCTGCGGCGACCACATCGCCGAGCAGCACGTCCACAACCTGGACGTCAGCAACTGGTTCAAGGGCGCCACGCCGGTCAAGGCGGTGGGCATGGGCGGCCGGACCCAGCGCACCGGCAAGAATTACGGGGAAATCTTCGACCACTTCTACGTCGAGTACACCTACGCCGACGGCACCGTGATGAATTCCCAGAGCCGCCACTGGAACGGCGTCTGGTCGCGGGTCAGCGAGACCATCAACGGCACCGCCGGCAGCGCTTTCCCGGGCATGATCAAGGACCGCAGCGGCAAGGTCGTCTGGCGCTTCCGCGACAAGGACAACAATCCTTACCAGACCGAGCACGACGTCCTTTACGACCACATCCGCAACGACAAGCCGATCAACAATGCGATCTACACCGCGGAGAGCACGCTGACCGCGATCCTCGGCCGGATGGCCTGCTACAGCGGCGCGGAAGTGACCTGGGAACAGGCGATGAATTCGGACCTCGACACCATGCCGAAGGTGCTCGGCTGGGATGCCGATCCCGGCCCGAAGCCCGGTGCGGACGGCATGTATCCCTGCCCGGTGCCCGGAGCGGGCAAATACTTCTGACCCCGGTGGTCCGGCCCGTTACGTGCGGGCATTGAAGCTTTCCCTCCGTCGGCTTGCCGGCGGGGGGATTTTTCGTGCTGGCGGGCCTTTGCCGGAGGGACTGCGGTTTCCTGTCCCGAAGGGATTTCGGCTTCATGTCCCGAAGGGACAGGGGAGACGGGATCCGGGACCCGGCGAATGGGATCCGGGACCCGGCGAACGGGATCCGGGACCTGGCGAACCGGATTCGGGACCCGGCGGACCGGATTCTGGACAGATGGGGCGGGATGGCTCCGGGTTTGGTTTCTTCCCAAGCTTGCGGCTTTCGAATCGTTCCTTCCGGACCCGGTGAAATCTCCGCTCCGGGTCGTGGAGCCTTGCCCGCCGGGGTTCCAGCGGCTCGACTCGATCCCATGCCCGAGGACTCCGACAACCCTTACGCCCCGCCCGCCGCCACGGTCGTGCCGGAGGGGCTTGCGGGCTGCTGGAGCGTGCAGGGGGACGTGCTGGTGGTGCGGGAGAATGCCGTCTTGCCGCCGGTCGATCTCGATGGCCGCGGCGCGGGTGGGCCGCTGACGCCGATGGTGCTGAAACTGCCGGTGCCGATGGGTGTCAAAGGAATCCTGCTTATGGTCCTGCCGGCAGCGCTGATCCTCGGCTATCTCAGTTTCGAGCGCGGTTATCGGGACCGTAGCGGATTCCCAGGAGTCCTGTTGATCGTCCTTTTTTCGGTCTTGATCGGTCGTTTCGTGAAGATCCGAAAATTCCCTGCGTTCGTCTGGGGCCATGCGTCCCTGCCCGCATTGAGGGCGATGAACAGGCGGCGCGACCGTCTTTCAAAAGTTGGTGGTATCCTGCTGCTCGCATTCTTCGGCGTCGCGTGCGCCGGAAAGGGTCTCCTCGGGGTGGCGGGGATGCTCCTGGTCGCCTATTTCTGGATCACCGTGCTCGCTTCCGATGAGTCCCGCTGGCGCTGCACCAAGGCTCAGGACGGCTGGCTGTGGATCAAGGGCATCGGTCCGGCCGGCCTCGCCGAGCTGGCGGGGCGCGCCGGGGCGGAAGCACCGCCGACGGTCCGGCGCAAGGTCTTCAGGTTCCGCCTGCAGCGGCTGACGATGGGGGAATGGCGGGAGACCAACGGCTTCCGGCTTTCCGCCTGGTGGCAGACGCTGCTGATGCTTTCGCGCAAGCCGGAGGAGCAGGAGCACCTGTCCTACCACTGGAGCGAGAGGAAATGGCTGGAGCCCGCGGAGGCGGATCCGGAGCTGGTGGAAGCGTGGCGGCGCGAGACCGAAGGCACGCCGCTCGCCGGGTGGACGATGATCTACGCGGAGCGCGGCGATTCGCCGACACGCTGCATCCGCAGCGAGGAGATCGTGTTCCTCTCACCCGACGGCCGCCATGCGGCGATGTCGATGGTCGCGCGGGTGGCGAGCGGCAAGGGCTTGCTGGAGGACCGTCGGGAAACCGGCTTCCGGAGCTGGACGGAGGACGGGAGGATTCTCGCCACCGGGAACCGCCGCATCAGCGGGCCGCTGCAGGAAGAGATGGAATTCGAGGTGCACTCCGGATCGACCTGGGAACTGGCGCAGCACCATCTGAGGCGGGCGGCGGAAGAGCGGCTGGAGGGGATCGATGCCGCCGGCTTGCGCCGGAAAGAGGAAATGGAGATGCAGCGCCGCCACGAGGTGCTGGAAGACGCGGGGATCCACGGGCCGGTGGAGGAGATGGAGTTGCCGGGCGACTGGTCGTGAGAGCCGGACGCGAAAGCGGGCGACCCTTGGGCCGCCCGCCGGGATTTCTCGTTTCAGGCTGACGCGGGCTCAGGCCTGCGGCTTGGCGATCAGGTCGAGGCGGATGACGACTTCATCGCGGATCAGGTTATCGGCCTGGCCGTCGTAAACGATGCCGAAGTCCTTGCGCTTGATGTCGAAGGTGGCGGCGATCTTCACCGTCTCGCCGTCCTGGGTGACGGTGGCGGGGAAGCTGATGTTCTTCTCCACGCCGCGCAGCTTGAAGTTGCCGGAGACGGTGTAGGCGGTGTCGGACTCCTTCTTGATCTCCGTCACGTCGAAGGTGGTCTCGGTGAACTTCGCGACGTCGAAGAAGTCCGGATCCTTGAGGTGCTCGGTGAGTTTCTCGTCGTCCGACCAGGTCGAGTTCATGTCGATGACCACCTTGTGGTCGTTGCCGACCGGGGCGCCGTCCTTGACGGTGAAGTGGCCGGTGAAGGACTTGAAGCCGCCGTCGTGCTTGCCGGTGACCTTGGAGCCGGTGAACTCGATCTTCGACTCGGGAGCGAAGACGTATTTCGTCCCGCCGGCGGTGTCGGCGGTTTTCACGACGGCATCCTTGACGTTGGCGTCGGCGGTCTTGTCGGCGGGGTTCTCGCAGGAGACGAGGGTCAGCGCGAGGAGGGCGGCGGGCAGGGCGAGTAGTGTCGGTTTCATGGTGTATCTTTATTGGAACTTGGAACTTGGAACTTGGAACTTCGATCACGCGAGGTCGAAGAGCAGGGCTTCGACGGCATCGGTGGTGGCGGTGAGGGTGAAGTCGCCGGCGCGCTCGCTGGAGACGGCGTCGCCCGGGCTTATTCCCGCGCCGTTGATTTCGGCTTCGCCGCGGACGAGGTGGAGCCACAGGCCGCGGCCGGGGGCGAGGCGGTGGGTGGTGCTTTCGCCGGGCTGGAGCTTGATGCGATAGATGTCGGCATCCTGGGCGATGGTCGCGGAGCCGTCGCGGCCGTCGGGCGAGATGACCAGCACTTTCGGCTGGTTCTCCTGCTCCGGGGCGGGCGTCCACTCGGTGTAGCGGGGCGTCAGTCCGCGCTGTTTCGGCTGGATCCAGATCTGGAGCAGGTGGGTGGTGCCGTCGGCGGGATTGAACTCCGAGTGGGTGACACCGGAGCCGGCGCTCATCAGCTGGATCTGGCCGGGCTCCAGCACGCGGGCATTTCCCATGCTGTCGCGATGGGCGAGTTGGCCTTCGAGGACGTAGGAGAAGATCTCCATGTCGCGGTGGGGATGGGTCGGGAAGCCGGTGCGCGCGGCGATGCGGTCGTCGTTGATGACGCGCAGCGAGCGGAAGCCCATGTGGGCTGGGTCGTAGTAATCGGCGAAGGAGAAGGTGAAGCGGCTGTCGAGCCAGCCGTGGTTCACGTGGCCGCGTTCGCCGGAGCGGCGGAAGGTCAGGTCGGTGTTCGTTTTCACGCCGACACCATGGCAGGAATCCGGCGGGCGGCTAATGCCGGCTTGTCAGGCTGAGCATGCGGGGAGCGGTGGGTCGGTAAGTCGAAACACCGAAACACCCGCCCCCCCGGCTGGCCAGGGATCGCGCGGGCTGCTAGGGGTGGGCCATGGAATTGCGGCAGGTGCAGTTGTTTCTGGCGGCGGCGGAGGAGGGGAGCATCACCGCGGCGGCGCGGCGGATGAACCTGACCCAGCCGGCGCTGAGCCGCCAGATCAAGGCGCTGGAGGAAGAACTCGGCGTGGAGTTGTTCACCCGCGGCGCGCATTCGGTGACGCTGACGGCGGCGGGCCGGGTGCTGGTCGAGGAAGGCGGCAAGCTGGTCGAGCGGGCGGAGCGGGCGGTGAAGCGGGTGCGGGCGGAAGCGGAGGGCGAGCCCTTGCGGATCGGCTACGCGCCGTCGCTGGCCGGACCCCTGCTGGGCCTGGCGCTGGAGCGCTTTTCGCAGCTCCATCCGCGGGCCCGGGTGCAGCTTTTCGACTGTTCCAGCGCGGAGATGCGGGAAGGCCTGGCGCAGGGGAAATTCGACGTCGTGGTGACGGTGCCGTGGGAGGGCGATGGCGGGATCGTGAGCTGGACCCGGATCCGCCGCCACGCGATGTGCCTCGCGGTGCCGGCGTCCCATCCTTTCGCCTCGCGGGACAAGGTGCCGCTCGCCGAGCTGAACGGGCAGCGGCTGCTGCTGTATTCGCGGACCGAGTATCCGGAGTACTGGGCCTCGGTCACCCGCCTGTTCCGCGAGCACGGGATCGATGCGAAGGTGGCCGGGGAATTCGACGGCGTGAGCAGCCTGGGCGCGGCGCTGGAGGCGGGCCTCGGGGTCGCGCTGATGGCGGCGGGCAGCCGGCTCGACCGGGTGGTGATGCTGCCGCTCGATCCCGAGCCTGACGCGGTCTGCGTCTCGGCGGGGCTGGCGGCGGGCCGGGAGCCGACGCCGGCGCTGGAGGTCTTCGTCGCGGAACTGCGCCGTGCGGCGGAGGAGGATCGCGGGCCGGCGGGGTCCTGAAAACGGCGGGCGCGGTGCCGAAAGTCTCCCGTTAGGTCGAAATTCCTGCTCGCGGTGTCGGAAACCACGATGTAATTACCGGCTAGTGACTGGTTCAAGCCAGGACCCGAGATCCCCCCGGGAATCCCATCGTGGATTCGCGCTGGTGGCGTGCATGCTCATGATGGTGATCCTCATGGTGCTGGGTATCGGTTTGCTGGGGCTTTCCTCGATCGAGCTGCGGCGTTCCTTGCGCGAGGAGCAACTGGCGGTGGCGAGGGCCAATGCGCGGATCGCCTTGGTCCAAGCGATCGGGCAGTTGCAGAGATCGCTGGGTCCGGACCAACGGGTTTCGGCCAGCGCCGAGATCCTCAAGCAAGACGTGGCCAATCCTCATTGGACCGGGGTCTGGCGGACCACCGGGCCGGATGGCAAATCGTGGTTCACCCGGGATGATCTCGACGGCGGGCTGTCCGACCTGCGGGCGACGCGGGGTTTTGACGCGTCGAAGGAGGCCGTGGCGTGGTTGGTGAGTGGCGGTGGTGCGCCCGGTGAGGCGGCGTCGGGCAAGACCGTGCCTCTGGTCGCGGCGGCCGGCGGAGCGGACAAGGCCCCGGCGGTGGAGGCACCGCTGGTCGAGACGGTCAACGAAGCCGGCGAGCTGACCGGGCACCATGCCTGGTGGACCGGCGACCTGGGGATCCGCGCGAACATCGGAACCACCGACCCGCGGGCAGGGGTGGTGGCGGACACGGCGGATCCGGCGAACGGCGGCATGTTCCGCGTGATGTCCTCGCAAGCGGCGGACCTCGCGATGATGAGCGGCGAGGCGAGCCTGAAAGAGGGCGAGGGAGAGCGGCTGACCAGCGATCAGACCCTGGCGCTCACCGCCGCCGGTCCGGACTGGGGCCGGGAGCGCGCCTTCGATTTCACCGTGCATTCGCGCGGGGTGCTGGCGGATGTCGCGAACGGCGGGCTCAAGCAGGACCTCACGGCCTATCTTTCCAGCGAAGGCAGCGTGGCGGCGAAGAACGGGTTGCCCGGATTGACCGACGACGACTCGTTGGTCGGCGATCTGCCTGCGGCGGGCGCCAGCGGCGGGCTTTCCCGGCATCGCACCGCGGGGCCGCGCTTCGGCTTGTTGCGGGACTGGGTCAAGTCGGCGGCTCCCTTTGCCGGCAAGGGCGTGGAATCCCGGCTCACCGAGTTTGCCGGCAACGTCGCGGGGGTCAGCCGGGCCAAGGCGCTGGTCAACGAGCAGCCGGTCAAGCTGGCCGGCAACAAGGCCGCTGGCCTGCAGCCGGTCCTCGTGGAAGCGACGAACTACTCGCACCTCAGCACCTACCCGGTCACCGGGGCCACGCGTCCCGAATGGCAGTTGCGCTTCCACCATTATCCGCGGGTGGTGCTGTGGAATCCCTACAACGTGGAGCTGGAGACGGAACGCTCCGTGATCATGATCCAGGGCAACGGGAGGCAGGAGATGTGGACGGAGAACGTTCATCTCAACGCCGACGGCAGCGTCAGCCGCCGTTCGATGTCGCAGTGGCTGTCGTTCGAAGGGGGTCGCAGCACCTCGATCATTCCGCAGGGGCCGGGCGGCTATTTCGACGCGGCGGGCTACAAGGACCCCTACATCGGCTCCTACTACTTCTCGCTTCCCAAGACCCGCTTCGGACCGGGGGAATGCCTCGTTTTCTCTCCCTCGAAGTCGGCGGAATACGACGCCCAGAGCCTCTATCGGACCGGCTCCTACAACCTGCTGAAGAACGAGCTGAGCTGCGAAGTGTCGCCCGATCCCTCGCGCAGTTATTACGTCTCCGGGTCCGATATCGGTGGCGGCGTCCCCTTCCTCCCCGTCTCGTTCTGGTACGCGCCGACTCCGGCTTGGTCGAGGAACGGGCGCAACGGGGTCGAGAACCAGGGCGATGACATCCGGGCGGTGCTGAAGCATGTCGGGGATGCCAGCACGATCACCTTCGAAGCCTTCGACGCCTTGCCTCAATTGACGGTGCTGTCGGCCTCCCTGCAGTTCGGGGCGGGCATGGAACCGCGGATCGCCTGGAACAAGCAGGAGAAGATGCCGATCCAATTGCTCGGCGCCCAGGCTCCGAAGCCGACGCAGGTGCCCAATGTGCGGACTCGCGACGGGATCCGCTTGCGTTGGTTCCGCGAACATCCTTCGAACATCCTGGGGTCCGGGGCCTTGTCCGGAACGGCGCATTTCGAGGATGCCTTGATGGCCAATTGGAATCCGCGGGCATCGTTCATCCTCCGCTCGCCCTGGGACAACGTGGGCGGCAGCCTGCCAGCCACGGGGACCGGCGGCGGGCCCTGGTTCTTCGGAGCCTACACCCGCGATCTTTTCGACCAGGCGGTGAGCTGGGACGATCAGGCGCCGGTTCGCAAGAGCGGCCGCTATCAGGGAAACCCCTTCGGGCCGCCGCAGGAGGGCAACGGCAGCTACATCCTGTTCGACGTGCCGCGCGAGGAAACCGGCGTCGTTTCGCTCGGCCAGCTGCAGCACGCCAAGCTCTCGGAACTGGTCTGGCACCCGTCCTACCCCATCGGGAACTCGCTCGCCGACCCGAGGCTCGGCAACGGCGGGAATGCGGGGCTCAACCGCACCGCGGCGCGCTCCCGCAGCCGGGCCGGCCAACCTTTCGGTGGTTTCCACGAGGACGAGCTCGGCTGGTCCAGCGACACCCAGCGCTCCGCCAGCCGCGCTGATTGGGCGACCACCGCGAGATCGATCCTGACCGAGGTGCCGGCGAGCGACAACCTGGTCTACGATCTTTCCTTCGAGGCCAACCGCACGCTTTGGGACCGCTACTTCCTCTCCAGCGGCAGCGCGTCCGACAAACGTCGCTTCCTTGAGGACCCGGTGAAGAACCCGCTGCCCAACGGCCGGATCCGCTTGGCCGATGCCGCCGCGAGCGCGGACCGGCTGGCCGATTTCCACGCGGCGGCGGCCGAGCTGATGGTCGACGGCGCCTTCAACGTCAACTCGACCCGCGTCGAGGCCTGGAAGGCGCTGCTCGCATCCTCGCGGCTCGCCGGCTACGGCAGCGGCGAAGGCACGCCCTTCCCCCGCGTCCTGGCGGCACCGGGCGGGGCGTGGAAAAACGGCGACGCGGCCGATGGCGACAAGGCTTGGTCCGGATACCGCGAACTCACGGAGGAAGAGATCGGGCGGCTGGCGGAAGCGATCGTCGCCGAAGTGAAGCTCCGCGGCCCCTTCCTTTCGCTGGCCGACTTCGTCAACCGGCGGCTGGCCGAAGACGAGACCGGCCGGATGGGCCCGCTGCAGGCGGCGATCGAACGCGCGGGCTTGAACTCCGGTCACAACGCGGCCTACCCGCTCGACAACACCAAGTCGCTGCCCGACTACAACCACCCCGACAACCTGCGCGATCCGACCCGGATGGAGCAGACCCTCAAGCCTTCGTCGAAAGCCTGGGGCGCGCCTTCCTACCTGACGCAGGCCGATCTCCTGCAAGTCCTCGGTCCCGTGCTGAGCGCCCGTTCGGACAGCTTCGTGATCCGTGCCTATGGCGATGCCGTGGACGCCGCGGGCAACATCCAGGCCCGGGCCTGGTGCGAGGCCACGGTGCAGCGGATGCCGGAGCCCCTGGAGCCTGACGAGAGCGGCTTGAACCCTCGCGAGGCCGGCCAGCCCGGCGATTTCGGCCGCCGTTTCCTGCTGACATCGTTCCGGTGGTTGCGGCAGGGCGAGATCTGATAGAGCCTCCGGCATGAAGTGGTTCCGCGTTGTTTTCTGGTCGGCATGGTGCGCGGTTCCCGCTTTGCCGGCGCAGACCGCCGGTGACCCCGCAAAGCCGGCACCCGCGGCGCGGCAGGTGCGTTTCCTGCCGGTGGGCGACCTTCCGCCCTTCCGCCAGGAAGTCCGGGACGGCGTGCGCTACGAGCTGGAACCGCCGGCCGGCAGCATCCCGCCGCGCGAGGTGATGCTCGGCTTCGGCGAGGAAGCGCAGCAGGCGTCACCGCTGTCGCTCGGCCGTGTCACCGAACCCCTCAAGGCTCCAGCCGGGGCCGGGCCGCTGCTGGTCCGCCGCAAGAACGATGCCGCGGAAGCCGAGCCCTGGCTGAAGCTCCAGCGGCCCGAGGAGGGCGATTTCCTCGTGATGCTCTGGCGGGATCCGGAAAAGGGAACCTGGGAGCAGGCGCGCTCGCTGGTCCTGCCCGACAGCCGCGAGGCCGCCCCGGCCGGCAGCGTCCGCGTGGTCAATCTCGCTCCCGTCACGGTCGGCGTGGTCTTCGGCGGGGAAAAGATCGCCCTCCAGGCCGGCAAGACCTACCAGCGCCCGGTCAGCGTCGGCAAGGAGACCGAGATCCAGCTCGGCGCGGTCGATGCCAAGGGCACGCTCACCCGTTTCCACTCCGGCGTGGTGTTCCAGAATCCCGGCGAACGGACGCTGGTGGTCATCTACCGGGCCGATGGCGTCCAGCCGCGCCGCCCCTTGAAAGCGGTCATCCAGCGCGAGCCGCTGCCGCCGCCGGCCAAGCCCGCGGCACCGGCGACTCCCGCACCGTGAGCCCCGGCGATTCCGCCATCGACAAGCCGGCCCGCCGCCTCCGACATTCCGCCGCATGCGCCACTGGTTGATCAAATCCGAGCCCGACGTCTTCTCCATCGACGACCTCGCCAAGGTGAAACGCGAACCGTGGACCGGCGTGCGGAACTATCAGGCGCGGAACTCGATGCGCGACGACATGAAGCCCGGCGACCTCGCGCTGTTCTACCATTCGAATGCCGTGCCGCCCGGTGTCGCGGGGATCGCCCGGGTGGTCGGCGCTCCTTATCCGGATCCGACGCAGTTCGATCCGGAGTCCGAATACTTCGACCCCAAGGCCACCAAGGACGTCCCGCGCTGGATGCTGGTCGACTTCGAGTACGTCGCGAAATTTCCCGCCTACGTCCCGCTCCAGCAGATGAAGGAGGACGCCTCGCTGGAAGGCATGGCGGTCTTGCAGAAAGGCACGCGGCTTTCGATCACGCCGGTGGAAGCGAAGCACTTCAAGCGGCTCTGCAAGCTCGGCGGCTGGAAGGAAGGGAGCTGAGACTCAGGCCAGCGAGCGGATGAAGCGGGTGAAGAAGGCAGCTCCTTCTTCCAAGGCGGCGATGTCGATGAACTCGTCGGCCGTGTGCGCCTGCTCGATCGAGCCGGGGCCCATGCAGACCGAGGGCAATCCGGCGGCGGACAGGTGGGCGGCATCCGAGAACCACGGCGCGCCGACCGGCTCCGAAGCGGGCCGCGTTTCCTGGATGCGGTCGATCCACGGGTTCGTCGCCGGGGTTTCCATCGGCGGGTTCTCGTGGGGGCGGACGATCTCCAGCGGCAAGGCCAGCTTCGCGATCGTCTTCTCTAACAAGTCCAGCGCCCCGCCGGCATCGCGCAGGGCGGGGGTGATGCGGATGTCGATCTCCGCCTCGGCTAGGTCGGGGATGATGTTCGGCCGCGAGCCGGCGCGGAGGACACCGACATTGATCGTCGAGCGGCCGAGCACCGGGTGGGTGTAGGTGGCGAGGGTCGCGGCCATTTCGCGTTCGAGGACATCAAGCGCGCGGGCGAGCTTCATCGCGGCGTTGTCGCCCTTTTCCGGCATCGACGAATGCCCCGCCTTGCCGGTGGCGCGCAGGGTCGCCCACAGCGAGCCCTTGGTGGTGTGGACGATGTCGAGCGAGGTCGGTTCGCCGACGATGGCGAAGGCGTATTCGTGGGCGTGGTGCTTGGCGAAATCCTTCGATCCCCACTGGCCGGATTCCTCGCCCATGAAGGCGACGAAATCGACGGCGACGTCGAGGCTGGCGTGGATCGCGGCGGTTTCCTTGAGGCCCCACAGCATCGCGGCCATCGGGCCCTTGGTGTCGGAGGCGCCGCGGCCCCACACGCGGCCGTCGCCGAGGACCGCGCCGAAGGGATTGATGGTCATGCTGCCGACGCCGACGGTGTCGAGGTGCGGCCCGAGCAGGATCCGCGGCCGGCCGTCGCGCGGGGCGAAGCGGGCGATCAGGTTCGGCCGGCCGGGTTTGATTTCCTCCAGCGTGACATCGCCGTCGATCGCCTCGATCCAGCCCTGGAGAAAGGTCGCGATGGCGGCCTCGCCGGTCTTGTCGGTCCCGGCCGGATTGTCGGGATTGACCGAGGGAATGCGGACGAGCTGCTGGAGAAGTTCGACGGGGCCGGTCATGCGGGGAGTGAAGAGGATCGGGTGGGGGATCGCAAGGTTTGGGAAGGGGGGGGGCGGATTGCCGATTGTTGATTGTTGATCGGGAAGGCCAGAGGCCAGAGACCAGAGGGTGCGGGGCCTTTGTCCCAACGGGACTCCGTATCAAAGCCCAGGGTTGCGAGGAACGAGCTACCCTGGGTCCACCCGACAGAGGACGGCTACCACGAAGAGGTTGTGTCCGGGGTCGTGCCGCGACTCCCGCGGGGACCGTTCCTCCACAACACCTTCGGCGTAGGAAATCCGATTTGCAGCCACCCGGGGTAGCTCGTTCCTCGCAACCCCGGGCTTTGGGATGCAGTCCCTTCGGGACACTGGGGGCACTCTTTTCGGGAAAGTGGAGGGGAGTGACTTCAGGTCATGGGAGCGGCTGGCAATCTTGAAGGAGAGAACCTGTATCGGTCCGCTTTCGAGGTTGCGGATCGAGCCGGTTTGGCAGGATGCTGCCCGACGTGAGAATGTGGTGGCTATTGCCCGGATTGATCGCCCTGTCGTGGCTGGCCCTCGTCGGGTGGCTGGGGCATCGCTGGGGGATCGACAAGGATGACTTGGCAAGCTTCGGCGCGGCGGAGGTGATGAAACTGACCTGGCAGACCGTCGCCGCTTCACTCCTCCCGGCGGTTCTGGCTTTCAGCGGGCTCGCGCTGGTGTTCAGGCGGATCAAGTGGCCGTCGTGGCGGGTGATGACGGTGCTCGGGATCGCAAGCCTTGCGGTCAGCGGGTGGTCCGTCGCGGGTCCGCTGTGGAGGCGGGAGTTGGGCTACCGTTCCTACAAGGCTCAGGTGTGGGCTTACACCGAACTGGAGCGACTTCACAAGGAGGGAAAGCATGCGGAGGTGGTAAAGGAGATGGAGCGGGTGCTTGCGACGCATGAGGCATGGGTTTCCGCATCGGGTCTCCGTCCGCGGCAACATAACCACGGGTTCAGCTACCTGTATGTGACGCTTTCCTCGGCCTGTCACGATCTTCCTCCTCGTCTGGGCTGGGGATTGAGCCACTTCCTTTTCGACGCTTGGCATGACTCCAACGACCGAAGGGAGCATCTTGGTGACGAACTGCCGAAGGCCATGACCTCGTCCCGCCACCCCTTGCTCCGGGCGATCGGGTATTGGGTGAGTCAGGACTATCCTGCCTTCGTCAAGGAGTCCTTTGCCGGGGCGGAGGCGGGGGACGAACGGATGGACGCCATGGCCCTGGTGGCCGCTTGCGAGCCGGTCGCGGAGCGAGAGGCCGCACTTCGGGTGGTATGTCCCATTCTTGATCGGGGTGTCGGCCTGGGTTGGAAGGGCGGCACCAGCTATGAAATCCCAAGCAGCAAGATCCGGGACTATCTGGAAGGGAGAATCCGGCGGGAAGATCTGTAGGCCGCCTTTATCGGGACCTATCAGTCGGGTACGGAGCGGTAAGCGTGCCGCCGAGGGTGGATGATGGGACGAGCCGTTGATCGATCCCTCCAAGAGCGGCTCACCCCTCCGCGATCGCCCTCGCCTCGGCGAGGGCGGCGGTGGCATCGAGTTCTGCGCACCATTTTTCGATATAGGGCCAGTCGAGTTTGCCGGCCTGTACCCCGATCACTGCACAAGCATCCGCAAAATCCTTCGGCCGTTTGCCGCGCGCGCTCCAGCGGAGTTTCTGAACGATCACATCCTCCGCGGTCGGAAGCCATGCCAGAGCGCCGGGCAGCACTTCCTCGCGAACCCGCCGGTCGAATCGCGAGCGGTCGAAGGGATGGCTGTTGAGCAAGAAAAGCTCCATCACGAAGGGCGAGCGATCCAGCCTGACGACCCAGCGCAGTGACGAAGTGATTGTTTCAAAGAGCATCTGCGGATCCGCCTGCATGGGCGGTTCCAAAGTCGCCAGCAAGCGGCTGACTTCTTCCGGTGGTGCCTCGATGATGAAATCCGCATCCTGGGTCGAACGAGGAACGCCATGAACGTTCGAGGCGTAGGAACCTGTGATCATGTAGTCGATCCCGAGCTGTTCCAGAGCCGCGACGAGCGCCTTCACCGCATCGTTGCCTTTCATCGCGAGGTGGCGGCTTCAATACGCCGGCCGATTTCAAGTCGCCGGACCAGTTCCGCTTCCACTTGATCTTCGTTCCATTGTGGATGCCGGCTCCGGATACCCGAGCGAGTGACCTCGCAAGCATCTTCAAACAGCTCGGCCCCGGCGCGAAACTTCTCGATCAGAGTCATGGCTCGTGCCCGCTCGATCTTCTCCCGGTCGATCTGACGTGCCAGTTCGGCGATTTCGTCCATGGCGGCAAGCTAGCAAACCCGTGCTCCCCGGCAAATCCCCAATCACCTCACTTCTTCCCCTCGACCCGCGGGACTTCGACGAGCAGCGGCGATTCGGCGAGGTCGCCGGGGGCGACGACGGGTTCGTCGCGCGGGAGCTTGTCGGCGGAGCCGTAGCGGCGGGCGATGATGGCTTTGACCTTCGGGGAATCGAGCCGGTAGTCGTGGAAGCGGCGGGGTTCGCAGAGTTCGATGCCGGCCTGTTCGTAGGCCTTCCACACCAGCTCGGAGCAGTAGAGCGCGCCGTCGTCCCAGCCGAAGAGGTAGTCGTAGTTGCGGCCGGTCTGCCTGGCGCCCCAGGACCTGGCTTTCGCGATCGCGGCGGGGTCGGCGGGCTGCTTGAGCCGGCGGGCATGGAAGCTGCCGGGCAGGCTGCGCTGCTGGAAGGCCTCGACGGTGGTGACGCGGACCGGTTGGACGGCCTCGAGCACCATCAGCCGGCCGTCCTTTTCAAACACCACGCCGCAATGGGTGTAGGGCGAGCCGGTGGCCTCGCGCACGGCGTCGCACTGCTCGCCGGCATTGCCGTGAAAGACGATGTCGCCTTCCTGCAGGGCGTAGGAGGCATGGGCGGGCGGCTTGTCGCGCAGGCCGACGGCGGCGGCGACGAGGCCGGCGAAGACGAGCGAGACGATGGCGAAAATTCTTTTCATCGCGCGACCCTACACCCGGCCGCAAAAAGGGCCAATCCAAGAGTCGAAAGCATCAAGCTTGGCGAAATGGTCAATCCGGGTTAAACAAGCAGCGTGCCGAACCGCAAATCCAACGACGCCGCCCGCTGGGTCGAGCTTGTCCTGCGGCTCGCACTTGGTGGCTACTTCGCGTGGAGCGGCTGGGAGAAGGTGTTTCGGAAGGGCCTCGACGAGTTCACCCGGGCGGTGGGGAACTACAAGCTCGTGAACCCGCCCTTGGACGCGATGGTGGCCTACACCGTGCCGTGGGTGGAGATCGTCGTCGGCCTCAGCCTGGTGGCCGGGATCTGGAAACGCGGCGCCTTGCTGGTGCTGGCGGGGCTGGTCGGCTGCTTCGCCTTCGGGGTGATGCAGGCGGACCTGAAGAACCTGGACATCGCCTGTGGCTGCACCGGCAGTGCCGACGGGCCGCCGATGAATTACACCCTGAAGTATCTGGAGTTCGCGGGCTATTGGGCGGCCATCCTGCTGCTGTTCTGGCTCGGTCGACAGAGCCGGGGCCACGTCTTCGGCGGGACGAAGATGCAGTTGCCGTGATGCCGGGCCCCGTTGGGGTTGCCCGCCGCCGCCGGAGTGCTAGAACCCGGCCATGCGATACAGCGAACGACTGAAGGCAAGGATCGAAAGCACCGGCTCCCGGCTCTGCGTCGGGCTCGACCCGCGGCCGGGCGAGGGCGGGATCGAAGCGGTGCCGGATTTCCTGAAACGGGTGGTCGGGGAGACCTGGCAGCATGCCGCAGCGTTCAAGCCGAACATGGCTTACTTCGAGGCGATGGGGCTGCGCGGGATCGAGATCCTGGAGAACCTGCTCGGCGAAATGCCGAAGGAGGTGCCGGTGATCCTCGATGCGAAACGCAGCGACATCGGCGAGACGCAGAAATACTACGCCCATAGTTACTTCGCCCATTGGAAGGTCGACGCGGTGACGCTCAATCCCTTCCTTGGCTACGATTCCATCGAGCCCTTCCTCGGCTGGGAAGGCAAGGGGATCTACCTGCTGGCGGTGACTTCCAACGCCGGATCCGCCGATTTCCAGCGCCAGGTGCTGGCCGACGGGCGCCACGTGTTCGAGCTGGTCACCGCGCTCGGTGAACGGGCCAAGGGGCTGCCGACCGATGTCGGCTACGTGGTCGGCCTGACCAATGCCGCCGGGGTGCTGGCGAAAATCCCGGACGCTCCGCTGCTGGTCCCCGGCCTCGGCGCGCAGGGAGGCGACCTGGCCGACCTCGCGGCCGCGGGGCGATCCGCACCGGATGTGATCAACGTTTCCCGCGGCATTCTCTACGCCGACGACGGCGCGGGCTTCGGCGAGCGGGCGAGATCCTGGGCGGAGCGGATTTCCCGGGCCTACGAGGAAGCGGTCGCGTGAAGCGGAAAGAAGGTTAGCTTCGCCCGTCGATGCCGATGAACGACGATCCGAAAACCGGTCAAACGGGGGCCCGCTACTCGGGCCTCTTGCCGCAGAAAGGGTGGCCGGGGCGGAACTACAAGTTCTTCCGGCACCGCATCGTGCCCGGGATCTTCTCGAAGCGCGGCGGCCAGGCGCAGGAGCCGGTGCTGACCGTGCCGGACAGCGGCTGCGTGCGGGTGACGTGGATCGGCCACGCGTCGTTCCTGCTGCAGTTCGCGGAGCACTCGGTGATCGTCGATCCGAACTGGGCGCGCTGGCACGGCTTCGTCAAACGCCTCCGCGAGCCAGGCCTGCCGCTTAAGGCGATCCCGGAACTCGACCTGGTGCTGGTGAGCCACGCGCACTTCGACCATCTGCACAAACCGAGCCTGAAGGTCCTCCAGGCGCGCGGCGGGATCGTGGTGCCGCGCGGCAGCGGCAGCTTGGTCAAGAAGCTCGGCTTCCCGGCGGTCCACGAGATGAAGGTCTGGGACAGCTTCGAGTTCAACAACCTCAACGTCGTCCACACGCCGAGCCACCACTGGGGTGCCCGCTACCTGCACGACACCCACCGCGACTACGGCGGCTACCTGGTCGAGTCGGGCGGCAAGAGCGTCTTCCACTGCGGCGACAGCGCCTGGTTCGACGGCTTCGCGGAGATCGGGCGGCGCTACGGGAACATCGATGTCGCGCTGATGCCGATCGGCGCCTACGAAGCCCCCAGCGGAAGGGACGTGCATCTGAATCCCGAGGAAGCCGTGCGGGCCTTCGCGGAACTCGGGGCGAAGGTGATGATCCCGATGCACTACGGCACCTTCCCGCTCGGCAACGAACCGCTGGGTGAGCCGGTGGAGCGCCTGCTCACCGAGGCGGACCGGTTGGGGATCAGCGAGCGGATTTTGATTCCGGAGGAAGGCGTGGGGATCGAGTGGTAGGGTTGGAGGCCCTCAGCGAAGTCGCCGCGGCCACTATCAAAGGATCGACCCCGGCGAGTAGGCGGCGGCTTGGGGATGGGCGGTTTCCAATTCGCCGACGGCTTTCGCGAAGGCGGCGACTTGCGACAGGGCGGCTCCGGCGTTGCTTTCACCCTGCGCCACGATGGCGGCGAGCTGCGCTTGATCCATCGGGATGCGATCGTCATTCGCAAGGCGGGCTACCAGATCGTTCACGGTGGTCTTGCCGGCACGCAGGTCGTTCACGGTGGCGACGGCGTGCTCCTTGATCGCCTTGTGCGCGGTTTCGCGGCCGACGCCGGCTTTGACGGCTTCCATCATGATCGTGGTGGTCATCAGGAAGGGCAGGTAGTGGGCGTTCTCCTTCGCGATGACGGCGGGGTAGGCGTCCATCTGGTCGAGCACGGTGAGGTAGGTCTCGAACAGGCCGTCGATGGTGAAGAAGGCGTCCGGCAGCATCACGCGGCGGACCACGGAGCAGGAGACGTCGCCTTCGTTCCACTGGTCGCCGGCCAGGCCGGAAGCCATCGCGAGGTATCCCTTCAAGATCACATGGAAGCCGTTGACCCGCTCGCAGGAGCGCGAGTTCATCTTGTGCGGCATGGCGCTGGATCCGGTCTGGCCGGGCGCGAAGCCTTCGCTGGCCGTCTCGTGGCCGGCCATCAGGCGGAGGGTGCGGCAGAAGGAGGACGGGCCGCTTGCCAGATCCGTTAGAGCGGCGACCACGCGGAAATCGAGCGAGCGCGGGTAGACCTGGCCGACGTTCGTCCACACGGCGGGCATGCCGAGGTGGGCGACGATCTTCTGCTCCAGCGCGGCGACTTGCGAGGCATCGCCGTCGAAGAGGGAAAGCTGGTCCATCTGGGTCCCGACCGCGCCCTTCAGTCCGCGGACCGGATAGCGGGCGATGACGTCTTCCAGCGCGTGGTGAGCGGACAGCATCTCCTCGCCGAACATCGCGATCCGCTTGCCGAGGGTGGTCGGCTGGGCGGCCACGTTGTGGGTGCGGGCGGTGATGACGAGGTCGTTCCACTGCTCGGCACGCTTCTTCAGGCGGGAAAGCACGGCGACCGACTTGTCGCGGATCGCCAGCAGCGAGCGGAAGACCTGGAGCTGCTCGACGTTTTCCGTCAGGTCGCGCGAGGTCATGCCCTTGTGGATGTGCTCGTGGCCGGCGAGGTCGTTGAATTCCTCGATCCGCGCTTTCACGTCGTGCCGGGTGACGCGTTCGCGGGCCATGATCGAGGCGGGATCGACCGAGTCCTTGGCCTTTTCGTAGGCGGCGATCGCTTCCGCGGGGATGTCGAGGCCGAGTTCGCGCTGGGCCTTCATGACGGCGATCCAGAATTCGCGCTCCAGCACGATGCGGCCCTCGGCGGACCAGATGGCTTGCAGGGCGGGCGAGGCGTAGCGTTCGGCGAGGACGTTCGGAATCACGGCGGCGAGTAGCGGCCAGCGGCCGGCGCGGGGCAAGGGAAAATCGGGTCTTTGGTGGGGAGGAAACGGATCCTTCTTCGCTGCCTTCTTCGCCAAGGCTACGAAGGCCAAGAAAGCTTCGAAGGGCAGGCCGCGGAGGCGCGGAGGGAAACGCGAAGGAGGATGAACGACGAAACGAGCGAAATTGGCGAGAGAGCGGCCGTGGTTCTCCGGCCTTTTCCGGTTTGGCGTTCGACCCCGCGGATTCGGACGGCATGGCATTTCCGTCCAAGCCGGCTAAAGCCGGCGCTCCGCAAAGCCCGCTGCCAGACGTTTCGCCATGCTTGGGAAAAGCAGCCAGTGGAAGGGCAGCACGGCATACCAGTAGGCGCGGCCCGACAGGCCGTGCGGGCGGAAGGTGGCGGTCTGGCGGAGGGTTTCGCCCTCGACCCGGAACTCCAGCCACGCCTCGCCGGGGAGTTTCATTTCGGCGTAGAGCATCAGGCGGCCGCGCCGGCGGTCGGCGACCAGCACGCGCCAGAAATCCAGGGCGTCGCCCGGGCGCAATTCGTTGGGATGACGTCGCCCGCGACGCAGGCCGGTGCCGCCGATCAGCCGGTCGATCCGGCCGCGCAGCCGCCAGGCCCACTTCATCGCCGGCCAGCCGTTCTGGCCGCCCAGCGACCAGATGGCGTCGAGCACCGCCTCCCGCGGCGCCGTGAGCGGAACGCGCTGCTCGTCGGTCAGCACGCCGTGCTGCGGCACCTGGATCGCATCGACGAAGCGCGGATCGAGCGACCCGGCGTTGAGCGCGTCGAACCAGCTCGACGGCACGCGGTTCTGGGCGACGCGGGCGAGCGCTTTGTCCACCGCCTCGCGGTAAGCGAGCAGCGGGGGCGCGACGTGGCCGCGGATCGAATCGTCGCGGCAGACGGTCTCGTTCTTCATCGAATCGACCAGCGCGCGGGCGAGCGGGAAGGTCGTGGAGGTCATCAGGTAGAGCCACCACGACGAAAGCTTCGGGCTGAGGAAAGGGACCGGCAGGAACCAGCGCTTCAGGCCGCGCACGGCGGCGTAGCCTTCTAACAAATCACGGTAGCGCAGTACTTCCGGCCCGCCGATGTCGAAGGTGCGGCCGGCGGTTTCCGGGCAATCGAGCACGCCGGTCAGGTAGTCGATGACGTTGCGGATGGCGATCGGCTGGCAGCGGGTGTTCACCCAGCGCGGGCAGACCATGACGGGCAGCTTTTCGGCGAGGTCGCGCACGATCTCGAACGACGCGGAGCCGGAGCCGACGATGATCGAGGCCCGCAGCACCGTCAGCGGGATGCCGCTTTCGCGCAGCACGCCTTCGACATGCAGGCGCGACTTCAGGTGCGGGGATAGCGGTCGCGACTCATCGATCAGGCCGCCGAGGTAGAGGATGCGCCGGCAGTTCGTGCCTTTCAGCGCGTCGGTGAAACTCTTCGCGGTGGCTTCCTCGCTTGCCGCGAAATCGCCGCCGCTGCCCATCGAGTGGAGCAGGTAGTAGGCGGCATCGAGATCCGGGGGGAAGGCGGGCAGGGTTTCCGGTTTGAGAAAGTCGCCCTCGATCACCTGCAGCCGTTCGCCGGCCGCGGCGAAGTCGTTTGCCGGAAAGCGCCGGCGGTCGCGGACCACGGCGGTGACCCGGTGGCCGGCGTCGAGCAGCGCGGGCAGCAGCCGCAGGCCGATGTAGCCGTTCGCGCCGGTGAGGAGGAGGTGCACGGGGAAGGATGGCACGAATTTCCGGCTCCGCCCGTTCGAATCCGTTCAGCGCTTCCCGCCGCGCGGCACGATCTGGATGAAGAGTCCGGCGAGGATGCCGGCGATGACGACCAGCCAGAAGCCGGGCATCTTGATCACTTCCACCGGCGGGCTCATGCCGAAGACCGCGACCAGGGTGGCCAGCGGGAAGAAGAAGGAGACGATGCGGTTCAGGCGGCGCGCCTCGACGTTGGCTTCGTGGGCGAAGCGCGATTGCTCCTCGGTGTTCTCCGCGAGGGCGAAGTCCATGCCGGATTTGGCGTCGTTGGCGACCAGTTCGATCGCGCGTTCGAGCTCCACCGCGCGGTCGCGGAAGTTGATCAGGCGGCGTTCGTCGGGCCTCAGTTCTCGGGCTTCCTGCATCACGCCCATCAGGTTGCGGGTGGAGCGGAGCAGGGGATTCACGTGTCTCATCACCTCGAAGTACTGGCGCGGGGTGGTGGCGGCCTCGACCGCGGCATCCTGGGCCAGGATGTTCTTGCGGTAGATCTCCAGGTGCGAGTCCAGGGCTGCCAGCCCGCCGCTTTCGGGCGTGCTTTTCCATTCCCCGGAAGGCGGGCACCAGAAGAGCACCGGCTTGCGGACCTCCGCGTCTTCGGGCTCCGGCGCCTGGTGGAGGATCAGCAGCAGGTGGCCGTCCTCGTCCATCGCGCGCTGCCGGCCGGCGGAGTCGCCGAGGCGCTTGAGGATGGACTCCGGGAGGTCCCAGGACTTCGGAATGAAACTCGGTCGTTTGGTTTCCACGCCTGCCCGTCTACCGGGTCCAGGGATTTCTAGCAAGATCGCGACCCTTGGGAGATCCGCGGGTTTTTCCAACTGTGAAGACGCTCTGGATCTGGTTGGCTTTGCTCCTTGCCGCGCCCGCGGAAGTGCTACGGGACCTGCCGTACGCCGGAAAGGGGGGCGATCCCCTGCAGGTGCTCGACCTGCATGTGCCCGAAGGGAAGCGCGACAAGCCGCGGCCGGTGTTCCTCCTGATCCACGGCGGCGGCTGGCGGATGGGCGACAAGTCGAACTCGGGCTTCGCCGAGCCGAAGACCTCGTGGTTGCTCGACGCCGGCTACATCGTCGCCTCGGTCAACTACCGGCTTTCGCCCGCGGTGCAGCACCCGGCGCATGTCGAGGATGTCTGCAAGGCGATCGCCTGGGTGCAGAAGCACGTCGCGAAATCCGGCGGCGATCCGGCGCGGATTTACCTGTTAGGTCACTCGGCCGGAGCACACCTTGCGGCGCTGGCGGCGGTGGATACCGCGCGTCTGAAGGCCGCGGGGGCCGATCCCGCCGGGATCCGGGGCGTGGTGCTCCTCGACGGCGCCGGCTACGACATCCCGGTCCAGTATGCCGGGCTGCGGGAGGGTTCGGTGATGCAGAAGATGTATCGCGACGCCTTCACCGCGGATCCGGCGAAACAGAAGGAGGCCTCGCCGGCCCACAGGGTCGCGACCAAGCCGCCGCCCTTCCTGATCCTCCACGTGGCCCGCCGGGCGGACTCGGCGCGGCAATCGCAGTTGCTGGCGGAAGCGCTGCGCAAGCACGGGGGCCGGGCCGAAGTCACCGCCATTCCCGGGAAGAACTACGGCACGATCAATGCCGACTGCGGCAAGAAGGGCGACCCGGTCACGCTGGCGATCGCCAGATTCCTGGCGCCCGTCCAAGTTCACTCGAAATAAGTGTCCTCATGCCGGTAAGGCGGGGCGCAGCAGCAGAGGAGGCGCAGGGGCTCGGTGGCGGTGAGCTGGTGCCAGGCGCCGGGCGGGATCAGGATGGCATCGCCGGGGCCGACGTCGCGGGATTCGCCGTCGATTTCCATGACCCCGCGGCCTTCGAGCAGGAAGTAGAACTCCTCGCTGTCCCGATGCCAGTGGCGCTGGGTCGAGCCGCCGGCGGGGAGGCTCGCCTCGGCCAGGCTCTGCTTGGAAACCGGGGCGTTCGACAGGTCGAGGATGCTGCGGATGGTCGAGCCGTCCTTGGTCGTGAAGGGCGGCTGATCGGAGAGGGCGCGGACTTCCACGGGGGATTGACGATCCTACTTCGCCTAAAGGCTACGAAGGACGGGTTGTCGATTTTGGATTGTTGATTTTGGATTTCTTCAATCCCCCAGGAAGACGAACTCCTCGGCCATCTTGTTGAGCGAAAGACGGGCGGTCGGGAGGGTTTCGGCCAGTTCGCCGAAGAGGCGTCGCGGGGCGTCCTGCGGGGCGCAGCGGCTGTCGGCGGCGTCGCGGAAGGCGCGGCGGGCGAAGTCCTCGTAGAATTCCACGCCGGGCGCGCCGCGGCGCTGGCAACGGCGGGTGAGGAAGCCCGGGAAGAGGCCGGTGAGCACCAGGAACTGGTTGCCGGCCTCGAGCTGGAGATGGAAGCGCATCCGGCCGTGGGCTGATTCCAGGATGGCGACGAAGTCGGCGGCATGGGTGAGCCCGGCCGGCAGGCTGCGGAGGGGATCGCCGGTATCGCTGGCGAGCCGCTGGACCATCACCCCGGCGACGTAATCGGCCATGCCGGGGTCGGTGATGCCCGCGTCGAGGAACGAGTGGCGGACCAGCACGTAGAAGTAGAAGGCGGGCGAAACGCTGAGCGCGGCGGTCGAGTCGAGCAGCGCCCGCAGGACTTCCTTGAGGTCGAGCATTTCCCGCAGGGCATCGGGGTCTTCCCAGAGGGTCCACAGGTGGCGGCGTTCCCCGCCGGGAGCGAGCACGTTGCTGAGGAACGTGAAATCCGGCGGGGTGAAGCGGTCGCGGCTGGAAGGAATCCAAGTGCTCATCCTAGGGGGGCGGATAGCAAATCCGGGGCCGAAATGGCGATAAAAAAGTAAAGCTGTCTTAATCACATCGGCTCCAGCCCTTGATTTTCCTCAAAAAACCCCTTGACGGGCCTTGGCCGATTGGGCTTGCGGCGGGGTTTCCGCGGGCTTATCTGGGCGCCCTCGTCCGTGCCGTGCACGGGCGAAGCCAACCCCGACAAGCAACCATGACCCGGAACCCCAAATCCGTGGCCCTGGCCATCGCCGGAGCCTTGTTATTGCCATCCTGCGCCACGCAGGCCACCACCGCGGGCCGGTCCAAGCCGGCCCCGACGGACTGGAAAGTCGCCGCCGTCCAGCACGGCAAGGCTTCCTGGTATGGCGTCCGCTGCAACGGCGGAACCCGCACCGCGAGCGGCGAGCGTCTCAGCAACGGTGCTGCGACCGCCGCTCACAAGACCCTGCCCATGGGCACCAAGGTGCGCGTGACCAACCTTGCCAACGGCAAGACCGAAGTGGTCCGCATCAACGACCGCGGCCCCTACACCAAGGGCCGGGTGATCGATGTGACCGAAGGCGTCGCCCAACGCCTGGGCTTCTACTCGCGCGGCGTCGTGCCCGTGAAAGTCGAAGTCCTCAAGAAAGCCGGGGACTGATTCCCCGCAGCGCTTGTTCGCCTTCCCGAGCCCTCTTCCGGTCCGCCGGAAGGGGGCTTTTTCGTGGGGAGGAAGGCAGTGCGGAGACGCGAGCGGGGAGACGCGAGACGCGAGCAAGGAGACGCGAGCGGGGAGACGCGAGATTTGAGCGGGGAGGCGCGAGCGGCGAGACGCGGGGCTCAAGCCGACCCGCCGGGGGGCCTCCGGAGAGGCACCGTGCCCGGCGGGTTGGATGTGATGGACTGGCGGAAGCCTTCCCGGACCGTTTCTCCCCCCAGAGTTCGGGTCCGTTCGGGCTTCCGCCGTGCCTATCCCTACCGACAGCGCCGGAGGTCGCCGCGTTCAATGAAAACGGCCCGGGACAAGGATTTGTCACGGGCCGGTGAAGCCTGGCGGAGCGGTCCTCCGGCGATCCCGCCGTCACCACTCGGTGCCCGTCCAGACCAGGTCTTCGCGCGGCGTGGCGACGAAGGCGGTGGCCAGGGTGGTCCGGTAGAGCAGGCAGGGCGTGCCGTCGGGCGTGAAGTGGAAGCCGGAGAGATCGGAAAGCGTGGCCTTGCCGGTGGTCACCACCGGATAGCCGGCGAGGACGGGAAGATCGGGGCCGTTGTTGACCGGTTTCAGGTAGTGGACGCGCTTCTGGGTCTCGTTGTACCAGGCGACCCGCTGGCGGCCGTCGGGGCCGATGGCGACGCGGATGCTTTTCGGGCTCACGTTGCCGGCGGTTTCCAGTTCGGCCGGGCTGCCGATCCCGGTGTAACGCTTGAGCTTCCAGGAGGCGGTGTTGCCCGAGCCGAAGAAATAGACGCGTCCTTCGGCGCCGACGCGCGAGCCGCGCAGGTTGGTGGCGACGAAGTTTTCGATGTTCTGGAGCGGGTTGGCGGCCCAGGTGATGTAGAGCCGCCCGTCCTGGGCCACGGCCGGCTTGGCCCGCCAGAGGGTACGGACGCCGGTGTAGGTCTGGGTGAAGTAGAGGCTCACGTTGCTGGTGGTCAGCGGGACCACCGCGGTGTCGTGGATGAAAATCGCCCCCGGGATGAGCTGGGAGGTGAAAGTCCAGTTGGACGCGCCGTTGCGGCGGGCGTAGCAGATCGTGCGGCTGTTGTAGATGTAGCCGACGTGGAGGCCGCCGGTGGCGTCGAGCTCGGCGCTGACGCCGGTGTAGCTTCCCGGGTTGGGGTCGATGGTTTCGACCGTCGAGTTGCCCAGGTTGTCGAAGATCGCGACCTTCATCGTGTTGCCCTGCGGGGCCACCAGGAAGCCGCCGCCGTTGGCGGAGGGCACGAAGGCGCCCTGTTTTCCGAGGCTGATCTTCGACGTGAAGGTGTCGGTCCAGACGGGCGGCCCGCCGGTGAGGAGCTTGAAGTTGGCCTTGGCCCCGGCGGTCGCCTTGACCAGGACGCGGGAATTAGCGGCGTTGTCGGGGAAGAAATACCACTCGTTCTTGGCCGCCGCCTTGGCGAGCGGGGCGCTTTGCCATTCCGCGGGAAGGAAGGCGGCCTGCAGGCTGCCGGCTACGATCAGCAGGGACGCGGCGATTGCGGTGATCTTCATGGCCCGAGGCGTATGACACGGTCCCGGGGAGCTTGCAAGGCCGGGAAAAAGGCTCCGGGAAGGATGTGGGGATGGTTTCATGTCGCATTTCCTGATCCGCCGCCGCGGGCAGGAGGTTTTCGAGAATCCGCGTCCGCCGGGGGAAACCGCGCCATGTCCTTGCTGCACTTGGCATGAACGGCGCTACAGTGGGCCCCGCCCATGGCCATCCGAGTCGGTCTCCATCACGTCACTGAATACTGCTACGACCGCGAGGTGAGCCTTTCGCCGCACGTCATCCGGCTGCGGCCCTGTGTCCATTCGCGGACGCCGGTGCTGGCCTACTCGCTGGATATCGAGCCGAAGAACCACTTCATCAACTGGCAGCAGGATCCCTTCGGCAACTGGGCGGCGCGGCTCGTGTTCCCGGAGAAGACCCGCCATTTCAAGGTGACCGTCGATCTGGTGGCGGATCTGACGGTGATCAATCCCTTCGATTTCTTCCTGGAGAAGGAAGCCGAGGAGTTCCCCTTCACGTATCCGCCGGGCCTGAAGCACGAGCTGGCACCGTATCTGAAAGTCCGCGAAAGCGGCCCGCGGCTGACGGAGTGGCTGGCGGCGATCCCGCGGGAGAAGCGCCGGACGGTGGATTTCCTGGTCGATGTGAATTTCCGCGTCCACCGCGCGGTGGGCTACGTGATCCGGCTGGAGCCGGGGGTGCAGACTTGCGAGCAGACCTTCGAGCGCGGCACCGGATCGTGCCGGGACTCCGCCTACCTGCTGGTCCAGGCGCTGCGCCACCTCGGGCTGGCGGCGCGCTTCGTCTCGGGATACCTGGTCCAGTTGAAGCCCGACCAGGAGTCGCTGGACGGGCCGAGCGGGCCGGAGGAAGACTTCACCGACCTGCACGCGTGGGCCGAGGTTTACATCCCCGGCGCGGGCTGGATCGGGCTGGACCCGACTTCCGGGCTGTTCGCCGGCGAGGGGCACATCCCGCTTTCCTGCACGCCGGAGCCGGCCAGCGCCGCGCCGGTGGTCGGCGGGGTGGACGAATGCGAGACCGAGTTCCGCTGGGCCAACGTGGTGACCCGCGTCCACGAAGACCCGCGGGTGACGAAGCCGTATTCCGACAGCGAGTGGGCGGCGATCGATGCGCTGGGCGAGGCGGTCGACCGGCGGCTCGAGGCCGGCGACGTGGCGTTGACGATGGGCGGCGAGCCGACCTTCGTGTCGGTCGACGACATGGAAGGCCCGGAGTGGAATTTCACCGCGGACAGTCCGGCGAAGCGCAAGCTCGCGCTCGGCCTGCTGGCGAAGCTCAAGGAGGTGCACGCGCCCGGCGGGCTACTGCATTACGGCGAGGGCAAGTGGTATCCCGGCGAGGCGCTGCCCCGCTGGGCCTACACCGTGTTATGGCGCAAGGACGGGGAGCCGCTGTGGAAGGACGAGCGCCTGCTGGCCTCGCCGGCCGCCGACCTGGGGCACGGGATCGAGGATGCGCGACGCCTGGCCGCGAGAATCACCGACCTGCTTTCCTGCGAACCGGCGCACCTGATCGCGGGCTTCGAGGATGCCTTTTACTACGCGTGGAAGGAGAGCACGCTGCCGGCGAACGTCGATCCCTACTCGGCGGACATCGACGACCCGCTGGAGCGGCGTTATCTCGCGACCTTGCTCGACCGCGGGCTTTCGAAGCCCACCGGTTTCGCGCTTCCGGTGGAGTGGGATGCCGTGCAGGACCGCTGGAAGAGCAACCTGTGGACCTTCCGCCGCGGCCGGATGTCGCTGGTGCCCGGCGGCTCGCCGATGGGTTTCCGGCTGCCGCTGGATTCGCTGCCCAAGGTCGCGGAGGAGCTGCGACAGGAGCAGGTCGCGCTGGAAGCCTCGCCGCTCGAGCCGGTGGCCGGCCTGCCCGCCCACGGTGCCCTGTTGCCGGCGGGCAAGACCTTGCAGACGGCGGTCGGCATCGTGCCGCAAGCACCCCCCGCGGCGGATTCCGGCAAGCCGGTGGCGACCACCGCGCTGTGCGTCGAGCCGCGGAACGGGAAGCTCCACGTCTTTTTCCCGCCGGTCACCCACCTCGAGCACTACCTGGTCCTGCTGGAAGCGGTCGAGCAGGCGGCGGCGCAGCTCAAGCTGCCGGTCATCGTCGAGGGCTACGAGATGCCCTGGGACGCGCGGGTGGAGCGGATCAAGGTCACGCCCGATCCCGGGGTGATCGAGGTCAACGTGCATCCGGTGAAAACCTGGACCGACCTGGTGGAGAACACGACGGTTTTGTACGAGGCGGCTCGTACTTCGCGCCTCGGCACGGAGAAGTTCATGCTCGACGGCCGCCACACCGGCACCGGCGGGGGCAATCACGTCACGCTCGGCGGCGAATCGCCGGCGCGCAGTCCTTTCCTGCGGCGGCCGGGCCTGCTGCGGAGTTTCATCACCTACTGGCAGCATCATCCGGGACTGTCCTACCTTTTCTCGGGCCTGTTCCTCGGGCCCACCAGCCAGGCGCCGCGGGTCGACGAGGGGCGCGACGACCGGCTGTTCGAGCTGGAGATCGCCTTCAACGAGCTGCCGGAGAGCGGCGAGCCGCCATGGCTGGTGGACCGCGTGCTGCGCAACATGCTGACGGATCTAACAGGGAATACCCACCGCGCGGAATTCTGCATCGACAAGCTCTACGCGCCGGGCGCGGCGAGCGGCCGTCTCGGGATCCTGGAACTGCGGGCTTTCGAGATGCCGCCGCACGCGCGGATGAGCCTCGTCCAGATGCTGCTGGTCCGCTCGCTGGTCGCGCGTTTCTGGGAGGATCCCTACCACCGCAAGCTGGTTCGCTGGGGGACCGAGTTGCACGACCGCTTCATGCTGCCGCATTTCATCCGCGAGGACATGAAGGACGTGGCGCTCGACCTGAAGAACGCCGGGATTCCCTTCGAGGCCTCGTGGCTGGAGCCCTTCCACGAGTTCCGTTTCCCTGTGTATGGCCGCGTTTGCCATCACGGCGTCGAACTCGAGATCCGCGCGGCGTTGGAGCCGTGGCACGTGCTGGGCGAGGAAAGCAGTTCGTCGGGCACGGCGCGCTACGTCGATTCGTCGGTCGAGCGGGTGCAGGTGAAAGTCAGCGGGATGGTGGAAGGCCGGCACGTGCTGGTCTGCAACGGCCGGCGGATCCCGCTGCGGCCGACCGGGCGGCGCGGCGAACACGTCGCGGGCGTCCGCTACAAGGCCTGGGATCCGTGGTCGGCGATGCATCCGACGATCGGCGTGCACACGCCGCTGACCTTCGATGTCGTGGACACCTGGAACAAGCGCTCGCTCGGCGGCTGCGTCTATCACGTCGTCCATCCGGGCGGCCGGAGCTACGAGACTTTCCCGGTGAATGCCTACGAGGCCGAGTCGCGCCGCGTGAACCGCTTCTGGCAGCACGGCCACACGCCGGGCGTGATGGAGCCGGCCTCGACCGGCGGCTACGGCTTCCACCGGATCGAGGAACGCGCCGGCGGACCGGCGGTGAACTATGTCGAAGTCCCGCCGGAAGACGCCGGGATGGAGTTCCCCGTGACGCTGGATTTGCGGGTGGGGAAGTAGCGGGGCTTTGGGGCTTGCATGCTGCCGTTGATCGATTCCCCCGGGTGCCAATCCGGCTAGGACGGTCTCGCCCGGAGAGCAGACATTCCAAAGTGCCGACACCGATCTCCTTCAAGCCTTCTCCGCGGCCCGTAGAATTTCGGTTTCAAGGGGACGGGGCGTCATGATACTGAAATGACATGAAGCCCTTAACGCAGGTGGCGGTCTATTGGATGGTTGCTGTCGTCACCCTTCTCAACGCGTCTCGGGCGCAGGAGCTTGTTCCTGAAGCGATGACCGCACCGGAGGACGAAACCCTGGCGGTGGCGAAGGAGAAAGCCGTGCTCTCGCCCGACCAAGCCCGCATCTCCACAAAGTTGGATACGATCATCATTCCAAGCGTCGCGTTCACCTATGCCTCGCTTGAAGAGGCGCTTAGCAGAGTTGGACTTTACAGCATGGATCTGGATCCGACTGAGCCCGATCCTACCAAAAAGGGCGTCAACTTCGTGATCTTCAAACCGCGGGTGGCAGATGGACAGCCCGCGCCAAAGCCGGCCCGCGTGATGTTAAGCATGTCGGACGCTCCCCTGCGTCGCATTCTCGATGAAATCGCCACGCAATCCGACACGCGATACACGATCGGGGAGTCCTCCGTAGACTTCCTCCCCGCCGCCGACAAGGATGCTGCGCCCGAGGCCAAGGCCACCACACGGATTGGGCCCAAGGCGATGGAGAACTTGAAAAGGCTCCGGACCATTGTCATCCCGAAGATCGAGTTCAAGGACATCACCCTCGTCGAAGCGGTGAATTTCCTCAACGCCCGCGTCAAGGAACTCTCCCAAGGCGCGCCAATGCCCCTGATCAAGATCGGAACCCACATGAGTGCCGACGCACGGATTAAAGAACTCCGTTTGCGCAACATTCCGCTGGCCGAGGCCTTGTTGTATTGCTGCGAAGCCGTGAACGACCAGTTCCACATCCATGATGACGGTGTGCAGATCGGAAAGTGAAGCGGTTTGCGCCGTCCATCGGTCCGCGCGCTGAAAAAGCCGCCGGAGTTCGACCGCGGAGGTTTGACTAGCCCGCTACCAGAGTTTCCGAGCGGATCGGTGTCCCGTCGCTCCGAGCCAAGTGTTTCGGGGGTAGCTCGTGCCTCGTAGTCGGGGGTTTCGGAATGCAGTCCTGTCAGAACCTGAAGCAGCTACTTCACATCCTCGCGCTTGAACGACTTGATGATCGTCAGGCAGGCCTCGCGGGTTGCCTGCTTGGCGGGGACTGAGACGGTGGTCTGCAGCACGATGACCTCGGTCTTGCCCTCGATCAGCACCAGGATCATGCCGAGCTGCGCGGGATCGTCGGCCTTCTTGTCGGGGACCATGGTGACGAAGCGCGCGGGCAGGCCGTCGAGCTCGCCTTCCTGGATTTCCGGGTCGTCCTTGAGGCCGAGGCTTTTTGCAAGGCCGCCGGCAAGGTCCTTCGCGGTGCCGTCGAGGTCGGGCTTCGCGTCCTTCGGGACCGGCAGCAGGTTCACCGCGAAGAGCGCGCTGCCGTCGGCGTTCTCGTGGGGCACGAGGGCCTTCTCGTTCGGCGCCTCGGCCTTCTTCCAGCCTTCGGGGAACTCGAGCGAATAGCGGTCGTCGCCGAATTTCACCCGCGGTCCGGCGAGGGCGGTGGCGGCGAGGGCGAGGAGGAGGAAAATCGATTTCATCGGTGGCAGGCTCGACCAGCGGAGCGGCGCGGTCGAGCCGCAAGTTCGGCCATTCTCCCGGGACGCGGCAAGGGAGCCGCGGTCCGCGGCGTAGGAGCGGCGATGAGAATCCTCGGGGTGATGATGGCGCTGGCCGCGGCGGCGATGGCGGATCCGCATCCGCGGCTGCTGTTTCCGGCGGCGCGGGAGGCGGAGGTGAAGGCACGGATCGCGGCGGATCCGCTGGCGGCGGGAATCCAGAAGGCGGTGGTGAAGCGGGCGGAACAGGTGCTGAAGGAACGGACCTGCGAGTACCTCATCCCCGACGGCAAGCGGCTGCTTTCGGAGTCGCGCAAGGCGTTGCATCACGTGCTCTACTGCGGCTGGGCGTGGCGGACCACCGGCGATGCCCGCTTTCGAGACCGGGTGATCCGCGAGCTCGATGCCGCCTGCGCGCTGAAGGACTGGAACCCCTCGCACTTCCTCGACACCGCGGAGATGTCGACGGCGGTGGCGATCGGCTACGACTGGCTCTTTCCGGTGCTGACCGCGGAGCAGAAGAAGCGCTACGAGGACGCGCTGTTAGAAAAAGGCCTGCGGGTGGTGGACAGGGTGCATCCGAAGTCGAAGTGGTGGGTCGGCGCGACGAACAACTGGTCGCAGGTCTGCGGCACGGGCATGGCGCTGGCGGCGGAGGCGGTCAAGGAGCGCGACCCGGAGTTGTGCGAGGCGCTGATCCGGCACGGCGACGAGTTGATCGAGAAGTGCGAAAGCTTCTACCTGCCGGACGGGGCCTATCCGGAAGGGCCTTCCTACTGGCACTACGGGACGAACTACCACGTGATGCATTTCGCCGCGCGCGAGTCGCTGGGACAGCCGGTGAAAGTGCCGGCGGTGCTGGAAGGCAGCGGGGAGTTCATGACGCACGTGGTGGGGCCGACCGGGACCGATTTCAATTTCGCCGATGGCAACGCCCGCTTTCAGATGCCGTCGCCGGCGCAGAGCTGGATCGCCACGAAATTCAAGAACGCGACCCAGGCCGCGCACCTCAGGTCGCGGCTGGAGGAGTCGCTGAAGCGGGGCATCGGCGGCAGCACCACCAACGACCTGCGCTTCTTCCCGTTGCACCTGCTGTGGTTGCCGGAAGCTCCGGCGGGCAAGCCCGCTGACGGAGGGGCGGCGCGCTTCCAGGGCGAGCAGTCCTTCGTCTTCCTGCGGAACGGATGGTCGGGCGATGCCGCCTGGCTGGCGATCAAGGGCGGCACCGGCGCGGTGAACCACGGCCACCTCGATGCGGGGTCGTTCGTTTACGAGGCGGGCGGACGTCGCTGGTTCCACGACCTGGGCAGCGACAACTACAACATGCCCGGCTACTTCGGGAAGCAGCGCTGGGACTACCTGCGGCTGAACAATTTCTCCCACAACACGCTGGTCATCGACGGCAAGCTGCAAGCCGCGCCGGAGGAAGGCTGCACCGTCTCGGAGATCGTGCAGGACGGCAGCCGGAGCGGGACCGCGGTGGATCTCGGGCCGGCCTATGCGGGCCAGGCGGAAAGCGTGAAGCGCCGCGCGGTGTTCGACGCGAAAGATGGATCGGTGCGGCTGACCGACACGATTGCGAAGCCGGCGGGCCCGGTGCGATGGGCGGTGGTGACGCAGGCGAAGGTGAAGTTCGAGGGGGACTCGGTGATCCTGGAAGAAGGTGGCAAGCGGCTGGTGATGAAGCGCCACGACAAGGCGGGCGGGAAGTGGGAGGAGTATTCGCTCCAGCCGAGGACGAAGGAAGAACAGCAGAACAAGGGTTACCGCTTGATCGGCTTTACTGCGCCGAAGGGGGACGAGCTGGTGCTGGAGGTCGGGTGGGGGCTGGCTGCGGAATGAAGGGAATGTCGGCTTGGAGGCGACCCCCGCCCGTTTTTTGGAGTGCGACGGCATGACGTCGCTGTGGCTTGGGGTGACGCCCCCCTTATCCCGGCGACCGCAAACCGGCCGGGGAGGCGATCCTCGGCCGTTGGAACTCACCGCCCGCAACCGCAGCCAAAGCTGCGTCATGCCGCAGCACTCCATGTTCACTGCACCCGTTCACTGGCCCACTTTCAGCGGGGCGGCGGCGGCGAGTTCCTCGGGGATGTCGGAGGGCGAGGTGTCGAACTCCAGGCTGCTGAGCCAGTCGCGGGTGCGGTCGAGCTGGGTCGCGGCACCGTCGATCTCGTGCGACAGCGCCCCGGCGTCGCGGCTGGCGAGGTGGTCGGCGCGGAACAGCTTCACCAGCTCGGCGATGCGTTCCTGCTCGGAGCCGGTCAGCTCGCGGCTCTCGTCGGCGCCGCGGCGCTTTTCAAGGCGTGCCTTCAGCGATTCGAGCCGCGATTTCAGCGACTCGGCGAGGCTCGCCTTGGCGACGGGGTCGATGCCGGAAAGCTCCTGCTCCATCGCGGCGATCTTGCGTTCCAGATCGGCGGGGTCCTCGGACTCGATGAAGCGGTCGAGCATTTCCCCGGTGTGGAGCAGGCGCAGGAAGGTCCACGCCAGATTGGAGAGGCGCTCGTTGCGCTGGCGCACCACCTCGGCATTGAGCCGGTGATCGCGGCGGAACTCGTGCTGGAGGGACTCGATTTCCGCGGCGAGGGCGTCGTAGCGGGCCCGGGCCGGAGTACGGAGGGCATCGTAGATCTGGCGGCGCTGGAACAGGAAATCGCGCAGCTTCTTGCCGTCGTCGCCCTGCTGCCGCGCCGCGAGCCAGTTCTTGAACAGCCGCGAGTCCGGCAGGTAGATCCAGCCGAGGGCATAGCCGGCAAGCCCGGCGACCGCGCCGATCCCGCTGAGCGTGGCCAGCCCCGCACCGAGCGTCAGCAGCCCGAGCCACGCGTGGTGGGGGCTTTTGGCGAAGGCTTTCAGTTGGTCGAGGCCGGTCATGAAGTAGCGCAACTTTGCAAGTTGCGGATCGGGGCGGCAAGACTCGGGTGGAAGGGTGGCATGACGGGCGGGGGCGGCCGCCGGAAGCACGCAACTTGCAAAGTTGCGCTACTTCACTCCACCGTGAACCACTGCACCTCGACGCGGCGGTTGAGGTCGGAATTCTTGCCGGCGGGTTCTTCCCAGCCGCGGCCGATGACTTCGAGGCGGTCCTTGGAGATGCCCGGATACTTCTCGATCAAGCGGCGCGACACTTCTTCGGCCCGCTGCTGGGAAAGCTCGGTGGCTTTGAGCGCCATCTTCTGGACCAGCGCGGGACCGCCCTGCTTGCGGAAGGTTTCCTTCTGCAAGTCGTCGACATGGCCGCGCAGCAGGATCATCGAGCCGGGCGAGACGCCGAGCAGGTGGTTGATGTTGGCCAGGAAGTCGTGGTTTTCCTTCTTGGCCATGTCGAGCTGAGCGCTGTTCGGCAGGAAGTAGAAGCGGATGTCGCGGGTCAGCAGCGGGTCCTGCTCGATCGGCGCCTGGTCGCTGCTGCGGATCGGCTGGATCGAGGCGACCTGCGACGACAGGGTGCCAGTAGCGGCGATGGCTTCGAGCGCCTTGGTGTCGGCGAAGAAATTCGAGGAAACCGGCGAGGGCTGGAGCTCGCTGCCGTAGGCGAGGTTGGCGGTCTGGAAGACGGAGGCGAAGGAGCCGGCCTCGTCGATCGCGCCGCGGAAGAAGGCGAGGTTTTCCGGCAGGTTGGAAAGGTGGACCTTCGCGAGTTCCTCGCGGGTGCTGTCGACCGTCCATCCGTCGGCCTTGAAGGCATCGGCGATGACTTTCAGATAAGGCTCGGGGTTGGCGCGGACCTTGTCGTTGTGGAGCAGCATGCCTTCGACCAGCTTCTGAACGATCTCGGGCTTGGCCTGGGCGAAGCCCTTGTTGAAGACGAGGATATCGGCGATGACCAGCAGGTTGCGGTTGTCGACAAGCTGGCGGGCGGCGCCTTCGGAGGCTTGGACGACCTCGGTGGTCTTGGGTGCCCAGGTCACGCAGCCGTCGAGCTGGCGGCCGCCGCTTTTCAAGTCGGCCAGAAAGGCATCGCCGGCGTCCCAGGCGTCCTCGACGAAGACGAGGTTGACCGCCTCCGGGTCGCGCGGGAGTTCCGGTCCGTCGAGGCGCTTGACCGGCAGGCCGGCTTCCTGGGCGAGGTAGCGGAGGAAGAACTCCGCCTCGCTGAAGGGCTGGGTGACGAGGGTGCGGCCCTTGAGGTCGTTGACCCGCTTGATGTCCTTTCGGACGATGATGCCGTCGGCCCCGCGCGACCAGGCGACCTGGGCGGGCACGACGCACTGCCACTGGCGGCCGTAGTTCGAGAGCACGTCGACGGTGGTGGCGGAAGCGGCGATCTTGCCGTCCTGGAGATCGGCCCAGGAGTCCTCATCGCTGAGGGTGATCTTCAGCTTGAAGCCGCCGTTCTTCGTGAACCACGAGTTCTCGTTCGGTTCGAGGCCGCCGTTGGCGACGATGAGGCCGGCGTAGCCCGCGTATTCGGAGAGGTTGATGACGACGGTGTTGTCCTGCGGCGTGTAGGGCCGCGGGGAGGGCAGGCGCGGGGCCTTGCCCGGGGCGATGAAGTCGAAGGCGGCGGTGGCATCCTCTTCCGTGCCGCCTTGCTCCGCCGCGACCGGACCGCCGCGGCCGGCATCGCCTTTCTTGCCCGCCATCCGCATCACGGCGAATCCCGCGAGCAGCAGGACCACCAGGGTGAACACGATTTTTCCAAGCTTCGTCATGATGCCGCGGACGATGCACCGCCGCCGCGGCTTCCGGCGATGGGAAAATGCGGCGGCTTGTGGATCGCCCGCTCCGCTGAAAGACCTGGCCCGGCAACCGCGTCCCACAAGGCGACCCGATGCGTTTTCCCGTCCTTCTACCGCTGCTGCTGCTTTCCTTCGCCTCCGCGGAGGAGAAGCACTGGGCCTTCGCGCCGCCGGTGAAAGCCGCGACGACCGGTCATCCGGTGGACGCCCTGCTGGAAAAGGCCTGGGCCGAAATGAAGCTCGCGCCGGCCGGCCCGGCCGCCCCGCGGCAGTGGCTGGAGCGCGCGGCCTTCACCCTGACCGGCCTGCCGCCGTCGGACGAACAGCTCCGGCGGATCGAGGCCAACCCCGACGAGGCGACGTGGAAGGCGCTGGTCGACGAGCTGCTGGCCAGCCCGGCCTACGGCGAGCGCTGGGCGCGGCACTGGATGGATGTCGCCCGCTATGCCGACACCCGCGGCTACCACTTCGACCAGGACAACCGCTACCCCTTCGCCTACACCTACCGCGACTGGTTGATCCGCGCCTTCAACGAGGACCTGCCCTACGACCGCTTCGTGAAGTTCCAGGTCGCGGCCGACCACCTGGTGGACCGGCCGGATCATCCGGATCTCTCGGCGCTCGGATTCCTGACCGTCGGCCTGCGCGGCGGGCCGGTGGAAACGATCGACGACCGGGTGGACGTCGTGACCCGCGGCTTCCTTTCCAGCACGGTCTCCTGCGCCCGCTGCCACGATCACAAGACGGACCCGATCAGCACCAAGGACTACTATTCGCTCTACTCGATCTTCGAGCACACCGACGAGCCGGAGGACAAGCCGGTGATCGGCAAGCCGGCCGACGAGGCGGCGTTCCAGGCCTATCAGGCCGAGGTGGCGAAGCTGGAGGAGGCCGACCGCGCGGTGCGCCAGCAACTGGTCGATCACCTGCGCTCGAAGGAAGCGCTGCCGAACTACCTCGAACTCGCCTGGCGGGCGCGCAAGGAGAACTGGGACCACCGGAAGGCCACCGCCGAAGGCTTCAAGCGCGGCAAGCTGCGGCCGAACGCCCTGATGCGCTGGAAGGATTTCCTCGGCGAGCATGCCGGAGCCGAACGCCTGAAGCGCTGGTTCGCGGAGATGGACGCCGCGGCCGACGATCCCGCCCGCGCCGCGCTTTGCGCCGCTCTGGCCGCGGAATGGACCGGCGCTCCCGAGGGCGGCGAGCTGGCGCAACTGGCGGCGAAAGGCGGCTGCCCGCTGAGCTACGGCGTCGACCGAGTGGAGCAGTTCATGGACGTCGAGGACGGCAACCAGCGCCGCCAGCGCCTGAGCGTGATGAGCAAGTTGATGGCCGAGCATCCCGGCTCGCCGCCGCGGGCGATGAGCCTGCGCGACAAGGCGCAGTGGGGGAAAGCCGTGGTCTTCGAACGCGGCAATCCGGCAAACCGGGGCGAGGTCTTCGATCGTCACTGGCTTTCGTTCCTAGGCGGCGGGGCCTTCGAGCCGGGCAAGAGCCCGCGTCTTTCGCTGGCGGAAAAGATCGCCGATCCCGCGAACCCGCTGACCGCCCGGGTGATCGTCAACCGCGTCTGGGCCTGGCATTTCGGTGCCCCGCTGGCGGACCCGGGAGATTTCGGCCCGCAGACGCCGCGGCCGGAGTTGCTGCCGCTGCTCGATACCCTCGCGGTCGGCTTTCTGGAAAAGGGCGGCTCGCTGAAGGAGCTGCACCGCGTGCTGCTCACTTCGAAGGCCTTCCGCCTCGCGGCGGACGGGGCGGAGGCGAACGACTCGATCGACGAGGCCAACACGGTGTTCTGGAAGTGGAACCGCCGCCGTCTCGATTTCGAATCGATGCGCGACCGCGTGCTGGCCAGCGGCGGCTCGCTCGACACCCGGGGCACCGGCGGCCGATCGGTCCGGCTGGAAGAACCGTCGTCCGACGCCCGGCGCAGCCTGTATGCCTTCGTCGACCGCTACGCGCTCCCCGGCACCTTCGTCTCCTTCGATCTGCCGCATCCCGACCACCACAGTGCGAAACGGGTCGAGACCACGGTGCCGCAGCAGGCCCTCTATTTCCTCAACGGACCGCTGGTCCTGCGGCAGGCGGCGCGCCTCGCCGGCGATCCCGCGTTCAAGGGCCTGCCCGACGACCGGGCGCGGGTCCACTGGATCTACCGCAAGCTCTTCCGGCGGGCTCCCGCGGACGAGGAAATCCTGGCCGCGCTCGACTGGATCGGCAGCGCCCTTCCCGCCGACTACGCGCCGCCGCTCGGCGGGCACTGGGAAGTCCTGCACGGGCCGGATGAAGGCAAGCCGTCCGCCGCGCTCAGCTCCTTCCCCGTGTTCTCCGGCAACGTGTGGAAGATCACGCAGGACCCGTCCCAGTCGCCGATCCGCTGGTTGAACGTCGGCGCGGGCGGCGGCCATGCCTCGGCGCGGCACACGATGGTCCTGCGCTGGCGCTCGCTCGGAGCCGGCCAGGTCCGGATGAGCGGCCGGCTGACGCGGACCCAGAAAGGCGGCGACGTCCTCGCGTGGCGGATCGACGGCAAGGGCGCGCCGCTTGCCGGCGAGAGGCTCTCGCCCGAGGCCACGGTGGACATCGAGGGCAAGTGGACCGACGTGATGCCGGGAGATACGATGGATTTCGTACTTCGCGCCCCCGACGGCGACACCTGCGGCAACGTGAACTGGGAGCTGCGGATCGAGGGTCGCGACAGCGAGGCCGGTCCGGTCCGGGAAGTCGGGAATTTCACGCGCCAGTTCCCGACTTCCAACGATCCCGTGCCCGGCGTCGCCGCCGCCGATCCCTGGGCCGACCTGGTCCAGATGCTCTGGGCCTCCAACGAATTCCACTTCGTCGACTGACGCCATGTCCCACCACCGCATCACCGCCGCCGACATCGTCCTCGACCGTCGCGACTTCCTGCAGCGCTGCGGGATGGGCTTCGGCGGGCTCGCGCTCGGCAGCCTGCTTTCCGGAAAGGCCGCCGCGTCCGGCATGCCCCAGCCGCACTTCGCGCCGAAGGCGAAGCGGGTGGTCCACCTCTTCATGAACGGCGGGCCCTCGCAGGTGGACACCTTCGACCCCAAGCCGAAGCTCCAGGAATTCCACGGCAAGACGATGCCGCTCGACGGCCTGAAGACCGAGCGCCCGACCGGCGCCGCGCTGCGCTCGCCCTTCAAGTTCGAACGCCACGGCGAATGCGGGCTGGAGGTCAGCGAGCTGTTTTCCCACACCGCGAAGCACGCCGACGACCTCTGCGTGATCCGCTCGATGACGGCCGACGTGCCCAACCACGAGCCCTCGCTGATGCTCATGAATTGCGGCGACGGACGGCTGTCGCGGCCCTCGATGGGATCGTGGATCAGCTACGGCCTCGGCAGCGAGAACGAGAACCTGCCCGCCTACGTCTCGCTCTGCCCGGGAGGCATGCCGATCAAGCGCGCCGAGAACTGGCGCTCCTCGTTCCTGCCCGGGAATTACCAGGGCACCTACCTCGACAGCTCGATCGAGGAGGTCGACCGGATGATCGAGAACCTGCGCAACCCGTCGGCCCGCGAAAGCCGGCAGGCTCGGCAGCTGGAGTTCCTGCGCCGCGTCAACGAGCGCCACCTCGCCTCGCGCGGCCACGACCCGCAGCTCGAGGCGCGGATCCGCAGCTTCGAGCTGGCCTACCGGATGCAGGGCGAGGCGACCGACGCCTTCGACGTGAAGAAGGAGCCGCAGCACGTCCGCGACCTCTACGGTCCCGGCGCTTTCGCCCGCCAGTGCCTGATGGCCCGCCGCCTGTTGGAGCGGGGCGTCCGCTTCATCCAGCTCTGGCACGGCAACGGCCAGCCCTGGGACAGCCACGACGACATCGAGGACCACCGCCGGCTCGCCCGGGAGTGCGATCAGGGGATCGGGGCCTTTCTCGCCGACCTCAAGATGCGCGGCCTGCTCGACGAGACGCTGGTCCTCTGGGGCGGGGAATTCGGCCGCACGCCGGCGGTCGAGCTCCCGCAGGCGGGATCGAACAAGGGCGTGATGAAGGGTCGCGACCACAACCACTACGGCTTCACCGTCTGGATGGCCGGCGGCGGGGTGAAAGGCGGCCACATCCACGGCGCGACCGACGAGTTCGGCTACAAGGCGGTCGACAAACCGGTTCACGTCCACGACCTCCACGCGACGATGCTCCACTTGCTCGGCTTCGACCACGAGCAGCTCACCTACCGCTACTCCGGCCGCGATTTCCGCCTGACCGACGTCCACGGCAAGGTGATGCACGATATCGTCGCCTGAGGTGCCGGTGATCCGTCCGGCTTGATATTTCGTTTTGACGAAATACCACGGGCTTCCTAGCGTAAGCGGGTCCATGAAGTGCCCCCGCTGCGTGCAAGTGATCCACCGTGGGGCGGGTCTGTGCCCGCACTGCGGATTCGGCATCGCCGAGATGGATGGGAAGCATGGCACGGACAACGTTTCGCTGCGCCGGCTGGCGGATGTCGCGGGCCTGATGAAAAGCCGCGAGCGGACCAAGGTGCAGGCGGCGCTGGACGATTTCGCGCGGCGTTTCCCGCAGTTGTTTTTCGCGGTCTACACCGGCTCCGGCAAGGGCGGCGGCAACCTGCGCCAGTTCGGATTCTGGCTGCTGAACCGCGCGGCCTTCGAGGACGTGCCGGTCGACCGGCCGAACGAGGCGGGCATCCTGCTGGTCATCGATGCCGAGACCAAGTCGGCATCGGTCACCTGGGGCTACCTGCTCGATCCCTTCCTGACCGAGGAAGACACCTTTCTCTGCCTCAGCCGGGCCCATGCCTACTGGCTGGAGGGTCGCTTCGCCGAAGGCACCGTGCGGATGGTCGCGCAGCTCGGGAAGATCCTGGCCAAGCGGGCGGCGCAGGCGCGGCGGGATCCCGAGCGCTTCGAGCGCAAGGTCGCACCGCCGCCGAAGACCGGCGAGATCGCCCGGCGGATCCGCGAGGGCCACCGGCAGGCGGTCCCGAAAACCACGGAGGTGATGCCGTGAGGTCCCTCGTCTGGATCCTTGGTGCCGGCCTGGCCGCGGGAGCCGTGGAGCCGCCGATGCCGTCGTGGCGCGACGAAGACCGGAAGGCTCTGGAAAAGGGCGAGCTGGTGCCCGGGCTTTCTCTTCTGACCGAGGAGATCCCGGTCGAGGTGGAAGAGGACCCGGAAGTGCCCGCGCCCACCGGCGAGGACATCGCCACGACCGAGCAGGCCACGCCCGAAGTGGCGGAACGCTATCTGGAAGCCTACTTCGGCGAACGTCCGGCGGATTTCCTGGTCGATCCCCAGAACCTGCTCGGCAGCAAGGATGCCCGCGACCGGCAGAACTTCCTGAGATACCACGCGGGGGACTCCGAGATCGACCTGTTCGTTTACCTCTTCGACGGCCACCAGGTCATTCCTTCGGAGGTCCGCGAGGAGGAGGTGGTCGAGCGCTTCTTTTCGACCGGCAAGCCGGCGGTGGTCGTTTACTACTACCTCGGCGCTCCGGAGAAATCCGACATCTACCTGACCCCTTCGCTCAGCGACTCGGTGCCGGCCCCGGAGCAGCGGCGCGCTTTGAATTCATCGGTTGAAGAAGCGATGGAGAAGCCCGACGCGCTGTCGCAGTTCGAGGCCTTCTGCGTGCAGCTTTCGATCCGCATCTACTGGATGGAGCGCGCGGCCGGGCTGGTGAAGGACACGCCCGCCGTGCCCGTGGCGAGGCGGGTGGAAGCCCCGGCGGCAAAGCCGGTCGAGTCCGCGGCGCTGATCCGGGCGAAGGAGTGGGGGCAGCGCTACGGGGTGCCCGGCGGGATCATGGCGGGTGCCGTCCTGATCGTGGCCGGCGGCCTGGCGGTGGCCCGCCGCAGGGCGCGCTACCGCTTCCCGATGTTCGACGTGGCCCCCCGTCTCGGCGGTTCCCACGCGGCGGGGATCGGTGCGGTGATTTCTTTCGGAAGCACCACGCAGTCTCCCTCCTCGCAGAGGAACGAGGTGCCGGACTACCTCGGATTCTGACGCGATGACCGACTGGGACGAACTTTGGCAGAAGAACGAGACCCCTTGGGACAAGGGCTACGGCGCGCCGCCGTTGACCGAGTATCTCGAAGTTGCGGGCGACGAGTTGCGCCACGCCCGGCGGGTCCTCGTGCCGGGCTGCGGCAGCGGCCACGATGTCCGTGAACTGGCGGCCCGGGGGATCGGCGCGACGGGCCTGGACCTTTCGGAGACCGCCATCGCCCGGGCCCGGGCCCATGCTCCGGCCGGCAACGAGGACTATGTTTGCGGCAGCCTGTTCGATGCGGAATGGCGGATCGGCCGGGAGTTCGGCGCGGTGTGGGAGCACACGTGCTTTTGCGCGATCGATCCGTCGATGCGGCCTGCCTACGCGCGGGCCATCTCGGAGATCCTGATGCCGGGCGGCCATCTGGTCGGCTTGTTTTTCCTCACGCCGTGGGATCCCGGCGAGGAGGCGGTGGGCCCGCCTTTCGCGTCGTCGCGCGAGGAGATCGTGTCGCTGTTTTCCCCGTGGTTCGAGCTCCGTGGCGAGCGGGTGCCGGGCCGCGCCTACCCCGGGAGGGAAGGCCGGGAGTGGCTGGCGGTGTTCGAGCGCCGCAATCGCGCCAACCCCGGTGTTGCGGAATAGCGGACGCCTGCCTAGAGTTCCCCGTGATCGCCCGCATGAGGCCCATTTCCACCGCCCTGTCCGCCCCGCTGCTGGCGTGCCTGCTTCTTTCGCCCGCCGGCGCGGATGTCCGCCGTCCCACGGTGAACGACAAGAAGGCGCCGGAAGGGCGGCAGGATCTCGAGGTCATCCAGAAGCACCTGCTCGAGACGCTTCCGGCGAGCCGCAAGGCCACGGTCTGCATCGATCTCGGGGAAGGCTCCGGCAGCGGCGTGGTGATTTCGCCCGACGGCCTGATCCTCACCGCCGCGCACGTCACCGGCGGCGTGGGCAAGGAGTTCACCGTGGTCTTCGAGGACGGCAGGAAGGTGAAGGCCGAATCGCTGGGTCTCGTGGCTTCGAGCGATTGCGCGATGGCGAAGATCACCGAGGAGGGCACCTGGCCGCATGTCGAGGTCGACCGCGAGGACAGCTCGAAGCTCGGCGACTGGGTTTACTCGCTGGGCCACTCCGGCGGCTTCGACAAGGAGCGCGGCGTGGTCGTCCGGCTCGGCCGGCTGGTGCAGGTCAAGGACGACACGGTGCAGTCCGATTGCTCGCTGATCGGCGGCGATTCCGGCGGTCCCTTGTTCGATCTCACCGGCAAGCTCATCGGCATCCACTCGCGGGTGGACGGCAGCCTCCAGGTCAACATGCACGTGCCGGTCCGCGAGTTCCTCAAGAACTGGGACGGCATGCTGAAGAGCGAGTTCATCGGCGAAGGGCCCTTTGCCAAGAAGCCGGAGAAGGGGAAGGGATTCCTCGGGGTCGGCACCGAGCCGCGGCCGGAGGGCGGCTTGAACGTCGACAAGGTGGGCCGCGAGTCGCCCGCCGAGAAAGCCGGCCTCAAGAAAGGCGACGTGCTGCTCAAGATGGACGGCATCGAGCTGACCACCAAGGAGCAGTTCCAGGATCTCCTCAAGGAAAAGGCCCCCGACGACCGGGTGGCCTTGGAATTGCTCCGCGAAGGAAAGACCGAAACCCTCACCCTGCGCCTCGGTGAACGCTAAGCGATTTCTTCCCGCCGCCCTGTTGCTGGCCACCGCCGTCCCGCTGCCGTCGGCCCAGACCCTGGAAGCCACCTACCGCATGACCGGTCCGGCCGTGCATGCCTCGTTCGAATCCGTGCGTCAGGTCCTCCAGTCGAGCAGCGCCGTGATCCAGCGCGGCCGCAAGGAGATCGTCTACGGCACGGTGGTCTCGCCCGACGGACACATCCTGACCAAGGCCAGCGAGCTGGGCGACATCGAAGGGCTCAGCGTCACCGTCGGCGACAAGACCTACGAGGCCCCGGTGAAGCTCGCGGAAGATCCCGCCTGGGACGTCGCGCTGCTCAAGATCGAGGCCTCGGGGCTGGTTCCGGTTTCGCTGGATTCGGATGCCGCCGAACCGGAGCGCGGGGTCTGGGTGGTGGCCAACGGCGCGACCAGCAAGACCCGCCGCCGCAGCCAGATCGGCATCATTGCCGCCACGGCCCGCGAGATCGAGCCGGCGGGCGGCGCGGTGCTCGGAGTCACGATCGAGGAGAAATCGAAGAAGCTCATGATCACCGAGGTCCACGAAAAGAGCGGCGCGGAAGCGGCCGGCGTGGAAGTCGGCGACCGCATCCTCGCCGCGGCCGGCCAGACGGTCGAGGACCGCGAGGCGCTCGGCAAGATCGTCGGCAAGCTGCGGGTGGGCGAGGACCTCGACTTGAAAGTGGAGCGCAAGGGCAAGCCGATCGATCTCAAGGTGCGGCTGGCCGGCAGGGCCGACCTCTTCGGCGAGGAAATGACCCGCAACGACATGATGAGCGGCCGCGTTTCCAAGCGCCGCAGCGGTTTCCCGCGGGTCATCCAGCACGACGTCATCGGCAACGCCGCGACGATGGGCGGCCCCTTGCTCGACCTCGACGGCCGCTGCCTCGGCATGAACATCGCGCGGGCGACCCGCTGCGAGACCTTCGCCATCCCCGCGGCGGAGCTGCGCGGCCTGGCCGAGCGGATGATCGCGCAATCCGCCGGCCGTTGACGTCAGCGTTCGCGGTGCTTCTTGAACATCGCCAGCGTGCGGTCGCGTTCGACCGCATGATCGACGCAAGGCAGGGGGTAGCCCGGAACCAGCGGCCGGCCGTCCTTCGGGGCCTCGTGCAGCAGGGCGGCGGGAACTTTCTCCAGCTCCGGCACCCAGCGCTTGATGTAAACGCCCTGCGGGTCGTGGCGCTTCGACTGCGACCACGGGTTCTGGATCCGGAAATACGGAGCGGCATCCGCCCCGGTGCCGGCGCTCCATTGCCAGCCGCCGTTGTTCGATGCGATCTCGCCGTCGATCAGATGCTGCATGAAGAACTGCTCGCCGAGCCGCCAGTCGACGTGCAGGTCCTTGGTCAGGAACATCGCGACGATCATCCGCAGCCGGTTGTGCATGTGGCCGGTCGCCAGCAGCTCGCGGATCCCGGCATCGACCAGCGGGAAGCCGGTGCGCCCCTGCTTCCAGGCCTCGAAGTTCTCGTCGGGCTCCTGCCAGGCGAGTCCGCGCCAATCGGGGCTGAACTCGTTCTCCAGCACATGGGGAAAGTGCCACAGGATGGCCATGTAGAATTCGCGCCAGGCCAGTTCCTTGATGAAGGTGTCGATCCCCGTGCGGGCGCTTTCCGAGGTGCTTTCGGCACGCGCTTTCATCGCCTTGGCGTAAACGGTCCGCGGTGAAAGCAGGCCGAAGCGCAGGTCCTGGGACAGCCGCGTGGTGCCGCTTTCGGCCGGCAGGTCGCGCTTGAGCTGGTAGTTCTGGATCTTCCCTGCGACCGCCGCCTTGAGCCGTTCGTGCGCCGCGCGTTCGCCGGCTTCCACCAGCGAGGCGTCGGTTTCCTGCAGCCCCCAGTGCGAGTTGTCCGGCAGCGGCAGCGAGGTCACCCCGGCCGGCGTGTTCAGCAGGCCCGGCTTGGGCAGCGGCTGAGGCTTCTCCAGCGAAAGCCAGTTCCGGCTGTAAGGCGTGTAAACCCGGTAGGGCCTGCCGTCCTGGGTCAGCACTTCGGCCGGGCCGTGCAAGGTGACGTCGTGGTGGCCGTGGCAGGCGATCCCGAGGCGCTGCGCCATCGCCTCGACCTTCGCCTCCATCGCCAGGCCGAAACGGTCGGGATCCCGGTTGAAATGGAGCGCGTCCGCCCCGCTTTCCACGATCAGCCGCTCCAGCGCATCGTCGGCGGCCCCGGAGCGCAGCACGAGTCGGCCTTGCAGGGTTTCCAGATTTTTCGCCAGCGATTCCAGACTGCGGCAAAGGAAGGCCTGCCGCTTCGGGCCCGTCCACCGGTGCGCGCCTTTCCAGTCGCTTACGATGTAAACCGGCAGCACCCGTTCGGAAGACGACGCCGCGGCGTGGAGGGCGCTGTTGTCGAGGATCCGCAGGTCGCGGCGGAACCAGTGGATCGCAAGTTTCGCGGGGGAAGGCATTTCCCCTACCAAAGCCTCCCGTCACCCTGGCGCAAGCCGGCTGACGCGATCAGGCGCCGCCCAGCATCTTTTCCGCCTTCTTCACCGTCATGTTGCTGAGCTTGCCGTTCACGCGCTTGGCGCCGTCCAGCAGGGTCTTCAGCTCGGCCAGGGTGGCTTCCGCCACCTCGAGGGCTTTGCGCCCCCCGCCGTACTGCTTGTCGGAGAAATACTTGGTGAACGTCACGCCGCCGCGGCTGAGGCAAAGGCGCCAGCCTTGGAACGCGGTGTTCTCGTAGGTGAACCGGGTCAGGTTGCGCTTCGATTTCATGGAGGGGGCATTTTCGAGAGCATTCATGGGGCACCTTGCCACGGCTTTGACGGGATGGCCACACGATTTTTCCTTGGGAAATGTTAGAAGTCGCCTCATGAGGCAGGTTTCCGGGCGTCGGAGCGGCTTCTTTCGGACGGGAAAAAATTCGTTGCCAATGCCGGGTCGATCTCCTTTAGTCCCCGCCCCGCGAGCCCCGCAAAGCTGCCGTCGGTCCTCCGGACACCCCGCGAAAGCGCCGGTGTCGCGCTCGCAGGAGGGTAACCCGGCTACTGAAACACCCCATGTCCGCCACCAAACTCGCTCGATTCGAGCTCCCCAACCGCCTCGTCAAGCACGAGGACACCGCCACCGAGACCTACGCCCAGTTCACCGCCGAGCCTTTCGAGCGCGGCTACGGGCACACCCTCGGCAACTCGCTCCGCCGCGTGCTGCTCGGCTCCCTCGAAGGCGCCGCCATCACCTCCGTCCGCATCGCCGGCGTGCAGCATGAATTCTCCAGCCTCCCCGGCGTGGTCGAAGATGTCACCGACATCGTGCTGAACCTCAAGAAGGTGAAGTTCCTCCACCACGACAAGGAGCCCCGCATCCTCACCATCAAGGTCGAGAAGGAAGGCGTGATCACCGCCGGCGACATCCAGGGCGACAACATCTACGAAGTGGTCAACAAGGACCAGGTCATCTGCACCCTCGACAAGAAGGTGAAGTTCGACTGCGAGTTCGAAGTCCGCGTCGGCCGCGGCTTCTTCACCGGCGACGAGAACAAGCGCAAGGACCAGCCGATCGGCGTCATCGCCATCGACTCGATCTTCTCGCCCGTCACCCGCGTCAAATACGCCGTCGACACCACCCGCGTCGGTCAGATGACCGACTACGACAAGCTGGTGCTCGACATCTGGACCGACGGCCGGATCACCCCGCAGGACGCGCTCCTCCAGGCATCCGCCATCCTCCGCCACCACCTGGACGTCTTCGTCAACTACGACGAGAACGCCGTGGACTTCGAGGAAGCGCCGACCGAATCCAACGAGGAGAACGCCGCCCTCAAGAAGCTTCTCAACATGTCGGTCAACGAGATCGAGCTTTCGGTCCGTGCCGCCAACTGCCTCAACAACGCGAACATCACCTCCGTCGGCCAGCTGGCCCTCAAGTCGGAGGCCGAGATGCTCAAGTACCGCAACTTCGGCAAGAAGTCGCTCAACGAGATCAAGGACAAGCTTTCCGAACTCGGCCTCGGCCTCGGAATGTCCCTCGATCCGTCGCTCCTCTCCGGCCCGGCTCCGGCCGTGCGCGGACCGCGCCTCGGCGTGGAGGACGACGCCCCGGTGGGCCTTGCCGACCTGATCGCCCAGAACCTCGACGACTAATTAAGAAAGGGACGCACCCGATGAGACATCGACGCAACACCACCAAGCTCAAGCGCACCGCCGCCCACCGGCGCTCGCTGCTTGCCAACCTCGCCTGCAGCCTGATCGAGCACGGCCGGATCCGCACCACGCTCGCCAAGGCCAAGGCCCTGCGCCCGGTCGCCGAGAAGATGATCGGACTCGGCAAGCGCGGCGACCTGCACGCCCGCCGCCAGGCCGTGGCCTTCCTCCGCCAGAAGGACATCGCCAAGAAGCTCTTCGACGAAGTCGCCCCGCTGTCCAAGGACCGCCCGGGTGGCTACTGCCGGATCACCAAGCTCGGCGCCCGCATGACCGACTCCGCCGCGATGGCCATCATCGAGTGGGTCGACCAGCCGGCCGAGACCGAAGCCGTGGACGCCGAAGCCCCCGCCGCTGCCGCCGAGCCGGTCGCGACCGAGGAAGCTCCCGCCGCGGAAGAGGCCAAGCCCGCCAAGAAGAAGGCCACCAAGAAGGCCAAGGCGGAAGCCGCCGAAGCCGAGTGATCGGATTCACGGTTCAACGTTTCCAACAGCACCCGCCGGAGAGATCCGGCGGGTGTTTTTTTGTTTGAAGGTTGAGCGCTTAGTCCGGGTGCCGGTCATTGACCCCAGGTACACAACTTCCTAGTGTCCTTCAGCTTGCTTCCTTCCCCCCTCCTTTTCGCACATGAATCCCGCACCCATCACGAAGGTCATCATCAAGCGGTTCCGCAGTTTTCCCGCTGCCACGATTTCGTTCGAGAATCCACTGTTCGTGGTGGGGCGCAATGGTTCCGGCAAGAGCAACCTCGCGGATGTCTTCAGCTTTGTGTCTGAAGCCATGATTTCTCCGTTGCAGGCGGTGTTCGACCGCCGCGGAGGCATCGCTTCCGTTCGGAACCGAAGTTCCGTGAAGAGCGCCCCACCAAACCTGGGGCTGGCTTTCGAGTTTGGTCCGTTCAATGGCACTGAAGGCGGGAGGTATGCCTTCGAAGTGAAGGCCCTGCCGAATTACGGATACAAGATCGTCCGCGAACAGTGTCTGTTGCGGAAAAAGGACGACACGCGCTGGTGGTTCGACCGCGGCGACGATTGGAGGAGCAATGCCGACGGTCTCACTCCGGCTCTGGAACCAACATCGCTCGCGCTCCCCTTGGTCGGTGGCGACGAACGATTCGCTCCGGTCTTCAGGATCCTCGGTGGGATGCGCGCGTATGCCATCGAGCCCGCAAAGTTACGGGACATGCAGGACCCCGACAGCGGTCAGACCCTGCGGCCCGACGGCAGCAATGCGGCGAGTGTTCTGCAGGAGTTGCTTCGTGGCGATGACGCGAAGGTGCTACGCGAGGAGATCAACCGCATCCTCGAAACCATCGTGCCGGAAACGAAATCCGTGATCCCGAAAAAGCACGGCAACAAGCTGTCCATGACCTTCTCCCAGGAATGGGGTTCGGATAAGAAGCTCACTTTCGATGCCTTCAACATGTCGGACGGCACCTTGAGGTCATTGGGACTGATCATGGCGGTTTTCCAGCGGCCGAGTCCTAGCCTGCTGGTGATTGAGGAACCGGAAGCCACCATCCACCCGGGGGCACTTGGAGCGATCCTCGATCTCATCCGCCGCGCGTCGAAGACGATGCAGGTGGTTGTCACAACCCACAGTCCCGAACTGCTCGACGCGAAGTGGGTGACCGATGAAAACCTCCGCATCGTCTCCTGGCAGGAAGGAGCTTCGCATCTTCTCATGCCGTCTGCAGCAACCCGCGAGGCGATGCGCCAGCACCTGATGGGCGCGGGCGAACTCTTGCGTTCCAACGCGCTTCATGCGGAAGACCTGTTTTCCAGCGAACAGGATCTCCGCAATGGCAACCTCTTCGAGAAGCTGGCATGAAGATCTACCCCATTGTGGAGGGGCAAGGCGAGGTCGCGGCGGCCCCAATCCTGCTCCGGCGGCTGCTTCACGATCACGCGGCTTGTTTTGAAATGGAGGTCGGCACTCCGATCCGCCGAAGCCAGTCCCAGTTCCGTTCCAAGGAGACCGTGCAGACCGCCGTCCGTCTGGCGAAACTCCAGCCACAGTGTGCCGCAATCTTGCTTTTGTTCGATGGCGACGACGATTGCCCGAAGGAACTCGCGGAAACTGTACGCGCATGGGCATTGGAAGCGGCTGCCGGCACACCTTGCGAGGTGGTCATCGCCTATCGGGAGTATGAGACTTGGTTTGTCGCAGCCCTTGAGTCCCTGCGCGGAAGGTATGGCATCCGCAATGATGCCGCCGCTCCGGCAAACCCGGAATCCCGGCGCGATGCCAAAGGCTGGCTCGAAGATTTCATGCCACCCACCCGCGCCTACTCGGAAACCGGAGACCAGCCCGCCATGAGCCAGATCTTCGATATGGCGCTCGCCCATCGACGCAATCGCTCGTTCCGCAAGCTCGTGAAATCGGTCGGCGATCTGCTCGCCGCTCTCAACCAACCTCTGCCCGATTGGCCGCCTGCCGGCTGGCAGCCGGAAATCTGATTTCTCCACTCGCCAACCCATGTCTTCCAAGAAGACCAACTTCGCGAGAACGGGGATTTCAGGACGCGATCAGGAGTTGCAGCGCCGGAAGCACCCTTAGTCCCGCGTGGGTTCCGGTCCCGCATGGCGGCGCGGGCGCGGGGCGATGGCCCAGTGCTCGCCCGGGTGGACCATGAAGGGCGCGTGGTGGCGGACGCTGACGTCGAAGGGCGCGCTGCCGGCGGCTTCGCAGCGCAGCGTGACCTCGAGGTAGGCCCCGCGGAACGAGACCCGGGTGATGATCCCGCCGAGGGTGTCGGGCTTGTCGGGGCGGACCAGTTCGAGGTCCTCCGGCCGCACCCAGACGCCGAAACCGGCGGCCTCCTCGCGGGCGCCCGGCGGGCCGACGTGGCAGAGGATCCGCGCCCCGCTGGGATGCGGCAGACTGTGGACGGGGAGGAAATTGCAGGTGCCGAAGAACGAGGCGACGTAGGCGTTGGCCGGCGCGTGGTAGACTTCCGGCGGCGCGCCTTCCTGCTGCACGGTGCCCTGTTTGAGGACGACGATGCGGTCGGCGATGGACAGGGCGTCGCCCGTGTCGTGGGTCACGAAGAGGGCGGTGGCGCCGCGCTCCTTGAGGATGGCGCGGGTCTCGTCGCGCACCGACTGGCGGAGGCGGGCGTCGAGGCTGCTGAAGGGCTCGTCGAGCAGCAGCACCCGCGGGTTCGGCGCGAGGGCGCGGGCCAGGGCGATGCGCTGGCGTTCGCCGCCGGAGAGTTCGTGCGGATAGCGGCCGCCGAGCTTGGGCAGGCCGACGAGATCGAGCAGCGGCGCGATCACCGCGGCCCGCTCGCCGCGCGGCAGGTGGCGCAGGCCGAAGGCGATGTTCTTTTCGACCGTGAGGTGGGGAAAGAGCGCGTGGTGCTGGAAGACCAGGCCGATCCCGCGTTGCTCCGGCGGGGTGACGGCGGCGGGCGAGGAAATCACGGTGCCGTCGAGGGTGATGCTGCCCTGGTCCGGGGTTTCGAGCCCGGCGATGAGGCGCAGCAGGGTCGACTTGCCGCTGCCGCTTTCGCCGACCAGCGCGAGCAGCTTGCCCTCCGGCAGCTCGAACGACACGTCGCGCACCGCGGCCGCGTCGCCGCGGCGGTAGTGCTTGGTCAGGTTCCGGACGTCGAGGCGGATCATTTCGAGCGGCGCAGCAGGCGGGTGAGGGGAATCAAGCCGATCAGGCTGACCAGCACCATGAAAAGTCCGGGCACCGAGGCCTCCGGGATGCGCGACTCGCCGGTCAGGCGGTAGGTTCGGGTGGCCAGGGTTTCGAAATCGAAAGGTCGCAGGACCAGGGTGAGGGTGAGCTCCTTGAAGACATCGATGAACACCAGCGTGGCCCCGCAGGCCAGGGCCGCGCCGATCAGCGGCAGGTCGATCTCGACCAGCGCGCGCAGCGGTCGTGCGCCGAGCGTGCGGGCGGCCTGGTGGAGGCTGGGGGAGACGGTTTCCAAGCCGGCCGCCGCGGGCTGGATTCCGACGGCGAGGAAGCGGACGAAGTAGGCGAGCATCAGGCCGAAGGTGGAGGCGCTCAGCGCGAGTCCGCCGAGACCGGGCGTCGCCGCGAGGGAGGAGACCACCGCGCCGATGCCGACCGCGACCAGCGCGCTGGGGAAGGCGTAGCCGAGCAGGCCGATCCGCTGGGCGAGCAGCAGCGAGCGGCCGTCGAAGGCACGGCGGCCGGAGACCAGCACCAGCGCGCCGAGCGTGACCAGCACCGCCGCGCCGGCGGCCAGCAGGATCGAGTTGCCGGCGGCGGCGAGGTGGCCGCTCCAGTCGATGCCGTCGAACGATTGCCAGGCCCAGCGCGCCATCCGCCAGCCGGGGATCAGGAAGCCGGGCAAGAGCGGCAGCAGGCAGACGAACCACGCGAGCAGGATCCCGGCGGGCCCGCATTTCCGCCGCACCAGCGGCTGCTCGGCCGGGTCCGGTGCGTATTTCCGGCTGCCGCGCTGCCAGCGTTCCAGGCCGACGAAGAGCAGGGTCATCGCCATCAGGATCATTGCCAGCCTCATCGCCGCGCCGGGATGTCCCTCGGTCCAGACGCGGAAAATCCCCGGCGTCAAGGGGGTCAGTCCGAAGGCGCTGACCACGCCGTAGTCGTTCATCGTCTCCATCGCCACCAGGCTGGCTCCGGCGGCGATCGCCGGCCGGGCCATCGGCACGGCGATCGAAAGAAAGGTGCGCACCGGTCCCGCACCGAGCATCCGCGCGGCTTCCAGCGAGCCGGCGGCCTCGCGGGCGAACACGGCCCGGCAGCTCAGGAAGACGTAGGGGAAGAGCGTGAAGGCCAGCACGCCGGTGGCGAAGACCCAGGGCGCGATTTCCTGGACCCGCAGGAAGGCGTCGATGCCGTGGTGCTTGCGGACCCAGACGTAGAAGGGGATCAGGCCTTCGAGGACATCGACATAGGCCACCGCCGCGACGAAGCCGGGCATGGCGAGCGGCAGCAGCAGCGCCCACTCGAAGATCCGTCGGCCGGGGAAATCGTGCGCCGAGACCTGCCACGCCGCCGGCACGCCGAGCAACACGGCGAGCCCGGTCACCGCGACGATCAGGATCGCCGAATGGCCGAGGTAGCCGGGCAGCCGGGAATCGACCAGTTGGTCCCAGGCATCCCCGGCGGGCAGTAGCGCGCGCCAGGCGACGACCGCCACCGGCATGAGCACCAGCAGCGCCGGCAGCCAGATCAGGGGCAGGGCGAATCGTCGGCTCTGGCTCGCACGGGGCATCGGGGCGGATAAAACGGGGCGGATCGGTCCGCCCGTCAATCGCTACTTCCAGCCCGCCGCGTCGAAGATCCGCACGGCCTTGGCCTGGTCCTCGCCCATTTTCGGGAAGGTCGCGGTGTCGATCTTGAAGTCACCCCAGGCCGTCAGGGTGGGGCTGAGGCTCAGGTCCATCGAGACCGGGTGCTCGTGGCTGCCGAGGGCCAGCATCTTCTGGACTTCCGGCGAAACGAGGAACTCGAGGTAGGCCTTGGCGTTGTCCGCGTTCTTCGCGTGCCGGGTCACGCCGGCGGCACTGACGTTGACGTGGGTGCCGCGGTTGTCCTGGTTAGGGAAGACGATGTCCATCTTCTCCGCGGCGGAGCGCTCGGCGGCATCCGGCGAATTGAGCAGCAGGCCGAAGTAGTAGCTGTTGACGATGCAAACGTCCGCCAGTCCGGCGGCGCAGGCCTTGATCTGGTCGCGGTCGCCACCCTGCGGCGGGCGGGCGAGGTTCTTTGCCACGCCCTTCGCCCAATCGCCGGCCTTTTCCTCGCCCAGTGCGCTGACCAGCGAGGCGGCGAGCGATTGGTTGTAGCTGCTGGTCGAGGAGCGGACCAGCACGCGGCCGCGCCATTCCGGCTTGGCGAGGTCCTCGTAATCCTTGATCTCGCCCGGCTTCACGCGGTCCTTGGCGGTCAGGATGACCCGGGCGCGGAGGGTGTAGGGATACCACTGGCCGTCCGGGTCGCGCAGGCCGGCGGGCGTCGCCTTTTCGAGGACCTCGGACTTCAGCGGCTGCAGCAGCCCTTCGGACTTCGCGCGCTGCATCCGGCCGGCATCGACCGTGACCAGCACGTCCGCCGGGCTGTTCGCGCCCTCGGATTTCAGGCGCTCGATGAGTTGGTCGGCTTCGGCATTCACCACCTTGACCTCGATGCCGGTCTTCTTCTTGAACAGCTCGTTGACCTGCTGGTCGATCTCGTAGTGGCGGTGCGAATACACGTTCAGCACCTCCGCGGCGGACAGGGAAGAAAGGAGAACGGAGGACAGCAGGGCGGTCCAAAGGTTGTTATTGCGATTCATTCTCATCAGCAGGGAAGGTGACGAGATCGTGACGGCCCGCAAGGGGAAATTTCGCGGGGGGGCTCGGGAGGCTTAATAATCCGCCACCGGTGAGTTCGGCAGGCTGGCCCCGACTTCGGGGACTTTTGCGGCGAGTTCGGCGATCTCCTCGCCGAGCTTGTCCCATTTCGCGGCATCCCACTTGAGCGGGGGCTGGAGTTTCTTGCGGAAGCGCTTCAGGCGCTTTTCGACGTCGGCCACGAGGAAGGGCGACAGGGCACCGAGCCGCACGGCGGCGTCTTCCGCCCGCTCGGTGCGATGGCAGATCATGGCGAGGTCGTTGCCGGCCTCGATCGCGGCGACCACGTCGCGGTTGTCCGGATAGCGGTCGGCGATGGCACCCATGTCGAGGTCGTCGGTCAGGACGAGGTGCTTGTCGAAGCCGAGCTGCCCGCGGAGGAAACCGGTGATCATCCGCTTGGAAAGCGACGACGGCGCGTCGGGGTCGATGGCGGGAAACAGCACGTGGGCGAGCATCACGGCATCGAGCTCCGGCATCAGCGCGGTGTAGGGGATGATGTCCTCCTTCAGCAGGTCGGTGATCGTCGCGTCGCTGGAGGGCAGGTCGAAGTGAGGATCGGACAGGGCGCGTCCGCAGGCCGGGAAATGCTTGGCGCAGGAGGCGATGCCGCGTTTGCGCATCCAGCGGTTCCACTGGCCGGCGTGGTCGATGACTTTCTGCGGGTCGCGGCCCCAGCAGCGGCCGCGGAGGGAATTCTGGAGGCCCGGGTGGTGGTCGAGGTCGAGCACCGGGGCGAAGTTCAGGTTGAAGCCGAGCAGGCGGAGCTGGTCGCCGGCGAGCACGCCGCCGCGGGCGGAAAGCAGCGGGTCGTCCTTGGCGGCGAAGGCGTTGGCCGAGGGCAGGGAAGGGGCGATGTCCTTGGTGCGGGTGACCCGGCCGCCTTCCTGGTCGATGGCGAGGATGGGCTCGTCGAGGACGAGCGTGCGGAGTTCGTCGGTGAGCCGCCGCGTCTGCTCCGCGGACACGATGTTCCGGCCGAACAGGATGAAGCCGGCGGGCTGGAGCTTGCGGAACATTTCCGCCTCGTCCGGAGCGATCTCCGGACCGCGGACGCCGAGCAGGAGCAGGTGGCCGTTCATGGCGGGATTGTGAAGGTCCGGCGGGCGGAGGAAAGCCGGATCACTCGGCCGCGGCGACCTTCAGGCCGCTGAAGCAGGCGTGGGTGTCGACCACCCGCAGCCCGACGCTGCCGCGCGGGTGGGTGGCGTCGCGGGCCGCGAGCACTTCCTTGCCGTCGACCGTGATCGTGAAGCGGTCGCCGCGGGCGCGGACGCCGAGGAGCAGCGGGCGGGATTTGTCGACCACCACGTCGGCGCGGGCGATCTCCTGCCAGCCCTTGCCGTCGGTCTTGCCGAAGATCACGCGCCCGGCGTCCGGCAGGATCCCGGCGAAGTAGCCGCGCTGGGCGTCGTAGCCCACGGCGGGCAGGGTGGTGCGCAGCAGCAGGCCGGCGTCGCGACCGCCCTGGACGAAGCGGATCGTCACCGAGGTGTCGAGGTCCGCGAAGTCGCCGCCGTCGAGCACCAGCTTCTCGCCGCTGCGGTAGTCGTTCACCGGACGGGCGGGCACGGTGCCGAGGTGGACGCCGTCCTGGCCCGCCGCGAGGAACTGCTGGTGGCCGAAGTACGAGAAAGATCGTAGATCGGCGGGATCCTTCAGCGCGAGGGAGAGGGGAAGTTCCGCCGCCGGGATAGTCTCGCCTTTCGGCCGGGGCATCGCCTGTCCCGCCTGGACCGGCGTGCCGAAGTCGGGGAAGCCGTCCGGCTTGAAGTTCACCGGCTGCAGGAAAACCGCGCGCCGCCAGCCGTCGCGGGCGTCGATCTTGGCGTGGAAGACGTGCCAGGTCTCCGAGCCGTCGGGCGAGGGCACGAAGGTGCTGTGGCCGGTGCCGATGGTGCTTCCGGCGGATTGGAAGACCGGCTCCGGGTGCTTCTTCCACGAGGCGGGATCCAGCGGGTCCGCGCCGGTGAGTTCCAGCAGGCCGAGCTTGTAGGTGTCCTTCCACGACGCGCCGCAGGAGTAGGTGACGAAGGTCCGTTTGCCGCGCATGAGCACCTGAGGACCTTCGTTCAAGCCGCGCGAGTCCGCGGTTTCCTCGGTGCGTTCCCAGAGGTGGGTGGCGTGGTCGCACAGCAGCGTGCGCGGCGCGGCGAGCTTCAGCGGGCTGGCCATCGGGGCGATGTAGAGGAACTGCCGGTCGGTGCCGGGCCGGTCCCAGCCGGACCAGAGGGCGTAGCGCTTGCCGCCGTGTTCCAGCACGGTCATGTCGATGGCCCAGACGTTCGGCGATTTGCCGTCCGTGCCGTCGCCGGTGGCGAAGGGGCCGTGAAGCCGGTAGGGGCCGAGCGGGTCGCCGCCTTCCGACTCCAGCGCGTAGGCCAGGTGGTTTTCGTTCCGGCCGTCGGAGGCGGCGAAGTAGATGTACCATTTGCCGTCCAGCCGGTGCATTTCGGGGGCCCAGACTTCCTGCGAGAAGGGTCCGTTCTCCGGTGCCTGCCAGACGACGTGGCGGGTGCCGATCGAGGTCAGCCGGTCCGAGGTCCAAACGGAGATCCCGCGGTTTCCCTCGGAGAAGCACCAGAGGTAGCGCCCGTCGTGGCGGGTCACCCAGGGGTCGGCGCCTTCGGCCACCGGGTTGACGAATTCGCCACCCCTCGCGTGCGGAGCAAGGGCGGCGAACAGGCAGGCGGCGAAGAGTGATTTCATGCCGCCGATCCCAGTCCGCCCGCGGTCCGGCATCCAGCGGCAACTGCGTCCGCCCGGATCACTGCTGGCGCTGCTGGATCTCGGCGATCCTGGCCTGGAGCCGCTCATGAACGGTGGCAGGCAGGGAATTGGAGCTGATCCAGTTCGTCGCGGCGTTGAAGTCGCGGCGCAGCCAGCCGTCGAGCATCCGGCCATACATCTGCTCCTGTTCGCGGGGATTGCTGATCTTGCCGATGTAGTTGGCGGCGATTTCCGGCGCTTCGCCGAAGGAGTGCCAGACGAACTGCTGGTAAACGCGGTCGTTGGCATCGGCCGCGTGGGCGTCGAGGAAATCCGCGGCCGCTTTCGGGTCTTCCATCGCCATGCTGTTGGCCACGCCGCGCAGGGCGTTGGACCGGATGTCGCCGGACGGGAGCGCCTGGAAGTAGGCCACGGCGCCGTCCTTGTCGGTTTCCATCCAGGCGGAAATCACGTTGTCCATCGAGCGGTCGGCGGCCTCGCCCGGATTGCGCGCCAGCCAGTCGGCGGTGCCTGCCGGATCTTTCGCGGCCATCGCTTCGGCGACGCGGGCGATCGCGCCCTGCTTCAGCGCGTCGTCGGCAATGCCCTCCGCCCAGGCTTTCGCGGCGTCGTTGCCTTGGGCCAGGATGCTCGGGAGCAACACGCTCAGGGCCTCGCCGCGCTCTTCGGAGTAGGGCATGGCGGCCAGGAGTTGCGAGGCGCGGGCGGGGTCGGTGGAAGCCAGGCCCTGGATGATGCCGATCATCCACGGGTTGCCTTCGCCTTCCTCGGCCTCGTGGTTCTGCTCCGCCCACTGGATCGCGCCCGCCGGGTCGTAGGTGGCCCAGGTGCTGAGGATGGTGGTGCGCGCGAAGCGGTTGCCGGTGTTGGCCTGGGCATAGGCCAGCGCTTGCAGCGGGTCGGTCTTGCCCCAGGCGCTGAGCAGCATGGCATACTCGGTCATCCGGGACTCGGTGATGCCCATCGAGCGGAAGGAAGCGACCACGGACTCGAACTCGGAGGGGTCGATCGAATTGACGAAATCGAGCCACGCCTTGGTCCGTTCGATCGGATCGGTGGTGCGCATCAGCTCCTCCATTTTGGCGAGGGCCTCGTCGCCGCTGCTGGCTTTGCCTGCCTTCTCCCGGCTGGCGGCGCGGTCGGCAAGGCGGCGTGCCGGGGAGCTGGCGGAGCCGTCGGCGCTGTCGCCACCCCGCGAAGCGGTCTTGCCGGAAAGGCTCGTGTCCGCGGCCTTCGCGGCGCCCGCATCCGCGGCGGACGGGGCGGTCATGCGGCCGGCGATGAAGGCTCCGGTGCTGGCGACGACGATCGCGCCGGCCAGGGTGAGGTTGCGATTGGAAGGGCTCATGGATGGATTTCGGTGGGAAGCGACGCCGGCGCTCGCATTCGTTCAGACCGGGCGGGATCTAGTCGTCCGGGCCGGCGGCAATTCAAGCCGTGAATGCGGCTGACCGTCAATGCGGCGGGCCGCCCTGCGGGTGGACGATGATCCGCGCCTGGGGATTGTCGCGGAGGTAAGCGAAGGCCCAGCCCAGCAACACGGCCAGCCGGTTGCGGAAGCCGATCAGGAACGCGATGTGGATGAACAGCCACGCGAACCATGCGGGCAGGCCTCGCAGCTTCATCCCGCCCGCCTTCACCACGGCGAAGTTCTTGCCGATGATCGCCATGATGCCCTTGTCGAAGTAGCGGAAGCGGGGGCGGAGCTCGTGCTTGCGGTCGGCGAAGCGGGTGCCTTCGAGGCGCTTCTCCTCTTGCAGCAGCTTCGCCACGTGGCGACCCATCTGGGTGGCGGCGGGGGCGACTCCCGGGACCGGCTTGTCGTCGGCGTCCTTCATCCGCACCAGATCGCCCGCCACGAAGACATCCGGCAGCCCGGGCAGCGAAAGGTCGCCCTGCGGGGTGATCCGGCCGCCCCGGTCGGCCAGCGGCACGCCGAGCATCGCGGTCAGCGGCTGGGCCTCGACGCCCGCCGCCCAGATGATGGCACGGGCTTCGAGCAAGGTGCCGTCGGTGAAATGCAGCGCGCCTTCCCGGACCTCGTCGACCCGCATGCCGGTCCACACCTCCACGCCCAGGCTCTTCAGGCGCTGCCGGGCATACTCGCTCTGGTCCTCGTCGAAGGCTTCCAGCACCCGGGCCGATCCCTCGATCAGCACGACCCGCAGCTTCGAGGTGTCGATCCGTCGGAAGTTCGTCCGCAGCGAACGGTGGACGAGGTCGGCGAAGGCACCGGACAGCTCGACGCCGGTCGGGCCGCCGCCGACGATGGCGATGGTCATCAGGCGCGTCCGCTCCGCCTCGTCGGTCGCCAGCTCGGCTTTCTCGAGGTTGGAAAGCACCGTGCGGCGGATCGCCTGGGCGTCGGCCAGCGACTTGAGCCCGAGCGTGTGCCGTTCCCATTCCGCCTTGCCGAAGAACGAGGTCCGCGCACCGGCGGCGAGCAGCAGGTAGTCGAAATCGTAGCGGGTCCCGGACTTGCCGGTGGCGTGCTTGGCGGCGGGGTCGATGGCCGTGATTTCGTCCATCAGCACCGTCACGTTGGGCGACCCGGCCAGGATCTGGCGGATCGAGCGCGCGATGTCCGGCGCGGCCAGCGAGGCGGTGGCGACCTGGTAGAGCAGCGGCTGGAACAGGTGGTGGTTGGTCCGGTCCACCAGGGTCACCTCGAAGCGCGAATCGCCGGACAGGGTGCGCGCGCACTCGAGGCCCGCGAAGCCTCCGCCGATGATCAGGACGCGGCTCACACCCGGCTTCTTGGCTGTCATGAAGGCATTCTCGCAGATCGCACCAGGAACTCAACCGGAGCTTGTGAAAATTTTCACAAGCTCGCAACTGGCTTTGGATTCGCGAGTTGTCTGGATTGGCCAGAATGAAATTAAATCAATCGTTTGACAGACTCCGGTGCGGGTACAAGCATCCCCCGACATGAATGCGGTCGCAGGAGATTCCAAAGTCGCCACCAAGCAACGATTGATCGAAGCCGCGGAGGCCTTGTTCGCGGACGAGGGCTTCGACCGGGTTTCGGTGCGCGACATCACGACCAAGGCCGGCGCCAACGTGGCGGCGGTGAACTACCATTTCGGCAGCCGCGAGGGTCTGGTCGCCGTGGTGCTGGCCCGCTACATCAATCCGGTCAACGAGGAGCGGCTCGCGCGGCTTGAGGCGCTGGAGCGCAAGGTCGGCGGCAAGCCGGTGCCGGTGGAGGAAGTGCTGGAAGCCTTCGTGCGGCCCTTCGCCACCCAGGTCCGCCGGTCGGAGCTTTCCGAGAAGCTTTTCTTCAAGCTGATGGGCCGGATGTTCGGTCAGGAAGGCTGCAACCTGCCGCCGGTGGTCGAGACGGTTTTCGTGACGATGCTCAGCCGCTTCCAGAAGGCCTTTGCCAAATCCCTGCCGGGACTTGCCGCGGAGGATGTCTGGTGGCGGATCCACCTGATGGCCGGGGCGATGATCCACACGATGGCGCACGCCGAAACGCTGCAGCGCTTTTCGGGCGGCGATTCGGGCAGCCCGACGCTGGAGCAGACGCTTTCCCGCTTCATCCGCTTCGCGGCCGCGGGGATGCGGCAGGGTTCGGAAGAGCCGCAGGAAGCGGAGAAGCCGAAGGGCCCGCAGGTGGAATTCCCGTTCTGAGCGGATCCCCGATGAAACCGATCCGTGCGTGCGCCTTCGCGGCGGTGTTGCTGGGCGGCTGCGCGCTGCAGTCGCCGGCGTCCCGCAGCGGCGATGCCGGTGCCGTGCCCGGTGCCTGGTCGGCCACGCGCGAGGCGAAGGCCGGGGTGGATCACCGCTGGATCCGCACCATCGGCGGCGCGCCGCTTTCATCGCTGGTGGAGGAGGCGCAGCGCGCGAACCCGAGCCTCAAAGCCTCGGCCGCCCGGGTCGAACAGGCCGCGGCGCTCGCGAAGATCGCCGGTGCGGACCGCTTTCCCAGTCTCGGTGCGGGCGGTCAGGCGGGCCGGCAGAAACAGAATTTCATCGGCTTGCCAGGAGGCGGCGGTAGCGCGACGAACAACAACTTCGGCGTTTCACTGCAGGCGGCGTGGGAGGTCGATCTCTGGGGCAAGGTCCGCGCCGGGGCGGAGGCCGCGCTGGCCGATGCCGAAGCCCAGGTCCAGGCGGACCGCGCGCTGCGCTCGTCGCTCGCCGCCCAGGTCGGCAAGGCCTGGCTGGCGGTCGCGGAGGCCAACGAGCAGGTGGCCCTCGCCGAACGCGCGGTGAAGTCGCGCGAAGAGTCTTCGACCCTGGTGCGCGAACGATTCGAACGCGCCATCGCCGAGGACGGCGGCTCCGCGGCGCAGGTCAGGCTGAGCGAAACCGAGCTGGCCACCGCGAAGTCGGATCTCGAACGGCGGCGCGGCGACCTCGAGCGCGGGCTGCGCCAGCTCGAGCTGCTGTTAGGCCGCTATCCTTCGGGCCAGGTGACCGCCGCCGCCCGACTGCCGAAGCTGCCCCCGCCGCCGCCGGCCGGGCTTCCTTCCGAGCTTCTCCTGCGACGGCCGGACCTCCTCGCCGCCGAGCGTCGTCTCGCCGCAGCCGGACGCCGCGCGGACCAGGCGGCGAAAGCGCGCTACCCGTCCATCAGCCTCACCGGCAGCCTCGGGACCACCACCGATCAACTGGACAAGATCCTCAGCAGCTCCGCCGGGGTCTGGTCGCTCGGCGGCAGCCTGACCCAGCCGATCTTCCAAGGCGGCCGCATCCAGGGCGGGATCGAGCAGGCCGACGCGGCCGAACGCGAGGCGGTGGCCGAGCTCCAGCGCGTGGTGCTCGATGCCTTCGGCGAGGTCGAGCAGTCGCTGGTCACCGAGATCTACCTCCGCCGCCAGGAAGCCGAGATCGCCCGTGCCGTGGAGCTTTCGAAGGACGCCGCCGCGCGGGCCGGCGAGGAATTCCGCAACGGCACCGGCGGGGTGCTGACTTACCTCGCCGCGCAGAACCGGGAGATCGAGGCCGCCGCGTCGCTGGTCACCGTCCGCCGCCTCCTGCTCGACAACCGCGTGAACCTCCACCTCGCGCTGGGCGGCGATGTCGTCCTGCGAGCTCCCTGAATTCTTCGAATGAACCGGACCTTCCGCATTCTTGTTGCCGTGGTGATCCTTGCCTGCGGGTTCGCCGCGTTCGGGCTGCTGTCGAAGCTCAAGAAAACGCCGCTGCCATCCAATCCTCCCAAACCGTTCCAGGAGGTGGAAACCATCACCGCCCGCAAGCTCGACCTGCAGGTGGCGATCCCCGCGCAAGGCACGGTCGAGCCGGCCACCGTCACCCGCGCCGCGGCCGAGGTCGACGGCACGGTGATCGCGGTCTCGCCGGAGTTCGAGGCCGGCGGAAGTTTCAAGGCGGGCGATGTTCTGTTAGAGATCGATCCCTCCGATTTCAAGGCCGCGCTGGCCCAGGCCGAGGCCGCGCTGGCCGATGCGAAGCTGGTGGTGGTCCAGGAGGAAATGAAGGCCGAGCAGGCGCGGCGCGACTGGGAACGGATCGCCACGCCGGGTCAGAAGCCGAACGACCTGGTGCTGCGCATTCCCCAGCTCGCCGCGGCCCGGGCCCGGGTGGAGGCGGCCGAGGCGGCGGTGGGCAAGGCGATGCGCGATCTGGAACGCACCAAGCTGCGCGCCCCCTATGACGGCCGCATCCGGCGCAAGCTGGCGGATCTCGGCACCCACGTCGGCAAGGGCACCGGGCTCGCCGAGTTCTACGCCACCGGCACGCTCGAGGTCCGCTTGCCGGTGCCGCGCCAGGACGCCGCCTTCTTCGACCTCGCGGGCCAGGAGATCACGCTACGCGAAACCGGCGGCCAGGGACGGAGCTGGAAAGCGGTGATCGACCGCACCGAAGGCGAGATCCAGCGCGAGAACCGCTCGATCGTCGTGGTCGCGCGGATCGACGGCAGCGCGCCGGGCGCCCCCTTGCCCGGGCAGTTCGTCCACACCGAGATCGGCGGCCGCGTCATCCCGGACCTCGTCCGCGTCCCTCGGCGGGCCTTCGCGAAAAGCGACCGCGTGCTGGTGGTGAGCGACGGCCACATGGTCACCACCCGGCCGGTGAAAGTCCTGCGCACGGAGAAGGATGACGTGCTCGTGTCCGAGGGCATCGAGGACGGCGAGCAGATCTGCATCACCGCGTTGACCGCGGTGATCGAGGGCATGGAGGTCAAGGTCGTCAGCCGCGACGGCAAGGAAGTCACCGCCGAGTCGCCATGAAAGGCCTGATCTTCTTCTGGTCGCGCAACAAGGTCGCGGCGAACTTCCTGATGCTGGCGCTGCTCATCGGCGGCATCTACACGTGGATCAAACTCAAGAAGGAGATCTTCCCGGAGATCGCGTCGAACTTCATCACCGTCCAGACGCCGTATCCGAACGCCACGCCGGAGGAAGTCGAGAAGGGCGTCTGTGTGCCGATCGAGGAAGCGATCCAGGACCTCGACGGCATCGAGCGGCTGACTTCCAACTGCGCCGAGGGCATGGGCTTTGTCACCGTCGAAGTGACGGCGGGCAAGGACGTCCGCAAGGTGCTCAACGACGTGAAGAGCCGCGTCGACGCGATCCAGAACTTCGCCGAAAGCGTCGAGAAGCCGATCATTTCCGACGTGCTGATCAAGAACCAGGTGATGAGCCTGGCGATCACCGCCGACACCGACGAGCGGACCTTGCGGGCGCTGGCGGACGACGTGCGCGACGACCTGCTCGCCTTCCGCGGCCGGGCTCCGGCGACGGCATGGGAAAAGATCAAGCGCGGGCTCGCCACCGCCGTGCTCGGCGAGGCGCGAATCAGCCAGATCGAGATCACCGGGGTGCGCGACCACGAGATCTCGATCGAGGTGTCGGAGAACACGCTGAAGGAATACGGCCTCACCTTCGAGCAGGTCGCCAATGCCGTCCGCTCGACCTCGATCGACCTTCCCGGAGGATCGGTGCGCACCGCAGCGGGTGAAATCCTGATCCGCGCGCAGAACCGCCGCTACGAGGCACCGGAAATCGAGGCCATCACGGTGCTGACCCGCCCGGACGGCAGCGTGGTGAAACTGTCCGACGTCGCGAAGGTGATCGACGGTTTCAAGGAGGAGGACCTCTACTCGCGCTACGACGGGCACCCGGCGATCGTGCTGAACATCTTCCGCACCGGGGAAGAAGACACGCTGCGGGTGGCCGGGCTGGTCCGCGAGTTCGTCGCCGAGAAATCCGCCCACGTGCCGAAGGGCGTGGACCTCGAGATCTGGAACGACGAGTCGGTGTTGCTGGAAGGCCGCATCAAGCTCCTGTTAGGCGACGGATTCCAGGGTTTCATCCTGGTTTACGTCGCGCTCGCGCTCTTCCTCCGGCCGGCGCTGGCCTTCCACGTCGCGTTGGGGATCCCGATCGCTTTCGCCGGCGCCCTGATCGCGCTGCCGCATGGCGACATCTCGATCAACATGATCTCGCTGTTCGCCTTCATCCTGGTGCTCGGGATCGTGACGGACGACGCGATCGTGGTCGGCGAGCGGGTGAACGAACGGATCCAGGCCGGCGAGCCCGCCCACCTTGCCGCGCCGCGGGGGACCTGGGAGGTGATGAGCGTCGCGGCCTTCGGCGTGTTCACCACGATGATCGCCTTCATGCCGATGTTCGGCGTGCAGGGCGTCAGCGGCAACATCTGGCGGCAGATCCCGTGGATCGTCATCCCGGTGCTGGTCGTCTCGCTGATCGAGACCAACCTGATCCTGCCCGCCCACCTCTCGCACCTGAAGCCGGTCGACCCGAATCACCCGAACCGTTTTCTCCGGCTCCAGCAGAAGATCGCCGGCTTGCTCGACCGCTTCGTGAAGGGAGTTTACAGCCCCTTGCTGGTCCGCCTGATCCGCTGGCGGCACGCGACCGTGGCCTCCTTCGCCACGGTGCTGCTGGTGGTGCTCGGGCTGCTTGCGAGCGGCCGTCTCGTGAAGTTCGAGTTCTTCCCGCGGGTCGAGGCGGAGATCATCAGCGCCAAGCTGACCCTGCCGAACGGGGTGCCGGTGGAGACGACCGAAGCCGCCGTCCGGAAGATCGAGGAAGCGGCGCTCGCCATCCAGAGCGAGATCCGGGACGAGAAGGGCCGGCCGATCATCAAGCACCTGCTGGCCAGCGTGGGCTCGCAGCCCTACACGCCGGGCCTGAGCCTGGGCGGGGGAAAGGGCGTGAACGTCGGCGAGGTGACCGTCGAACTCCAGGGCGCGGATTCCCGCAACCGTCCGGATCTGCTCGCCGATGCGATCATCGCCGACTGGCGCAGGCGGGTCGGTCCGATTCCCGGCGCGGTCGAGCTTTCCTTCCAGCTCCAGACCTCGGCCGGCGGCAACGCGGTGGACCTCGAACTCACCGGGCCCGACATGGACGAGCTCGATGCCGCGGCGGAGTTCGTCAAGGCCGAGCTGGCGACCCAGGACGGCGTGATCGACATCGGCGACAGCAACCTCGACGGCAAGCGGGAGGTGAAGCTCTCGGTGAAGCCGGAAGGCGAGGCGCTGGGCCTGCGGCTCGACACCGTGGCGCGTCAGGTCCGCCAGGCCTTCTACGGCGAGGAGGTCCAGCGGCTCCAGCGCGGCCGCGACGAGGTCCGCGTCTATGTCCGCTATCCCTACGAGGAACGTCGTAGTTTGCAGAACCTGGCCGACATGAAGATCCGCACCCGCGACGGCGCGGAGATCCCCTTCGGCGAGGTGGCGGAGGCCGACGAGGGGCGCGGCTATGCCGTCATCCGGAGGGCGAACCGCTTCCGCTCGATCAACGTCACCGCCGACATCGACCGCACCAACCCGAACGCCAACGCCAACGAGGTGGTGGAGTGGATGAAGACCGACGTGTTCCCGCGGATGAACCAGAAGTTCCCGTCGGTGATGTGGGGTTTCCAGGGCGAGCAGAAGGACCAGCGGGAGAGCGTGTCGGATCTTTCGAAGGGCTTCGTGCTCGCGCTGTGCGGGATCTTCATGGTGCTGGCGCTGCCGCTGCGGAGCTACGTCCAGCCGCTGATCGTGATGAGCGTGATCCCTTTCGGGATGATCGGCGCGGTGCTGGGGCACATCCTGTTCGGGATGAACTTCAGCGTGATGAGCATCATCGGCGTGATCGCGCTGGCGGGCGTGGTGATCAACGAGAGCCTGGTGCTGGTCGAGTTCATGAACCGCTACCGCCGCGAGGGCCACAGCGTCCACGAGGCGGTGCTGCGCGGCGGGCGGGCGCGCTTCACGCCGATCTTCCTGACTTCGGTCACCAGCTTCATCGGCCTGCTGCCGATGATCACCGAGACCAGCGTGCAGGCGAAGTTCCTCGTGCCGATGGCCGTCAGCCTGGCCTTCGGCGGGCTGATCAACCTGTTCAACACCATGCTGCTGGTGCCCTGCGTTTACGCCTTGTTCGAGGACATCCGGCGGAAGATCTACACGCCGGAAGCGCTGAAGCGCCACGAGGAGGAGTTGGCCTTGGACACCAACGAGCACGCGCTGGAGAACGGGGCTTGAAGGACCGGAGAAGATCGCGGGTTGCACGGGTCCCGGCCTCCTTGAGCTCCGTCGAACCGTAGCTTGTCCGCTTCGAACGGATTTGTAGGATGGGCCCCTCGGGAACCTGCGATCCGCCGGAATCCCTGCCCTCGGTCTTCCATGCATCGTCGAGCATCCACCGCCGCCGCCCACCGTTCCAAGGAGGTCCGATCATGAACACGAAGGCAGCCCGGCGCGCCGCGCGGAGGAGGCGCCAGCGGGCCGGCGCACCGCCGCACGCCGTGGCGCACCACCATCGGGGGATCGGGCTGCGGTTTGCCCAACTCCTCAAGTCGGGCCGCGGCGGGTGGGTGGCGTTCCTCGCCGTGCTCGGGCCGGGCTTGCTGGCGGGGCTTTCCGACGACGATCCCGCGGGGATCACGACCTATTCGGTGCTGGGTGCGGATTTCGGCTACCGGCTGCTGTGGATCATCCCGGCCTCGACCATCCTGCTGGTGCAGTTTCATCTCATGGCGGTCCGCTTGGGGGCGGCCACGGGCAAGGGGTTCGTCGGTCTCATCCGGCAACGTTGGGGGCGAGGGGCGGGTTACTTCGCGGTGGGCGGACTGCTGTTCGCCAACTTCGGGACGATCTGTGCCGAGTATGCGGGCATTTCGGCCGCTTGCGGGCTCGTGGGCATCCCGTCTTGGATCAGCGCGCCGGTCGCGGGCGTCCTGATCTCCCTCGTGGTGGTCCTGGGTTCGTTCCACCGGGTGGAGCGGGTGCTGCTGGTGATCTCGGCGACGCTGGCCCTCTACATCGTCGACGGAATCCTCGCCGGGCCCGACTGGGATGCGGTATTGTGGCACTCGGTCGTGCCCCACATGCCGTCGAGTCCGGCCGGCTGGATCGCAATTGCGGCGGCTCTCGGAACGACGCTGGCGCCCTGGGGGCTGGCCTTCATCCAGTCCTACGCGGTGGACAAGAAGATCTCGCTGGAGACGCTGCGCTGGGCGCGTGTCGACGTGGTGATCGGTTCGGTGCTGACCGGCGTGATCGGCCTTGCCATCGCGGTGGCCTGCGCGGCGACGCTGAACCGGGCCGGCGTGCACATCGAGGACGCGGGGGACGCGGCCCTGGCGCTCAAGCCCCTGGCGGGGCGCTTTGCGACCGTGCTCTTCGGCGCGGGGCTGCTGGGGGCATCGCTGCTGGCGGCTGCCGTTGTTCCGATCGCGACGTCCTACTCGATCGCCGAGGGCATCGGCGAGCCGGCGTCGCTCGACCTCGACTCGCGCCATTTCCAGTGGTTTTACGCGGCCTTCATCGGTCTAACCATCGCGGCGGTGAGCGTCGTGTCGCTACCGTCGTTGCCGCTGATCCCGCTGATCTACACGAGCCAGGTGGTCAACGCGGTGCTGCTGCCGCTGCACGTCGTCGCGCTGCAGCTTCTGGTCAATGATCGCTCGGTCATTGGCGTGGCACGCCCCGGTCCCGCGTCGAGGGCGGGGGGATGGCTCAGCATCGCATTGATCCTGGCCTGCGTCGCGGCGCTGGCGTGGAGCTGGATCCGGGTGGCGTGGCCGGACTGACGGCCCGCGATTCTGCTTCCGCCAAGTGCTCACGCGTTTCCGGTCTCCTGTTGAAGCACGACACTCGGGATTCCTGCATGCCCTCGCCGGGATCTGCCGGCTTGAGTTTTCCGGCGGGGTATCTTCATTGAGGCGGCTGGAGCTTCGCCGGGAAAGCCGCTTGCCGGCGAGTCCGTGCTGCTCCGGCCGGGTTTCCAGCCGGTTTCTCCAACCAAGCCCGTTCCGATCCATGTCGCACGATCGCTTCCTCCAATCGGCCCGCCGGATGCTGGCCGTCCTTTGGGTCGCCGTTTCCACGCTTCAAGCCGCGCCCTTGAACATCCTGCTCTTTTCGTCGGACGACATGAACTTCGACTCCAGCGGGGTCTATGGCGGGCCGATCCAGGACCTCACGCCGAACATCGACCGGCTGGCCGCCCAAGGGTTCCGTTTCGAGCACGCCTACACGGCGGTCGCGGTCTGCCAGCCGGCGCGGCAGAGCATGCTCTGCGGGCGCTATCCCCACCGCAACGGGTCCTTCGGCTTCTTCCCGCTGCGGCCGGACGTGGTGACGCTCAACATGCGGCTGCACGAGGCCGGCTACCTCATCTCAACCTTCGGCAAGAACAAGCACCACCAGCCGGCGGGGAAGTTCCACGCCGATCCCGCCAACGACGAGATCAGCCGGCATCCCTCGAAGCTCGCCGAGGCCACCCGCGCTTTCGTGCGCCGTGCGAAGCAAGAGGGGAAACCGTTCTTCCACAACGTCAACTGCTACGACCCCCACCGGCCCTTCATCGGCATGAAAGGCCCGGACGACCTCGCCGGCGGCGAGGCCCCGAGCCGCTGGATCAAGCCGGAGGAAGTCAAGACGGTGCCCGGCTTCCTCGAGGACCTGCCGGACATCCGCCGCGAGCTGGCGGGCTACTACACGAGCGTCCGCCGGCTCGACGACGCCCTCGGCGCGGTGCTCAAGGTGCTGGAGGAGGAAGGTTTGGCCGACAACACGCTGGTCCTCTTCTGGGGCGGCGATCACGGCATGTCGTTTCCGTTCGGCAAGTCGAACTGCTACGAGAACAGCTCGCGCTGCGCGCTGGTCTTCCGCTGGCCGGGAGTGACGAAAGCGGGAGCGGTGGATGGCAAGCATCTGGTCAGCACGATCGACTTCACGCCCACGCTGCTCGAAGCCGCCGGACTTCCGGCGATTCCCGGAGTGGATGGACGATCTTTCGTTCCGGTCCTGAAAGGCGGGACCTTGCCCGGCTGGGACAAGGTTTACACCAGCTACAACGCCGCCTTCGGCAACCGCTGGTTCCCCATGCGCTGCGTCCGCACCCTCGAACGTGCCTACATCTGGAACCCGTGGAGCGACGGCAAGCGCAAGTATGCCACCGAGAACATGTCGGGCCTGACCTGGAAGGCGATGGTCGATGCGGCGAAACAGGATGTGGCGGTGCGGCAGCGCACCGAGCTCAACGTGCATCGCATGCCCGAGGAGTTCTACGACCTCCGCGGCGACCGCAACGAACGGCGCAATCTCGTTGCCGACCCGGCGCATGCGGCGGAGATCGATGCCCTGCGCGCCGACCTGCTCGCGATGATGCGGCGGACGGAAGACCCGCTGGCCGATGCCTTCGCGCGGCGCGGCGAACGCGCGTTCGTCGACGCGGAACTCGAGAAGCTCAGAAAGCGGCACCGCCAGCCGGCGGGCGCCGGCGAGTGACCGCGGCATTGGTGCTGATTCCCTCCGCCGGAAGCCACGGGAGTTCCCGCCGGGGTCCGTTCATTCGCTCGCGGCCTTGAGAGCCTCGGGGTCGAGCGGGTGCGAATCGCGATACTCTTTGGCCCGCTCCGCATCGGTCTCGGCCCATTTCTGATGGGCTTCGCCGTACAAGCGGTTGCGCAGGAGCGGATCGGAAACCGTCAGCGCCCAGTCCATCGCGCTGGCACCGTCGATCCGGGCGGCCGCGGGGATGAAGCCCTTGAGCGCGGCGTCGCGTTGCGGTCCTTGCGGCAGGCTGGCGATCCAGCTTGCCGCATCCGCATGGTTCGCCTCGGTCCACGAGCCGGCGAACTTCTCGAGCGGACGGGGGTCGTCCGACCGGAGGTTCTCCAGCAGCCAGGCGGCGCGGTCGCGGGTTTCCGGTCCGGGCTTGGCGGCGGCGATGCTGGCGGCGGCGAGGTCGTGCTTCTCCGGTGCGAGGGATGCGGAAGCGAGGATCTCCCGCGCGGCGTCGAAGCCGTGTTGGTCGGTGAGCGATCCCACCAGCGGAGCGAAGCCATCGGCGTCGAGAACCGTGCCCAGCTCCTCCAGCGCCTGCCGCCGCGCCTCCGGGGTTTGCAAGCCTTTCACATGCTCGATGGCGGCTTCCCGCCGGCTCCGGGCCGGCAGTTGGGAGATGTGTTTGATGGCGGCGGATTGATCGCCTCGGGCGGAGGCGATCTCCGCGCGGAGTTCGGCTGCAAGAGGGTTGTCAGGTTCGATCCTGCCTCCGGCTTGCGCGGCATCGAGCCATTCCTGCAAGGCCGTGGCGTAGGACAGGCTCATCGCCCCTCCATCCTGGCTTGGCCAGCGCTTGAAGCATTCCAGCACGTCGGCCATCGGAACCTTGATCGCGGATGCGGCCTGATCGAGTTTCGCGAAGGCCCATGCGGGATCGGATCGGGATGCCATTCCCACGATGCCAAGCCATATCCTCCGGGCCGGCTCCATGGCTTCCTGATCGAGGGGGAAATCGGCCTCGAGGAGTTCGCAGATTTCCTTGAGTTTCGAGAGCGGGGCGGAGGCGAGTTGCTTCTCGTATCCTTCCATGAGCCGACTCATGCGCTCCATGGTTTCGTCGGTCGGCCCGGCCTCGAGGATGTCTTTCAGATCGGCCATCAAGGCCCTGGGATCGATCGCGGGTGACCGAGTGCCGGGGCTGCCCGACGGGGTCGCGGTGGATCGATCCGTGGCGTGGGATCTCTTCACGGCATCGCGCAGGATCGCCAGTTCGGTGCGGATGCCGGATTCGCTGCTTTCGAGGTCCCGGGCTTCCTTGAGCAGGAACGCGGCGATGCCCGCGATGACGAGAATCAGGAGGATGTGATGTTTCTTCACGGCGGCAGTGGGGTTGGATGCCGGTTAGCGATTCAACTGAAGGTTGCGGATCGCATCGTCCCGTTCCCGGCTCGCCGGGAGTTGCTGGAGATACTTCATGGCCTGATCGCCGAGACGATCCGATCCGGTGGTGCCCAACCAGAACGTGTAGGCGATGGTGAGCGCGGGATCGGGACCACCCAGCCTGGCCACCTCCTGTTCGTAGGCTTTGAACGACTGGTCCGGATTGCTGCTGTTGTAGGCGACGCGGCCGAGGTAGTCCCCGACCATTTTGCCGGCGAGTTCCGCAGGGGCTTCCTTGCGCAGCCAGTCCGTCCGGTCGGCCACGAGATCCCAGTCCGCCGTGCGCTCCTTCTTGAAGGTGGAGGAAACCGCCACGGCGACCTGCAAGGCGGAGCGCCTTTTCGGATCGAGGTCGAGGCCCTTGGACCGCTCCGCCGCGCCCGCCAGATCCAGTTTCCCCCCGGCCACTGCTGCTTCGATGCCGGATGCGAGCAGGGTGTCGCGCTCCCGGTTTTCCATTCCCAGCGAGTCGGCCCAGGAGAACGCGGCGTCGAGATCTTTCGCGGCCATCGACTGGACGACCCCTTCGGCCGCGGGGACCTTCTGTTCCGGGCTGAGTGCTGGCAGGAATTGGCGCAAGGCATCCGGGTCGCTGATGGAGTTCAGGGCTTCCGTGACATCGGCTGGCAGCATGGTGGCCATCATCGCGGCCGCTTCCGCCGGGTTCGCCGCGACCTGGGCCGCAAAGCGCAGGCGGGCGAAACTCCGGTCGATCGCCGCATCTTCGAGACCGTTCGGGGCGATGCTCCTGCCCCCCAATCCGCCCGCGGCGGCGGTCGCGACATACCAGGCATCCGCCGCCGCGGGGTCTTGGGCCAGCCAGGCATCAAAGGCCTTCGTTGCCGCGGCCGACAACAGGAACTGGAATTCGGAACCGAGCCCGACGATCTGGCTGGCGATGCGGGTGGCATCGGCGGGGCTCTTCAGGATCAGCTCGTTCATGATCATTTCCGCGACGCGGCCGTGGACCGGGTTGCTGATCTTTTCGGCGTCGAGGAGCAGGTTTGCCAGGGCTTCCGCATCCATCGCGGCGAGCTGTTCCTTGAACTGCAGGAGGATCGCGCCTTCCCGGCTGTTGATCAGGTTGTCACCTTCAAAGATGGCCATCACCCGGGTGATCTCGACCGTCTTTGGCGAGCCCGTGGTCCCGGACCGCCGGTTCGAGATCGCCGTTGTCTTGATGCCGAGTTGATCGCTGAGCGATTGGATCTCGGCTTCCATCGATCCCAGCCGCGCCCTGCTGGACTCGTTGCTACGATGGATGACGTATATGCCGGAACCGCCGAGCACGAGGATGGCGGCGGTGACGGAGGTGAGGGCTTTCTTCACGAGGAGGGCGATGGTGGATGGTGTGGAAAGGGCGGCGGAGGTGGCGGCTTCGGCGGTGTTGCCGGTAAGGTGGAGCGCACCGATCCAGATCGCGGCTTTGGCGATCCAGCCGGGGCGTTTGAAATCGACGGTGACTGGATTGGAGTCTGGTTCCGCGTGCCGGTGGCGCGCTTCGCTTGCCGCTAGGCAGTCCGCGAGGTCCGCATCGAAGGCGAGCGACCGGACCGCGATGGCCCGGGCTTCGGCGCTTTCACGGAGCATGGCGTTCAACTCCGCGCGTTCCGCTTCGGGGAAGCTGCGGCTTGCCGAGGAGAAAAGGAGTTCCTCGAGGCGCTGGCGGTTCCGTTCCGGCGGATTCATGCGGCACCTCCTTCGGAAAGCCGGCTTTCGATGCATTCGCGGAGTTTTCCACGCAGGCGCAGCAGCATGACTTTGATCGCGCCGGGATTCTTGCCGGTGGCATCCGCGATCTCGGCGATCGAGTTCCCGTGGAGGTAATGGGCCGCAAGCGCGCCGCGGTTCGAATCGCTGAGCTTGCCCAGGCAGTGCTCGAGCGCCTCCGTCCTCCGGGTGCCGCCTTGCACCGATTGCGATGCCTCGTCGGACATCGATTCGACGACATCGGGATCGAAGACGAAGCGCGCCTGACGCCGGTTCCGGTCGCGCACCACACCCAGGACTTCGAATTTCGCGACGCGGATCGCCCAGGGGAGAAACTCGGTGGCGGGGTTCCAATCGCCGCATTTGCGCCAGAGCACGATGCTGGTCCGCTGGAGCGCCTCCTTCGCTTCATCGCCATGTCCCAAGCTTGCCTGGCAGTAGCCTCGAAGCGCCGCCTGGTTGTCGGTCAGGGCGCGGATGAAGGCTTCGCCGGGTTGGTGGGAGGGTGGGGAAGACATGGTGGCTTGCACCGATACACTCCGCCGGAGGCGATCGAGGTTACAGGGATTTGGAGGATTGGTGAAAACCCGCCTCCGATGGGGCCCGGCACGGCTTGCGGACCGTCACCTTGCGCCGGTTCACTCCCTCCGCCGGAAGCTCAGCGGCGTGCTGTCGAACTGGCTGCGGAAAACCGCGGCCATGTATTCGGCGGTGTTGAAGCCCGAGCGCTGGGCGACGATCGAAACGGGAAGGCGCGTGGTCTTGAGCAGATGGACCGCGCGTTCGATCCGGACCCTGCGGATCTCCGAGGCCGGGCTCCTTCCGAGAAGTTTCGCGAAGCGTTGTTCCAGCACGCGGCGGCAGATGCCGGCGTGCGCGGCGATGTCGTCGACATGCATCGCCCTCGCTGGATCCTCGCGGATGTAGCGCAGCGCCTTCACCAGGGTGGGATCCTCGACCGCCAGCGTCTCCGTGGAGCGGCGGACCACCACTCCCAGCGGGGACACGAGCAGGTCCTTGCGGCTGGCGCTTCTGGGACGTGTCATCATCGCCTCGAGCCTTTCCGCGGCGCGGAAGCCGATCTCTTCCGCGGCCGGGTTCACGGCGGAAATCGGGACGGGTGCCACCTTGCAAAGGAGGTCGTCCTCCGCGCCGCTCATCACGGAGATCTCCTCGGGAACCCGCAGCCCGCCCTGGGCGCAGGCATAGAGCACCTCGCGCGCGCCGCTGGTGTTCCAGGTCAGCACGGCGAGCGGCTTGGGAAGTTTCGCCAGCCAGTCCGCGAGCCGGTCGAGGTCGGTCATCCACTCCGGTTCCGCCGCCCCGAGCTGGGGCATCGCTTCGAAGACATGGCTGTTCCAGCCGGCGCTTTCCACCCTGCGGCAAAACGCCTCGCGGTGCTCCGCGACGTATTCGAGCCCCAGCAGGCTGAAGTAGGCGAAGTGCCGGAACCCGGCGTCGAGGAAATGATCCGCCGCCATGTTCGCGGCTTCGACGAGATTGGTGGTGATCCTCGGATAGCTGGCGTCCGGAATCCGGATGGCCGAAACATTCACCACCGGCAGTCCCAGCTCCTTCAATTGCGCGGACAGCTCCGGAAAGCCCACCCGCGCGATGACGCCGTCACCCTTCCAGCCGGGCGGCAGCCAGCGCCGCTGTTCCACCCCCCGCGGCTCGACGAACAACTGCCATCCCTTGCGCAGGCTCTGGTAATGGTGGATGCCCTCGATGATTCGGCGGCCCCAGCTCGTCGAGGTGTCCACCAGCACCGCGACCCTCGGTCCCGGTTGATTCTTTCCACGTTTGGTCGCCATCGTCGTTGCGCAAAATCAAAGAATTCATGCGTGATCACCTATTGTGGTCAAGCGGCATTTGAAATACGGTGTAATGACGAGCCGGCGCCGCCCACGCCGCTTGCAAGCAAACCCTTGACCCTCGATGTCTCCGCAGATCGAACCCAAGCCGGGGCGGGAATCCCGGCTGCCCCGCCATTCCGCGAACCCCGGCGAGCAAGCGCCACGGGCCCTGCCGTGCCGCCGGCCCGGCTCCCGGGCGGGGAACCGCGGCTTCGCGCTGGTGATCACGCTTTCGCTGATGGTGCTCCTCACGATCGTCGCCGTCGGATTGCTAAGCCTGAGCGCGATCGGTCTTCGCTCGTCGAACCACGAGATGTCGATGGCCACCGCGCGGGCGAACGCCCGGCTGGCCCTGAGCCTTGCCATCGGCGAGTTGCAGAAATCGACGGGGCCCGACCAGCGGATCACGATGACCGCGAATCTTCGGCCCGGCCAGGAGCCCGCGAATCCCAACTGGACCGGAGCCGTGGCCTCAGTCCCGGCCGATGGCAGCGCGGCTCCGGCGGGGGAGACCGACTGGCTGGTCAGCGGGACGGATCCCGATCCCGGCAAAGCCCTTGCCCGGTCGGCGCAGGCCGGCCAGGGCGACGCGCTGAAGCTTGGCAGCTTCGGCAGCGGATCCGCCCGGACATCGGAACTGCTGGCACCGGTGGTCGAGTTGGAATCCGGCGGCCAGGCCGGCCGCTACGCCTGGTGGATCGGCGACGAAGGGACCAAGGCCCGGGTGGACATCGAAGCCCCGGACCAAGAGGCGGCCGGCGGTGAAGCGGGCCGGCTCGCCCGCGCCCAGTCGCCGCTGGCACCGGGATTGGAGAAGCTCGGCGATGCGTGGACGGAATTCGGGCCGGACGGGGAAGTCGAGAGGCCTTCGGTGATTTCGATCGAGACCGCCGCGCTGGCCGCCGGCAAGCCGGCGATCGGAAGGGAGTATTTCAACGACATCACGACCGGCGGCTTCGGGCTGCCCGTGAATGTCGCCGCGGGCGGGATGAAAGCGGATCTCTCGCTGGTGTTCGACCGCTCGCAGATGTCGAAGAAGTTCGGCGAAAACTACTTCGGGGCCACCGCCTCGAACGTCGCGTGGAACGGCTCGCGGGTCGTCGGATTCGCGGTCAAGTCGCCCGCCAAGTTCTACCTCAGCGACGCGATCAGCAAGAAGGGCTCGGTGGAAGCCGGACCCAACTGGGGGAACCTTTGGAACTACGCGAGCCTGTGGCAGTCGGTAACCCGCCACCAGACGGCGATGATCGGAGCCCACCCGCTGGTCGAGTCGGACCTGCGTTTCAAGAACTGGCTTCCCTACACCAACCACAACCAGGGCAGCTTCCGGCGCGATCTCCAGCATCACAACAGCCCGGTCTCGCCGGTGCTTTCGTTCTTCCAGATGGGATTCCGCCTCAACTCCGAGAGGATGCCCGCGGATCCGGCTTCGCCCGCCAGCGTCTTCTACAAGGCACAGATCGGCATCCAGCCGGTGGTGGGAATCTGGAACCCCTACAACGTCACGATTCGCGCAGCCCCCTACCGCTTCGACTGGGCGCTGTATCCCTATTTCCGCTTCAACTACGCCAAGCCGACCGGCAACGGCACCTTCACCGACGGCCGCCTGACCACCCTCTGGCTGCGCGAGGAGTGGACCTCGGGCTCGAGCGTCATCCCGACGCCCGGCGACGGCAGCGCCGGCAAGTGGCTGCAGCTGGAAACCCCGCCCGTCGATCTCCAGCCCGGCGAATTCCGGCTCTTTTCGGTGCTGGACCGGGTCAATGTCCGCTCCGGCCAAACCTACAGCCTGAAGCCGGGATGGAGCGAGAAGGGCGCCTTCATCGTCGATCTCAAGGATGCCAGCGGCAGCGTCCGGCTGGTGCCCGCCGGATACCGGGCCTGGTTCGGCACGCTGGTGCTGCAGGACACGCAGAGCCGCGAGGTGAAGACCAAGTTCCCGTCGCTCGATACCAAGTCGGTCTCCTCCACGTGGTTCACGCTCAAGTCCGGCAACAACATCCTCTGCCGCTCCACCGAGATCTGGAACGGCGGGTCGGATCCCGCGGTTTCGACCGACTATCTGGTTCCGGAACCGGTCATCTCCGGTTCTTCCGGCGGACTCGACACGACCAAGACCACTTATCTCATCGACGACCTCGCCGGCGACAAGGTGACCCCGAACATCGCCACCTGGTCCTTCTTCCTCCGCACCTCGAGCCAGATCGAGGCGCCGGACCTGAACCAGAACCTGCGCGGCTGGATCGATTCGAATCCCCGGGCGCTGGTGACCAATTCCCTGTGGGACGGCTCGAAGGTCTCGGCCGGCGGCGAGCGGACCGGCTGGCACTCCACCTCGCAATTCATGGGCGCCTGGAACGCCCCCGGAAAGCCGAAGGTGGTGGGCGACGGCCGCGGCGGCAACCGCGGGCTCCTGAGCGAAGCGGGCAGCGCCATTTCCGAACCGGAAGTGAGCAGGGCGGGCGGGCGTTACCAGGGATTCGGCGGCGCGGCCAACACGATGGCCGGGGGCAGGAACCACGTCATCACCTACGACGTCCCCCGTTCGCCGCTCGTTTCCATCGGCCAGTTCCAGCACGCGCAGTTGTCGCGCTACAACTTCGAGCCGGGCTTCGTGGCGGGGAACTCCTATGCCAACCCGCGGATCCCCCTGGGCGCCACCGCGAATCCGGATTTCAGCGGGGTCGGCGGACTGAACGTGACCGACATCTCGTACGACGTGAACCGCCGGCTGTGGGACGGCTACTTCTTCTCCACGCTGGCACCGGATTATGCCGGCGCTTCGGGCAACTCCTTCGACAAGGTCTTCGACTTCGCGAAGCTGTCTTCCGGCGAGGAAAGCCTGCCCAATCCGCGGATGATCGTGAAGCCGCTGGGCGGCGATGCCGGCTTCGACACGATCCTGTCCGACGCCGGCGACCGCGCACCGGAAGCGATCGCCGCGCGCATCCTGGTCAAGGGAGCCTTCAACGTGAACTCGACCTCCGTCACCGCTTGGAAGGCGTTGCTTTCGTCGATGGGTTCCTCGGGCCTGCCGGTCCTCGATCCGGAAACCGGCAACGCGACCTGGACGGAACCCGAGGGCATCCGCTTCAACCGCTTCGGCCACGTGCTCAGCGAGCAGCCCTATCAAAAGGGCGGGGCAGGGGACGACGATGCCTTCTGGCAGGGCTGGCGCAGCCTTTCCGACGAGGAGCTGGACCAGCTCGCCGCGGAGATGGTCAAGGAGGTCAAGGAGCGCGGTCCTTTCCGCTCGATGGCCGAGTTCGTGAACCGCAAGCCGGAGGCGGGCAAACCGGAGCACCAGCTCAAGGGGGCGCTCCAGGCGGCGCTCGACCGGACGGTCAATACCGGCTTCCCCGGATCGGTCGGCAAAGCGAGCGGCAAGCCACCCGGCAGCCAGTACTCGGCGGCGATGTCCGGGGAGAACTCGGCGGCGGGCAATGCGTCCTACCTCATGCAGGGCGATGTCCTGCAGTCGCTCGCACCGGTGCTCCAGCCGCGTTCGGACTACTTCCGGGTCCGTGCCTGCGGGGAAGCCCTCGATTCCAACGGCAAGGTCGCCGCCCGCGCCTGGTGCGAGGCCTTCGTCCAGCGCTCGCCCGACTACGTCGATCCCGTGGACCCCGCCTACAAGGCGCCCGCCGAGCTGAGTTCCGGTGCCAACCAGCTCATGGGCCGGCGCTACCGGATCGTGTCCTTCCGCTGGTTGCCCGATGCGGAAATCTGAGTCCCTCATCATGAAGAACATCGCCGCCATCGTGCTCCTGGGGCTGCTTGCCCTTCCCGCCCGCTCCCAGGAGCCAACCGTAAAGACGGAGATCGTCGCGGTCGCCCTGGACGAGTTGGTGACGGGGCTGTTTTTCCACAACGGGAAGGACATCTCGACCTTCCAGGCGAATCCGACCGGACTGGGCGAACCGCTCGCCTACCAGGGCCCCCGGCGCTTCGAGCTGAGAAACTCCGAGGCCGAGTTCACGCAGAAGCCGCCCTTGCCCGCTCCGGCTGCCGCGGTCGATCTGCCCCTGGACTCGAACCGCGTGCTGGTGGTCTGCGCGAAGACCGGCAAGGAGCCGCTCAAGCTGGTCGCCTTCGACATCGGGAGCGCCAAAATCCGTGCGGGAGACTACCGCTTCTTCAACTTCTCGCGTTCGGTGGTCTCCGCCATCCTCGGCGGCAAGAAGTTCGCCCTCAAGCCGGGGACGAACACGCTGGTGTCGAACTCCTCTTGGAAAGACGAGGTGATGGAGATCGACATGGACCTCGCGGTGGTCCGCGGCGACAAGCCGAAGCCGGTGTACTCGAGCCAATGGGGCCATCGTCCCGGCCGCAGGAACTACGTGTTCCTGTTCGACGGGCCGCAGGAATACAAACCGATCCGGATCTGCCGTTTCTTCGACGTGCCGCCCTCGGAGCCCGCGAAAGCCGAGCCCTGATTCCATGGCGCGCACACGACCGACGGCTTCTATCCTCCTCAGGAGCATGAATTCACCGGCATCATCCGCTGGCGCCGGCGGGAGGCCCGCCTAACTTCACCCCCGTATGGTTCAACCGGAGAGACTCCCGCAGGCATCGCCGTCCGTCCGTCCCCGCGGACGGGCCATCGGCCGCATCGTCGCGTCGCTGCTGGCTTCGTCCTGCTTTTCCCTTTCCGCCGCGACCATCGAATCGGGGAACATCAACTCCGTCCTCGGCCCGGGCTTCTTCGTGAACGATGTCAGCACCGGCGGCACGGACACCGACATCAACCACAACGCGACGGCTTCGTTCACCCGTCTCTTCAACGGGCTGCTCGTTCCCAACCAGGGGCCCACCCGCGTGGTCATCACCGGCTTCGGCTTCTTCGCCCATACCAGTGCCACGGCAAACGACGCCGACACGATCTCGGTGACCTTCACCTACCTCGGCGCGGACCAGGCGGTCGGCGGGACCGACGATGTCCTCATCGGCACGGCGACGGGCAACTACCTGTTCACCGGAGGCGCGGAATACGTGTTCGCCTTCGACACGCCGCTGGCCGCGGACCTCAACATCACCGGCACCCGCTTCCGCATCCAGGTGAAGCCGGTCATCGACAACCCCGCGACCAATCCGGATCTCGCGCTCAAGATCAAAACCGGGGCGCTCGCGAGCGAACCGGCCGTGACCAGCGCCAAACTCAGCGTCGCCGGCGTGACCGCACCGTTGATCAATCCCGGCCGGGTCAATCTCGCGAAGTTCCAGCCCGTCACCGTGAGCTCCACCAGCGGCCAGCGCATCGGGGCCTACGTGACCGACGGCGTCACCGGCAACGACAACCGCTGGCAGAGCGAGAACTGGGCCTGGAACAACGCCCGCGTGGATTTCCCGTTTCCGGTGGAGGTCGGCAGCGCCCAGGTGTTCATGGGCGTCGACGACACGCTTCCGGTCGCCAACTTCAGCATCCAGTATCTCGACGGCTCCACATGGATCACCATTCCCGGCTCCTCCGTGAGCGGAAACAGCAACGTCGAGCGCAACCTCGTCTTCACCAATCCCGTCACGGCCAGCTCCTTCCGGGTGCTCGGCCAGGATGCCCCGCTCCGTATCCGCGAATTCGCGCTCTACCCTCCGAACGGTCCCGCCGGATATCCCCTCGGCACCGACCTCGCCGTCAATCTCGCCTATCAACGGCCGGCCGTCGCCTCCGCCCACTCCACCGGGAACTTTCCCTTGAAAGCCGTCGACGGTCGCGCGCACACCGGTTCCTTCTGGCAGACCACCGCCGCGGGCGCCAACACGCTCGACATCGACCTCCGCGTGACGACGAAGGTCGGCAGCGTCCACCTTTACTCCGGGTCGCCCGGCGTTTCGCCGCTCGCGGATTTCCAGTTGAAGCAATGGGACGGCAGCGCCTGGCAGGCGATCCCGGGAGGCACCGTGACCGGGAATTCCGCCGCCGACCTTGCCCTCGCTTTCACCCCCGTCACCACCACCCGGCTCCGGCTCGAGTTCACCAATCCGGGCACCTCCTCCGTCCGTGAGCTGCTGGTCTTCCCGGCCAATACCGGCAACACCGGCTACCCGCTCGGCACCAACCTGATCGCCTCCGGCGCCATCGGCAGTTACGACACCTATCACGACGCCTTCCACCGGATCCGGAATCCCGGCTCCAACCGCTTCATCGCCGTCCCGTCCGGCGGCGCGCCGGTGCTCGACACGGCGGGCCTCGCCACCGCGCAGGGCCAATACCAGGTCCTGCTCAACCTTTCCAACGGCACCTACCGGCTGCGCAACCGCGCCACCGGCAACTGCCTGGCGGGTGCGCGGCTATCCAAGACCCCCGGGCTTCCCCTTGCCGACGAGCCCTACCTCGCGCTTCCCCACCAGGACTGGGTCCTCAGCCCCCTCGGCAGCGGGGCTTTCCAACTGGTCAACGCGTGGAGCGGTCTCGCCATCGACACCGAGGGCGGCGCGACCTCGGCCGGCACCGCCCTCGTCCAGAACACCGCCAACGCTTCCTCCAGCCAGCGCTGGCAGATCGCTTACTCCGAGAAGTATCCGAAGAAAGGCATCGGCGGCACCGGGTTCGCCGGGCCCACCGAGGCGAAGTGGGTTTACAACTGGGGCCTGACCACCTCCCAGTCCTTGTTCGCGGACAACTCGTTCTATCCGATGCACTGGGGCGATTTCTCCTGGGACTTCGGCAGCAGCCAGGGACCGCACTGGCAGCACTACCCCGCATGGCGGAGAAGGTCCGACGGCATCCACTACCTCGGCTTCAACGAGCCGGACCGCTTCGACCAGGCGGGGCAAAGCCTCGACCCCGCCAACCCGCAGACCGAAGCCGCCTTCGATCCCGACCGCACCATCGCCGCCGCGGTCGAGCTCTGGCCGCGCCTGCAGGCGATGGACCAGCCGCTGGTGAGCCCCGTGCCCGCCTCGCCGACCAGCAACTGGTTCCCCGATTTCTACAGCGCCGCGGGGAACCTCGGCTATCGCGTCGATTACACCGCGATCCACCTTTATCCCGGCCCGGGCGGAGGTTCGTCCGACGGCCTGATCGGATCGCTGCAGGCCGCCTACAACAGCTTCGACCGCCCGGTCTGGCTCACCGAGTTCTCGTTCGTCGACTGGGGGAAGAACCAGTCGTGGAGCGAGGAAGACAACTACCAGGCGCTCGCCGAATTCCTCTGGCGCGCCGAAGGCCTGCCGTGGCTGCGGAAGTACGCGCTGTTCGTCTTCACCGAGTCCGCCGAGTGGCCGCAACCCGCGAACCCGTGGCAGAACTTCACTCCCGCCCCGCGGTCCAACACCTACGACCTCGCCGGCAATCTCACCGCCTTCGGCAAGCTCTACGCCGCATGGGACAACGACAACGTCGTCCGCACGGACAAGACCTACTACATCCATCATAAACAGTTCCACAAGCGCCTCGCCAACAACCCGGCCACCACCAACCTCGCGGGCAGGAACATCCGGATCGAAGGGGACCTCGTCCATTGGCGTCTGCTTCCCGCCGGCAGCCCGGACCGCTATTACATCGTCTCGTCGCTCGACGGGCGGCGGCTCGGCTCGAACGGCACCTCGGCCTCCTTCTCTCCTGCCGGCACCACCGGCGCCGCCGTGGAATGGTCGCTCACCGAGTCCCAGCACGGCTGGTTCTACCTCGGCCACCCGTCGTCCGGGAAACGCCTGCAGCTCACGTCTTTCGACAACTCCAACAACTTCTCCAGCTTCACCATGGCCACGGGCACGGCGACGACCGATGCGGTGCAATGGCGCTTCATCGTGCCGCCCCACGAGCCGGTCTGGACCGGCGCGGGCGGCACCGCCTGGAGCAACCCGCAGTCGTGGTCGCCGGACAAGCCCTCGTCCCCGTCCGATCGCGCGACCTTCAACCGGCTTTCCACGAGCAACCTCGCCACGGTGCTCGACGAGGCCTTCCACGTCGCGGGCATCGACGTGCAGGACCCCGCCGGCCCGGTGTCCATCGCCGGGCCTTTCACCCTGACGCTCGGTCCGGACGGCATCGACCTCTCCGCCGCCACACGCGATCTCGCCATCACCGCTCCGCTCGTCCTTTCCGCGGACCAGCCGTGGAACGTCGCCGCCGGGCGGACGCTGTCGGTCGGCGGCGGGGTGACGGGGGCCTTCAACCTGACCGTCTCCGGCCAGGGAACCACCGTGCTCGGCGGCGCGGTCGATCCCCTGGCCACCATCACCGTGGCCGCGGACTCCACCTTGAAGACGGTCGCGCCGTCCGTGCTTCCCAGCGGTCCTTCGGCACCCGTTCCCGCCTTGCAAGGCACGCTGGATCTCCACGGCACCGACCAGGTCGTGAACCAGCTCGCGGGGAACGGCATCGTCGACAACACCGAAGCAGGCCCGGCCACGCTCACCCTGGGCGCCAACAACGCGGCGGGTTCGCTCGGCACGCTGGTCAGGAACAGCGGCGGTCCGCTTTCGCTGCTCAAGACCGGCAGCGGCAACCTCATCCTGCCGCTTGCGAACACCCATTCCGGCGGCTTTACCAACAATGGCAGCGGGCAAGTTCTCCCGCAGCAGGCCGCATCCTTCGGAACCGGTCCGGTGGTCATGAACGGCGGCACGCTTTACTCCACGGCCGCCAGCCTGGCCTTTACCAATCCGCTCGCCCTCAACGGGGCCACCCTGCGGCTCGGCGGCGGAGGAAACAAGACGCTCGCCTGGGACGGCCCCGTCACCAGCACCGGCAGCTCCACGATGACCCTGGACGGCGGCACCGCGGGCATCACGATCAACGGCGCGCTCGACATCGCCTCCGGCACCTTCTCCTCGTCCGCGGGCACCATCACGAACTTCATCAACGGACCGGTCACCGGGGCGAGCGGCAATCTAACCGTCGCCGCGGGCATCCTCCAGCTCGCCGGGCCGGGCAGTTTCGGCGGAACCACCACCATCGCCGACAACTGCTTCCTGCGCCTCGCCGCCACCGGCACGCTTCCCGCCAACGGAGCCATCGTCAACAACGGCAGCCTGACCATCCGCAACACGGTGAACTGGGTGCACCAAGGCACCATCTCCGGCGACGGCTCCGCCAGCATCAACCTCAACACCGGCACCAACGCCACGCTTGCCGGAAACATCAGCGGGATCTCCTCCATCACCGCCAACGACCCGGGAACCGACGCCACCATCAGCGGGGCGATCGGCGGTGCCGCTGGCGTTACCGTGCAGTCGGCGGTCGATGCGAATGGCAACGGCGCCACCCTCCGCCTCGGCGGTCCCAACACCTACACCGGCGCCACCGCCGTGCAGCGCGGCCGGCTCGTGCTCGCCGCCTCGAACGTCCTCCCGGACGCCACCGCGGTGAGCATTGGAAACGCCACCCTCGATGCCGCCACCTTCACCGACACCGCGGGCACCCTCGATCCCACCAGCACCGCCAGGATCCACCTCGGGGCCGGCGCGGCGCTCGCCTTCGCCAACAGCAGCGGGGTCTCGTGGAGCGGCGGCTCGCTCGCCATCACCGGCAGCTTCGTCTCCGGCGCGTCGATCCGTTTCGGCAACACGGCCGGCGGACTCACCTCCACCCAGCTCGGCCTCATCACGGTGAGCGGGGTTCCCGGACCCTATTCGCTCAATGCGGCCGGCTTCCTCACCGCGGTGGTCGCGACGCCTTACGAGAATTGGAAAACCGCCAACTCCACCGCCGGGCCGATGGATGCGGATCACGATGCCGACGGCGTCCAGAACGGCATCGAGCACTTCCTCGGCGGGACTTCCAGCACCACCGGGTTCACCCCGCTGCCGGGGCTCGACCCGGGCGGCCTCAGCGTCACCTGGACCCGCTCGTCCGGCTATTCCGGGAACTACGGCACCGATTACTTCGTGGAGGTTTCCACCTCGCCCGCCGGACCCTGGGTGCAGGCTCCGCAGGGGACCGGCGCGAACACGGTGACGATCACCGGCAACCAGCTCACCTACACCTTTCCCGCCGACACCCGGCGCTTCGCCCGGCTCAAGGTCACCGGTCCATGAAACACGCCCTCCTCCTCGCCGCCGCGCTGCTTCATGCGGCGCTTCCGCTCCGTGCCGATGACGCGCCGAAACTCTCCCCGCTGTTCTCCGACCACATGGTCCTCCAGCGCGACCAGGCGCTGCCGGTCTGGGGCACGGCAAAGCCGGGCGAGGCGATCACCGTCGCCTTCGCCGGACAGGTCAAAACCACGACCGCCGACGCGGGAGGAACGTGGAAGGTGAAGCTCGATCCGCTCCCGGCGAGTTCCGACGGCCGCGAGCTGACGGTGAAGTCCGGTTCCGCGGAGTCGCGGGTGGCCGATGTCGTCGTCGGCGATGTCTGGCTTTGCTCGGGCCAGTCCAACATGCACTTCCGGATGGCCTCGGTGGAAGATGCCGCGAAAGAGATCGCCGGCATGGACCGCCCCGCCGTGCGCTTCTTCACCGTCGCGCAGCGTTTCGGCCAGCAGCCGCTCGATGAAGTCGAAGGCCGCTGGCTGCCCCTCACACCGGCCACCGCGGCGGAATGCTCGGCCGTCGCCTGCTACTTCGGTGCCGCGCTGCAAGCGAAACTCGGCGTGCCCGTCGGACTGGTGGTGAGTTCCGTCGGCGGCACCCGCATCGAGTCCTGGATGCGCCGCGAAACGCTGGCCGCGACCGGCGAGTCGGCATCGCTCGTCGCGAAATGGCAGGAGGTTCCCGCCGGTGAATTCGCCCGGATCGGTGCGGCCTACGCGGAGTTCCAGCGCCAGCGCGACCAGGTCCATCCGGTGGCCGTGCGGGAGGCAAAGGCCCAGGGCAAGCCCGTCCCTCCGCCGCCGGTCGCGCCGAAGCTGCGCTGCCACGATGCCCCGAGCGCGCTGCACAACGGCATGATCGACCCGCTGCAGCCCTTTCCGATCCGCGGCGCGATCTGGTACCAGGGGGAATCGAACTCCGGCCAGCCGCGACCGTACGAGAAGCTGCTTCCCGCGATGATCGCCGACTGGCGCAAGGTCTGGGGAAAGGACCTGCCCTTCCTCTTCGTCCAGCTCGCCTCCTATCGCGCCACCCATCCCGCATTCCGCGAGGCGCAGCAGCGCATCTGGCAGAACACCCCGCACACCGCGATGGCCGTGACCACCGACGTCGGGGATTCCGCGAACATCCACCCCGTGCGCAAGCGGCCCGTCGGCGAACGTCTCGCCCTTGCCGCCCGCGCGGTGGCCTACGGCGAGCCGGTCGAGCATTCGGGCCCCGTCTTCAAGGAGATGAAGGTCGCCGGGAATCGCGCCGTGGTCTCGTTCAACCATCTCGGCAAAGGGCTGACCGCGAAAGGTGAGGAACTGGCCGGCTTCACCGTCGCGGGAAAAGACGGCCGCTTTTTCCCCGCCAAGGCGGTGATCGAGGGCGACCGGATCGCCGTTTCCTCCGACAAGGTTCCCCTTCCGTCCGCTGTCCGCTACAACTGGGCGATGAACACGGAGGGCAATCTCTACAACCTCGACGGCTTGCCCGCCGCCCCGTTCCGCAGCGACGCGCCGCCGTCCGGAAGCGGGGAATGATCGCGTCGTCCATCCCATGAAAGCCGTCTTTCAAGCCGTCGCCCTCTGCCTGTCGCTTTGCGCCGCGCCCGCCTTTTCCGAGCCCGCGCCCGAGCGGCCGAAGCTCGCGGTCTTCGAGGTCGATGGCCACAAGGCCTACCTCCAGGATTCCCCCGCGCCCGCGCCGGGCAAGCCTTGGATCTGGTATGCTCCCACGGTCAGGGGCGACTTCATCCTTCTCCGCCACAAGACGTATGCGGATGCCTTCCTCAACGCGGGGATCGCGATGGCCAGTTGCGATCTCGGCGAGGTGCGCGGCGCGCCCGGCAGCACCGCGAAGTTCGACCTCTTCCATCAGGCGATGGTCGCCAAGGGCTACTCGGCCAAGCCCGTCCTGTTAGGCCAGAGCCGCGGCGGCATCATGACCCTGGCCTGGGCGGTGCGGCATCCGGAGAAAGTCGCCGCCTGGGCCGGGATCTATCCGGTCTGCAATCTGGAAAGCTATCCCCTCCGGTTTTCGAAGCACCTGACCCTCGCCGACTACGGCATGGACGAACCGGCGATCCGCGGGAAGCTCGGGGAACTCAACCCGGTGTCCAACCTCGCGGGTCTCGCCAAGCTCAAGGTGCCGCTGTTCTCCGTGCACGGCGACAAGGATGTCACCGTGCCTTACGAAGAGAACACCGGGCTGCTCAAGGAACGCTACGAGGCGCTCGGCGGCACTTGCGAGGTCAAGGTCATCCCCGGCCGTGGCCACGAGGTCAGCCCGCCGTTCTTCGAATGCAAGGAGCTGGTGGATTTCATCCTCAAGCATGCGGCCCGATGAAAGGACTCATCCTGATCCTCGCCTGCCTGCTGGTCGCGACGGCCGCGGGGCAAGTGCAGGTCGATGCCCCGGTTCCCGGTCTCGCGCCGTCCTCGCATTTCACCGTGAAGGTGCGCCCTGCCGGCGGCGGCGAATGGGAGCCGGTGTTCGTGATGGAGACCGCTTGCAAGACCATCGAGAAAGGAAGCGACGGCTACTTCGACTCGCTCGCCGGATGGACCCATGCCTACGCGAACTTTGAAACCGGAGGCGCGGTCGAAGTCGAGATCGCCCGCGCCAACGGGCAGCCGGTCCGCAGCGCCGCGGTGCATCCCCGCCGCAAGGCTTCCGCCTGCGAGGTGAAGGATGGCAAGGTCCGGGTCATCCTCGACCGGCCCTGTCTCGTGGCCGTGGACATCGACGGCCAGATGGACGGGCAGGACACCGGCAAGGGCTACCAGGGTCCGCCGGTCCACACGATCTCGCTCTTCGCCAACCCGCCGCTGGCCGGCAAGCCCCGGCCCGGCGACCCGGGCGTGCTGGCGGTGAAACCGGGCGAGCGTCCGCCTTCCGACGGCCCGTGGCACACGATGCATTTCCTGCCGGGCGTCCATGACATCGGGCTGGCCTTTCCGGTCCGTGCAAATCGCCAGTACTACATCCCTGGTAACGCCATCGTCCACGGCACCTTCTCCAACACGAATTGGGGCGACGGGAAGGGCATCCGCATCTTCGGCCACGGCACCCTGTCCGGTGCACGGCTGAAGCATCCGGAATACGTGCGGCCCGAAGTCCCGCCGGAGGAGCACGGCCGCTACCGGCCGATCGAGATCGTCGGCACCACCGACACCGTGGTCGAAGGCATCACCCTCGCCGATTCCGCGACCCATTCGCTGATGCTCATCCACCCCTACGAGGAAGGACATCCCAACCGGGTGGCCTGGACCAAGATCTTCACCTGGCGGGTCAACGGCGACGGGATCAATCCCTTCGGCAACACGCTGGTCGAGGACTGCTTCCTCCGCACCCAGGACGATTCGCTTTACGTCAATGGCCGCGGCATCCGGCGGACCGTGATCTGGAACGATGCCAACGGCTCGGCGTTCGTGCTGAGTGCTCTGGACCAGATTGAAGGCCGCGGGATCGTGGTCGAGGACTGCGACGTGATCTATTCCCGCGCGAAGTGGCACCACTGGAGCGGCGGCCGGGTGTTCAACATGCGCGGCGAGGGCGAAGGGGAAGCCGGCCGCGGCGTGGTCTTCCGCAACATCCGCATCGAGGACCCGCGCCCGACGCTCCAGCAGTTCTTCCTCTGCATGGAAGTGCCGCCGCCATACTCGAAGGATTCGCCGAAGCGCGGGCCCGGAGACCTCGCGGGCATCCTGTTCGAGAACATCCACATCGCCGCCCCGAGCGTGCTGGGCGAACCCCAGATCCTCCACGGCCTGCCCGGGGCCCGGATCGGGAAACTCACCTTCCGCAACCTCACCCTCGGCGGTGAGCCGGTCACCGGCGACCGCTTTTTCCGGATGAACGAGCACGTCGACCCACCGGATTTCGCGGCGGGTGAGAACCGTTAGAATGATGCCGCCGTCCGGAATTGCCCGCCTCCGCCTCATGAACCGCCGCCAGCTTCTCGCCCTCTCGCCCGCCCTCTTCCTGCCGTCCTGCAAGCGCGGCGAGGCACCGGTCACCGCGTCCACCGCGGAGAAGGAGGCTCTTCCCCCGGCGATCGGAAAGAAGGGGCTGTGTCTCTCCGCCCGGAAGCGCGATCCCGAAAAGATCCGCCGATTCCTGCGGGAAGTCGGTGCCCGCTGGCTCTACAACTGGGACGTCGAGCCGCCCGCGGGACATCCGGATGACATCGCCTTCACCCCCATGGCCTTACCGGGTCAGCCCGGTGCTCGGGGAGCGTTTGGAGAAGGTGAAATCCGGCGCCGCGTCCAAGGGCTACCGGGAATTGCTCGGCTTCAACGAACCGGATGCGAAGTCCCAGGGCAACACCTCCGTGGAAGCCGCGCTCGACGCGTGGCCGCGGTTGGAATCGACCGGACTCCGGCTGGGAAGCCCCGCCACCGTGCATCCCGACAACGACTGGATGCTGGCTTTCATGAAGGGAGTCGAGGAACGCGGGCTGCGGGTGGACTTCATCTGCATGCATTCCTACGGCGGCCCGGGCGTGGAGTCGCTGATCAAGAAGATCGAGAGAGTCCACGCCTTGTTCCGCCGGCCGGTCTGGATCACCGAGTTCGCCGTGGCGGACTGGGACGCGAAGTCGGCGGAGGAGAACCGCTTCGAGGCCGGACGGATCGCCGATTTCCTGAGGGAGCTTCTTCCCCGCCTCGAAGCCATGGACATCGTCGAACGCTACGCCTGGTTCCACGGCGGCGTCAGCGGCGGACCGCTCGCGACCTCGAAGCTTTTCAACCCCGACGGCTCCCTGACCGTGGTGGGCGAGGCCTACCGGTCGATGGTTTGAGCAGCGCCTTCCTTCATTCGGAAAAGCAACTCACCCGGAACACCGCCGCGGGAGCACCGTGGGTGGCGAGGACGCGCAAGGTGAGACGCTTTGTTGGAACCGGTTTTTCCGGGCGCCACTCGTGGAGAGCGCCGTGGTGGTCGCGCACGGAATGCAGCACCTTGCCCGCGTCGTCCAGGAGGTCGAAATCCTTCACCATGAAGGGAACGACTTCCTCGGGATGGGTCATCAGCACCGACTCCATCGGATGATCCCAGTCGGGATCGAACTCGAGCCGCACACGGCCGATGGCGACCGCTTCGTCCCAATCGAGGCTCAGCTCGGGATTGGGGTCCGCGGGATCGGCGACCCAGGCGTTCGGGGCATCGACCGGGCGGGCGGGGCCGCCGAGGACGTTGGCGGGACCGAAGAGGTCGACGGGCGGGTCGAAGGTCATCGCGAGGTTGCGGCCTTCGGGGCGGCGCTTGGGCAGCCAGAACTCGAAGCGGTCGATGCCGATGCCCGGCGGCGGTTCCTGGACGCTGGACTTGGCGACGGCCTTGTTGAAGGCGGTGGTCACGGCGACGACGCCGGTGAGGCGTTCATCGCTCACCCGCACGCGGACGGAGGGGTCCTCGCAGAGCTTGATGAAATGATAGGCGTCGAGTTCCACCGGCTTCGCGAAGGCGGCGGAGACGCGCGACTCGCCTTCGCTGAAGGGGATGTCGAGCGCCTCGACCAGGACTTCCGGCGTGAAGTTGCCGGACTTCTCCGAGCGGCGGAGCTCGACGCGCAGCACGCCCGCCTGTTCGGCGGAGATTTCGAAGGAAACGGCGGGCCGGGTTCCGGCTGTTAGAGGAACGAGCATCGCCCACGAGCTGTCGAGACGGACCCAGGCTTTGTTCGGCTTCAACTCGGCAAGCACGCAACGCGAACTGGCGCTTGCGGTCGCCCGGACGGCCAGGTCGGCGGGGTCGCCGTGGACCTTGCCCGGCAGGAACTGCCCGTCGCGCTGCAAGCGGAGCTGCAACTCGCGGAGCTTGTCGCCGGAGGAAAGCTCCGACGGCTTGCACTTCGCCTCGAGGCAGAGCGCGGCCGCCGTGCCGACGGCCTGGCCGCCCGCCGCGCAGGTGGCCATGACGCGGGTGGAGCCGAAGGCGACGTGGGTCGCGCTGATGATGCGGCCGGCGAGCAGGAGGTTCGAGAGGTTCCGGCTGTAGTAGCAGCGCCAGGGGATCCCGTAGACGCCTTTCGAATGCCACTGGGTGCAGCCCGAGAGCTCGGAGAAGACCCCGTCGGCCGGATGAAGGTCCACCGCCCAGCCGCCGTGGGCGACCACGTCGTCGAAGAGGGTCTGCTCCACCACGTCCTGCTGGCGCATGATGTAGTCGCCCTCGAAGCGGCGGCTTTCACGCTTGCCGGGGACGTGGCCGACCCACTCGAGGGTCATGGTCTCGGCCTCCGGGAAATTGCCGGAGTTCTTGATGTAGTCCCAGACGCCGTAAACCACCTTCCAGAGTTCCCACTTGATTTCCTCGGTCTGGTGGATCGTGTCGAGCCGGCCGCCGTATTCGAGCCACCAGAAGTTGCAGCCCTGCATGTTGGTGTTGAACTGCCGGTAGCGCGGGATTTTCGTGATGTCCTTGAGCGCCCAGCTCGGGGCGACGAACTTCACCGGCACGCCGACGTCCTTGGTCGAGAAATACATCGAGTGGCCGAGCAACTGGCCGTACTCGGCGTCCGGCGCGAAGCCTTCGCCGAATTCCTCCTTCGACTCCGCGCCCATGCGGAAGGCCGCGCCGGCCATGAAGCCGACGATGCCGTCGCCCGAGGCGTCGCAGAAGAGGGGAGCCCGCAGCACGTAGCGAGTCGAGTTCTGCGGGCAGAAGGCGTGGACCGCGGAGATCGTGTCGGGATCGCTCTTCTCCACCTCGAAGACGGCGGTGTTGAGGAGCATCGTCAGGTTCGGCTCGGCGAGGCACTTCTCCAGCAGGATGGTGTCGAAGACCAGCGCGTTGCCCTGGCGGTTGCGGTAGAGGTTTTCCTCGAGGATCTCGTTGATGATGCCGCCTTCGCGCGACCAGCGGTTGTTGTTGCCGAGGTGGGAGGTCGCGCCGAGCACCCAGAGGCGGACCTCGCTGGAAGCGTTGCCGCCGAGGACCGGGCGGTCCTGCACCAGCACGGTGCGGACCCCGTGGCGGGCGGCGGCGATCGCGGCGCAGACTCCGGACAGTCCGCCGCCGACGACGACCAGTCCGGCTTGGTGAGTGATGGTGGAGAGGGAGCGCAGCTCCGCCGGGCCTTCCTGGATCATGATCGTTTAGTGGGTTTCAGCTTTCGTTCCCCAGAGGATGACCGCCCCGATCGCGGCGAGAACGATGGCAAAGATGAGAATGATGAGTCGTTGTTCCGGGTTGATCGGGATGAGGCAGGCCATGGCGGCACCGAGGACCACCATGCTCCAGGCCACGATCCGGGCCGGGGAATGGTCGGCCGGGCCGTCGATCCGCGTTTCGATGGCGGTTTGTTCGTTCACGCGAAGCTCCTCGATGTTGGCCCAGTGGCGGTCGACCTTGCGGGTCCGCAGGTGGGCGATGAACACGATTACCAAGGGCAGGACCACTCCCACGAGTGTCATGGACTGGTTCTTCAGCCAGTTGCCGAAGGGGGTGCCCGAGTCCGTCGCGATCCAGCCGAAGTGGAAGGCCAGGCCCAGCGGGATGCAGATTCCGGCGGTGGTCCAGAGGGTTCCCGTGTTGATGCGGTTGCTGAGCAGGCCGAAGAGGATGGGGGCGAGCAGGGGAACGACCATCATCTCGGTGACGGAGATGATGACCTTCTCGGCCCCGCCCATCATCGGGATGCAGAGCGCCAGGCCCGAGATGATCGCTCCCAGCAGGAGGGTGAACCAGCGCCCGGCCGCGAGCAGATGCTTGTCCGTCATCGCCTTGCGGAGGGGGCGGTAGATGTCCTGGGTCAGCACGCTGGAGAAAACGTTGAGCTGCCCGCTGACCGTGCTCGCGGTGGCGGAAAACATTGCCGCCATCATGAGGCCGACCATGCCGAGGGGAAGGACGTTCGTGCAGGACTTGATGTAGGCCTCCTCCTTGAGCACCCGGATCATGTCTTCGGTGGCCCCTTCGGGGATCGGGCTCTGCACGCGCCAGAGCAGGGGCGGCAGCAGCCAGAGGAACGGCGAGAAGAGGTAGAGCCCGCCGAAAAGTACCGTGCCGCGGCGGGCATCGCGCGGGGTCGGCACGCAGAGGTAGCGCTGCACGAAGGCGAACTCCGCGCCGATCATGAAGTAATGGATGGCCACCCAGCCGAAGAGGAAGAACCACGTGTACTTCGAGCCCGAGGTGAGCGCGAGGAAGCCCTCGGGCATGTTCGCGATGGTTTGCCCGAGTCCGCCGATGTCCATCAGGATGAGCGGGATCACGAAGATCACCGCGAGGTTCAGCACGATGAACTGGATGACATCGGTCATGAGCACCGCCCACAGCCCGCCGATGACGGTGTAGATCACGACCACGGCGCCGAAGATGAGGATGGCGGTGACCAGCTCGGGAGGCATGCCCTGGACGGCGGACGCGGCGTTCTCGCCGCGCGTGACCGCCACGGTGAGGATGGCGATGGCGTAGAGCGCGCCCGCGCAGCCGACGAGGCGGTAGATCATCATCGACCAGGTGTAGAAATGCAGCGCGCCCTTGCCGAAGCGGCGTTCGACGAACTCGGCCGGCGTTTTGATTCCGAGCTTCTTCCATTTCCCGGCCACCGTGTAGCCCGCCAGCAGGGCGGCCACGCCGTAGCAGAGGTTGACCATGATGGCCACGAGCCCGTGCTGGTAGGCCATGCCGCCCCACACCACGAAGGTGTTGGCGGAGAACATGGTCATGAAGCCGCTCAGCCCGCTGGCCCACCACGGCGAGGCCCCGCCGGCGGCGAAGAGATCGGAGGTGCTGCGGATCTTGCGGCCGAGCACGACGCCGATGGCGACGGTGCCGGCAAGGTAAGCGATGAGGATGATCCAGTCGGCGATGTGCATGGGTCAGGGTTTTGGAACGGTCTTCTTTTCCTTGTCGAATTCGAAGTAGGCGAGGCTTAGGCACCAGGCGGCGCCGTAGTTCACCCAGCCTTCGGAGTGACGGTAGGCACCTTCCGGGTTGAAGGGAAACATCTCGCTGCCGGGGGCGGCGGAAATCGAGCCGCGGCAGAGTTCGAGGCGGGCGCAGACGTCGTTCTTGTGGCCGAGCGGCCAGCCGCGCTCGATGCCGGTGAATCCCATCTCCGGCTTGTGCGGCGAGGCGGCGAGGCGCGGGTTGCGGCCGAAGGCGGCGTCGGCATGCGAGACCGCGATCTGCCGCATGCGCGACTTGAGCGCCGGGTCGTCGATCACCCAGGAGGCGGAAAGCGCGATGCCCGGGGTGGCGACCCAGTTGCCCACGTCGTTGATCTTGGGGATGGTCCAATGATCGCCGTCATCGAAGCGGCGGATGTCCCACAGGTTGGCGGAGCGCTTCGCGGCGACTTCCGCCCAGGCGGTGATCTTCTCCTTCAGCCCGGCCGGCGCGCGGTCGGGATAGTTCTGCAGGAGCCACACCAGATGGGGAATCGTGCGGTGCTCGCTCATCCGGTGGCCCTTCGTGGTGCGGGGGTCGTTCCAGTCGAGGTTCTTCACGATCCATTCCGCCTGCATCACGGCGGCGGCGAGGTAGCGGTCGGGATCGGCGAGCCCGTCGCGCTTGGCCACCTCGTGCATCAGCAGGTTCGGCACGATCGAATGCCCTGGAGCGTGGCGGCCCTTGTAGGGATGGAGCCGCCCGCCCATCGGGTTGTTCCCGGTGATCTGCTCGACGGTGAGATAGGTCGACGGAGCCCACCATTTCCCGACCTCGAGCGAAGGCGCCCAATTCTTTTCGCAGAAGCTACGGCATTTCTCGTAGAACGACCGGGGGAGCCACTGCTTCAGCTCCGGCCACGCCCACACGACATAGGCGATCTGCTCGACGGTCTGCGGATGAATCCGGCGCGGCTCGGGGTCCTGGCTGGGATCCTTCGTCGCCGGGTTGACCAGGTAATACCCGGCGCCCCAATGGATGAGCTTCACCACGTCGGGCGCGTCGTCGGCGGGAGGTTCGATCTCGGTGTAGTACTTCCGCACCGCTTCCATCACGCCTTCGCTGCACGGGTTCTTCGCGTCGAACTTGAAGGCCGGGTCGAGCACCCGTTTCTTGTCGGCGTGCCAGTCGATCTGCCGCGGCATGGCGGCGATCCGCGCGGGGTCGGCGCGGTGGAAAAGGACGAGCGCGGGCAGGATGGCATCGTAGTAGGTGCCATCGCGCCAGGGGCAGCCGCCGAAGGCGCTGGGATGGGTGCCGACCACCGACCGGGAGTCGATCAGGAAATCCACCGCGGGCTGCCAGAACAGATCCTTCCAAAGTCCGGGGCGGATGAGGAAGGGATCGCTGGCGGCGGTCTTCAGCGTGCCGCCGCTCACTTCGATCACGTATTCCCCGGCAGGTGCGGTGATGGCGGAGAAATCGCCGACGTGCTGGTGGATCTTCGAGCGGAAGAGCGGATCGCCGCCTTTCGACGGGCGCACGATGAAGTCCGTGCCGTCGCCGGACAAGGGAGCGGTGAAGCGCATCGGGCGACCGGTTTCGTAGCCGACCTGGTTGACCGCGATCACGTGCCGGTCCCGCAGCACCGGTTGCCAGGGTTTCCATTCGCTTTCCCAGCGGATGACCGGCTTTTCGTTGATGAAGCGGAGCGGCAGCCAGATGTAGCCGGCCTTCACGGGATCCGCCGGGTTCCAGATGTCGAACATTGCGATCCACTCGCCGGAGCTCCAGGGGGAGGGCAACACGAAGGTGCTTTGGCCGCCGAAGGTTTTCTCCGGTCCCAGCTTGTTGTGCGGATTGACGGCCTCGCAAGGGTTGCCGAGGTCGCGCCAAGGCCCGGCGAGTCGGTCGGCCGTAAACATCCGCGCGGGGTTCGGGTTCCAGCCGGTGCTGGCGGAGCCTAACAGGTAGTACTTGCCCTCCCGCTTGAAGAGGGCCGGGGCTTCCGTGGCATGCGCGATGCCTTCCATCACCGTGTAGCCGCCTTCGGGCCGCAGGCCTTCCTTGGACATGCGGCCGAAGACGAGCGCCTTGTCGGGCTTGCGCACGGCGATGTGGTGCACGCTTCCGTCGTCGTCGCGGAAGATCGCGAAGTCACCCGATCCGTTCGGGCTTCCCGCTCCGGCGAATTTGCCTTGATAGGTGAAGGTCCCCGTCGGCCCGTCGGCGGTGGCGACCCCGACGTAGGCGACGTCCGTGCCCTTCGTGTCGCCCGCGGCTCCCGGCGGATAGAGCTTGAAATACATGATGTATTTCGCGGTCTCCGGATGGAAGATCACCTTCGGCCGGTCGAGGATGCCCGCGTCGCGGATTTCCGGGTGCTGGCCTTCGGCGCTGACGGAAAGAACCCGGCCGGCGTCGGTCCAGTTGAGGAGGTCCTTGCTGGTGTAGCAGCGCACGCCCGCCTCGTTCTTCTGGGACTCGGTTTTCCCGGGGATCTTTTCGGAGCCGTACCAGTGGTAGGTTCCGTCGCGCTCGATGACGCAGTAGCCGTGCGCGTTGATCGTGTTTCCCGCGGTGTCCGGCCAGGGTTGACCCGGAACAAAGCGATCCCGGGTGGCACCTGCCGCCGGCAGGATCGCAAGCAGCAAGCCAAGGGCTGCCGTCGCCAGCGGGCGGGCGTTCCATGGTCCAGGGGTTTTTCGGCGCTGGGTTCGCGGCATCGGTCGGCAAAGCTGGTCCGGCGGGCCCTGTTTGTCAGGGTTTTCTACTTGCACCATTTACACATTGGCTTGCACATTTCGGGCATTGCCCGGGGCGCTGCCGACGGCGTGAATTCGGCCTCCATGACTCCATGATCTACCGCAATTGGCTGAATCTGAACCTGCACCTCCTGTGGTGCCACAACCGCCGGGTGTCCGAGGGAACGCGCGAAACCGGGGAGGTGCTCCGCTTCACCGAGTTCACGAACAGCGCGGCCTGGCTGGTGCGGGAGGGCTGGGCCCGGGTGGAGCACGACGGGCAGTGCCACACCGCGCTGCCGGGCCAGTGGCTGATCGTCAAGCCGGGGCCCCGCGTGCAGACCTTCTCGCGGGACGCGCGGCTGCTGTCGATCGCCTTCGAAGCGCGCTGGCCGGACGGGTCGCCGCTCTATCAGGACGGACTGAGCCTGGTGATCGACGCGGCGGGGGCGCCCGCGCTCGAGCAGAAGGTCCGGCCGATCCTCAACGCCGTGATGAGGATCGCGCCCGGCACCTGGGACTTGCGGGATCACAAGGCGGACCTGAAGTCGTTCCTTTCGCTGCAGCAGCTTCTTTGCCGCTGGCTGGCCGCGCTGGCGGGCGTGCTCGACGAGCATGGCATCCGGCAATCCGGGCACTTCGGGATCGACGAGCGGGTGCGGCTGGCGGTGGACCGGCTGCAAGCCCGGGACCTGGCCGAACCGCTCGCGCTGGAAAACCTGGCGGCCGGGGTGCATGTGAGCCCGAACCACCTGATCCGGCTGTTCCGGCGGGACCTCCGTTCGACGCCGAACCAGTTCTGGGACCGGCTGCGGATCGAGCACGCGATGAGCCGGCTGCGCCAGCCGGACATCCGGATCAAGGAGGTGGCGATCGATCTGGGCTTCAAGCACCTCTCCCACTTCTCGAAGTGGTTCAAGCGGCACGCCGGCAAGCCGCCGCAGTCGGCGCGGGGCTTCACGGACCGGTGACGCGGAGGCGGGCGAAGCGGCGCGTGCCTCCGGCGGGGAAAGTGTATTTCACCTCGTTGCCGGTGATGACGACGTTGGCACCGAGCGTCTCGACCGACCAGGGTCCGGCGGGCGAAGCGGCGGTTTCCACCGCGAAATGGGCGGGATAGGTGCCGGGGTAGTTGGCGGATTTCACCCAGGTGACGCTGAAGGTGCCTGCTCCGGGGACAAGGCCGGGAAGGGTGTCGGGGCCGCTGGAGTTGGCGGTGCCGCGGAGGAAGAATTCGATGCCGTTGGGCACGCCGTCGAAATCGTGGTCCTGGTCGAAGCCTCCCGCGGTGCCGTTGGCGGACTGCCAGGAGGCGAAGGAGTTGGCGGGCGTGCCGACGAGGTAGCCGCTGCCGTTCAGGGTGAAGCCGCTGAAGCCGGCGGCACTGATCTTGCCGAGCTGGGTCGAGGTGAGACCGCTGGCGGTGGTGCCGAAGCGGAGGGAGGCGCCGGAGACGAAGGTGCCTGTGAGGGAGAGCGTGCCGGGCCAGGCGACGGCGCTGCTGTCGGCGAAGGCGAGGGCGGCCCCGGTGCCGAGGTGGATGGTGGCGGCGCCTCCTGTTAGAGCGAGGGTGCCGGTGCTGTCGCTGCGGGTGGAGGTGTCGAGCGTGGCGGCGGCGAGGGATACGGGGGAGGCGGGCAGGACGTTGTTGGCCCCGAGCGCGAGGGTGCCGGCGAGGATCTCGGTGGTGCCCGCGTAGTTGTTAGAACCGGAAAGGGTGAGGGTGCCGAGTCCGCTTTTCCGGAGTCCGCCGGTGCTGGTGCCGCCGGAATTGAGGAGGGGATCGGCCAGGGTGAAGGAGAAGCCGTTGGTGTCGATCTTCGCGCCGCCGTTCCCGACATTGAGGGTGAGGCCGGAGAAGGCGGGGAGGTTGGCGGCGGCGACGAGCTGCCCGCCGTTGAAGTTGAGTTGCCTGGTGAGCCCGCTGGTGACGGTGATGTTGGAGAGGGTGAGCGTGCCGCCGTCGAGGTTGACGATGGCGCTTGTCTTGGCGCCGGTGTTTCCCGCTTGGTAACGCAGGGTGTGGAGCGCGGCGGAGCCGCTGGCGAGGGTGAAGGTGCCGCTGGCCTGGCCGTTGCCGAGGTTGAGGGTGCCGGTGCTGGCGGTGTTGATGTAGGCGCCGCCGTCGATGATGAAGGTGCCGTCGCCGATGCCGGTGGTCGCGCCGAGCACGTCGGGGTTGGTGGAGCCGCCGTTGGAAGTGAGGGATCCGCCTGTCAGGGTGAGGACGCCGGTGCCGTTGTTGCCGACGAGCAGGCCGCGCTGGAGGGAGCCGCTGCCGCCGGACTGGATGTTTCCTCCGGTGATCTGGTTGCCGGTGCCGAGGATGCTGAGGCGGGTGATCGTCAGTGCGCCGGTGGCGGAAATGGTCGATCCTCCGGTGGTGATGAGGCCTGTGGAAGGGGTGGTGGTGACGAAGCCGGTGGCACCGGTGCCGGCGACGGATTGGTCGGCCGCGAGGGTGAAGCCGCCGGTGCTCTCGAGGCTCGCCCCGTTGCCGATCGAGATGAGCGGCGAGGCGGGGATGACATTGGATCCGACGAGCAGCGTGCCGGCGGAGATGGTGGTGTTGCCGGTGTAGGTGTTGGCGGCGGTGAGTCTCCAGGTGCCCGCGCCGTTCTTGACCAGGCTGATCCGGTTGGCGGGTGCGGTGGCTCCGTTGAGCGTGTTGTCGGCGATGACGCCGCGGACCTCGTTGGGCGTGGTGCTGTTCCCGAAGCTGCCGCCGAGGGCGAGGGTGCGGGCGGCGCTGCCGGTGGTGATGCCGACGGGCGTGTTGAAGGTCGCACCGGTGAAGACGAGCGCGCCGCTGCCGTTGTTGGAAACGGTGGCGGTGACGCCGGCGGAGCCGGTGGGGCCGATCTGGATCGTGCGGTTGGTGCTGTCGCCGCTGCCGGTGTAGTTGAGCGTGCTGGAGTTGGTGGTGGCGAGCGTGATGTCGCCCGCGGCGGGGGCGCCGAGGGAAGAGGCGCTGCCGAAGTTTTTCAGCGTGTTGATTTCCAGGGTGGACTGCCGGAGGTTGGTGATGCCGGTGAAGGTGTTGAGGCCGTTGAGGACGAGGGTGCCGGTGCCCTGTTTGTTGATGCCGAAGCTGCCGCTGACGACACCGCCGATGGTGAGAGTGCCGCTGAGGATGTTCTGGGTGGCGTTGGCGGTGAGGGACACGTTGCCGGTGCCGAAGTCGAGGCCGTTGCCGCCTTGGCGGAAGTTGCCGGCCCAGATCATCGGGTTGTTCGGGAGGTCGATGGCGGCACCGCTATCGTTGCGGAGGGTGGGGTTGTTCGCTCCGCCGAGGGTGAGGGTGCCGGTGCCGATGGCGCCGGCGTGATGGAGGGTGAGGGTGCCGTTGGTTAGGGTGGTGCCTCCGGTGTAGGTGTTGGCGGCGTTGAGGATCAGGGTGCCGGCACCGGTCTTGGCGAGGCCGGAGGTGCCCGCGACGACGCAATCGAGCGTGGCGGTGTTGTTGACGACCTCGATGGCGGGATCGTCGCCGGCGAGGGTGAGGGTGTTCCCGGCGCCGACGGTCCAGTTGGCGGTGCCGGCGGTGTCGCCGAATTTCCACAGTCCGCCGCTGCGGTTCGCGGCGAGGGTGAGCGTGGTGTTCGCGGCGAGATCGACGGTGCTGAAGTCCACGGTGTCGCCTTGGCCCGTGAGAGGGACGGTATTGGCGATCCAGTTCGCGGCGGTGTTCCAGGACTGGGTGCCGCCGGCGGTCTGGGTCCAGATGCCGAGCGGCGAGGTGGCGGCGAGGATTTCCACGGCGGCGATGCTGATGCTGTAGCTGCCGCCGGTGTTGGTGGTGAAGGTGGGGGTGATGCTGCCGGGCGAGGCGACTTGCTGGTGGCCCGCGGCGTGGCTGCCCCACTGGCTGCCCCAACTGGCGCCGTGGGTCGGGGTGAGCGGGGAGTTGGCGGCGGGGGTGCCGGCGGAGTTGTTGTTGCCGGCGTTGAGCAGGGCGGCGATGACGAGCGAGTTCGCGGCCGAGGTGGTGAGCGGGACGGAGTTCGTGCTGGTCCCGGTGCGGCTGTTGAAGGCGCCGAAGCCGGGCTTGGTTCCGTTCAAGGCGTAGGCGGTACCGAGTCCGCCGTTGGGGTTGTAGCCGGACACGGTGATGCCGGTGCCGACGGGGCCGGGATTGTCGAGGTAGTAGATGGCGAGCGCGCCGGTCCGGGTGCCGCCGGTTTGCTGGACGGCCTCGATCATCTGGATGCCGTTGTAGCGCACGCCCGCGATCGCGGCGTGATCGTTGTTGGCATTCTCGAGGGCGATCGCGACGACGAGCTTGTCCGCGCCGGCGGCGTCGAAGGTGCCGAGGTTGGTGACGGCCTTGTAGCCGCTGCCGCTGGCGACGGTGAATGGTTCGGTGGCAGCGACGGTGATGGTTCCCGGAGCGGAGGCGGCGCTGGTGGTGGTGGCGGAAAGGGCCGAGGAGGCGGGGCTGGAGAGAGTGCCCGCCCGCATCGAGACGGTGTAGGAATAGGTCGTGTTCGGCTGGAGGCCGGTGTCGGTGTAGCTGCGCGAGGTTTGCCAGGCGCTGGACGTGCCGCCCGGGTTTCCGGAGGTCTCGGTGAAGAGGTATTCGACGGTGCCGCCGGTGTAGCCGAATTCCACTTCGCCGGGCACGGCGGTCATCGTGACGGCGGTCGATCCGTTGGCCGTCGGGGGCAGGTCGAAGGTACCCGTCGCCGGCATGAGCGGGGCCCAGGTGTAGAACACCGCGGGATTCGCGGGCAGGCCGACGTCCTCCACGTTCGGAGTGGAGAGCAGCTCGATGCGGGTGACGGCCCCGTCGGCGGCGGGCAGGTTGATCGCTTCGGTTTCGAGGCTCGATGCGCTGGTGAGAGATTGGGACGTGAGCGCGGAAGCGGCGAGCATGTAGGTCTTGGTGACGCCGCCCTGCACGACGCGGACGCAGTAGTCCGAGCCGTTGGCCGGGCTGAAGATGGAATTCGCCGCGGTGCGGTCCGCCGCGACCGCGGGATCGAACAGGCGGATCAATCCGGAAGTGTAAGGGCCGATGGGCGGATAGACCATGTTGACGGCCGGCTTTCCGCCGGACATCGAGGCGAGGATGCTGATGACCTGGGTGTCGCGGGTGGTGGGGAACTGCACGCCGTTGTTGCTCACTGCGGTGGTGTAGGCGCCGGCGGTCTGGTTCCACTGCGCCCAGCTGCCGTTGCCACCATTGAGCGCGGGATTCCACAACACGACATGGCTGTTGAGGTAGCTCCGCATCTGGTTCACCGAATAGTCGGCGAAGTGGTTCAGCAGGTAGGCGGGTTCCTCGTAACCTGTGCCGCCGCCCTGCATCGGGTCCACCTTGTAGGTGCCGACCGGCTTTCCACCGACATTGCCGGCCTGGACGGTCGGCGGGATGTAGGCGCCGGTGCGGAGGTCGTAGGCCCAGGCGGGACCGGCGTGGGTCTCGTTGTAATTGCTGGGTGCCTGGATGCCGTGCATGTCGCCCTTGTAGGGATATGCGGCGCTGTCACCCCAGTGGGGCAGCGAGAGAGCGTGGCCCAACTCATGATGGAGGATGCCCTCGGAGGTGCCGTTGCCAACGCCGGCGAAGCCGCCGGCCTGGCCGCCCGCGGCGGCGTTGTAAACATTGAGGTAATAGAGGCTCCAGCGGCCGGAGGTTCCGGCGGCCCGTTTCAGCGCGCCGTTCCACTCCAATGCGGCGGCCTGCTCGCCATCGAAGGAGAGGCCGGTTTGAACGTAATACTCGGCTTTCGAGCGCACCCTCGCCGCCTGCGCGCTGACGTCCGAGCGCGGCGGGATGACGAGCTCGCGGAACACCACGTCCCGCAGCCGACGGACTTCTAGGTCGGTGACGGGCCATTTCGCCTCGATCTCGGCGAAGGTGCCGGACGGGTAGTCCCCGGTGGTCTTCGCGAAATAGTGGACGTCGGTCATCGTCATCACCACCTTGCTGGGGGCGCTGACCTTCATGTCCGCGATGGTGGTGGTGGCGGTGCCGGCGTTGACGGTGACCTGCAGGCCCTTCTTGACCCAGGCGGCGGGCAGGGTGGCGGTGAAGCTGTTCGAATTGGTGTGCTGCACCACGCCGAGGCCGTCGGGGATGGACACGGGAAGCGTGGCCGGGCCGGTGAGGGGCACGTTGAGCGACTGGCCGTTGAGATTGAGCGTCGCGCTGACGGCGGGCGAGGCGGGAGCCGCCGGATCGGTCACGTGCACCTTGATCAGGGTGTTCCGATCGCCGACGAGGCCGAAGTAGGGATTGTCCGGCTTGAGAACGTGGGTCTGGCCGAAATAGACGGCATCGATCGACACCGCCTGGACCACGGGCGGGCAGAGCAGCAAGGCGAGGCTGGCAAGACGGTTCATGCGGGTTTTTCGAGAGTGGCGCGCTGACTAGATAGCCCACGAACGCGGGTTTCCCAAGAGAAAGCGGGGTAGGATCGGCGGGCGGCCTTGGAGAACCGTCCCTGGCGATCCAAGGCGGTGTCAGGGCTTGAAGCCGACCTCGGCCATCCGCTTTTCCAGTTCCGCCTCCAGTTGCTTGGCGAGCGGGCCGTCGGCGGGGAGGCGCTTGAGTTCGTAGGGGTCGTTCTTCAAATCATAGACCTCGGTCCATTCGGGGTTCTTCGGATAGACGATGAGTTTCGCGTCCCCGGTGCGGATCCCGTGGCAGGTGGGGGTGTCGCCGAGTTCCTTGCGGTAGTAGGCGAGGAAGGACGTGCGCCAGTCGGCGGGTTTGTTGCCTTGGGCGAGGGCTTTGAAGCTGCGGCCGTGCATGCCGGGCCGGGCGGGGAGGCCGGCGAGGTCGAGGAAGGTGGGGGCGAGGTCCTGGTTGATGACCAGTTCGTCGACGAGCTTGCCCTTCGGGAAGAGGCGCGGGTAGCGGACGATGAAGGGAATGCGGATGCCTTCCTCGTAGAGAGCGCGCTTGTCGCCGAGGCCGCGCTCGCCGAGGAAGTAGCCGTTGTCGCTGGTGTAAACGACCACGGTGTCTTCGGCGATCTTGAGCTCATCGAGCGTGTCCAACAGCCGGCCCAAGTTCTCGTCGATGCCCTTGATGTGGCGGAGGTAGTCGAGGTGGACGGGATTCGCGGAGAGGCCGCGCGGCTTGGTCTTGTCGACCTCGGTCAGGGGCTTGTGATAGACGGCGGCGAGGTCGCAGTTGGGCGTGCGGCGGGTGGTCTTGCCTTCGTAGAGATGGCGGAGGCGTTCGGGCAGGCTGGGGCCGCCGCGGCGGTTGTGCGGGCTCTTGAAGCCGAGCACCAGCGAGAAGGGCTTGGCGTGGTTCTCCTTGATCCAGCCGATGGCGAAGTCGGTGCTGACGTCGTCGATCCAGCCTTTGGTGGGAGTGCGAACTCCGTTCACCAGGACCGGGCAGTTCTGATAGACGCCCTGGTCGACGAAGCTGGCGGAGTGGTCGAAGCCGGGACGGGCGCGCTGGTTGCCCATGTGCCATTTGCCGAAGTAGGCGGTGCGGTATCCGGCGGCGCGGAGCAGGGAGGCGTGGGTGACGGAGTCCTCCGGCAAAGGGGTGCTGTTGTCCATCACGCCGTTGGCGTGGGTGTATTGGCCGGTGAGGAAGCCGGCGCGGCCGGGAGAGCAGATCGAGTGGGTGATGAAGGCGTTGCGGAAGCGGACACCGCCGGCGGCGAGGCGGTCCATGGACGGGGTTTCGAACCACGGGTAGCGGCCTTTTTCGCCGTGCTCCTTCTGGACGCTGCCCATCGCGTCCCAGCGGTGGTCGTCGGCGATCACGAAGATGAAGTTGGGCTTCTTGTCCGCGGCGCGGGTGGCGGCGGCGAAGGCGATCAGGAGGAAAAGCGTGCGAAGCATGGTGTTGGAGCGTCGGTTCAATTCAACGTGCGGCGGCGGCGATCGCCTCGAGGAGGGGTGCGTGGTCTTCCCAGCCCGCGATCTCGATGGACCGGTGTTCGCCCTTGATGGCGGCGGGCGCGGTGATGTCGGGTGCGAGCGACCTGGCGGGCAGGGTGTGTATGAAGCGGGCCTTGCCGCCGAAGCCGGTGATGAAGCTGTTGGCGAGGGCGGACATCTCGGGGCCGAAGTTTTCCCCCCGGTCGTCCTTCACCGTGGCGGGACCTGTTAGAAAGACGACGCCCTTGAAACTGCCGGGGATGAAGGACGCGGCGCAGACGTTATGGGTCTGGCCGGCCTTGCTGGTGACTTGAGCGGCGAGCTGCGGGTAGGTGCCCCAGGGCTCACCGTTCGGCACGGCGCGGGTGGCGATCAACTGCGGGATGAAGTCGCTCCAGTAGGATTTCCACGCGCCGATGTAGCGGCGGACATTGGCGTCGTAGATGGGGTTGCCGGGCCGGACCTGGGCGAGGTTCTCGTAGTCGGCCTTGAGGCTGGGAGCGTTCGCGAGGTCCTTGAAGGGGATCCAGCTGGCGAGCGGGACGTCCTCGCCGGTCATGTGGATGATGCCGGTCGGCCGGCCCGACTGCCTGGCCAGGCGGTGGCCGAGGGCGGAGGCGAAGTCATCGGTGGCGTCCTCCCAGATCGACGAGAAGCGGGTGTTGGGATCGTAGGAGGTCGAGACGCTGAAGCGGGCGGGCTCCGGCGCGGTGGAGCGCTTGGCCTTGCGGGTCATGACGCGGACGGTTTGGCCGGAGCTTTCGATCGTAAAGACCGGCGGCTTCTTGCCGAGGACCGGGCTGGCGACGTACCAGACATCGCCGACGAGGAGGTTCTTGCAGACGCGCTCGTGAATCAGCTCGCCCTCGATGTGGAAGGAGACGCGCAGGGTCTTCGGTTCCCTGGAGGCGGGCATGGCGGGCACGGTGAGGCTCCACTCCTGCATGTCCTTGGTGACGGGGATCACTTGCTTGATGCCTTCGAACTCGAAGCGGATCTCGGCCTGACCTTCGTAGTCGGGCGGGTAGCCGGGCCAGACGACGGCGGAGCCGAAGAAGGTGAGGGGCATGTCGGCCTGGAGGATGGCGTTGTCGCGGAACTGCGAGCAGAGCAGCGGCATCTTGCGGTAGTCGTTGACGCGGCCGACGGATTTCGGATCGACCACGAGCCCGGCGATCTTCATCGGCCGGTCCGGCCAGATCGCATGGGTGACGGGCTTGTGGTCGTACTCGATGAAGGGCGCGGCGGGGAGCAGCGCCTTGTTGTAGAGGCCGGCGCGGAAGCCGATGCCGCCGGTGCCGTAGGAGACGCCGCGCGGGTTTTTGACGGCGGGCGAGGTGGCGATAACCTTCGAGCCTTCGATGCGGATGGTGGCGGGGTGCCAGACGCGGTCTTCACCCGCGAGCCAGAAGTGGTTCACCTGCGAGGCACCGTCGGGAATGATTCTCGGGGTGGCCAGACCGTCGCAGGTTTCGGTCGGCTTCGGTCCTGAGTTGGTGGCGGTTTCCGCGACGACGAGGCCGCCATCGGCGTGGTCGAACTCGATCGTGAGCCGGTCGCCGCTGACCGAGTAGGATTTGAAGATCGGGCCGTCGGCGACGAGGTCCTTCTTGCCGTATTGGTTCTTCAGCGCGTGCAGGGCGAGGCGCTGGCCGGGGAGGGCTTTCTGGTAATAGTGGATGGCGCCGGCGATGTCGATCTGGCAGGCCATGCCGGTGTGCGGGATGTCACGGGCCATGCGGGCACCGAGACGCATCTCCGCCATGGGATCGATGCTGGGGAAGGTGTTGGTGTAGATGCCGCCCTCGGGGTTGGGGCAGTAGAACTGGTGAAAGTAGACGGGGAGTTCGGGGTTGTTCCATTTCATCCGCCAGCCGCGGATCAGGCTGTGGAGGTTGGGGTAGTAAAGGATGCCGCCGTTGATGTTGGCGTAGCCTTGGTTCCAGATCGCGCCGCGGAGGGCGTAGGGGACGACCGGACTCATCCGGCCGTTGAACATCCAAGACGCATCGCGGTTGTCGTTCATGTTGCCGGGCGTCCGGGTCGATACGGGAAGGGCGGGTTTGCCGGCGGCTGTTAGACGGGCGTTTTCCTCGAGCGTGCTTTCGAGAGACCGGTAGAAGGAATCCCAGGCCGTGCGGTGTTCGGGAGTCGTCGGGTCGGTCTCGAGGAGCTTCCGGTGGATCGACTTCGTGTATTCCTCGGTTCCGGCGGCGAAGCCCTCGCGGGGAACCCAGGACTCGATGCTGGTCTGGCTGAACGAGCAGTTGAGGATGCCGACCGGCACGCCGGTTTCCTCCTGGATCCGGAGGGCGAAGGCCAGGGCGACGGCGCTGCAGTTGCCGTAGTCGTTCACCTTCCATGAGCCGGTGGCGCGTTCGACCGGGTGGAGGGCGGCATAGACGCTCTTGACCTCGAACTCGCGGATCGGCGGGGTTTGGCCTTTCTCCTTGAGCTGGAGGATGAGGGTCTGGACGGAACTCTTCGATGCGATCCACTGCATGTTCGACTGGCCGGAAGCCATCCAGACTTCGCCGACGAGGAGATCGTTGAGCGTCTTCGATTCCCCGCCGGCTTCGGCGATGGTCATCGGCCGGCCTTCGGCGCTGGCGTCGAGCGGGGCGAGGGTGAGGGACCACTTGCCGTCCTCCGCGGCGGTGGCGGATTGCTTTTGTCCGGCGAACTCGACGGTGACCGCGGTGCCAGGCTTGCTCCATCCCCAGACGGGGACGGGGAGCTGGCGCTGCAGCACGGCGTGATCGGCGAAGGGCGCGCCGAGTTCGAGTCCGGCGGCACCGTGGATCAGCGAAAGCAGGAATCCGGTGGCAAGGAGGCGGCGGGGCGCGTGCATGGGGCTCAGGGCTTGAGGGCTGCGGCGGCTTTCAGGGCGATGGGGGAGAGTTGGGCGGACTCCATCCAGACGGAGAGGTGGCCGGAAGGTGGCGCGGGTTTGTTGCGATGGCCGTTGCGGCGGATGAAGCTCTTCACGGCGAGGGTGATCTTGCCGCCTTCGAGTTCCGGCAGGAGATCGTCGAGGATGAGGACGCCGCGGGCTTGGCCGCCGCGGTTGTAGTAGCCGCCGGTGGCCTCGCTCACGAGCTTGCCGTTCAGGTAGAGCGCGAAGCCTTCGCCGGACCAGCCGTGGCCGGCACCGCCGACGACGATGCGGTAGCGGTGGCCGGGGTCGGGTTTCGGGATCTCGAAGGTCTGCCGCATGAGAATGACTTCCTTGTCCCAGAGGGTGGCGGGCGCGAGGTTGCAGCCGCAGTGGGGAACCTTGCAGGAGTCGATCAGGGCCACCTGCTTGCCTTCCTTCTGGCCGAAGGGTGCCTTGCCGGATTTCCAGCCGGCCTTGGCGGGATCGAAGCCGGGGGCGAACCAGTCTTCCGAGCCGGCGGGGAGGGTGACCGGGCGGTAGCGGTCGCCTTCGGGCGTGTCCTTCTTCTCGGCGGGATCGAAGGTGAGGTAGGACCATTCCGCGGTCTTCATCTCGGGGCCGAAGGGTTTCCATGAAAAGTCCTCGATGCCGCAGAGTTGATAGAGCGCGATCATCGGGTCGAGCTGGGACTCGATCTGCGGGGTGGGCTTCGCGGGCTTCTTGCCGCCGAGGATGGATTCGAAGGGCAGGCCGACGCGCAGTTGGGGGGGCATCGGGACGGAGACGTCGCCCATCTCGGGGAGGATCTCCTCGAGGATGACCGGCTTGATCGCGGGGATCATGGCCTTCATTTGCTCCGGGGTGGACGGCTGCATTTTCGGCGGGGCGTCGACCGGCTTGATCATGCCGGGTTCCGGGTATTCCGCCTTGCCGCCGTGCAGCTCGACCATCGCGCGGCCGAGGGAATCGCCACAGAGCATGTAGGTCTCGGCGTTGTGGTTGTAGTGGTAGCCCTGGTCCTTGGGGGAGATGCTGGAGTCGCGCCAGAAGGGGCGGGCGTCGATGGTCTTGACGTTGCCGGCGAATTCCGGATGGCGTGTTGGATCGGCGACGTTGAGCTGGGCTTCGGCGATCTGCAACGCCGTGCCCTCGCGGCCCTCGCTGCCGCAACCGGTGGCGATCACGAAGCGTGCTTGCGGCGCGTTGAACTCCTTGCGCCAGGCCTTGATCAGGTTGACGAGGTTTTCCTCGTAGCGGGCGGCGTGGGCGGTACTGCCGCTGTCCTTGTGGCCCTGCCACCAGGCGAAGCCGGCGACCTCGTAGCCCTGGTCCTTGAACTGCGGGTAGCGCTCGCCGAAGTTATCGAGCACGGCCTTGATCGCGGTGGTGTAGTCGTCGTACTGCTTGCCGGCATACCAGTCGTCGGGGCCGGGCTTCTTGATGTTTCCTTCGGCGTCGAGCGTCTCGCCGTAGCCGGGATACTTCTTCCCTTCGAACTCGTAGCCCTTGCTGCCGGGCGGGAGGATGTCCCAGCCGAGGCTGCGGTTGCCGATGTCGGCCTTGAGGACGATGACCGGCTCGTCGTGGAAGGTGCCCATGACAAAGCCGAAGCCGAGCTCGGGGCCAAAGGTCGGGCCGCAGGCATCGACGCCGTGGGGCTGGCTGTTGCCCTTGCCGAGGTAGGCGTCGTTGAGGAAGACATCGGGGCGTTTCACCCAGGAGCCGTCCGGGGCGAGGAGGTAGCGGAAGCGGCCGAGCTCGTTGACGACAAAGCCGAGGTCGCCGAAGCCCTTGAGATCGACCTGCTCCAGCCAGAGGGCCGCGGAGCCGCCCTTGCGGTAGGTGATGCTCAGGGCGTGGCGCTTGCCCTTCTCGAGCGCGGCTTTTGTTAGAGTAGTCTTGCCATCCCCGTCCTTGCGGTAGGCTTCCTTGCCGTCGAGCAGGGCGATGCAGTCGTTGCTGGATTCGAAGCCGGGGTGGATCTCGTAGTTCCCGGTGAAGGGGACCTCGATGGAGGCGGTCACGACGACGGTGTGCGGGCCATCGATCGAGGGCAGCGTGGCAGCGGTGTTGCCGAGGGCGACGCTTTCGGTTTTGGCGGGCTTGAGCTTCGAGTAGTCGGCCGCCGGATCGAAGGCTCCCGGATAAACGGCGGCGGTGGCGTCGTGGATGCCGTGGGGGAGGAGGGCCGCGCCGCCGAGCGGGAAGGCGACGGGTTTCGCGGTCGGGTCGGCGGAGAAGAAGAGCCTGGCGTATTGCGGGGCGGCGGGTTTCACCGCGCCGAAGCCGACCATGTTCGACTGGCCGGAGAGGATGTAGACCTTGACCGGCTTGTCGGTGGCGGCGGGTTTGGCATCCGGCGGCGGGAGTTCGACCGGGATGACGTTGGCATCCGCGGGGAGAGCGGCGAGGAGGAGCGCGGCGACGCCTGTTAGAGAGAGGTGTTTCATCGGGTGGAAGGGGACGGGGGTTCAGTTCCGCTTGAGGACCATGAGCTGGGTTTGCCAGCCGGCGGGGTTTTTCGGGCCGAAGCCGCCGGCTTCGACGAAGAGGTAGCCGGTGCCGGCGATGGTCTGCGGGGTGATCTTGTGGGCGGTGTAGGTTTCGAGATCCATCAGTGTGGTGCCGGACCAGATCCAGCGTTCACTGTCGGTCGAGCCGTCGCTGTTGAGCGCGATCCCTCGGAACGGGCTGCGGTCGGGCTTGGGCTTCGCCGAGGGGTTGAACTCTTCGGGGGCTTTGACGAGCGCGACGGTGGTCCAGGAGCCGGCGACCGCGGGGTTGGCGACGAACTTGCCGTCGTAGCGGAACTTCCCTTCGTCGGGATCGGCGGGCGGATTGGCAGGGTTCTGGAGGACCTGCCAGTCGGAGGAAAGCATCGGCACGAAGGTCGCGGCCTTGCGGAGCACGGCGTCGTCGAGCGGCGGGAGTTTGCGTTCCTCGAGCCAGAGGCTGATGATGCCTTGCGGGACGGGCGGCATCTGGACGATGGCGCGGTCGCCGTAGCGGAGGAAGGAGGTGGCGGCGATGGTGACGGGTTCCTTGCCGAAGGAGGCGGCGAACTCCGGAGTGATCCAGCCGCCGCGGATGGTGTCGCCTTCGCGCCGGCCGAGACCGAATTTGTTTTCGACGAGGGGCTTGCCGTTGATGAAGACCTTGAAGCCGTCGCCCGCGCCGACGCCCTGGCCGGTCTGGACGCGGAGGCGGTAGAGGTGGCCGGGCTTGAGCGGCGGGAATTCGAAGGTGCCGCGGAGGAGGAGGGCCTCGTGTTCCCACAGCGTGCGCGGGATTTCCTTCCAAGGAATGCGGTCGCCGTTGGCAGCCAGCTTGCCCTGGAACTGGCCGAAGGGCGGGAGGCCTTTCTTCCAGCCGGCCTTGGCGGGATCGAAGTCCGGGGCGAACCAGTTTTCCATGCCCTGCGGGTAGGTGACATCGCGGTAGCGCCAGGGGGATAGGTCGTAGGCCTGCTTTTCGGCGGGATCGAAGGAGTGGTAGAGCCACTCGCTGTTCCGGAGGTCGGGGCCGAAGGGCTGCCAGTCGTAGTCCTTGATGCCGACTTTCTGATAGAGCGAGACGAGGCCGTCGATGGAGTTGGTCACGACGCCGCGCTGCGTCTGCATCTGCAGGTCGGCGAGGATGGTGCGGCGGTTGACGCCGATGTACTGATAGATCAACTCCTCGCGGATGATGGGGAGGATGGCCTTCTTCAGCTCCGGGCCGAACTTTTCCGGGTCGGCGGAAAGGAAGAGCTCGTCGTGGGGAAGCGGGTCGTCGGGGTATTGTTTCTTCGCGACCTGATAGAGGATGTCGAAGCCGCCGGGGATGCCGGTGAGGGAGCTGGCGATGACCTCGAGGGTTTCGTGGCGGTGGTTGGTGAGGTCCTGGCCGCCGACCCAGGTTTTGCCGCCGCTGTAGTTCTGGTAGGCGTCGCCGATGGCCTTGAGGGCGAGCTCGCGGACCTTGGGAGTGGCGGCGGGAAGCTTCTCGCGGATCGCGCGGATCGGGCCGCCGGTGGTGCTCTGGCGCGGGGTCTTCTGGATGAGTTCGCCGACCGGCGGGATGACTTTTTCAGCGCAGCGTTCGTCGGCGATCACGTTGGCGAGCACCATCAGCGCGCCGTTCTGGAGCCATTGTTCCTTGTGCGCGAGGTAAGTGAGGACGAGATCGACGTGGGGCACGATCATGTCCGGCGTGCCGCGCTGGACGAGCGTGAGGCAGGCGTCCTTGACGAACCAGGATTCGGCGTCGTCTTTCAGCCGTTCGATGGCGAGATGGAAGGCCCGCTTCGAGAAATCGTTGGCCGGGTTGAAGGCCCGGGTGGCGGCGCGGAAGCCGGCGTCCCGGACGCGGGGATCGGGATGGGTGCAGAATTCCTCCAGCAGATCGTAGCGCACACGCGGGCCGGGCTTCGGGAACATGTAGTCGCAGGTCAGGCCGGCCGCGTGCGTCGAGACCATGTGGCGGATGAGGTATTCCGGATGGGAGACGTAACGGCGGATCTCGTCGTCGGTCAGCTCCTTCGAGTTGAGGCGTTCGATGAGGGGTTTGGCGGAATCCCGCGTGAGGATTTCACCCGCGAGGTCGAGGGCCTGGCCGTCCTCGCCGGGGGCGGGGTCCATCGAAAGGAACACGTCGTCGGCCGCGGTGCCCCAGGGGCGGGCGGGGAGTTGATAGGTCTTCGAGAACTTCGAGGGCGGAGCGCCGGTGATGCGGAGGGTTTTGCGGGGGAAGGTGTAGGCCCAAGGATAGCAGGCGCCCCATTCGAGGTCGTCGTAGCCGGCCCCGCCGAGGATGCCGAAGGAGCCGTCGAAGCGGCGGGAGAGATCGTAGTGCCACTGGCGGTGGTTCATGAATTCGCGGTACTGGAGCGGCTTCTTGTCATGAAGCAGGGCCATCGAGCCGCTGCGCCAGATCTCGCCGATGCCGCCGCCGGTGTGGCCGTGGAGCATGAAGGTGGTGGTGTAGAAGCCGGTCATCGCGCAGAGGTCGCGGGCTTTGGCGTAGACCGAGTTCTCGCGATCGGGTGTGAGCGAGGCTGCGGCGGCCATGGCGAAGGCGAGGTTGCCGTGCTTGCCGTTGTCGACGAAGGAGGTTTCGGGGCGGTCGTCGCCGTAGGGGTTGGTGCCGCGGCCGGCGTAGCGGAAGAAGTGGACGAGGGTGCGCTGGAGCAGGCTTTCGTCGACCTCGACGCCGCATTGCTTGGCGAGCAGCAGGAAGGTGACCACGGCGGTTCCGCCGGCGTTGAGGTGGCCGTTGCCGTAGTTGAGGCCGGTCACGCCGCCGCGGCCGGCCCAGCCGTCGAGGTATTCGCCCTTCGCGGCGGACCGGACCCAATTCCGGATGACCGGCAGGGCTTCGGGATCGCCGGTGCGGAGGTAGTATTCGCAGAGCGGGATGCCGGCGTAGCCGAGATGCCAGGCGTAGGTGGGCGCCTGCTTTGCCGCGAGTCCCTGGACCCAGGCTTTGACGGGGGCGAGGTCCTTGTCATCGCCGGTGGAAAGGAGGAAGAGCATGCCGGCATCGGCGAAGCCCTTGTGGGATTCCGGCTTGGAGATGTAGTCGGCGAAACCACGGACGATCTTTTCGGACTTCGGGCAATCGAGCGGCCAGGTCTTCGAATGGGCACCGAGGACGGGGATCTTGACGGTGATGGGCGCGGCCTGGCCCCGGATGGCGAAGGTGAGGGCTCCGTCGGTGGCTTCGGCTTTCGCGATGAGGTTGCCGAGCTGGATGCGGGGGTCGATGTCCTTGAGCGACTCGCCGTTGATCGATTCGATCACCATGCCCTTCTTGAGTCCGGCGGCTTCGGCGGGCGAGCCGGGTTCGATGGCACCGGCCCACATCGTGAAGGCGGGCTGGTGGAGTTCGATCGCCATGCCCGCGGGGCCGAAGCGGGTGATGGTGTTGACGGTGGCCTTCTCGTCCGGCGCGGTGGAGAAGAGGGTGGGTTCCTTGTAAAAGGAGGCGGCTTCGGAGGGGGAGAGTCCACAGGACAGGACGAGGGCGAACGAGGCGAAGCGGATCATGGGTCGGGCTTGGGGGCGGGATCTTTCTTGAAGCGGAGGCGCAGGGTGACGGCGGTGCCGGGCTTGGGGAGATGGGTGGCATCGACGCGCCATGCCAGGGCCCCGTTGTCCTGGCTGTGGATTTCCGGAAGGCAGAGGAGTTCGTCGCCGAAGGAGGCGATCGAGATCACATGCCCGCTGAGGTCCGCGAGGTAGTCCTTTGGGGCGTTCTCGTTGTCGCGGAGCTGCGAGCCGGCGAAGACGAAGGTGTTGGGGAATTTCGGCGGCGCTTCACCGGGGGGCGGGGCGTGGTCTTCGGACCGCTTGATGAAATCGCCGATCGGGCGTTCGGTCGGCTTGCCGTTGGCGTCCTTGTATTCGAGGAAGACCTCGATCGCATCGCCGCGCGCCGGGATGTCGGCCCAGCGGGTCATTTCCTGATTCAGCGGCCGGCGCATCGGCGGGTTCCCGTTCCGGGCGCCGAGCAGCAGCAGCGCGGTGTGGATGTGGATGGGGCGGGCCGCGACGACAACGATCGACTCGTGCTCCTTGCTGTCCTTGGTGCAGGCGACGAGTTCGAGTGCGCCTTCATCGAGGCAAACGGTGGCTTCGACGTCGACGCAGCGTTCCTTGGCGTTGATGGTCAGCCCTGGCAGCTTGACGGCATCGAGGGCGGGGCGGTCTCCGGCGGCGGGAGCCGGGGCCGCGGGCGGCGGCGGCTCGGCGCGAAGCGTGGAGCCGGCCAGCAGATGGGCCAGCAGCCAAAGGGCCGTCAGGCGGAAAAGGGTGGAAGCGGGGATCATGCGGACCGGCCGGGGGATCTCGAAACGGAAGAACCGGTACGCTTGCGGGTGATCGGGTTCTGTCATTCGGATTGCGTAATTGTGAAGCGTATTTGCGGCATTGCCGCGATGCCGGACGGAGGGGCGTGAAGCAAAGGCGGCGGCCTCCGCTGGGGAAGGCCGCCGCCGGTGAGGGACGGGGATGGCGGACGCCGATCAGGGGGTGTTGGTTCCCTTGACGCGGGCGAACAGCTTGCCGCCGGGGGCGAGGGTGCTGCGCTTGAGCTTCACCTGCACCCGGTCGACGCCGGGAGTGACCGAGTAGTGGTTGTCGGTCACGATGATGTCGATGTCGGCGTTGTCCACCGCGGTGGTCCAGCCGGCGAGGGTCGTGCTGTATTCCGCGGCGATGGTGGTGTTGGTGTCACCGTTGGCGGCATCGGCGCGGCGGTAGGTGAAGATGAAGTAATCGGGGTCCGACGAGTTGTCCAAAGTCGGCACCAGTCCGGTGGCGTCGGCGGCGGGGTTGGCCGCGCCGAAGATCCAGGCGAGGCCGTTGTCGATGCCGTCGTTGTTGGTATCGTCCTCGAACAAGGGTCCGCCGGACCAGATCTGGTAAGGAGTGGCGGTCTGGACGAGGCGGAGTTCGTTGCCGCCGAACACCTGCAGTTCGTATCCGGCGGGAGCCGGCGCGGCGAGCGTCGGGGTGCCGGTGATCGAGTTGGCGGTTAGCAGCGTGTAGCTGGCCAGGGTGGGGGTGCCGGTGACGAGCACCGTTTGGCCGGTGAAGTCGATGGTGGCGGCGGACGCGGTGACGGGCGAGGCGATGTCGAGTCCCAGCTTGCCCCCGCCGCTGAAGGTGATGGCGCTGGTGCCCTGGCTGGCGCCGGTGATCACCAGGGTGCCGCCGTCGATGGCGGTGGCGCCGGTGTAGGTGTTCGTGGCGGCAAGGCGCAGGGTTCCCGCGCCGCTTTTGGTGAGACCGCCGGTGCCGAAGTTTGCCAAGGGGGAATCGACGGTGACGGAGTGGCCGTTGGTGTCGATCTTCGCTCCGCCGTTGTCCACCCTGCCGTTGATGTTGGCGGGGAAGGTCAGTCCCGCGCTGGCGATGAACTGGCCGCCGTTGAAGTTGAAGATGCGGGTGCCGTTGGTGATGGCCGTGATGGCGCCGACGGTGAGCGTGCCGCCATTGAGGTTGACGATGGCGCTCTGGCTGGCTCCGGGCTGGAAGCCGATGGTGCCGATGCTGGCCGAGCCGGAATTGAGGGTGATGACACCGCCGCCGAGGTTGGAGACGCCATTGCCCAGAAGCAGGGTGGCGAGGCCGGCGGTGGCGGTGTAGGTCCCGCCGTCGATGACAAGCGTGCCGTTCCCGGTAGCGCCGGCGCCAAGGATGTCCTGCGCCCCGGTTCCCGAGCCGCTGGTGGTCAAGGAAGCTCCCGTTTGGATCGTCAGGTCGCTGTTCACCGTGTTGCCGACGAGAAGGCCCCGTTGGCCGGTTGCCGCGCCGCCGGAGAGGAAGTTTCCGGAAGCGAGCAGGTTCCCGAGGCCGCGGATGTCCAATCGCGTGATCGTGAGGGTTCCCGCCGTCGTGAAGGTGCTATTGCCGGTGGTCACGAAGCCGGTGATGCCGACCGGATTCATCGAGAGGAAGCCGGTCGTGCCGGTTCCGGTCACGGACTGGTTCGCGGCGAGGGTGACGTTGCCGGCGGCATTGAACTGAAGGGTGGCTCCGTCGCCGATGGTGATGGGGGCCGAGTTCCCGGTGGGATTTCCGGTCATGGCCAGGGTTCCTGCGGAGACCGTGATGGGACCCGTGAAGGAGTTGGTGCCGCTCAAGGTTAGCGTGCCGGCACCTTGTTTGGTGAGTCCCAGGTTGCCGGTCAGCACCGCGCTGTTGGCGGCGCTGCCGCCGGTGGGCGAGTAATTGGTGGCATTGTTGACGGTCAGCACGGCCTGGTTGACGAGGTCGCTGTTGGTGATCGTCTTGGTGCCGGTCGAGGCGGAGCCGCCGTTGTAAACGATGCCCGCGGTGGTCTGGTTGAAACCGTTCAGGTCCAGGACGGGGGAGGTCGCGCCGCTGGGGTTGCCGAAGATCAATTCGCCGGTGGAAGGCAGAACGCCGGCGAGGCCCATCTTCAGGGTGCCGACCGCCACCTGGGTGTTGACCCAGTTGTAGGTCTTGCCGGGGGCTCCCACCAGCCAGGTGCTGTTGTCGGTCTTGGCGAAATTGCCACCGGTCAGGTTCACGTTGCCGATCACCCGGTTGCTGGCGCTGGCGGAGTCGCCGCGGACGAAAAAGGCGGCACCGTTCGTCATGGTTCCGGTGATGTCGCCGGTGATGGTGATGGAGCCGGTGCCGGTCGAGGTGAATTGCACGAGGTTCGTGTCGCTGCTGACATCGATGGCGCCGGCCAGGGTGTGGTTGAAGGCGCTGTTGTTGACGAGGTTGGCCCGTCCGCCGGAGTTGGCGGCGAAGTTCAGGTTCTCGTTGATCGTCAGATCGGCGCTTGCGGCCGAAAGGCTGAGGCCGATGCCGGTGGCGGCGTTGCCGCCGTTGACCGTGGTGGCGCCGGCCGTCGTGCCGAGCGCGGTGTTGCTGGTGACGGAAAGGGTTCCGAGGTTGACGGTGGTGGCTCCGTTGTAGTCGTTGGCACCGGAGAGAGTCAGCGTGTTGGTGCCGTATTTGGTGAGGGTCGAGGCCGAGGTGTTGTCGCTGATCGTGGAATTGACCGTGATGGCGGCGTTTGCCACCACCGTGAGGTCGCCGCCGGCGGTGAGGGCCGTGAGCGTGCCGGGAGTGGCCGGCAATCCGACCGTTAGCGCGCCGGCGCCGGTGCCCTGGAGGATCGCGGCGGTGGCGAGGGTGTTGCCGGTGCCGATGTCCACATTGCCGGCGGTGGTCGCGGAGTTGACCAGGGTGTCGGTGGAAGTGGTGCCGGCTACCGCCATGGTGATGTCGCCCGCGAGACCGGTGCCTTCGATGATGCGGGTGTGACCGGGGCCGCCGGTGATCGTCTTGGTCCCGGAATCGAGGCGGGTGAGGTCGGTGTAGGTCGCCTCGATGACCGGACCGTTGGCAAGGTTGGTGGAATTGACCGCCCACGAGTTGCCGCCGACCGTGGCCCAGGTGCCGAGGATGCCGAGGCTGTTGTTGCCGTTATTGACGGTGGCGACACCGGCCGCGCCGAAGTTCACCGCTCCCGTGTTGTTGGTGATGGTCCCCATCTGGAGAACCGCGGTATTGGCCCCCGCGCGGGTCACCGTGGTCGAGGTGCCCTGCCTCAGGGTGGTCGAGGCCACGATTTCGGTGTGGATTCCGCTGGCACCGGCCAGCGTGAGGGTGCCGCCGGCCAGGTTCAGAACGGCGGTATCGGACAGCTTGCTGTTGTCCTGGGTGCCGTAGTTCAAGGCGAGCGTTCCGGTATTCAAGGTGGTGGTTCCATCGTAGGTGTTGGCACCGGCGAGAGTGAGGGTGTTGCTGCCGTTCTTGACGAGGCTTCCGCCGCTGCCGGTGATCGGCGCGGCGATGCTGTTGCCGGCGAGGCTACCGTCGGTCTGGATCGTCAGGGTGTTGGAGCCGAGGGCCACGGTGGCGGTTGACGGGATGACCAGCGTGCTGTTGCCGTTGACGATGGAAGAGACGTTCGCGGCCAGCGTGATGCCGCCGGACAGGGTCAGCGCGAGCGTGTTGGTCGCGCTGCCGCCCGTGGCGTTGATGCTGCCGCCGTTGGAGGTGATCGGCGGGAAGTAATTGGCGGCGGTGGCACCGGTTCCGGCCTGCTGGAAATTCAAGGTGGTAGCGGCTGCGACAGTGATGCTCGAAGGGGCGTTGGTGCCTGGAGTGTTGCCGCCGAGGGCGGTATAGCCGACACCGCCGATGTTCAAGGTGCCGGCGTTGAGCTGGATCGGGCCGGTGAAGGTGTTCGCGCCGCTGAGGGTGAGCGCGCCGGCGCCTTCCTTGGTGAGGCCGACTCCCGCGCTGCCGCTGATGGCGCCGCCGAGTGTGACCCCGCTGTTCACGGTGATGGTGCGGGTCGCGGCACCCAGGCCCATGGCATTGTTGAAGGTCAGGGCGCCGTTGTTGGTGGCATCGCCGAGGGTGAAGTTGCCGCCGATGGTGATGCCGCCGGGATACTTGTTCGACAGGTCGCGCGCGGCCGTGGCGCTCGAGCGGATGACGCCGCCGTTGATCACCAGCGTGTTTCCGGCGCCTCCGCCCATGGCGTTGACGCCGCCCACCGCCATCGTGCCGGCGTTCATGGTGAATCCGCCGACGTAGGCGTTTCCGTTGGAGCTGATCAGGGTGCCGCTGCCGTTCTTGATGTAACCCGACCCTGCGGCGACGGACAGGGCCTGTCCGGCGAGATTGAGGGTGGCGCCGGTGCCGACATCCAGGGTGCGGATGTTGCCACTCGTTCCGATCGTCCCGCCCGCGGTGAAGGTGACCGTGACGCCGTCGGCCACCGTCACGTTGCCGATGTCGACGGTGGCACCCGTGACGGCGGAGTTGGCGCCGAAGACGATGTTCGTGTTGGCGGCGAAAGCATTCGTGAAGGGTCCGGCCGGAGCAGCGCCCCAGTTGGCCGTGTTGATCACGGCTCCGGTGCCATTGGTGTTCCAGTACTGCTGCGCATGGGCGGCATCGCGCGCGAACATCGCGGCCAGGGCGACGGCAAGCGGGAGGGAGAGGCGCGAGGCGAAGAGAGGTCGGGTTTTCATAGGCTTTGGATTTCCAAGATGACGGTCTCCTCCAAAAAACGCGGTCGGGAAAGGGCTGTCCAAAAAATTCCTCGTCGCCTGCTACCCCTGAAATCCGGTAGAAGAGTCCCGATGGGACGATTGATCATCCATTCGGCCACCGAGCAACTGGTGACCTACCTGCGGGGCGAGCTGATGGCCGGGGCATGGCGCGGGCAGATGCCCGGCGGGGACCGGCTGGCGGCGGAACTCGGGGTCGGGCGGGACACGGTGGAATCGGCGCTGCGGCGGCTGGAGGAGGAAGGCCTGCTGGTGAACCAGGGCCGGCGGCGCGGGCGCAGGATCGATCCGGCGGCCTGCGGTGGCGGGGCGCGGAAACTGAGCGTGGGATTGCTTCTCGACGAACCGGCAAACCGGAAACTGGACTACATGCTGGAAGTCGCCCACGAGCTGGCGCAAGCCGGGCACGGGGTTGTCGTGCCGCCGCGGGCCATGGGCGAACTCGGTCACGACGTGGGACGGATCGCGGCGATGGTGGAGAAGACCGGGGCGGATGCCTGGCTCGTCCTGTCCGGCCCGCGCGAGCTGCTGGAGTGGTTTTCCGCCGGACCGGTCCCGGCATTCGCGGTTTTCGGGCGGCGGCGGGATCTGCCGATCGGCGGGGTGGGTCCGGACAAGCCGCTCGCGCTGGCGAAGGCCGCGCGGCACCTGATCGGCCTGGGTCACCGGCGGATCTCGTTGTTGGTTCGTCCGAGGCGCCGCCTGCCGGGGCCGGGTGCGAGCGAGCGGGCCTTCCTGAACGAGCTCGCGACCGCCGGAATCACGCCGGGATCGTATCATCTGCCCGACTGGGAAGAGAGCGTCGAAGGGTTCCACGGCTGCCTGGAATCGCTCTTCAAGGTGACACCGCCGACCGCCCTGATCATCGACGAGGCACCCTTCTTCGTTTCCGCGCTCCAGTTTCTGGGCAGGCAAGGGGTCCGGGTGCCGGAGGAGGTTTCGCTGGTCTGCACCGATGCCGATCCCTGCTTTGCCTGGTGCCGGTCGTCGGTGGCCCACATCCGCTGGGACAGCCGGCCGGTGGTGAAACGGATCGTCACCTGGGTGAATGCCGTCAGCCGCGGGGTGAAAGACCGGCGGCAGACGCTCACTCCGTCGGAATTCATAACCGGGGCGACGATCGGGCCGGCGAGGGAATGATGCCGCATTTTGCAGGTGATCGCTTGCCCGGGCGCGAGGGGCTTTCCATGCTGCGGCCATGAAGCACCGTCGCCGCGAGCATGAGGCCCGCGAAAACCGCCATGTCCGCAAGGTTGATGAGAACGCGTCGTCCGGTCCGGCGCTCGACGAGGACGACCTGGCGCGGATCGTCGCGGAGACGCCGGTGCCCTTCCTGCTGATCCTCGACTGCGTGCAGGACCCGCACAACCTCGGGGCCATCCTGCGCACCGCCGACGGGGCGGGCGTCCATGCGGTGGTCGCGCCGAAGGACAAGGCGGTCGGGATTACCGAGACCGTGCGGCGCATTTCGGTCGGCGCGGCGGACCATGTTCCCTTCGTGCAGGTGACCAATCTGGCGCGGACGATGGAGCACTTGAAGAAGGCCGGCGTGTGGATCGTCGGGACCACGGATCACACCGACAAGCTGCTCTACGAACTGGATCTCAAGGGACCGCTGGCGATCGTGCTGGGCGCGGAGGAGAAGGGGATGCGGCGGCTGACCGAGGAGAACTGCGACTTCCTGGCCAAGCTGCCGATGGCGGGGAAGGTGGAGTGCCTGAACGTGTCGGTGTCGGCGGGGGTGTGTCTTTACGAGGCCGTCCGGCAGCGATCTCTGGTGAAGGCATGAGCTCCCCGATCCGCATCCTGTCCGACCTGCACCTCGGGCACCGCGTGTCGCGCATCGCGTCGGCGGAAGGCTTGCGGCCTTTGATCGCGGGGGCGGGCATGGTGATCTTCAACGGCGACACCTGGCAGGAGCTGGCGAAGCTGTTCCGCGAGCGCTCGGCGGGGATGCTGGAGGACTTGAAAAGGATCTGTGCGGAGGAGGGAGCCGAGCCGATTTTCCTTTCTGGTAACCACGATCCGGGCTGGCCCGGACCGGGCTGGGTGGAGCTGGCGGGCGGGAGGATTCTGATCACGCACGGCGATGCGCTCTTTCCCGACGGTTCGCCATGGAGCCGCGAGGCGCTGACGCGGCAGGATCAGGTCGGGGAGTTGTGGAAGCGATTCGAGGCGGTGGTCGACGATCCCGCGGAACGGATCGTGCTGGCGCGAGAGATGGCGCTGGTGCTGCGGGCGGCGGAGTATCCGAAGGGCAAGCAGCTCTGGCAGCGCGCGCTGGATGCGGTCCGGCCGCCGCGCCGGGCCTTCGAGATGCTGCGGGTGTGGGCGACCCAGGCGGACGCGGCGGCGGCCTTTGCCGAGCGCTATTTCCCGAAGGCGGAGATCATCCTCAAAGGCCACTTCCACCGCGCCGGCATCTGGCACAAGCGCGGCCGGCTGGTGATCAACCTCGGCGCTTTCATGAATCCCTGCCCGGCCTTGTGGGCGGACTACGACGGCGGCTTGTTGCGCTGTGGGAAGGTGGATGAAAGCGGGGAGAGTTACCGGAAGGGCGAGGTGATCGGGGTGTGGCGGGTGCGGGAGTCCTAAGCTCCGATCGGGTGCCAGACGGTTTTGGCCTCGGTGAAATCGCGGATCGCGTAGGGCGAGTCGTGGCTGGAGGAGAACCAATCGGACTTCGGGTCGTGGAGGATCACCCGCTTGACGGATTCGGCGGCACCTTGCTGAAGGGCGGTCGCTTCGTCTTTGGTCGCGGTGGCGGCGACGGCGCGGAGGTGCTCGTGGGTGGCGAAGGTCGGGAGCATTTCCTTGCGTTCGCCGGTGAGGAGGTTGACCACGCCGCCGGGAAGGTCGCTGGTGGCGAGCATTTCGCCGAGCAGGATGGAAGGGTACGGCGCGGCGTGCGAGGCGAGGGCGACGACGCTGTTGCCGGCGGTGATGGCGGGCAGGATGAGCGTCATCAGGGCGAGCAGGGGCGCGTTCTCCGGGGCGAGGATGCCGACGATGCCCATCGGTTCGGTGACGGTGAAATTGAAGTGCGGGCTGGCGACCGGGTTCACGCTGCCGAGGACCTGCTCGTATTTGTCCGCCCAGCCGGCGAAGTGAACGATGCGGTCGATGGTGGCGCGGACTTCTTTCGCGGCGGCATCCGGGGCGGTGCCGTGAAGCGCGATGGCCGCGGTCATCTCCGGCGCGCGGGCTTCCAGCATCTCGGCGAGGCGGTAGAGGATCTGCGCGCGGTTGTAGGGCGTGCGCTTCGCCCAGCCCGCGCCGGCCTTGGCCGCGGCTTCGACGGCGTTGCGGACGTCCTTGCGGGTGCAGCGCGGGATGTTGGCGTGGAATTCGCCGGAGCTACGATGGATCTCGTAGACGCGGCCGGACTCCGAGCGGATGAAAGCGCCGCCGACGTAGCACTTGGGGGTTTTGGTGATTTTGAGGGACATGAGAAAATGTGCGGGTGCAAAACGCAGATGCGCTATTCGGGTTCGATCTGCGAAGGAGGAGGGAGGGCTCGCTGGCGAGGAATTTGAACGGGTTTCTTAAGGCCGGCCTGGATCTCAGCGAGAGTGGCGGACTGGGCCGCAATCGCGGTCTTGAGTTCTGCGATCTCCGACTTCAGTTCACGGGAGCTATCCGAGGAAGTGGTGAGCCTCAGGCTACTGAGCTCGGCCTTGAGGGACCGCACTTCACGGAGCAGATCCTTGTCGTTGCCGGCGTTACCGAAGATGAGCACGATCACGGCGATCAGAATCAGGGAACCGCAACCAAGGGATGCTTTGTTGTTGGAATCGGACATAATCGTAGGGTTCTTGGTTCTTCCGGCGGATGCTTAGTCAAGATGCGAGTAATCCAGCAACCCGTGCTTCCCGCCTTCGCGGCCGAAGCCGCTTTGCTTGTAGCCGCCGAAGGGGCTGGAGGGGTCGAACTTGTTGTAGGTGTTGGCCCAGACGACGCCGGCCTTCAGCTCGGCGGCCATCTTGAGGATCTTGCTGCCCTTGTCGGTCCAGACGCCGGCGCTGAGGCCGAAGGGGGTGTTGTTGGCCTTTTCGATGGCTTCTTCCGGCGTGCGGAAGGTGAGGATGGAAAGGACCGGCCCGAAGATTTCCTCGCGGGCGACGCGGTGGCTCTGGGTGACCTTGGTGAAGAGCGTGGGCGCGTGGTAGAAGCCTTTGGCCGGCAGCTTGCAGGCGGGTTGGTGGAGTTCCGCGCCTTCCTTCACGCCGCTGGCGACGAGTTCCTTGATCTTTGCGAGCTGCTCGGCGGAGTTGATCGCGCCGATGTCGCTGTTCTTGTCGAGCGGATCGCCGACGCGGAGGACCTGCATCCGGCGCTTGAGCTTGGCGACGACGAGATCGGCCGCGCTTTCCTGGACCAGCAGGCGGGAACCGGCGCAGCAGACGTGGCCCTGGTTGAAGAAGATGCCGTTGACGATGCCTTCGACGGCCTGGTCGAGCGGGGCGTCCTCGAAGACGATGTTGGCTGCCTTGCCGCCGAGCTCGAGGCTGAGCTTCTTGCCGCTGCCGGCGAGGGCGCGCTGGATGATCTTGCCGACTTCGGTGGAGCCGGTGAAGGCGATCTTCGCGGCGAGCGGGTGGTTGACCACCGCGGCTCCGGTTTCGCCGGCACCGGTGACGATGTTGACGACGCCCGGCGGCAGGCCGGCTTGTTCGAGGATGGTGGCGAACTTCAGCGCGGTGATCGAGGTGGTCTCGGCGGGCTTCAGAACTACGGTGTTTCCCGTAGCGAGGGCGGGCGCGATTTTCCACGCGAGCATCAGCAGCGGGAAATTCCACGGGATGACCTGGCCGATCACGCCGAGCGGCCGGAGCGTGCGGCCGGGGGCGACGAACCCGAGTTTGTCCGCCCAACCGGCGTGGTAGAAGAAGTGCGCGGCGGCCATCGGCAGGTCGAAGTCGCGCGACTCTTTGATCGGCTTGCCGCCATCGAGGGTTTCCGCCACGGCGAATTCTCGGGCGCGGTCCTGGAGCAGGCGGGCGATGCGGAAGAGATACTTCCCGCGCTCCTTGCCCGGCAGCTTCGACCAGGCGGGAAAGGCCTTGGCGGCGGCGGTGTAGGCGGCATCGACATCGGCGGCGTTGGCGAGGGCGATCTCGCTGAGCTTGGCACCGTTGCGCGGGGCGATGGAGTCGAAGTATTTCTTCGACTTCGGCGCGGTGAACTTGCCGTCGATGAACAGCCCGTAGCGCGGCGCGATGAAGGGCTCGGCCGACTCCGGGGCGGGGTCGAATTCCCAGAGGTCGCCGAACAGCAGTTCGCGCGGGCGGGCGGGGGATTTTTTGGCGGGCATGGTGGAGAAGGGAAAGATAGGTCCTATAGGTCGAATAGGACCTATTTCAATAACCCGTGCTGTCGTCGCTGAAAGTGTAGGGTGCCTGGTAGGCCCCGGTGCGCTGGGTTTCCAACTGGCGGAGCAGGTCGTTGAGGAGGGAAGAGGCACCGAAGCGGTAGCGGGCGTTGTTCAGCCAGGCGTCGCCGAGGGTTTCCTTCACGGCGATGAGAAATTGGAGTGCCTGTTTGGCGGTGCGGATGCCGCCGGCGGGCTTCATCGCGATCTCGGTGCCGGTGGCGAGGTAGAAGTCTCGGATCGCCTCGATCATCACCTGGTTGTTGCCGAGGGTGGCGTTGGCGGAGGTCTTGCCGGTGGAGGTCTTGATGAAATCGCCGGGTCGCAGGACGCGCATCGCGAGAAAGGACGCGGCGCGGATATGGTCGTAGGTTTCGAGTTCGCTGGTCTCGAGGATGACCTTGAGCGTGGCGTCGCCGCAGGCTTCGCGGACCTGCACGATTTCATCCTGCACCAGCGCCAGTTCGCCTTCGAGGAAAGCACCGCGGTTGATCACCATGTCGATCTCGTCCGCGCCGTCGGCGACCGCCTGGCGGACTTCGGCGAGGCGGGTCTTGAGCGGGGCCTGGCCGGAGGGGAATGCGGTGGCGACGCTGGCGATCTTCACGCCCTTGCCCTTCACGTGCTTGGCGGCGTGCTTGACCATCGAGGGATAGACGCAGACCGCGGCGACTTTCGGAATGTCGCCTTCATGGGGAAAGAGCGCCTTCTGGCAGAGCGAGGCGACCTTGCCGGGGGTGTCCTTGCCTTCAAGCGTGGTCAAGTCGACCATCGTCACCGCGAGCCGCAGGCCGAAGAGCTTCGACTGCTTCTTGATCGAACGGGTGGTGAACTTGGCGACCCGTTCCTCGATGCCCACGGCATCGACGGGTCCGATTTCATCCAAAAGGCGACGCAAGGCCGGGGCGGTCATCGGGGTGGAGCATTGAGCATCGGACGGCGGACGTCGAATATGGAATGCGGTCGATTGAAGGAGAGTCCGTGTATCCAAAGCGGGCGGGCCGGATCGCTTTCGATGTTGCCAGACTGCCGGGAACCCCGTCTGGTCGCCGCGGGATCGATGTCGCCGCCAGTCGCCGAAACCCGGAGTTCGAATCCCGTCGTAGAGAGTCCCCCGATCTGGAATCGCGGGCGGAAAAGAATTCCTCCATCTGAAAAACCCATCCGTGAAAACCCACCTTCCGTCGTCCTTCACAAGGAGTCTCGCGATTGCCTTTCTGGTGATCGCCTCGTGCGCCAACGGTCTGTTCGCGGAAGAGCGGGGGAAGCCCGCTGCCGCCTTGCCGTTCAAAACCCATCCGCAGGTTTTCGGGATGATCCAGAGCTGGGTTTCCGACCCGGAGTCCCCGGTGGCGACGGAGATCAACCTGGATGCGGTGAAGTCGAACCGGGACCAGTTCTTCGGCGACGAACTCAGGGTAGAGGACGGATGGACCGTGTTCAGGGAGGCCGGTGAAGCAGGCTTCAAGCGCTATCGCGTGATCGAGGCCAAGGGCGATCGTTTCAAGGTCGAGTATCAGGACAACAGCGGAGGAACCTTGACGACTTCTTCGGTGATCGGGTTCACCGTGCTGAAGCGGGAGATCCGCAAGGACGGAAAGCCCGTCGTGGTTCGCGTGTTGCGGGTCGATTCGTTCGATTCGAAATAGCGGGGCCGGATCACAAGCTCACCCGCTGGATCCGTCCCGGGGATCGGGCGAGGAAGCGGCGGGCGAGGTCTTCGAACTGGTCGGAGAGGTCGGTCAGATGGATCTGCAGGCTGCCGGGAGTGGACTTTTCCGCGAGGAGATCGAGCTCGGTGAGCTGGCTGCGGACGTGCTCGGCGCAGGTGGTGGCGGAGTCGACGAGGCGGACGCCGTCGGGGAGGAAATCCTTCAGCACCGGGATCAGCAGCGGGTAGTGGGTGCAGGCCAGCATCAGGGTGTCGATCCCGCGGTCGAGCATCGGGTCGAGATAGGTGTGGAGGGCGGCGCGTGTGGCGGGGTGGTCGAGCCAGCCTTCCTCGACCAGCGGGACCAGGAGCGGGGCCGGGGTGGCGTGGAGGATGAGGCCGGTGCGGCGCAGGGCGAGCTGGTGCTGGTAGGCGTGGGAGCCGACGGTGCCGCGGGTGGCGATGATGCCGATGCGCTGGGCGGCGGGGTCGGAGAGGACGGCTTCGACGCCGGGCTCGATCACGCCGATGATCGGGATGCGATACTGCTCCTGGAGCGAGGGCAGGGCGTGGGCGGTGGCGGTGTTGCAGGCGACGACGATCATTTTCACCTCCCGGCTGAGCAGGAAGCGGACGTCCTCGTGGGCGAACTGGCGGATGGTTTCCGGGCTTTTCGAGCCGTAGGGCAAGCGGGCGGTGTCGCCGAGGTAGACGATGTCCTCGGCGGGCAGGAGCTGTTGGACAGCACGGACGACGGTCAGGCCGCCGACGCCGGAATCGAAGAAGCCCAAGGGGGCGTTGCGCATGGGCGGGAGGAAAGCGGGGAACGGGGGAACGGGGAAGGAAGATTGTTGATCGCCGATTGCCGGATCGTGGGAGGGGCGCCGAGCATTCGGCTTTGCATGGGAGCGGAGCGGGGCTAAGCAGGGGGCGTGAAATCGAGGATCGACGTGGCGATCGTGGGAGCCGGGCCGGCGGGCTGCACTTTGGCGGCACTGCTCGCGCAGCGGGGGATCCGGACGGTGGTGTTCGACGACGACAAGCGACCCGACCTGCTGGTCGGCGAGTCCTTGCTGCCGACGGTGGTGGGCCTGATGCGGCGGCTGGGGATCGAGGACCGGGTGGCGGCGTTTTCGCAGTACAAGCCCGGGGTGGGCTTTCTGGCCCGGGATGGCAGCCGGCTCGATTTCTTTTTCCCGCAGCGGGCGATCAAGGGGATGCCGAACTACGCCTACAACATCCCGCGGCCGGAGTACGACAACCTGTTGCGGACCCGGGCGGAGGAGCTCGGGGTGACGTTCGTGAAGCGCCGGGCGGAACTGGAGGTCGGCCACGAGGGCCGGGAGATCCAGCTCACGGAGGCTTGCCTCGCATCGGTGCCGGAGTTCGGCGGGAAGCACCCGAAGCTGCTGGTGGATTCGACCGGCCGGGCGCGGGTGTTTTCGAAGCTGTTAGGCGTCGGCGCGGCGCGGGGCAAACGGAACGACGTGGCGTATTTCGCGCACTACGAGAACTTCGAGGGCGAGGCCTTGCGCGAGGGGCAGGTGGTGATCACCACCCTGCAGCACGGCTGGAGCTGGCGGATCCCGCTGCCGGGCCGCTTGTCGGTTGGAGTGGTGGTGGACAAGTCCGCGGTGAAAGAACGCGGCGAGACGCCGGAGGAGCGGCTGGAGGCGACCATCGACGCCGAGCCGGCGCTGGCCGGTGCCGGCAAGGGGCGCCGCCGGATCACGCCGGTGATGACCTACACGAACTACCAGCTCATTTCCGAGCGAGGTCACGGGCCGGGCTGGGTGGCGATGGGCGATGCGTTCGGCTTCGTCGATCCGATGCTGTCGCCGGGGCTGTTCATGGCGATGCACTCGGCGGACCTGTTAGATAGCCTGGTGTTCGCCGGGGGAGCGGCGATCCTCGACCAGCCGGCGCGGCTGGCGAAGGGCTTCGACCGGATTTTCGCCGAGCTCCGCGACTGGCACGAGGCGTGGGGCGAGGTGATCGAGTATTTCTACGACGGCCGGATGTATGCGCTTCACGCCGCGGGCGAGCAGCTTTGCGAAAAGTACGGGGAGCGCGCCTTGCCGCGGTTGATGGAGAAGCACCTGACTTCGCAGATCACGCGCTTGCTTTCCGGAGTGGCGACGCGCAGCCGCTACGGGCGGAACCTGCTGAAGTTCTCCGTGAAGCACCTGGTGTGGGACGTGGCGCCGGCGGAGGATTACGCGATCCGCGCCTGACAGGCCGGGTCGAGCGGGACCTCGTGGTAGTGGAGCGCCCACTCGCGCATGTAGCGGACGCGGGCGGGGTCGATGCGGTAAACGACGAGCTCCGGGTTGTCGGGCGTGCCGAGGTAGGAGCGGAGCAGCGGGTTCTTTTCCCAGATGGCGGCGAGCAACGCCCTGTCTTCCTCGATGACCGCGAGGCCGGTGATGCGGACCTGGTGGTGATCGGCGTCGAGGTAGCAGAGTTCGACTTTCGGATTGGCGGCGATTTCGCCCGTCTTGTGGTAGGCGCGGAGGTTGGCGACCCAGACGGTGAAGCCGTCGGTCTTCACGGGGGAGACCGGGCGCAAGCGCGGCTGGCCGTCGTCGTCGGTGGCGAGCATCGGGAACTTGGCCGCCTTCATGGTGGCGAGGGCCAGGGCGGGGAGTTCGGCGGGATCGACGGGTTCGGGGCGGGGCTGTGCCATGGCGGACGAGTTTCGCCGGGTGCCGGGGAATGCCAAACCGGAAATCGGGGGCGATCAAGAGCGCCAGCGCTTGGTGAGGTCGCCGTAGGCGTCGATGCGGCGGTCGCGGAAGAAGGGCCAGATGCGGCGGAAGTTCTCGACGCTGCCGAAGTCGAGGTCGTGGTAGAGGATTTCCTCCCGGTCGGTGGAGGCCTTGGCGACGAGTTCGCCATAGGGGTTGGCGACGAAGGAGCGGCCCCAGAACTCGGTGTTGCCCTCGGTGCCGGTGCGGTTGACGGCGGCGAGGTAGCAGCCGTTGGCAACGGCGTGACCGCGCTGGACGGTCTCCCAGGCGCAGTGCTGGGAGTCGCCGAGGGCGGGCTTTTCCTCCGGCAGCCAGCCGATGGCGGTGGGGTAGACGAGGAGCTGGGCACCGCCGAGGGCCATCAGGCGGGCGGCTTCGGGATACCACTGGTCCCAGCAGATGAGGACGCCGATTTTCCCGAAGCGGGTGTTCCAGACCGGCCAGCCGGAGTCGCCGGGGGTGAAGTAGAACTTTTCCTCGAAGGCCGGGTCCTGGGGGATGTGGCTCTTGCGGTAGAGGCCGAGCAGGAAGCCGTCGGCATCGTGGATGCTGGCGGTGTTGTGATAGAGGCCGGCACCGCGTTGCTCGAAGAGCGAGGAGACGAGGACGACGCCGCATTCCTTGGCGAGCTGGCCGAGGCGGTCGGTGAGCGGGCCGGGCAGCGGGTCGGCGAGGTCGAAGAGCGCGGGGTCCTCGATGGTGCAGAAATACGGGGTGAGGAAGAGTTCCTGGGTGACCACGATGTTGGCGCCGTTTTTCGCGGCTTCGCGGATCAGGGACTCGTGGTGGGCGAGGGCTTCGGCCTTGGAGGCGAAGGCGCGGGACTGAAGTAGGGCGAGTCGGGGCATGGTGGACGTGCGGGGCGATTGAACCCGTAACGGAGGGCGGAGGAAAGGGTGTTTCGCCCCGGTCGCGTCCGGCAACTGTCATTCCCGCCGTCTTCCTCCGCCGAGCAGCCGCCGGAGCAGGAGGACGAGGCCGATGCCGCCGACGATCGCCACGCTGCCGAGCCTGGCCTGGAATCCGGATTTCTCCACGACCGCGGGAGCGACCGGGCCTCCGAGGACCAGTCCGGAAAGGGGGAAACCTGCCGCCTTGTCGGTGGCGGGATCGAAATCGGCGTAGCGGTGGCCCGGGTTGAAACGGAGCATCGAGACGAGGGCCGGTGTGGCGGCTTCGATGTCGGCGACCCGTCCCATGCAGGAGACCGCGTTGAGCGAGATCACGCCGCGGCGCCCGAGGACCCGCAGGTCGTAGTTGAGGGTTTCCTCGGCGTGGCGGTCGATCTTGAAGCGCTTCGCCCAGTAGAGGACTTTCCGGCCCGGATCGTAGCGGGGCTCCACCGCCCAGCCGGTCAGCGCCATGGTGTCGAAGCCTGCGGCCTCGAGGGCGTCGTTCGACTGCCGGCTGCTGGCGATGAGCTGCTCGAGCAGGGCGTCGTGATCCATCTCGTCCGCCTGGACGTCGGAGACGTGGCCGGTGTCGGCGTAGGAAAGCACGATGGCCCAGGAAGTGGAAACCGCGAGGTGCTCGCCGGCGGGCACGATGATGCCGAGCAGGTCGGCGGCGCTGGCGGGCGGGTTTCCCCAGAGGTCGACCACCACCTTGCGCGAGTCCGCGGGATCGAGGTAGCGGAAGCCCTCGGGAAGGTGGAGGCTGGCGATGCCGTCCGGAAGCTCCTGTACGCCTTCCCGGTAGCGTGCGCCTTCGAGCACCTTGAGCACGTGATGCCGGTAGCGCGCTTCCTGCTGCTCGCGGCTGGCTGAGGTCGCGCCGCTTTCTTCCCCGGCGGCCAGGTTTGCCACAAGGAGGACGAGGACAGGGAGCAGGGATCTCATGGGAGACGAACGCGGGTTTTTGACCTCCACCGCCTCCCGGCCCGGCTTGCGGCCGGATCAGAAGCGGCTGAGGGCGGAGGCGATCGCCGCGGCGACCCCGGAGGCGTCGCCTGGCAATTCCTCGCGGTGCAGGATGGAGCCGTCGCGATCGACGCTCGAAACGGTTCCATTGTCGAAATCGACGATCACGGCGGGCCCTTCGATGGAGGCGGAGGCATTTCCGAGGGTTGAAATGGCGGCGGCTTCGAATTCCCCGGAGTTCCGGATTGCGGAAACGATCCCGGGATTCGATCCGGCGAAGAGAATCCGCACCGGGTCGGCGCTCGCGGCGGCGGCCTGGCCGCGAAAGGTTTCCTTCTCTGCGGCGGGTCCGGAGACCATCGGAACGGCAATGCCCATGACCACCACGGCGGCGGCGGCGAGGCCGAAAGCCGGCGTGGCGAGGAAGCTGCGGACCTTGTCGAGCCAGCCGGCGGATTCCACGGGTGCGGCCGCCGCGGGGCGGGTCGAGAAGCGCGCGCTGAGATCGGCTGCGAGGCCGGCCGGCATGGCGGGCGCTTGCTCGGGGTGCATCACGAGGCTGCGCATCAGGAGATCGCGGGTCGAGTGCAGGTGGCTGGGAAGGTCGAGGTCCATGATTTCAAAACTCCAATCGCAAGGTTGGTAGTCTGATTTTCAAAATACTAAATTTTCCCGGATTTTCTCCAAAGCCTCTTCCACCATCTGGGAAATGACCCGGCGGCGGGTGGAGGCGGAGACGCCCGGCTTGATCCCGAGTTTCGCGCAAGCCGCGTCGTCCTGGATCAGGTCCTGCACGGTGGCCGTCTGCCCCACGTAGAGGGTGTAGACCAGTTGCCACTCGGCGGGGCTCAGGGCCTCGCGGCATTCCTGATAGATCCTTTCGAAGCTGATGCTTTCCCGGGAGGAGTCCTCGAACTGGACGGGCCGGTCCGGGTCGCCGGTCAGGGCGTCGAAACTTTCGCCGGAGTTCGGCTGGTTCTTCAGGGCGCTGCGGCGGCGGAACCAGTCGATGGCCCGGTACTGGACGATCCTCGCGTGCAGGGGGATCAACTCCTCGAACACGGTGGGGTCGAGAATGGGTGCCGAGCGGCTGCTTTCGCGTTCCCGCACGAGTTCGACCAAGGTGTCGCTGAACACGTCCTCGGCATCGGCCCCCTTGATCCCCTTGCGGTTGAGGGTGGCGAGGGCCAGCGGGCGCAGCACCTGGGGAAGCCGGTTCCACTCCGGGTCGCTGAATCCCTTTTCGGGATGGGAACGCTGGAGGCGGTCGAGATCGAGATTGTGGCTGTATCGCCGGTCGTCGGGATCGTGGTGAAGCTGGGGATCCGAGCGGCTGCGCCTTTCTCCGGCGACCAGGTCGCGGGTGGCTTCCGAGGTTTCCTCGATCACCCGGGCGGCGAAATCGGCTTCGGGCGGGGATTCGTCGAAGTCCAGGGAGACGTTCCGAAGCACCTGCTCGGCGATCTCGGCGGCCCGCTCTTCCGGAATCAAAACGCCCTCCACCGGCCGGCGGGCACGGTGCCAGCAGGCTTCCCAGCATTTTTCCAGATGCACTTTGGGGAGTTGGAGGGACATCAGGTGAACCGGACAGCAAGAAATCCTAAAAAAGATTGCTTTGCAAGCTTCTAAGTAACCTGTAATTTAAAAATTAACAAGCGACGACCTCGTCCCACCGAGCGCTTCGACATGAACATCACCCTTCCTTCCCTCGCCGGGCTTCTCCCGGCGCTCCTCATCGCGCCTCTGCATGCCCAGGGCATCGGCTCCCCGGTGCTTTCGACACCCGGCACGGCCACCTGGCAAACCGAGATCACCGCCACCGGCAGCCGGACGGTTTTCACGATCACCGGCAACACGGTCCTCGACTGGGGCCAGTTCAACCTGGGGAGCGGCAGCGAGCTGGTGTTCGACTTCGTCGGCGGCGACAGCGTGGCCAACATCCTGGGCGGATCTTCCTCGCACACGATCGCCGGAACGGTCACTTCGAACGGCAACGTCGGTTTCTTTTCACCGGGCGCCTCGCTCCGGGTGTCCGGCAGCGTGACCGCGGCGAACGTCACGCTGGCGACCATGTCGGTCGACCCCTCGGCGTTCAACTCGGGCGCGGACCTGACCATGGATTCGGTGTCGGGAGCCACGCTCACGGTGTCGGGCTCGGTGACGGCGACACAGGGCAGCGTGCTGCTTGCCGGCCAAGGGGTCCGGGTGCGCGGCGATGCCAACGTGCAGGCGACGGATGCCGTGCGGATGGCGGGCGGCACGCAGGTGAAATTCTCGCAAGGTGGGCTGCGCCGGCAGCTGGAGGTGGCGCGGGGCGACGGCTTCGTGTTGCATCTCGGATCCGCCCGGGCACCCCGGATCGAGGTGGCCGCGGGCCGCGAAATCAACATCGGTGGCAAGCTCGACACGGGTTCGCAGAACAACCGGATCTTCCTCGAGGTCGGCCAGGACGGAAAGATCCTGCGGGAAGGCTCGGGCCTGATGGTCGGCCAGGTTTCGATCAAGGGGGAGTATGATCCCGACGGCATCGCGATCGGTCCGCACGAAGGCGACGCCGCCGGCGTGGTCAGCACCTCGACCGTGAAACTTCCCGCGCTCTCGCGCCCGGACGGCTCCAAGGTCAGCGGTTCGCGGACCCTGGTGAACCAGGTGCCGACCTCCGCCAGTGCCGACAGCGGGCGGGACCGCAGGAAACCGTCGCGCGAGGTGGCGCGGCGCGAGACCACCACCAAGTCGATGTACCAGGCATCGTCCCTGTTCGGCCTGCGCGGCGGGAGTGCACCGGCCAAGCGTTGATTCAGGCTCGCTTCCGCCTGCGGGCGATCCGTGCGGCGAGGAAAGCCAGCAGCGGCAGGCTGAGTGCCAGAAGCTGCCAGGGCCGCCATGAAGCCGCCGGCTTTGCCACGATGGTGCCGAGGGTCGGAACCGGCGCGTGGCTCTGGCTGATGACGAAGGGTCCGTAGCGCAGCACCGCGGCCTCGAATTCGTCCTCGCTGCCGGCTTGAGCGAGGAATTCCCCCTGGGTTTGCCACAGTGCCTGGGCGGGGTGATCGGAGGCCAGGGCGAGCCGGTAGAAGCGCTCCATGAACGCCGGGGTCGATCGGTCCGAGACCGGCCACAGCGCGACCAGCACCTCGCGGGCACCGGCCAGCGAGAAGCCGCGCCGCAGGCCGAGCAGGCCTTCGCCGCTGACCGCCGTGCCGGCCCCGGATTCGCAGGAGGAAAGGGTGACCAGGCGGGTCCCGCGGAGCGGCAGGCGGGCGACTTCCGACGGGAAAAGAAGGTCGTCGGTGGACGAAACGAGCGGGCTTTCCAGCCCCCGCAGCGCGGCCCCGTGGAGCAGCAGCCCGCCGGCATGGAGGAGGTCCGCGTTTTCATCGAAATCGACGATGCTTTCCGCCGGCAGCTCGCTGGCGAGGAAGAAGGCGTGGCAGCCGAGGTGGAGGACGCCGGGGGGCTTCCCGAGCCGGGCCAGTGCGGCTTCGGTGGCGAGTTCGTCCTTCAGGAAAGTCGATCCGCGTGGCGCGAGGGCGCGGAGTCGCCGGGTTTCGTCAGCCGTGCCGGGCATCGGGTCGAGTTCGGCGAGGAGCCGGAGCAGCGGGTCGTCGCCGGGCGGAGCGGACGATTTCGGGAAATCCGAAACGCCGAGCACGGTCCAGGGCTGGCCGGTCAGCGGCGGCGGCGCGGGCCGGGGCAGCAGGTCCCGCGCGCTGGCGACGGTGGTGATTTGCCGGTGGGCGCTGGAGAGCGGCTTCAGCGAGGGATCGAGCAAGGCGGCCAGCGGGAGGAAATGGAGGGCGCCATCGGGCGAGAACGCCAGGTCCTGCGTGCCGGGCGGAAGCTCGCGGGCCATGGGCTCCCAGAACTCGCGGTGGAGGGCGCGCAGGATGGTGCGCAGCTTCAGGGTGGGCGGCGGGGAGGAGCGGCCGGAAAGCTCGGAGGCCCGCCAGTCGAGCCGCTTCCGCAGGGCCGCGAGCCAGCGTTGCAGGTCTTCTTCGGTCCCCAGCGGGACCCATTTCGGCGGGGCTCCGGGGGCCAGCACCACGGCGCCGTAGCGGATCGTCGCGTCCCCGTCCTCCGAGGTGTAGCGGCAGGCATCGATGAAGGCGGATCCCGCCGGGAGGGCATCTCGGACGGCCTGCCAGTCCGGCGGCGCGGCGGCTTCGGAGGCATCCGGCGCAAGCATGGCGTCGAGCAGGCGGGCCTTGCTTGCGCCGAGCACGTTCGCGATCCGTGCGGGGTCGCCGGTCGCGCAGGGGAGCGAGACCAGGTCGAGGCGCTGCAGGAAGTTCAGGCGCTCGGATTCCGATCCGTGGCGGATCAGTTCGCCCAGCAGCTCGGTGCCGAGCGCGGTGGCGCGGTCGATTTGCTGGAAAGCATCGGGCTCCTTCGAGAGCAGGGCGTTGCGGGCGAGGTTGCGGGCGGTCTCCGCCACCCGGAGGTGGAGGCGCGGCAGGTGCTTCTCCTGCAGGGCGGCGGCCCGCTTCAGGTGGACGGCGGCTTGCGCCAGATTGCCGGCGGCTTGTTCCGCGCAGCCGAGGTTGTTGAGCGGGACGATCAGCGACGGGTGATCGGCCGGCAGCGAGGCTTCCAGGAGTTCCAAGGCGGCGGTGAAGGACGCTTTGGCCTGCAGGGCTTCGCCGCGGGACAAGTCGAGCGCTCCGAGATTGAGCAGGTAGGGCGCGGCGAGGAAGGTCCGGCCGCCCCGTGCGAACAAGTCCCGGGCCCCGGCGGCCGCGGCTTCCATGCCCCGGCGGGCGTCTTCGGTCCGGCCGAGCCGGAGTTCGGCGAGGGCGAGCTGACTGGTCAGGGAAAGGCGGAGCTCGGGGTCCTTGAAATCGAGGGCCATCGCGTCCCGGAACATCGTGGCGGCGCGGGCGTGGCTGCCGATCGTGTGGAGATAGCGGCCGAAGTAGCCCAGCCGGCGCGCACGTTGCAAGGCGTCGTCCGGCGGTGTGGCGTCGAGGTTCTCGCGGAGCAGATCTCCCGCCTCGGGATAGTTCCCGGCGGCGAGCAGGGCGAGGCCGAGGTGATCGAGGCTCTGCGCCAGGCCGTTTTCGGGCGGTGGCAGGGTTTTCCGCAGTTCAACGACCTCGCGCAAGCGCTGCACGGCCTCGTCGAGTTCGCCCAGATCCTGCAGCGTCAGGGCCAGCACTTCGCCGGCATCGGCCCGGACGGCGGCGCTCGCGCCATCGAGCCGTTTCACGGCCTCCTGCAAGTGCGGAAGGGCCTCCGTGGTCTTGCCGATCTGGCGTTCGATCGTGCCGAGCGATTGCAGGGTGAGCCCGTATTGGATGCCGTTCTCCGGTGCCGGATCCTTGGTCCAGGCCTCCGCCCATTCGGCGGCGAGCTTTTCCACCTCGACCTCCGCGGCGGCAAGATCGTTGCGGGCCAGGGCTTCCTCGAGGCTGTCGCCGGCGGCGCATCCCGCCCCGCCGAGGCCCAGGGCCAATGCCAGGGCCGGGATTCGCAGGGACCGCGGCATGCGGGAACGGATCACTCTTGGGCGGGAGCATCCGTCATCGGGGTCACGGCGGCAAGCCCGGGAAGCGGCCGCGGAAGGCGGGCGTCAGGGCGCCGGGATCACTTCGATCCGCAGGAAGCACGAGGGCGCGGCGGACGGCATCTGGAACGTGAGCGGAATTTTCCCGCCGGTCGCGGCTCCGGTCGTCAGGGTGCCGGTGGCATCGTGCCAATCGGTCAGGTTCGGCGACCAGCGGACCTTCCAGCTCGCCCCGTTGTGGAGAAGGAACGGCGTCGCGGGATTGAAGAGATCCGCGTCCACCGAAAAGCCGAGTTGCACCTGACCCGGGGAGCGGGTGAGGGAAGCGGCGGCCGGCAGGACGGCCGGGTTGGCCGGGTTGCTGCCGAAGAAAGCCTCGAGGATGTCGGCGCTGCCGTCGCCATCCGAATCGCCTTCGGGATCGGCTTCCACCTGGACCAGCGCGGCGGGGGCGGCGGGTTGGGCGGGCACGCCGATCAGGGTCTCCGCGTTTCCGGTGAGGAGATTTTCCACTTCCGCGGGGCTGAGGGTGGGATTCTTGGAGAGCTCGATGATCGCCGCGGCGGTCGCCAGCGCGGTGGCGGGACTGGTGCCGGTCATGCCCTGGTAAACCCCGGCCTGGGGGTTCGGCAGGGAAAGCGTGCGCACGTTCTGGCCCGGCGCGTAGAGATCGACCGCCGGACCGTGGTTGCTGCTCTGCAAATGGAGGTTGCTCGGGTCGCTGGCACCCACGCAGATGACACCGGCCTGGGTACCGTAGGCGGAGGGAACGTAGTTGGAAGCGTTGGCTCCCTCGTTGCCGGCGGAGACGATCACCGTGATCCCGGCTTCCACGGCATCCGCGATCACATCTTCGAAAAGTCCGCTGCTGGCGGGACCCTGAGAGCCGCTGGCGAGGCAAATCACTGCAGGGATGCCGGGATGTGCGGCTTGGTAGGCGGTCGCCTCGATGATCGCATCCTCGATCCTGCCCGAGGACGTCTGGCTTCCTTCGCCGTTCGGATAGACGTTGAAATTCACCAGTTGGATCGGCGTGCCCTGCGCGGCACCGGTTTGCGGCCCGGCGATGAGGGAGAGCATCCGCGTGCCGTGCTGAACCGCGTTGGAGGTGCGCGGATCGCCGAAAACCCGGATCAACTCGGAGTGCTCCACCGTGAGCTTCGGGTTCGCCGCGAACCAGGTGGCGGTGTGGGCGACTCCGGTGTCGATGAGGTAAAGCCGCACCGGTTGGGTGGTCTCCGGATAGACGAAGGACTGCCCCGCCGGATCGGCACCGTCGTTCAGGCGGGCCAGCGCCCAGCCGGCATCGGCCACCGCGCCGTTCGGCACCATCGCGACCCCCGTCTCCGCGGAAGGACCGCAATGCGCCACACCGGCCATCGCGAGGACGAGGGACGAGAGCAGCGAAAAGACGCCGGATGGAAGGCGGACGGACATGGCCGGTGGCGGAGCAGGCGGGCGGACGCGGCGCTACTAACTTGAAAAGTTGTCATTTGTCCAATATTTATTAACAACGATATATCTATCTTTAAGGTCCGAAAACCCTTATGGTTCAGGGAGATTGGAGGTCAAAATTTTTAAAAATAAGGTTTATTAAATCATCAAGTTTCCTGTTCCCGATATCCCTTTGGCTTTGCCTAAATGCTAGGAATTGCTAATCAACTCCCGCCGGGCCGCGGCCCGGTTCCCTTGAAGCGCGCTATCCTTGCCATCTGTCTGGTCGCGAATGTCCGCGGGCAATCCTTGCCCGGGGTGGAGCCCCGTCTGCCGGAAGCGCCGTCTGCAGAGTCCTTGCCGCCGGTGCGCACCGCGTCGGGAGCGCCGGGGGAGGGGGAGGTGCTGATGAAGCGCCTGGACCGGATCGAGCTTGCCGCCCCCGGGGAGGCGGCGGACCGCGAGGTCGCGCCCGGTCTTTCCGCTTCGCCGGGACTTGAATTGCCTTCGCCGCGGACGCTGGCGGTGCGGCTGCGGCCGTGGATCGGCGGCAAGCTGACGGCGGGCGATCTGGCGGCGCTGGCGGATGAAATCCTGATCCACTACGACGGCGAGGACTTCCCGGTGGTCTCGCTGGACGTGCCGGTGCAGGACCTCGGCGGCGGGGTGCTGCGCTTGACCATCGAGATCGGCCGCTACGGCGAGGTCGGTCTTTCGCGGACCCGCCACGGAGATCCGGAGGTCCTGCAGAAAGGCCTGCTGTTGCGACCCGGCGACCGGGTCCGCCGTTCCGATCTCAGCGAGCAGATGGCGTGGTTCGGCCGCACGATCTTCCGGCGGCCGCGGATTTTCGTTTCGCCCGGCCTGGAGCCGGCCACCGCCGACCTGCTGATCGGCTTCGAGGAAAGCCGTCCTTGGCGGGTGAGCACCGGCTACGAGAACAGCGGTCCGGACCTGCTCGGGCGGGACCGCTTCCTGCTGGGCGTGGCCGGTTTGACGCCGTCGGATCACCTCGTCGCCTGGCAGTCGGTGGTCGGCACCCCGGCCTCGTCGCTGGTCGCCAACGCCTTGCGCTGGGAAATCCCCTTTCACGGCAGCCATCAGTTGCTGCAGCTGGATGCCGCCTACGCGGAGGTCCAGTCGCGCTACGCCTCGGGCGGCCTGCCGATCGACAGCGAGGGTTCGTCGTGGTCGCTCGGGGCATTCCAGAGGATCCCGCTGCCGGCCGCCGGGGCCTGGCGCCAGCACTGGGGTTTCGGGCTGGAGCTCAAGGGCACCGACCAGTTCCTGCTGTTCGGCGGCGGCAGCTCGCTGTCGCCCGGCGAGGTGGTGCTGTTCCATGGCAAGCTGGGCCATGCGATCGAGCGGACCTGGGAGAGCGGTTCGGCGTCGTTCGAGACCTCCCTGCTGGCCGCGCCGGGCGGCATGGGGGCCAACAACAGCGACGAGGCCTTCCGCGCCTACGATCCGGCCGCGGCATCGAACTACCTGGTGGCCCGGGCGGCCGCCGACGCCTGGTGGACGCCGGCGGGCGACTGGCAGTTGCACCTTCGCGGGGCGGCGCAGGTCGCCGATTCCCGGCTGCTGCCTTCCGAGCAGTTCGCGGCGGGCGGCTACCAGACGGTCCGCGGCGCGGGGGAGCGTGAAGTCTCGGCCGACGGCGGCTGGCAGGCGAGTTTCGAACTCCACTCGCCGCTGCTTTCGCCGGTGGACGGCTGCCACTTCCGGTTGCTCGCGTTTCTCGATCACGCGGGGCTGGAGAACCGGGGCGGAACCTCCTCGTCGCTGACCGGCACCGGGATCGGCGTGAGGATGCAAGTCGCCGAGCGGGTGGATCTCCGGCTCGATCACGGCTGGCGGATCGACGACGATGAAAACCGGAGTCATTTCGGGATTCAGGTTTCCTTTTGAGGAGACCGGAAATCATTGGAATCTAAAGGATCTGCAGATCCTGATGATCCCATTTGAAAAAATTTTCACAGAATTTGGAAATCGGGTTGGGTGGATTGCGATTGGATCGGTAATGACGAGCTTCCTCCACTTCCAAAC
>JAIXWR010000019.1 GCA_027491155.1 Verrucomicrobiaceae bacterium
CTCCCAATCTCCCAATCTCCCAATCTCCCAATCTCCCAATCTCCCAATCTCCCAATCTCCCAATCTCCCAATCTCCATATCTCAAATTTCTTCCCCCTCCCCCCACCCCTGTCCCACCCCCGGCGCGAAAGTGACGGCGCCATGAACGACCGCCTCACCGAAATCGCCTTCATCCTCGACCGCTCCGGCTCGATGGCCGCCATGATCGAGCCCGCCATCGCCGGGTTCAACACCTTCCTCCGCGACCAGCAGCAGGCCGAAGGCGACGCCCGGCTGTCCCTCGTGCTGTTCGACAATGAAATCCTCGTCCCCTGCGTGTCGCTGCCGGTGGCGGAAGTCGTCGAACTCGATACCACCACCTTCATCCCCCGCGGCTCCACCGCCCTGCTCGATGCCATCGGCCTCACCATCGACCGCCTCGGCGCCCATCTCGAGGCCATCCCCGAAGCCGCGCGGCCCGGCCAGGTCGTCGTGGCCATCCTCACCGACGGCGAGGAGAACTCGTCCACCCGCTTCACCTGGCAGGACATCGCGCGGAAGATCGGCCACCAGGAAAAGCACTACGCCTGGCAGTTCCTCTTCCTCGGCGCGAACCAGGACGCCATCGCCACCGCCGCGCGGATGGGCGTCGCCGCCGCGAATTCCGCGACCTACTTCCAGGATGCCGCCGGCTACAAGAGCAGCGCCAAGGCGATGTCGCGCAAGATCGGCGCGATCCGGCGTTCCAAGCTCGACCCCTCGGTCCTCCACGAAGACCTCGCCAAGCCGATGAGCGACATCCTCCGCGAGGAAGAAGACCAGGAGCGCGGCCAATAACGATTCCCCCCTTTCCCCGTGTCGCGTGCGCGAGGCCATCCGGCGCTCCCGCTCATGACCCCCGCGGCACGGGGAATTCTCTTCCACCCGGTAGGGCTGGACCGCCGGGCCCGCCCACTTCACCCCCGAGGGCGGGACGCGAAAGAACCCGCCAAGGAATCGCCTCTCATTCATCTCCGCCGCCGCAGGGTAAAGTGCGTCCGCCCAGCGGTCGGTCCCTACCGTTGAAAGGGTAGGGCTGGACCGCCGGGCCCGCCCGCTTCACCCCGACGCCGAGACGCGGAAGCACCCGAATAGCACGCATCGGATCGCGTCCGTCTCCACGATCCCTTTCGCCTCGCTGCCCAAGTCATGTCCGGCAGCGGCTTGCTGCTTCTATCTCCATGGCATGAGACAGCCCGGCGCCAGCGGCACCGGCCCGCGGGATTTCTCCTGGTCCACTTCATGACGCCCCTCACCCGACACTCCTGAATTTCCCCTTGGATCGCCATCGTGGAAGGGCTAGCGTTCAAAGCCATGAACCAAGCTCCCTGAATTCCGTGCTTCGCTGTCGGGTTTTCCCTTGTTCTCCGACCGGTCGGTGAACAGGGGGCAATTCCGACCGGCCGGTGGATAAAACTGTTCGGCTAAGACCATGAAGTCATTCCTAATGCCTTTTATGATGTGGCTGCAACTTGCGGCATTCTGCGTGGCGGATGAGAAGGTTCCTGAGATCAGCAACTTCGAGTGTAAGCAACTCAAACTTCCAGAGGCAATCGCCGCACTCAACAAGCGCATTTTGATCGAACATCCCGGTAAGCGTCGATTACTCGTTGCCTACGTTGAATCTCCATACCCGTTGACACCTTTGCCCCCGGGTGGTGGCGGATTCCTAGGAGGCTACGAGTCCCACTCCCAGAAGAAACTAGACTACACCCACACTAAGCCCGTCGCCATTCGTCGTGTCGTCGATGACCTCGCGCGATTGAGCATGTGCCACCACAGGATCTACGACGGTGTGATCGTGGTTTATGGCTGGCATGAAGGCGACTTGGAAGATCCCGCGCGGGCAGAACAAACCAGACAGGCCGAACAAGGCGGCGCTGGCCAACCCGCTACCTCTCCCGAGTCGAAGCCGGAGGGCGGAGAGAACCCTGATACTGTATCGGAGCCCGCCCCCCGGTAGCGGGTGCCAGGCCTCAATCGTTGGCCCAGAAAATTCAAGGAAAGACGCTGTCCCAGGACTGACACCATCGAAACGGTAAAAGAAAAATTTGGCCCCGTGTCGAAATGTGGATGGCTGGCCCGACAAGCTTACGTGATGACGCAATCGTCTCACAAATCCGAGTCCATAACTGACATCCACCTATGAAATACGTGCTTCTCTTCAATGAGCCTGCCACCGCCATCCCTCAGGATCAAAAGTCACCCGCTGCCCAGGCTTACTGGGGAGCTTGGGGGGCCTATGTCAACACCCTCATCCAGAGCGGCATCATGGTCAGTGGAGAAGGCCTTATGCCTCCCTCCATGACCACGACTGTGATGATGCGAGACGGCAAGCGAGTCGTCCAAGACGGCCCGTATGCAGAGTCCAAGGACATCTTAGGCGGCTTCTTCGTGATTGACGTGCCGGACTTGGACGCAGCTCTGGAGTGGGCAGCTCGCTCGCCCTCCTCGAGCGTCGGCTACACGGAGGTCCGGCCTGTCTTGCCTTCACAGCAATAGCACAGATAGCCAGCCATGCATGTCGAGGCTGCTATTGAGTCCTTTGTGCGTGAGTCCTATGGCCAAGCTCTCGCCTGGCTGGCCTCACGTGCGCAAGGCGACATCGCAGCTGCTGAAGACGCCCTCAGCGACGGGCTGCTGGCGGCACTCCGCCAGTGGCCCCAAGACGGCGTGCCACAGGAGCCTGTGGCCTGGCTCATCACTGCGGCCAGGCGCCGCCTCATCGATGCCCAACGGCGTGAGGCCACGCGCAGCAGGCACGCAGATCAGTTGCGCGTCATGCTGGAAGATCCAGCCCCGCCGGTACTGGCGGACGAGCGACTGTCTCTACTCTTTGCCTGCACCCATCCAGCAGTCGATGAGGCAGCGCGTGCTCCACTGATGCTGCAAGTCGTACTGGGCCTGGATGCAGAGTGCATTGCCAGCGCCTATGTGGTGGCACCTGCTACTATGAGCCAACGCCTCGTCAGGGCCAAGGCACGGATCAAAGACGCCGGCATCCGGTTCGCCGTACCTGAGGCTGAGCACTGGCCAGAGCGCATGGAGTCTGTGCTGGCGACCATCTACGCAGCCTATACCCTGGGCAGAGCAGACAGTCCGCGTGACCTCGCTACTGAGGCCATCAGCCTAGCTCGATTGCTGGTGACCTTGGTGCCTGAAGAGCCTGAAGCCAGGGGCCTGCTGGCCCTTTGCCTGCACTGCGAGGCGAGGACTGCGGCTCAGTGGCAGGGAGGACTCTACACACCTCTGCCAGAGCAAGACATGCAGCTCTGGAACGCAGAGCTGCAGGCGGAGGCAGAGCACCACCTGAGCCTGGCAGCCAAGGCCCAGCGGCTCGGGCGCTACCAGTTGGAGGCTGCCATCCAGTCCGTGCACGCAGCCAGGCGCGTTTCGGGAAACACCAGTTGGCCTGCGATAGCCGGCTTGTATCAAGGCCTGCTTACGCTGACCTCTGCAATCGGAGCACAGATCGGGCATGCAATTGCTCATGGCCAAGTCCACGGGCCGGGCACAGGCTTGAGTCTGCTGGAGACCATCCCTTTGACCGCAGTGGAGGCTCATCAACCCTGGTGGGCTGCGAAAGCCGAGTTCTTGGCTCAGCTCGGCAGAGCGGATGAAGCGCGCGAGGCCTACCAAAGAGCCATCGGGCTGAGTGATTCAGCTGGCATACGCGAATTCCTCCAGAGGAGGAGTTGCTAGACCCGCATGGCGGACTGCCATCGCCAAAGGAGCATGACCTCGGGGGTCCTTGACCTCGGGAAATCCTTGAATTCCGAATTCCTTCTTTGGCTGGAGAACGCCCTCACGGTGACGGCCAGCAGACTTTCCCTGCCTCCTCCTTTCGTTTGACCGAACGTCGGGCTCCCCCTCTGATCCCGGACATGAAGCTCTTCCTCCATCGGGCGGCCTGCGCGCTCGGGATCGCCCTTTCCCTCGCCTCCGCCGCCGAGACCGACTTCACCATCGGCCCGGACTACGCCGACTCACCCGAGACGAAGGCGAAGGACGGCGTGCCGAAGGGCGAGCTGCGCGAGTTCACGATGAAGTCCGAGGACAGCCGCATCTACAAGGGCATCGCGAAAGGCAAGAAGGGCAAGGTGCCCTACGAGCGCAAGGTGGTCGTTTACATCCCGGCGCAGCTCGACCGGAACAAGCCCGCGCCCTTCATCGTCGCGCAGGACGGCCTCGGCTACCGCGGCGTGCTGCCGGTGGTGCTCGACCACCTGATCCACGAAAAGCGCGTGCCGGCGATGGTCGCGATCCTGATCAATTCCGGCGGCGGCGATGCCCAGGGCAGCCAGCGCGGCCTGGAATACGACACGTTGTCCGACGTTTACGCGAAGTTCGTCGAGAAGGAGGTGCTGCCGAAGATCGAGAAGGAGCAGAAGCTCCGGCTGACCCGCGACCCCGAGGCCCGCGCGACGATGGGCGGCAGTTCCGGCGGTGCGGCGGCCTTCACGATGGCCTGGTTCTGCCCGGAGCTCTACCGGCGCGTGCTGACCTACTCCGGCACCTACGTGAACCAGCAGTCGCCTTTCAACCGCCGCACCCCGCACGGCGCCTGGGAATACCACGAGAACATCATCCCCAAATCCAAGCCCAAGCCGCTCCGGATCTGGCTCCAAGTCAGCGAACGCGACAACGGCCACGACCGCGACGACACGTCCTTCCACAACTGGGTCCGGGCCAATCGCCTGATGGCCGCCGCCCTCAAGGACAAGGGCTATGCCTACCGCTTCGTCTTTTCCAAGGCCGCCGGACACACCGACGGACGCGTCACCCGCCAGACCCTGGCCGGGGCCCTGGAGTGGCTGTGGGCCGGCTATCCGGAGATCCCCGCCGCCCGGATGCCGGCGGAATAGCGTGCCGTCATGACACGGATTTCGCCCGCTGTATGACAACTTCCGGACACCGGCGCGGTTTGAAAAGTCCGTGCTTTTCCGGCGATCCGTGCTCTTTGAAGATCGGACCGTCACCCCGCCTGTCCCGACCCATGCTTGCCCGACTCCTGCCTCTCGCCCTGCTTGCCGCCGGTAGCGCCCTCCCGGCGGCTCCCGCGGACAGCTACAAGTCCGAGATCGTCCCGCTGCTGGAAACCTACTGCTTTTCCTGCCACGGCGAGGGCGTCGCGAAGGGCAAGTTCTCGATGGACGAGTTCAAGGACCTGTCCACCCACCTTTCCGACCGCGAGCACTGGATGCACATATGGCGGAACGTCAGGAGCCAGGTCATGCCTCCCTTCGACGAGGACCAGCCGACGCCGGACGAACGGCGCAAGCTGATGACCTGGATCGAGAAGGAGGTCTTCAAGCTCGATGCCGCCAACCCCGACCCCGGCCGGGTGACAATCCGCCGCTTGAACCGCACCGAATACCAGAACGCGGTCTTCGACCTGCTCGGCGTGGAATACGACACCAAGGAGGTCTTCCCCGCCGACGACACCGGCTACGGCTTCGACAACATCGGCGACGTACTTTCGATCTCGCCGCTGCTGATGGAGAAATACATCACCGCCGCCGAGGAAGTGGTGGCCCTCGCCCTGCCGAAGGGCGCGGCGGCGCAGGTCCCGCGGATCGATATCGAGGGCAAGGACTTCACCGCCCCCGGCGACCCGAAGACCACCGGCCGCTGGCTGCCTTTCGCCAAGGGCGGCAAGCTCAGCGTCTCCCGCGACATTGCCTGGGACGGCGACTACCAGGTCCAGGTCGAATACGCCATCAAGGGCGCCACCGAGGCGACCGTGCACGAGGCCGTGATGACGGTGAAGGCCGGCGGCGCGGAGGTCGGCGAGGTTTCCCTCGGCTGGGACCAGCGGCGGGTGATCGAGCTGACCGGCAAGGTCCCGCTGAAGAAGGGCAAGCAGGCATTCGAGATCAGCCTCGCGCCCGCCCGGCAACCGGCGGACGGCGAGGAGGAACTCAACCTCGTCGTCCACCGCGTCATCCTGCAGGGCCCGCTCGACGGATCGCAGCGCGAGTATTCGAAGGGCTACCGCATGATCCTCGTCGACGGACCCGCGCCGGAGGAAGAAGGAGCCCGCGACCGCTACGCGCGGAAGATCATGCGCAGCTTCGTCAGCCGCGCCTTCCGCAAGCCGCTCGACGATTCGACCATCGACCGCCTGGTCGACATCGTGAAGGAAGTCGACAAGCAGCCGGGCAAGGAGTTCGAGGACGGCATCAAGCAGGCCATCGCCACCTGCCTCGCCTCGCCGCGCTTCCTGTTCCGCGTCGAGATCCAGCCGGAGCCGAACAACCCGGGCAAGATCGTGCCGCTCGACGACTACTCGATCGCCTCGCGCCTGTCGTTCTTCCTCTGGGGCTCGGTGCCCGACGACGAGCTGCTGAGCCTCGCCTTCAACAACAAGCTGCGGCCGAACCTGCGCGAGCAGATCGACCGCATGCTGGCCGACCCGCGTTCGTCGCGGCTGGTGGAAAACTTCATCGGCCAGTGGTTGCAGGCGCGCGACGTCGAGTCGGTGCCGGTCAGTGCCAAGGACATCCTCGGCCTCGGCAGCAACCGCGACGCCGCCCGCGCCTTCGACGTCCGCCTGCGGGCCGACATGCGGCGTGAGACCGAGCTGCTGTTCGACTTCATCCTCCGCAAGAACCGTCCTGCCGAGGAACTGATCTCCGCCCGCTACAGCTTCCTCAACGAACGCCTCGCGAAGTTCTACGGCATCGCCGGCGTCACGGGTGAGGAGTTCCAGCCGGTCGACCTGACCGAGCACCCGGAGCGCGGCGGCCTGCTGACCCAGGGCAGCGTGCTGATGGTCACCTCCAACCCGACCCGCACCTCGCCGGTGAAGCGCGGGCTCTTCGTCCTCGACAACCTGCTCGGCACTCCCGCCCCGCCCGCGCCGCCCGACGTCCCGCCGCTGGAAGAAGCCGCGGCCGCCGGCGGTCCGCCGCCGACGATGCGCCAGATGATGGAGATCCACCGCAAGAACCCCGACTGCCGCGGTTGCCACCAGCGGATGGACCCGATCGGCCCCGGGCTTGAGAATTTCAACGCCCTCGGCCAGTTCCGCACCAACGAGCACGGCAAGAAGATCGACACCGGTGGCCAGCTCCTGACCGGCGAGAAGTTCTCCAACGTCGCCGAGCTGAAGGAAGTCCTCGCCACCAAGCGCCGCGAGGATTTCTACCGCTGCCTGTCGGAGAAACTCCTGACCTACGCGATCGGCCGCGGCGTGGAATACTACGATGCCACCACCATCGACCAGCTCGTCGAGCGCCTGGAAAAGAACGACGGCAAGCTGCGCGAACTGATCTACGGCATCGCCGAAAGCGCCCCCTTCCAGAAGCGCCGCGGCGACGACTGAGCCCTTCCCCGTAGCGGATCGGCTGCGCCGTTCCGCCGGTCACGATCCGCCAACATCTTTCCTAGCAGAATCCACCGACCCGCCGCCCCCACCGGAACGACGCAGTCGTCCCGCTACCCGAGCCGCTCCCGCCTTTCGCCTTGAATCTCAAGCCAACCTGCACATCTTCAAGACCATGAGCACCCATCCCGCCCTCACCAGCCGCCGCGGATTCCTGCGCGGTCTCGGCGCCGCCGTCAGCCTGCCGGCACTCGATGTCTTCCGCCCGCTGATGGCCGCGGAAGCCGGCCGCCGCGCGCTGGCCACCACCGCCAGCGGCGCGCCCCTGCGGATGGCCTACCTCTACATCCCGAACGGCGTGAACCTGGAGCACTGGCGGCCGAACGGCACCACCGGCGGCTACAAGATGGGTCCGACCTTCAAGCCGATGGAAGCCCTTCGCGAGCACTTCCAGATCTACACCGGCTTCGAGCAGAAGAACGCCAGCAACGGCGGCGACGGTCCCGGCGACCATGCCCGCGGCGTCGCCACCTTCCTCACCAGCAGCCGCGCCCGCAAGACCGCCGGCTCCGACATCAACCTCGGCATCTCGATCGACCAGGTCGCCGCCAAGGCCATCGGCAACCTGACCCGCCTGCCCTCGCTCGAGCTTTCCGCCGATGGAGTCCGCAAGTCCGGCGCCTGCGATTCCGGCTACTCCTGCGCCTACCAGTTCAACCTCTCGTGGCGCTCCGAAAACCAGCCGATGACCCCCGAGTCGAACCCGCGCGCGGTGTTCGAGCGGCTCTTCGGGGCCGGCAATTCGAAGGAGCGTGCCGAAAGCCTCGGCCGCCGTCACGCGAGCAAGAAGTCGATGCTCGACTTCATCGAGCACGACGCCAAGGCCCTCCACCGCCGCCTCGGCCGCACCGACCAGCACAAGCTCGACGAATACCTGACCGGCGTCCGCGAGATCGAGAAGCAGATCGAGAAAGCCGAGGCCATGGGCCTGCCGGCCGACCCCGGCCAACCGGCGCCGAAGGGCAAGCCCGACAGCTACGAGGAGCACCTGCGGCTGATGATGGACATGATGGTGCTGGCCTTCAAAACCGACTCGACCCGCATCTCGACCTTCATGCTCGCCCACGACGGCAGCAACCGCAGCTTCAAGGAGATCGGCGTCTCGGATGGCCACCACAACATCTCCCACCACCAGGGCAAGAAGGACAACCTGGAGAAGATCGCCAAGATCGACCGCTTCTACATGGAGCAGCTCGCCTACTTCCTCGACAAGCTGAAGAAGACCGAGGACGTCGACGGCAAGAGCCTGCTGCACAACTCGATGATCGTTTACGGCGGCTGCATCGCCGACGGCAACCGCCACAACCACGACGACCTCCCGATCGTCCTCGCCGGCCACGGCGGCGGCGCCTTCAAGCCCGGCCGCCACGTCGACCTCGGCGAGAACGTCCCGCTGGCGAACCTCTATCTCCGCATGCTGGAAGAGATGGGCGTCAACGAGAAGCGCTTCGGGGATTCGAGCGGGGTGTTGAGGAAGGTGTGATTCACTTCTTCCCCACCTGCGCCGGAGCCATGAGGTAGCCGATCAAATTGCGAACGTCTTCATCGCTCATCCCGCCGAGCAGCCCTTCCGGCATCATCGACTGGCCGAGCGCCTTGTTGGACTTCACGTCCTTTTTCGCGACCCGCGTTTCGACGCCGACCATGCGCAGGATCAACTCGCTGTCGTTCTCCGCGGCGAGCATGCCGATGACGGTGGTGCCGTCGTTCTTCTCGATCTGGTGCATCTCGTAGCCCTGGCCGACCAGCGCGCTCGGATCGAGGATGTTGTCCAGCCAGTGGTCGATGCTGCCGCGCTCGCCGCCGGTCAGTTCAGGCCCGATCTCGGAGCCTTCGCCGAAGAGCTTGTGGCACGCGGCACAAGTGCGGTCGTAGATCGCACGGCCCTTCGCGAGGTCCGCCTTGGCCAGCACCTGCGGCGTGAGCTTGCCACGCCACTCCGCGATCAAGGCCCGGCGTGCGGCCTGGTCGGCGGTCGCCTCGCCCCAGCGCTTCACGATCTCCGCCTTGAGCTTCGCGTCCTTCACCTCGCGCAAGCGGGCCACGGCATCGGCCGGGACATCGGCTTGGATCAGCTTCATCGCCGCGAGCCACTCGAGCAGCCTGGCCGCCTTTCCCTCGCGCGCGGCGAGCCGGCAAAGCGCCGCTTTTTCCGCCACGGTGAAGCCGGCCACACGGTCGCCGGTCGCGCGGTGATCGATCAAGGCCGGCCGCGCCATCAGCACCGGCAAGCGCAAGGCCGGATCGTCGGTCAGGACTGCCAGGCGGTTGTCGTCCCCTTTCCCCAGCGAAGGAGCAAGCAGCTTCAGCGCGCCCAGGCGCTCGGCCACCGCCAGCTTGCGGTCCTCGACCTGCGACCACAGCCGGGCGATCGCCTCACGGCTGCCGCTCCGCGACGAGAGCGCGTCCGCTTTCTCCTTCACCTTCGCATCCCCGGACGCCCCGAGCTTGGCCAGCAACTCCAGTTGCGCCGGAGACAGCCGCTCGTCCGGCTTGGTGTCGAGCCGGACGAGCAAGGCGTCTAACAAGAGTGCCGTCTTGCCGCCCGCATCGCCCGCCGCCGCGATCAAGGCGTCCGGCGAACCCAACCGCCGCGCGGTCCATTTCATCAACCGCTCGTCCGGGGAACTCAGCGCGATCGAGATCGCACGCTTCTCATCGCGCGGCACCAGCGCTTCAAAGCCGAACCAGAACATCCGCGTCAGGTTGGGATCGGCGGCGATCATCTTGGGCGCGATCTTTTCCGCCACGTCCATCGCGAGATCCGGCGGCAGCTTCTGCAGCGAGGAGCAGAGCGAAAGCAGCACCACCGGCGAACTCTCCTTCGCGGCAAAATCCAGCCACGATCCCCGGCCTTCGCCTTTCTCACCCGCCGTCGCGAGTCGCACCGCCCACGACCGCACCGACTCGTCCTCGTCTTCCGCTGGAACGTATCGCCGATCCAGCACACCGCACGCTTCAAGGCACCACAGGGCCCGCAAGCGCCGGGTCGGATCGGCATGGCTCTTCACCGTTTCATTGAGAAAGCCGATCGCCGCCTCATCGAGCTTCTTGCCCTGCGCGGCACGCTCCTGCAGCACCCGCCGCGCGGTCCGCAACTGCCACTCGTCACGGCCGGCTTGCAGCTTCGCGAGTTCGAGATCACTCGCTTTGGTGAGATCGCCCTTCCACGGCTTCACCGCGCCGTGACGCAGCCGGTAAACCCGGCCATTGCCGCGGTCCCAGCGCTCGGCATCGGTCCGATGGCAGCTCGTCTTGTCCTGCCAGTCGGTGAAGAACAGCGCGCCGCCGGGCCCCGACTCCAGCGCGACGCCGAGAAACCACTCGTCCATCGACAGCATCAGGTCGGGCGCGTGCTTGCCGGTCCAGCCGGAGCCCTTGCGCACCAGGATGTCGCGGTTCATGCGGTGGCCGTGGATGTTGAAGAACAGCGCGCTGCCCCGCATCTCCGCCGGAAATTCGTCGCTCAGGCAGATCGTGAAGCCGCAGTGCGCGTGCCCGCCGCCGGCATCCGACACGCCTTTCGAGATCGCATTCTCATGCCCCCAGTGCGCGTGCTCGCCGATGTTGCCGACCCAGTGCCGGTGGTCGGCGATGGTCTCGATCGGATCGTAGATGTGCGGGTTGAAATGCGAGCCCGCCTGCCGCTGGTAGTAGCCGCCGGGAATGATGTGCCACAGGTGCGGGATCACGCAGGCCTCGACGAAGGCCTCGCCGTGGTCGTTGAAATCGAGGCCCCAGGGGTTCGAGGTGCCGTGCGCGAAAACCTCGAATTTCTCCGTCACCGGATGGAAGCGCCATACGCCGGCATTGATGGGCACGCGCTGCGGGTCGGGCGTGCCCGGCTTGCCGACCCGCGAATGGGTGAACACGCCGTGGCAGCCGTAAAGCCAGCCGTCGGGGCCCCAGATGAAGGAGTTCAGCGTCTCGTGCGTGTCCTGATAGCCCCAGCCGTCTAACAGGACCTTCGGCGCGCCGTCCGCACGGTCGTCGCCATCGGCATCGGCCAGGAACATGAAATAGGGCGCCGCGCCGACATAGAGACCGCCGAAGCCGGTCTCGATCCCGCTGACGAGGTTCAGCCCTTCGGCGAAAATCTTCCGCGTCTCGAAGCTGCCGTCGCCGTCCGCGTCCTCCAGGATCACGATGCGGTCCTTCCCCTTCCCTTCCGGCGCGCGGGTCGGGTAGGTCATCCCTTCCGCCACCCAGATCCGGCCGCGGGCGTCGATGCACATCGCGATCGGCTGCACGATGTCCGGCTCCGCGGCCAGCAGGTCGACCGCGAATCCGGCCGGGACTTTCATCCGTGCCACCGCATCCTTGGCCGGTCCTCCCGCGGCCATCCGTTCCTCGGAATAGGCGGCGCCCCCGAGCAACAAGCCGCCCGCGAGGGGCGCGACGAGAAAAAGGGACCGGATCGGGGAAAGCGGATTCATGGCGGGTCGGGCTTGAGAAAATCGTCGGATGCGGTGTCCAGCTTTACCCAAACGTTTGCCCGGAGGCGAGATTTCCAACGAATCGCACGTAGCAGGAAGGGCCCTTCCGGAAGTGCGGCAATGCCGCGTTGCCAAGGAGGCCCGGATTCGTCAGAAAACCCTCCGCGCGATGCCCCTCACCTACCTCCCCGTCACCCCCGATCTGGAGTTCGACTGCTCGAACTACGATGCCGTGTCCCAGGTCATGATGGACGCGATCCAGTCCACCCTGGCCTTGAACAACAGCCTGCCGTGGACCGGCTATCTGGCTCAGACGGAGGGCCGGGACGTCGTCGGGATCTGCGCGTTCAAGGGTGCCCCGGACGGGAACCGCGAGGTGGAACTCGCGTGGTTCACGTTCCCCGGCTACGAGCGTCGCGGCCACGGAACCAGCATGGCAAAGCACCTCGTCGACCTGGCCACCCGGAGCGACCCGGGAGTCCGTCTCGTGGCCCTCACCGAACCGGAACACGGACCCTCCGCGAAAATCTGCGAGCGCGTCGGCTTCACCTGCGAAGGCGTGGTCGAGGTGCCCGATGAAGAAGGCCCGGTCTGGCGCTGGACGAGGTAGCGCGACTTTGCAAGTTGCGCGGTGGGCGGCCCGGTTCTCCGCAAATCTCTGAAACCTCGTCGCGTCATCCCCATGCGGAGCTTGCGCCCGGTCGGATCGGAAAGGCGAAATCCGTCTCTTCTCACCGCTCGAAGCGCTCCCGATCGCAACGTGCAACGTTGCGCTACTTCTTCGGAACCGCTTTCACCGCGCCGACGGAAATGCCGCCGTCCACCAGCAGGGTCTGTCCGGTCATGTAGGCGCTGGCATCGGAGGCGAGGAAAATCAGCGTCCCATCCAGATCCCCCGGCGCACCGGGACGCTTCAGCGGGATGCGGTCGGTGAGGTAATCGACCCAGGTCGGATCCTCGTACATCACCGCGTTCTGCGCGGTCTTGAACCAGCCGGGGGCGAGGCAGTTCACGGTGATCCCGTGCTTTCCCCAATCGTCGGCCAAACTCATCGTCAGCTGCTTCACCCCGCCACGGCTCGCCCCGTAGGGCGCGAGGCCCGCGTAACCATTCACGCAGGTGACCGAGCCGATGTTGATGATGCGTCCGTAACCGCGCTCCACCATCCGCCGGGCGACCGCCTGGGCGGTGAAAAAGACGCCGCGCAGATTGGTGTCGAGGATCAGGTTCCAATCGTCCCAGGTCACCTCCAGCGCCGGCTTGCGGACATTGCAGCCGGCGTTGTTCACCAGGATGTCGAGATGCCCCGCGGCCGACCACGCGGCTTCCGCGGCGGCCTCGATGCTCGCTTGATCGCGCACCTCCAGCACCACCGGCCACGCCTTGCGGCCGACCGCTTCGATTTCTGAAATCGTCGCATCGAGCGACTCGCGCGTCCGGCTCGTCACGACGACATCCGCCCCGGCCTTGGCAAGAGCGAACGCGAAGCCTTTGCCGAGCCCCCGCGAGGCTCCGGTGACAAGGGCGGTTTTTCCACTGAGGTCGAAGGGGTTCATGACATGGAGTGCTGCGGCACGACGCAGCTTTGGCTGGGGTTGCGGCTCTTCACGATGGCAGGCCGCGGATTGCCATCCCGGCAGGTGAGTGGCCGACGGGAGATGCCGACCGCCCCCGATGCCAAAGCGACGTCATGCCGTCGCATTCCAAAGGATACCGCCTTCATGATCCAGAGGTGATCAGCACCTTGAGCGCGCCGGTTGCCTTTGCTTTCACAAAAGCGCCGACCCCGTCTTCCAGCCCCACGCTCGCCGAAATCAGCGGCCTCACCCGGATCGCCCCGGAAGCGATCGCTTCCAAGGCCTCCGGATACTCCCCGGCAATCGCGCAGGTCCCCAGCACATCGAGCTCGCGGGTGACCACGGCCTGCAAGGGCAGCGGCACCGACGGCGAGAGATTGCCCACCAGCACCACGCGCCCGCCCTTCCGCACCGAGCGGATCGCGAGATCGACGGTCGGCGCGGCGCCGACGACTTCCATCGCCACATCCACTTCCGGGACCGGAGCGCTGCCGCTGACGATCGCCTCATCCGCCCCGAGTTCGCAGGCCAGCTTCAGCCGACCTTCATCGAGATCGACCGCGATGACCCGGGCCGCGCCCGCCCTTTTCAGAGCCTGGATGACCAGCAACCCGATCAAGCCCGCACCTACGACGAGCACCGTAGTTCCTCCGACCTCCCCTGCCCGCCTCACGGCATGCAAGGCGACGCCCACCGGCTCGGCGAAAGCGGCTTCTTCGAAGGAGAGCGCGTCCGGCAATCGATGCAGGATCCGCTGCGGGACGGTCACGTACTCCGCGAACGCCCCGTCACGCCGGAACTCCGCGCAGGCCACCCCGACCACCTGCCGCGAGTCGCAGAGATTCACCCGTCCTTCGCGGCAATAGCCGCACTCGCCGCACCAGACGGTGGAGTCGAAGGTCACCCGGTCGCCCGGCTTCCACGCCGTGACGCCTTCGCCCGCGGCATCGATCACGCCGCTCGCCTCGTGCCCCATCACCAGCGGCGGAATCCGCCGGCCGCTGCTGCCGTCCATGCCGTGGAGGTCGCTGCCGCAGATGCCGCAGGCCTTCACCCGCAGCCGCACCTCGCCCGGACCGGGCGAAGGCAGCGGCAGATCGACCACGGCAAGCGTGGACGGGGCGACGAGTTGGAGCGCTCTCATTGGCCGGCCTTTTCGAGGTCGCGCACTTCGACCCGCGCCCACCAGCTCTTGAAACTGTCGATGAACACGTGGTGATCCGGATCCTCCTGATAGGCGTCCTGCGCGGCGACCGATTCGAAGGTCATGGTCAGCGCGTAATCCCACGACTGGTCCACGACCGGCCGCTCCATGACTTTCGCCGGCACCGCCCAGAACCCGCCGGTGAGACCCTTGAGCTTGAACAGGCTCGAAAGCCCTCCCTCGAAGGCCTTGCGGTCGGCCTCGTTCTTGTGCTCGTCCTTCAGCCAGAAATACACGTGGTGTTCCATACGCCGCCGGTCTAGCGCCCCCCCGCCCCGGCGGCAAGAGCGGCGGCTGTCTTCGCCCCGGAGCGAATTCCAACCATTCCGTAACGGAATCGCCGAACTGGCGAATTGCGGGATTCAATCCAAGGTGCGATAAGACATCCACATCATGAAACCTTCCCGATCCCGACCGATCACCACCGCCGGCTCCATCGCCGCGATCTGCCTTTCTTCCATCGTGCTCGCAGGCGGCTCCTTGCAGCCCGACACCGATGGCGACGGCACCCCGAACATCTCGGACAGCGACATCGACAACGATGGCGTCCCCAACGGCCGCGACAAGAACGTCGACGGCGGCAAATGCAAGACCGGCCCGCTCGCCGGCAGCTACGTCGGCGACAAGTTCAACAACGGCGACAAGCGCGAGGAGGACATCGACGGCGACGGACTGGAAGACGACAACCCCTCGGAAAGCGACATCGACGGCGACGGTCTCGAGGACGACAGCCTCGACGAGGAAGACTGCGACGGCGACGGAAAGGATGACGATTCCAAGTCGGAGAAGGACATCGACGGCGACGGCTACAATGACGACGACGGCCTCGAGGACGACATCGACGGAGACGGTTCCAACGACGACAGCCTCGACGAGGACGACATCGACGGAGACGGGATCGACGACAGCGACTTCAACGAGGACGACATCGACGGCGACGGGAAGCTCGACGACTCCAAGTCCGAGGACGACATCGACGGAGACGGGATCGAGGACGACGATTCGAGCGAGGACGACATCGACGGCGACGGCCTGGACGACGACAGCTCGGAAGAAGACGACTGTGACGGCGATGGACGTCTCGACGACGACGACGACGAGGACGACATCGATGGCGACGGACTGGATGACGACTCGCCGAAAGAAGACGACATCGACGGCGACGGCCAGGACGACGACTACGACAACGACATCGACGGCGACGGCACCGACAACGAGGACGACGACGACGACGACGGCGACAGCAGCGACGATGACGAGGACGACGACGACGACGGGGACGGCACCGACGACGAAGACGATGACGACTAAACCGCGGTGTTGTCGCGGATCGTCCGAAACCGGATGAGTTTGAAGGGGCGCACCGGCGAGGTGCGCCCCTTTTCAATGATCTGGGGCACGGGGATAGGTCCCCTTGGCTGGCTTAGCGCTTCTTCCGAAGGAAGGCCGGAACATCGAGATCCTCGCCCTCGAACAGGCTGGGCGAAGCCCCTTCGAACTTGCCCCTGGGGCCTCCTTCGAAACTGAGTTCCGCCTGCCCCTTGCCGGTCGTGCGGGGCTTTGCCACGGGCACCGGCTTGACTTCGACCGGAGCGGGCTCGACCTCCTCCTCGAGATCGTCGTCCAGTTCGTCGAACACTCCCGGAAGCGTCACCGGATCTCCCTCGTCGTCCTTGCCGGCGAGCTGCGAAAGGGTGGGCTCGTCTTCAGGATCCTCTTCCTCGGTGACCGTGAAAAACGCGGGAGACTCGTCTTCCTCGGGTTCCTCGGCAGGCGCGGGTTCGGCGGCTTGCACGATCCTCTCCGGAACCGCGGGAAGATCCTCGTCGAGTTCGTCATCCTCGGGAACCAGCACGGGAATCTCCTGCGACTTGCCGGCAAAGTCATCGGTGACGGCGACTTCGTCCGGGAGCGAGCGGTCGATATCGAAGGGCGACGGCTCGGGCTCGGCAAAGGGCATCGGATCCGCGGCACGTGCGGGCTCGGCTTTGGGAGCCGCCACCGGAACCGCGGCGGGTTTGGGATCTTCGAACAAAGGCGCGATCGCCACCGCCGCCGCGGGTTTCTTCTCCCGCGCGGCACGCACGACCGGCTTGGCGGGTTCTTCGGCCGCCGCTTCGTCGGCAAAGCCCACGGTCGGCTCCAGCAGCGAGGGACGCTCCACCGGTGCCGAGCGGGTGGCATAGAGCCGGTCCTCGGGCAGCGAACTCACCATCGTGATGCTCAGATGATCGCCCATGCTCGGGTCCACCGCCGCGCCGAACAGCACGTGGGCCTTGTCCGGCACGAACTTCGACAAGCTCTGCATCAGCAGCTCGATCTCGTACAGCGTGAGGTCCTCGCCGCCGCAAAGGTGGACGAGCACCGTCTCGGCATCCTTCAGCAGCGCGCCCTGGTCGAGCAGCGGGCTGTTCAGCGCGTTGCGCAGCGCCTTTTGCGCGCGGTCCTTGCCGCTGGAGATCCCGGAGCCGAAGAGACAGCGCGAGCGGGTGGTGCGCAGCGCCGTCATCAGATCGTCGAGGCCGACGTTGATCAAGCCGGGGCGGATCACCAGCCGGATCACGGCCTTGATGCTTTCCGAAATCATCCGGTCCGCGGCGGCGAAGGCCTCGTGAATGCCTTGCTTGGCCAGCACCAGGTCACCCATCCGGTTGTTGTCGAAGGTGACCAGCGCGTTGGACAGGACGGCCAGCTCGTTGAGCGCGGTGTCGGCCTGCTCGCGGCGGCGGCGGCCTTCGAAGCCGAAGGGCATGGTCGCGAAGACCACCACGAAGGCTCCCTCCTCGCGGGCGATGCGGCAGATGATCGGAGCCGCACCGGAGCCGGTGCCGCCGCCGAGACCGACGCAGAGGAAAACGATCTTGCGGCCCTTGAGCGCGGCACGCACCTCGCCTTCCGCTTCCATCACGGCCTGCTGTCCGAGTTCGGGGTCCCCGCCGGAGCCGAGGCCTTTCGTCAGGTTGCGGCCGAGCTGGATGCGGTCGCGCGCCACCGAGCCGGAAAGCGTGCGGATGTCGGTATTGATTGCCAGCATCTCCGCGCCGTCCATGCCGTCGAGGACCACGCGGTCGAGCATGTTGGTGCCCGCGCCGCCGAGGCCGACGATTTTCACGGAGGAGGAAGGGATGGTGTTCTGGGGGTCGCGAGGGAATTCGATCATGGCATTCGGGGTGGGCGGGGTCGCCGCCGGGGTGGTGAGTTACTTCGAGAAGGGCCAGAGGCGGCGGAGGAAGCCGCGCTTCGGTTCGCGTTCGGCCTCGATGATCTGGGCGTAGCGGATCAGGCCGATGGCGGTGGTGAACTGGGGGTCCTTGAAATTCGCCTGCACGCCGCTGAGCTCGGGCGGCTCGGGGCGGTAGATGTCGCGCTTGAAGACATCGTGCGCCAGCTCTCCGAACCCGCGCATCAGGCTGCTGCCGCCGGACAGGAAGACACCGGTGCCAACCCGCTCCATCGCGCCGTCGGGCAGGCGGCGCAGCAGCAGGCGCAGGGTTTCCTCGAGCCGCTGGCGGATGATGTCGTTGAGCAACTGCCGCTTCACCTCCGCTTCGGCGAAGCCCTTGTCGTCGGTGACCTTGATCAATCCCACCGATCGCGCCGGATCCGCCGAGGCGTCGCCTTCGCGGACCTTCAGCGTCTCCGCCTTGGAAAAGGCGAGTCCCGTGACGAGGTGGATGTCGTTGGTGATGTGGTCGCCGCCCACCGGGATGCAGCCGGAGGCCTCGATCGCGCCGTCCTGATAGAGCACGTAGTCGGTGGTGCCGCCGCCGATGTCGATCACCAGCGCGCCGCGCTCCTTCGACTCGCGGTCGAGCGCAACCTGGGCGGAAGCGATCGGCGCGAAGACGAGGTCGTCGATGTCCAGCGGCATCTCCCGCACGCACTTGATCTGGTTCTCGATCCTCGAGCGGATCCCGTGGACCACGTGGAAGTCGGCATCGACCGTCTTGCCCGACAGCCCGACCGGCGAGGTGGCGTGCTCGAAGCCGTCCACCCCGAAGCGGCGGATGATGTGGTGGAGATAAACGTGGTCCGTGGGGATGGCGACCGCCCGTGCGATTTCCTTCGCCTCCTGCACGTGGGACGGGGCGATGACCGACTCGTCGTCGGGCAGGCGGAAGCTGCCGCGGTTGTTCACGCCCTGGATATGGGCGCCGGTGACGGCCAGGTAGACGCTGCCGATCTCCACGTCGCTGGCATCCTCCGCCTTGACCAGCGCGTCCTTCACGCAGGCCCTGACCTGGGGGAAGTCGTAGATTTCGCCTTTCCGCACGCCGACCGCCTTCGACTGGCCGACACCGAGGATTTTGACGGAGCCGTCGGACTTCACTTCACCGACCACCATGCAGATCTTGCTGGTGCCGATTTCGAGTCCGACATGGATCTTGGATCGTGGCATGGATGATTCAGCGATGGATGAGCTTTTCGAGATCGCGGGAACGGCGGTCGGGAGCGGCGGGGGGCGCTTCCTCGGCTTCGTCGACGAGGATGGCACGGGGCACCGCGTCGCCATGGAGAACCACCGGAAGATTGCGCGCGGGGATCAGCTCGATCGAGGCGATCTGCTGGCCCCTCTCGCGGGCATGGCCGAGAGCGGCTTTCAAATCGGCCATCTGGCGGTGATGGTCGCCCAGTCCGAAGCGCGCGGCGGTTCCGTCGCGGGTCACGATCTCGAGCGACCACTTCCGGTTCTGCCGGAGCGATTCGATCCATTGGCCCGCGTCGGACATCTCCTCGCAGGCCACCTGGTAGAGCGCCATCAGCCGGTGGAATTCCGGGTGCTCCACCTTGCTTCCCGCCGCGGGGGCATCGCCGCCGTCGCCCAACTCGATCACCGGCAGCGCGGAGGCGGTGCCGAAAAGGTTTGGCGGGCAAGGGAAAGCGAAGCCCGACTTGTCGACCAGAAGTCCCGTCTTCGGGTCGCGCGGCGCGATGCCATGCGGACGGCTGGCGATCCACGCGTGCGGCTCTCGGGCGGTGACCTCGACGATCAGGGTGCCTGGAAACTCCCGGCGCACCGCGGCGGACGCCAGCTCGGGGCGGGCCTTGAGCTTGGACTCGATCGCCGAGGGATCGCACTCGAACAGGCTGCCGTTCAGGTTGATCCCGGCAATCCGCACGAGATCGCGCTCGTCGATCGCCGGGTTCGGCGTCAGACGGAGCGCCTGGAGGCGGAACTCCTGGTTTTCCACCAGCCCGCGGCGGACGCCAAGCCGCGCACCCCACACCGCGCCGCCAACCAGCACGAGGATGAACGCGAGTTTCGCGAACTTGCGGAGATACCTCATCAGCCCGAACCAGGCGATGCGCGGCGACATGACATGCGCCTGCAACTCGATCACCTGGCGGCGATGCGGAACCCGGGATGTGCGTCGTTTGAACATGGGTGTTGGCGGGTGGTTCAGGAACGGAGGGCGAGCGACAGTTCGGCGATCTTCAGGCAGAGCTCGGTGAAACCGATTCCATGCGCGGCGGCGGACTTTGGCAGCAGGCTGGTCTCGGTCATGCCGGGGATGGTGTTGGCTTCGAGGACGAAGGGGTTGCCGGCGGCGTCGAGCAGGACGTCGACGCGCGAGTAGATCTCGACGCCGAGCGAGCGGTGACCGGCAAGGGCGGCTTCCTGGACGCGGCGGGTGGTTTCCGCATCGAGATCGGCCGGGCAGTAGTAGTCGCTGCCTTTCCCGCCGCCACCGAGCCACGGGTACTTGTTCTCCATGCTGTAGAAGGTGTCGCGCGGGGCGATTTGGACGATCGGCATGGCGACGTCATCGAGGATGCCGACGGTGAGTTCCTTCCCCTCGACGAAAGCTTCGACGAGGATGTCGTTGCCGTACTTCGCGGCGGTCTCCATCGCGGCCATCGCGTCGGCGGCATCCTTCACGATGGTCACGCCGACGCTCGATCCCTCGCGCGGCGGCTTCACCACGAAAGGCAACGGGATCGACGGCAGTTTCGGGCCGTTCGAGACATCGACGATCTCCGAAGCGGGCGTCGGGACTCCCGCGGCGAGGAACTTCTCCTTGGCGAGGTTCTTGTCGAAGGCGATGCGGCTGCCGGTGACGCCCGCGCCGGTGTAGGGAACGCCGCGGTCCTCGAGGATCTGCTGGAGCTGGCCATCCTCGCCGAAGGTGCCGTGGATCACGTTGAAGGCGAGGCCGGTGCCGGCGGGGAGCTCGAAATCGGGGCCGGTGACATCGACGCCGACCGCGTTGCAGCCTGCGGCCTGCAGCGCCTTGAGCACGGCGTTTCCGGAGGCGAGCGAGACCTGCCGCTCGGAGCCGGGGCCGCCCATCAGGACGGCGATGAGGAGATGGTCGGGGATCATGGTCAGAATGTGAATTCGTCGTCGCCTAGTACTTTGACTTCGGTTTCCAGCTCGATGCCGCGGGTTTCACGGGCGAGCGCCTTGATGCGGTCGATCACCGCAAGCACGTCGCTTGCCGTCGCGCCGCCGCCGTTGACGATGAAGTTGCCGTGGATTTCCGAAACGCGGGCCTTGCCCTCGCCGCAGCCTTTCAGGCCGAGTTCGTCGACCAGCTTGCCGGCGGGCGTTTCGGCCGGGTTCTTGAAGATACACCCGGCGCTGGCGGCGACCGGTTGCGAGGTCTTGCGCTTGGCGCGCGACGCGTCCCAGCGGGCCTGGATCGCCTCGGCCGTGTCGGGCTGGCCGGCGAAGACCGCTTGCAAGGCGAAGTTCCGCCGCAGCTCGGGGACGTCGCGGTAGTTCGACACGATCTCGTCGCGCGAGCGCTCGCGGATCTCGCCGTCCTCGTCGAGGAAGGTGACGCTGACCACCTGGTCGAAGGTCTCGATGCCCATCGCGCCGGCATTCATCCGCAGCGCACCGCCGACGTTGCCGGGGATGCCTTCCATCCACTCGAAGCCGCCGATGCCTGCCGCCTGCGCGACGCTGGCGAGCTTCTTCAAGCGCACTCCGGCTCCCGCGACCACCAGGCCGTCTCTCACGAAGCACTCGGAGAAAACCCCGCCGCTCGGATGAATCACCGCGCCTCGGATCCCGCCGTCGCGGACCAGCAGGTTCGAGCCGCGGCCGACCACGCGCATCGCCACGCCGCGCTCGCGGCAGTAGTTGGCGACCGCCGCGAAGGCCTCGAAGGTGTGGGGCTCGATCCAGAACTGCGCGGGTCCGCCGACCAGCATCGTGGTGTGGCGGCGCATCGGTTCGTAGAGGCGGGCGTCGATGTCGCCGCGCGGGACGAGGTTCAGCATTTCCTCCAGCACCTTGAGGTCGTTGGCGATCCGCGTGCCTGCTTCGTGGACGTTGCCCGCGCCCAGCGTGATCAAAAGGTCGCCGGGCTCGAGCGCGTTGCCGACGACGTGGTGGGCGGTCGCGAGGTTCGGCAGCGAGACGACGTGGTCGGCATCGAGGCGCCTGGCCGCTTGTACGATGGTGTCGCCGCTGACGCCGGGGATCGGCAGCTCGCTGGCGGGATAGACGTCGGTGACGAAGACCTTGTCGGCCGCTTGCAGGACTTTGCCGAAGTCGTCGGCCAGCGCCTGGGTGCGGGTGTAGCGGTGCGGCTGGAACAGCACGACCACCCGGCCGGGCTTCAAGGAGCGCGCGGTTTGCAGGGTCGCGGCCAGCTCGGTCGGGTGGTGGCCGTAGTCGTCGACGATCCGAAGTCGCGACGAGAGATATTTCGTTTCGAAGCGCCGCTTGGCTCCGGCGAAGGTGTTGAGCGCGCGGGAGACCAGCGTGAAGTCCGCGCCCAGGGAGTCGGCGGTGGCGATCGCGGCCAGCGCGTTGAGCACGTTGTGGCGGCCGGGGATGCCGAGCTCGACGTCGCCGAGAATCTCGCCCTTGCGAACTACGGTGAATGCCGTAGCACCGCGCAGCTCGCGGATTTCCGCCGCGGTGTAGTCGGCGTCCGACCAGCCGTAGCTGACCGCTTGATCGGACTTCGTCGCGACCTCGGTGGCGACCGAACATTCGCGGCAATAGACGACCGGACCGGAAGTCTGGCTCACCAGCGTGGCGAAGACCGCCTTGATCTCGTCGAGGTCCTTGTAGTGGTCGAGGTGCTCGGCCTCGATGTTGAGAATGATCGAGCAAGCCGGCCGGTAGAGCGCCAGGGTGCCGTCGCTTTCATCGCCTTCCGCGACCATCCACTCGCCGTCCTCCGACCAGCGGGCGTTCGCACCGAGCACCGGGATCTCCGCACCGACGTAGTGGCTCGGCTGGAGGCCGGCCTCGCGCAGGGCGTGGGCGACCATCGACGAGGTCGTGGTCTTGCCGTGCGTGCCGGAGACGATGATGCCCTTCCGCGTGTGAAGGATCGCCGCGAGGCATTCCGCGCGGCGGATCAGCTTGATGCCGGCCGCCTTGGCCGCGGCATAGGAGGGATTGTCGGGACGGATCGCCGACGAATAAACCACCACGTCCGCACCTTGCACCGCCTCCGCGGTGTGGGGCGACGAGAAGATCAGGCCGAGCTTCTGCATGCGCTCGGTTTCGCCCGAGGTCACGCGGTCCGAGCCGCTGACCGTGTGACCCATGCCGAGCAGCAGCAGCGCCAGCCCGCTCATGCCCGAGCCCGCCACCCCGATCAGGTGGATGCGCAGCGGGTGGTCGCGGTCGGTCAGCTTGGTGCTCAGCTCGTTCATTTCCGGGAAAGGGTCGCTTGGATCGCGTCGCACACCCGCGCCGAGGCATCGGGCACGGCGAGCGAACGGGCCGCTTGTGCCATGCGGTCGCGGCTTTGCAAGTCGCTCATCAGCGTGGTGACGCGGGCGGCCAGCTTGGCGGCGTCGAGTTCGCCTTCGGGCTCGAGGAAGGCCGCGCCGGCCTTCGAGAACACCTCGCCGTTGCGCGTCTGGTGGTCGTCGGCGGCGTAGGGAAATGGCACCAGGATCGAGGGCAGGCCGAGGAATGAAAGCTCGGTCATGCTGGACGCACCGGAGCGCGACAGCACGGCATCGGCCACCGCATAGGCGGCCGGCATGTCGTCGCAAAACCCGATCACCCGGTAGCCGTCGTGAGTGCCGGCTTCCTCTTCGACCCGCGCCTCGTCCAGCGGCCCGGCGATGTGCAGGACCTGGGTGCCCGGCGGGAAATCCTTGAACGCCATCGCGACCAGCGAGTTCAGCCGCCGCGCGCCCTGGCTGCCGCCGGTGACCATCAGCGTCGGCCTCGACGGATCGAGCCCGAACTTCTTCGCGGCCCCGGCCCGGCTCGGCAGCGCGCGCATCTCCGCCCGCACCGGCGTGCCGGTCATCACCACGTCCTTGCCCGGGAAAAACGCTCGTGCCGGCTCCATCCCGATGAACACCTGCTTGCAAAACTTCGCCGTCAGCCGGTTCGCCTTGCCCGGCAGCGCGTTGGAATCGTGCACGAAAGCCGGCAGACCCGCCTTCTTCGCCGCCCAACAGGGAGGCAGAGAGGTGAAGCCGCCCATGCCCAGCACCGCGTCCGCCTTGACCTCCTTGAGCAGACCGCCGCAGCGGCCCATCGTCTTCCAGAGCCCCAGCAGGAAAGGCAGCATCTTCGGCGAAAAGGTCGCCGGCTTGGCGATCGCGGGGATCGTCTCGAAGCGATACTGCGGGTATTTCCGCCGCGCTTCCTGGTCGATCTTCTTCTCGGAAACCAGCAGCAGCACCTCGCCACCACGTGCCGTCCACTCTTCCGCGACGGCCAGCCCGGGGAAGAGATGCCCCCCGGTGCCACCGCACGCGATTACCAACGACGCTTTGCCGCTTTTCTGATCCATTTTCCCGTGTCCCGAGAGCCCCGGCAAAAGCACCGTGCGGCCACGGCGGAGAATGCAACATTACTTGATTATCAGGCAATCCCCAAAACCGTCCGTTAGACGCTTTCCTCTCCCGCTCCGCGCCTTCCCTTGGTTTCATGGGATCTCCGGCAATCGCAGCCGGCACCCTCGCATTTCCACGCCTACGCGATTGCGTCATACGAAGCTCCTTGTCGTCGGGTCCGATCCGGGCTTGGATCACGTCGTTCGCAACGAACACCCCGCGCCGCCGGAAGCCCCCCGACCGACGGCAAAGGAGACATAGAACCGGACGAAGGATCCCCCCGTCCCCGACCGGTTCGCCCACTCCGGCCCAGGTCCTCCCCGACCCGAGCCGGAAACTTTCCCCCCGTTAGTGTTAGTGTGTGTGTTAGTGTGTGTAGTCAGCCGCCCGGAGGGTCAAATCCCCCGATCCTCCGGGCGGACTGCCTTACCAAAAGAGGCCAGGTCCCTCTTCCCCAATCGCTAAGCCCCCCCACACACTCCCTTTTTTCCTCCCGGCCGGTCCCCTTCGCGATCGCCGACGCCCTTCAAGCTCCGCCGGACTTTCCGTTTGCTGGACCGCGGACCTCATTCCGCTTGAGATCCCCGACCGTCGAAGCGGACTAAAGATCCGCGCTCCAGTACACTCCCACTGACTACGGCCGGAACACGAAGCTCAAATCGGTCGTCGCCACCAGCTCTTCCACCCGCATCCGCCGCGGACGGTCCTTGCCGGTCCAGCTTTCGAGGAACAGGAATTCCCGCCGCCCGGCGTGGTAGCCGACGATCACCGAGGCGTGCAGCGGCGCATTCTCGCCCGGCCACGAAGCCCGCTCCTCCGGCTTCGCGGGATCCGGCAAGGTCGCCGATGGATCGTTCGAAAACTCGCGCATGAAGGCGCTGTGCAGCGTGTTGCGCTCGTGGGAGAAGCGCCGCCACACGATGACCGGAAAGCCTTTCGACAACGAACGCATCGCCGCCGAAGCATCGAATTTCGTCGAGCGGTCCACTCCCAGCCCCGCCTCCGCCGCCACCGAGTGGTAAACCTTCACCAGGTTCGCCCCGTCCGCCCGACCGGTGTTCTGGAAACCGCAGGCCACCGCCAGCCAGTCCTCGTCGAGATGCAGCCCGAAATGCCGCGCCGCCATCGCCAGGCTGTTGAGCCCGCAGTAGGGACGATAACCCTGCGGGATCGGCTGCAAGCCCGGCAGGTGCACGGTCCCGTCCTCCTCTCGCACGACGGTCGACTCCAGCTTCGCCAGCTTTTCGCGCGGCGACAGCGCCGCCACCGCCGGGTCGAGCCATTGATCGGAATCCACCGCCGAAACCGTCACCCGCAGCAAGCGGTTCTCACCCGCCAGCAGCCGCAACTTGACCGGCCCCTTCTCCCACTCCTCCACCGCCGCCCGCAGCCCGCGGGTCCTGCCGAGCTCGCCCTCCTCCCCTTTCGTCCCGCCACAGGCCTTTGAAATCGCGGATCGCAGGTCCGCGCGGGCCTCCGTGTAGAGTTTCGCGAACTCCGCCTGTTTCACCGCCAGCCGCTCGCCGATCTCCTTCCTCGCTTCCCGCGGGCTCAGCCCCTCCGGCAGCTTCTCGTCGAAATAACCGAAATAGGAACCCGCATCGACAAAGGTAGCCTCCAGCGATTCCAGCTTCCCCTCGCGCTTCACCGCACGGAGCAGCATGACATCCCGCCCGAACAACTTCGGCCGCGCCTTCAAATGGGACACCGCCGCCGTCGCGATCCGCGCCTCGTCGTTCCAATCCCCCGGCAGCTCGACCGATCCATCCCACACGCCGGCCGCCAGCAAGGTGTCGGTCAGGTCCTCGCCATTGAGCGGGCTCTCGACCTCCGCGATCGGCCCGAGGATCGAGTTCGGCAAGGCCATCGCGCTGCCGGAAAGCGCGAGCGCGAGCAACACCGGGGAAAGAGTCCGCTGCATCCGTGACCGATAGCGCCACACGGCCGATTTCCAAGCTCCGAAACGAGGCCAGGAACGGATGAACCCCGGGCTCGGAAATCGCCAACCCGGCAATCCCCCGACCTTCCGGGGCCCTGCCCGGGATGAAACCCAACCCTTGCCCGCCGCCCGTCCAGCGTTTACAGGCAGCGCCATGCACGGCTTCGCCTACCGCCACGGCTCGCTCCATTGCGAGGATGTCAATCTCCAGGATCTCGCCGCTGAACACGGCACGCCCCTCTACGTCTATTCCGCCAACACCATCCGCGACCACTTCCGCCGGCTGGACCAGGCGCTCGCCGGGATCGACCACGAGGTGGCCTACGCGGTGAAGGCGAATTCCAACCTCTCCGTCCTCCGCCTCCTGGCCGAGGAGCACGCCGGCTTCGACATCGTCTCCGGCGGCGAGTTGTTCCGCGTGATCAAGGCCGGCGGGGATCCCGCCAAGTGCACCTTCGCCGGCGTCGGCAAGACCCGCGCCGAAATCGAATACGCCCTCCAGCAGGGCATCTACTCCTTCAACGTCGAGAGCGAGGAAGAGCTCCGCTACCTCAACGAGGTCGCCGCCGACCTCGGCGTGATCGCCCCCGCCGCGGTCCGCGTGAACCCGAACGTCGACGCCAAGACCCACAAGTACATCTCCACCGGCAAGTCGGAGAACAAGTTCGGCGTGGACTTCGACGCCATTCCCGACCTCTACGCCCGCGCCGCCAAGGAACTCGCCCACGTGAAGCTCCGCGGCCTGCAGATGCACATCGGCTCGCAGCTCACCTCCATCTCGCCTTTCATCGAGGCGGTAGAAAAGGTCGCCCCGCTCGCCACCCACCTGAAGGTCACCCATGGCATCGAGTTCTGGTCGATCGGCGGCGGCGTCGGCATCGTCTACCACGGCTCGCTCGACTCAGGCGACGCCGGCTGGTGGGAATCCAAGCCCGAGGGCGAGCGCCCGCTGACCATCGCGCAGTACGGCGAAGCCCTGCGCCCGCGCTTGGAAAACTTGGGCCTCAAAATCCTGCTCGAACCCGGACGCCTGATCGTCGGCAACGCCGGCGTGCTGCTGACCAAGTGCCTCTACGAAAAGCGCGGCAAGGCGAAGACCTTCAAGGTGGTCGATGCCGGCATGAACGACCTGATCCGTCCCGCCCTCTACGAAGGCCACCACGAGATCGCCCCGCTCGCCGAGCACCACGGCGACACCCGCAAGGTCGACGTCGTCGGCCCGATCTGCGAGAGCGGCGACTTCTTCTGCCAGGACCGCGAGCTGCCCGACTTCCAGCCCGGCGAGACCGTCGCCCTGCTCAGCGCCGGTGCCTACGGCTTCGTCATGGCGTCCAACTACAACACCCGCCCGCTTCCCGCCGAGATCCTCGTCGATGGAAGTACGGCGCGCGTCGTACGCAAGCGTCAGACCCTCGAGGACCTGATCGCCGGCGAGGCCTGAAAAGTGGCTGCGGCATCCCCTGGTCCTCGTAGCCGCCTGTCCCTCGGAGCCTTGGCGAAGCGGGATGGCGAAGTGGACTTGCCGCAAGCCCCCATCACCTCCCCCGCGGATCGAAGCCCGGCCCCATCGGCCGCCGCTCGCGGTCCGGCCTCACCGGCACCGGCATCTCGGGCCTCGCCTGACGCTCTTCCCACGCCTTCCACTCGGCCTCGTTGAAATCGGCGCGGCGCTCGTTGGCATATGCCGCCGCCAAGCCCATCATTTCCGGCGTCAGCGTCCGCACCGCCCGCAGCCAATCCAGGAATCGCGCCGGTGGAAGTGCCGCCCGCAGCTTCTCCTCGGCCAGCAGCTCCAGCTCGCGTCCCGGCTTGCCCATCAGCGGCCGCGGCATGGCGAAGGGCGCCACAAACTCCGGCGTGGCGGCCGGATGCAGCACGCTCATCCGCAGCTTGGCCCGGCCGATCCGCTCCCGGGTCGCCTCATCGAACTCCGGCGGGAGGTCTGCCAACGACGCACGCCCCGGCGGGCGAATCGGCAACCCCGCCTCCTTCAGATTCCGCTCGAGAGCCGCGGCATCCGGTGAAGCCAGCAAGACCATCGTCCACGCGACGCCCGCCTTGCGCCCTTCGTCGATCTTCCCGAGGACTCCCGCCAGTCGCAGCACCGCCTTTGCGGTCTCCTCCGGCATCACGCCGTCATGCCGGTCCGCATGGATCCAGAAGGTGCTCTCCAGCAAGGGAAGCCATGAGTAATGGAGCGAGTTCCGGATGAACCCGTCGGGACGCATCGCGACCTGCGGCTGGAGTGCGGAGGAAAATGCATCGATGCCCCGCGGATCCCCGCGGTGGAACGCGGAGCACGCGGCCCCCAGCCGGACCAGGATGCCGCCGGACCGGTCGGCCGACTCCGACTCGTCCGAGATCAAGCGCCGGAACGCCGCCTCCGGATCCTCCCCGAGGAACTCGTCCAGAAGCGCCACCGGCTCCACCGCCGCCCGCATCGCGATCCCTAGCGCCACACAAGCCGACATCCGCTCTTCCGGCGACATCGTCTTCGCCCGCTTGCCGAACTCCTCCGCCAGCCGGGCACGCCGCGATGCCAGGGCTTCCGCGGGAGCATCCTCCCCGTAGGCATCACCCTTCAGCGAAAGATGCACCCTCAAGCGGAAGGCCTCCGTGCTGTCGAAACCTGCCAGTGACGCGACCATTTGCTCCGTCTCCCGGGTAAAGGGATTCTCCATCCCGGACCAAAGGCGTCCCGCAGGCGGCACCAGCGCCAAGGCTTGCTCCGGTTGACCTCGAATGAGCAGGCCGAGCGTGAAGTTCAGGTCGCCCTTCAGCGTTTTGCCCGCCACCTGCATCCAGCGGGCGGTTAGATCCGCATCCTCCATCGCCAGCACCAGCTTCGAAAGCTCGGTGCGGAGGTAACTCTCCACCTTGTCAAAGCTGCCCCGCTCCAGCAGGAAACGGAAAGCCGTGCCCGCCTCCACCGGATAGCGCTTCACCCCTCGCCCGACACCGGGCACCGGCACGCCCGTCCGGGCGAGCAAGGAACACAAGCGGCCCGTTTCGTCCGGCGGGATCTTTCTCACTCCGGACAGCAGCCCCGGCGTCGCCGCGAAAAGCACGACCGGATCCAACAGCCTGCCGACGTTCTCGTAAGCATCCAGCACCATCGCCAGCAGGTCCTGCTCTCCCGCCCCGGCCGCCTTCATCGCCTCCAGCCACGCCACCAGCAGCTTGCCGTCGCCACTTCTGAAGTCCTTCGGATCGGCCGGGTTCAAACTCAGGCACCACGCGCAGGCCAGCCGCGTGAGTTCGCTTCCCTTGGCCGCGGCCACCAGCGCCGCACGCTGTTTGGCATCCATCGGAGCGCGCCGCGAAAAGGCATCGCTGGCGGACGACAGCACCCGCACCTGCATCGGCTTCGAAAGCTTCGCGATGCCCTGCCACGTCGATGGCTCGGCGATCGCCCGCTCCCCGAGGTTCTGCCATGCCTGATAAAACGCGTTCGGCCCCGGCACCGACAACGGCTCGTCCTTCCAGACCTCTTCGAGGATCGCCAGCATGCCGAACACCCTTGCCGCTCCGCCGGACGAGCTTTGCAACATCCCCGTGGTCAGCTCCATCCGCTCCGCGACGGTGACGCGCCCGCCTTTCTTCGCGGTGCCGGCCGCCACCCAGGCCTCGATGATTCCGACGGCGAGTCCTGGATCATCGGACGCAATGCTTCCCGCCACTCGACCCGCCTCGCTCGAAATGCCCGCTCGCGATACCCCGGACTTCGGCATCGATTCCTTGAAGCGCATCGCCTGCTGGATCCGCTGCGCCTTCTGCTGATCCAGCTTCTTCCGCACCGAGTCCGCCACCGGCTTCGACAAGTCGGCCAGATCCTCCGCTTGGAATCCCTGCGTGAGTTGCCTCACCACCCCGTCGCGCATCTCCACCGGCAGCTTGGCCAGCTCCGCGGCCGCCTTTTTGAGCGCCCGCTTGATCAGGTCCTTCTGCTGGTTGCCCCCCGACTGAGAGGCCATCAACAGTTCCATGAAGGAGGCATCGGGGTCCGCCGCGATCTCCTGATACAGCTTCGCCGTGGCGTTGCCCTGCATCCTTTGAGCCATCGTGTTGATCGCCCGCAGGCCGAACCATTGGTAGGAATCCTGGATCTTCCCGTCCGCCATGCCCCGCTGCCAGGCACCCAGCTTCATGGCATCGGCCGTCTTCCATCCGGGGAGATCGGTCAGCGCGGCGACTCGCCCCTTCGATCGATCCTCCAGCCACGCGCTGCCAAGGCCGTCCCCCAGATTGTAGTCTTGCACCGGTTGCTTCCACCCGGCGAAGACCTTCAACACCTCCACCGTCAGGCGGCTGTCCTTGCCTCTGGACAACGCCCCGACAAGCCCCTGACCGGCCGACTGGAGACTGTTCATCCGCGGATTCTTCGGATCCTGCCACTCCTTGCGCGGACCTCCCGCCGCTTCCAGAAAGAGCAGGATCCGCGCTTCCAACGATCCCTGCTTGAGGGCTTCGGCCAAGCTGGCTGCCAGCACCCCGTCGGCATTCCTCGACACCGTGTTGAAGAAGCGATTCTCGCGGAACAGTTCTTCTAACAGACGCTCCCGTCCCTTTGTCCGCACGGCCCGCAGCATCGCCGACTCGTGCTTTGCCAAGGCCACCCACGACCCGCCCGCCTGCATGGCCGCCGCATCCATCACGCCGGGCAGATCCAGTGTCGATTTCGCCGCAAACAGGCGCTCCAGCCAGGCCTCCGTCTCCGGATCCGCCTTCGCCAGCGCCTCGCGGAAGCCCGCCGTAAACGCCGCCGCATCGCCATTCTCCACCGCGATCCCGACCAGGTGCTCCAGCGCCGAAGGTGCGACCGGAAGTTGAACCCGCCGCGCGACCCCGCTTTGCGGAAACAAGGCCCCGCGACCCTGCGCGTAGGCCCCCGAAAGGAGCACCTCGCGCGCCGACTCGTCGATCACCTCCGTCTCGCGGAACTGCCGCGTGGCATGGATCACGCGGAAGACGACCTCCGCCGACTCCGGCCGCGCCAGCCCGAGCCGGCGGTAGCGCTCGAACAGCTCCCGCATCCTTTTGAATTCCGGACCCTTCGCCGCCCCGTCCTTCGGCGTCGCCATCCACACCGGCTGGCCGCTGCCGAACATCACCGCGATGCCTCCGATCCATCGCCCGTCCTTCTCCCGTCCCGGTCCTTCCGCCCAGTCGGCCAGAAGTTCCAGACCCGGCAGGGAAAGCGCGTCCACCTGGTTGCGCGGAAGCACCGCCTGGAACAAGGCCCCTTCGAACTCCGGATCCTCCGCCGCCCGGCCGAGCAGCGCGAAGGCTTCGGCACGGTCTTCCACGCGCATCGCCAGCTCGATCGTCCACCGCGGCTCCCGCGGCCAGCGACGGGAAAGCTCCGCCACCACCTCGCGCGCCTCCGCCTTCCGGCCGCCGGCATCGAAAAGCATCAGCGCTGCGACCCGCCGGCCCAGTCCCGCTCCCTCCGGCACCCGCACCTGCGACAAGGCCTCGTCCAGCAGTCCCGCATTCTTGAGCAGAATCACCGAGGATCCCATCGACCCCATCCCGCGGATCTCCTCCAGCACCGATTCTTCCAGCATCGCCGCCGCCTCCCGCACGGCCTGCGGTCGATCCTTCATCTCCAGCAAGCCCTTCACCCGCTGCTGCGAATTCCCGCCCGAGCGGTAGGACGGCTGATGCTGCCACTGCATTCCCCACCGGCTGGGGGACGCCGCCTGCGGGCTGCCCCGGACGCCGAAGTAGTCGTCGTATCGGGCGGCATAGCGGCGCTCGGCTTCCCCGCCCGCCTTCAAGCGACCGAGCAAGTGCTTCATCCGCCGCGTCATCTCCGGACTCATCTGCTCTTCATGACGGACCAACTGCATCAGGGCATCCAGCGCCAGCCGCGGGTCCGAATCGTCCTCGCTGCGGGCCGTCATCTCCTTCAGGCGCTCCGCAGGATCCTTCAGCACCGTCCAGCTCAGGCGGACGAGTTCGCGCCGCACATCCACCGCATCCGCCGGCAACTCCGCCAGCTCGCGGCGGATCCGCGCGACCCCTTGGTCCTGGTCGCCCGCCATCCCGAAGCGGCAGCGCAGCTCGGGCGTGGACATCCGCGCGATCAGCGCCTCGCGGTCCTTCTCCGCCAGCCTCGCGAACGCCGCCGTGACCGGACCGGACGAAGCAAAACTGATGCCATACTGCCATTCGTCATCGGCCAGCTCCCGCGAGGCCAGCGCCGCTTCCTCGATCCGTTTCAGGAACCCCTCTTGATCGCCTTTCTCCAGATCGCGCACCGCCTGGAAGCTCCGCAGGCGGGCCAGATGGGCTCCCTTGAACTCGGCACCCTCCAGCGCCTCCAAACACTTCACCCACCCGGCGGGCGCTTTCGCCGGACCCTCCTGCCCCGGCACCGCCACCGGGCTCGCCACGCGGTAAAGCAAGTGCATCGCCTGGGACGCCAAGGTCGGGTCCTTCCAGACCGCGGGGTCGACCCCCCGCAGCCACTCCGCCAGCTCCTCCGCGGTCCCCGGCGCGCTGAGGCGGAGCCCGACCTGCAACTCCACCGGCAACTTCCGGCCGCTCTCTAACAAGTCCACGGCCTCCTTCGAACTCAATCCCTGAAGTCCCCCGGTCGATTTCATCAAATCCGCCGCCAGCGGATGATCCGGATGCTCCAACGCGAACTGCCACCAGCGGACGGAGTAGCCGTCACCCCGTTGCGCCGCGAAGTCCTGCACCTCCCGCCATTGCGCCGGCGTCACCGATTCCAGCTCCGTCATCACGCGGCAAGTCCGGGCCCACGCCTCGTCCCCGAGTTCCATCGCAAGATGCAGCACCTTGGGAGCCAGCGTCATCTTCGTCTCGACCAGACTCCCCGGCACCGTGAAATAGCGGATAAACCCCGGCACCTTTTCCGGATTGCGCTCAGATTGACGGAGCAAGGTCATCCATGAAGCGCGGCTCGATCCGTAATTCCGGGCAAGCTGGGCCTCTGCCGGGTCTTCCGGTTCCGCCATCACCTTGAGATAGTCGTCGAGCGCCTCTTCCGGTCGTCCGGCCGCCTCCAGGATCATCCCGCGGACGAAATGCAGCCGGGCATCGAAGCGCGCCGGATCCAGCGCCTCCAGCATGCGGATCGCCTCGTCCATGTGGCCGCCCGTCGCCAGCGCTGCCACGCTCTTTTCCAGCTCCCGCAAGTCCAGTCCCTCGTCCCCCGCCAGCATCTGCAAGTCGCGCATGCCGCCCTCGATGTCCCCGCAGCGGATCTTCGCCTGCGCCAGCTTCATCGCCGAATCCACGCCCGGCACCAGCTTCGCCAGCGCCGCGTGCCGCTCCAGCGCGCGCTCCATCTGGCCGTTGCGCTCCTCGATCGCCGCGAGCGCCGAAACCAGCTCCACATCCCGCGGCGCCGCATCCGCCGCCTTCCGCAGATGCTCCATCTCCGCCCGCGAATCCCCCCGCGCCTTCGCCAGTTCCGCCAGCGCCCGCTGCGGCCCCGGCGATGCCGGATCGCGCCGCGCCCGCTCCTCGAAGCGCCCCTTCAATTCCTCCAGCCGCTCGCCCTCCCGCGACACCCGGATGATCTCGCGCAGCCACCCGGCCCGAGCCGATTCCTCCTCCGCCCGGTCATGACGCTGCCACGCGAAGTCCAGCGCCGTCTCGATCTCGCCCTTCTCCTCCAGCAGCGAAAACAAGCGCCGAGGCGCGTCGGGATCGTCCTCGAAGCGCGCCACCGCCCGCCGCAACAGCCGCTCCGCACCGGCCCCGTCGCCCGCGACATCTAACAGATTCGCCTCCTTCACCCAGGCCCCCGCCTGGTCCGGACTCCGCTCCCGCCACGCCCGCACCGCCGCCAGCGCCCCTTCCGCATCGCCCGCCGCCTCCTTCGCTTCGGCCAGCTCGCGGAAATACAGCGGCCCGCCCGCCGGCCGCGCTTCCATCATCGCCACCGCCTCCGCCCAGCGGCCGTTCTCCTTCAGCAAGGCCAGCCGCACCGTGCGCTCCAACTCGCCATCCGTTTCCGGCAGCGGCTTGCCCTCGCGCGCCAGCCAGGCCATCCGCAGGCAGCGCTCGCCCGGGCTGTCGCCCAGTGTCGCGATGAGTTTCTCCTCCCGCCCTTCCGCCGCCGAAAGCCAGCCGCGCCACGCCGACGCCAGCTCGTCCGGCCGCTCCGCCTTCACCGCCAGCGCCCGGTAGATCTCCAGCGCCTCGTCCTTGCGATCCTCCAACAGCGCGAGCTGCGCCCGTGCCTCCTCGTAGCCCGGATGCGCCGCGTGTTTCTCCCGGCCGCTCTCTAACAAGTCCCTCGCCGCCTTCCGCTCGCCCGCACCCGCCAGCATCCGCGCCGCCTCCATCCGGTCCGCCGCGGAATCCCGCGCGCCGATCTCCCGCCACACCGCCACCGCTTCCTCGTCCCGCTTCTCCGCCCGCAAGAACTTCGCCAGCTCCCGCAAAGCCTGTCCGCCATGCTCGCCCGTCGCCGCCGCCCGCCACTGCTTCTCGGATTCCGCCGGCATCCCGTAGCGCGCATACAGCCCCGCCAGCGCCGGCCGCTTCGCCGGATCCGCGGCCGCCAGCACGCCGTCCAGCGCCCGCTTCACCTCGTCCTTCCGGTCGAGACGAAACGCCAGCTCCGCCAAGCGCAAACCGGCTTCCTCCGACTTCTCCTCCGCCGCCAGCGCCGCACACTCGTCGTAAGCCTGCTCCAGCCTCAGGTCCCGCTCTAACAGACCGATCCGCTGCCAGCGCGCGTCGCGATCGCCCGGCAGCCGCTTGAGCACCGCCGACAGCACCTCCAGCGCCTCCGCCGTCTTCCCGGACTCCGACAAGGCCTGCGCCTGTGCCCGGCGGAAATTCAGCCGCGTCGGATTCGCCTCCGCCACTTCGCCCAGCCACGCCGCCCGCCGCATCATGTCACCGCGCTGCCGGAAAGCCCGCTCCACCCGCGACAAGGCCTCGCGCTCGAGCCAGGACCCATCGCCGGAAACCTTCAGCACCGCGCCCAGCTCCGCCAGCGCATCGTCATGCCGCTGCGACGCTTCCAGCAGCTCCGCCAGCGCCAGCGTGGCCAAGGCCCGCGCATAGGCATCGTCCGCCGCATCCCGCCACTTCCCGCCATACTCCAGCGCCAGGTCCAGCCGGCCTTCGCGGCGGGTCAGCTCCGTCAGATCTTCCAACAACGACTTGTCTCCCGGCACCGCGGCCACCGCCTGCTCCCAATGCCCCTGCGCCTCCTCGATCCGCCCGCCGCGCAGGCACGCCAGACCGGCCAGCTTCAACGCGTCCGGCCGCAGCTTGTCCTCCGCCGGCACCGTCAGCGCTTCCTTCTCCGCCCCTTCGAAATCCTTCGCCGCCAGCTTCAGCCGGCCGATTTCCAAACTCAGCCAGGCCCCCGGTGCCGCCGCCCGGGCTTTCTCAAAGGCCTCCAGCGCGGCCTCTTCCTTCGCCGCCGCCAGCCGCGCCCGGCCCAGCACCGCCCACGCCCCGGCCTCCCCCGCCTCCGCCCGGGCCAGCAACTCCTTCTCCATCTCTTCCGCCGGCATTTCCTCCAGCCACGCCTCGCGGAAGCGCTCGAACAGCGTCGCACTCTCCGGCCGCTTCTTCAGCGCCTCATGATAGCCCGATGCCTTCGGCGGCATCTCCCCGGCCCCTGCCGTCACCATTCCGCAAAGCAACAGGCACCATCTCCGAGTCATGACTGCTCCATACGCCTCAATCCGCCCCGCCTCACGCGAATTCGGGAAGTCCACGAAATCTTCACCGACTCCGGCAAGACCGACCCACCTCCTCCCGGAGCCAGGACTGGATCAACGGATCTCCAGCAAAAGCCGCGCGGGCTCGTCCGACCCCGCCTCCTTCTTCCCGAACTCGATCCGATACGCCCCGCCGTTCGACTCCGGCAGCCTCGCCTCGTGGCAGCTCCCCCAGCCGCTGAATGCCTCCGCCTTCCCGTCCGCACCCACCCGATGCAGCCGGACCCGAACTCCGGTCGCGGCGATCACCACCTTCTGCCCCGCCTTGGCCGAAAGCTCCAGCGTCCGCTCGGCCAGCCCTTCCGCCGGCTCCTCGCAGACCCCGCCGCTCGTCCCGCGGCCGAACTCGATCCGGTCGCCGACGATCCGCAGGCTCTCTTCCCCGGCTTCGATCGCATCCCCGTAATGCTCCCCCGTCGATCCGCCCGCCGCTTTCCACTTCGCATGCCAGGCCTCGAGATCGAACCCGTCCTTCTCTTCGAAAGAATTCGTCACCGCGTGGCAGATCCGCGTCTCGACATATCCCAACTGCTCCGCCGCCATCTCGATCGACGTGATGGTCCCGCCCCACCCCGTTGCATGGTTCCGGTAATAGATCGCCGATCCCACCCCCGCCATGTCGCGGCCGATCTCTTTCAAGGTCTCCCCGCCCTTCTCCCCGCCTTCCAGCTTCACGAGGTCCAGCAAGAGCCCGTCGATCACCGCGTGCAGCCCTTCCACCATCTCCATCGTCACGCCGCTGTCGATCCGCTCCTGCTGCTCCTTCATCAGACCCTGGAGTTTCCCCGGCAAGCCCTCCGCCACCTTCTTCAACTCCGCCTGATCCCCCCGGCAAAGCGGCGCGAACCCCAACAGGGCAAGCAAAGGAAACCAGAAGCGGAATGATGAAGTTTTCATGATCCGCAATCTGATTCCACCGCCTCCGCTTGGCAATCCCGGGCCGCACCCGCAAGCAACCCGCCCCCAGCCGCGGGGCCCAACCTCCAGCAATCAACAATCAGCAATCAGCAATCAGCAATCAGCAATCAGCAACCAGCAACCAGCAACCAGCAACCAGCAACCAGCAACCAGCAACCAGCAACCAGCATCCCCCATCCCGCATTTCCCACCCTTTCCCCCGCTCATCCTCCCAATTCCTTGCATCCCGCTCATCGCACATCTGAGATGTACGCATGCCCCTTGCCAAGCTCCACGCGTTTGACGACCGGATCGTGCGGCTGTCCGCCTTCGCGCGGGCGCTGTCCCATCCGGCGCGGATCGAAATTCTCCGCCACCTCGCCCGCAGCGGCGAACTTTGCTGCTCGGACCTCGTCGCCAAGCTGCCCCTCTCGCAGCCCGCCTCCTCCCGCCATATCGCCGAGCTTGTGAAAGCCGGGCTGCTCAAATCGCGAGAGCAGCGCAGCCAGGTCTTCTACCGCCTGGAACGCAAAACCCTCGACCGCTTCTGCCAGCAGATGGGCTCCACCCTCCACTCCTGAAAACCGCATGAACCCGACCCGCATCGTCATCATCGGCGGCGTCGCCGGTGGCGCTTCCGCCGCCGCCCGCGCGCGACGCCACAGCGAGAACGTCCACATCACCCTCGTCGAGCGCGGACCCGACGTCTCCTTCGCCAACTGCGGCCTGCCCTACCACATCGGCGGCGAAATCCCGGACCGCGGCGAACTCGCCATCCAGACGCCCGCCGGCCTGCGCGCGCTGCTGAACCTCGACGTCCGCACGCTGACCGAAGCCACCGCGATCAACCGCCAGCGGCGCGAGGTCACGGTCCGCTCGCTGGCCGACGGGACCACCACCGTCCTGCCTTACGACAAGCTCATCCTTTCCCCCGGTGCCAGCCCGCTGCGCCCGCCGCTGCCCGGCATCGAAAGCCCACGCATCCACACCCTGCGCAACCTCGAGGACATGGACCGCATCAAGGCCGCTGCCGCCCAGGCCACAAGCATCGCGATCATCGGCGCCGGCTTCATCGGCCTCGAGATGGCAGAGCAACTCCACGCGCTCGGCAAGCAGGTCGCGCTGGTCGAACTCCTGCCCCAGGTGCTTCCGCAACTCGATCCCGAGATGACCCGGCCGCTGGAGCAGGCCCTGCGCGACAAGGGAGTGCGGCTCATCCTCGGCGACGGCATCAAGTCCTTCCAGCCTGCCGCCGACCACCTCGATCTGGTGCTGAAATCCGGCACCACCCTGCCGGCGGACCTGGTCATCCTCTCGATCGGCGTCCGGCCGGAAAGCGGGCTCGCCCGCGATGCCGGTCTGGAACTCGGCCCCCGCGGACACATCCGGGTGGACCCTTGGCAAGTCACCTCCGATCCCAACATCTACGCCGTCGGCGATGCCTGCGAAACCGCCGACCCCATCCTCGGACAAAGGGCCGCGATCGCCCTCGGCGGTCCGGCCAACCGGCAGGGCCGGATCGCCGCCGACCGCATCTTCCTCGGCGAGAAAGCCCGGCCCTACCCCGGCAGCATCGGCACCGCCATCGTGCGCGTCTTCGATCAAACCGCCGGCATCACCGGCTGGTCGGAAGCCCGCCTGAAAGCCGAGGGCGTCCCCTATCTGACCGTGACGGTCAACGGCAGCTCCCACGCCAGCTATTTCCCCGGCGCGGAAACCATCACCCTCAAGCTGCTATGGTCGCCCGACGGCCGGATCCTCGGGGCCCAGGCGGTCGGAAAGGACGGCGTGGACAAGCGCCTCGACATCATCGCCACCGCCATCCGCGGCCGCATGAGCACCGACGATCTCGCCCAACTCGAACTCTCCTACGCGCCGCCCTTCGGCAACGCCAAGGACGTGGTCAACGTCGCCGGCTTCGCCGCCGCCAACATCCGCGACGGCCTGCTCGTCCCGGTGCCGGAACTCGCGGACGCCGGAGCCCAAATCATCGACGTCCGCCCGGCCGCGAGCGCCGCCCGCCAGCCGGTCCCCGGCGCGAGGAACATCCCGCTTTCCGAACTCCGGAGCCGGATCGGCGAACTCGACCGCTCGCAGCCGGTCTTCACCATCTGCCAGATGGGAAAGACCAGCTACTTCGCCGCGCGCATCCTCGCCAACCACGGCTTCGACGCCCGCAGCATCCTCGGCGGGGCGCATCACCAGCTTTGAGCCGGGTTGGCCGATCCGGTCTCGCAGGGACCGGCCACTTTGGAAACCCGTCCCCGGATCGGACGCGCCTGCTTGCAGGGGTGAACCGCCCCCATGAAAAAAGCCGCGCCCGGTCGGGCGACCGGGCGCGGCTGGGAAACAACGGGAGTGTCCCGGAGGCGGCTTATTCAGCCACGACGCGGAGGAACTCCTTGGTATCGGTGCCCGGGGTGCCCGGAGCGCGGAAGGTCCGGTAGGTCCAGCCCGCACCGCTGAGCGCCGGCAGCGACAACTGCGTGAGGATCGCGGAGTTGTCGGTCACCTCGGTCACGTTCGCGCTGGTGAAGTCGCTCAGGTTGGCGCTCGCCTGGATCTTGTAGATGATCCCGTCGACCGAATCCGAAACCTGATCGCCCGGGCCGTTGAAGACCGCACCGGCGCGGACCGGCAGGGTGATCGTCAGGGCGTTGACCACCGGAGCACCGGAATCGACGTCGGCGATGATCGAGCGGATCTTGCCGCTGTTCTCACCGCTGAGCGGATCACCGTCGGTGGCGAACTCGACCACGTTGGCCAGGCCATCGTTGTCGGGATCCTGCAGCTTGCCGTCGTTCACGCCGGGCGTCAGGCCGTTCTCGGCGGCCCAGCCGAGGTAGGCGTTCACCAGGGCGATGCTGTTGCCGTTGTAGTCGTAATCGACCACGTAGCCGGTGGGGACATCGACCGCGGTGAAGCCGGCGGGAGCGCTGCCGGTGTAGGTGGCGACGACATAAACCGGATCCGCGAGGGCACCGGTGACGTCGAAGTCCAGCGTGGCGCCGGTCGCGCTGATCGAACCGACCACGGAGAGCAGGTCCTGCTTCGGCGCGGAGGCGTCGCTGACATCGACCTTCAGGGTGGATCCGGCGTTGAAGGTGACATTGCTGTTCACCGTCAGGGCACCGGTGGTGACCCCCGGGGCAACCTGGCCGTTGACCACGACATTGCCACCGACGATGCCGGTGCCCGCCAGCGTGCCGCTGGCGGCCACGGTCACCGTGCCGGTTCCGGTCGCGGAGCCGCTGAAGTTGCTGACGCGGAGAGTGCCCGCGGTCACCGTCGTGTTGCCGGTGTAGCTGTTCGCCACCGTCAGCTCCTGGGTGCCAGCACCGAGCTTGTTCAGCTCGAGGTTGCCGGTGATCACCCCGGTGTAGGTCGAGGTTCCGGAGATGTTCAGGTTCAGGGTGGAGAGACCCAGCGACGAGTTGGTGACCGTGGCGGCGTTGCCCGCGGCCCGCTGAAGGCCCGCGAGCGTCTGGCTGAAGCCGGCCATCTCGAGGGTTGCAGCTCCGGAACCGCCGACGCTCAGGTTGAGCCCGGAGGGCATGCCTTCGTTCGCCCCGAGAATGGTGGTCCCGGTGGTGATGAGGGTCGATCCGGTAGCCGTGCCGCCGCCGCTGAAGATCACACGGCCGTCGCGCTGGCTGATCTGGACGCCACCGGTGGTGTTGACCGGGCCGGTGAAGACCAGCTCGTTGCCGATGGTGTTGCTCGCGAGGAAACTGCCACCGGCCCCGACCGGGGAGTTGATGGTGATCGTTCCGCTGTAGATGCCCTGGCCGGTGCCGGTGGACTCGATGAAGCCGCGGCCGACCGTGCCAGCGATGAGCGGGCCCGCACCGACCGTGATGCTGTTCGGCAGGGTCACCCCGCCGTTCACGATCACCCGGCCGGCGGCCGCGAGGCTGTCGACGGTGATGCTGGCGGAGGGAATCGCCGCGGCGTTGTTGACCTGCAGGCTTCCGGCGGTGACCGTCGTCGTGCCCAAGTAGGTGTTGGCCGCCGTAAGGATCAGGGTTCCGGCATCGATCTTGTTGAGCGAGCCCGATCCGCCGATCACGCTGTCCACGGTGATCGTCGCCGCGCCACCGAAGTTCACATTCCCGTTGAGCGTGAGACCGCCGGTCCAGGTGCCGGTTCCGTTGCTCGAGGTCAGGGCGCTGCCGCCAGCGAGGGTGACCGGCACCGCGAAGCTCAGGTTACCCCAGCTGTCGAGGCGTCCCGCATTGACCGTGACCGGGTTGCTACCGAGAGCCAGGTTGCTGTTCTCGGCGCGCAGGGTGCCGGCATCGACCACGTATGTGATATTGGAAGAAGCCGCGCGAACGTTCACCATCGCGTCGCCGATCTTGGTCAGCGTGAAGCCGCCGCCATTGACCGAGCCGAACACGGTGCCGTTGAAACCGATGTCGAAACGGTTGCCGTCGCCGGTGCCGCCATAAGCACCGACCGAGGCGTTGCCGCTGAGGGTGAGGTTGGTCACCGATGCGTTCGAGGCGATGTTTGCGGTCTCGTTGATGAGCGCACCCCGGCCGTCACCACCGTTGCCGGCGATGGTGTAGGAATAGGAGCGGGTGGCGCCGAAGGCCGTGCCGTTCAGATTGACCTGGCCGCCCGATGCCACCGTGATGCCCGACGAGGCGCCGAAGGCTTCCACGTTGCCCGCCTTGAGGACGCCCGCGTTGACGGCGATCGGCCCCGTGAAGGTGTTCGGCGAAGACAGCGTCAGCAGCCCGGTCCCCGACTTGGTCAGGCTGGCGCTGCCGCCGATCCCGTTGCCTGCGGTACCTGCGATCGTGTACTCGATGGCCGTGTTGTTCACGGTCACGGCTTCCGGCTTCACGTTGCCGGTGATGTTCACCGTCTGGTTCACCGCCGGAGTCACGCTGTCGTTGAAGGTCACCGAATCGCCGTTGAAGAACTTCTTGACGGGAGTGACGCCGCCGTCGGTCCAGTTCTCAGCGCCGTTGATGTTCCAAGCCGTCGGGGCCACGCCGTCCGTTCCGGTCCAGGTCAGGTCCTTCAGGTCGAGGGTCAGCGTCACATCCGAGGGGTTGGTGTTGAAGGTGACACTGCGGTAAGTGGCCGCATTGGCCAGGGCGAAGGTGCCGGCACCGCTCAAGGGTCCGGTGAAATTCAGCACCGTGACGGTATTTCCGGTCGGGGTGCCGGTGAAGTCCACCGTGGTGGTCCCGTTCAGGACCAGCGCGCCGTTGACCGTAAGGGCCCCGGCGGTGCCACCGTCGATCAACAAGTTGCTGCCGGTGGTCGCTCCGAGTTGGAGCGACTTCACGGAGCCTTCACCGCCGATCGTCGCGGCGTCGAAGACCGTCACGTCGGAGTTGTTGAGGCTTCCGGCGATGTTCAGCGTCCCGGCTTCCACGCGGGTGGCCGCCGAGTAGGTGTTGGCCGCGGTCAGGGTGGTGGACGAGGCTCCGATCTTGACGACCGGGTTGGTCGTTCCCGCCAGCACCGTGGTAATGGTCTGCGGGGTGGCCGGATTCAGCTTGATGTCGCCGCTACCGCTCAGGTTGAGGGTGCCGCCGAGAACGTTGCGGGTCAGGCTGAAGCTGTTGTCCGCCGCCACCGTGTCGAGGACCGAGGTGGTGCCGCTGACGTTGATCAGGGTGTCGAGCGGAACGGTCAGGGCCGAACCCGTGATATTGATGGTGCCGCCGCCGAGGTTGAACTCGGCACTCGTGTTCCGCTGGATGACGCCCCAGGTGGACTTCAGCGACAGGGTGCCCGCCGTGAGGTTGTACTGGTCGATGCCGGTCAGCATGTTGGCTCCGGCAGCGGTGTTGCCGCGGTTGTCGAGGACCACGAAGTTGGTGGTCGCCGAGCCGCCGGTCTGGTTGATGATGCCCTGGCCGTCGATGCCGACGTAGATGCCGCCGTTTTGCTCGGTCGCACCGGCGGTGCTTGGAGTCGTCGCCGGACTGGGTCCGGTGATCGACAGCGTGCCTGCGGTCAGGTTGTAGGTCGACGTTTCCGTGCCGAAATGCCCGACGCGGAGCTGGTTGACGATCGAGACCGTGGAACCGGACGCCTGATTGACCGTGGTGCTGTTGTTCGCCGCTTCGCCGATGTGGAGGTTGCCGGTGGAAATGGTAGAGCCGGAATCGATGTTCAGCACCGAGCCGTTCACCAGCGGGCCGAGGCGGATCAGGCCGCCGTTGGTGCCGTCGGAGAGGTTGATGGTGCTGGTGCCGGTGTTGAAGCCGGTGCCGAGGGAGTCCAGATGGAGCTGGACGCCGCCCCATTGCAAGGGCCCGGTGGCCACGCCGATGATGTCCTGGCCTGCGGGCAGGGTGTAGCCGTCGGCGCGGTTGATGCGAAGAATGGGATCGGTCGGATTGGTGGTGTTGGTGCCGGAGACCAGATAAACATCCCCGGTTCCCAAGGTCGCCGTCGTGTTCGCCGGAACCGCCTGGTTGTCGCCGATGATCACGACGGTCTGGCCGCCACCGGTTCCACTGCCGTCGTCGCTGCTATTGACGATCAGGTCGCCGAAGGTGTTGGCGGCCAGCAGGCGTACGTTGATGCCCGAGTTATTGTAGGTGCTCACGCTCAGGTCGCCGCCGCTGATCACCCCGGCAATCGTGGAAGTGTTTGCGTTGGCCCCGATCCGGGCGTCATAGGCGGTTCCCGCCGAGTTCCCGGGCGTACCGGTCACCGTGATGTTCCCGTTCCAGGTCGCACCTTCGAGCCGCAGGGCCCCGATCGATCCTTCCGCATCATTGAAGCCGTCGCCGGTGATCGTGATGTTGTTCGGATAGATGTTGGCATTCGAGCAGAACAACTGGTTCTCGTTCTCCACCGTGATGGGGCCGGTGCCGACGGCGTTCGCGGCGGCGGAGAGACGGCTCGAACCGCTAAGCGGGCTCTCGAGAATCAGGCTCCCGCTGAAGCCGGTGGAGACTCCGGAGAAGGTCGCCGTGCGGGCGACCGGCGTCGCGACCACGGTGTTGTTCGGGTTGACCCGCACCGTGCCGCTATCGCTCAGGCTGCGGTTGAAGGTGAAGTCGCCGTCGTCGTCCGTGACCTTGAGGGTCGCGGTCGGGCCGACCCTGACGCCGGAGGTCGCCGTGAGGGTGCCGCCGTCGTGGTCGAGTTCCAGCGTCCCGGCCTGGATGTCGGTGAGGCCGCTGTAGGTGTTGGCATTCCGCAAGGTGACGGTGCCGTCGCCCGATTTCACGAAATCCATGGCACCGCTGCCCGAGAGCGTCCCGGAAGCGAGGGTGTAGGCCGTGGCATCGGCGGTGAACTCGACGCGCTGCGGATCGATGGTGCCGACCAGCGCGATGGTCGTATTGGCGATGGTCGGAATGGGCGGCACGGGGTCGCCGAAGATCACGTCATCCTTGCTGGCGAAAAGCACGCCCGCCGGGCCGCCGACCGTGTCCCAGTTGGCGGTGGTGAGATTCCAGTCGCCATTGACCGTTCCCGCCCAGGTCAGCTTTTTCACCGCGGTCACGTCGAGCGCGATGGCCGATCCGTTGTCGATGAGCGTGGCGGTGATGCTATCGGGCTTGGTGCCGAGCACGAAGCCGCCGATTCCCGGCGAAGCGCCGGTGTAGGAAATGAGCGGATAGACACCGACCTCGAAGCCGCCGGCCGCGCCGATATTCACCGTGGTGGTGCCGGCTTGGGTCAGCCCGCCCGGAGAGGTGACCTGAATCACGTCGGAGACGCCTTCCCCTGCGTCGATTTCAAGGGTCGTTGCACCCGCACCAAAGGCAAGCGTCGGGGTGGTAAGGGTGCCGATCGCGGCAAGATTCCCTGCAATCAGGGTGGTTCCGCCGGCGACGGTGACTCCGCCGTTGAAGGCGCCTTGGGCGGCGAGGCTGCCCGCGCTCAGGATCGCAGGGCCCTGGACCGTCGGGCTGTTCACGAACAGGCGGCCTGGACCGGTCTTGGTGAAGCCGCCGGGGCCGCTGATCGGGGTGGAGATGGTGAGGTCGTTGGGTGCGGGAGCTTCGATCACGCTCACCGTTTTGGACGGCCAGTTGAACTCCAGCGTCCCGGTACCGACGATGCGGTGACCGGCACCGGTGGTGGTGGCTCCGTTGAGCGCCACTCCGCCGAGCGCTTGGGTGAAACCCGCGTTGAGGGTGAGGGTGCCAGCGTCTGCGCTGCCTTGTCCGAAAGTGACGGTCGTGGGCGGATGGATTGCGTTGTTGTTATTGACCGTCAGACCGCCGACCGCGATGCCCAGCGGGCCGTGGACGTTACCGGTCGAACTGATGGTCCAGGTGCCTGCGTCGGTCTTGAATGGAGCCGAAGTGCCCAGACTCATCGTACCGGTGATGTTGCCGGTCCCGTTACCACGAAGGAAGAACCCCGTCGTCGGGGTGGCGGCGTTGGTGATGCTGCCGGAGATCGTCAGATTGCCGCTGTCGGACTGGAGCGTCTGGTTGATGGGGCTGTCAAAGACGATCGGCCCCGCCCAGGTGTTGTTTCCCGAAATGTTGACGAGAGCGGTGCGGCCTTGTCCGCCGGCCACGGCCGACTTGAGGGTGAGGGTTCGTCCGGCACCGAAAGCGAAGCCACCCGCGAGCTGGAGGCTGTTCGTGTCGGAGCCCGATGCCGGAGCCACGTTCGAGACAAGGATGTTGCCACCGGCTCCCGCGCTCGCCGCCGCGGTGCCGAAGCGAAGCCCCCCGTCGGTGACGTTGATGAACGCGTTGAAAGTGTTGGTGCCGTTGAGAATCAGCGTTCCGCCGCCGGTCTTGAACCAGGTGGTGGTCCCGGCGATCGGCGAGTTGATCGACAGTGTCCCCGCGACCTGGATGGTGGGGTTGGTGCCGGCCAGGGTGACCACCGCGGTGGTCGGCGAACTGGCAAGAACCCCGGCCACGTCACCGGAGGCACCCGTGTCGTCCCACTGGACCCCGTTGATGACGGTGTTGCCGCTGAAATTGAGGGTCGGTGCGGCCGTCCAGTCGCGGGCGATATTGCCGATTTCCGTATTGCTGTCCGGCACGTTGGAGCCGGTCCAGTTCGTGGTCAGGTTCCATGCGTGAGGCCCGGCGTTGACGGCACCGGTCCAAGCGATGGACTGGGCTTGGAGTTTTGCCTGCATCAAAGCACAGGCGAAAACGGAGGAAATGAGGACGGGGACGCTGAAACGACGGGAGATGCGAAGATTCGCAAAGCAGAATTTGTTTTTCATTGGGTTTCCTAGGGTCTCAAACCCCTAAAACCTGTCTGACAGCTTCGCAAGCGGATTTCTCGCTCCGTGGGAAAATCGTCCCGTCGGCGGGAGCAGACCCCGCCGTGATCGGCTGACACCAAGCCCGCCTCAGCGGAGCGCGGCGCGATCGGCCGCAAAGGCCCCCAGCAGCCCGCCTAGCACCGCAAGACCGCAGAACAACGGCGAACCGAAGAAAAACATGGCCGCTCCCGGATGACCGGCGATCAAGGCGCAGAAAGCTCCGGCGCCGTAGGCAATGAGAGGCATGCCTACCCCCCAGTAAATCGCGTTCCGACCGCCCAGCAGCGAACCGGAAAGTGCGACCAGCAAGGCCATCAGGAACGAACCGGCCCCCATGCGGGCCGCAGGCTCAAGCCAACCCGCGCTGTCCGATGCGAACCAGACCCCGGCCGATCCGCCGAAGAGCAGCGCGGCGGTCATCACGACCAGCGTCGAAACAAGACCTTCGCGGGTCCCGGTCCACATGCCCGGAGCGCGATCATGGACCTCCCGGCCCGAAACCAGCGAGGCGCGGCGTCCGGAAATCGAAAGTGCGGGGGAAACGGGGAGTTTCGGGCTCATGCTTTAAGAATCGCAGTGGATCGGCGTGATTTTCAAAAAACCTGAATTATTCCGGGAAACGAATTTTGAGGAAGCCCCGACCTTCAGTGGATTCGGGTCATTCTGCGAATCAAGCCTGCGCGGCGAGGTCCTTCCGGGAGAAAACACCGTCCACGAGAAAGGCGCCCATGGTTCCGGTGGCGATCGAGAGACCCATGAAGAAGGGCGCTCCGTAGACCAGGCCGGCAACGCCTACGCGACCGGTCGCCAAGGCGATCAGGACGCCGCCCAGATAGGCCAGAATGGGCATTCCCATTCCCCAACGAACGGGATTCCTGCCGAAAAAGAGAGAGCCCGGAACGGAAACAAGCGCCCCCATGATCAGCGAACCCGCCGACAACTGGAGGATCCGCTGAAGAAGACCACCGTCGACAAGACGCGCATCGAACCAATGGCCTCCCGTCCCTCCGAAGATCATCGCCATGGCCAGCACATACAGTGTGGCACCCCAATGGCATCCGCGACCGACCCAGGCTGCAGGCTTCGCCTCCGAAACCACCGCCTCCTTTGATATTTCAGATCCCCCGATCATGTGGGCGAGAAATATCAATAGTTTCGGAGCTGACAAGCTCAATCGGTCTCGATTTTTTAGAATTTTGAACATTCAGGAGCTGACGCTGTCAAAAGTGAGCCCCCGAGCCATCGCCGGAAGACCCCGGAAACTCCCCTTCCGATGGCCCCCGCGGAACCCGCAGCAGGCCTGTAACCTGCCGCCCTCCTCCGGCGTACTCCGGACCGGAATCCCCGCCGACGCCATGAAATCCGTCCTGCTTCCGCTCCTGGTTTTCCTCGCGCCGCTCCGTGCCGCCGAGCTCGACCCCGCCCGCATCCCCGCCACCGCCAAGTGGCAGCTCCACGCCGACCTCGACGCGATGCGCGCCAGCGGGACCGGGAAAACCCTCTTCGCCCTGCTCGAAGCCGAGCACGGCAAGCAGTTGCGGGCTTTCAAGCGGATGTTCTCGCTTCATCCCCTGAACGACCTCCGCGACATCACGCTCTATGGCGATGGCAAGGCGGATCACGCGGTCGCCCTGATCCACGGCACTTTCAACCGCGCCCACATCGAAGACGTGGTCGGTGCCGCGGAGGGCCACGAAACCCGTTCCCACGGCGGCGTCACGGTGCATCGCTGGAAAGACAAAGGGGTCGACCAGCACGCCGCCTTCGCGAACCCCGACCTGCTGGTCTTCAGCCGGCAGGCCCACCTGCTGCAGGAAGCGCTGGATGTCCTGGCGGCCAAGGCTCCGGCCGGGGCGGACCCGTTTCTCCAGGCGGACGGCGGGCGACCGCTGATCTCCGCGAGCGCCCGGCTCGCCGAAATCGAGCTCCCGGAAGACCAGGCCCGGCTGGTCCGGATGGTCCGAACCCTGCGACTGGCCGCGCACGAGCACGAGGGCCGATTCCTCCTGCGGATGGACGCGGAGACCGCAGACGCGACGGATGCCGACCGCCTGCGGCGGATGCTCGACGGCGTCCTCGCCTTCGCCGAGGCCAGCGACCCGAAGCTCGACGGACTGGACCTCCAGGCCCGGCTGGAGAGCAATCCCGACCGGCCCGCCATGTCCGGCCGCATCAGCCTGCCGGTCGCCGAGTGGATCGCACTGATGGGCAAGGCCGCGGCGGAAAAGCAATCGCCCTGAACCCGGCCGGCGTTTTCACCGTTTCCATTTCCCGTCCCAAAGCCCACACTGCACCGCCGTGGAAGCCGCAACCCACCCCGACGACCCCTTGCTCGCGCGACAAGCGCGGGACGGCTCCTCGGCGGCCTTCGGCACCCTGGTCCACCGCCATCATGCCCGCGTTTACGCCTTTCTCCTGACGCTCACCCGGCATCGGCAGGATGCGGAAGACCTGACCCAGGAGACCTTTCTCCGCGCTTGGAAACACTTCCACCGCTTCGATCCCACCCTGCCCCTGCTGCCCTGGCTGTTCACGATCGCCCGCCGGCAATCGATCGCCGCCCTGCGCAAGTCCCGCAAGCTTCCCGCCGAACTCGACTTTCCCCAGGCACCCGAACCCGCCAGCCCGGCGCTCTGGCTGTGGGAGACCGCCAAGCGCGAACTCGGCCCCGATGCCTACAGCGCGCTATGGCTCCACTACCGGGAGGAACTGCCGCTCAAGGAGGTCGCCACGATCCTCGGCAAGCGCGAGGGCGCGGTGAAAGTCCTGCTCCACCGGGCGCGCAAATCCCTTGCCGAAGCGCTCCACCGGAAATCCCCGCCGCCGCTGCCCCAACTCCAACGCACCCCTTGAAAATGCCCCGCGACCCTTACCACGAAATCGGCGAGCTGCTGCGTTCCACCAAACCGGACCCACGGCCATCGCCCGGGCTCGAAGCGCGCATCGTCCGGTCCCTGCCCGCCACCTCGCCTGCCGGCGGCGGCCGGGTCTGGCGCTGGTTCCTGCTTCCCCCGGCCGTCGCGGCGGCCATCGCCTTGATGTGGCCCCAGCCCGCGCCGCAACCTGTGACAGTCCGGCCCGACGCACCCGCTTTGGCGACGGAGCCGCAGCTGGAGCCGCCCGACCCCAACCCGCTGGCGCGGGAATCCCTGGCGCTGCGAAACGACGCGCGCCGGGCCGGCCGCTTCCTCATCAACTGCCTGCCCGGCCTCGCGGATCCCGCGAATTGAGGGACCCGCGGCGGGCACCGGATCACTTCATCTTCGCCAGGGCCGCGAGGTCGAGCTTGCGGGCAAGGGCGACGAGGTCCTTTTCATCCGCTTCGGCGTTTCCGACCAGCTCCACGAGGATCCTCCCGTCGGCGACCAGTTGCAGCTTCCGCTCCCCTTCCATCACCGCGGTCTCCCCGGAAATCCGGTGGGTCTTGCGCCCGGTCAGCTTGAGCAGGTCCTCGTTGGCGATCAGCGGAATCAGCCCCTTCACCAGCGGCGAGTCCTTGATCACCTTGGCCACCACTTCCTTTTCGCCGGAGCGGTAGGCACGCGACACCGACACACCGCCCCCGACGGCACCGAGGTCATCGCGTTTGAGAGGCTCTCCCTCCCAGCCGTCGATGGTCTCGGGCAAGGTCGCGCCCACCTTGTCCGCGCCTTTTTCCTCCATCATCTTGATGAGGATGCGGAGCTTTTCGGTCACGGCGGCATCGTCGCCTTTCCGGTAATCCTCCATCACCTGCCTGAGGCCGGATTCGAAGAGATCGGTCTTCTTCGGGTCGTCCTTGGCGGAGGCGAAAGCGGTGGCGAAAAGGCAGGCGGCGATCAGCGGGAGGCGGGAGTTCATGGAATTGGAGCGGCAGGCCGCCGCACTCCGGAGTACGGCGGCAGCGGCCCCGAGGTTACCGGAATCGGGGATCACTCCCCGCCGGCCTCGCGGTCCTTCTTCTTGCGGCCCTGCTTCTCCATCTCCTGCAAGCGCTTTTCACGATCCTCCAGGCGCTTCGCTCCGTCCTTGAGCTTCTCCTCCATCTGCCGGAGTTCCCGCTCCCGGGCACCGAGCTTCTCCGCCATCTGCTGGAGTTCGCGGGCCCGCTCGCCGAGCTTCTTCTCCATCTCGTGGGCCCGCTTCATCCGTTCCTCGAACTCGCGGTGTGCCTGACGCTCCTTCGCTTCGGCCTCCGGCCTGCCCGCATCGCCGGAAGGCGCCGGGGCCGGCTTCTTCATGATCGACTCCAAGCGGTCGAGCCGGGCATTAAGCTCTCGGGCGGCCTTGCCCATCCGGGCATCGCGCTCCTGCATCTCGCGCTCCATCCGGCCGATGCGTTCCATGACGGCGCGGTGTTCGCGCTCGATATCCGGTGCCCACCGGGTGGCGGGCGGCAAGGGCCGGCCCGGTGACTGGGGTGCCTGCCGCTCGGCGCGGGCGTTCTCGCGCTGCCGGGCTTCACGGTGCTCCGGATGTTCCGGTCGGGCATTCTCCTTCGGCGGCGGGACCGGAGCGGGACGTTCCTGGGCTTGGACCGCCGGAGCGGAAAGGAGGCAAACGGCGAGCAGGCAATGGATGGAGGGTTTCATGTCGGATTCGGGTTCGGCCGGGCGGTTTGAAATGAGGCCCGTCTTCTAAGAACGCCGCCCGGAGCCGGGAGTTGTCCGGAATCGATCATTTCCCGCCGGGGATTTCCCCGCGCCGGGGATCCCGACGAATCCGCGGTGCCTGCCGCGTAGGAAGTCCATGCGCGCGGTCCTGGCACTCGTCTCCCTCTTCCCCGGCACCTGGTTGAATGCCCTGCCGGAACCACCGCCGGCGGCGTTCCGGCCCCAGACCCTCGATGCCAAGCTCCAGATCGGCTACGGGCTGGCCATCGCGGACGTCGATGGCGATGGAAAACAGGACATCGTGCTGGTGGATGCCAGGGAGACCGTCTGGTACCGCAATCCCGAGTGGACGAAGCACCGGATGACCGGCGCGCTGACCCCGCTCGACCATGTCTGCGTCGCCGCCTGCGACATCGACCACGACCAAAAGGCCGAGGTGGCGGTCGGGGCCGGCTGGAATCCCGGCGACACCAAAACCAGCGGCGCGGTCTTCTCCCTCGAGGCACCCGGGGACCGGACGATGGAATGGACCGCGCGCAAGCAGCACCACGAGCCGACGGTCCACCGGATGCACTGGGTGAAGGAAGACGGCGGGCGTCATTTCCTCGCCGTCCTTCCGCTCCACGGCTGCGGCAACGTCAGCACCGAGGGATCCGGGGTCCGCTTTCTCGGCTACCGGCCTGAAAAGGACCGGGAATGGCCCACTTTCCTGATCAACGACCGCTTCCATCTCGCCCACAACTTCGATCCCGTGACCTGGCCCGGCGCGAAGGGCGAAGCGATGCTGGTCGCCTGCAAGGAAGGCGTCCACCTGCTGGAAAGCGCGGAAGGCGGCTGGAAATCGACCCGGATGACCGAAAAGGGCAGCGGCGAGGTGCGGCTGGGCAGGCTTCCGGACGGCCGTCGGATGATCGCCACGGTCGAGCCCTTCCACGGCAACGAAGTGGTCGTCAACCCCGAGAACCCCGGCGGCCTCTGGTCGGCCGGGCGGGTGGTGCTCGACGACTCGCTCGCGGAAGGCCACGCCCTCGCCACCGCCGATTTCCTGGGGCTCGGCCACGACCAGATCGTCGCCGGCTGGCGCAAGCCCGGCCCGAAGCACGGCAAAGTGGGCATCCGCCTCTACGTCCCGACCCGGCAAGACGGCAGCGCGTGGAAGCTCCACGCGGTCATCGACGACAACACGATGGCCTGCGAGGACCTGAAGGTCGCGGACCTCAACGGCGACCGGAAGCCCGACATCATCGCCGCCGGCCGCGCGACCCGGAACCTGATCGTTTACTGGAACACGCGACCGTGAGCCGACCCGGCTCGCCCGGGCGCCGGCCAAATGCACAAGCGGTACACCTCCGGGCACGAAAAAACCGGGACGGTATCGATCCCCCCGGATCGTCCGTCCCGGTCGTTTCAACCGGCAGTGTCTGAGCAACCACTTCGGCTTTCACGCGCCACAGCCCCCCGGCTGCGGCAGCGCTTGATCAGGCAATCCCATGCGGAAAGTGTCGGGCCCGACGCTGGTTCCCGCCCCCCGGCGGAATCGCGTCGGTCCCGTGCGACCGGCCTGCTGACAGACGGTGCGGGACTTGCCGCTTCGAAGAAAAGACCCCCCGGTCCTGTTCCTCATCGCGCGGTTCGCCTTCGCAGCCGTTCCCCCCGTCGTGCGGGCCGAAATCTGGAAAAAGGTCGGCACCGGGGGGCTTTCGCCACCGCGC
>JAIXWR010000025.1 GCA_027491155.1 Verrucomicrobiaceae bacterium
AGGGTCGGGTCCTCCTTTTTCATGCCTTCCGGCGCGCCGGGCAGGCCGACCTTGGTCAGGCCGGTGCGGATCGGGGATTGGCCGGTGATGAAGGCGGCACGGCCGGCGGTGCAGCTTTGGCCGCCATACCAGTCGGTGAAGAGGGCGCCTTCCTTGGCGATGCTGTCGATGTTCGGGGTGCGGTAGCCCATCATGCCCATGTTGTAGGCGCTGATGTTGAACTGGCCGACGTCGTCGCCCCAGATCACGAGGATGTTGGGTTTCTTGGCGCCCTGCTGGGCGAAGGCGGAGGAGGCCGCGAGGGCCACGGTGGCGGCGAGCAGCGATCTCGCCAGGTTTCGACTGGTGTTCATGGGATGGTGTGGTTGAGGGGAAATGGGAGGAATCCCGGGATCCGACAAGTTCTTGTCATGTCAGGGGAAGCGGTGGAATAGAACCATCGTTCAACAGCGGGTCCCGGACGAGCTCCGCGAGGAGTTCCAGCAGCGGAAGGCTGTCGACCGGCTTGGTCAAATAGGCCCGGGCGCCGAGCCGGCCGGCGCGTTCGGCATTGCCCGCCTGGTCCTGGCCGGTGATGACGATGACCGGCGGCGGGGCGGAACGGGCGGCGAGCTCCTCCAGGACCTCGAAGCCGTTCATGCCGGGCATGTGGAGGTCGAGGATGATGCAGCGCACCGGCTGGCGGGAACACTCGGCCAGCAATTCCTCGCCGCTGGCGCAGGGGCTCACCTGGTAGCCGCGGATGCGGAGCAGTCGCTGCAGGGCGACCCGCATGCTCTCCTCGTCATCGAGCACGGCGACCAGTGGCGGCGGGGCGATCATCGGGCTCCAGCCTAGGCGCCGGGATCCCGCCGTGAATGCAACGATGGTTCTATCCGGCGGGCTGCACGCCGGCGCGGTCCGCGGCGCGGACGAGTTCGGCCACCGAGGGCAGGCCGGTTTTTTCGGTGATGCGCATGCGGTGGATCTTCACCGTCTGCTCGCAGATGCCGAGGTCGTGGGCGATCTGCTTGTTGAGTTTGCCGGAGATCACGTGGCGCAGCACTTCGGTTTCCCGCGTGGTCAGGCGGGCGAAGCGTTCGCGGATGCCGGCGAGGTCGCTCTCCCCGGCGCGGGATTTCGCGGACTCGATCAAGGCGAGGCGGATGGCATTGATCAGCTCCGAGGAATCGACCGGCTTGGTGAGGAAGTTCGAGGCCCCGCCTTTCATGGCGCGGACGCTGGCGGGGATGTCGCCCGCGCCGGTCAGGAAGACAACCGGCAGGCGGGCACCGGCCTTGCGGAGGTGTTCCTGCACCTCGAGGCCGCTGGTGCCGGGCATGGCGAGGTCCATCACGAGGCAATCGAGCTCCGCGGAGCGGTAGGAAAGAAGGAAGGCTTCCGGCGAAGGGAAGTCGCGGACCTGGAACCCGCGGCTGGCCAGCAGGCGGTGGAGCGCCTGGATCATTCGGGGATCGTCGTCGAGCAGTCCGATGGTGGCGGCGTTCATGAGGGGGAGGAGGCGAGGGGAAGCGCGACGTGGAACACCGCACCGCCGCCGGGATTGTTTTCGGCCCAGAGCCGGCCGTGGTGGGCTTCGATCAGGGTCCGGCAAATGGCCAGGCCGAGGCCGAGGCCGTGTTCCTTGGTGGTGTGGAAAGGCTCGAAGATCAAGGAGGGATCCGCGGGAAGTCCCGCGCCGCGGTCGCGGACCGAGAGGATGACCTCGGAGCCGCCGGAGCGGGTCTCAAGGACGAGGATCCGCTGGTCGGGGGGCAACTCCGCCATCGCGTCGCAGGCGTTCAGGATGAGATTCAGGAGGACCTGCTGGAGCTGGACCCGGTCGGCATGGAGCATCGGCGGGTCCGCGGCGAGCTTCAGCTCGGTCGCGACGTGGCGTGCGATCAGGTCGCTGCGGGTGAGCCGCAGCACCTCGCGGACGCTTTCGTTGGCGTCGAGCGGCTGCGGGGTGGTCTCGCCGCGGCGGAGGAGGGCGCGCAGGCGTTTGATGACGTCGCCGGCGCGGCGGTCCTCGCGGACGATGTCGGCGAGGATCGCGCGCAGTTCCTCGAGGTCGGGTTGATCCGACTCCAGCAGGAATTCCGCGGCCTGGGCGTTGCTCAGGATGCTGCCGAGCGGCTGGTTGATCTCGTGGGCGAGGGCGCCGGAAAGGACGCCGAGCGAGGAGATGCGGGAAAGGTGGGCGAGTTCCTGGCGCTGCAAGGCGGCGGTGGCGGAGGCTTCCTGCAGTTCGGTGATGTCGAGCGAGGCGCCGCGGGTGCCGGGCGGCTGGCCGTTGCGGCCCGGCTCGAGGCGGCCGTGGGTGGCGACCCAGCGCACGCTGCCGTCCGGGTGGATCACGCGGTGTTCCACCGCGAAGTCGCGGCCCCCGCGGGCGGCCTGCTCGATCGCGGCGGTGACCCGCGCACGGTCCTCGCCGGGGATGCGCTCCAGCACTTCCTCGGGTGACAGGGAGCCGGCCTCGGGCAGCCCGAAGATCTGCCGCCAGCGGTCGTTCACCACGAACCTGCCGCCGCGTGCCTGGCGCCGCCAGAGTCCGATCTTTCCGGCATCCGCCGCCAGGCTGAGGCTGGCATCAGTTTCCCGGGCGCGGCGGCGCGCGGCGAGCAGGAGGCCGATCAGCACGCTCTGGAGCACGATGAAGCCGGTCGCCAGCAGCACGGCGGTGCGGTGGGATTCCCACAGCCCGGGTTCGCGGAAAAGGATGGTCGCCCCGGCGGGCAGGCTGCTTTCGGGAATGCCCCAGTGCTTCAACTCCCGCCAGTCATAGACGGGTTCGGAGATGCCCAGGTAAACCGGCGCGATGGCACCGGCGTTTTCCCCGCCGAGGATGCGCGCCGCCGTGTCCGCCCCGGTCTCGCCCACCCGGGTCATCGGCGACAGCCGTCCGCCGACGATGCCTTCGCCCATTTGTTCCATGCTGTAGCCGAAGACGGGCGCGGAGCTCGTCTCGCGGATCACCCGCAGGGCGGAGAACCACTCGTGCGGGACGCCGGCGGCATCGCGGTTCATGATGCCGACGACGACGACGGAGCGCGGCGGCAGTTCCGCGACGAGGGTCCGGATCTCGGACATCGGACGGTCGGTCAACCAATGGAACCGCTTCTGCCCTTCATGCCGGCTCCATTCCCGGCGGAGCTCCGCATCCCAGAACTTCTCCATCGGCGAGGTTCCGCCGACGTAATACACGTGCCCGGTTTCCGGCAGCAGGTCCGTGACGTTGGCCAGGATCGCCGCGAGATTCATCTCGATGCCGACGGAAGTGACCGAGGGACCGCGGTCGATGCCCTCCATGCGCCGTTTGTCGGCGGAAAGCAGGAGGACCGGGGCGTCCGGGAAGAAGCCTTCGCGGTGGCGCATGGCGAACATCGCCGCGGGGGCGCCGACCGGGACGATGAGGTCGGGCGCGCCGTCGCGGTAGATGGCGCGCAGGAAATCCAGCAGCGGCGCGTCGCGGTCGCCGCCATCGAAGCGGCCCATTTCCAGCGGGGCGTCGATGAACTCGACCGGTTCCGGCGAGCGTTCCGCGAGCCGGGTGCGGAAGCGGGCCGCGACTTCCGCGAAGGGCGAGAAATCCCGGCCGAAGGAGTGGATCAGCAGCACCCGCCGCGGGCCCTCCCGCCCCGCCGCAGGCGACGCGGCGGCGGCGACCAGGAACATCGCCGCACAAGCCAGGAGGTGGAGTGTCCGCTTCAAAAGGGGGAGGCGACGATGCAAGACGGTGCCGGGGCAGGCGTCAATCCCGCCCTGCCGCTCCACCGGGGCGGGAATGGAAACCGGGCTCCTCCGCCCATCCGGACTTCATCAAGCTCCAAAGGTCACGCCCTCCGGAAGCGCCGTATCGAGCAGACCCGGCGATTCGGACCTTCAAGCGATCCGAATCGAATTCCAACGCCCTCCCGCGTCGGCGATCCCCGGGTCCGTCATTGACAACCAGTTGGTTCCGGAGATGGTAGGTGCCAATAGAGCCCGCCGGGAGTTTGTTAGATATCCAGCTCCGAGTGGGAGAACAAAGACTGTTATCCAAGAAATCGATGGCACACTTCGCAACGCTTTTGATGATACCGGTCGACAAGGTGGCACAGCGCCACACCCGCGAATCCATTTCGGAAGCGGCAACCCAGTCATTCGGGTGTTCGCATTTCATCGCAGCACATCCCCGGATTAATCCGATTCTCAACGCGGGGACACCTTTGGACACCGAGATGTGGCATCCGATTGCGAGACCACATTATCATCTCCCGGTGGCTCTTCGGGCAGCTATTGTGACGCTCGAAGACGTAGAAGCGACTGAGCCGGACATTCGAAAGGATGAGTGGATTCTTGCCGAGATTCACAAGCTTCGTGACGCATGCAGTTACGCGGTAGCCAATGGACTTGCCATGGTCGTATTCTTATCGAACACCCTATCTAGGTCACCAATACAAAGACGTGGATAACAAGTCGGCACATCCAACGGCGGATAACGCTCCAGTTTGAATTCGGGCTTCCCACCCCGCCGTGGATGGCCTATACGTTCTACTGAGAATGAAGACTACGATCGCGTTTGGTTTGGCGTTGCTCCTTCTCGGGTGCACGCGGCAATCGCCTACTCAAGGCTCTGATTCAGCCCCGGCTCTACCCAAAGCCGCCGAGGTGCATGCCGCGTTCACCGATGATGACATGTACGGGCCTAGTAAGGACTCATCGGAGATTTTTGGATCCGCATCCGAGCTTCTTTCGGCCTTGGAAGAGGCGACCTACTTGGGCTGCAACCTTGAGATTGAAGATGCTCCTTGGCGTGGAAGCAGTGACTACTTCAATCAGCGATGGACGATCGTCACCAAGGATAAGAAGGGGGTTCGGATCTGCGCATTCGAGTCCATTCATGATTTGTCGAAGAAGAGATTCTGCTACATCGACTACTTTGATGAGGATACGCACACTCGCGGAGGGATGAGGCACAGCTACTACTACCAACTGAAGTCGAAGAAGTAGAAGCTATCCCAAAACCACTGGCCATATGGCAAGGTGACTGCTTTGGGTCGAACGATGTTGAAACTCTCTGAGGACCAGTTGGATGTTCTTTGCAATCTGCTCCCCGAAGATCCTCC
>JAIXWR010000006.1 GCA_027491155.1 Verrucomicrobiaceae bacterium
AAGAAGATCGAGGAGGCCAAGAAGCTCATCCAGTCGGCACGCTTCAAGATCTCCAGTTTGCAGAGATCCGCTGCCACCAAGCCGTGACCCATGTTCCCGGCAAGGCGTGCAGGCCGCCGGCATCCCCGGGACCGGCCGCGCGCCGGTCTTTCGCTCCGGACCGAAAACCGGGGGTTCCTGTGGATGAGCTCGGATTGAAGAAATCCGGCGATCTCAAGATCGGGGATCCGAAGCGGGAGCGGTATGGAAAGTGGTTCTCGATCCCGTGAACGACCCTATCCGGGAACGCCCGCGCCGCGGGGCGGATGATTCCAGACCGTGATCAGGATTTTGACGGCCCCTTCCTGAAGTGAAAGAGACAGAGGAGGCCGGCGAAGAGAATCATGCCACCCAGACCGATCGCGAGCTGATAGGGCAGCGTTTCAAATCGATCCACCCGGCTGATTCGTGGATCATCGGGCCAGTAGTGGACCGTCGCGGTGCGGGTCTCCAATGCAGCCTGATAGATCGATTGGCCGACAGGGAATTTCCGCGTGATGGGCTCGTGCTCCGGAGGCGAGTATTCAACGACGAGCGACGGCCACTCGCCACCCCTCGACCCCTTGTAAACCGAGCTATCAACGACCCGTCCTTCGATCGCGGCGGAGTTCCGGTCCAAAAGACCATCCGCCCGGACCGTCTTCCAACCGAAGACCATCAATCCGATCCCGAGTCCGAAAAGTGTGGCGGTAATGAGGACGGCCTTGAACCTTTGAGGATCCATGGACAGCCCCTTATCCGAAGGGGATTGATTTTCAATTCAAATCAAGGAGTGGCCGTGAAGCGTTCGAGGCCTGCATCGATCGGGTTCACCCGTTCCAATGCGTGCTGATCGGCAGGTCCCTCCGTTTGTTTATCTCCGGAATTCTACCCCTTCCCATCCAAAGCCCCGCTCTCCAGACCGAGAAACGCGGTCATGGCTTCGACCTCGGCTTCGATCGCCGGCAGGAACGCCTTTTCCCGCGGGCGCTGACCGACGTAGCCGATCCCGACAACGAGCCGCCCGCCCTCGATCCGGGCGTTCGCCCAGCCGATCACATCCTCCCGCCAGAGCACCGGCATGGCATAGTAGCCGCGTTCGCGCCGCGCCGCGGGGACGTAGGCTTCGAACCGATAGCGCCAGCCCCACACCTGCTCGAAGCGCTGGCGATCCCGCACCAGTGGATCGAAGGGTGCCAGGATCCGTGCCCGCTCCTCCACCTCGCTTGCCAGCCAGTCGTCCCGTCTCCAGAGATACGGGCTGCCCTCGACCTCCAGCTCCGCGAGTTCTCCGGAGGCCACCAGCTGCGCGATCGCTTTCTCCCGCTCGTTCCGTTGCGGGATCAAGTGCTCCAGGCCTCCCAGCTCGGTGATGAGAAAGCGCTTCGAAGTCGGTCCGAAGATCCGGGCCGTGGTCAGCGCGAGACGCGAGTAGCGCTGCACGGGGTCGGGGTCGGACTCGCCCTCGTCCGTATCCCCGGGGATCTGATACACCCGCACGCCCTTTTCCCGCCGGCTGACCCGCAGGAATCCATGGTGATGCAAGTCCTCCAGGATCTGTTTCGTCGCCTGGGACGTCCCTCCCCAGCAGTTCCTCACGGTCCTCTTGCCAAATCTCGCATCCAAGCCACGCGGATGCACCTCGCCCATCTCCCTGACCGCTTCCAGGACGCCGCGCTCCAGTTTCGTCAACTTGGCGCGGGACCGGCGGCGAAGATCGCGCCAGACCTCCGGGCTCATGAATCCATAGGCAAAGAGATAGCCCTCCTCCACGCCCAATTCCGGAAATCTCCGCTCCAGTTCCCCCGCCTGGTAAGAAGCGACCCGTTGCCGGAGCATCAGATCCTGAGCCCGCGCCGGCGAGCGGATCGGGTCGGCCTGCACGAAGCGCAAACCTTCCATGGCCGCCGCCAGATCCTGATACTGCGGAAACGATCCGGCGACCAAGCGCTGCCTGAATTCCTTCAATGTCAGTTTCTCAGCCATTCGCACCGCGACTCAGGTGAGCAGCTGAGCCCAAGGCCGGCAACCTGACAATCACCCCGGTCCGGAAAGTGGGACCGGGGGCCCTCAGCGGAGGTTTCCAGAGGGCCGGTTTCTTGCCGGCGTCGCGCGGCGATGGACCGGCTCCGATGCCGCGGGCTGGCGGGACGGGCTGGATCGGGCATCTCGCCGCCGGCCGAATGAAAGCTCCCGGGGCCGACGTTTCCGTCGCCATGAATTGGGCAAAGGCCGCCGGATGGGCGCTGTTCTCGGTGCTGTCGCCGGTCCTCGCCGGCGATTATTCCTTCATCACCTCGCCACGGGTGATGGAACTCGTGAACGCCCGCCGCACCCCGCCCGCAGACTGGCGGGAGCGGAGCGGCGCGGTGTTCATCAACGAGGCATGGGAGAAGGACCCCGGGGTGGAGTGGTACATCGAGATGCAGCGCGATGGCGGTTACTGGGTGGAGTCCGGTCTGGCGCACGGCAACGCCGAGGCCGTGGAGTGGGGGCTGAAGCAGTTGGAGTGGGGCTTCGCGAGGATGAAGGACGATGGCTCCTTCGATTGCGGCGATCCGTTCCACAGCGCGAGTTTCCTGCTGGAGACCAGCGGGCGATCGATCCTGTTGATCGAGGCCTCTCCGATGGCAGACCGGTTCAAGGCCCGGCTGGACGGGCTGAAGCGGCCCTTGCTGAGCTGCGCCCGCTGGATCGCGTCGCCCGCAAACCACCGGGCGGCCGAGAGCCAGCGGATTTACGGTCACCGGCGCTTCCTGTTAGGCTGCGGCCTGGCGCAGTGCGCCCGGATCCACGATGACGAGGAACTCCGGAAGGCTGCCCACTATTTCATCGAGGACGGTGTCCGCATGCAGCGCGGGGATGGCGCGTTCCCGGAGAAGGGCGGCCACGACAGCAGCTACCACGCGGTGGCCTTGATCTACCTCCAGCGGATCCTGCTGCTGACTCCGGAGGAATCGCGTCCGCCTGCATGGACCGACGCCGCCCGGCGCGGGGCGGACTGGCTGGTTTCCAGGATCGACGACCGCGGGGTGGTCGGCGTGGAAGGAAACACACGCACCGGAAGCGGCCAGGAAGTCGGTCGCAGCGGACGGCCGAAAACGGTGAACCGCCCCGAAGTGGCGACCGCCCTGCTCTACCGCGGCCGGCTTGGCGGAGGGGAGCAATTCGACCGACTCGCCACGCTCGTCCTCCGCGCTCCCGAGGATCCGTGAGACTCCCCTCTCCGCCGAGATCCACCGCTCCCACTTCAAGACTGCCGGTGGAATCCAAGACTCCCCAATCCCAATCCATGACTGCCTGTTCCTCTGGAAATCATCATGGGTTCGTTCAGCCAAACACGCCGGTCCGGAGCTGGCGGAGACTGAACAAGCGCTCATCGGGCGAACCGCCCGCCAAACCCCGGAGAGGCCGCGCGCCGTCCTTACGCTTCGGGCCGAAGCGGCCGCGGAAGGCGGCGAACATCTCGTCCACGAAGGCCTTCCCGCCGATCACCGCGCCGTCGCTGAAGTAGCGGACTTTGCAGCGGAGGTAGTCGGCCTGGGAAAGCTTCCCTCCGCGGGCGAGCACTTCCAAGGCCTTCTCGCGTGGGATCCGATCGCGGTAAATGTCGGCCATCTCGCCTTTCGCGGCTTCCTTCTTCTGGCGCACTTCGCTTTCCGGGATCCCGAAGAGGTGGCAACGCCAACGGCGCAGGGCTTCCTTGGGCGTGGTTGGAGCGGCGGCGTCCGGCTTCATCCCGCCGTGGGGATTGAGGGCGGCGAGGAATGTCACGGCTTCCCGCGCTTCCTTGCCGCCAGCGACCGCTTCGGCGTAGCCGCACCAGCGGTAGTCCTTCGGATCGTCGCAGATCTTGGCGCGGACGGGATTGAGATCGATGTAAGCGGCCATCGCCCGCAGCGCCTGGCCTTTGCCTTCCACCAGCACCGAGCGGAAGCGGTCTTCCCACAAAGTCCCGCGGCGGGCGTAACGGCCGTTGAACCACTGGGAGAAGCGTTGCTTGAGCACCTTCATGAAGGCGCTGACGTCCCACATCCGGGCGAACCATTTCTTCCGCAGCTCCTCGGCGGCGGCGGTGTTCTCCTGCTTCCGGTGCAGTTCGAGCTGCCATTCGAGCTCGTTGGCCAGCTTGTCGCCCAGGCAACTGCGGACCTTCGCGACCAGGCCGGCGTCATCAGGCAGCGCCGAGTCGTCCGGCCGCTGGGGGACTTCCACGAGGATGTGGAAGTGGTTGGACATGATGCAGTAGGAGATCACGCGCAGCCCGCCGAAGCGCTCGTAGAGGCGCATGTATTCGATGAGCTTGTCCTTCTCCTCCTCGCCGAAGACGAACTCGCGGTTCACCACCCGCGAGACGCAGTGGTAGTAGGCGACGGGGAGGAAAGCGGGAGCTTTGAGGCGGGGCCGGCGCATGGGGTGAAGGATGGTAAGGTCAGGGGATCGGGGCAAGTTTTCTTTGCAGAGGGACAGGCACTTTTTCTAAAGAAGATCGAGGAGGCCAAGAAGCTCATCCAGTCGGCACGCTTCAAGATCTCCAGTTTGCAGAGATCCGCTGCCACCAAGCCGTGACCCATGTTCCCGGCAAGGCGTGCAGGCCGCCG
>JAIXWR010000027.1 GCA_027491155.1 Verrucomicrobiaceae bacterium
CGGCGGCCTGCACGCCTTGCCGGGAACATGGGTCACGGCTTGGTGGCAGCGGATCTCTGCAAACTGGAGATCTTGAAGCGTGCCGACTGGATGAGCTTCTTGGCCTCCTCGATCTTCTTCGTGTGCTTCTCCTTCCGCTTCTCGTAGAAGCGCGCCCGGGAGTCGCGGCTCGAGTTCACGTCCTCGCGGTCGTAGACTCTTCCGTTGGGGCCGACTTCCGTGACGGTGATCTTTCCGGCCTCGCGATGCTTGTCGGCCTTTTTCTGCAACTCGTCCGCCGCGGCGGTCTCTTCCGCGATCCCTTTCTCCAGACGCGCGATGTAGGCCTCCAGCGCCGCGATCTTCGCCTGGGCGCTGCCCTCCAGCTTCACTTCCTGTTCCACCGGGGCGATCTCTTCCTCGGCCGGCTGGCCCGCATCCGTCTCCGCTTCATCCGCCTCCGCTTCGTCCGCGGGTTCTTCCTTCGGTTTCAACGCGTCGTTGACGGCGGCCTCGTGCTCGGCGTCCTGGCGGGCCTCCTTTTCCAACTGCCTCTTCGCCGCGTCGGGGTCCCGTGGAAAGCGTGCCGCGAGCTCCCGCGGCAAGCGGTCGTAGGTCAGGCGCGCGGTGCCGCTGGAATGGATGACCTTCACCCCGACGGCGTCATGGCCGACGATCTTCGCCCCCTCCAGCACCTTGCCGTCGCGGGTTTTCAAGGTGCCCACGTCCATCGGCAACTTCAGCGGCTCGACCGCCCAGGCGGCACCGGAGAAGAACAAGACGAGACCGAGTGAAGATATCTTCATCCTCCCAGGCTAGCGAAACGGATGGTCCCCGTCAATCCACCCGTTCCCATCATGACAGCGGTGATCGGCGGTCGAGAGCTCGTTCAACCTGCGCCCGTCGAGGACCGTCGTCTTCGGATGAGCCCGGAGGCCGGCGCCGGATCCGGGGAGGGACGATCAGAACAGACCAAGAAACTTCTGCGGGGTTTCCGCGATCCGCTTCATCTCGCTCTTGTAGCCGGCGGGAACCTCCGACTTGCGGATGGAGGACCTGCGGATCGATGGATAGCGGCTCGAGATCCTGGGCGCGTCCTTTTGGAACTCGTCGCTGATGATCACGAAGGCGGCCCCGGGCACCCGCATGCCGATGATGTTCTTTCCGTAGATGGAGACCGGTTGGATGCAGCCGACATAGGTCGCCTCGCCGGGCCGGACCTGGAAGGGCACGTTCATCGGCAGGCGGTTTGAAAAGGTCACCCCCGCGGTCACGGCGTGGTCCTGGATGGTCCACCCGGTGATCGAGTAGTTCCCGGCGGGCACCGGCACGGCCACCACGTCGCTGGCATTTCCCCCGCCCATCAGATGGGGGTTGCGGTTCACCGGCATCACGTGGGGCATCAGCACCGCCATCGGGCCGGAGTCCTCGCCCCGGACATGGACGCTGGCACGGCCGGAGCCGTCCACCGTCTCGCCCTTGCGGTTGAACGACTTGGCGGAGAACGTGGCCACGATCAGTCCTTCGCCCGGCTTGAGGTTCGCCACCGCCTCCGGTGTCGCGGGATAGCGCACGTTGACACAGGACGACAGGGCGGCCGCCACGGCGACCGCCGGCAAGGCGGCGCGAAGACGGGCGAACATCGGGCGGAGCGGACGGGCCGACTGTTGAGGCAAGGACATGACTTGCTGTTAGAGGACCGGCTCCCGTCCTGTCACGCCCAAAGGCGGCGGCAGGACGGAAGCGGACCCGCGACAGCCGCGCGCCGGGTGTGGCAGGGCCCGATGGCGTGTCGGGCATTTCTTCGTGAGTCCGTTCGGCCTCGCTCGGGAAGATTCTACACTTACCCGCACTACGAGGAGATGATGAACGAACTCCATGCGGTCCTGCGGGAAACAAACCGAAGCGAACAAGCCGCCCCTGGCAACCGGCGTTGACGAAGGTTTGAATGCCACCCATTCAGTCGCGAGGAGACGCCAGAATGAATGGGGTGCTGCCCAACCACATCCGCGCCGGGGTGGTCCCAATTCCTGCGATTCACCACAAGGGGCTGGAAAAACCGGCGAAACTGCCTCTCCCTCCCGAACAACCCGCCCGGTCCCTTATCCGAACATGAATCGTCTTCTCTCCCGGACTCTCCGCGTCCTTGGCACCGTCGTTTCACTCGCCCTTCTGTCTTGCGGGAACGTCGAGCAGGGTGTCAGCCCCGAGGGTCTGCAAGCTCGCGGCATCCGGCCGGGCGAAGGCTACATCGTGGGGAGCTTCCATACCCATTTCACGAATCTCGGAAAAAAGGATTGGGATCCCGTGCTGACCATGGCGGTTCAGGATGGCCATTCGAGGCTGGTGGCGCGGCGGGCAAAATCGGAAGGCTCGGAGCGGGTGTGGATCGGCAACACCTGGCCAAAAACTTCACCCTCCATGCTCGGGCGGCCCCGCAAAGGAAACTGCTTCCTGATTCCTGTCCCGCCCGGCAACTACGAGATCACCGGATCCGTCGCGGACCCCTACAATCACTCGGTCACCTACGAGACCAAGGCTCCCATCTCCGTTCCCTTTCAAGTCCGCGCCGGAGAGGCGACCGATGTGGGCGCGATTCACGTGTGCGCCCTGTTCGATCAAGCCGGGCTGGCAGGGATCTCCGTTCCCAAGGCCGCCATCGTCCTCGTGGCGGACGAACACGAGCGGAACGCGGCCCTGATCCGCAAAACCTTTCCGCAGGTCGGACCCATGAAGATCACGCGGTCCGATGTGCCCCGCCGCTACATGCAGGAGCTGCAGCGTCTTTCGGTGACCAAGGAAAGCTGGTGGAGGTGGTGAGCCCGGGAATGGACCCGGGGCCCCATACCGGCGAGGCCATCGCGCCGCCGCCCGCCGCATGACGGGAATCGGCGCTTGATTGTGAGTCGCTTGAGGGGAATGGTGCGCGGGCCCGATCGTCCGCCCCCCACCGACCGGCATGACTTTTCCCGATTCATCCCCGCGATTCTCCCTGGCTCCGGTCCAGGCGGCGATGGGGCGCACCCGCGAGGCGGGCCTGGAGGTGGAGCAGGTGGTGCTGGTGTTCCGCGAGGAGCTGCCGGCCGGGCGGATCGGTGAAGCGTGGGCGGCCACGGTGGCGGCGACGGAGGCGCTCGGCTGCGGGCTTTCGGAGGACGGCTGGAGCCCGGGAGCGCGGGTGCGGCCGGTCCGGTGGGAAGCGGCGGAACCGGCGTCGTTCGGCGACTGGCTGGAGGAGGATCGGCGGAAGGGATTCCCACAGGACGGCAGCGTGCCGTGGCGGGTGACCTGCTGGCCGGCATCGCGGCGCTGGGTGTGGACTTTTCCCCACGCCCTGCTGGCCGGTCGCTCGATCGCGCGGGTGCTGCGGTCCTTCCTGCGCTGCCTGGCGGGCGGGGTGCCGGAGTCCTTGCCGCTGGCGGCGTGGCAGCCGGCGGGTGAGGCGGAGCGGCGCGCGGCGGCGGAGCATTTCCAGGCGACCGGCCACGTGGCGGGCGAGGCTGCGGTGGATTTCGGCGAAAGCGGGCGGGCGCGGGCGGTGGTCGAGCTGGGCGGCGAGACGGCGGAGGCGCTGGAACAGGCGGCGCGGTCGGGCGGGGTCACGGCGGCCACGGTGGCGACCTGGGCCTGGGCGCAGGTGCTGGCGCGGGCGGCGGGGGTGGAAGCGGTGACGCTGGGACAAGTCCGGGCGGGTCCGCCGGCCGGGGAACGGGCGGGATTCACCCTGAACACGCTGCCGCTGGGGGTGCGGCGGATGCGGCGCGGCCCGGCGGCGGAAGGCTGGCGCTCGCTGCGCGCGGAGTCGCTGGCGCTGAGGAGTTTCGAGCGGGTGTCGCCGGAAGAGCTGCCGGCGGGGATTTTTCCGGAGAGCGGCGCGCCGTGGTCGTCGGTGATCATGGTCGAGCGCGGGACCCTGGCGCACCAGCTCGGCGGGGTGGGGGAGGCGCTGCTGGAATCGGTGGAGCTCCACGAGCGCCCGTCGGGCCCCTTGACCGCCTCGGCCTACCTGCGGCCGGCGCTGCGGCTGGAGGTGGAGTGCGAGGCCGGCGGGCGGGCGGCGGAATCGCTGCTGGCGCATTGGGCGGAGGTGCTGCGGGCGGCCGCGGCGGATCCGGCGGGCGATGCGGCGTCGATCACCCGGCTGCCGGCCGGGGAGGAATCGAAGCTGGCGGCCTGGGAGGATGGCGGCGAGGCCTTGGAAGGCCCGGAGCATCTGGCCGAGGCGTGGCGGGAAGCGCGGGCGAACCACGGCGGGCGGACGGCGATGTGGCTGCCGGAGGAATCGTGGACCTACGAGGAGATGGGACGCCGTGTCGACGGCGTGGCGGGCAACCTGGCCGGAGCGGGCGTGTCGGCCGGCCGCACGGTGGCGGTGATGGCCGGGCGGCGCCGGAAGTGGCCGCTGGCCTTGCTGGCGATCGCCTGCCTGGGCGGAATCTACCTGCCGCTGGGCCCGCGGATCCCGCCGTCGCGCCTGCGCTCGATGGTCGAGGATGGCGAACCGGCGGCGCTGCTGTGCGGGCGCGAGGTCGAGGAGGACTTCGGCTTGCCGCGGGTGTGCTTGGAAAGCGCCGGACCCCATCCGGCCCCGGCCGCGCGGGAGGCCCCGGCCGGCGAGGTGATGGCGCTGATTTACACCTCCGGCTCCACGGGAACGCCGAAGGGCGTGATGCTGGGCCACGGCGGCGTGCTCAACGAGGCGCGCTGGGCGGCGCGGGCGCTGGGGCTGGGGCCGGGCGACCGGATGCTGCAGTTTTCCTCGCCGGGCTTCGATGCCTCGCTGGAGGAAATGCTGTCCTGCCTGCTGAGCGGCGCAACCCTGGTGCCGCGGCCGGAGGAGGTGGCCGAGGATCTGCCGGCCTTCCAGGCTTTCGTCGAATCGGCCGCGGTGACGGTGCTCGATCTGCCCACCGCCTTCTGGTCGGCCTGGGCTTCGTGGCTTTGCGAAAACGGCCTGCGGGTGCCGGCGAAAGTGCGCGCGACCATCATCGGCGGCGAGCGCGCCGCGGCCCGGGCGCTGGCGGACTGGCGGGCGGCCGGCGGCGGCACGGTGTGGAACAGCTACGGGCCGACCGAGGCATCGATCGTGGCCACCGCCCAGGAAATCCCGGCCGGCTGGGACGAGGCGGGCGACCCGCCGATCGGGCGGCCGCTGCCGGGCTACGTGGTGCGGGTGGCGGACGCGTGCGGCACCCCGATGCCGCCGGGTGCGGCCGGGGAAATCTGGATCGGCGGTCCGGCGGTCGGACCCGGCTACTGGGGCCGCGAATCGCTCACGGCGGCCGCTTTTCTCGAGATGGAAGGCCGGCGCTGGTACCGCACCGGCGACCGCGCCCGCTGGGACGGGCAGGGGAGGCTTCACTTCCTGGGGCGGACGGACGACCAGTTGAAGATCCGCGGGCACCGGATCGAGCCGGAGGAAGTGCTGCGGCGGATCGAATCGTTCCCCGGCGTCGCCGCGGCCCACGTCGGCCCCGCGGGTCCTGCCGACCGGCCGCTGCTGGCGGCGTGGGTGCGCTGGGAGGGCGCGGCCCCGGCGGAGTGGCAGCGGCGGCTGCGCGATCACGTGGCGGCGGACTTGCCGGCGGCCTCGGTGCCGCAACGCTGGGCGGCGGTGGCGGATTTCCCGCGGACGGAGCGCGGCAAGCTCGACCGCCGGGCGCTGCCGGAACCCGAGGCGCTGCGGCCGCCGCGGCATGAAGAAGCGGCGACGCCCACCGAGCTCCGGCTGGCCGGGCTGTGGGACCAGCTGCTGGGTGCCGGCGTGCCGGGGCGGGGCGATTCGTTCTTCGAGCTGGGCGGCAACTCGCTGCTGGCCTTGCGCCTGTTCGCGGCGATCTCCGCGGAGTTCGGGGTCACCCTGCCGATGACCACCTTGATCCAATCGCCCACCCTGGCGGGCCTTTCGGCGGTGATCGACGCCGCCGGCCTCGCGCGAGACTCCGGGCCGCGGGCCGAACTGGTCACCCTGCGCCAGGGGAAATCCGGCCCGCCGCTGATCTGCATCCACGGCGGCGACGGCGGGGTCTTCTTCTACCTCGACCTCGCCCGGGCGCTGGACGGGGACCCGACGGTGCTGACCTTGGAATCCCCCGCGCTGAGCGCACCCGGGGCGGTCGAGCCGGTCGACGTGCCCCGCCTGGCGGCCGACTACATCGCGGCGTTGCGGCGTCGCCAGCCGCAGGGCCCCTACCGCCTGGCCGGGTATTCGTTCGGCGGCGTGATGGTGTACGAGATGGCGGTCCAGCTCCGCCGGGCGGGGGAAAGCATCGAGTTCCTCGGCCTGTTCGACACCGAGAATCCGTCGGCCGCGCGGAGGCCCTACGCCCTGGCCGAGCGGGTGAACGTGTTCTGGGACTCGCTCTCCGGGAAGCCCGTCTGGCAAAAGGCGGCCCGGCTTTTTCTGCGGATGTGCGGCGGGATCCGGGTGCATCTCCAGGTGCGTGCCGAAACGTTCCTCGTCCGGAACGCCGGCCGGACCCGGCCCCACGGCCGTCTCCGCGCCTTGCAAGTGCGGGAGGCCCACGCCGCGGCGATGGATGCCTACCGGCCGCCGCCGCTCGATGTCCCGCTGGTGCTCTTCAAGACCGCCGCGGTGGACGACAAGTTCGAGATCCCGCCGGACTACGGCTGGCAGGGGCTGGCCGACGCCTTGGAAATCGTGGAAGTGCCGGGCGAGCACCTCACGATGTTCTCCCCGCGGCACGCGCCGGTGCTGGCGCGGGAGGTCGATGCCCGCCTGCCGCAAGCTTGAGGCGCCGCGTCAATGCCGGCGCGGCGGGGGAGGGCGGCGGGCTTTCCTCTTGTCCGCCGTTTTCGGCCGCGGCTCGTTCGGCCCCAGCAGCGACGAGGAAGCCGCCTTCTTCACCCGCAGGCGCAGGCTGCCGAGCGCCTGGCCGTCCAGCGCCTCGATCGCCTTCATCGCCTGGCCGAGGTCCGGCATGTCGGCAAAGCCGAAGCCCTTCGACAGCCCGGTGACCTTGTCCATCACCAGGTCGAAGGTCCTGACCTTGCCGTGGGCCTCCAGCAGGCGGCGGACTTCGTCTTCGGGGATGGAGCGGTCGATGTTGCGGACGAGGATGATCATGGGATGGGCGGGCCGGGAAAGGATGCCCGGTCGGCGGGGAAACCGCGAGAGCGGATTTCGGGGAGAGCGGGGGGGGAGGTCATTTCATTAAGGAGAGTTAACCATCAACAGATATTTTGACAGTTCTCCTCAAATTCTTTTTAAATGAAGAGTCTCCCTTCACCCCGGAGATGTTCCCACACACCCTGTCCCACATGAAAACGCTGTTCCTCACACCCTTGAAAACCCTTGCCAGTCTGGCGGGTGCTTCGGCGCTCGTCCTGCCGGCTTCCGCCGCCGCGTTGCGCTACACGATTGCCGCCGGCCCCGACAACGGGCAGCTCGGCGCCTCGCTGGCCAGCCTGGGCGACCTCGATGCCGATGGCATTTCCGACTTCGCCGTGGGCGACCCGGCCTACACCGCTTCCGGCGCTGCCGGTTCCGGCCAGGTCCTGATCCTGAGCGGTGCCGACGGCTCGACGCTCCACACCCTGCTGGGCACCCCGGCGGCCGGCCAGGCCTTCGGCGCGGCGCTGGCGGCGCTGGATGCCAACGACGACGGGATCGCGGATCTCGCGGTCGGCGCGCCCGGCGGCAACGGTGCGGTCTGGATCTATTCCGGGGCCGACGGTTCCGTACTGCAGGCGATTTCGGCGGCCTCGCCCGGTGCCGGTTCCCGCTTCGGCGAGGCCCTGGCGAACGCCGGCGACCAGAATGCCGACGGTAAGGACGACCTCTTTGCCGGTGCCCCGGGCGCGGACACCGCGACCGGCGCGGTACTGGTCCTTTCCGGAGCCGACGGCAGCGCGATCCGGACCCTCACGCCGGAAGTCGCCGGCATCCAGTTCGGCGCGGCCGTTGCGGCTACGGGCGATCTCAGCGGGGACTCCCTGCCCGATCTCGCGGTGGGCGCCCCTGCTTTCAACGCCGGGGCTGGCCGGGTCCAACTGCTGGCGAGCAGCGACGGTGCCGAACTCGCCGCCGCGACCGGCAGCGTGGCCGCAGCCCTGCTCGGCAGCAAGGTCGGCATGGTCGACGATCGCAACACCGACGGCGTCGCCGACCTCATCGCCGGCGCGGGCTCGGGTGGCGGGGCCTTCCTCCTTTCCGGCAGCGATCTCACCCTGATCACCGACCTTTCCCTCGCCGGTGCGGCGGCGGGTCTGCCGGTGGTGCCGGGCGGCGTGGTCGATGTCGATCTGAACGGCAGCACCGAGCTGCTGGTCGGCTACCCGGGTGCCAGCCCGGTGGCCGCGGTGAAAGTGATCCCCGACCCGGTCGCTCCGGAGCCGAACCTCTATCAGGCGGCCGCCGCCGGCAGCGGGCTGGGTTCCGCCATCACGGTGATCCCCGGCCTTGGCTTCGCCCTGGGCGAGCCGCTGGCGGCCGGCGGCGCGGTGCATGTTTACGGCGTGCTGGTCGACAGCGATGGCGACGGCGTACCGGATATCGACGACCATTGCCCGGACTCCATCCTCACCCCGACGGTCGTCTTCGGCGACCTCGACACCGGCGTGGAGAACCGGGTGAACGAGGAAGGCTGTTCGCTCGCCGACCTGTTTGCCGCTCTCGAGCCGGCGAGCGGTTGGAAGAACCACGGCCAGTTCGTCTCGAGCTCGGTCAAGCTGGTGAAGAAGCTGCTCCGCTCCGGCGACATCGATGCCGCCGAGGCCCAGGCCCTGCGCACCGGAGCCGCCCAGGCGAACCTCGGCAAGCCGGCCAAGCCCGGCAAACCGGAGAAGCCCGAAAAGCCGGAGAAGCCGGCCAAACCCGAGAAGCCGGAGAAGCCCGGCAAACCGGAAAAGCCCGGCAAGCCGGAGAAACCGGAAAAGCCTGACAAGCCCAACAAGCCGAACCGTCCCTGATCGGGCGCGGCGTTCCTGAAGACCGTTTCCCCAAGCCCGGCGGATCCTCGGATTCCGCCGGGCTTTTCTTGTCCGGGCCGGGAGTCCGGGATTGTCCCGCCATTCGATCCGCCGCAGGAAGGGCCCGTGAGTTCGCCCTGGCTGATCCGCATTCCCGAAGTGTTCGCCGATTCCGCGCCGGAAATCCTGGCGGGTCTCGGTGCGGTGCCGGTGAAGAAGCTCGGCAGCGACTACCATCTGGTGCAGCTCGCCGATCCCGCCGCGCTGCGGGAATCGGAGTGGGCGAAGTTCGCCGGCTGGAACCTGCCGGTCGACCACGCGTGGCCGTGCTGCCCGCAGAAGATGGAAGGCTTTGTCGAAAAGGCGGCGCAGGCGTTGTTCCGGAAATTCGGCGGGCTCCATCCGCAGACCCTGCTGGCCGGGCCGCTTCAATCCGGCGGCGTGCATCCCTACTACAAGCACCTCGCCGCCAACCTGCGCGGCCGCGCCTTGCAGCTCTTCCCGCCGCTGCCCGCCGCGGGCGACGTGGAAGACCAGGACCCCGGATCGCCCAGCCTGTTCTGCCTGGTCGGCAAGGAAGGCCTGTTCTGCGGGATGCAGGGCCCGCGCGAATCGAACGGCTTCTACCCCGGCGGCACCAAGTTCATCCGCCAGAACGCCCCGGAAACCATCAGCCGCGCCGGGGCCAAGGTCGCCGAGGCGCTCCACTACCTGAAACTCCACCGCCCGGCCCTGCCGGAGGGCGCCCGCTGGCTGGAACTCGGCGCCTGCCCCGGGGGAATGACTTCCGAACTGCTGGCGCGGGGCTTCCGCGTCACCGCGGTCGACAAGGCGCCGCTCGACGCCCGCCTCGACGGCGCCGCCGGCCTCGAATTCCACCGCTGCGACGTCGCCGGATTCCAACCCGCGCCGGGCGCAACCTTCGATGCCCTGCTCTGCGACATGAACGGCGACGCGCGGGCCTCGCTGCGCCAGGTGGTCCGGCTGTCCCGCAGCCTCAAGCCCGGCGGCATGATCGTCTTCACGCTCAAGGGCACCGGAGCGGACACCCCGGCGGAACTCAACGAACTGTCCCGCGAGGCGATCGCCGCCGCCGCTGCCGCCGGGCTGAATCCCGTGGCGACCACCCACCTGACCTACAACCGCCTGGAGTTCACGCTCTTCTTCGAGAAGGCTTGAGCGCCCGCCAACCGGGCCGCGTTTCATTTCAAGCCCGGCCTGGTCCTTTTCAAGGAGCCGCCGCGACCCGCGGGTCCGGATGGCAGCCGCATTCCTTGAGCGCTTCCCAGCTCGGCGGGTCCACGGCGGCGGACAGCTCCGCCAGCATCTCGTTGCCGACCTCCAGCAGCCAGGTGCGGATTCTCGCCTCGATCGCGAGATAGGGGGACGAGTCGTCCGGAGAATACTGCACCACCCCCAGTACCGGATAGCTGCCGCCGGGAAACTTGCCGCGCGGCATGGCAAAGATCGCGAAGCACGATCCTTCCGGCACCAGGCCCGCCGTCAGCACCGGGAGCTCGCGGCGGATCACCTCGAGGCAGCGCATGATCCGGTCCATGTCCCAGCCCAGGAGTTCATAGATCGGCGGCTCGATCGGCGTGAAGAAGACATCCATGGGGCGGGGCAGAGAGTGCTCCTACGATGGGCGGGGTCACGATTTTCCACAGGGTGTCGGAACGGGACGAGGTATCGAGCAGGTGCTTTCCCGGTGGGAATGGCTCCGGCCGATCAATCAATCCGGACTGCATGAAGGAGACGATGAAGTTGAAGTATCGGCATGTTTCGGTCCCAACTGGACCATTCATAAAAGCCCGGCACGCGGTGCCGGGTTCATTCAAGGGCATTTCGCCGTCCTACAGGGACGGATCATGCGGGGAAACGCCGTCGGTATGATCGCGTCCCCGCCATCTCTTCCAAGCCGCTCCCGAATGAAGCGTCCCGATGGGACGCCGCACACCGGGGATATCACCCGGCACTCCATGCCGGGCTTTTATCAATCGTCCCGTTGGGACGCGGGCCATCCAATCCCCAAATTCATCGGGCTTTACCCCCGCCACGCATCCCACCCCAGCTTCGCCGTCATCGCGAAGACCACCGTCAGGAACACCGGCCGGATCAGGCCCGCGCCTTGTCGGATCACCAGCCCGGAACCGAGCCGCGCGCCGATCAGCTGCCCGCCGATCATGGCGCCGGCGGCGGCAAAGTGCACCGAGCCGTAGGCCAGGAAGACCGCAAGCGAGCCGAGGTTGCTCGCAAGGTTGGCCGCCTTGGTGTAGCCCGTCGCGCCGCGGAGCTCGAGGCCTAACAGCGCGACCACCGCCAGCATCCAGAAGGATCCGGTGCCCGGCCCGAAGAAGCCGTCGTAGAAGCCGAGCGCGATCCCGAACAGAACGGCAAACCACACCGGCGACATCTTCCGCCTGCCGGTCTCCACCCCGAAGCGCCGGTTCAGCGCGGTGTAAACCGCCACCGCCGCGAGCAGCCACGGGATGAGCTGCTTCAGCAGGTCCTTGCTCAGGATGCTGACCGCATGCGCTCCCGCCATGCTGGCCAGGAACGCGACGACCACCGCCAGCCGCAGCCCCGGCGTCTTCATCAAGCCCGCCTTCGCGTAGCGCCACACCGCGATTGCCGTGCCACAGGCCGATTGCAGCTTGTTCGTCCCCAGCGCCACCTGCGGCGGCATGCCGGTCGCGAGCAAGGCCGGCACGGTGATCAGTCCGCCTCCGCCGGCGATGGCATCGATGAATCCCCCGGCGAAGCCGGCGAGAAACAGCCACCCCAGCGCGACCGGAGACAAGTCCGTCATGGATGGCTCTTTGCGGCTTTCGGAGCGTTGTCAGGCGGGCCCTGCATGAACTGCAGCAGATCCATCGCGAACTTGATGTCCTCCTGGTCGATGATCTTGCCATCCATCGCCTTCGCCCGCTCTTCGGCCTTGGTCGGCATGCCCGCCGCGCGCTTGAGCGCCTCCTCGTCGGGATTCTCCACCGCACCTGCGAAGATCGCCGGAACCGCCGTCGGCTTGACCGGAGCCCCGGCTTGAGGATTGCCGCCGGCATCCGCCGCCGCCGGTTCGCGGTTCCACCCGGTGGCGAGGAAGGCCACCGCCCCGGCAACGAACGCAAGCCCGATGATCCTCGTGGAAACCCGCCGCAAGTCCTGCCAGCGGTCCGCCTGCTGCCTTTCCCGCGTCTCCAGCAGCGCGCGCAGTTCGCCTTCGTCCGGCTCATCCGCCCGCGACGGCTTGTTCGTCTCCTCCACGAACGTTAGGAGTATCGGAATATCAGGTTGCAGTCAAACTTCAAACCGGTCCGGCCGCACCGGTCCTCCGATCCCGTCATCGGATGCTTTCCCGGAAAGACCGACCGCCGCCGCGGCGAATCCGTCCCCGTGATGATCCGCCTCGCGCTCCTTCTCGCCCTGACCGCCGCCCCGCTCCACGCCGTGGAAAAGCCGAACATCGTCTTCATCCTCGCCGACGACCTCGGCTGGGCCGACACCACGCCCTACGGCCACACGAAGTACTACAAAACCCCGAACATCGAGCGCCTCGCCAAGCGCGGCATGCTTTTCACCCGCGCCTACTCGGCCAGCCCGCTGTGCTCGCCGACGCGCTCCAGCATCCTCACCGGCCTAAGCCCGGCCCGCACCGGCATCACCACGCCGACTTGCCACGTGCCCGAGGTGGTCCTCGCAGCCACTCCCGGCAAGGCCGCGCCGCCGTCGAAAAAGTCGGTCAGCCCGCTGCCGGTCACGCGCTTGAAGACCGAATACTTCACCCTCGCCGAAGCCCTCAAGCAGGCGGGCTACGCCACCGGCCACTTCGGCAAGTGGCACCTCGGCGCCGAACCCTATTCGCCGCTCCAGCAGGGCTTCGACGTCGACCTCCCGCACACCCCCGGCCCCGGCCCGGCCGGCAGCTTCGTCGCACCGTGGAAATATCCGAACGGCTTCGTCCCGAAGACCCCGGACGAACACATCGAGGACCGCATGGCCGCCGAAGCCAGCGCGTTCATGGAACAACACAAGGACCGCCCCTTCTTCCTCAACTACTGGATGTTCAGCGTCCACGCGCCCTTCGACGCGAAGAAACCCCTGATCGAGAAATACCGCGCCACCGCCGATCCCGCGGATCTCCAGCGCAGCCCGACCTACGCCGCGATGATCGAAAGCATGGACGCCGCCGTGGGCACCTTGCTCGACACGCTCGACCGCCTCGGCATCGCGGACAAGACCGCCATCGTCTTCTTCTCCGACAACGGCGGCAACATGTACAACGAGATCGACGGCACCACGCCCACCAGCAACCGCCCGCTGCGCGGCGGCAAGGCCAGCCTCTACGAAGGCGGCATCCGCGTGCCGTGCATCGTCAGCTGGCCCGGCATAGTCGCCCCGGCGACCCGCAGCGACGCGATCGTGCAGAGCAGCGATTTCTATCCGACCTTTCTCGAGTTGCTCTCGCTTCAGCCGCAGCCCGGCCAGAAGTTCGACGGCACCAGCATCGTTCCCGCGCTCAAAGGCGGCACGCTCGATCGCGAGGCGATCTTCACCTACTTCCCGCACGATCCGCCGGTGCCCGACTGGCTCCCGCCCTCGGTCGTCGTCACGCAGGGCGACTGGAAGCTCATCCGCATCTTCCACGGCGGCGAAAACGGCGCGCACCGCTGGAAGCTCTTCAACCTGCGCGACGACCTCGGCGAGACCCGCGACCTCGCCGCCGCGGAGCCGGAACGGGTGAAGCGGATGGATGCACTGATCGAAGCTTTTCTCAAGGACGCCGGTGCCGTCGTCCCGATCCCCAACCCGAAGTTCGATCCCGCCGCTTACAAGCCGGAGGACGAAGGAAAAGCGCCGGGCCGCAAAGGCAACCGGAGCAAGCCCGCCGCCTCGGATGCCGCCGACCCCAAGCTCCAGGGATGGCGTGCCCGCAACAGCAAGGCCGTGGTGAAGGATGGCATCGTGTCCCTCACCGCGGACGGTGCCGATCCCTTCCTCGGCTTCGGCCTCGGCCAGACCGCCGGCCCCGCCACCTTGAAAGTCCGCCTGTGCTGCCAAACCGGCGGTACCGGAAAGTTCGAATCCATCGGCAACGGCAAGGATCCCGCCGCCGCGAAATCCGTCGCCTTCCCCGTCGCGCCCGGCGATTGGCAGGAACTCTCCGTGGAACTCCCGGTCCAGAGGCCGCTCGGGATCGTCCGCCTCCACCTGCCCGCCGCTGCCGGGCCGGTCGAGATCGACTGGATCGAGATCACCGCCGCCGGCAAGGCTCGCCGCACGAACTTCTGAGTCCCGCGGGCCGCGGCGTCTTTTCCATCGTCATCCCGGCGCGGATTCCACATCCTGCGCCGATGAATCCCCGGACCTTCGCCGCCGCCGGCATCGCCCTTTTCTTCGCCTCCTGCGCCGCTCCCGACTCCGGCAGCGCGACCAGTTGGAAGCACGACGAATGGGGCCACCGTCCCGGTCCGAAGGGCTTCCACACGGTCATCATCGACGCCGGCCACGGCGGCAAGGACCCCGGCGCGATTTCCAGGACCACCGGCCTCAAGGAAAAGGACCTCGCGCTCGATACCGCCAGGCGACTCCAGCGCCAGCTCTCCGGCAAGGCCCGCGTGGTGATGATGCGCAAGGGCGACTCGTTCATCGAGCTCGACGACCGCGCGTCGCGCGCCAGCGGCAGGGACGGGACCATCCTCGTCAGCATCCACTACAACTCCAGTAGTTCCGGCATCCGCGGGCCGGAGACCTACTACTGGCGCGTCGACAGCCACGGCCTGGCCACCCGCGTCCAGCGCGCGATGGCATCCGTCTCGCCTTCCGAATCCGGCAACCGCGGCATGGTCCGCCGCCGCCTCCGCCTGACCCGCAATCCCGACGTGCCCTGCATCCTCGCCGAGATCGGCTACCTCAGCCACCCCGCGGAAGCCCGGCTTTGTGCCGACCCCAATTACCGCGAACGCATGGCCTCCGCGCTTGCCCGCGCCATCCTGGACCAGCAGGCGAAGGGCGATGCCGGCACCGGTTCCTTGCCGAAGCCGATCTACGCCCCGCCCAGCCGCCCGACCGATCCGCCCGGCTCCTGAAGCTCAGCGGCCGCCTTCGACCCGTTGCTTCACCTCGCGCAGCATCCCGCCGTAAGCGGATTTCCCCATCACCATCGGCTGCCGCACGATCTCGCCGTCCACGGTGCTCTGCTGCGCCACCTCGACCTGGCAGGTCACGGTGAATTCCGAACCGCCCGTGCTCCGCCAGCGCACCGTCGGACGGATCATCACCGGATTCGGATTGTCGATGGTCGTCCACGCGATCTCCGCACTGCGCCCGCCGCGCTTCTGGAAGGTGATCATCCCCGGGCTCTGCGAGAGCACCGTGAATTCCTGCGCCTGGAACACCGCGAGCACCGCCCGCCGCACCGACTCGGAGGAAGTCGTGCGGACCTTGGTGGAAGCCAGGCTATCGACCCCGCCGCCGCCCACGCCCACCGCCGCGCCGCAGCCCGAGAGCACCAGACAACCCAACCCCGCCAACCATGTCCTTCGATTCATGCCGCCAGCTTGTTCCGTCCCGGCTTTCCGTCCAGCCGCAAGTCCGCAAGCGCGGCAGGTCGCCCGCCGGATTGACAGACGCCGCCGCTTCCCTAGGTAAGCTCTCCATGTCCGCGAAACTCTCCCTCCTCGCCCTTTTCACCCTCGCCACCGCCGGCCTCCGCGCCGCCACGCCGCCCACCGCCGCGGCGCTGCTTCCGGAAGGCGCGCGGCTCGCGGTCGTCGGCGACTCGATCACCGAGCAGAAGCAATACTCCCGCTTCATCGAAGCCTACCTCGTCGCCTGCGCCGGCCGCGCGGACGTGAAAGTCTTCCAGTTCGGCTGGGGAGGGGAGACCGCCCGCGGCTTCGCCCAGCGCGCGGCCAACGACCTCGCGGTCTTCAAGCCGACCACCGTCACCCTTTGCTACGGCATGAACGACGGCGGCTACCGGCCCTTCGACGAAAACATCGGCAAGGCCTACGCCGACGCGATGCGCGCCGTGCTGACCGTTCTCAAGGAAGCCGGCGTCCGGCACGTGGTCGTCGGCTCGCCCGGCGCGGTGGACACCTTCTACTTCAAGCGCGACAACTTCGCGCCGAAGTCCGGGGCGGACGGCTACAACGACAACCTCCGCCAGCTCGGCGAGATCGGCCGCACGCTTGCCGGCGAGTTCCAGCAGACCTTCGCCGACGTCCACCAGCCGATGATCGACGCCATGCGGATGGCCAAGCCCGCCCTCGGCGAAAACTACGACGTCTGCGGCGGCGACGGCTTCCACCCGAATGCCAACGGCCACCTCGTGATGGCGATGGCCTTTCTCAAGGCCCTCGGCTGCGACGGCAACATCGGCGAGATCACGATCGACATGAACGGCCCGGCCACCGCCAGCGACGGCCACAAGATCCTCGCCAGCGCCCCCGGCAGCGCGGAGCTGGAAAGCAGCCGTTATCCCTTCTGCTTCCAAGGTGACGAGAAGTCCTCCTCGGGCACCCGCAGCATCGTCCCCTTCATCCCCTTCAACCAGGACCTGAACCGCTTCACCCTCAAGGTGGCCAACCTTTCCTCGCCGAAAGCCAGCGTGACCTGGGCCGGCGGGACCAAGGAGTTCACCAAGGAGCAACTCGCCGCCGGGATCAACCTCGCCGCGGAGTTCGCGGTCACGCCTTTTGATGCCAACTTCGCGGCCTACCTCGGCAGCCTCGCCGCCAAGCAGCAGTTCGAGACCATGCTGATCAAGGAGCTCGTCACCCGCTTCCGAGCCTTCGATGGTGAAGCCCAGGCGGACCCGGAAGTGGCCGCCGCTTTCAATACCCTCCGAAAGAAACTCCCCGCCCGCCAGGCCGCCCTCGACACCCAGGCCCGCCAGGCACTCGCCCCGGTCAAGCACGCCCTGAAAGTCACCCCGCTCTGAGCGCGCCCGGCCGCCCCGGCTAACGGTTCCGGCCCGGCGCCACGGCCGACTCGTGCTCGTCACGCGTGATCATGCCGTCAGCGTTGCGATCCAGCCGCTGGAACAAGGCCGCCGGCCCGCGGAACTCGTCCTTGCCGACCTTGCCGTCGCGGTTCCTGTCGTCGCGGCGGGTCAAAGCTTCCCACGGGATTCCCCGTCGCGACGGCGGACCCGCCGACTGCCCCGCGGCGCTCGCCGTCGCCAGCGCTTCGACCTTCTTGCCGCCGTTTTTCAAGCGCTCGTTGAAGAAGCCTGCGACCATGGCGGCGATCTCCTCGCTCTCGAATGCCGGTCCGCCGTGCCCCGCACCTTGGATCGTGTGGAAGCGCACGCTCACCCCGGTCTTCTTGAGCTCATCGAACAATAGCTGGCTCTGGTTCAGCGGGACGGTCGTGTCCTTGTCGCCGTGGACCAGGAGGAAGGGCGGATCGTCCTTCGTGACATAAGTGATCGGGTCCACCCGCTTCGCCTTGTCCTTGTTCTCCGCCACCACGCCGCCGAGCAGCCTCGTTTCCGGTGAATCCGCCCCCGCATGGCTTTCAAAGCCCGGCGTGGTCACGAAAACCGTCAGGTCGGTCGGCCCGTAGAAATCGCACACCGCCTGCACCCGGCTGGAAATCCCGGCATTCGCGCCGACCTCGAATTCCTCCACTCCGCCGCTGGTGCCCACGAGCGCCGCAAGGTGCCCGCCCGCCGAACCGCCCCACACGCCGAAGCGTTCGGGGTCCAGGCCGTATTCCTTCGCATGTCCGCGCAGCCATCGGATCGCCGCCTTGCAGTCCTCGATCTGCGCCGGGAACAATGCGTGGCCGCTGAGCCGGTAGCCGATGCTCGCCACCGCATAGCCGCGCTCCACGTAACCGGCGCGCAGGGGCAGGCACTGTTCCTTGCTGCCCGCCATCCAGCCCCCGCCGTGGATCCACAGGATGACCGGCAGAGGCCCGTCGGATTTCTCCGGCAGATAGAGATCGAGCTTCTGCCGCTCGTGCCCGCCGTCGACATAGGCGAGGTCCCGGTGCGCCTTCGCGCCCGCGGGCGGCGCGGGCCGCGGCATCTGTTGGGAAAACGCCGGACTTGCGAGGGAAAGGCCGGCGGCGAGAAGAAGGAAGGCTTTCATCGGATTCGGATGAAAGCTGAAACCTCCCGGGGCCTCACGGAGTTGCGCGCACCACCACCAATCTCCCGCCCCGCCTCCTCAGCACCATCCCCCCCGGCAAGTTCACCGCCGGAGCCGCCGGCGGATCCATCAAGCCGAGACAACGCTCCACCACTTCCCGCGAGAGGTCCGTCACCCCGGAAGTACGAAGGAAATCGTAGATGCACGCCGCCTGCACCGCCGCCGGCAGCTCCCGCAGCCGCGGCAGATGCAGCCGGCCCTGCGGATCGACCGCCGCCGCCTGCGCCACCGACCAGCGCTCGATTTCCCGCAGCTCCGCCGCGCCCTGTTCCGCCCGGATCAGCGATTCCACCACATCGCGCCGCGCGATCTCCCCCAGCAGCGGCAACGCCTCGTTCCGCAATCGGTTCCGCACCGCCACCGGCTCGGCATTGCTCGCATCCTCGCGCCACGCCAGCCCCTCCGCCACCAGCCATTCCCGCAACTCCTCCCGCCGCGTCCCCAGCAAGGGCCGCAGGCACTCCACCGGACGACCGGCCATCGTGAGAACCTGACGCTCCTTCATCCCGCTCAGACCACGGCTTCCACGGAGCAGGTTCCACAGGATGGTCTCCGCCTGATCGTCGGCATGATGCGCCAGCAGCAGCCGCGGGCAGCGCCACTTCCGCGAACACTCCGCGAAAAACCCGTGCCGCGCCTGCCGCGCCGCCGTTTCCATCGACGCGCCGCTCGCCTTCATGATCGCCCGCACCTCCGCCTTGCCGGACTCGCACCGGTAGCCCAGCGAGGCCGCCAGCTTTTCGACAAAGCGCGCATCCTCCTCCGCCGCCCGACCGCGCAGCCCGTGGTCGAGATGGCAAACCACCACGTCCCGGAACCCGTGCCGTTGCAGCCAATGCAGCAGCGCCACCGAATCCGCCCCGCCCGAAGCGCCCGCGAGGTAGCGCCGCCGCTTCGGCGCTTCGCGAAACCAGGCGATGTCCGGCAGCGGCACGGGCCATCCATGCCACCGGCAGAGCGAAGGCGGAATCTGAATCTCCCGCGGCTTGCCCTCGATCGCCGATTCGGCAACTCTCGCCTGCCCGTTTGAACACCCATTCCGACATCCACGGATTCTTCGACGAAGAGCTCTGGCACGAGCGCTTCGACGACGAATGCCTGCAAGCCGGCCAGCGCCTCCGCCCGAAGGTCCGCGAGCTGGTCGCCGAATGGCCGGACGCCGACAGCATCACGCTGCGCGCCGAAGTCGCCGGGGAATCCTGCGAAATCTCGCTCTGGCCCTCCGACGGCTCGTGGGATTTCGAAAGCACCTGCACCTGCGAGGTCCGCAGCTTCTGCCCGCACGCCGCCGCCCTGTTAGAAGAAGCCGCCAAACCGAAGAACCTTCCCCGCCTGCTCGACGGCAAACCGGTCCGCAGCGCGACGCCTTCCTTCCCCGGGACCGCTGGTCTTCAGACCGGCCCGACTCTCTCCGAAGACACCCCCCACCTCGAACTCCGCCCCACCTTCCACCTCGACGTCGTCCGCGAGGAAACCACCTCCAAGGTCGTCCGCCTCTTGCTCCAGGCGCTCAAGATCCCCGACCTCGGCGACTGGGTCGTCGCCCGCCCGCTCGCGATCTACGGCGAACATCGGATTCCCCTCGGCGGCATCCCCGGCCCGCGCGAACTCCGCCTCGATACCCCGCAAGGCCCGCTCGTCCTCCGCCGCGACATCGCCGCCGAGATGAACGCCATCATGGCCCTCCAGCAAGCCGGCCTCACCAGCCTCTCCGGCCATTCCCAGTACCGCTTCCTCCTCGGCCTGGAATCCCGCAATCAACAATCAACAATCGACAATCGACAATCGTCCTCCCTCTGGTTCCCCAACCCAGCCCACGGCAACCTCGCCGAATTCTGGCCCTGGCTCCGCGCCACAGGCGCGCCCATCCTCGAAAGCCAGAACTGGTCCGTCGCCTTCGCCCCGGAAGTCGGCCACGAGATCATCGACCTCGATCCGGAAAACTTCGTCTATCAGCTCGAGGACGACGGCACCGGCTGGTTCCACCTTTCCGTCGGTTTCCACGTCGCTGGCAAGCAGCTCGACCTGCTGCCAATCCTCGCCCAGCTGTTAGAGCGCGGCGCGATGGAGTCCTCGCTCGAGTTCCCCGCCGACGGCCATTTCCTCCACCACCTCGAAGACGGCCGCGCCCTGCGCCTCCCCGCCGCCCGCATCCGCCGCATCCTGAAACAATTCTCCGCGCTGATCGACCCGCGGCGCTTCAAGGGCTCCAAGCTCAAGCTCCACCCGCTCGACGCCGCCGCCATCGCGACTTCCGAGGAACTCGGCATCCAGGCGCCCGAACGCCTCGCCGAGCTCGCCGCGAAGCTCACCAACTTCGCCGGCATCGAGAGAATCCCGCAGCCCGCCGGCATCCAGGCCCAGCTCCGCGAATACCAGACCACCGGCTTCCACTGGATGCAGTTCCTCGCCCGCCACGAACTCCACGGCATCCTCGCCGACGACATGGGCCTCGGCAAAACCCTGCAAACCATCACCCACATCCTCGCCGAAAAAGAAAGCGGCCGCTCGCAGGGCAAGCCCGCCCTCGTCGTCGCGCCCACCAGCGTGGTCCCGAACTGGCGCGCCGAAGCCCAGAAGTTCGCGCCGTCCCTTCGCATCCTCATGCTCGACGGCCCGCAGCGGAAGAAATACTTCCGCTCCATCCCCTACGCCGACCTCGTCCTCACCTCCTACGCCCTGGTCCAGCGCGACATCGACGCGCTCAAAGGCCACCGCTTTCACCTCGCCGTCCTCGACGAGGCGCAGTACGTGAAAAACCCCGCCGCCAAGGTCGCGCAGGCCGTCTGCCAGCTCGATGCCCGCCACCGCCTCTGCCTCTCCGGCACTCCCGTCGAAAACCACCTCGGCGAACTCTGGAGCCTGATGAAATTCCTCATGCCCGGCTTCCTCGGTGGCCAGGAGGACTTCAACCGCCGCTTCCGCAACCCGATTGAAAAGGACGGCGACGAGGACCGCCGCCTCGCCCTGAAGGCCCGCGTCGCCCCGCTCATCCTCCGCCGCAACAAGACCGAGGTCGCCAAGGAACTGCCGCCGAAGACCATCCTCATCCACCCGGTCGAGCTCAACACCGCGCAGAAGGACCTCTACGAGACCGTCCGCGCGACGATGGACAAGCGGGTCCGCCAGTCGATCGCCATCAAGGGCCTCGAAGGCTCGCGGATGGTCTTCCTCGAAGCCCTGCTCAAGCTCCGCCAGATCTGCTGCGAGCCGAAGCTGCTGAAGTTCGAAGGCGAATCGAAGCTCGAAGCCGACGCCGCCGGCTCCGCCAAGCTCGACTACCTGGCCGACCTTTTGGAGACGCTGATCGAGGAAGGCCGCCGCATCCTGATCTTCTCGCAGTTCACCTCGATGCTCGAAATCATCGAGCAGCTCCTCCAACTACGAAAGACCCCGTACTTGAAACTCACCGGCGAATCCAAGAACCGCGGCGAACTCGTCGAGAAATTCCAGACCGGCGAATACCCCGTCTTCCTCATCTCCCTCAAAGCCGGCGGCACCGGCCTCAACCTCACCGCCGCCGACACCGTCATCCACTACGACCCCTGGTGGAACCCCGCGGCCGAGGCCCAGGCCACCGACCGCGCCTACCGCATCGGCCAGACCCAGCCGGTCTTCGTCCACAAGCTCATCTGCCAGGGCACTGTCGAGGAACGGATCCACCAGCTCCAGGCCAAGAAAAGCCAGCTCGCCGACAGCCTCCTCTCCGACGCCGCCCGCGCCGCCGCGCCGGATGAAAGCACGCTCTCCGCGCTGCTCGCGCCGCTGGGATGATCAGAACGGCAGGTCGTCGTCATCCTCCCGCCAATCTTCCGCGATCGGAGCCGGCGGCCACGCTTCTGCCCGTTCGCCGGTGATCATGTCCGGCACGCACACCATGAATCGGGTGCGTGGCAGGCGCTGCATGCCCCAGCCGCGGAAATGGTGCATCAGCCGCGCCAGGCCCTCGTCGCCATCGTTCCACGGCAGGTCCCGGACCTCCTCGTCGAACACATCGTAGCCACCCGGCCGGCGTTGCAGCGGACGGGCGTCGAGAAGCACCGCGCCGATCCACTGGTTGGCGCAGCAGCGGACGATCTCGTTCATGACCTCGCGCCCGAGCCCTTTCCGGCGGAACGCGGGACGGAACGCGATGAAATCGACGACGAGGACTCCCGGCGCGTCGTTGAGCATCGTCGTCAAGGGCTCCCGGAACTTCGTGCGCTCCGGATTCATGATCTCCTCGTACACCTCGCAGGTCTCGCTTTCGAGGTCCCACAGCTCCACAAAGGCGCGCGGCGATTCGAGGTCGTTCGCGCTGAGATACCAGACGAGGAATTGCCCCGCCGCCTCGCCCCCGACCTCGATCCTGCCCTGGATTCGCAACGCGCAGTCGTCCGCGACCGCCGGATCCGGTTCCGGGTCCTCGTCGTAGCGCTCGACTTTCCAATGGATCTTCACGGGGGAGGAAGGCGGGTTCATCATCGGCGGATATCCTGCCCGACGGCTCGCGCGGCACAAGCTCGCGCCGCCGCCTCGACGCTCGACGCCGCCGGGGCGACGGCATAGGGAACCGGCATGTCCGTTCCCCTTTCCATCGCCATCCTCGGCTGCGGCTCCCGCGGCCGGACCTACGCCTCCATCGCCGCGTCCTTCGGCGGGCGATACCGCATCACCGCCGCGGCCGATCCGGTGGCGGTCCGGCGGGAAACGGTGGCGGCCCTCGGTGAAAACGTGGCGGTGTTCGACTCGGACGAGGCCCTCTTCGCCGCCGGCAAACTGGCCGACGTGCTGGTCATCGCCACCCAGGACGCCCAGCATTTCGGCCACGCGATGGCCGCGCTGGAGGCGGGATACGATGTTCTGTTAGAGAAGCCCGCCGCGGAGTCGCTGGAGCGCTGCGAGGCGATCGACCGCCGCGCCCGCGAGCTCGGCCGCCGGGTCGCGCTTGGCTTCGTCCTGCGCTACACGCCCTTCTACTCGACGGTCAAAAGCGTGATCGAAAGCGGCCGCCTCGGCCGCGTGATCTCGATCCGCACCCACGAGGGCGTGGAGCCCTACCATCAGGCGCATTCTTTCGTCCGCGGCCACTGGCGCAGCGCGAAAGGATCGACGCCGATGATTGTCGCGAAGTGCTCCCACGACGCCGACATGTTGTGCTGGCTCGGCGGGGCCGCGGCGGCTTCGATTTCCTCCTATGGGGATCGTACTTGGTTCCGCGCGGAGAACGCCCCGGCCGGCGCGCCGGAGCGATGCACCGACGGCTGCCCGGCCGCCAAGGATTGCCTCTACGACGCCCACCGCTACCTCGGCGACAAGCGCCGCTGGCTCCGGATGGTCCTCGATGGCTCGGAAGAGGCGGCGGATGAAACGATCCTCGATTTCCTGCGCACCTCGCCGTGGGGCCGCTGCGTGTACCGCTGCGACAACGATGTCGTCGACCACCAGGTGCTCGCCTGCGAGCTTGAGAACGGCGTCACCGCGACCCACACCATGACCGCCTTCGACTGCGGCCGGACCATCGAGATCTACGGCACCAAGGCGGCGCTCAAGGGCGGGACGCCCTACCACGAGGCGGGTTCGCCGGAACTCTGGCTGCGCCATCACCTCGACGGCCGGGTCGAGCCGGTGGAAATCCTCAAGCCTTCCGACGACGGCTACGCGGGCCACGGCGGCGGCGACCACGGCATTGTCGATGCCTTCGACCGCCTGTTCCGCGGCCCGGATGCCCTGCCGCCCGGCCTCGACGGTCTCGCCGGCCACCGCCTCGCCTTCCTCGCGGAAGAATCGCGAGTGGCTAAGGGCGAACCGATGCGTCCACAGTCGACCCCGGCCTGACTCGACGATGCTCCGCACCCTCCACCTCCGCGGCTACCGTTCGCTCCGGGATTTCCGGCTGTCGCTCGGGCGGATCACCGTGGTCACCGGCGGAAACGGCGTCGGGAAGTCGAACCTCTACCGCGCGCTGGCCATGCTCCAGCGGATGGCGGACGGGCGTTTCGCGGAAGCCGTTGCGCAGGAGGGCGGGATGCCGAGCCTGCTCTGGGCGGGCGAACGGCGGAAGGACGAGCTGAAGCGGATCACCTGGGAGCTGAGCCACAGCGACTTCGACTTCTCGATGGAATGCGGGCTTTCACCGGCCGACAGCTTCTCGGAGTTCCAGACCGATCCCGACATCAAATCCGAGTCCCTGCGCTTCGGCGGCGCGAAGGGCAAAGTCATGGCAAAGCGCAAGGGACCGGTGATCGACCTGCGGACTCCGACGGGGAAGATGGAAGCCTCGCCGCTGCCGGTCCACGCGCCGGAATCGATGCTCAGCGAGATCCGCGACGGCCTCGGCTTCCCCGCTCTAACAGCAGTGCGCGAGACCTTGCTCGGCTGGCGTTTCTACCACCAGTTCCGCACCGATCCCGACTCGCCGCTGCGCCGGCCACGGATCGGCTCGTGGTCGCCGGTCCTGGCCCACGACGGATCGAACCTCGCCGCCACCTTGCAGACGATCGCGGAGTCCGGGCGAAGGGCTCAACTCGACGAAGCGGTCGATGCCGCCTTCCCCGGCACCTCCTGGCGGTCGGTCGACGACAGCGGCGGCTTCCAACTTCAGATCGCCCGGCCCGGCGTCGACCGCTGGATGGACGCCAGCGAACTGTCCGACGGCACGCTCCGTTTCTTCTGCCTATGCGCCGCGCTGCTCACGCCGAAACCGCCGCTGCTGCTCGTCTTCAACGAGCCGGAAACCAGCCTGCATCCCGACCTGCTAGAACCGCTGGCTGAACTCATCCTGAAGACCCCGCCGCCGACCCAGATCCTCGTCGTGACCCATTCGCAGCTTCTCGCGGAGAGGATCGCGGGGCACCCTGACGCGAAGATCACCCGCCTGCTCAGCTTCGAAGGCGAGACGCGGAGGGAAGGGGAGGCCTCGGGCAAGCGGGTCTGGACCTTCGAAGGCTGAGCCGGCTCGCCTTCCGAAATCGCCCCCGATTTCTCATTGATGCAGCCTCCCGAACTCTCCAGCCTGCGACGGTTACAACCTCTCCACACCTATGGGACTCCTGGACTTCATCAAAGGCGAGCTGCTTGAAATCATCGAGTGGCAGGACGATTCGCGCGACACCATCGCCTGGCGCTTCCCCGACGACGACAAGGCGATCAAGAACGGCGCCCAGCTCATCGCCCGCGAAAGCCAAGTCGCGCAGTTCGTCTATCTCGGCCAGTTCGGCGACACCTTCGGCCCCGGCAAGCACACGCTGACCACCGACAACATCCCGGTGCTTACCCGCCTCAAGGGCTGGAAATACGGCTTCCAGTCGCCCTTCAAGGCCGACGTCTATTTCGTCAACACCCGGCTCTTCACCGGCAACAAGTGGGGCACCGCGAATCCCATCATGCTGCGCGACGCCGACCTCGGCGTGGTCCGCGCCCGTGCTTACGGAACCTACGACTTCCGCGTCGTCAACGTGCAGACCTTCCTCAAGGAGGTTGCCGGCTCCGACCACGACTTCCGCGTCGACGAGTTCGCCGACACCATGCGCTCGCGCATCGTCAGCATCTTCTCCGACGCCCTCGCCAATGCCCAGGTCCCGGTCTTCGACGTCGCCACCCGCTACACCGAACTCGGCGACGCGCTGATGCCGCTGATCAACCCGGTGATCTCCGCCAAATACGGCATCGAGGTCGCTTCCTTCGTGGTCGAGAACGTGAGCGTTCCGCCCGAAGTCGAGGAAGCCATCGACAAGCGTTCCGCCATGTCGGCCATCGGCAACCTCAACGATTACGTGAAATACCAGATGGCGCAGGGCATGGCCGCCGGCGGCGGTGGCGGTGCGGCCGGCATGGCCAGCGAACTGGCGGTCGGCTTCGCCGTGGCCAAGGAACTCATGCAACAGGGCGGACTCGCCGGCGGCACTCCGCCGCCGCTGCCCGGTGCTCCCGCCGCCGCGGCTCAGGCGAACCCCGACATCCTCGACCCCGCCACCGTCGCCCGCATGCTCGGCGTGTCGGAGGCCGACGTGATGGCCGAGATCGAAGGCGGCACCCTGCCGGCGAAAAAGATCGGCTCCAGCTACCGCGTGACCCGCTCCGCGCTCGACGCCTTCCTCGCCCAGTAGCGTGGCCGCGGCATCCCTGCCCCTCGCAGCTTTAGCGAAGTGGGGTGGCCGCAAGCCTTTGCCCACCGTCATGGAGACGTCTGAACCCGTGGACGAAGCGGCCGGCCCGCCGCTCGAGGTCCCGCGCAAGCGCATGCCGCCCCCGCTCCCGGGCGAACGCGGCGTGGCGGCGGAGGTGCGTTCGCTGGAAAGGCATGTCTGCCCCGAATGCGGCGGCAAGGGCGAGTGGGACCCCGGCAAGGCGGAGCTGGTTTGTCCCTACTGCGGCAACCACTTCGAACGCATCGGTCCGCCGCCGATGCCCGATTCCATCGTCGAGCACGACCTCGACGAAACCCTCGCCCGCCTCGGCGAAGGCGGCCACACGGTCAACTCCGCCGAACGCCGCGTGCAGTGCAACAACTGCCACGCCGTCATCGTCCGCAGCGCAGAGACCGTCGCGCAGCACTGCGACTTCTGCGGCTCGCCGGAGCTGCTCGACTACCAGGACATCGCCAGCCCGATTTCCCCGGAGTCGCTGCTCCCCGCCATCGTCTCGCAGGAAAAAGCCTACCACGCGCTGAAAGCCTTCCTCGCCTCGAAGTGGTTCGCGCCGAACGACCTCAAGCGCCGCAACCTGATCGACCGGATCCACCGCGTCTATCTGCCCTACTGGACCTTCGACGCCTCCGCGGAGTGCCCGTGGACGGCCGAAAGCGGCACCTACTACTACGTCAACGTGACCAGCCGCGATTCGCAGGGCCGGACCGTCACCCGCCGGGAACGCCGCGTGAAATGGCGGCCCGCCAGCGGCCATGTCTCGACCTGGTTCGACGACATCGTGGTCTCCGGCTCGCGCGGTCTCGACATCGATCTCCTCAAGCACCTCGAGCCCTTCCCGACCAAGGAACTCGTTCCCTACGAGACCCGCTTCGTCTCCGGCTGGCAGGTCGAACACTACCAGGTCCCGCTCCTCGATGCCGCGCGCAACGGCTTCGGCACCATGGAGGGCATCCTCCGTGAAATGTGTGGCCGCGAGGTCCCCGGCGACACCTACCGGAACCTGCAAATCTATCCCGCCTTCTCGAACAAGACCTTCAAGCACATCCTCGTCCCGATCTGGCTGCTCGCCTACCAGTACCGCGGCAAGACCTGGCAAGGCGCCGTCAATGCCGTCACCGGCATCGCCCACGCCCGCTTCCCGCTCAGCGCGTGGAAGGTCGCGTTCGTCACGCTGCTGGTGATCATCGTGGTGGCGTTGATCGCCCTGGCGGCGAACGCGAAGTAGCGGAACGACTGCGTCGTTCCGGCTGGCGGCGGCCCGATTGATGGTCCGTGCCCGTATAACCTCATACTGGCCCTTCCTCGCCGGAGCGACGCAGTCGTTCCGCTACCTCCCGCGCCCCGAAAAATTTCGCGTCCCTTCGCGCCGATTCACGGTTAAGAAGCTCCCGCCGATGCGCATCGACATCCTCACCCTCTTCCCCGAGATCGCCCTCGCTCCGCTGAGCGAAAGCATCATCCAGCGCGCCCGCGCCGGGGGGCGGGAATGTCGGCCGTTCCGCCGCCCAGCAGCTTGTCTTTTCCTCGCCAAAGCCTTGTCCTTACGGTCGATTACCTCCTCCAATTTTTCCCATCGAGTCTTCCAGCTCAGATACAAATGAGCATCTCATCCCGCATCGCCGCCAGCTTTACTGAATACCGAACATGACCGAAGGCCCACAGATGGACAAAAAATCCGTCCTTTGTTTTGCTAACCCCGACAAGGTGGCTTGGAAGGAATTGGCCAAAGACTGTGTTGCGTTCGCGAACACACGTGGGGGGAAACTAGTTTTCGGCATCGAAGACGGGGAAAGCGAACCGCCTCCAGATCAGCGGATCGGCAACGAGTGGATCAACCGGGTTCAGAAGCGCATTTCAGAAACCACCGTTGCGGTCGCTTTGGCCGCCGAATTGATTCCACATTCCAATGGTGGCACGACACTGGCTGTCACGGTCCATGCGAACAGGCAGTCCATCGCCGCCACCACGGACGGGCGCTATTACTATCGCGTCGGCGATACCAGTGTACCGGTCATGCCAGACACCCTCCCGAGGCTCCTCGCGGAGAAAGACATGTTCGTGTGGGAGATCCAGACTACCCGCAAGGTGCCACGCCACCGGATTGACCCAGAGAAACTCAGCGCCTTTCTCGCCGCAGTGCGCGCCTCCGATAGAGTATCTGACTTCGTGAAGGACAAGACCACGGCGGAGATTCTCGATCACTATTTTTTCACGAAAGGAGACCACCTGACCAATTTGGGAATCCTCTGGCTCGGCGAGCGGGAGGATCGCGCCCTGCTCCGTCACGCACCCGTCATCCAATTCATCAAATACGATGCTCAGGAACGAAAGGTCCGCAAGCTGGCTTGGGATGACTATTCGAAGAATCCGTTAGAGCTCATCGAGGCTGTATGGCGGGAGATTCCCGAATGGCGAGAGTTCACAGAGTTCCCTGACGGCATGTTCCGGAAGTCCGTGCCTCACTACGAGGAAGTCGTCGTTCGCGAGCTTCTGGCAAACGCTCTTGTCCACCGCCCCTACACCACCGCCGGTGACATCTTCATCAACCTCTTTCCGGACTATCTTGAGATTCACAATCCCGGACGCCTCCCCCTCGGAGTGACGCCGGCGAACATCCTCCATCAGACTGTCCGCAGGAATGACCACCTCGCCAAAGTATTCTATGATCTGAAACTCATGGAGCGCGAGGGCTCCGGATATGACCGGATTTACGAAGCGCAGCTCGCCCATGCGAAGCCACTACCGGAACCTCGGGAGGAGGACGACCGTGTCGTCGTCAAGGTTTCGCGGACGATCTTGAAACCTGAGATCCTCGATTTTTTGGCCAATGCCGACCAGCAACTTGGCCTGCGCTTGCGGGAACGTATTGCTCTGGGTCTCGTAGCCCAGCATGGCAGCTTAACCGCTTTGGAATTCTCCCGAATTCTCGATCTCCCTGGCGAAGCGAGGATCCGCGATTGGCTCGGTTCCCTGATTGAGCGCGACGTTATTGTTTCCAAGGGGAAGACACGTGCCACCAGTTACTCGATCCAGCCCGACTTCCTCAGGAATTCAGGATTCTCGGGGACGACCACCCTCAAGACCATCGAGCCCCACCGGCTCAGGGAATTGCTGCTGGTCGATCTTTCCACTCACTCGCCCGATGCCGCCAGCAGTTCGCAGATCGGCCAGATTCACCAGCGGATCGGATTGGAAATCCGCCGCTATCCGATTAAATCGACGCTCGATGAAATGCGGGCCGAAGGCTTGGTCGATACGACCAGCGGTGGCCGTCACACCGCATATTTTCTGACCCCTGCCGGACGGCTCCTGCTAAAACCGACTTCTTGGGCAAATAAACCTCCAAATCGGGTTTGAATCACAATTTTGGACATGGATTTTGCAAATAAAATGCTGATTTTCAAAGATTTACAAATTCGAATTCCTTGGCAAATAAATCGCACCCGGCTGCATTTCGACACGTTTGGTTCCCCATTCCCGGCCTCCTATACAGCCCTCCACTGACCTCCAGAACCTGACCAAGCCCGAGAGACGCGACACCAACATGCGCATCGACATCCTCACCCTCTTCCCCGAGATCGCCCTCGCCCCGCTGAGCGAAAGCATCATCCAGCGCGCCCGCGCCGCCGGGTTGGTGGAGATTTTCGCCCACAACATCCGCGACTGGTCGACCGACAAGCACAAGCGCACCGACGACACCCTCTGCGGCGGCGGCCAGGGGATGCTGATGATGCCCGGGCCGATTTTCGCGGCGATCGAGGAACTCCGCACGCCGGACTCGAAGGTCGTGCTGATGACCCCGCAGGGAAAGGTCTTCAAGCAGGCCATCGCGAAGGAACTGTCGAAGGAAAAGCACCTGATCCTGCTCTGCGGCCACTACGAAGGCGTGGACCACCGGGTCATCGAGCAGCTCGTCGATCTCGAACTCTCGATCGGCGACTACGTCCTCACCAACGGAGCCATCGCCGCCGCGGTGGTCACCGATGCCATCGTCCGCCTCCTTCCCGGAGCCCTCGGCGACGAACGCTCGCACCAGGAGGAATCCTTCTCCGATCCCAACCTGTTAGAAGCTCCCGCCTACACCCGCCCGATCGATTTCCGCGGCCTGAAAGTCCCCGACGTCCTGATCTCCGGCCACCACGCGAAGATCGAGGCGTGGAAGAAGGAGCAGGCGCTGGAGCGCACCAAACGCAACCGGCCGGACCTGCTGGGTTAGCCCGCCTCCTGACGCCGCCGGTATTCCCGCGGCGAGCGGCCGGTGACTTGCTTGAACACTCGCGAAAAGTAGGCCTCGTCGCAGAAGCCGAGGGTGCGGGCGATCTCGGCGGATTTCAGGTCGGTGGAATCGAGCATCCGCGCCGCGAGGTTCACCACGTGCAGGCGGTGGTAGCGGTGAGGCGCGGTGCCGGCATGCTCCTTGAACTTTCTACGAAAGGTCTCGTAGTTCATGCCCAGCTCGCGCGCGGCCTTTTCCGCCCCGCCTTCCGGCCTCGACAGCATGCGGCAGGCATCGGCGAACCACGCCGCACCCGCTGTCGGCGAAAGCTCCGGGTCCCCCGTCCCGCCCACGGCGGCGGCGAGCAACTGCTGGAACTCGCACAGGCGGACCAGCGCCGGGGATCTGGTGTCCGACATCGCGCGCTTGAACTCCGCCAGCCAGCCCTCCGGATCCGCCAGGCGGCCGGTGGGACGTGCCGGATCGAGCAGCCCCTGCGCCCGCCAGGTCTCGAACACCGGACCTTCGAACATCGCGTAAACCTCGTCCCAACCCCCCGGCCGGACCGGCCGGTAGTAGTGGCCGAGATCCGGGAAAACCAGAATCCAGTCTCCCGCTCCGACACTGCGTTCCCGCCCGGATTCGTCCTCGTAGTGCCCCTCTCCCCGCGTGATGACGACCAGCGCGTAGCGGCGGAGGTATCGAAACCGCGACATCTTACCGCCGGAGCCGACCACCTCTCCGATTTCCACCAGGCTGCCGAGCGGGGACTGCACCTGCTCCGACCAAATCTTCCAATGGCGATCCTCCATCTGATAATACTTTCGGGTGATACGATCCCAGAATCCACAAGTTTTCTCGCGAATCTCCAAGTTTCGCGCGATGGAAATCTCCCCGGTCCTGCCGTAGCATGGCACCACCGATGCGCCGCCTTTTCCTCGCCCTCGCCCCGATCCCTCTCGCCGTCGCCACGGCGCAAGAGCCCGTCGACTTCAATCGCGACATCCGGCCGCTGCTCAACAAGAACTGCACCATCTGCCACGGCGGGGTGAAGCAGGCCGGCGACGTGTCCTTCCTCTATCGCGAGGAAGCGCTCGGCAAAGGGGAGTCCGGCAAGACGGTGATCGTCCCCGGCGACCCCGCCGCGTCGGAACTGATCCGCCGGATCAAGAGCGACGACCCCGACGAAAAGATGCCGCCGCCAGAGGACCACCCGCATCCGCTGGAGCCGGAACAGGTCGCGCTGCTCGAACGCTGGATCACCGAAGGCGCGAAATGGGGCGAGCACTGGTCCTTCCAAAAGCCGGTCGAGCCCCCGGTCCCGCCCCTCAAGAACAGCTCCTGGCCGAAAGCCGACCTCGACCGCCACGTGCTCGCCAAACTCGAAGCGCTCGACCTTTCCCCGTCCGCCGAAGCCTCTCCCGCCGAATGGCTGCGCCGCGCCTCCCTCGACCTCACCGGCCTCCCGCCCTCGCTCGAGGATTGGCAATCGTTCCAACAATCCTATATCAACAATCCTCAATCAGCAATCGAAGCGGCCGCCGACCGCCTCCTCGCCTCGCCCCACTTCGGCGAACGCTGGGCCTCGATGTGGCTCGACCTCGCCCGCTACTCGGACACCTTCGGCTTCGAAAAGGACCCGCACCGCGACATCTGGCCTTTCCGCGACTGGGTGATCAACGCCTTCAACGCCGACATGCCCTTCGATGCCTTCACCGTGAAGCAGCTCGCCGGTGACTTGTTAGAGAACCCGGAACCCGGCGACCTGATCGCCTCCGCCTTCCACCGCAATACCCAGAACAACACCGAAGGCGGCACCGACGACGAGGAATACCGCCTCGCCGCCGTGATGGACCGCGTCAACACGACCTGGACCGCCTGGAACGCCACCACCTTCGGCTGCGTGCAATGCCACGCGCACCCCTACGATCCTTACCCGCACGAGGACTACTACAAGTTCATGGCCTTCTTCAACAACACGGAGGACGTTGACATCGACAGCGACTTCCCGCGCACCAAGGTCGCCAACGATCCGGCCGCGCAGGGCGACGCGGTGCGGCTGGAAAAGGAGATCCGCCGGCTGCGCGACGCGATCAACGGGGAAGGAAAGACGCTCGCCGCGGGCATCGCCGACTGGCAGACCTTCCACGCCACCGCCGCGAAATCCAGCGGCCCGGACGGCCAGCTCACCCCGCAGTCCGACGGCATCATCCACGCCTCCGGCACCAACCCTTCGGGCGCGGTTTACACGCTGACCGGCCCGGCGCTGCCTTTCGCCGCGCTCCAAATCGACATCCTCCCCAAAAGCGACGACCCCACGACCTGGTCCGGGCGCGGTGAAGTGGTCTCCAAGCTGGAGGTGGACCTGGTGAAGGCGGATGGCACCCGCCAGCCGGTGACCTTCAAGGAAGTCATCGCCGACTTCCTCGCCGGACCCTTCGATCCGAACGAATCGATCCGCGACGGGGCACCGGGCTTCGGCGAGTTCCCGATGCTGCACGGCCCGCGCCGCGGGTGGTTCGTGCCGGACCAGGCGGTCATGCCGGCGGCCGGCGACCAATTCGAGATCCGCATCCGCCACGGTGCACGCTGCAACGAAAGCCAGTCCTGCGTGCTGAACCGCTTCAAGATCTCCCTCTCCGGCGACCCGCGGCTGGTGGCGCTGGTCAACGCTCCGGAGCGGGCGGCCCGCTGGCAGCAACACCAAAAACTCAACCAGCAGTACAACGCCATCCCCGGCAAGACGATTCCGGTGATGCAGGAACGCCTGCCCGCCGCGACCCGAGACACCCGCGTCTTCATCCGCGGCAACCGGATGACCCGCGATGCCGTGGTCAAGCCGGGCATCCCCGCGATCACCGGAGGCCCGCAGGGCGATGCGCCGCTCAACCGCCTCGACATGGCCCGCTGGCTGGTCGGCGAAAGCAACCCGCTCGCGGCCCGGGTCATGGCGAACCGGCTGTGGGCGGAACTCTTCGGCACCGGCATCGTCGAGACCCAGGAAGACTTCGGCAGCTCCGGCCTCGCCCCGGCGAACCAGCCGCTGCTCGACCACCTCGCGCTGCGCTTGCAGAAGCACCACCAGTGGCGGATCAAGCCCTTCCTCCGCGAGCTGGTACTATCGGCATCGTACCGCCAGACCTCGAAGGCTTCGCCGGAACTCGTCGCCCGCGATCCCAAGAACCAGCTCGCCGCCCGCGGCCCGCGCCAGCGGCTCACGGCCGAGATGGTGCGCGACCAGGCCCTGCTGGTCTCCGGTTTGCTCTCGCGCAAACAGTTCGGCCCGCCGGTCTATCCGCCGCAGCCGGAAGGCATCTGGCGATCGGTCTACAACGGCCAGACCTGGAACACTTCCCAGGGTGAGGACCGCTACCGCCGCGGGCTTTACACCTACTCGAAGCGCACCAGCGGCTTCCCCGGTTTCCTGACCTTCGACATGCCGACCCGCGACGTCTGTTCGGCCCGGCGCATCTCGACCAATACTCCCTTGCAAGCGCTGGTCACCCTGAACGACCCCGCCCACATCGAGTTCGCCCGGGCATTCGCCAAGCGGATGAGCGGGGCGACGATGGAAGAGAGGGTCGCGCACGGCTACCGCCTGATCACCTTGCAGGACGCGCCGGCCCCCGTGATCGCCACGCTTTCGAAGCTCCACGCCGATGCGAAGGCGGACTACGAGAAGACTCCCGCCGAATCCGCCAAGCTCGCCCCGACCCCCGACGAAGCCGCGCTGGTCCTCGTCGCCAACACGCTCCTCAACTCCGACATCGCGCTGAACCGATGAACCTCTTCCAACAACTCCACCTAGAACGCGCCCGTCACGCCACCCGCCGGCATTTCCTGCGGGACTGCTCCATCGGTCTCGGCGGCTTGTGGCTGGCCTCGCAGAGCCAAGGCGCCGTGCTGAAGAAGGATCCCGCGAACCCGCTGATGCCCGATCTCTCCCACTTCGCGCCGAAGGCGAAGCGGGTGATCTACCTGCACATGGCCGGCTCGCCGAGCCAGCTCGAGCTCTTCGACCACAAGCCGGAGCTCGCCAAGCTCGACGGCAAGGAGTGCCCGCAGGAGTTCCTCGAAGGCAAGCAGTTCGCCTTCATCCAGGGCGTGCCGAAGATGCTCGGCTCGCAGTTTCCCTTCCATCAGGCGGGCAAGAGCGGCCAGTGGATCTCCGACCGCCTGCCCCATTTCGAAAAGGTCATCGACGAGGTCTGCTTCATCAAATCGATGTGGACCGACCAGTTCAACCACGGCCCCGCGCAGCTCCTGATGCACACCGGCAGCGCGATCCCCGGGTCCCCGTCGGCCGGCGCATGGGCGACCTACGGCCTCGGTTCGGAGAATGCCAACCTGCCCGGCTTCATCGTGCTGACCTCCGGCGGCAAGAACCCCGACGCCGGCAAATCGGTCTGGGGATCCGGCTACCTGCCCAGCGTCTATCAGGGCGTGCAATGCCGCTCGCAGGGCGAGCCGGTGCTCTATCTCTCGAATCCCGACGGAGTCTCGCAAGCCTTGCGCCGCCGGACCCTCGACGCGCTGAACGACCTCAACCAGCGCGTCGCCACCGAGGTCGGCGACCCGGAGACCGTCACCCGCATCGCCCAGTATGAAATGGCCTTCCGCATGCAGATCCACGCGTCGGATGCCTTCGACCTGAAGCAGGAGCCGGAAGCGATGCATAAGATGTACGGCACCGCCCCCGGCCAGGAATCCTTCGCCAACAACTGCCTGCTCGCCCGTCGCCTCGCGGAGCGCGGCGTCCGCTTCATCCAGCTCTTCGACTGGGGCTGGGACTCCCACGGCACCGATCCGCAGACCGACTTGCGTCAGGGCTTCGTCGACAAGTGCAACCAGATCGACAAGCCGATCGCCGCCTTGCTCAACGACCTCAAGCAGCGCGGGCTGCTCGACGAAACGCTGGTCATCTGGTCCGGCGAATTCGGCCGCACCCCGATGCGCGAGAACCGCGGCGGCGTCGAGATGAGGAACGTCGGCCGCGACCACAGCCCGAGCGCCTACACCCTGTGGATGGCCGGCGGCGGCGTGAAGCCCGGATTCACCTACGGCGAGACCGATCCCATCGGCTACGAGGCCGCCATCGACAAGGTCAGCGCCCACGATTTCCATGCGACCCTGATGGCCTTGCTCGGCTTCGATCACAAGAAGCTCACCTATCCCTACCAGGGCCTCGACCAACGGCTGAGCAATGTCACCAAGCCCTCGCGGGTGGTGAAGGAAGTGATGGCGTGAAGCGGGGCGGTGCAGGCTGGCGACTGCAGGCGCCCCAGACAGGGAAATGGGTCCTATAGGTCTTATAAGACCTATTCTTCAGAAGAACCGCCACCGCAGTCCAAGGGTCCACCCCGGGATTGCCACCGACCGCCATTCCGTCATCCTGCCACCCTTGAATCCCGACGACGCCGAAGACTCGCTGGTCCGCGCGCTGATGGAGCCGCTGCCCAAGACCGGCTACCTCACCGCCGCCGGTCAGGAATTCCTCGAGACCTGGAAGCCGAAGCTGCTCGATGCGTTTCGCCAGGCCCGAGAAAAACTGCAGGCGCTGGAGTGAAGGGCGGAGATTGCCAAACGGCGCCGGAACGCGTCAGAGTGCGAGGCGATGGAATTGGATGCCGAACGCCATGATTTCGTCGATGCGGTGATGAAGCCGCTCGGCGGCGGGTCGGCGCGGCGGGATTTGTTAGAGAAGGCCGTGGCCTTGGCGACGACGCTTCCACCGCCTTCAAATGGCGACAGCATCCGCAGCGCGACCATGCGAATGGAATCGACGGCCCGGCGCTTTCCGCTCCGTCAGCGGATCGCCCTCGCCGCGGTGACGGCGGTGGCGCTGGTGGTGCCCTGGCTGACCGTCGCCGGACCCGCCGCACGGGAGTCGCTGGCGGGGATCTGGACCGCCAATCTCACGACCAGGGTAACCTCCACCGTCTGCTGCAGCCGCCCGGAAGTTCCGAGCTTGCCCGGGATCCCGAAGTCGGAACGGGATCATCGCTTCATCCGGCACGTCGGGAAGCACGTTTCTCCCGCCGACCTCGCGCTGCTGGCGGGCGACTTCCTCCAAACCAGTCCGCCGGCGCAATGGAAGCCGGTATGGGAGGCCCACCCGCGCGAACCGTGGCACTACTACACGTATGCCATCGCCTATCAACGGGAGCACAAGCGCTGGCCGGATCGCTTTGTGGAAACCGGCGAGGCGCTCGATCCGGATAACGGCTGGTTCCGCCTGATGCGCGGCGCGGCGCGAATGGATGATGCCATCGGAGTGGCTCCGCCGCCGAAGGTAACGAAAGCCGAGAAACTGGCCGCGCGGGCAAAGGGGCTGCCGCCGCCGAAGACTCCTGCGATCACGGGCAAGCCGCCGCGTGTGATCATCGATGCCACGGCATTTCAAGAAGGCTGGGACGATCTTGTCATGGCCCTCGCGATGCCGCGGCTCGATGACTACCGGTCCCGTCTCGATGCAGTCCGGCTGGCAGCCTATCCCGTCCCGGTGGACTACCCGGACCTGAGCAGCCACCCGATGCTGTTCGTCGGCCAGCCCGATTTTTATGCGTCCGGGTGGATCGATCTGGTCCGCTATGGAGAAGCTTTCCAGCTCGCCGCCGATCAAGCCGCGAAGGCCGGGGACAAAGAACGGCTGTTGGAACTCGGCCGGCTCCACTCGCGGATGGTGCGGGCCTTGTGCGGAAGCGCTTCCGGAGTTCTTCCCGGGATCGTCGCCCGCCGCCACGCCAAGGACGGCGCGTCCGGATTCTCGAAAGCATGGTCGGACCTAGGGGAGGCGACGGCAGCCGCGCGCTACCGGACCTTGGCCGACCATCTCGACACCAGGCTGCACCCGGATCCCCCGGCCCCGGCGGACGCGCTTTCGGAGAACCGGGGCAGCAACCTGGCCAATGCTGCCGGCGGCTTCCGCTCCAGCAGCAGTTCCGGTGACCCTGGCGTGACCGAGCCCGAACTGCGCGGCGGCCGTCTCGCGGAGTACGCGATGTACGAACGGCTGATGATGCACGGCGTCGCCCTCCTGCTCTCTCTCGCGCTGGCCTTCCTCCTGATCGTCCCTTGGCTGGCACGTAACGATCTCGGCCCGCTGCCCGCGCGCCTCGCCGGCCTGTTGGACCGGCGCGACCACGGCTGGATCGCCCTGCTCGGCGTCCTGCTGCCTGCGGGGCTCTATGCTTTCTCGACGAGGCTGCCGTGGATGGACCCGCGCGAATTCAGCCTCTCCGGCGACCGCTTCTTCCTGTGGCTGCTGCAAGCGCTGGCGCTGGTGGTGGCGATCGTTCTCGGCACCCTGCAAGCCGCCCGCTGGCGACTGGGCCGTCGCGGCGCGGTGCTCGCGCTGGGCTGGATCGGTGGCGATCCCGGACGGCTGGTCCTTGCCGTGGTTCTCGCGCTCATCCCCATGGCATCCGTCATTTCACAACTCAACGAAGCCTGGAATCTGTCCGAACCTTGGGCTGCGATTCTGGTCGCCGCCATGCTTGCTTTTCCCGTGCTCTGGCTGGCCGTCCTCGCAATCGGCTGCTTCCGCCACGCCCCTGATCGCGCGCTGCACCGCGCCACCCTGATGGTCGCCGCGCGGCCCTTCGTCGCCGCTGCGATGGCCGCCGCCGCGGTCGCGATCCCCGCGATCCACCGCGAAGAGAAAAAGTGGACCGCACGCGCGGATTTCGACGCGATGAAGAACGGCCACAACGTGTTGGTTCCGCGCTCTGAAACCGAATACGGCCGGTGGATCGCGAACGAGACCCTGCGAAGGCTGGATGAGGCGGAGTGAGGACGAATCCACACTCCATGCTCGACCCCGCGCGCTCCCTCCGTTCGATTCCGCGCTGAGAAACCCATGCCCGCCACTGCCACCCGCTTGTCCGCCTTCACCGAGTCCGTGATCCGCGGCACCACCCGCCTCGCCAACGAACACGGCGCGATCAATCTCGCCCAGGGCTTCCCCGACTTCGATCCGCCGGAAGAACTGCTCGCCGCCCTCGAGCGCGCGACCCGCGGGCCGCATCACCAGTATGCCGTGACCTGGGGCGCGCCGCGCTTTCGCGACGCGCTGGCGAAGAAGATCTCGCGCTTCACCGGGCTGGAGGTCGATCCCGACCGGCACCTGGTCGTCACCTGCGGCAGCACCGAGGCGATGATGGTCGCGATGATGACCGCCTGCAATCCGGGCGACAAGGTGATCGTCTTCTCGCCCTTCTACGAGAACTACGCCGCCGACGCGATCCTCTCCGGCGCCGAGCCGATCTACGTCGCGCTGCGGCCGCCGGACTTCGGCTTCGACCGCGAGGAACTGGCGAAGGCCTTCGAGCAGAAGCCGAAGGCGATCGTCGTCTGCAATCCGTCCAATCCCACCGGCAAGGTCTTCACCCGCGACGAGCTGCTTTACATTCTTCAGCTCGCGGAGGAGCACGATGCCTTCGTGATCATGGACGAGCCGTATGAGCACATCGTCTTCGAGCCGCACGAACACGTCTACGCCTGCGCCCTGCCCGGTGCCGCGTCGCGGGTCATCACCTGCAACTCGCTGTCGAAGACCTACTCGATCACCGGCTGGCGGCTCGGCTACGTCCACGCCGCGCCGGAGGTCATCGCGCAGGCCCGGAAGGTCCACGATTTCCTCACCGTCGGTGCCGCCGCGCCGCTGCAGGAAGCGGCCGTCGCGGGGCTGGAACTGCCCGACAGCTACTATGCCGGCCTGACTTCGCTCTACACCGCGAAGCGCGACGTCTTCCTCGGCTACCTGCGCGAGCTCGGCCTGCCCTTCACCGAACCGCAGGGCGCCTACTACGTCATGCTCGACATCTCCTCGTTTGGCTTCGCCACCGACAGCGAGGCCTCCGAATGGCTGATCAAGGAGATCGGCGTCGCCGGCGTGGCGGGCTCCAGTTTCTTCCGCGAGCCGGTGAACCATCTCATCCGCTTTCACTTCGCGAAGAGCGAGGGCATCCTGCGCGCGGCCGGCGAGAAGCTGTTAGGCCTGCGCGACCGCTGAGGCCGGCCGGTCAAGCCGGGTCGTTCCCTGAAACCCGTACTTCCCAGGCGGCATGGGCCAGCGCGATGGCACCGCAGACCCCGGCATCGTCGCCGAGGGACGGCGGCACGATGAACTCCCGGATGCCGTCATCGTCCAGGGCGGGCGAAGCGATGTAGCCCGCGGCGGTGTTCCGGAACGCGGCGCGCAGCTTGTCGAAGAACGCCGCTTCACCGAGCTGTCCGGCCTTTCTAACGCTGCCGCCGAGGATGATGCGTCGCGGCGAAAGCACGCAGGCGAGGTTGAAGAAGGCGTGGGCCATCGAGTGGATCGTGAAGTCCCACGCGGGATGATCCGGCGGCAGCGATTCGGCGGGCATGCCGGCCCGCTTCGCGATCGCGGGGCCCGAGCACAGTCCTTCCCAGCAGCGGCCGTGATAGGGGCAGGTGCCGGCGAAGTCGTCGCCCTCGATCCGCGGCAAGCCCATGTGCCCCATTTCCGGGTGCACCAGCCCGTGCAAGAGCCGTCCTCCCGCCATGCCGCCGCCGCCGATGCCGGTGCCGGCGGTGACGTAAACGAAGTCCGCCAGCCCCCGCGCCGCGCCCCAGGTCGCCTCGCCGAGCGCCGCGCCGTTCACGTCGGTGTCGAAGCCCGCCGGGATCCCGGGAAAGGCCGCTTTCAAGGGGCCCAGAATGTCCGCGCCCTGCCAGCCGGGCTTCGGCGTGGTGGTCACGCGGCCGTAGGTCGCGGATGCCTCGTCCAGATCGACCGGTCCGAACGATGCGACGCCCAGCGCCGCGATCGGGCCGTGTTCGTTTTGCCGATCGGACAGCCACGCTCCCACTTCGCGCATCAGGCGGACCGGATCGTCGCCGGTGTCGAAGCGGGTGCGGGCGAGGATGCCTTCGCCGGGGCCGCGGCCGACGGCGCAGACGAACTTGGTGCCGCCGGCCTCGATGGCTCCGACCAGCGGGCGTTCATGAAGCGTCATGCCGTCACCCGAACGCCGCGGCACGCGGATGCCAAGGTTTTTTCCGGCCCCTCAGGCCGCGGCGCGGCGCGCCTGATCCTCGCTCATCCAGCCGTAGAGGATGGCCCACAGCGAGAGTGCGAGCGAGAACAGCGGGATCTGCACCGGCTCCGGCAGCAGGTAGAGCACCGTCACCACCGGAATCCACACGCCCCAGGTCGCGAACAGGGCGGGCACCACGTGGTCGCGGTAGTAGCGCGCGGTGAAGAAATCGCGCGTCATCCGGTAGCCGCGGTTCTTCCAATCGAAGAGCCACACCGTCACCGGAGCGGCAAACAGCGGGTTGTAAACGAACTGGTCCACCAGCACCTGCGGGATCACCACCGAGGCCACCGGCTCGTCGCCGAACCAGCGGGCCTGGCCGCGGTAGAAGAGGTCCACGACGAAGCCCATGGCGCCCCAGAACGGGATGCCGAAGAGCAGCTCCTTGAAGTTCGCCGGCCGCAGCCTTCCGCGCTGGCCGAGGACCACGCGCAGCAGTTCCGGCACCACCGCGCCGGCCACCGCGGCCGCCAGCACGCTGTAGCCGATGCCCCACGCCGCCTTGGTTTCCGCCAGCCGTTCCAAGGCCGCGCGCGACGGGGCGTGGAAATGGTGGAGCAGCAGCAGGGAAAGCATCGCGCCCTGCACCACCAGTCCGGGCAGGACGTTCGCCCGCGCCGCCCGCAGCCCGGCGCGCCAGGGGGCCTCGCGCGTCGTGGCAGCCGGCTCGTTCATGCGGCGGAACCTGTCCGGCTCCGGGCTGGTGCCAAGCAGGAATTCGCGGTTGGGTTTCGTCGCGGCTGTCCCAGGCTTCGGCCCCGCCCTTCTTCGCCAAGGAGAAAGGGGGACGACTTGGAGATGCGGGCGGCTACGAAGGGCATTCTTCGCTTTCGCCAAGGATGAGGCGGGAGCACCACGCTCTTCCTGCCTTTCCGA
>JAIXWR010000045.1 GCA_027491155.1 Verrucomicrobiaceae bacterium
CCTTCCTCGAAGGCCGGACCACTCCGGCTCAAAACCCGCTCGCCGACCCCTCTGCAGCCTGATAATCCTACCCGCGCCAGAACGTCCCAACTGTCAGGCTAATACGATCACTGTACATCCTCCGCGACCGGATCGCCTCGGGTCCCGGCGGCGGGGCGGGGACGTCGGGTGGCGGCTGGGGAGGGAGATCCATGTCGGGCAGGATGGAGGATCCGGGAGGTGGGCGCAAGGACGCTTGGTGATCGGGTCGGGCGACTCCGGGACGCTGGTAGAGCCGCGGGCGGCCGGATTCGAACCTTGATTGTGGGGGGGGATCCGGGTATTCACACGCTCCGTAAAAGCTGATTATTTAGCGCTCTTGATTTTCCCGGCGGTCTGCTGCTGCCCGCCGATCGCTTCCTTACCCTCTCATGAAATCGATCCGGGATCTCGCCCTCGTTCTGTTCGCCCTGCTCGTTCTGCCACTTGCGGCGCAGATCCCCAACGATCCGGTCGCTTGGCTGAAGGCGGACGGCAACGCGCTGGACGCGACCGCCAACGGGAACCACGGCGTGGTGAACGGCACCGTGCCCTTCGTGGCCGGAAAGGTCGGGAGCGCGTTCAGCTTCACCGGCAACGGAGCCAATTCGGTCCGGATTCCCAATTCCGCCAGCCTCCAGTCGTCGCTGCTGTCGGTGGAGTACTGGATCTTTTTCAACAACGCCCAGAACTCGGTCAATGTGACCAAGCGCAGTTCGACCGGTGCGGGCGACGCCTGGCAGGTGGGCATCAGCTACTCGGGAGGCAATTTCAACCTCCAGTTCGTCGGTTACACCGCCAGTGGCTTGTTCGACTGGTATTCCCCGCCGCTGAGTTCGCCCGTGGGAGTGTGGACGCACGTGGCCGCGACCTACGATGGCAGCACCGTCAGAGGCTACATCAACGGCACCCAGGTGCTGACCCTGGCGGTCGCCTTGCAGCTTGGCTCGCGCAATTCGGACATTTTTGTCGGCGCGTATCCCACCGGGATCTTTGCCCTCGATGGCAAGATCGACGAGCTTTCGATCTACAACCGCGCCCTTTCCGCGGCCGAGGTCCAGGCGGTCTATCAGGCAGGACCGGCGGGGAAGGCGGGGTTTCCCGCACCCACGGTCACCGGAGTTAGTCCTTCCAGCGGCAGCACCTTGGGCGGCACGAACGTGACGATCACCGGCACGAATTTCACAGGTGCCACCGCCGTGACCATCGGCGGCAGTGTGGCGGCCAACGTGACCGTGGTGAATGCCACCACGATCACTGCGACCACCCCGGCAGGTGCCGCCGGGCCGGCCAGTGTGGTCGTGGCGACGCCCGGCGGCAGCAATGCGGCGAACACGCTTTTCACCTACGTGGCACCCGCGCCCACCGTCACCGAGGTTACGCCTTCCAGCGGCAGCACCGCGGGGGGCACGGCCGTGACGATCACGGGCACGAATTTCACCGGGGCGACGGCGGTCACCATCGGCGGCAGTATGGCGTCCAACGTGACCGTGGTGAATGCCACCACGATCACCGCGACCACTCCGCCCCGAAGCGCCGGGCCGGCCAGTGTGGTCGTGGCGACGCCCGGCGGAAGCAATGCGGCGAACACGCTCTTCACCTACGTGGCACCCGCGCCCACCGTCACCGGGGTCACTCCTTCCAGCGGCAGCACCGCGGGGGGCACGGCCGTGACCATCACCGGCACGAATTTCACCGGGGCGACGGCGGTTACCATCGGCGGCAGTGCGGCGTCCAACGTGACCGTGGTGAATGCCAGCACGATCACCGCGACCACTCCGGCAGGTGCCGCCGGGCCGGCCGGCGTGGTGGTGACCACGCCCGGTGGCAGCAATGCGGCGAACACGCTTTTCACCTTTGGCACCCCGAATGTTGCGCCCGATTTCTCTCTGCCTGACGCGTTGACCTCGTGGATCCCGCGGGAGAGCAGTCGCAACTGGCGAGACATCGCCTCATCGGCGGATGGCAGCAAGCTGGCGGCGGTGGTGTTCGGCGGCCAGATCCACACCTCCACGGACGGCGGAGTCAGTTGGACGCCCCGGGAAAGCAGCCGCGCATGGTTTTCCATCGCCTCCTCGGCAGACGGCAGCAAGCTGGCGGCGGTTGCGGGCAGCGGAGAGGTTTACACTTCCACGGATGGCGGGGTCAGTTGGACGCCCCGGACGGTCGCTGCCGGTTTCGCTTTCAGTTTCACCTCCATCGCCTCTTCGGCGGATGGCAGCAAGCTTGCGGCATCGGAGAGCGGAGGACGGATCTACACGTCCACGGACGGCGGTGCCAGCTGGACCGCCCGCGAGAGTAGCCGGAATTGGTTCGCCATCACTTCCTCGGCGGATGGCAGCAAACTGGCGGCCGTGGTGCTTGGCGGCCAGATCCACACCTCCACCGACAGCGGAATCAGTTGGACGCCCCGGCAATCGGTCAGGGATTGGTCCGCCATCGCCTCCTCGGCGGATGGCAACAAGCTGGTGGCCACGACCAACGGGCAGGGATACGTCTATACCTCGACGGACGGCGGGGTCAGTTGGACGCAGCGGAACGGGCCTCTGAATTGGCGTTCCGTCGCGTCCTCGGCGGATGGCAGCAGACTGGCGGCGATGGAAGGCGGCGGCATGATCCACCTCACGACGGACGGCGGGGTGAACTGGACGCCGCGGGCGAACAATCCCAGTTGGTATGCCATCACCTCCTCCGCGGACGGACGCAAGCTGGCCGCGGTGGCCTATGGTGGGCGGATTTTCACCAGCCCGCCCTACAATCTGACGGTTGAGGCGAACTCCGGCCCCTCCACCACGGTAAACTTCGTCACCGCCATCAGTCCGGGTCCGGTGGCGGAGGCGGGGCAAACGGTGAGCCTCGAGGTAAGCAACGACAACAACGGCATCTTCGCCACCCAGCCCGCGATCGCCGGCAATGGCACCTTGACCTTCACTCCTAACAACACCGGCGGCGTGGCGACCGTGACGGTCATCGCCCGGGACGACGGCGGCACCGACTTCGGTGGATCGGATGCCAGCGTGCCGCAAAGCTTCACGATCAGCGTCAAGCCGACGGTCACGGGCGTCTCACCTGCCAGTGGATCGACCTCGGGTGGCACCAGCGTCACGATCACGGGGGCCGGATTCACCAGAGCTACGGGCGTGACCTTCCGGGGATTGCCGGCGACGGCATTCACGGTGGTCGATGCCACTACCATCACCGCCACCACGGCGGCCACCTCGGCAGGTGTGGCCAGCGTGATCGTGACCACACCGGCAGGCAGCAGCGCGCCGAATTCCCTCTACACCTTCGTGATTCCGGTTCCCACCGTCGCCGGCGTTTCGCCATCGCGAGGCATCGTGTCCGGCGGCACCAGCATCACCATCACCGGTGCGGATTTCACCAATGCGTACGGGGTGCTTGTCGGCGGGGTGTCTGCGACAGCATTCAGCGTCGTCAATGACACCACGATCACCGCCACCACTCCGCCCAAGGAGGCATGGATGCCGAGCAACGTCAGCGTGGTCGTGATCACGGCGGGAGGCGCCAGCGCGGCGAACTCGCTCTTCACCTACGTGACCCCGAACGCGGCACCGAGCTTCGACCTGCCGTCATCCCACACGGCAGGGGATTCCTGGACGGCGCGGGAAAGCAACCGGATCTGGGAATGCATCGCCTCTTCGGCGGACGGCCTCAAGCTCGCGGCGGTGGTGTATGGCGGACATATCTACACTTCCGAGAACGGCGGGATCGACTGGACCGCGCGGATGACCGACGCCAACCGCAACTGGCATTCGATCGCCAGCTCGGCGGATGGCAGCAAGCTGGTGGCCGGTGCGTTTCCCGGCAAGGTCTACACCTCGACGGATGGCGGCGTTACCTGGACCGAGCGGGGATTTGATCAATCCTGGATCTCCATCGCCTCTTCGGCCGATGGCAACAAGCTCGCGGCCGTGGGGCCTGGCGGCAGGATCATGACCTCGATCGACGGCGGCATCAATTGGACCGCCCGGATGACGGATGCCTTCCGGAGCTGGCAGTCCATCGCCTCCTCCGCCGACGGCAGCAAGCTCGCGGCGGTGGTGGAGGGAGGTCAGATCTACACCTCGACCGACAGCGGGGTCAACTGGACGCCCGGTGCAAGCAACGGGCAGTGGCGCGCCATCGCCTCTTCCGCGGATGGCAACAAGCTCGCGGCAGTGGCCTATGACGGAACGATCGCCACCTCGGACAACGGCGGCCTGATCTGGACGACCCGGATGGGCCTCTACGGGTGGAGATCCATCACCTCATCGGCGGATGGCAGCAAGCTCACCGCCGTGGCGCAGTTCCACTTTATTTCGACTTCGATCAACAGCGGTGCCACCTGGACGACCCGGATGACCGACAACTACAGGAACTGGCGTTACGTCGCCTCCTCGGCCGATGGTGACCGGCTGGCAGCAGTGGCGACCAGCGGCCAGATCTACACCAGCCCGATTTACAACGTCGCCGTCGCGGTGAATACCGGCCTCTCCACCACGGTGTCGTTCGCGACCAACATCAGCCCCGGTCCGCTCGCCGATGCGGGCCAGGCGGTGAGTTTCAACGTGACCAACGACAACCCCGGCCTCTTCACCATCCAGCCCGCGATTTCCAGCAACGGCACCCTGACCTTCGCGCCGGGCAGCACGACCGGCACGGTCAAGGTGACCGTATCCGCCACCGACAACGGGGGTAACGAATTCGGCGGCACGGACACCGGCTACCCGAAATTCTTCACGATCACCCTGCTGCCGCCGCCCCTCGAAATGTGGCGGCAGACGCACTTTGGCAGCGTCGCCAATAGCGGGAACGGAGCCGACGGTTCTGACTTCGACCGCGACGGCTTGGTCAACCTGCTCGAATACGGTCTCGTGCTTTCGCCCGTCACAAGTTCCTCCGCGCCTTCCGCGACGGTGGCCACCTACCCCGAGGGCAAGCGCCTGCGGATGTTCCTTTCCCGTGACCCGGCGCGCTACGACGTGACCCTGGAAGTGCAGGCCGGCGACGATCTCGTCGGATGGACGACCATCGCCACCAGCGCCCTCGGCGCGCCCTTCTCCGGCCCCGGCTACGTGGGCGGTGACAGCGCGACACCCGGGGTGAAAACCGTGGAAGTCCGGGATGTGCTCAACATCACGAGTTCGCCACGCCGCTTCCTCCGGGTGCTGGTCCGCTGAGGAGCGAAGTAGCGCTGCGTTCTTCGCTACTCCGGGTATTTGATGTCCGGCGCCTTCCCGCGCCAGAAGGGCTGGCGTGGGGCGTTCCGGTGGCGGTCCTTAGCGTTGAGCGACCGGCAGGCCGCTCGTCAGGGCCGCGACGACGGCCTTGTGGGCGGTGTCGATCTCGTCGGTCTTGAGCGTCTTGTCCGGAGCGCGGTAGTGCAGGCGGTAGGCGATCGACTTGCGGTCGGCGGCGAGCTTCTGGCCGCTGGGGTCGCGGAAGACGTCGAAGCATTCGAAGCCGGTGAGCAGGGGTTCCTTGACCTTGGCCAGCACGCGTTCGATCTCGGCATTCGCCAGCGAGGCGGGGGCTTCGAGGGCGATGTCGCGGGACGAGCCGGGGAACTGCGGGAGTTCCTCGATGGCCCCGCTGCCGGCGGCGAACTTGCGGAGCTTCGAGAGGTCGAGCTCGGCGACGAAGATCGGCTGCGGGGCATCGAGCTCGCGCTGGCGGGATGGCAGGATCATCGCGAAGGTGCCGAGGTTCTGGCCGTCGGCCTGGATGTCGGCGGCGAGGGCGAAGCCGTCGCGGGCGCGCGGGACGAGCTGCACGGACGCGGTCGGGACCAGCGCGGCGATGACGGCCTTCAGGTCGTAAAGATCGGCGGTGGCGTCAGGGCGGGCCCAGCCGGCGGGCAGGGCGTCGCCGGAGAGCAGGATGCCGAGCGAGTCGGACTCGAGGTCTTTCGCCTTGCCGCCGCCGGCGTTGCGGAAGACGCGGCCGAGTTCGAAGAGGCGCAGGGCTTTCGCGCCCTGGCGGACGTTGCGGGCGGCGGAGGCGACGAGGCCGGGGATCAGGCTCGGGCGCATCACGGCGTGGTCCTCGCTGAGCGGCAGGCTGACGCGGATGCTGTCGCCGGGCAGCAGCGGCTTGAGCGGCAGGGCGTCGGCGAGCTGGGTGTCGGCGATCAGCTTGATCGTCTGGCACTCGTGGAAGCCGAGGCCGGCGAGGCGCTCGCGGATCCGCATGTCGGCGTCGTAGGCGGCGTCGACCGGGCTCGACGGGACGAAGGTGCCGCGGAGCCGCGACGGGATGGCGTCGAGGCCTTTCACGCGGACGATCTCCTCGACAAGGTCGATGTGGCGCTGGAGGTCGGCGCGGAAGGCGGGGACGGTCCAGGTGTTGTCGGCGTTGCTGGCCAGGCCGAGGCGGGTGAGGATGGTCGCGGCTTCGTCGTAGGAAATGCTGCCGCCGGTGAGCTGGTCGAGCTTGGCGAGGTCGAGGGCGACCGCCCCGGTGAGCGACGGGATGCCGCCGGCCATCATGGTCACGGCTTCGGCGGTGCCGCCGGCGGTTTCGAGGATCAGCTTGATGGCGAGGGCGGAGCCGGCGAGGACGCCTTCGGGATTGATCCCGCGCTCGAAGCGGTAGGAGGAATCGGACGACAGCGCGGTGCGGCGCGAGGTGCGGCGGATGCGCGACGGCGTGAAGTACGCCGATTCCAGTAGGATGTCGGTGGTGGCTTCGGTGACGCCGCTGTCCGCCCCGCCCATCACGCCGCCGAGGGCGAGGGCGTGGCCGGCTTCGTCGGAGATCACGCAGTCTTCCGGCAGCAGCCCGTAGGTCTCGCCGTCGAGGGCGATGAAGGCCTCATTGTCCTGCGCGCTGCGGATCACCAGCGCGCCGCTGACTTTCGCGGCGTCGAAGGCGTGCAGCGGTTGGCCGATCTCGTGGAGCACGAAGTTGGTGACGTCGACGACGTTGTTGATCGGGCGCAGGCCGATCGATTCGAGGCGTTCCTTCAGCCAGGCCGGGCTCTCGCCGATGGTGACGCCGGAAATGCGGACGGCGGTGTAGAAGGGGCAGGCTTCCGGGGCTTCGCTGCGGACGCCTTCCGTGGTGAAGCCGTCGCGCGCCGGGATGTCGAGCGGGGCCAGCGGGACTTCGAGAAGGGTCGCCATCTCGCGGGCCATGCCGTAGTGGCTGAGCAGGTCGGGACGGTTCGGGGTGACCTCGACTTCGAGCAGCACGTCGTTGTCGAAGAGCTCCTTCACCGGCTTGCCGATCGGCGAGTCGGGCGGGAGGATCATCAGGCCGTCGACGGCATCGACCAGGCCGATTTCGGAGGCGGCGGCGAGCATGCCTTTCGACTCGACGCCGCGCATCTTGGTTTCGCCGATGGTGAAGCCGCCGGGCAGGGTCGCGCCGGGCAGACAGCAGGGGACCTTGTCGCCGACCTGGTAGTTCTTCGCGCCGCAGACGATCTGGCGGAGCTGGCCTTCGCCGGCATCGACCTGGGTGACCTTCAATTTGTCGGCGTCCGGGTGCTGGACGGCCTCCATGATCTGCGCGACGACGATCTTGTCGGAGGCGATGCCCTTCACCTCGATGCCTTCGACTTCGACACCGGCGAAGGTGAGCAAGCGGTCCAGCTCTTCAGGGGTCTTGCCCTTGAGATCGACATGGGTGGCGAGCCAGTTAAGAGAGACGTTCATGGTCGGTCGGGAGAATGTTGCACCGCCAAGACGCCAAGTGCGCCAAGGAAGGCAGGGTTGAAGAAGGATTCAGGAAACTTGGCGAACTTGGCGTCTTGGCGGTGCAACTTTCTTCCTCAAGCGAACTGTTTGAGGAAGCGGGCGTCGTTCTCGATCAGGAGGCGGATGTCCTTGATGCCCCAGCGGATCATGGCGAGGCGGTCGAGGCCCATGCCGAAGGCGAAGCCGGTGACCTTGTCCGGGTCGTAGGCACCGTCCTTGCGGGAGGCGTTGACTTGCGCGAACACGGCGGGATCGACCATGCCGCAGCCGGCGACTTCGATCCAACGCGGGGCCTGGCCCTTGGCGTGGAGCTTCACGTCGATCTCGAAGCTGGGCTCGGTGAAGGGGAAGAAGTGCGGGCGGAAGCGGACCTCGGTGCCGGAGCCGAACATTTCCTGGAAGAAGTATTCGAGCGTACCCTTGAGGTCGCCGAGCGAGACGTCGGTGTCGATGTAGAGGCCTTCGAGTTGGTTGAAGACCGAAAGGTGGGTCGCGTCGATCTCGTCCCGGCGGTAGGCCGAGCCGGGGGCGATGATTCGAACGGGAGGCACCTGGCTTTCCATGGTGCGGACCTGGACCGAGGAGGTGTGGGTGCGCAGCAGCTTGCCGGAGTCGAAGTAGAAGGTGTCCTTCTCGTTGCGCGCCGGGTGGTCCTGCGGGGTGTTGAGGGCGTCGAAGCAATGGAACTCGTCCTCGATCTCCGGGCCTTCGGCGAGGGCGAAGCCCATGCGGCGGAGGATGGCGATCGCTTGATGGCGGAGCAGGGTGAGCGGGTGGAGCGAGCCGTGGGGGAGGGCGCGGGCGGGGAGGGTGAGATCGATGCCTTCGAGCGCCTGGCGGTCGGCCGCGTCCTGCAGGACGAGCTGCTTTTCCTCAAGGGCGGCGGTGATCGCGTTGCGGGCGGTGTTGAGCAGGGCGCCGACGGCGGCTTTGTCCTCCTTCGGCACGTCGCGCATGCCGGCGGAGACCTCGGTGAGCGTGCCCTTTTTGCCGAGTACGGCGACGCGGGCATCCTCCAGCGCGCGGATGTCGGCGGCGACGGCGATGCAGGCCAATGCGTCGGCTTGGATGGCTTCGATCTGGTCCTTCATGGGAAAAGCGGGGCGCAGGGATTAGCCGACGGGGGGAGGGGAGTCAAAGGCTTGTCCGGGGCGGTCGGGGGAAATTTCGGGGGATAGGAAGGCTTTGGGAGCGCTGGCTTCGGCCGGCGAGCCGGGGGGACGAGGCTTTCCTGACGTGCAGATCGATGCCGGCTGAAGCCGGAGCTCCCTTGAACCGGGAACGGCTCGCGCCTTGCCAAGCGCCCGCCGGACCGTCTGAATCCGCCGCGCATGGCCCGTTCCGGATTGATCCTCAAGCTCAGTTGCCCCGACCAGGCGGGGATCGTCGCGAAGATCGCGAGCTACGTCGCCGGGCACCGGGGGAACCTGATCGAGTTCGCGCAGTTCACCGACAAGCTGTCGCTGAAGTTCTTCGCGCGGCTGGAGATCGAGACGGGCGAGCTGGACGTCGATCCCGAGGATTTCATCGAGGGCTTCGGCACGCTGGGGCGCTCGATGAAGGCCAACTGGCACTTCCGGCGGCTGCCGTACAAGATGCGGACCGCGGTGCTGGTCACCAAGACCGACCACTGCCTGAACGAGATCCTGTGGCGGGCGGAGATCGGCGAGATGCCGGTGGAGATCACCAGCATCATCGGCAACCGCGACACCTGCCGCGGGATCGCCGAGCGTGCGGGGATTCCTTTTCACCTGATCGACATGGACGGCGGGAAGAAGGAGGAGGGCTTCCAGAAGATCCGCGGCATCCTGGCGGAGGAGAAGGTCGAGCTGGCGGTGCTGGCGCGCTTCATGCAGATCATCCCGGACGACTTCTGCCGCGACTTCGCCGGACGGTTGATCAACATCCACCACAGCTTTTTGCCGGCATTCATCGGCGCGAATCCCTACAAGCAGGCCTACGAGCGCGGGGTGAAGCTGATCGGGGCGACCTGCCACTACGTCACCGCGGACCTCGATGCCGGGCCGATCATCGAGCAGGAAGTCGAGCGCGTGCAGCATTTCCACGCCCCGCAAGATCTCGCCCGGCTCGGCCGGAGCTGCGAGCGGATCGCGCTGGCGAAGGGGATCCGCTACCACGTCCACGACCGCACGATCATCGACGGATCGAGGGCGATCGTGTTCCCGGATTGAGGGCTTGGGGCTTGCCATCGGAGTCGGTGCCGATTGGGGTGATGGCATGAAGATCGGGGGATGGGTCGGGCTGGGCTTGCTGCTGGTGACCTCGGGTCACGGGGCGGAGCGGCCGAACGTGTTGTTCATCGCGGTGGACGACCTGCGGCCGTGGCTCGGCTGTTATGACCCGAAGCTGGCGGTCTCGCCGAACATCGACCGGCTGGCGAAGGAGGGCCGGCGCTTTTCCCGACACTACGTGCAGGTTCCGACCTGCGGGGCCTCGCGCTGCGCCTTGATGTTCGGTCGCTATCCCGGGCACTTCCCGGCGGATGCCGGCAACGACGCGATCCTGAAGACGGCGGCCAAGCAGCCGCTGCCGGCATTGCCCGCCTTGTTCCGGCAGAACGGCTACCGGACGGTGTCGGTGGGGAAGATCACCCACTATCCCGGCGGCCGGGGCGGGAAGGGCTGGGCCGGGGGTCCGGAAGAGCTGCCCGGCGCGTGGGACGAGGCCTTGATGCCGAGCGGCCCGTGGAAGACGCCGGAAGGGGCGATGCACGGTTATGCGAACGGCCTGACCCGGCAGCAGGCGGGCAAGGATCCGCTAAAGAAGCCGGTCAGCCAGTCGGCGGCGGGCGACGACCGGGTGTTCCCCGACGGATGGATCGCGGACGAGGCGGTGAAGCAGTTGAACGCGCTGGCAGGGAGCGGAAGGCCGTTTTTCCTCGCGGCCGGTTTCATCAAGCCGCACCTGCCCTTCGCCGCGCCGGCGAGCTACTTCGAGGCGACTTCCGCGATCACCGCGCCGGTTCCCGTCACCGCGGTAAAGCCGGATTTCCCGACGACCTGGCATGCCAGCGGCGAGTTCCGCCAGTACCGGGCGAACGAGGGGGATCCCTTCCGCGAGGCGAGCGCGGCGGAGGCCTATCGCAGGGCCTACCTGGCTTGTGTCCGTTATTCCGACGCCCAGATCGGCAAGCTGCTGGCCGCGCTCGATGCCTCCCCGGCGGCGAAGAACACGATCGTGGTGCTTTGGGGCGACCACGGCTTCCTGCTCGGCGAGCACGCGATCTGGGGCAAGCATTGCCTGTTCGAGGAAGCGCTTCATTCCCCGCTGATCATCCGGGTGCCCGGGCAGAGGAAGCCGGGCGAGGCGGCGGATGCCATCGCCGAGACGGTCGACATCTATCCGACCCTGGCCAGCTTGGCCGGTTTGCCGCTTTCCAAGGAAGTCGACGGGCGCTCGCTGTTGCCGCAAGTGGAAGACCCGTCGGCGGCATCGGACGGAATGGCGGCGGGAGTCTGGCAAGGGCATGCGACGCTGCGCACGGACGCGCACCGCTTGATCGTTTCGCGGAAGGAGGCGGCGAAGGTGGAGCTCTACGATCACCGGAAGGATCCGGCGGAGTCGGTCAACGCGGCGGGGGAGCAGAGGGATACGGTCCGGGTGATGAGGGGAAAGCTGGAGGAGATCCTGCCGAAGCCTTGATCCTGGCGGTGGCCGCAAAAGGAGTGTCGACGCAATTGTGGACCACAGGTCCACACTCCTTATCGATGGGCGGGGCGATGCTCCGGACCGGAAAAGAAAAACGCCGCGCGGCACGGGGCCGGGCGGCGTTTTGGGAAGCGGATGCTTTTCTTCAGGCGGCAGCGGCGGCCTTCTTGTCGAGGGCGGCCTTGGCCTGGGCGACGATCGCGGAGAACGCGGCGGCGTCGGTGACCGCGAGGTCGGCGAGGATCTTGCGGTCGGCTTCGATGCCGGCGGCGTTGAGGCCCTCGATGAAGCGGGAGTAGGTCAGGCCCTCGTTGCGGACGCCGGCGCTGATGCGCTGGATCCACAAGCGGCGGAACTGGCCCTTGCGCTTCTTGCGGTCGCGGTATTCGTAGGTCATCGCCTTCCGCACGGCGTCCTTGGCGTAGCGGAAAAGCTTCGAGCGGAATCCGCGGAAGCCTTTCGCACGATGAAGGACGCGCTTGCGGCGGGCACGGGAGGCCGGGCTGTTGGTGGCGCGTGGCATGGTATCGTTTCGGGTCGGACAGGCCGTTGGTTGTTCTTACCTCCCGCAGTCTCGCTTGTCCGTTGGTACCCTTGCGGGTCAGGCTGCGATGGAGGCCGTCCGAGGCGCGGACGGGGGCGCGGTTTGTTGCTTCTGCGTTAGTGGAAGGGGAGGTTCTCCTTCACGTTCTTGATGTCGGCGTCGGAAACGAGGGCGGAATGGGTGAGATTCCGTTTGCGCTTGCGGTTCTTGCACTGGAGCAAGTGCCGTGCGCCCTGTTTCCGGCGGAGAACCTTGCCGGTTCCCGTCACCTTGAAACGCTTTGCAACAGCCTTTCGGGTCTTTGCTTTTCCTGAGACACGTGGCATGGGGCGGCGAAACTAGGGGGCCGACCCGACTTGGCAAGGGAAAAGTGGCTCTTTTGCCGGGGCCGGGGGGAGGTTGAATTTTTGAAATTTCCCGGACATCCGGCGATTCGGTCCGAGGTTGATGTTTGACCAAACCGGATTTTTTGGATATTTGAATCGCCATGATCGCCCAGCAGCAACAGCAGTGGTTCTTCTCCTCCGGCGGCGAGCGCTACGGTCCGGTGGGATTCGACTACCTTCTCGAACTCGCCCAGCGCGGTGGACTGGACCCGCGCAACGACCTGGTCTGGAGCACCAGCCTGAACGACTGGGAGCCGGCGGGCGAGGTGGCGGGATTGTTCGAACGGCGGTCGGTGCGCCGCGACGACGGCTTGCCCGAAGGGTCCCACTCGCTGGCGCAGACCGGGGATTTCACGGCCACGCCGATCCCCAAGGCGCATTTCCCCGGGACGGGGCGGATGGGTTTCGTGATGGGCAGCAGCGTGGTGCCCTTGCTGATGGTCATCGGCTGGCAGTTCGCGGTGCCGCTGATGAAGCCGCACGTGCCGGAGGCTTATGTCGGCTACCTGCCCTGGGTGGTCTGGCCGCTGGCCGGTTTCCTCGCGCTGGCGAGCACGGTCAAGCGCCTGACCAACGTGGGAATGACGGGCTGGTGGCTGCCGGGCTTTGCGGTTCCGCTGCTCAACCTCTGGCTGGGCTACCGTTGCCTGGCGTGTCCGGCGGGCTATGCCGTGCGCCGGAAGCTCGATGGCGCGGGCACGCTGGTCGCCTTCCTCTACTGGGGCGCGATCCTCGGCAGCCTGGCGCTCATGGCGGGAGCCATGGCCGGGGCCTTTGGCGAGATCAAGGAGTCCGGGGTGATCGGCGATTTCACCAAGCAGTTCGAGGAACTGCGGAAGTCCGCGGTGCCGGAGCGCTGAGCCGGTGCCCCGGTGTCAGGGCTTTGCCGGCTGGATCTTCGCGGCCGGGCGGGCGGGCATGGCCTCGCGGACCCAGCCGGTGAACTGCTCGTCGGTGGGCATCTCGCCTTTTTTCAGGGCCTCGGCGAAGCGCTCGAAGGGTGCGGCGGGGAAGCCGGTTTTCGCCGAATCCGGGGATTTTGCCAGGTCGGCGGCGCGGGTGGCGGTGGCGACGGCTTCCTCTTTCTCCCCCAGCGACCATTGGAGCTTGGCGAGGATGTGCAGGAAGCTCGGGTGCGGCCGCTTTTCGATATCGGCGGCAAGGCGGGTCGCGACCGATTTGCGGAAGCCGGCCGGGGCTTCGGGATTCCTGGCCAGTTCGCGCGCGGTGCTGCTGACCAGGGACTGGAGCATCGGGTCGCCCTCCATCTTGGTCATTGCGGTTTCTGCGCCGGTCCAGTCCTTCTTCGCAAGCAGGACCTCGAATTCCATCATGCCGAGGTAGCGGCTTTCGGGATCGATCTGTTTCAGGATGCCGATGCACTGCTCCATCCCGGCGATCTCTTTCTTCGCCGCGGCCTGGCGGAAGATCTGCATGTTCTTGCCGACGGTTTCCTGCTTTTGCTGGGCCTCCTTGATGCCTGCCAGCGCCTTGGTTTCCGCGTCGCCGCCGGCCAGCAGGCCTTCGATGACCGGCTCGGTGAGCTGCATCGGGTGGGTGGTCAGCAGGACCTTGCCGTCCTTGACCACGAAAGCGTGCGGGATGCCGCGGATGCCGGCGGGCTTGAGCCAAGTGTTCTCGAAATCCCCGCCCTTGCCGACGTAGGCGACCGGGTAGGACATCCCGTCGCCCTTGGTTTTGACGAAGCCGGCGACCTTGTCCTTGCCGTCTTCCCAGACATTCATGCCGATCACCCGGAGGCCCTTTTCCTGATACTTGTCGTAAAGCTCGTCGACGTGCGGGATGGCGGCGATGCAGGGGCCGCACCAGGTGGCCCAGCACTCGAGGATGTAGAGTTTCCCGGGCTCCCAGGCGGCGGGGGCGGTGCCGGTGATCCACTCGGCCTTGGCGAGGGCGTCGGGGGTGACGGCGTCACCGGCTTTCTGGGCGAAGGCGGCGGGGGCGACGAGGGTGGTCGCGACAATCGAACGAAGGAGCGTTTTCACCCTGCTAAAACGAGGCCGGGTGACGGGTTTGTGAAGCGAATTCTTCCGTTGCCGGGTCTTCATGCCGTGACCTCTTGATTCAGGAACGACTTCCGGCAGAGGTCGGCGTATTTGCCGTCGCGGGCGAAAAGTTCCTCATGGGTGCCTTCCTCGATCACCCGCCCTTTCTCCAGCACATAGATCTTGCTGGCGTTGCGGATGGTCGAAAGGCGGTGGGCGATCACGAAGGCGGTGCGGTTTTCCATCAGGCGGTCGAGGGCGTCCTGGATCTGCCGCTCGGTCTCGCTGTCGACCGAGGCGGTGGCCTCGTCGAGCAGCAGGATCGGCGCGTTTTTCAAGAGGGCGCGGGCGATCGAAAGTCGCTGCTTTTCCCCGCCGGACAGCTTCACACCGCGCTCGCCGACGTTGGTGTCGAGCTGCTGCGGCAGTCCCCGGACGAAACCCGCGGCGTGGGCGGCATCGAGCGCTTGCCACATGTCGGAGTCGGTGGCGTTGCGCCGGGCCAGCGCCAGGTTCTCGCGGACCGTGCCGTTGAAGAGGAAGGGCTCCTGGGTGACGTAGCCGAGCTTTTCCCGCAGGGAGGTCTTGGCGAGGGTGGAAATGTCGGTGCCGTCGATCGTGATGCGGCCGGAATCCGCTTCGTAGAAGCGGTTGAGGAGGGACAGCACGGTCGACTTGCCGGCGCCGGTCGAGCCCACCAGTGCGATGGTTTTGCCCGGCGGGGCGTCGAGGTGGACCTCGTGGAGGGTCGGCTGGCCGCCGTAGGAAAAGGACACGTTTTCAAAGCGGACGTGGGCACGGATTTCGGCCGGCAGCTTGTCGCCGTCGGCCGCGTTCGGCTCGTCGTCGGAGTCCAGGATCTCGAACACCCGGTCACCGGCGGCGCGGGACGAGTAGATCATCTGGTTGAGCTGGCGGAGCTTCGAGACCGGCTCGTAGAAAAGATTCAGCAGCAGGAAGAAGAAGACCAGGTCGCCGATTTCCATCCGCCCTTCGATCACCGCGCTGCCGCCGAGGCCGAGGACCAGCACGTAGCCGAGCATGCTGGCGAAGGACATGCTCGGATTGTAGATCGCCCACCATTTCATCAGGTAGAGGGTGGCCGTGCGGACCTTGGCGGACAGGCGGTTGAAATTCGCATGCTCCTCGGATTCGGCCGAATAGGATTTGATCTGGCGGATGCCGGCGATGTTGTCGTGGAGCAGGGAATTCAGGGCGGAGGTGGCGTTGCGCTCCTCCTTGTGGCGGTGGCGGGCGTCCTTCGAGTAGATCCAAGCTCCCGCGAGCAGGATCGGGATCGGCAGGGTGGCCCAGAGCGAGACCTCCCAGTCGGTGACATACATCACGATCCCGACCGCCAGCAACTGGATCAGGGCGACCAGCCCGAGTTCGATGCCGTCGATCAGCACCCGCTCCATCGAGGTCACGTCTTCGACCACCCGGGTCATGATGTCGCCGGTCCGGCGGGAGTCGAACCAGTTCAGCGGCAGGCGCTGGATCTTGCGGTAGAGATCGGAGCGGATGTCGAAAATGACGTTCTGCTCGAAGTGGTTGTTGACGAAGATCCGGGCGCAATTGAGGCCGTCCTTGAGGAAGAAGCTTGCCAGGCCGATCAGGACCCAGGCGGTCAGTTCCGCATGGCGGGCGGGGTTCGGCAGGATGTCGTTGAGGACGAAACGCACCACCGAGGGGAAAAAGATCACGGAAACCGCCATCAGGGTCGCGCAGAAGAACTGGGCGGCGGCCAGCCCGGGGTAGCGGCGGAGGTAGGAAAAGACGCGGAGGACGGAATTCATCGGCGGGCGGTTGATGCCCTGTCCATCCTTTGTAAATCCACGACACACAATCGCGAAATTTGATGTTGCCGGGGCGGAGTCAGCCTCCCTAGCTTGCGCCCTAGAACAAGACCCAACCGTCACCTTCAAACCCCATGGCCAACGTTTTCGCGATCCTAAGCGCCCTCGCCCTCGCCGCCGCCGCCTTCCTTGCGATGAAAAACAAGGATGCCTACGCGGATGAAATCAAGTCCCGGCAGGGCGAACAGGCGCGCCTTGCCAAATCCGAGGCTCGCCTCAAGTCGCTGCAGGACGATTTCAAAGTGACCGAGGATGACCGGAAGGCCACCGAGGAAGCCACCGTCGGCCTGCGCGAGACCGAGGCCGCCCAGCAGAAGAAGAACAAGGCGATCGAGGACGACATCGCCTCCAAGAAGGCCGAGACCGACTCCAATGCCGCCAAGATCGCCGATATCGAGGACAAGCTGAAGGAGTCCGGCAACATCGAGGAGCTGGTGGGCAAGGTGAAGCGCCTCGGCGCTGAAGTGGAGCGTCTCACCACCGAAATCGCATCGAACGAAGCCACCTTGGCCGACCTGAACGCCGAGAAGACCCGCACCGAAGGGGTGATCGGTGCCTATCGCACCAAGGAGAGCAATTACTCCAACCAGCGCTCTTTCTTCGAGTCGACCCGGATCAGCTCGATCTTCCCCGCCTACGGTTTCGTCACCCTGCCGATCGGCAACACCGCCGGTGTGGTGTCCGGTTCCTCGCTCGATGTCGTCCGCGATGGCGCCGTGGTCGCGAAGCTCCGCGTCAGCTCGGTCGAGGCCAGCCGCTGCGCCGCCGCGATCGTTCCCGATTCCCTGGCCGCCGACACCGTCCTGATGGTGGGCGACCGCGTGGTGCCCTCCGCCGCCAAGTAACTGAAGTTCCCGGAACGCCAGAACTCATTTCCAAACCCGCATGAAAGCCATTTTTTACGTCCTCGCTCTCCTGGTCACCGGAGCTGCCGCCTACTTCTCCTACGAGAACCTGACCAAGTTCGAGAAGGAGAAATCCGAGAAGGAGAAGGCGATTGCCACCAACAAGGTGGTCTCGGGCAATGCCGACAAGCAGCAGATCGCCCTCGACGAGGAGAAGGTCAAGCTTGAGGCCGCCGACAAGGACAAGGCCGACGCCGAGGCCTCGATCGAGAACCTGGTGGCCAAGGAAAAGACCCTCCGCCGCGACTTGGGCGAGTTGGAAGGTGTGCTCGAGGAGCAGAAGGCCAAGTTTGCCCAGCTTGAGACCACCCGGGCTCAGCTTGAGGAACTCCTCAAGGAAGCGGGCGAACAGGTGACCCTTGAGAACCTTCCGGAGACGATCAAGGCGATGGAGGATGACAAGGTCGCCAAAACCAAGAAGCTCGGCGAACTTGAGACCTTGGTTGAAGGCGGGAAGAAGGCTGTCGAAACCAACCAGGCCGAGATCGCCCGCCTTGCCGACCGCTCGGCCTCCCGCGACGCCCGCATCCGCGCCAACGCGATGGAATCGGTGGTGTCCGCGGTCAACGACGACTGGGGCTTCGTGGTCATCGGCGCCGGCAGCAGCACCGGCTTCACCCCGCAGACCAAGCTCCTCGTCAAGCGCGACGGCCGCCTGATTGCCGAGGTCAAGCCCTCCTCGATCGAGCGTTCGCAGACGATTGCCGAAATCGATCCCGAAACCCTCGCCCCGGGTGCCCGCATCCAGCCCGGCGACCGCGTGATCCTTGCCAATCCGGCGACCAACTGATCGCGATTCCTTCATTTCCCCGCCTCCGCGAGCTTGCAAGCCGCGGAGGCTTTTTTATGTTACCGCCCATGCGCACCATCCTTGCCGCTGTCGTTCTCGCCGCCTTCCTTCCCTCCTGTGCGACGAAGGAGGAAGAAGTCCGCAAGCCGGCCGGTCCGGCTTCGGCCTCCAGGCAGCTTCCCTGGAACACGCCGGTGCCCGGCCAGGGTGGCGGTGCTTTCGGAGCCTTGCCGCAGCAGCCGCGTCGGTGATCGATTGTAGCGGCGCGTCTAAGACCGCCGCTGACTGTAGCCGAAGCAAGGGAAGGGACGGTTTCAACCCATCCTGCGGAGGCACCTTGGGTTTGCTTCTTGGCAAACTGCGGCGGTCATCCTTCCCCGCCAAGGCTACGAAGGAAAGGCAGACACGCCGCTACATTTTCCGGGCTTACCGGTGATACGGCTCGCCCTTCCGCAGGGTGGCCACCCGGTAGAGTTGCTCCAGCAGCACGACCAGCGCGAGCTCGTGCTGGAGGGTCAGCTTCGATAGCGACCAGACCGCGTCGCAGGCGGCGCGGAGTTCCGGCGTGTGGCCGTCCGAGGCCCCGATGAGGAAACTCACCGCCTTGATGTCGCCGCGCATCTCGAGGGCGGCGAACTTGTCCGCCCAGGCCTGGGTGACCAGCGCCTCGCCGCGCTCGTCCATCGCGATGCGGAAGCTGCCGGCGGAGCGCTCCAGCAGGGCGGCGGAGACGCTTTCGGAGTCTCCGGCCTTGAGAAACTCCAGCTCGTAACTGCCGTAGCGGCCCAGGCGCTTCAGATACTCCTCCACGCCGCTCTTCGCATAGGCGAGGGCGGGCTTTCCGGCGACGAGGATGCGAATGCGCACGGCGGGAGCATCCGCGCCGGGCAAGCCTCCGGTCAACCCGCTTTCCGGCTTGTCGCGGGGAAGCCTTTCACGATGATCCGCTGCAGATGAAATCCCTGCTTCCTTTGCCGATCCTGTTCGCCGCGTGTGCCCATCATGACTCCCACGGCGAAGCCGCCCACGGCCGCAAGATGATGGGGTTGCTGGAGAAGTTCGACCGATTCGACTACAACGGCGACGGTAGCCTGACCCGCAAGGAGATCGAACTCGGCATCAAGGAAGCCTCGGTCGTGCAGATCGAACCGGCGGAACTCGACGCCATGATGAAGCATTACGACGTCAACAAGGACGGCAGGATCACCCGCTGGGAAGCCGAGCGGGTCATCGACCTGCCGGTGCCCGAAGCGCATTGAGACGGAAAGGAAAGGGCGCGACCCGTTTGGATCGCGCCCTGACAAAAGACAACGCCGCGATTGCCGACTACCTCACCCGGTCGAGCAACCACGCCAGCAGGGCATCGACCGGCAGGCGCTCCTGCTCCATCGAGTCGCGGTGGCGGATCGTGACGGTGCCCTTGTTGGCGGGATCGTTCTCGCCGAGGGTGTCGAAGTCGACGGTGATGCAGAAGGGCGTGCCGCATTCGTCCTGGCGGCGGTAGCGTTTCCCGACCGAGCCGCCGTCGTCGTAGAAGACGGTCATCCACGGCTGGAGCTTCTTCTGGATCTCCCTCGCGATGCGGACCTGCTCCTCGTTCTTCTTGAGCAGCGGGAAGATGCCGGCCTTGACCGGGGCCATGCGCGGGACGAAGCGCAGGACCTCGCGGGAGTCGTCCTTGCCCTTTTCATCGGTGAGCTTCTCCTCGTCGTAGGCCTCGCAGATCAGGGCGAGGATGGTGCGGTCGCAGCCGGCGGACGGCTCGACGACATGCGGCAGGAAGCGCTCCTTGGTCTCCTCGTCGAAGTACTCGAGCGGTTTGCCCGCGCCCTTCTGGTGCACGCCGAGGTCGTAGTCGGTGCGGTAGGCGACGCCTTCCAGCTCCTGGATGCCGAAGGGGAACTCGTATTCGATATCGTAGGTCTTCTTGGAGTAGAACGCGCGCTCGCCGTCCGGGACGTCGAGGATGTGCAGCTTCTCGCGCGGAATGCCGATCTCGCCGTAGAACTTGAGGCGCTCCTCCAGCCATTCGTCGGTCAGGCGCATGCCGTCTTCCGGGCGGCAGAAGTATTCGATCTCCATCTGCTCGAACTCGCGGCTGCGGAAGGTGTAGTTGCGCGGGTTGATCTCGTTTCGGAAGGACTTGCCGACCTGGGCGATGCCGAAGGGCAGCTTGATGCGGTTGGAGTCGAGGACGTTCTTGTATTGCACGAAGATCGACTGCGCGGTCTCCGGGCGGAGGTAGGCGATCTGGTCGCCGGTCGCGCCGAAGTTCGTCTGGAGCATCAGGTTGAACTGGCGCGGCTCGGTGAGCAGGCCGCCGTTTTCCGGATTGAAGGAGGTGCTGCCGGTGACTTCCTCGCGGCGGTCTTCGGTCAGTTCGAGCTCCTTCGGGGAGATCTTCTTGTCCGGCATGTGGTCGGCGTAGAATTTCCGCGCCGTTTTGTGGGACTCGATCGGGTCCTTGCCCGGGGCCACGAGCACGGCGAAGGGCTTGTCGGACGACCAGCCGCTGGCCTCGTGCTTCGCGCCGGAGAAATAGACCGCGGTGCCGTCCTGGGCGGGGATCTGGTCGGCGCGGAGGCGGGCCTTGGAAAGGAGGCAGTCGCACATCGGGTCGCTGAAGCCGCCGACGTGGCCGGAGGAAACGAGGACCTGCTCCATCGTCAGGATCGCGCCGTCCATGCCGAGCACGTCGTCGCGTTCCTGGACGGTCTTGCGCCACCAGTAGTCCTTCAGGTTGCGCTTCAGCTCGGCGCCGAGCGGGCCGTAGTCCCAGCAGCCGTTGAGCCCGCCGTAGAGTTCGCCGGCTTGGAAGATGAAGCCGCGGCGTTTGCACAGGGAGACGATTTTCTCCATGCGGGCGGGGTCGGTGTGGTCCTTGTTGGCCATGTCTGGTGCGGGTTGGGGCGCGGATGGAATCAGGGCCGCGGGCGGGCGGCAAGGCGGGATTCGCAAGGGGCCGTTCACCGGGTGCGCGGAGCCGCCGGCCCGCAGAAGCGAGGGTAGGGCTACGAATGGCGATGCGGGCTGGAACGGGCGACGGGTGCGTGGGGACCGTTCTGCGGACTGAAGTCCGCGGTCCCGGTGGGGCCTGCGGCCTTACTCCTCGATCGCCTGGATGCTGATGCCGTGCTCGTGGCAGAGGCGAAACACGGTCTCGCGCTCTAGCAGGAGCGTCTTGCCGGCCTCGACCGCGATCGCCTTCACCCCGGCGCCGAGGCAGGTCTCGATGGTTTGCGGGCCGACGACCGGGACGTCGAAGCGGAAGTCTTGGTCGGGCTTGGAGACCTTCACCAGCATCACGTCCTTGCCGCGGCCGAGTTCGCCACCGCGGCGGATGCAGGCGTTGGTGCCTTCGAAGGCCTCGACCGCGAGCACGGTGCCGTGGCGGACCACGACGGTCTGGCCGATGTCGAGCCGGCTGGTTTCCTTGGCGATGCGGAAGCCGAACGCTGCGTCCTCGATCTGGCGCTTCTTCATCGCCGGGCCGCAGACGTGGCCGGCGGCGGGCAGGAGGTCCTCGAGGAAAGTCGTGGCGGGCAGCAGGTGGATGCCGTCCTTGGCCAGCTCCTCGCCGATCCCGCCGAAGAGCGACTCGGCGTTCCGCTCTTTCAGCCGCGCCAGCAGCATCAGCGTGCGAAGGTCGGGGCGCAGGTCGAAGAGGTTCTTCGGCGCGATCTGCCCGACCATGATCGCCTCGGTCGCCTTCTGGGATTTGAAGAACTTGATCAGCTTGCCGAGCTGGCCGACGCGGAACCAGGCGGAGGCGTCGGTGAGATCGAGGAAGGACGCGGAGGTTTCGCCCTCGAAAGCGGCGGCGACCAGCCGGACATCGGGGCACTTGGCGCGTGCGGCGCGGGCGAAGGTTTCCGGGTAAACCCCGTTGCCCGCGATGATGCCGATGATCCGTGTGTCCGCCATGCTGATGTTCTGGGGAAATCCTTTCGCGAGCCAATCAAGTCGTTAATGGTAGGTTTGCCGCGAGCTCTCAGTGACCATCAGACGGGCGATTTCTCCTTGCGGGATGTGATGACGTAAGCGTGCTTGATCTTGAGGCCATTGAAGGAGCTGTCTCTGACTTCCACCATCCCGTGTTCCACGCTAGCCAGCATGTTCACCGCCGCGAGCGTAGATGCGGCTTTCTCGACAATCACGATCCTGGACAATTTTGCCAATTCTTCCGGTGTGGCCACGGATTGGAGCTTCGATGCGATGCGACGGAGGGCGCGTCCTTTGTTGGCTTCGACCCAAGGAGCAGAAACAAGAAGATCCCAATACTCGGCCGGCTCATCCCGAAGAAAGAGCGCGAAAAGGAGAAACGGCCCCTCCTCTGTCGAAAGGTCGCGCTCCACAAGCCTCATTTTCTCGGCAAAGGAATTCATAGTTTTTTCAAAAGGAGGCGTGTTGATTCGATCATCAGCTCCGCGTCCTGCTGGTTTGTCGAGCCGATGAGGCTGTAGCGATCCTCGGGCCTCCAGGCGAGAACCGCCGACCATTCGGCAAGGTATCGAGCTTTTACCATAGCGGCTCGACCTGAAAGTTTCAAGAGCATCTCAAGGTCGTGCACCTTAAAGGAAGCTAGGCCGCTGAATTCCGATCCCGTCTCCGGATAGCCCGGCCACTTCAACGTTTTACAAATGCGGGCCTTAAGCGCGAGTTCGATGGCGTAGCCGCAAAGGTAGGACGCGCCGTCGTACCGCTTTGCCGAATGCAGGACTTCAGCATCCTTCAAACGGGCGGCCGCAATTCTGAGTATTTCCTGCGTGAGGAGCATTCAGTGGTTTAGCTGCCTAAAGTTGAAAACACCGAAAATAGCGGCTGTGGGACTCGAACCCACACTCGTTAGAACTCGATTTTGAGTCGAGCGCGTCTACCGATTCCGCCAAGCCGCCGTTCGGTGTGGGGGGATGTAAAGGGCCGCCTCCCCGGCAGGCAAGCGACAAGTCGCGTCCGGCGGGAAAAGAGGTGCCTCGCCCCGGCGAGCCCGGATTCTCCCCCCAGATCACCCGGGTTCCGACCCGGGACGAAGCAGCGGAACTATCGCAGTTCCTGCGGCCGGGGCAACACCGATCCATGCCGGTGCAATGTTTCCGAGACGGCTTGCTCCCGAAAATGGGCCGGAACTTCGATTTCACCCGACAAAACCGGCCGGTGATCGACCAGTCGGATCCCGGCGTCGATGGCCGCGGCGATCAGTTCCCGGCCGGTTCCCGGTGCTCGCAACAGGCTGCAGCCGCTCGCGGGAAGGCGGCGGACCAGGCTCTCTTCGTTTTCGTTCCGCATTGCGATCCCGGACGCCGCGAAATGCCGGCCGGGCGGGAGGGAAAGCTCGACGGGCGATCCGGCGGCGCGGGACGCGAGGAGAAGTCGCGCGATCTCCGCGTCGGAAAGTCCTTCGCCGGCACGGATCAGGCAGCGGCCGATGGGGCGATAGCGGAAGACGTTCGACTCGCAGGCAAGTCCCGACGGGTCGTGGCTGCGGGCGAACTCGTGCTCCATCCACCAGGCGTCGCTGCCCGCGGCGGCCGTGAGGCGCTCCACTTCGGCCGGCGGGAGGAATGCGGCGAAGGATTCCAGCAGGGCTGCGACTTCGGATGAAAGCGGGGCCCGGAGTTGCGGCAGGCCCATGTCGTGCCACGTGGCGAAAAGGGCACAGTAGTTCGGGCCGCCGGCCTTGGCGCCGGGGCCGAAGCAGGAGCGCTTCCAACCGCCGAAGGGCTGGCGCTGGACGATGGCACCGGTGATCGGGCGGTTGATGTAGGCGTTGCCGACTTCCACGCGTTCGCGCCATTCGTCGATCTCCGCCGGATCGAGCGCGTGGATGCCGCCGGTCAGGCCGAACTCCGAGTCGTTCTGGATGCGGATCGCGTGGTCGAGGTCGCTCGCGCGGACCAGCCCGAGCACCGGGCCGAAGCACTCGGTGCGGCGGAACCAGCTTTCGGGCGTGACGCCGAGCTTGATGCCGGGGGACCAGAGGCAGGGATTGCCGTCGATCATGCGGGGTTCGAGCAGCCATTCCTCGCCGGGATCGAGGTTGGTCAGGGCGCGGTGCAGCGCTTCGCCGGGTTCGCGGATGACCGGGGTGACGATCGAGTCGTAGTCCCAGGACGGCCCTGCTTTCAGCGACGCGGCGGCATCGCGCAGGCGGCGGCGGAAGCCCGGGTCGTCGTAAAGCTCGGCCTCGACAATCGCGAGCGAGGCGGCCGAGCACTTCTGGCCGGCGTGGCCGAAGGCGCTCTTCACCAGGTCCTTCACCGCGAGGTCGGGGTCGGCGGACGCGGTGATGACCAGCGCGTTCTTGCCGGAGGTTTCGGCGTAGAGGCGCAGCTCCGGCTTCCAGGAAAGGAACATCCGGGCGGTCTCATAGGCACCGGTGAGAACGACCGCGCCGATCCGCGGGTCGGTGACCAGCGAGCGGCCGATCTCGTTGTCGGGGCAGGGGAGGAATTGCAGGACGTCACGGGGAATTCCGGCGTCCCACAGCGAGTTCGCCATGACCCAGGCGGTGAGCACGGTCTCCGGCGCGGGCTTGAGGATGACGGTGTTGCCGGCGGCCAGCGCGGCGAGGATGCCGCCGCAGGGGATGGCGTGCGGGAAATTCCACGGCGGGGTGATCAGCACGGTGCCGAGCGGTTCGCAGGCGACGCCGTCGAAAGTGCCTTCGCGGAGAAAACTACGGGCATAGTAGTCGGCGAAATCGACCGCCTCGCTGAGTTCCGCGTCGGCCTCGATCACCGACTTGCCGGCGTCGAGCACCATCGCCGCGATCGCGTCGCCGCGGCTGGCGGCGATCGACGAGGCGCAGCGGGCGATGAGAGCGGCGCGGCCTTCGAAGCCGGCGGCTTTCCATGCATCTCGGGCGGCGACGGCGGCTTGCAGGGCGCGCTCGACCTGCTCCGGTCCGGCGAGGGCGTGGCGGTAGGCGACGTGGCCGGGGCGGGAAGGATCGCTGGCGACCGCCTCCGAGGCACCGGGCATCGTTTCGCCGCCGATCTGCAAGGGGACGAAGGCGACCTCGCCGCGGCGCAAGGCATCGACCTTCGAGCGGATCCAGCGGACGTTGTGCGGCAGCGACCAGTCGGTGTCGGGTTCGTTGTGGAAGGGCGCGTCGAGCGGGTGCGGCGGGCGGGATTCGGTGCTGCGATCCTGGACACGGCGCGGGCCGGAGGAGGTCGTGTCGATGGCGGCGCAGGCGTTCAGGAAGCGCTGCTTCTGGTGCTCCCAGGCGGCATCGCCGGGTGCCATCCCGAAGAGGTCGTGCAGGAAATTCTCCGGCGAGGTGTTCTCGTCGAGCCGCCGCACGAGGTAGGCGATGGCGCTGTGGAAATCCTCGCGCTTCACCACCGGGGCGTAGAGCAGCAGGCCTTCCGCCGCGTCGCGGACGGTGCGCGCCTGGTGGTTGGCCATGCCTTCGAGCATCTCGAACTCGACCCGCTCCCCGACGCCCTCGCGGGCCCGCAGCAGCAGGCCGTAGGCGATGTCGAAGAGGTTGTGGCTCGCCACGCCGAGCCGCACCGCGCGGGCGTTCTCCGGCTTGCAGCCCTCGTGGAGCATCCGCTTGAAGTTCGCATCGACCTCGGCCTTCGAGCCGTAGGGCGCGAGCGGCCAGTCGTGGATCTCCGCGTCGACTTTTTCCATCGCGAGGTTGGCGCCCTTGACGATGCGGATCTTGATCCCCGCGCCGCCGGCATCGACGCGGCGGAGCGCCCAGGCGTTCAGTTCCTTTTGCACCGGCCAGGCGTCGGGCAGGTAGGCTTGGAGCACGATGCCGGCCTCGAGCCGGTGGAACTCCGGTTCCTCTAGTACTTCACGGAAGGCGCTGCAGGTCAGGCGAAGGTCGCGGTATTCCTCCATGTCGAGGTTCACGAACTTCACCGGCGAGCTTTTCATCGCGGCGCGGTAAAGCAGGCGCAGTCGCTCCTTGACCGCGGCCAGCGTCTCGTCGAGGGCGACCAGGTGGATCTGGCTGAAGATGGCGGAAATTTTCACCGAGATGTAGTCGGTGTCCGGATCGGCGAGCCGCGCGAGGTTGGCTTCCAGCCGGTGGCGGGCTTCCTCCTCGCCGAGCACCGCCTCGCCGAGCTGGTTGAGGTTCATCCGCATGCCCGCAGCGCGGCGGCGGACCAGGTGCTTGCGGAGTTTGTTTTCTTCGGCAGGCAGGATGACCGACGCGCTTTCCTGGCGCATCTTTTCCGCGACCAGCGGCATCACGATCTCCGGCGCGGCGGCGGAGGCGATCCCGCCGACCCGCATGGCGACCCGGGCGGGGAGCGGCAGATAGACCGGCACGCCGTAGTCTTCGACCAGGTCGCGGAAGCGCTTCGCCTCGCGGGCTGCGGTCGGGGCGCGGAAGACCTGGTCGGCCATCGCGAAGGTGAAGGCCTTGCCCGGGGCATCGTGCATCATCGCCGCCATCTGGCGCGCCTGCAGCCTTTCGCCGAGCCGTTGCCCGCGGGTGGCCTCGTCCAGCAGTTCGGCCGCGAGGCCGAGCGCTTCGTGAGCCAGCGCGTCGTCGTCCGGGCGGATTTGGCGGCAGCGGTCGATGCGGTCCTTGGCGGAAGTCATAGCCCTCACTTTAGCACGGGCGTCTTGACCGATTGGGACATGCCCCTCGGGGCGAGGGGCCAATTCGAGCGGTATCCGGGCGTCGCCGCTCCATCATTTCGCGGATCCGCTGAAGAGCGGCCAGCCGATCCAGCCGCCTTCCTTCGACTTGTCGAGGATCCTGGTTTCCCCGCCCCGCTTCTCGCGGACCTTGTTGAGGTAGGTGTGGGAGTCGAAGGCGATCTCCCGCAGGCCGGCGACGCTGAACGTGGCATCGTCGATCTCGAAGCAAGGCCGGGCGTCGGTTTCGACCGGATTGCCGCCGTAGTTGAAGAGCCCGATGATCTCGGTGCGTCCCCGGTTGCGGGTGGCGAAGCGGATGCCCTTGCCCTCGTGTTTCACGCCGAGGCACCAGAGGTCGCCGCCATTGTTGGTGACCAGGCCGGTGTCGCTGGTGCCCTCGGGGTTCAACTGGCGCGCCCAGCATTTCTGGCCGGCTTTCCGCAGGTGGACATGGGCCGGGCAATCGGTGGCGAAGATGTCGCCGCCGCCATCGCCGACGATGGTCACGCCGCAGCTTTCGACGACGAGGGTGTTGCGGGCGGAGGTGTTGGAAATCGTGACGGGCGGTCCGCCGAAGGAATCGAGGTTGCGGAACTTGACGAGGGGCGATGACGCGTCGTCCACCACGAAGCCGCCGTTCTTTTCGCCGATCAGCCTGCCCCAGCCGAGGCCGAGCACCATGCGGACCGGCTTGGGCACGCGGATCGGGCGGGAGAGGTTGAACCAGTTCGGATCCGGCCCTCCGCAGCCGCGGAAATAGACGACCGTCTTCCCTTCGGCGGCGGCGCGGTCCATCGCCTTCTGGATCGCGTCGGAGTCATCGAGGCCGTCGTCGGACCGCGCGCCGCAATCGTCGGCGCAAAGCCACTTGGCGGGATCGTTCTCCCACGGGACCTCGGGCTCGCGCTTGACGGGGAGGCCGAGGGACCGGTCGGACGATCCTTCGAAGAGGAACCTGGCGGGAGAGGAAAGGTATTCGCCGATCCTGTCACCTTTGACCTCGCCGTTCGGCGTGGCGCTCAGCAGCACCTGGCCGAAGCCGCTGCTGGTGACGTCGCGGGCGAAGAGGACGCCTTGGTTCAGGATCGCCGGCTGTTTCGGGTCGCCCCCGCGGAACCGGCCGCCGGTCAGCGCGACGACTCCGGACCAGTGGCCCCAGTCGTTCGGCATCTGGTTGTCGATGGCCAGCGGGGTGTTTTCCACCACGAGATCCTCGATCGCGGCGACATTGGCGGAGACCACGATGCCGGTCTTGCGGCAGTTGCGGATGGTGACGCGCGACATCGTCTGGCTCCAGATCCACTGGCTGAGGATACCGGTTTCGAAGCCGTCGATCTCGACGTCCTGGATCAGGTTCGGGCCGCTCTGGTCGAGAAAGCCGGCATTCACTCCGATCTTCCCGTTTCCCCGGATGCGCACGTGCTGGAGCGAGCCGCTGTTGGTCGCGTGGTAGCGGATGCCGTCGGTGCCGGGGTTGTTCCCGACATCGATGGTGAAGTGCCGGAGGTTCCGCATGAACCAATCCGCGGAGGTGGGGCCCTTCTCGTTCGGATGGGTGCGGAGGACGGCGGTCACGTCCTTGGCGCCATCGTCGAGCTTGAGGATCACGCCGTCGCGCGACTCGCCGTGAAGCCAGGGGCCGAGCGCGGATTTCACGACGAGGGAACGGGTCAGGCGGTAGGTGCCGTTCGGCAGGAAGAGCAGGTTCGAGCGGCCGCCGCGGTGGTCGTTGCCGCAGCTCGCCTCGATCGCCCGCTGGAGCGCTTCGGTGTCGTCCGTCTTGCCGTCGCCCTTCGCGCCGAAGTCGCGCCTGGCATCGAGCACGGAGACATCGGCGGGAAAGGTGAAGCGCTTCGCGGGCTCGGCGGCGGCCAGCGGGAGGAAGAGGGCGAGGAAGGCCGCGGATTTCATGGCTCCGGGACTTTACCGGGGCGCGGGGGAAAACATTTCGGCAGGCGAAAGCGGCCGCCGGTCGTTGAAAGGCGGGCTTGTCCGAAAAGCCCTGGCGTGGTTCACGTAGGAGCACTTGCATGAAAGCCCTCCGCCTCCTCTTCCTCCTCCCCGCCCTTGCCTCCGCCCAGGAAAGCATCGAGCGGCTCGACCCCGCGCTGGACGCCATCCTCGATCCCCAGGCGAAGATTGAAACGCTGTGCAAGGGCTTCGACTGGGCCGAGGGACCGGTGTGGGACGAGAAGGAGCAGCGGCTGCTGTTTTCCGACGTGCCGCGCAACACGATCTACCAGTGGAAGGAGGGCGACACCGAGGCGTCGGTGTTCATGAAGCCTTCGGGCTTCACCGGGATCGGCGCCTACGGCCGCGAGCCGGGGTCGAACGGGCTGGCGATGGACGCGAAGGGCGTGCTGCATTTCTGCGAGCACGGCGACCGGCGCGTTTCCTACCTCACCCCGGGCGGCGGCAAGCGGACGCTGGCGGACAACTACAACGGCAAGCGCTTCAACTCGCCCAACGATCTGGCGATCGCGGCCAACGGCGATGTCTATTTCACCGATCCGCCCTACGGGCTGGGCGGCGAGCAGTTCCGCGAACTCGATTTCCACGGCGTCTATCGCGTGACCCCGCAGGGCGTGGTGTCGCTGGTCACCCGCGACCTCGATCGACCGAACGGCGTGGCGCTTTCGCCCGACGGCAAGATCCTCTACGTTGCGCAGTCGCACGGCCCACTGCCGGTCATCATGGCCTACCCTCTGAAGGCCGACGGCTCGGCCGAGGGGGGGAAGGTGTTCTTCAACTGCAAGGACCTGAAGGGGCCGGGTTTGCCCGACGGGCTCAAGGTCGATGCCAAGGGCAACGTCTTCTCCACCGGTCCCGGCGGCTGCCTGATCCTCGATCCGCAGGGCAAGCTGTTAGGCCGGATCCTCTGCGGCCGGCCGACCGCGAACGTGGCCTTCGGCGAGAAGGGCAAGCGGCTTTACCTCACTTCCGACGACCGGATCCTGCGGGTGGCGTTGAAATAGCTTCAGGGGCTTTCCGTCACCACGATCCGGTAAAAGCGCCGGTCACCGGGTGCCGGTGGATCGTCGGTCCAGGTCACGGCGTGCCCGTCGCCGGCAAAAGGGCCGGCGGCTTGCATCCAGTTCGCGAGATCGGGGCTTCGTTCGACCTGATAGATCCGGCCCGGGCTGGTCGGGAAGTTCACGGTGATCCCGCCAGGCGCCGGTTCGCGGGTGACTTGCCATTCGTAGCGGTCGGGTTGAACGGGATCGGTGTCGAAATGGTATTCGTCCGCGTTGGTCCGGCCGTCGCCATCGGAATCGCCGGCGTCCGGGGCGGCGGGATCGGACAGGCGCAGGATCTTCCAGTTCCGGTAGCGGTCGGAGGCGGTGGCGGAAGCGACGAGGGAGGGCAGGGAGTCCACCGTGCCGTTCAAGGTGATGATGCGGTAATCGTAGCCCGCGTCTCCCGTCACCGCGGCATCCGGGTATTCCGTCACTCCGGCCGCGACCGTGGCGAGGGGAACCCAGATCGTGCCGCCGGCGTCGCGGCGCTCGATCCTTGATCCGCTTTCAATGCCGGATTCGTCGGTCCACCGGACCTCGATGCGATCCAGCCGCGCCATGGCGGTCACGTTGGAAGCGGACCGCGGGCGGACGGGCTCCGCGAGATGGGTGTGGGACTTCCAGGTGGTCGCAGCGGTCGCCGAGCTGGCGATCCGGCCGTGGTAGGTCGCGCTGACCACGCTGCCATTGTCGGTGATCTCCAGGATTCCGTAACGGCCGTCACCTTCGCTCACCCCGCCGGAGTAGGGACCGCCCTTTTCGGAGCCGTTGCGCGTCAGCGAGGCCGCGTGGAAGACGGGAATGCGCGCTCCTCCGGTCACGTAGGACTCGGTGACCCGGCCGTCGTCGTAGGCCAGGGCGTGCATGTCGCCGGAAATGATCACGATGTTGCGGATGTCCTCGTCGCGGATGAACTCGAGCAGTTCGGTGCGCTCCGTTTGGTAGGAACCCCAGTTGTCGCGCACCGAGGAGATTGAAAGGAAGGGCAGGCCGCTCATCCAGACGATGAGCGGTGCTTCGGCGTCCCGGGCGGCGACGAGCTGGTCCTTGAACCACTGCTTCTGCGCGGTGCCCATCATCGATTTGTTTTCATCGTCGTCCCAGGAGTCGGGATCGCGCTCGGAGCGGAGGTCGGAGAGGATGAAACGGACCCGGCCGCATTGGAAGGTCTGCTGGATCGCCGCGTCGGGGCCCCCGGCCGGCAGCGGGTAATGCGGGACCATTTCCCGATAGACCCGGCGGTGGGCGCTCCGGCCGTCGCTGGTGCGGTCGGAGTTGTTCCCGGAGAAGTCGTGGTCGTCCCAGATGTAGGCGGTGGGGAGCTGGCGCGCCAGGTCGGCGAACTCCGGGCTTTCGACGAGGGAGTTGATGTAGTTCGAGCGGTAGGGCAGGGGATCGTCCACGTCGGTGTCCCGGTAGTTGAGGTCGCCCATGTGGATGAAAAAATCGAGGTCCTCGGTGAGGATCGTGCGGTGGACGAACTGGCCGGATTCCTCCCAGTCGCCGCAGCTGCTGAAGCCGAAGCGGAACGATGCGGGGCCGGTCGGCGGCAGGGTTCGGAAGCGGCCGGTGCGGGCGGGGGCGGTTTGCAGCGAGCCGTCGAGCTCGATGGCATAGAAATAGGTGGTCCGCGCGGCGAGGCCGGCGAAATCGAGGCGGACGTTGTTGCCCGAGACGGCGGAGGAGACGACCGGCGGGGAGAACAGCGGGTTGGCGAAGTCCGGCGAGGTGGAAACCGCGAGCCGGGCCTGGATGCCGGGTTCGTTGAGGTGGGCGGTGACGGCGATCGAGCCCGGAGTCACCGCCCCGCACCAGGGACCGGACACGATTTCCGGCAGCCCGCTGACGGTGGCCGTCAGCAAGAGGGCGAGGCAGGGGGACAGCAGTCGGGGCGAGGGGGGCGGCCCGGTCATACGGGCGGAGATTGCCCGGAGCGGGGGGCGCCGGCAAGCCGGGAATCCATGATGGTCAGCGGGTCACGCCGCGCTGCGAACCTTCGATGAAGGCGATCAGATGCTTCACCGGCTCGTGGTTGGCGGGCCGGTCGGCCTTCAGCGAGCTGAGCTGGCTGGCGAGGTTGCCGTCTTTGCGGAGGAAGAGCTTCTTGTAGGCCGACTTCAGGGCCTTGATGTCCTCCTCCGCGAAGCCGCGGCGCTGGAGGCCGACGAGGTTCAAGCCGCGGGTGGCTGCCGGGTTGCCGTCGACGATCATGTAGGGCGGCACGTCCTGCACCACCTTCGCGCAGCCGCCGGTGATCGAGTGGCAGCCGATCCGGCAGAACTGGTGGACCGCGGCGAGGCCGGAGACGATCGCGTGGTCCTCCATCACCACGTGGCCGCCGAGCGTGCCGTTGTTGGAGAGGATGACGTGGTTGCCGACCTGGCAGTCGTGGGCGACGTGGGAATAGCAGAGGAACAGGTTGTCCGATCCGATCCGGGTCGGCGTGTGCTCGTGGGTGCCGCGGTGGATGGTGCAGTTCTCGCGGAAGACATTTCGGTCGCCGATCTCGAGAAAGGTCGGCTCGCCCTGGTATTTCAGGTCCTGCGTCTTGCCACCGACCGCGGCGAAGGGGAAGAAGTGGTTCTCCCGGCCGATCCGGCACGGGCCGCCGAGGATCACGTGGGAGTGCAGCACGCAGCCGTCGCCCAGTTCGACGCCGGCGGCGATGACGCAGTAGGGCCCGACCTCGACGTTCTCGCCGAGCCGTGCTTCCGGGGAAATGACCGCCGTGGGATGGATCACGGCGGGAATCACGAACGAGGAGGCCGCCGATGGCGAACGTTTTTTGCGCGGTGGGGCGGCGGGCGATGAGAGAATCCGCGAACCTTTCACGAAGCGGCGCGGAGCCGGATGCCGCCGGTCTTCCTAGTCTGCGAGCCTTGCCGCCATGCTCGCGAACAACCTCCCCACCTTTCACCGCTGGTTCATGGCTGGCGGCGTCACCGCCGCGCCCGGGATCCTGCTGCACGGGGATCCCCTGTTGCCGGCGGGGATCTCCGCCGCCGTCGCGCGGCACCTCAACGAATTCGACGAGGATTCGCAAGGAAACTGGATCGCCTTCACGCCGGAGCTGATCCAGGCCATTTCCGAAGCTCCCGCCCAGCGGGGACTGCTCGGCTTGGAAGACTCCTGCCGCAACTGTCCGCCCGGCAGCCTTTGCGGACGCCGCAAGGTGCTGGCCGCGCTGGCGAGCCGCGGCAACGTGGTGCTGGACGGCCCGCTCGCGGTGGAAGCCTGCGCGCCCTTCGCCAATGTCTTCCGCGTTTCCCTGGGGCCCGCGCCCGGGGAAAGCCCGACCTTCCACCTCGTCCTCTGCCCGGAGTTGTTCCACGAGCGCTCGATGCCCGCGATCATCGGCGACACATATCTCGAATGGATGGCAGCGCGCGAGATGGCAGACACCGTTTGAGAAGATCCGCGCATCCTCCCGCAATCCACGCGGCGACGATCTCCGGCTCATCCCTTCCACTCGCACCGCTGACATGAACGTCATCGCCCTCACCATCCTCGTGAGCTCCTGTCTGGCAGGCATCTTCATCTGCTGCTTCGCCGGCGAGTTCCGCCGATCCCGCCGCTCCTCGCCCGAACGCGACTCCCTGCTGCCCCTCGACGACGACACGAATTTCCCGAAATGAACACCGCGACCTCAAAGACGACCACCATCACCTATGACGACCGCACCGTGCGGCAGTTCATGATCGCCTCCATCGTGTGGGGCATCGTGGGCATGCTCGTCGGGGTGATCTGCGCCACCCAGCTTTCCTGGTGGCAGATGAACGGCAAGTTCATCGAATCGATCACCGGAGGCCTGTTCAAGGGCGAGGGCCTCCAGTACATCACCTTCGGTCGCCTCCGTCCGCTTCACACCAATGCGGTGATCTTCGCCTTCGTCGGCAACATGATGTTCGCCGGCGTCTATTACTCGACGCAGCGCCTTTGCAAGTGCCGCACCGCCTCGGACCTGCTGTCGAAGATCCACATGTGGGGCTGGCAGTTGATCATCGTGGCCGCGGCGATCACGCTTCCCGCCGGCCTGACCCGCGGCAAGGAATACGCCGAGTTGATCTGGCCGATCAACATCGCCGTCGCGCTGATCTGGGTGGTCTTCGCCATCAACTTCTTCTGGACCCTGGCCAAGCGCAACGAGCCGAGCCTCTACGTCGCCCTGTGGTTCTACATCGCGACCATCGTGACGATCGCGATGCTCTACATCGTCAACCACCTCTCCTTGCCGACCTCTTTCCTTCACTCCTATCCCGTCTTCGGAGGCTTCGCGGACGGCCTGGTGCAGTGGTGGTACGGTCACAACGCCGTGGCCTTCTTCCTGACGACCCCGATCCTCGGGATCATGTATTACTTCCTGCCCAAGGCGGCGAACCGGCCGGTCTACAGCTACCGGCTGTCGATCGTCCACTTCTGGTCGCTGGTCTTCCTCTACATCTGGGCCGGACCGCACCATCTGCTCAACACCTCGCTCCCGCGCTGGTTGCAGATGCTCGGGATGCTGTTTTCGCTCATGCTCTGGGCCCCTTCCTGGGGTGGGATGCTGAATGGCCTGCTCACCCTGCGCGGGGCATGGGCGAAACTACGCACCGATCCGGTGATCAAGTTCTTCGTCGCCGGCATCACCTTCTACGGCATGGCCACTTTCGAAGGCCCGCTGCTTTCGATCCGGGCGGTCAACGCGCTGTCCCATTACACCGACTGGGGCATCGGCCATGTCCACTCCGGCGCCCTCGGTTGGAACGGCTTCATGGCCGCCGGCCTGTTCTACTGGCTCGCGCCGCGGCTGTGGAAAACCAAGCTGTGGTCCGCTTCGCTGGCCAACATGCACTTCTGGATCGGGCTCGTCGGCATCCTGCTCTACGTGGTGGCGATGTGGACCTCCGGGATCATGCAGGGCCTGATGCTCGGGGAGGTCGCGGAAGGCGGCACCACGCTGAAGTACGAGTTCGTGGAAACGCTCAAGGCGATCCAGCTCCCCTACATCCTCCGCTCGATCGGCGGAACGCTCTATCTCATCGGCTTCTTCCTCTGCGCTTATAACATCTTCAAGACCGCCCGCTCCGGCCAGCCTCACGACGATACCGTGGAAGTGACGGTGCCCGTGAAGGAGCACGACAAGATGCCGCTTTCGCAGGGCCTGTTCAGCGATCCGGTGGCCTACACCGTGGCCGGCCTGGCGGCGATGATCCTGTGGTTCTTCCTGCCTCCCCACGCCGACAAGGCCGCGCTGCTGGTGGCCATGGTGCTTGGCGTCCAGGCCGTCCGAACCTTCCGCCGCAAGGGCCAGGCATGGGACCAGTGGCACGAAAGCCTGCTGCGCAACTACCTGCCCTTCACCCTGCTGATCTTCGTGGCCGTGGCGATCGGCGGGGGCGTGCAGATCGTTCCCGCGCTGCTGGTGAACCGCGCCAAGAACATCGAGGGCCGCCTGCAGGAGCTCTACACGCCGCTCGAGCTGGCCGGCCGCGATATCTATGTCGCCGAAGGTTGCTACAACTGCCACTCGCAGATGATCCGCACCCTGGTGCCGGACGTGATGCGCTACGGCCGGGCCGGCGTGGTGGATGACTACTCGCACCTTGGCGAATCCCTGTTCGACCATCCCTACCAGTGGGGTTCCAAGCGCACCGGTCCGGACCTCGCCCGCGAGGGCGGCCCGCTGGTCGCCGGATCCACCCACGTCCGTTCCGGCAAGCGCGACAACAAGTGGCACTGGTTCCACTTCATGAACCCGCGCTGGGCGAACGAGGACTCCAACATGCCTTCCTACCCCTGGCTCTACGAGAAGAAGACCGACTTCAAGTCGCTGCCGTCCAAGATCGCCGTCCAGAGCCGCCTCGGCGTGCCCTATCCGGCCTGGACCAAGGACGAGATCGACCAGCAGGCCCGCGAGCAGGGCATGGCGATCGCCCGCTCGCTGTTCGAAGGTACCACGCCGGTCGGCTACGAGCCGATGAAGGGCGCGAGCACCGAGGAACTGGTCCGCCATTTCTCGGAAAGCCAGGTGGTGGCGCTGATCGCCTACATGCAGAAGCTCGGCAGCTATCAGGTGATCATCAAGGACGGCCTGCCGACACCGACGCCGCTCGATCCCGACAGCTACCGCAAGGTGGCCGAGAAGACCGAGGCCTTCCGCAAGGGTGAAACCACGACCAATCCCTGAACCTCCTGCCGCCATGTTCAAACGACTCAACCTGGAAGACTGGGGCGACCTCGTCCCGATGACCGCCTTCGGGGTGCTCTTCACCTTCTTCCTCTTCGCCATGCTCTGGGCCCTGCGCCTGCGGCCGGCCGAGCGCAAGCGCATGGCGGAACTCCCGCTTCAAGATTCCAAAGACACTTCCGATCCATGAATCCCGAGATCAAACGCGGCAACTACGCCAAGGAAAAGGGCGAGGTCGTGCTCCGCGAGCACGAGTACGACGGCATCCAGGAGTTCGACCAGAAACTCCCCAACTGGTGGCTCTTCACCTTCTACGGGGCCATCGTCTGGTTCGTCGTTTACTGGGGCCTCTACTACCACACCAAGATCTACCGGACCGACCAGGAGAAGGTGGTCGCGAGCATCACCGCCCTTCACGAGAAGAAGGAGGCGGAGCTTGCGGCCCTCATGAACTCGCTCGACGACGCGACCATGATCGGCAAGTTGGCCACCGACCCGGTGGTCGTCGCGTCCGGCGAGGCGATCTACACGACGAACTGCGTGGCCTGCCATGCCGCGGACCTGAGCGCCACGATGGAGGTCGCCGGCAACAAGATCCCGCTGCCCGGCATGTCCCTGAACGACGGCGTGTGGAAGTACGGGTCGAAGCCGATGGATCTTTTCAAGCTGATCAACGAAGGCACCCCGGCGGACTCGCCCGGTCACAACGGCGCGAAGATGGTCGCCTGGGGCCAGGTTCTCTCGCCGAAACAGATCGCCGAGGTCACCGCCTACATCATTTCAAAGAATCCCAAGGACTTCGGCGGTTGAGCCTCCGTCCGTCTTTTCCCCCCCCCACCCCGAAACCAATGAACCAAGAGAAATGCAGCCATGACGAAGGTCACGGCACCCTGCGCCAGCGCGTGATGGACCACCTGGTCGGTCTCGTTCCCAAGGAAACCGCGATCTGCGAGTTCGATTGCTCGCGGACCGAGTGCTCGAACGAGGAATGGTCCCATTGCAAGCGCCGGCTCGCTTCGCTCGAGCCGGTCGAGGCGACCCCGGGTTGATTGGCCCCTCCGGGGCTGGCAACGGTCTCCTGTCATAGACGCGCCGGGACGGTCAATCCGCCCGGGTGGACTCACTTTGCCTTGAGATGGCGTAGGTGGGTGAGAGGCGATACTTGGGCGGTTTCGTAGGCATCTCGCCCTAGGGGCTGAAATGGGCGGGCCCGCCTGCCCTGCATCGCTTCAACGAAGGGGCGGCCCGGGCCCGAGCCGGGTAGGGGGGGCTTGCGGCAGGATGCCGCAGCCACTTCACGGTTCGGACGGGGTCCTTGCTTTTGCAGGATTCGCGCATCCTGCGCGATGGAATGCGGAGCGGGCCCGGCGGGGGCAGGGCATCGTGCGGCCGTTCACTCCACCATGTCCGCACCCGCCCAGAAGCAGCCGAACCTCGATTCCGTCACCACGATCAATCAGGACGGGTCGCGCTTCTTCCTGCATCCCGCGGATGTCAAAGGGCGCTGGACGCTGGCGCGGCGGGTCTTCGGGATCCTGCTGATCGCGATCTACGTGGCCCTTCCCTGGATTCCGGTCAACGGCAGCCCGGCGCTGTTCTTCGATGTCGAGATGCGGCGCTTCCATGTCTTCGGGCTGACGCTCGTGCCCCAGGACCTGTGGGTGATGTTCTTCGGCGTGACGGGTCTCGGCTTCACGCTGTTCTTCGTCACCGCGCTGCTCGGCCGGCTGTGGTGCGGCTGGGCCTGTCCTTACACCGTGTTCCTGGACCACGTGTTCCGCCGGATCGAGCGCTGGATCGAGGGCGACTCGGTGGCGCGGAAGCAACTCGCCGCCGCGCCTTGGACCGCCGGCAAGGTGCTGCGACGGGTGCTGAAGCACGGGCTCTATGTGCTCTGCGCGACGCTGATCGCCCATGTGTTCCTTTCCTATTTCGTCTCGATCGAACGCCTCTACAGCCACATGCAGGAAGGCCCGCTGGCCCATGCCACGGCCTTCGGCATCGTGGTCTTCCTCACGCTGGTCTTGTGGTTCTGCTTCGGCTGGTTCCGCGAGCAGTTCTGCATCATCATGTGCCCCTACGGCCGCTTGCAGAGCGCGCTGACGGACGACGACACGGTGGTCATCGGCTACGACGAGAAGCGCGGCGAGCCGCGCGGCCCGAAGGACAAGGTGAGTGGTTCTTGCATCGACTGCCGGCGCTGCGTGAACGTCTGCCCGACCGGGATCGACATCCGCAACGGCTTGCAGCTCGAATGCATCGGCTGCGCGGCCTGCATCGACGCCTGCGACGACATCATGACCAGGATTGGCCGGCCGAAGGGGCTGGTCCGCTACGACTCGCTCAACGGGCTGTCGGGCAAGAAGCGTCGAATCCTGCGGCCGCGGGTGATTGCCTACACGCTGCTGGGCCTGCTGGGGCTGACGGCGTTTTCGATCGCCGGCTGGAAGCGGGCCAAACCCTTCACCGCGGATTTCTCCCGGATGCGCGGCCAGCCGTTCTATGCCGACGGCTCGGCGGTGCGAAACCACTACCAGGTGCGCTTTCACAACAAGCGCAACCAGCCGGCCCGCTTCAGCGTGCAGCTGGCGGACGCGCCGGAAGGCTTCACGCTCAGCGGGGCGGATGCGGTGGTCGAAGTCCCGCCGCTCGGCGAGGTGACCCGGCCCGCGATCGTGGTCGTGCCGGCCGGTTCCTACCGGGGCACCACCGCGCTGCAGTTCGAGGTCCGCGCCGAGCCGGGCGACGTGACGATCCGCCACGAGATGCGTTTCCTCGGCCCCGATCCCTATTCTTCCCAACCCTGACCTACCATGAATCCCGTAGATGAAAAGAAGGACGGCTTCCTCGTCCGCCATCCCTGGTTGTTCGTCCTGCTCGCCTTCGCGCTGCTGATCTCGGCGTGGACCGCGCTGATCACCGTGGCGGTGAAGCATTCGCCGCAGCAGGTGGAGTTGAATCTGAAATGAGGTTCGCGGGAGCGCCGGCTTTAGCCGGCATGACCTACCATCCAAGCCGGCTAAAGCCTGCGCTCCCTTCTTTGATCCCTTAAGTCGACACGATCATGGACCTGACCCTTGCCGGAGCTTTGATTACCGGACTCGCCACGAGCCTGCACTGCGCGGGCATGTGCGGGCCGCTGGCCTGCGGCGTCACCGCGCTTGCGAAGAACGAGGGCGAGCGGATGGCCGCAGCCTCGCTCTATCATGCCGGCCGGCTGGCGGCGTACACGACCATCGGCGCGATCTGCGGGGCGGTGGGCAAGGAGCCTCTCGGGTGGTTCTTCGATTCGCCCGCGGTGCTGCTGCCGTGGGCCATGGTCGCCGCGCTGCTGCTGCTGGCGACCGGGCTGGAGAAGAAGATCCCGCGGCCGGCGTTCCTGACGCGGCTGGCGGTGCGGATGCGTTTCAAGGCGCAGCGGATGCCCGCGGTGGCGGGTGCGGGGATGACCGGCCTGCTCACGCCTTTCCTGCCCTGCGCGCCGCTTTACGCGGTGTTCCTTGCCCTGCTGACCTCGGGATCCGGAGCCCGCGGGGCGGAGGTCGCGCTGGCCTTCGGGCTGGGCACGGTGCCGCTGCTGTGGGTGGCCCAGCACGGCTTTCACCGGCTGCGCGGCAAGCTCACGCCGCTCGGCATGGCCCGCTTCCAGCGCGGGTTGGCGCTGGTCACCGCGCTGGTGCTGATGTGGCGCTTGCACGACACCCTGCCCTTCGGCCCGGCGGAGGTCGTGGGGGAAGAGAAAGAGCTGCCTTCCTGCTGTCATTGAATCCATGAACGTTTGCGAACATTGCGGAACGGCTTTCACGCCGCGGGCGGAAGGCGAGAAATACTGCTGCCGGGGCTGCGACTACGTGGCGTCGATGATCCGCGACCAGGGCTTCGGCCGCTACTACGAGCTGAAGCAGGACGCGACCGGCACCCCGGTGCGCAGCCGGCCTTTCGAAGATCATGACTTCGCCTGGCTCGCACCTGCTGCCGAGGCCGCCGAAGCGCAGTCGCGGGACGGCGTGGTGGAGCTGGATTGCGCGGTCGAGGGCATCTCGTGCATCGGCTGCGTGTGGCTGATCGAGCGCTTGTTCGAGCGCCACGACGGCGCGGTGCGGGCGGCGGCGAACCCGGCGAACGGGCGGCTGCATCTGGAATGGCGGCGCGGGGCTTGCGACGTCGATGCCTTCGCGCGGGAGCTCGCCGGATTCGGCTACGTGATCGCCCCGGCCACCGGCGGCAGCCAGGCGCAGGAGCGGCGGAATCTGGCCGGCAGGATGGGCCTGTGCGGGGCCTTCGCGCTGAATGCGATGGCCTTCTCGCTGCCGCACTACCTCGGGATGCCGGCGGACTTCGAGTATGCCGGGCTTTTCCGGCTGATCGCTTTCGGCTCGGCGTCGATGGCGATGCTGGCGGGCGGCAGTTACTTCATCGTCCGGGCGTGGCGCGCGCTGAGATCCGGGGCGCTGCACATCGACCTGCCGATCGCGCTCGGCCTGATCGCGGCCTACCTCGGATCGATTGCCGGCTGGATGGCGGGCGAGGAATCGCTGCTGTATTTCGATTTCGTCGCGACCTTCGTCTTCCTCATGCTGCTCGGCCGCCATGTGCAGACCGCGGCGGTGGAGAAGAACCGGCTGCGGCTGGTCCGGCGTTCGCCGCTGCCGGAGTCGGTGAAATCGGGGGACGCGACGGTGGCCACGGCCGACCTGGCACCGGGCATGAGTTTCCAATTCGAGCCGGGCAAGGCGCTGCCGGTCTCGGCCTGCCTGTCGGAGGGCGTGGCGGAAGTTTCGCTGGAATGGATCCACGGCGAGGCGGATCCGGTCACCCTGCTGCCCGGGGCGCGCTTGCCGGCCGGGGCCATCCTGTTAGGCCGGCAGGCGGTGACGGTGACGGCGGATGAAACCTGGGCCGACTCCCTGATTTCGAAGCTGACCGCGGACGCTTCGGGCGACCGGGGGTCGCCGGTCTTCCAGCGGCTGCTCAAGGTCTATCTCGCGGTGGTGATCGTGCTCGGCCTCGCGGTGTTTGCCGGTTGGTCGGCGGGGGGCGACTGGCGGACCGGCTTGCAGGCGATGATTTCCGTCTTCGTCGTCTCCTGCCCCTGCGCGTTGGGCGTGGCGGTGCCGCTGGCGGACGAATGGGCGGCGGCGCGGCTCGCTCGGGCGGGGGCTTTCGTGCGGCGGGCCAGCCTGTGGCCGCGGCTGCGGCGGGTGAAGCACGTGATCTTCGACAAGACGGGCACGCTCACGCTGGAGCGGCCGGAGCTGGTGAATCCGGCGGCGGTCGAGGGGCTCGACGACCGCTCGGCACTGGCGCTGGCCCGGCTGACCCGCGGGTCGCTGCACCCGGTGTCGCGGACGCTGCTGGAGGCTCTCGGCGGGCGCGGGCAGCGTTTGTTGGAGACGCTGGGGCCGGTGGCGGTGAACGAGACGCCCGGGCTGGGGGTGGACTGCCGTTGCGAGGACGGCGGCTGGTTCCTCGGCAAGGGCGAGCGCGGGACCGAGCTGCTCCATGACGGCGAGCTGGTCGCGTGGTTCACGTTCCGCGACTCGCTGCGGCCGGGCGCGGCGGAGGCGATCCGGCGGCTGGAGCGGCGCGGGCTTTCCGCGCACATCCTGTCCGGCGATGCCCCGGAAAAGGTCGCCCGGCTGGCCGCGGCGCTGGGTTTGGAGCCGTCGCAGGCGGTGGGCGGCCTCTGCCCGGAGGAAAAAGCGGCGCGGGTGAAGGCGCTGGACCACCAGGACACGCTCTACGTCGGCGACGGGGCGAACGACTCGCTGGCCTTCGACGCGGCCTTCGTGACCGGCACCCCGGTGGTGGACCGCAGCCTGCTGGAATCCAAGGCCGACTTCTATGCCCTGGGATCCGGCCTGGCCTATCTGGCGGAGGCTTTTGCCGCGGCGGACGCCCGGGCCCGCGGGGTGCGGCAGGCCTTCGGATTCGCGCTTTCCTACAATCTGGCGGTGGTGGCGGTTTCCGCCGCCGGCCACATGAATCCGCTGATGGCGGCCATCCTGATGCCGCTGAGCTCCGTGGTTTCGATCCTTTTGGTCGCCTCGGGATCGCGCACACCTTTGGTTGATCTCTCCCGCAGGAGTCCCTACGCTCGGACCGGCACCCCCAACAAGGGGCCGATTCACCATGAGCCAGGCGAGCAAGCAATTCGAAGCAACCCTGCATGAGCGACTCAAGCAGTCGGACCTTTTCCGCGTGTATCAGGACGCGTTCCGGACCGCCACCGGCCTGCCGCTGAGGCTGGTCGGCGCGGATCCGGACGACTGGTGCCTCGATTCGGAGGCGGTCAACCGCAGCCCCTTCTGCGAGAAGCTCAACCTCTGCAAGAGCGCCTGCCACGCGTGCATCGACACCAACCGCCGCCTGCTGGAGGAGGCCAGCGTGAAAGGGCCCTCGTCCTGCCACTGCTTCGCCGGACTGACCGCCTCCGCGGTGCCGGTGAAAATCGGGGTCACGGTCATCGGCTACCTCAAGACCGGCCAGGTGTTCTCCCGCACGCCCCAGGAAACGGATTTCGACTCCCTGCTCGGCAGCCTGGGCCGCAAGACCATGGACAAGGCGACGGAGAAGACCCTGCGCGCCGCCTACTTCCAGACCCGCTCGGTGGAGCCGGAGCGCTACAACAGCATGATCACCCTGCTGCAAAGCTTCGCCGACCAGCTCAGCCACCACGCGGAGTCGCTGGCCATCATCGAGGAGGGCAGCGAGCCCGCGGCGATCGCCAAGGCGCGGCGTTACATCCACGCGCACCTCGACGAATCGCTGCCGCTCGGCACCGTGGCGCACGAGGCGGGCTTGAGCGAGTCGCACTTCTGCCGGCTCTTCAAGGAAGCCACCGGGCTGACCCTGACCGACTACGTCAACCGCTGCCGGGTCGAGTGGGCGAAGAAAGAGCTGCTGAAGCCCGAGAAGCGCGTGTCGGAAATCGCGTTCGAGGTGGGCTACCAGTCGCTCTCGCAGTTCAACCGGAGCTTTGCGCGGATCGTGGGGTCTTCCCCGACGACCTGGCGCCGGGACCGCTTCGCGGAGGTGGTATAAAAGACAAGGAAGGTAGCGGAACCGGCTGCGCCGTTCCGCTAGGGGTGGCGTGATGAGATGGGGCAGGCCCTGGAGTTCGGGCGTCGCCCTCCGCCGGGGAAGGTCGCAGACCTTCCGCTACGGAACGGCCGCTCATCGCCTTTGGGCCGGGGAATGATGTCGGGAAAGTTCGCATCGGTGATTCCTCTCCCGCCTCCGTTCCCTCCGTATATCAGGCGCGCACCTCCCCCGGCCAAACCGGCCCTCGCGTCACCCGGATATCAGCACCCTCCTCCAAAGAATCCTTGTCAGATCAGGGATTTCCGACGCAGTCTCTGAAGAAAGGGACGAGCGGATATCGCCGCCTGACCCGCTAGGAATTCGATTGTTGGGCAAGAATATCATGAGCACAGCCTTAACCGACCTCGAGAGCCGGGCGCTCAGCGGAGACGATGAGGCCGTCGAGGAGTTCGAAGCGCTGGACGACGTGATCGTGATTGATTGGAGGGGTACAGAGTTCGAGTCCCTGGAGGCTATTGCTGAGGCCATTCCATCCCAAGACTTCGATTTCGCCATACAGGATCACGCGGATCGCCTAGGATTGAGGGTGGAGTTTCGAGGCCGTACGCTCACGAAGGATTACGTGCAGGAAGCCCTGAATAATTTTCGCGTCATTCTGGACGCTTCCGAGCTTCTGGCAGGCGACTTCGAGATTCGAGCATTTCGATCTAGTGCGCGAGACGACACCAACGCCCTCCTGCTCCGATCGAGCGCGTGGTGGAGTGAGGCCGAAGAACGCTATCCGAAGGGTGTAAAGAAGCTCTTTTGCACCCTGCCCGAGATGCGCCGATATTGGGGATTGCAGCCATCTCCGGCGAAACTGGAGTCACCGACGGGTAAGCCGTGGTGGAAGTTCTGGGGATGAACCCTCAAGCCCAACAAGGCATGCGTGGACAACCCGCTACCCCGCCGCGAGTCGGAGATTGAACCCTGATGAGAACCTTCTACTCCGAGGCGGACTGGCGTTCCCGGTAGCGGGTGGGTGGAATCTGCTCCTCCGGGTGATGCGGGCGGTCAGGGTGGCTTCCTCTACAACATGCGGCGGTCGCAGACGCGCCGCTACAAGCAGGGAATGTAGCGGCGTGTCTGCGACCGCCGGTGGCTGTGAGCGAAGTAGCGGGGAGCTTGTTCCCGACACGGGATGACCTGGGTTTCGGGGATGGCTCCTTCTGCAAAGTGCGGCGGTCATCCCGCTTCGCCAAGGTAAGAGGGACAGGCAGACGCGCCGCAACAACGGAAAAAACCCCGCCCGGCACGGGGCCGGACGGGGCTTTGGGGAGGGGGAATCGTTCAGTCGGGGAGGATCACGCGGTAGAACTCCTTGTTCGCGATCTTCGGGAAGGTGAGTTCGAGGTCGTCGAAGTCCTCCCAGCCGCCGAGGTTGTCGCTCTTCTCAAGTGGCAGGCTGAGCGTGACGTTCGTGGCCCCGGCCTGGATCAGCAGGTTGCCCGCGCCGCGCAGGTCCTGGATGGAGCTGGCGGTGTAGAGGCTGAAGGCGGAGGGGTTGGAGGTCACGTCGGCGCGGCCGGCGGTTCGCAGGCCGAGCAGGGCGGCGTTGATCTGCGACGAGGTGTTGGCGACGTCGGGATCGAGGCCGAGGGAGGCGACTTCGATGGCGTTGCTCAGGCCGTCGAGGTCGCTGTCGGTCGTGCCCTGGAGGATGCGGCGGTCGAGGCCGACCGCGGTGTCCGCCGCGCCGTAGCCGGTGGTGGAGTGGAAGGCTTTCACGTATTCGGCGAAGGCGTCCTGCTCGGTGCCCGCGGCGGAGAAGGTGAAGGCGTTCGTGCTGCCGTCCGTGGTCATGTCCACACGGTTGGTGAAGGGGGCGCCGTTGAGGCGGGCGAGGTAGGGGATGGGATAGGTGTCGCCGCCGAAGTCGGAGCCCGTCGCGCCGGGATTGGCGAGGAAGGTCAGGGTGACGAGGCGGACGGGGGCGTTCGGGGTCACGACCTCGCCGTTGTTGACGATGACGGTGGTCGGGTCGCCGTTGGCGTCGACCAGGGCGGCGTAGCGGATGCGTGTGCCGCCGTTGACGGCGCTGATGACGTTTGAGGCGGAGGTGAAGCTGACCGGGGTTTCCGCGAGGTCGGCGACGACCATGACGCCGCCGAGCTGGCAGAACTGGCCGGGGGTGTTGTTCGCCGCGCCGGTGCCGTTGCTGCCGGCCACGCCGTGCTCGAGCAGGAGCTTGAGCTGGGCGTGGGTGACGGTGAGCGAGGTCAGCGCGTTGTTGAACTTGAGCGAATCCTCCACGTCGAGGCGGGAGATGTCGCCGGCGAGCTTGCCCGCGGAGGGGTTGGCCGCGGTGATGCCGGGAACGCCGAGGGGGCTGACGGCACCGATCGAGTTGCGGATGCCGCCGCCGTTCTTCAGCGAGACCGCGACGGTGGGATCGACGTTCTTCGCATACCACAGGTTGGCGTCGGCGGAGAGGTTGCCGAAGTTGGTTTCCTGCTGGCGGACGTTGGTGCGGCGGCCTTCGAGATAGACCGAAGATTTGCCGAGGATGAGGCCGTCCTTGGCGTTGATCACGGCGCCGACGGCGTCGGTGACGGCTTTCACCGCGCCGCCGCGGGTGCCGGTGGCGTAGGGATCGGCGGCACCCCACTGCGCGGTGACCGCGGCCGGGGTGACGGCGATGTTGTCGCTGGCGCTGTTCACGGCGGTGATGTGGCCGGCGGCATTGAAGTCCACGACCAGGCGGCCGAGGTATTGATACTGGCCGTCGCCGCTGACCACCGCGACCGTGCGGCCGTCGAGGTCGCTGGCGGTGAAGGGATAGGCACCGGCGGAGGTGTCGCCGGGCTGGAGGATGCCGGAGTTGCTGTAGATCGTGCCCGAGCCGCCGGCGACGATGATGTCGACGTGGCGGAGCTTGGTGGCGAGCAGCTTCTCGTTGTCGATCTGCTGGAGCTGGGTGGCCATCACGATCTTGTTGCAGCCGGCGGCGACCAGCGCGTCGATGGTCGGCTGGAGGTGGGCCGCCAGCGCGTCGATGTCGTAGGTGCGGGGCGAAACGGAGACCGCGCCCTGGGGGCCGGTCACGGTGACGAGACCGGGTGACGAGATGTTGGCGAGGTCCGGCGGGGTCACGCCGAGCACGCCGATCTTCTCGCCGCCGCGCTCGATGATCGCGGACTTGGCGAGCTTGGCATTGGTCGGCGAGGCGTTGATGCCGGGGTAGTTCTCGTTCGGGTGCGGGGCGAAGGCGCCGGTGTTGCGGATCTGGCTGGTGTAGCGGGCGTTCAGCGTCGAGTCGCCGCTGAAGTTGAGGTTCGCGCTGAGGAAGGGGAAGGCCGCACCGTAGTGGCGCATGGTGGTCCGGCTGGTCTGCGGCACGGGCAGCACGATGTTGGCGAACTCGGTCGGGCCGAGGTCCCACTCGTGGTTGCCGATGCAGGTCGCGTCGAAACCGATCGAGTTCATGATCGCGATGTCCGGGCGGCCGGGGTTTTCGCGGAGGTCGACGGCGCTGGCATTGTAGCCGAAGGCGAAGCCGAGTGCGGTCTTCAGCGCGTTGCGGGTCGAGACGTCGTTGCCGGCGGAGAGGAAGGCACCGGGGATGAAGCAGTCGCCCGCGCCGAGGGTGATCGAGGCGTTGTTGCCGGGGGCGTCCTCGATCTTGTCGACCAGCGCCGCGAACTGCGGGGCGGCGGCGATGGAGGAGGTGTCGGCTTCCATGTCCGAGGCATGGAGGACCTGGAGGCGGAAGGAGGCGGGATTGATTTCGTAAACGCCGACGCCGCCGGCGACGGAGTTGTCGATGTTGCCTTCGTAGCCGACCACCGCCAGCACGGTGCCGGTCGGACTGTCGGGGGCATCGATGATGGTGACCGTTTCCGGCGAGATCAGGCCCGCGCCGCTGTCGTTGATGTAGCGGAGCACCTGCGGCGAGGCGGGATTGGTGATGTCGACGACGATCACGCCGTTCTGGCGTTCCATCCCGGCGACGGCGATCACGGTGCCTCCCGCGAGCGTGGTGACGGCGACGGCTTCCGGTTCGGGGCCCTTGTCGTCGGAGCGGGCGTCGAAGGCGGTCTTGAGGCCGCCGTCGTTGGCGTTGTGGCGCTGGGGGTCGCGGTTGAAGAGTTCGGTCTCCAGTGGCAGGTGGGACACGAAGCTGAAGCTTTGGTTGGCTTCCTTTTTCCACAGCGTGAGACCGCGGCTGCCCATGCTGACGATCTTGTCGATGTCGGAGTTGGGTGCCGTGGTGGGGAAGACCGGGCCGTTGAGCGACTGGTCCCTGAGGATGTTGAGGCGGCCGTAGTCGTTGTTGTTCGTGGACGGCGTGAAGCCGGCGGCGAGGCCGTAGGTCGTGACGGCGGCGGCGAAGCGCTGAAGGTCGCCATCGTCCACGCGGGCGTCGCCTTCGTCGGCGGTGATGACGTAGGTCTCGCCGGCGGCGGACCAGGTGGCGAGGGCGTCCGGCATGTGGAGGCCGAGGGCGGGGTTGGTCACGTCGAAGACGTCGTCGTTGTCGGAGGCGTCGATGGTGATCGCGCGCTGGCCGAGGCTGCTGACGGCGTCCCAGGTCAGGGTGGCGAGGTCGAGCGTGGCGATGGCGTTGTTTTCCTGGAGCGTGACGAAGAGTTTCGAGTTGTCCGGGCTGAAGGCGAGGTATTCGGGCTCGATGTGGAAGTGCTTCGGCTTGGTGTTGGCGGCTTCGAAGGAGGTGTGGTCGCGCAGGCCGGCGATCAGGGCGGGCACGCCGCTGAAGTCGATGGTGTTCACGGTCAGCGAGCCGAGCGCGGCGGCGAGGGTGGAGGCGTCGTTGCCGGCGAGATCGATCACGGTCACCGAGCCCGGCTGCTGGTGGGCGTCGAAGTCGGCGATGTTCACGGCACCGGAGCCGGCCCAGGCGTGCTGGGCTTCATTGGCGACGGCGACCTTGCCGTTCTTGATGGTGACCATGTCCGGGTGGTAGCCGGCCGGCAGCGAGCCGATCACGGCACCGGTTTCGAGGTTAAAGAACACCAGGCGTCCCTGCTGCGGCACCGAGGTGGTGAAGTTGGTGGGCGTGCCGCCGACACTCACGGAAACGGTCGAGCCGTTGATCGCGGCGGCGACGCCGATGCCCGAACCCGAGCGGTCGAGCGCCACGCCGGTGACGTCGCTGTAAACGAAGCCGGGCACCGGATTGGCGGCGAACCACGCGGCGGCATCGACCACGGCGTGTGCGGAGAACGCGGTGCCGTTGTGTCGATACAGGCGGATGCCGCCGGCGGAGTTGTCGGTGACGGCGAGGGTGTCCTGGGTGGGGGAGAAGGAAACGACTTCACCGGAGCCGACGGACATCGGGATGGCCTGGTGCTGCCGGAGTCCGGTGACCTGGGCCTGGGTGGACGCGAGGAGGGCGAGAAGGAAGGGCGTGCCTGCGAGTTTCGGGCTGATGCGGAGTTTCATGGTTGGCGACGTGGAATCGCCGGGAACCCATCAGAAAGCCCGTCGGCTGATCTGCCCAAATGTCGCGACAAGATTGCCACGCGACATCTTCGTCACCTTCGGAGTGACTGCGGGGATATGGTCGTGCCTCAAGTAGCGGAACCGGCTGCGCCGTTCCGTTGGGAGAGTGATGGAGAGCGGGCGGGCCGCGAGGTTCCGGCGGCGCGTTCCCCGCCGGAAGTTCGCAGACCTTCCGCTACGGGAAGGCCCGATCAATGATCGTGGCCATGCTCGGCGGCACCGAAGTTCAGCACGAACTGGAGCCACACGCTGTGCTCGTCGGCATAGCCGCCGAGGCGGTCGTAGGAATACTGGAGGCGCACGTGGGCGTCGGTGTTGTCGGCGATGTGGAAGGCGCGGCCGACGTTGGTCGAGGCACGCCAGCGGCGCTCGTTGCCGGACATGCGGTTGCCGGACGCCCATTCGAGGCGGCCGCCGAGGGTCCAGTCCTTCACGAACTCGAGGCCGCTCGCGAGGTAGATCCCGAGTTCGTCGTAGTCGCCCTTGATCCCGGCTTCGTCGCGCGCTTCGACGGCGCGGTAGAAAACCTCGCCCTGCCACCAGATCGGTCGTCCGCCGAGCTGGTCCTCGCCGTGGACATCCGCCCCGGCGGTCCAGGTGGTGCGGCCGAAGCCGTTCTTGCCGGCGGCGAAGGACAGGCCGGCTCGGTCGATGCCCGCGATGCCCGGTTTGTGCTCGAGGCGGCCGAAGAAGAATCCGTCGCCGAGGTAGGCTTCCTCCGCGTCGTAAACCCCGCCGTCCCCTGCGAAGCCGTGGCCGTGGTGGTGTTCTTCTTCCTCATGATCTTCCTCTTCCTCCTCGTGGTCCTCGCCGGCGTGTTCGACCGCTTCTTCGTACGCCTCGCGTCGTAGTTCGCGGGTCGCGCCGTGACTGTGCTCGCGGGCCTGGCCGTAGCCGAAGCGAACGATCCAGCGCTCGTCGGTGCCGGGCAGGGCCCAGGCGAGTTCGCCGCCTTGGACAATGAGGCCCTCCTCGCCGAGCAGGCGGATCATCGAAATCGGCGGCTCGACGAAGGGCCGGTCGTGGAGGTGGTAGCCGTTTTCCTGGCCGAAGGGCGCGAAAAACTGTCCGCCCCGCAGGGTCACGCCGCCGGGAAGATCGAGCGCCGCGTAGGCGTCTTCCCACTCGCTGTCCCAGCCGTCGAAGCGGTCCCAGAAGACGTTGTGGTTCGCGTGGACCGAGAGCATTTCGCCGAACTCCATCACCGCGCCGATCTCGATGCCCTGGAGATTGAAGCCATCGTCGACCGGCGCGTGGCTGCCGGGGATCAGGCCGAAGTTTTTCTCGGAAGTCGAGCCGCCGAGGGCGATCGCGGCGTTCAGGTGCGGATGGAAGTGGAACCAGCCTTCTTCCTTGGTTCCGAGATGCGGATGGTGCGGGCTGCCGGGAAGGTGGGCGGGGTGTCCGTGGTCATGGTCGCAGACCGGCTTCGGGGCGGCAGGGAGCAGCGTGGGAAGGAGCAGGAGAGTGGCGGCGCGGATCATTGATGCGAAAAAGTCACGGGTGCAATAAAAGTGCAAGAGCGATTTTTCAGCAGAAATAAATTTGCAGTCGAGTTGCGTTAGTGGAGCTTGGGGCGGTCTTTGGCGACCTCATCTGATGAACCGGCCTACTCACACTTTAACTGGGTCTCGTCCGCCTCTGAAGCCCGGCTCCCGCCTTGGCGGGCTGCTGCGCGACCTCACCGCGGGGCTCAAGCAGCAGATGTTCTTCTGGGGCAAGGACGTGGTGCATCCGGACGGCAACCTGCTGATCCGGCAGGGCTTCACCAAGTCGCCCTCGGCCGGGCTCCAGGGCACCAGTTGCTACGGGCTCGACTGGCAGGGCGGGCGGATCGAACTCCACGGTGCCTGCGTCGGCTGGTATCCGCGGGATGGCGGCGAAGGCTTCATCTTCATCCGCCCGCTCGGCAAGTGCCACGTCTGGCTCGGCCGGAGCGCGCCGGTGCCGGGCGAATGGCCGGCGGATCTCATCGCGCCGACCGATTTCGAGAAGCTGCACGCCTGCGCCGCTCCCTTCCTCGACTGGTGGCTGCAATCCGAGCGCTGGATCGATGAACTACTAGGTGGATCGTACCGCACCAACTGCTTTCGCCACTTCAAGCGCCTGCCGAAGGCGAAGCCCTGGCTGCCACCAGGGGATGCGATGCGTTGGGTGGCAAGACTGCGTCGGGATCCGTCAGGGGTCGAGCGGGCAAAACGCTTCTCCCCCGGGCCCGCCGCCTGAGGGTGCAGACTTCAGGTTCCACAGAAAGTCCGGTAGCGGGGCGAGCCGGCTGGCGGGGGCGTGGTGAACTCGTCGTCCTCGGGTTCGTCGTAGGGCCGGGTGATCGCGGCGAGGAGCTTGTGGAATGGCGCGAGGTCGGCGTGCAAGGTCGCGGCGCTCAGCGCTTCCTCGACCTTGTGATTGCGCGGGATGACCCGGGGATTGGCGGATCTCATCCGCCGCAGGACTTCCGCCGGGCCTTCGGCCTGCCGGGCCAGGCGGGACTGCCAGGCGGCGTGCCAGTCGGTGAAGACGGGATCCGGGAACGCGGGAGCTTCGAGGGACGCGGCGCGGGAGAGGGTGCTGAAGGTGCCGGTGAAGTCCTGCTTGTTCTCCTGCATCCAATCTAACAGGCGCTGGATGAAGGCGAGGTCGTCGGGTTCGCAGTTGTGGATGCCGAGCTTCGCGCGCATGCCGTCGAGCCAGTGGTTCTGGAAGATCCCCTGGAACTGGTGGAGGGCCTCGTTGGCGAGTTCGACGGCCCGCTTCCCGTCGTCGTGGAGCAGGGGGATCATCGCTTCGGCCAGGCGGGCGAGGTTCCAGCGGGCGATCGATGGTTGCTGGGCGTAGGCGTAGCGGCCGCCGTGGTCGATGGAGCTGAAGACGGTGTCGGAATGGTAGGCATCGAGGAAGGCGCAGGGGCCGTAGTCGATGGTCTCGCCGGACAGCGCCATGTTGTCGGTATTCATCACGCCGTGGATGAAGCCGACCTGGAGCCACTTCGCGACGAGGGCGGCCTGTCGCTCCATCGCGGCATGGAAGAAGTCGAGGTGGGAGTCTTCCGCGAGATCGGGGAAGTGGCGGCGGCGGGTGTGATCGGCGAGGGCGAGAAGGGCGTCGTGGTCCTCATGGGCGGCGGCCCATTGGAAGGTGCCGACGCGGATGTGGCTGGCGGCCACGCGCGTGAGGACGGCGCCGGGGAGTTCTTCGCTGCGGAAGACGCTTTGCCCGGTGGTGGCCACTGCGAGGCTGCGGGTGGTGGGAATGCCCAGGGCGTGCATCGCCTCGCTGATCAGGTTTTCGCGGAGCATCGGACCCAGCGCCGCGAGCCCGTCGCCGCCGCGCGAGAAGGCGGTGCGGCCGGAGCCCTTGAGCTGGATGTCGAAGCGCCCGCCGGCGGGTGTGATCTGCTCGCCTAACAGAATCGCGCGGCCATCGCCGAGGGTGGTGAAGTGGCCGAACTGGTGGCCGGCGTAGGCCTGGGCGATCGGGTTCGCGCCGGGCGGGAGGAGGTTGCCGGTGAAAAGGGCGGCCTGATCCGGTTGCCGGAGGGCTTCCGGATCCAGTCCCAGCGCGACCGCCAGCGCGTCGTTGAAGACCACCAGGCCGGAGCTTCTCACCGGGGCGGGCGCGGCTTTCCTGAAGAACAGTCCGGGCAGCCGGGAATACGAATGGTCGAGTTTCCAACCGGCGGCGGTGGAGGATTCCAAAAAATCGGCGCTCATGGGTGCAAGGGCTACGCTTCCTTGCTGAGCCCGCGCCAGCATTTTCCGCTAACCAAGTCCGGCTGCGCGGAATAGAATGGAGAGGTTCGCTTGGGTGTCGCAAATCCGGACTCCAACGGCATTTGCCGCGGGTCGATCAAAGAAAACAACCCTTGATGCGCCAACCGATCCTCCACCCGCGACCAGCCCGGTAATTCCTGAAAAAATGAAAACCCATCCGCTTCTTGGCGCAATTCTCGCCGCCATGGCCTTGGCCATCCTTCCAGCTTCGGCCGCCACCGTGAGCGCCAGCGCGGCAGCCCCCGTGATCGACGACGAGGACATCTCCAATTTCGCCTCGCAGACCGCCACCGACAAGTGGTGGCCCGAAAACACCGCCGCCGGGGCCGCCAAGGGCCAGACGTTCCGCACCCGCAACGAGGCCCTCCGGTTCAAGGCCGTGACCTACCGGATCACTACCAACGTTCCCGGGACCAAGGTTTACACCATCCGCATTGGCAGGATTTCCGGCAACACGTTCACCCCGGTCTATACCGAAACCGCCACCCAGACTGCTACTTGGGCCGCGAATAATCACGTCACCTGGCGGCTTGATACTCCTTTCATCCTGCAGCCGAACACGTTTTACGGCGTGGACGTGGCGCTGACGAGTTCCACCACCACGTGGCAGCAGGGCATTCCCTATATCTCCATGACGGCGGACGAGTTTTCCGATGGGGTGAGCTATGGTTCCGGCACCAACGGCGTGGGAAATACGACGATCACCGCCGGCGATGACGACCGCCGCTTTCATCTCGACATCGAGAAACCCATCGGCGGCTGGTCGCTCGTCGCCACCCACCCGGCGGACAATGCCACCAATGTCTTCGCCTCGAATCCGCTCTTGGCCACTTTCAGCCAGAACATCGTGCGCGGCACCGGAAACATCACCCTCAGAAATCTCACGGACAACACCAGCATCGTCATTCCCATCACCGATCCGCGGGTCGTGATTTCCGAGAACCTGCTCACGGTCAATCCCGGCAGCGGTTTTGTCGCGAGCAAAGCCTGGGCCGTGCGCATCGACCCCACCGCCATCACCAGTGCTCTCGGCGATGCTTATCCCGGCATCGCCAACGACACCACTTGGAACTTCAGCACCGGCTTGGGCGACCCGCTGTTTCTCGCGCTCGTCGCGCTCAGGAACCACATCACCGGAGCCACCCCGCTCACGGCCGCGCAGATCTCCGCGCACAAAACGACCATCGATCAGCAGAACGCCCGTCTTGCCGACAGCGCCGCACTCATCACCGCAGCGTTCGACTTGGTGAGGGCGTACGACGCATCCACCGGAAACCGCTGGTATGTCAACGGCCTGCCCGCCCGTGCTTCCGTCACCAACGATATCCACTGGACGCTTTGGAACGTGCAGCAATACATCATGGACGTGGTTTACAACGAGACCATACTCGCAAACCACGAGAGTTTGCTGAACGGTTTCAAGTTCGGCAGCGCTTCAACATTCCCCGGCGCATGCAACCCGCCGGCAAATCCGGCGGACACCACACGCACCGTGACCATCAAGGCCAGCTACGCGAATACGGTGGGCTGGACGACGCAGGGAGATGGCAGTGGCACTTTCGCGCGCAAACCGACGGGCTGCTATCTAGCGCCCGGGTCGATTGCCACCGTCACCGTGCCGGCGGCATTGGTGGGCAAGGGCTTCAAGATCCGGGTCGGCGCGCACTCGTGGGATTTTTCCAACAAACCCTCGATCAAGCGACTGGATCGTTCGACGGTTCTCTATCCCATCAACGCAGTGGAAACCAAAGTCGCCTGCCCGCATGGCGGCGGCATCTACATCGAGGTGCCATGGCTCGCCAACCAGGGCAATGTGAACGTGTCCGTGCGCAATGCCGTCCGCTCGCCCTACTTCTCCGCGAAGAGTTTTCACCAGACGACGTCGGCGGAATGGCTGGCCGAACGCACCAACCCCGGGCCTTGGGCGGATTTCCAGTCGGACAAATTCATGATGCAGGTGCCAAAGAGCTGGATCTACGCGATGCCCGACCCGACCCAGGTGATGAAGGATTGGGACGCCGCGATGGATGCCTTCAACGACCTGCTCGGCTTTCCGCAGATCCGCGGCAAGGAATCCTTCTACCTTCAGGCCGATGTGCTGATTCGCGCTTCCGTCTTCGCACCGGGCTATCCGGCCGTGAACGTCGGAGGCTTCAGTGCCACGGCCAATTACAACAACGGCTATCATACCCACTATCTGATCCGGGGTCCGCAGTATGGCATCGATGACGCGCAGGTGGAGTTTCACGAGCAGGGCCACGGCTACTTCTTTGACAAGTTTCCCGGCGAGACCGAGTCGAACGTGAACCTGCCGTTTGTGCCCGTCCTGCACCGGAAATTCGGGGTCAATCTGGACACCGCCTTCCGGGCGTCGCTGGGCGAGGGCAATACCTACCGCACGCTGGAGACGACTGCGATGGCGTGGATGACCGTGTTCAATTTCTCACCGAACAAAGTCGAGATGGCCGATGGAGAAAAAGCTTACCAGCTCAAGGGCCACGCGAAGTTCGTGGACATCGCCCGCATCTACGGTTGGGGCGTTCTCGGCAACTACTGGAAGTCCTTCGTGACCGATTCCGAGAATGGGATCAATTACGCGACGGACACGGATAGCCTCCTGCTGCGCTTGTCCAAAAACGTGGGCGCGGACATCCGACCCTTGTTCCACTTCTGGGGCATCTACCCGCAGAACGCCACCAACTTGCGCAATGCCATCAACACTGCCGGGCTCGTCGCGCCTGTGGAAATCTACGACCGGCTCGTGCGTTACAAATCCCTCGCGCCGGCCAACAATACCGCCTTCCGGGACTTCGCCACCAAGTGGTGGACCCGGCAACCCAGCTCCAGCGGTTTCTGGGAGGAGCGCGAGCACGCCACCCAGTGGAACAACTACAATGAGAATTCCGCCCTCGGCATCACCAACCGGGTGCAGGAACTCCTCGACCTCTACTACCCGAACGGCCGCCCCACCACCATCACCGGGCCCGTCGTCGGAAGTTTCAGCCCCACCGACAATTCCACGAGCGTCGCTCTGGACGCCAACCTGGTGGTGACCTTCAACAAGGCAGTCGTTCGCGGCACGGGCAACATCACGCTCAGGAACCTTACCGACGGCACCTCCACCAACATCGCCATCACCAACACAACCCAGGTTTCCATCGCTGGCGAAGTGATGACGATTAACCCAACGGCGAATCTTCTCCCCAACAAAACGTATGCCATCCAAATCGATCCAACGGCGCTGGATGGCGTGGTCACCAACAGTTTTGCCGGGGTCACCGACACCACGACCTGGAACTTCACCACCATCACCCCACCACCCGCTGGCGTGACTGGCCTCGCCCTGTGGCTGGATGCCTCGCAGCTCACGGGCTTGAGCGACGGGGCCACGCTCAATACTTGGAACGAAATGTCCGGGCTCGGCAATCATGCCACAAGGACTACCGGTGCACCCACCTATGAGACCAATGAACTTAACGGGCGACCGGTCGTGCGTTTTCCCGTTGGCAACGGAGCCAGCTTTGGTTTTCCACGCATGACCAACATCCGCACGGTTTTCTGGGTGATGAAACAGCAGAACCCAGGCGAACTGCGGTTCTTATTGGGTGACACTTCCAATTTCCATTTTCATCGTGGCACCGCTTCTCCCTCGACGATCTGGCATTCCGTGCATACTTCGTCCAATATCAGAAACGGCACGACAAGCTTGAACGGACTGGCCGTCAATGGCACCACGACCAATTTGCCTGGCGGTTGGAATTTGCTCTCGGTGACAACCACGGATGTCGTCACGGCCAGCACCCTGAGTAGCGATCGCACATTCAACCGATCCTGGGAAGGCGACATCGCTGAGGTTCTCGTTTACAACAGAGCTTTAAGCGCGGTTGAGATCGAACAGGTCGGCAGCCATCTGACGGCAAAGTATGCCATGACCACCGCCTATGCCGCGCCCTTGATCTCCACTTACAGCCCCGACGACGACGCGACCGGCGTGGCCATCGACGCGGACCTTGTGGCCACTTTCAGCGAACCCATCGCCAAGGGCACCGGCAACATCACGATCAAGAACCTTACGGACGGAACGACCACAAACATCGCGGTGACCGATTCCCAAGTGACGGTCTCGGGAGTAACCCTGACGATCAACCCGACGGCAGACCTCATAGCCGGAAAAAACTACGCCATCCAGATCGCAGCGACCGCCATTGATGACCTCGCCGGGAACAGCTTCGCTGGCATCACCAATGACACCGCGTGGAACTTCGAAACTGAAGCGCCGACGCCCGTTTTCGTCATGTTCGCTGACAACTTCGACCGGCCCAACAACACAGGCCTGAATGCCTCGGCCATCGGCAAGTCGGGGTCACTTGGTGCGTTGAACTGGGTCGAGAAGGCCGGCTCTGGCGGAAACGCGTCAATCTCGGGCAATTCGCTCTTCGCCACCGGCTCCACCAGCGGCTTCTCCATGTCTTATGTCGATCACAACTTCATCAATGCCTCAATTTCCAGCGGCGGTGGCTTCAGCATCAGCATCGACCTCGAGCATTACTCGACGCAGGGCACCGTGCGACTCGCCGGGATTGCCATGGGCATGTCGAAAGCCGAGGCAGAGGGATGGGCGCATAACGTTCCCACCAGTTTCACTTACGCGGATTTGTTCGTCGGCTACCGCGGCAATCAAAGCGCGATCCAGGTTTTCGAAAACGGAACCGAAGTGATCAACAATGCGACCGCAGGGGATGCATCCACGCTCCCGAAGAAGCTCAAGATCGATTTTACCTGCTCGGACTTCAATGCCGGCTCGACGGTGAACTACAAGGTCAGCTTCGGCGGTGCAGCGATGGGCTCCGGATCATTCACATGGAGCGGCACCAACGAGAACTACATCGGAGTCTATTCCAACTTGTTCCCTGCGAGCGGCACGACCGGTCAATTGGACGATTTTGCTGTTAGCGCGCTGGTTCCCGAGCTCTCGTCCTACGAAACTTGGGCCGCCACCAACACCCTTGGCAGCACTCCGGAGGAGGACTTCGACAGCGACGGCGTGCCCAATGCCATCGAATTCGTGCTCGGCGGCGACAGGAACACCAACGACCTCGGCAAGCTCCCCGCCGCTGCCACCAATGGCGGCAACATGACCTTCACCTTCGTGCGCGACCGGGATTCGGTTGATCCGGGCGTGAGTGTCGCGATCGAAGTCGGCCCCAGCCTCGGCACATGGCCGAATGTCTTCACGGTGGGTCCCAACACCGCCGGCTCCTCAGCCGGCGTCACCGTCAGCGATAATGGCAACGGCACCGACACCATCACTCTAACCGTTCCCCAAGCGCCGGACACCAGGAAATTCGCCCGGCTCAAGGTGGCCATCACGGAATAGTCGCCCGCAAAGCGACTATCCTTCCATCATCCAAACTCCGCCAACATGTCCACCAGCTGAATGGCAGGGGATTGAGCGCCGTTTCGTTGAAGGCCGGCCGTCCGGTGAACCGCACCTCTGAGTCGGCGGGGCACACCCATCACAATTTGAATCTCAGGTTGAAGCCTGCCCTCCCTCACCTGTTCCCGCCTACACCGTGCCATTCAGACCCCGCGTGCTGATGGACGCCCACGACACTGCGCCTAAAGCATTCCGCAGGAACATCGGGGAAATCAATGTTCCGAGGGAGAGAATCGATTGGGGGGCGGTTCGATTCAAGCCATACTTCGAACGCCCTGCTCGAGCGCCGTCCCGGATGACGTTCCGGGGTGGCGGCCCAGCCTGGAAGCAGCGGTCGATGCCATTGCTCGAGAACACGAACCGGAAATGTGAGTATCAAGCCCCAAATAGGAAGATCACCATCCATGAAACTTCTCCATTTTGCCCCACCCGTCCTTGCCCTAGCCATCTGCGCCACATGGCTCGGTTCGCAGCGCAGCTCGATCGAGGACATGGAAGAGGAGAATGCCAGGCTCTTGGGAGAAGCCACACCGGCACGCGCATCATCCGTCTCCGGGGATGACCGGATCAGCGGAGAGACTTGGAGATCCCGATCCGGCGACTGGAAGAAAGTCGCTGCGGATCTAGGCGATCTCGAAGGTCGAGGTCAACTGCCTGACATGCGAGACACGAAGCGGCTCGAGCAGCTCATTCTGGAAATGGACGCACCCGGAATCATCGCCGCGCTTGGGGAAATTGATGCCCTTGAACTCCCCGACTCATCGAGGCGAGAGCTGCAGCGCATGCTGCTCGACGCCCTTGCCAGGAAGGATCCCGGGCTCGCTTGCCAACATTTCATCGAGAATGCCCATGGGCAGCCCGCCACACTCACATGGCCGATCAAACATGCCTTCGAAGCATGGCTGAAGCGCGACCCCGCCACGGCCAATGAATGGCTGGATCGGCAGCTCGCTGCGGGGACCTTGGACGGCAAGTCTCTTGATGGGAGAAACCCGATCCGCCTTCAGATGCAGGCGGCAAGTCTCTATTCCCTGATCGGATCGGACCCTGCCGCCGCGAGGCGCAGAATGAGTGACATACCACTCGACCAACGCAGGGACATGCTTTTGGCATCGCACTACAGTGTGGTGGAGAAGGATCATGAAGCCTTCGCGGATCTGGTTCGGGGCAGCCTGCCCAGGGAGGATCAAAGCAAGGTTTTATCAAGCCAGCTCTCACTTTATGGAAATCAGGATGATCTGAAGAGAGTGAGCAGCTACCTGTCGCGCATCGATGCAACGAAAGAGGATCGCGTCGCCTGCTTGGAGGTGGCCACCTTGAGTCTCTTTACCTTGATGCCCAGGGAACGTGAATTGACTCGCGAGGACTTCGATCAATTTCACCAATGGGCCGGATCCATCGACCCGGAGTCTGCGGATAAAGTGACCGGAACCGCCCTTGCGGTCACCCTTTCGTCTGGGAAGAATGTGTCCTTCGATGAATTGGCCGGTATCGCCTCCGATTACCATGGGGCAGGTGCCGGGGACGACATCCTCGTGGCGTTCATTGAGCAGAGTGTCGCCAACGAGAGCGTTTCGAAAGCCAAGGCCCGGGATGTCGCCATCAGAATCAGAGATCTTGAGCGGCGTGAGGAACTCCTTGAACAGCTGAAGTAAGCTTTTGCTCATGAAGCCATCCATCATCATCACCGCCATCACTCTGATCGTTGCCGCCACATTCGGTTGGCATCGCCACCAGGAAATCGTCAGCTTGCGAGCGGGAAATGCCAGGCTTGTCGAAGGAGCCGCCGCGCACGGCAAATCGCGAGATGGTGAAGGCGGCACACGGCACCGTGAGCGTCAGGATGAAGGCGCCTTGGCCGCGGAGTTCATCGCCCTTGCACGGGAAGGGGGAAAGCTCCTGGGAGACGGCGTCGGTGCCGATGCGGAAACCGCGCAGAGGAGCGTGGATCTTATCGATCGGATGATGAGGCTCAACGCTCCGCAACTGGAGAGCTTTCTCGCCACGCTCCGGGCCGAGCCCGGAATCAACGAGATTGCACGCAAGGATATGCTGATGGACTGCGTGTTGGCGCTCTCCACCAGGAACCCGCGCGCCGGATTGGAACTCCTCATCCAATCGCCCGAACTACTGGGCGAAGGTTCGATTACCAAACAGTACATCGGGGAGTTGCTCGGGAACCTGGCGAAGGAGGATCCTCAGATCGCGCTCGAATGGATTCGTGCCAACAAGGAAGCGCATCCCGATCTTGTCACGGACGATCTCATCGCCTTCCTCGTTGCTGGAGTGTCAGCGAATGACCCGACACATGCCTTTCAGTTGCTTTGCGATGTAGAGCCATCGAAACACGTGGCGACGGTTTCAAAGATCATCGAAACGGCGGCCAATCCCGCACAACGTGATGTGACGCTCACGGCGCTGAGGCGGTTCGCGGCGGCCCAACAGAACCCGCAGGTTTTGAAGGATGGCATCAGCGACCTCGTTTTCGGTGGGGTCTACAAAGAACGGGGCTTCGAGGAGACGTCCAGTTGGCTCGCCTCCGTGCAGTTGTCAGGCGAAGAGCTGGCATCCGCCACGGGGAACATGGAACACCGGGTGAAACCCGAAGAAACGGCTCGATGGCTCGAATGGCTTGGCGCCAGCGGCTTGCCCGAAGAAGTCGTAAGGGATCGCGCCTACAACCTCAGCGCGGAGTGGACGGAGAAAGACTACCAGGCCGCCGGCAAATGGCTCGCCAGCGCCCCCGATAGTCCCGGGAAATCCGCAGCCGTTGGTGCCTTCGCTGCCAAAGTGCATCCCTTCGAACCCGAGATCGCCATGCAATGGCTGGAAACCCTTCCGCGGGGCCCCGACCGCAACAAGGCGCTCCAGGCGATCCATCGAGGGATGCGGGAGAACAGGAGCTACGAGAAGGGTGCTGTTGACGCTTTCGCGCGAGAGCATGGCTTTTCAGAGTGATCCGAAAACACCATGCCAAGCTTTCCCCTCGCTTTGACGACTTTTTTGAATCCGGGACGAGGGCTTTAGCGAACCACTTGATGAAGCCGATCCTCCCCTCGGAATCTCAACAGAACATGAGAGTCGTTCACTACGTCCCGCCCCTCTTTGCGCTGATCATCGCTGCGGCATGGCTGACCAGCTTGCGGGCCTCGAATCGCGCCTTGGAGCAGGACAATCGCTCTCTTCAGGAGAAGATCGCGGAGTCCCGCAGTTCCCCGGGCTCTCGGGATGAGCGCGCCAGATCCGGTGCGAAAAGCGACAGAGCCAGCGCGAACAGCGCCAGGGCGAAGCGCGAGACGAAGCCAGCGGACGTTGAGGTCAAGCCCTTGTCCGAATTCAAGCCCACCGCCGGTGATTTCAACGAACTCGTCCTCCTCAACAACAATGAAGGGGTAAGATTCAATCTTACAGAAGCCTGTCGAAGGCTCGAAGCGTTGGCTTCCGAGATGAGTGGCGACGAACTCGTAAGAGCCTACACGCAAATGGGCTCACTCCCGGTGGATGCGCCATTTCGCAATTACCTCGAATGGCTGATGCTGAACCAACTCAAGAAGAAGAATCCCGAGTTCGCGTTCAGCCAACTCATTGCGAAGTGCCAGAATGAAGATACAGGACCGATCAAGATGGGCGATTTCAATGAATGGCTCGCGAGGGATCCTTCCGCCGCCACGACCTGGTATGAGAACCAGCTCGAGGCTCAGGTCTTCGATAAGACCCTTGATGGAAAAACTCCCAACATGGTGCCTTTTGAAGCTGCATTCATCATGTCCTTGCTCGCATCCGACCCGGCCGCCGCGGAGCAACGCATGAACAATATTCCGCCCGATCTCCGCGCCAGTTTAGGTGATTACGTTTGGAAAGTCTCCAAAGAGAACAGCAAGGCTTTCGTTGAATTGCTTCGAAAATCAATGCCGATGGAAGATTATATCGCCATACTGAAGGACAACAGTCTGACGGAGTATCATTTCAGGTTCGACAGCGATAGCGATCCCCAAGCTGTCCAGAAGAACCTTGATAGCCTCGGATTCACGCCTGAGGAATGCTCCACCCTTATGACGCAGCACTTTGCGGAGATTGCGAAGGCTCAAGCGATGAGAGACAAGTTCGGTATGCCGTCTCGCGAGAAATTCGACGAAGATCGCGCACGGATTCAGGCGATCGACCCTTCCTCCGCTGACCGGGCAACAGGATTTGCACTCCAGAGTTACCTCGCGGAATCCAAGACGACCAGCGCACAGGACTTCGTCGAGAAGGTCGCTTTGGACTACCATGGTTCAGGTGCGGGAGACGAAATCCTGCTTCCATTGATTGAGGGCAGTGCGAAGGGGAGTATCCCTTTTCCGAAAGAAAGAGCGCGAGTGCTGGCAGATAAAATCACGGATGCCAGGCTCCGTGAAGAGATGCTGCAAAAGCTCGATTGAAGCATGAAACATTCCCTTGTCATTTGTGCTCTCATCTTCACCTTCGCCGCTTTTCTGGGCTGGCGGGAGGAACAGCAGATTTCAAGAACCAGAGAGATCAATGCAAAACTGGCGACAGAAGCCGCGGCCATTCCCAACGAGGGTATCCAAGGGCCAACGTCCTCTGTAGTCTCCGATAAACGCGTGGATCGGCGAAAAGAAGATCTCGCCATGAAGAAAAAAGTAAAAGCCCTCGTGAGCGACTATTTTGCCTTATTGCGCAATGAGGATGAGGCATCCGCGGAAGAAATCGCCGCTTTGCGAGAGAACATCAAGAGTCGCCTGGAGGAACTCGACCCATCGGCGATCCGAGAATTCATGGGTGAATTCAGCAGCCTTCCCGGTGTGAACTCCGGGATGAAGAGTGACGTGAACGAGTACGTCATGAATGTTTTTATCAAGAAATACCCGGTGGAGATGGCCTCAATGATGAGCAAGGCTCCCGAGCTCTTTAGTCTCAGTGGTCAATCCGTGCCCGAGAGAGTGATTTACGATCCGTTCAAGTTCCTCGTTTATTACTATTGCTGGATGGAGAAGGATCTCCCGCTTGTTTTTGATTGCCTCGCAGAAGCATCGCCGGAATTTCAATCCAAATATATCAGTGGAACGTTAGAACATTATGCGGATACCCCTCTTCGCCGAGCCGAGTTGTTCGAAGAGATGAGAGCCTTCGCCTCGACCCCGGAACAAGTGGATCTTGTGAGAGCTCAGATGAGCGATCTCCTCTTCGTGCGTCCCGACGCAAAGGTGACGTTCGTTGAGGTGTCCGATTTGCTCCAATCGGCGGATTTATCCAGTGATGAACTTGTCGCTGCCACCAAGGGCATGGAGAACAAAGTGCGGGTTGGCGAAACGGGCCAATGGCTTGACTGGCTTAGGACGACCGGGATACCTGTCGAGATCGCGAAGGAGCGTGCTTTCGATCTCGCCGACCGGTGGACAGAGAAAGACTACCTCGCCGTCGGCAAATGGCTCAATAGCGCACCCGAAGGTCCGGAGAAGTCCGCGGTGGCGAGTGCCTACGCGGCCAAGACCTATCCTTACGATCCGGAGGGCGCCATGCAATGGATTGAGACCCTCCCTCAGGGGCCCGACCGGAACAAGGCACTGGAAACCATCTATCAAGGTCTGCCGAAAGACAGTGATGAAGCAGAAGCCTTCGCGAGTGAGTTTGGCCTCGGGAAGTGACCGATCCTTGTGAGTCCATTTTCCAGAATGCACGTTCCTGAGACTCGGCGTCGCTGTGTTCCGGAATCTTCCGGGGTCGTTTTTTCGCATAAATTTCCAAGGATTTCCCGGTAGCTGTGTCTTGATCTCGTGGGTCTTTTGCCGCCCAATAACTCATAGGCCGATGAAATCCACGACCAACATTTGTCTCGCGACGCTGCTCATCGCCGCCGTGCCTCTTGGGTTGCTGTGGAAAGAAAACGCCTCACTCCGCGCCCGGATCGCCGCGCAATCCCCGGCTGCGCCGCCGCCCGCTGACGGGGAGCTGGCAAAGTCCGATCGCCGCGGACCGATTCGCGTCGCAGGGACTGAGAAGCTGTCAGCCCAGAAGAGTGTGACCGGGGAGATCCAATGGAGGTCCGTTTTGGAAGATCCGGACCCCGTGCGCCGGGCGGGGCGTTTCTACGCCTTCGTCAGCAACATGACTCCCGAAAGCGCGCGGGCGGCGGCGGAGTCGCTGGAGGACATGCGCAACCGCAACGCGCTGAGCGACGACGAGTGGAGGCATTTTTTCCTCGGCTGGGGTGGCGTCGATGGAAAGGCCGCCCTTGCCTACTTGGATGCCGTACCGGAGAACTCCGCCGCCCGCTGGAAGAATCGAGAGGCGGCCCTCACTGGCTGGGCCTCTCGCGATGTGGCGGGTGCCCAAGCGTGGCTGAAAGATCATGTTACCAGGAGCTGTCACACGCGCAAAGACGAGCCCTATTTCGCGGAGGATCTCTTCAAAGCGGTTTCCGAGTGCATGCGAGTCACGGACGAGGACGCGGCGCGCGACTATCTGGTGGCGCAGACGGTGGCGGGCCATGTGACGAACGCTGAGGCTGTCGATTGGATTGCAGGCGAATGGAATGATGCCGATGCCCATGACAAAGCGGCGACCCTGCTCGCCCGGCTGCTCGCGGATGAGTCGCACCAGGAAATCCGCTGCGCCATTCTCCGCAAACTCGTTGACGAACACCGAACGAAGGAGGCCGTGGAGCTTGTCACCCGGTTCCAGGCTGAGCTGGACCCATCCGCCGTTGCGAGTCTCGCCAGCCAGGTGGCCGGCGACGACTCGGGCAAAGCCATGGCCTGGTTGGACTCTTTGGACAAGGTGTCACCGGCAAACAAGACCATTGCCCGAGCCAATATCGTGTCGTCCTGGGTTGCCCGTGATCCTGCCGCCGCAGGCTCCTGGCTGCTGGAGGCCCGCCGCCGCGGCGAGGCCGCGCCGGAAATCACCGCCAGCTATGCCACGGCTACCGTCGGGATGGATCCCGCCGCCGCCATCGCCTGGGCTCAAACCATTCCGGATGAAGCCCTGCGGCACCAGACTCTCCTGACCATGGCGCAGAACCGTGCGGCCGGCAACGACACGGAGGCCCTGGAGTTGTTCAAGGCGGCGGGTCTTTCGGACAGGGAGATCCACGAGGCCGGCCTTTTGCCGGCTATTGTGGATCGCCGTATCCCTAGTGCCCAGGCCAGCGGGACCATCACGCGGTTCGCCATGGTGCGTCCGGATTGAACACCCTGGGCGCGCCAAGGCCAGAGGACGGGGGCTTCTTTCCTGCGCTCGCTCCGAATTCCCCCGTAACGAAGCCCGGTGTCGCGAAATTTGGAGAAAAATTCACGACGGTGTCGGTTTTCCCGCCGGTCCTGCGCGTGTGTATTCGTAATGAAAAAGCATCTCATCACACTGATCGTTGCCGCCTCGGCGGTGCTTCACGCCCAAGCCGCCGACCTCGCAACCCAATTGCAGGGTTACTGGCAGCCCGATATGGAAAAAACCGCCGCGCTGGCAAAGAAGGAAGGTCGCGATGAGAATCCCGACGAGAATCCAATGGCGCTGGCCTTGATGGGCAAGATGGTCTTCGAGTTCCAAAACGACAAGATGACCATCCATCCACCCGCGGGAGGGAAATTCGACGGAGGCCCCCCGCCTCTTGAATACAAGGTCATCGCGGAGGACAAGGCCGCGAAGGCGCTCACCCTGAGTATCGATGGCGAAGAAACGAAGATCCGATTCAACAAGGAACAGATGGCCATGTCCGATGAGAAAGAAGGAGGCTGGATGATCCTCAACCGCATGAGCAAAGAAGACTTTGCGAAACGTAAGCCCGCCTTGGCGGAGATTCTGAAGGAAGGCGGCGAAGATGCCCCGGCAGCGGAGAAGCTTGAAGACATCTCCGCTCAACCGATCCCCGACAAGCCTGCCGCAGGCAAGGTTCGTGGCAAGGAATTCAAGATCGAGATGGCCAAACTCGAGGATGGCAGCCTGTTCTTGCGGCAGGGCGAAGTGGAGGAGTTCGAAATTACCTTTCGGGGGGAGAATGTCGGCAATTACGCCGGGAAAACATTCACGGTGAAACCGGATCAGGAGAACCCCGGCCTTGGCATCGAACTGACATTCTCGAAAGAGCCAGGATCGTTCAGCTTCTCCACCACCAATCGAGGATTCGCCATGAGACTCGAATTTGGCACCGCAAAGAATGGCAAAATCCCCGGCAAGATCCACCTTCGCCTGCCGGACGAGGCTGGAAGCTTCGTCGTCGGCAGCTTTGAAGCGGAAATCAAATAGCCTGTCCAATCAAGATCTACATGAACAGACACTCTTCAGGCCAACTGCAAACAGTAGTCGGATGGATTTTTGGCGGAAGCTTCACCCTTCTGGGCCTCCTCTTCGTGATTATCGGGGGATTCGAGTACCGGCAGGGCCTGAAGACGAATGACTGGCCAGCAGCAGCGGGAAGAATCGTCGAATCGAAAATCGTCGAATCGAAAATCGTCGAAAGGAAAGTCGACGGTTCTTCCGGGCGTCGCAGAACTCGTAGTTCCGACAGGGACTACACGGTCGATGTCCGATACTCCTACGAAGTTGAGGGTCAGAAGTTTGAGGGTGACAGGCTGCGATATGGCAATGAGTCCCACGATTCCCGGGCATCGGCTATGGAGGAGCAGTCACTCTTCGCGTCTGGAAAGGAAGTGCAGGTGTATTACGATCCGAAGACTCCCAGTCAGAGCGTGTTGATCAAGGGAATTGGGTTGTCCTGGCTGGGGATGGCATTGGGGTTGATGGCGCTCGTTATCGGCTTGGTGGTGATGTTTCACATGGTCAGATCGAGGGCCGCCAGAATCAAATAGCTCATGACCGATTACACCCTGTGGCTGAACAACTCCGACCCAACCCGCGACAACGAGGTGTTCACGGGTTTGTATGCGGAGTTGCGCCGCATCGCGCGCTCGAAAATGGCGGGGGAACGGCAGGGCGGGACGCTCGACACTTGCGGATTGCTCCACGAAGCGTGGCTGAGGCTGGAGAAATCCGCCCCGGAGCAATGGCGCGACCGCAAGCAGTTCTACGCCGCGGCCTCCGAAGCGATGCGCCGCATCCTCGTCGATGCGGCACGGCGCAGGCTGGCGGCCAAACGCGGCGGCGGCGAGGAGGTCGTTCCCCTCGACGACGAGCTGCCGGTGGCCGCGCCGATGGATGACGACCGGCTTCTCGATGTGCACGAGGCGCTCGACCGGCTCGAAGTGGAATTCCCCATGGATGCCCAGATCGTGAAGCTGCGCTTTTTCTCAGGCCTCGGAAACGAAGACATCGCCACCCTGCTGGATGTCAGCGAGCGAACGGTCGAGCGGCATTGGAAACTTGCCAAGCTTTGGCTCTATCGCGAGCTGAATGAGGCCAGTGAGGATTGACTGGAGAAATATCCCTTGCGTGTGTCGGTTTTCCGCAAGCCATTGCGCATGTTCTGATATAGCATGAAAAAAGAAGACGCCAACAGCCGCAACATTTTCATCCGCGCCTTGGATCTGGAGGGCGACGCCCGTGACTCTTTCCTCGCCGAAGCCTGCGCCGGTGATCCTGCATTGGAATCGAAGGTTCGGAGCATGCTGGCCGACTCCGAGAAGGCAGACGGATTCTTCTCCAATGGCGACGGCGCCACCGTGCTCGCCTCCCGATTCGAAACACCTTACACCGAAGTGGAGGGCGAGCGGGTGGGCAATTTCATCCTCCGCCAGCAGATCGGTGAAGGCGGCTTCGGCATGGTCTGGATGGCCGAGCAGATGGAACCGGTGAAGCGCATGGTCGCGCTCAAGGTGGTCAAGGCGGGCATGGATACCAAACAAGTCCTCGCCCGCTTCGAGGCCGAGCGCCAGGCCCTCGCCATGATGAACCACCCGAACATCGCCAAGGTGCTTGAAGCCGGTGCCACCTCCAGCGGACGGCCCTATTTCACGATGGAACTCGTCAAGGGCGTTCCCATCACCGATTTCTGCGACCAAAGGCAGCTCGACGCTCGGCAACGCTTGGAACTCTTCCGCGATGTCTGTTCCGCCGTGCAACACGCCCACCAGAAGGGAGTCATCCACCGCGATCTCAAGCCGTCGAACGTGATGGTCACCCTCGCCGGCGACAAGCCGGTGGTGAAGATCATCGACTTCGGCATCGCCAAGGCCACCCAAAGCAAGCTCGTCGAAAGAACCCTCTTCACGCGCTTCGGCCAGTTTCTCGGAACACCGGTTTACATGAGCCCCGAGCAGGCCGCAATGAGCGCGCTCGATGTGGACACCCGCTCCGACATCTACAGCCTCGGAGTCCTGCTTTACGAACTGCTGGCAGGGGTGCCGCCTTTCGATCAGCAGACGCTTCTTTCCGTGGCTCAGGACGAGATGCTGCGGATCATCCGCGAGGAGGAACCGCAAGCACCCAGCACCCGCCTCAGCCAGATGCGGACGCAGAGCGGTGCCGCCGACATGCGCAAATCCCCCATCCCCGTCAGCACGCTCAAGGGCGAGCTGGATTGGATCGTGATGAAGGCGATCGAGAAGGACCGCTCCCGCCGCTATGAGTCCGCCAGCGCCTTCGCTGCGGACATCGGTCGCTATCTTGCCAACGAGCCGGTCCACGCCGCCGCTCCCAGCGCCCTTTATCTTTTCGGGAAATTCGCCCGCCGTCACAAAGTGGCGCTCGGCACGGCGGCCGCGATGCTGGCCTTGTTGCTTGCAGGAATCACCACCACCGCCTGGCAAGCGACGCGCGCAACGGCCGGCATGAAGCGGGCGATCGATGCCGAGAAGCTCGCCGCACAGCGGCTGGCGGAAGCCAGGTCCTTCGCCAGCGTCCTGCGTGAAGTGCTGGAAGGGCAGTTGACCGGCTACTGGCAGGCCGAGATGAGCAAGAAGCACGGGACAGACCCGCTGAATTCGCTCTTCATGGGGAAAATGATCTTCGAATTCCAGAAGGACACGATGTTCATCCACGGACCTCCGGGAAACACTACGGAAAACCCACCCTATCGTTTCACTATCAAGCAGCCGGAGCAGGCCGGGAAAACCCTGGTGATGGAGTTCATCCAGAGCGGAGAAGCCGAAAAAATCTCCGGTGTCATCGAGGGCGACACGCTCACCCTCAGCATGAACAACGATACGTTCATCCTCAGCCGCATCAGTAACGAGGAGTTCAAGGCATTCGCCAAACTCAACGAAGAAGCAAAGGCCGCCGCGATTGCGAGGAAGGCCGAAATGGAGGATCGGTCGCCACGCATCGACATCGCCGCCATCGAGGGGCTCAAGGAATTGGAAAAGCTCGAGTTCTACGACAAGGGGCTCATCAACATCGATTCACTGGCGGGTTTGCCCAAGCTCAAGGATCTCAGCTTCTACATGAGTGACGCCAATACCCTGGACTTTCTAAAACACACCACCGCCATCGAAAGACTCAATCTCTTTGGAAGTGACCACACCTTCGAAGACTACAAGCCGCTGCTCCACCTCGAAAACCTCCGCGAGCTGGATCTTTCATCCAACCCGCAGGCGACCGACGCGAACCTGATGGACCTCGCGGCCCTGACCACGCTGGAGAAGTTCCGCATGGGACTCTGCACCGAAGTGACGACTCTCGACTTTCTCCGCAACTCCCGAGGACTCAAGGTAGTCGATCTCCAAGCTTGCCACGCGCTCCGCGACGTGGATGCGCTGGCCGGATTCGCGGATCTGGAGGTGCTCGACCTGAGTTCAACACCTGTCTCGGACATCGGCTTTCTCAAGGATGCGAAAAAACTCAGGGAGCTCGACCTCAGAGGAACCCCGGTCACCGACATCTCGGTTCTCGCCGGAATCACCTCACTGGAACGGCTCAATCTAAGTGATACGCAGGTCACAGACCTGTCGCCCTTGTTGCCTAGGTTGCGGGCCAACGGCATGCCATTGATCGAAATTCCCGAGGGATTGAATGACGAGCAACGCAGGACGCTCAACGAAGCCACGACACTCTCTTCCGAGGAAAGGAAGCGCATCGCACCGACAGGCCTCACCCTCGTGGTATGCGACGCCGACAACGAAGTGCTCGATACCCTGGTGGTCAAGCCCGATGTCGATAACGCTGAATACGAGTTCCGAATCCCGGAAGGGCAGGGTGAGATCCGGGTCTTTGTGGTCGGTTCACGTATCGAAGAAACCGATTTCAACGAGGAGATGACGCAGAACTACTTCGTTGCCCGGTCCCCAAAGAAGAACCGTACGGGAAGCGAAGCGTCTTTGGGCGAATCCGTGGGCGCGACTGTGAGTGCCGGGAAATTGAACGGATTCAGCATGGCGGGTATTTTTGTCGGCGAGCCAAGAACCTTGAAACTCACGGAAGCCATGAGAAATCAAATCCACGCGGACATCGTCGGCAACAAGCGTAAGGTGCCGATTTTTGTCGTGGAAACGACGGACGATCCTGACGGGAGTAGATCCGTGACTCGCAAACCCGTCGATTAGCATGCTGGATCCAAGCCATGAGCAACCATCACAATGACAATGAAACTTGGGCCAGGACAAACGGATACGCGTTCCACGCGGAAACGCAGGGCGCGTTCTTCGAGGGCGCGGGCTGTCTCGATATCTTCAGGAAGGCGGATCGTTTCCGGGACCATGTTCTCGGAACCCATCGAGACAGGCCGTTTGAGATTTTCGATGCCCTGTTCCAGCGGCAAGATCAGAACGGTTTTTACTACATCTGGCAGACGATCGTGGTGGTTCCAACTTCAGGGCTGAAACTGCCGAATTTCGACCTTTTGCCACGGCGCGAGACGGGAGGAATGAATCTCCTCGGCATCAAGGGCCTGGATCTGAAGCTGGCGCCCACGGCCCCACGGGATGAGATGCACTTGGTCGATGCATTCAACAAGAACTACAGCCTCTTCGGCGGAGGCGCTTTCGAGGCCATGGAGGCATCGATCAAATCCGCCGACCATCTCGTGCCCAGCCTCTCCGACATGACCGCCATCTGCAAACCCGGCATCCTGCGGTTCCTTTCCACCGCTGTCACAGGGTTCATCGAAGTTCAGAACGGGTATCTGGCGATACGCGCTCCGGAAACCCGGATCATCTCACCCGGCATCAGTCACACCATCCTGAAGGGAAAGGAACGCGAAAGCCTGCTGACCGTCGCCAACGACTTGCTCGATGTGCTTGCGAACGCTGCAAACGAGGCACCGTTGCGGGCACTGACGCTGGAGAACACCTTCAACCCGTTCCAATTCCTGGGCGGCATCATCGGAGGCGTCATTGGCTTTTGTCTGGGCGGCTTGACCGGTGTTGTTTTGTTGTTCCTGCTGAAAGAGAAGCACTTGTTCCTGATCCCCGTGCTGGCTGTCGGCTTCGCCGCCATCGGCCTCTTTATCGGCAAGATGCTGACGAGGGCCAAGTGACTAGTGGACGTCCGTTCGATAAAGGCAGATCCAATTCGAACCGAGTCGGCCGATGAGCGGGCACCTCCGGTAGCGGATGACGAGGGCTTGCGGCAGGTCCACTTCGCTGAAGCTACGAGGACCGGGAAGATGCCGCGGTCATCTGGGGCTAATCCGCCGCCTTCGCCAGTTCCGGCAGAGCCTCCGCTTCGGCTTCGGCAAGCAGCCGGGCTTCCGCTTCACGGGGAACTTCCATCGTGAAGCGGGTGTCCTGGCCGGGGATTGAGGTCACTTGGATGCTCCCGCCATGGGCTTCGATCGCCCGCTTGACGATCGAGAGCCCGAGCCCGGTGCCCTTGATCTCCTCCTGCGAGTGATGCTTCTCCACGCGGTAGAAGCGGCGGAAGATGTGCGGCAGGTCGGCGCTGGGGATGCCCACGCCGTCGTCGGCGACCCAGACCTTCGTCGAATGATCGTCGCGGCTGCAGCCCACGGTGACGGTCAGGCCGGGGCGGGGATTCTGCTTCAGGGCGTTCTCGATGAGGTTGAAGAGCACCTGGGTCCAGTAGAAGCGGTCGCCGGCGAGGGTCAGGTCGAGGTCGGGCATCTCGATCTTGATCTTGGCTTCCTGGTTGTGAATGACCGACTCCAGCCGCTCCAGCACGTCGTTGACGCAGGAGCGGATGCGGAAGGGCTTCACCTTGAGCGCGGCGGCTTCGCCGGACTCCAGGCGGGAGATCACCAGCATGTCCTCGACGATGCGCGAGATGCGCTCGGTGTGCTTGCGCATCACCTTGAGGAAACGGCGGCTGAGCTCCTTGTCGTCGAGCAGGTCGTCGTCGATCAGGTTCTCCAGATAGCCGTTGATGATGGCCAGCGGGGTGCGCAGTTCGTGCGAGGCGTTCGCGACGAAGTCCTTCCGGATTTGCTCGGTCTGGTACTCGCTGGTCACGTCACGGATCACGACTCGGGTGGTGGGTTCGTCCGCCGGACTGTCGGAAAGGCGGGCCGCATCGATGACCCAGGCGTTCATGCCGCGGCGTTCCTGGTCGCCGAGCGGGGAGGATTGCTGGGCGAGCACGGCGCGGGTCACGGTGGCCTCGCCGGTTTCCAGGCAGCGCATCAGGGCGGCGGCCAGGCGTTGGTCGAGGAAGGCCTCGTGGATGGTCCGCCCGGTCAGGTCGCGGCCACGGAACAGCGTGCGCGCGGCCTTGTTGGCGAAGAGCACGCGGGCGTCGGCATCGACCAGCATGAAGGCGTCGCCCAGCGCGTCCAGCAGCGTGTCGCGTTCCTGCCGGGCGTGCCGCAGGTCGAGTTCCAGCTTCATCCGCCAGGCCGACACCTCCGCCGCGAACTCCATCCGGGCGCGTCGCAGGCGCAGGGCCGTGATCGCGAGCGCGGCGAGAGCGCAGAGCGTGGCGACGACGGAGATGATGACAAACGGCTCGGCCATCCTCAAAGGGACGACACGCAGTAGCCGATGCCGCGGACTGTTTCAACCATCGCTGCATGTTCGCCCAGTTTCTGGCGGAGCCGTTTCATGTGGGTGTCGAGGGTCCGGCTGTGGACCTCGTCGCTGTAGCCCCAGACCGTGCGCAGGAGATCGTTGCGGTCCTGGGCCTTGCCGGCGCGTTCGGTGAGGAAGAGCAGGAGCTTGAACTCCGTGGAGGTCAGCTCGACCGGTTCGCCCTCGAGGTAGAATTTCAGCGCGTTCTTGTCGAAGCGGAAGGGGCCGAAGGTGAATTCCACCTGGCCCGGCGGTCCGTCGCTGCGCTTGAGCACGGCCTGGACCCGCAGCATCAGCTCCTTCGGGGAGAAGGGCTTGGTGAGGTAATCGTCGGCGCCGGCTTCCAAGCCCTGGATGCGGTCCTCGGTCTGGGCGCGGGCGGTCAGCATGATGACCGGGATGTCGCGGCTCCGGGAGTCCCGGCGGATCTCCTTGAAGACCCCGTAGCCGTCCTTGCCGGGAAGCATCAGGTCCAGGATGATCAGGTCCGGGCGTTTCTGGATGGCCAGTTCCACCCCGGTGATGCCGTCGTGGGCCTTCATCACCTCGTAGCCCGCGCGCTCCAGATTGAAGCCCACGAGGTCCGCGATGTCCCGTTCATCCTCGACGATCAGGATTTTCTGCATGTGCGCTGAGCTTTAGGGGCGCCCCGCCAGCCCGCAAACGGAGCGCTTGTGACGATATCGTCGCACAGCGGTCAACCCGGTCCGGTTCGGCCGGTCCTTGCTAGGGCTGCGCCATTTTCCGGTGCCACTCCTTGTAAACGACGGGTGAAATTTCCGACGGCTTGATCTCCGAGCGGCCGCCCCAGAAGACGTTGGTGTAGGAAAGCGGGATGCCGACGGATTCGAGATGGCGGTCGATGGCAGCCTTGTGTTCGAGCACGCGGGCCTTTTCGGTGCCGTGGACCACGCCCATGATGTTGACGTTTCCGAACTGGGGGCCGCCCTCGCGCCAGTAGCAGTGGGTCATGCAGAAATGGCGGCCGACTTCGGCCCCGGCTTCGATCTCGCGGCCCTTCGGCACCGCCCAGTGGAAGAGGCCGTTGAAGCGGGTGACCCGCTCGCCGCTGGCGGATGGCTTGACGTGCTCGAGGAAGGTGGAGAAGCGTCCGATGACCTTCTTGGCGTTCAGGTCGCCGGCGATCTCGCAGTAGCGGTCGAGGCTCAGTCCGAGCGCCGCTGCCCGGTCGTCCCAGGGGTTCGCGCGGATCTCGTCGGGGGTCAGTTCTTCCTTGAGGGAAAGCAGGACGTTCCACTCTTCCGGGGAAAGCTCGACGGTGGCGGTGGTCATCATCACCGCGGGTTCGTCGGCCTTGTCGCCGGGTTCCAGCGCGCGGCGGCGGATGTGGCCGACCCCGAGGGCGAAGACGCCGTTGGCGGGCATCAGGAGGTATTCGGTCGCGCCGGTCAGGCGCATCAGGGCGGTGGCGTGCTCGTCCAGCGACTCGCCGACGGGGACCTTCAGGGTGGTCCAAAGCCGGTAGCCGGAGCCGGAGACCTCGGTATCGGTGGAGCGGATCACCACGTGGCCGGAGAAGGGGTCCTCCTTGGCCATGAAGTCGAAGGCGTCGTTGAGCTTTTCTTCCGGGACCTTCCAGGCGACGAGCGCGCCGTGGGCGAGCTTGGTGGCGAGGAGCGTCTGGCGGACCCGGCGGATGATGCCCGCCTCGAGCATCGCCCGGATCCGTTCGAGCACGGTTTCCAGCGGAACCCCGCTCTGTTCGGCGATGACATGGAACGGCTGGCGCTGGAATCCCGCGACCAGGTCTTCCGAAACGGCGAGGATCCTGGCGTTGACGGGGTCGGTGTGTTCGACGGGCACGGTCTGCATGGCGCGGAAGCTAGGTCGACAAGAACGGTCCCGCCACGCGGAAATTGCGGAAATCCGACCGGTTTGTGCCCTGCCGGCCCGGGCGGACCGGGGCGGGGCCTGGCCGGAAGGGCGGGAATTCAGGCGACCGGCGGCCGGGCGAGGTCCACCAGGTCGCTGGCGCCCGCCGCGGCGAGGCGTTCGAACAGGGCCTCGCTGCCGAACTTCAGCTTGAAGTCGATCTCCGATGGATGAAGCGGGACGAGCGACCAGAAATGGACCGGGGTGCCGTCGATCAGGTAAAGGGTGGCGAAGGCTTCGCCGCCGCTCCACGGCGGGCTGAGGACGAAGCCCGTGAAAGGACAACCCGGGGCGAAGGGTTCGGGCGGGTTGCCGTTTGGAATACTATGGCCGTAGGAGAGCCAGGACCCGTATTCGTGGGGGAGCCGGGCGAGCTGCTTGAGCCAGCGGACCGGCCAGTAGTTGGCCTCGTTCTTGAATTCCTCCTGGCCCAGCGGCCAGTCGGCCGGCACGCGGATCATCAGCTCGGCGAAGCGCCAGTCCTCCGCACCTTCGGGCACGGTCATCGGCAGGTCGCTCATGCCGCTGGTGACCAGCGAAACCCAGGGCCTTTCCGGAGTGGCGGGGACGATGTGGACGTCGATGTGGACGGTGGTGGAGACCAGTTCGTGGAAGACGCGCTCCGGCTCGCCGAGGTGGGTGCTGATGTGGTTTTCGACCGCGTCAAGATTGTCGGAATGCGGGGCGACCAGCGGCGGCGGCTGGGCGGGCGCCTGGTGGTGGATGAACTGCTGGGTCGGGTGCGGCGGATGGAGCACCGCGACGTTCGAAGGAAGCTGGAGGATGTTCCCGGCGGGCCCCGGAGCGGCCATGCAGACGACGAAGGGGGAATCGACGCTGTTGGAATCGAAGAAACCGCCCTGCAGCACCGCGTCGAAGAGTTGGAGAGAGGGGTCGATGTCGAGCGGCGGCGGAACCTTTCGGCGGCGGTCGGCTCGGTAGGTGTCGTCGTTGACCATCTCGCAGGCGGCGCGGAGTTCGGCGGGGACCTGCGCGGGGTCTTCGCCGTAAAGCTCGCCGATGATCTCCGCGGTGCGGGCGATGGCGCCGGCGCGATCGAAGTCCTGGGGTCCGAAGCCGCCGACCAGCAGGGCGGGGGCCACGGCTCCGGGCTGGCGGAGGAGCTGTTTGTTCGCGATGATGATGCCGCAGAGGATCGGCTCGTGGCGGGCGAAGGCGAGGTGGGCATCGCGGCGCGCCGCCTTGACCGCCGAGCGGGCGCGGAAGCCGTAGATCAGCAGGCCGATGCCGAAGGGGATGCCGACTAGGCTCAGGATGAGGACGGGCGCGACGATGAAGGGCCAGACCGGGGCCTTGACAACCGAGTGGAAGTGGGCATCGAAGGCCGGGGAGCGGACCCATGCATTGAAATTCCGGCGGGTGGCATCGACGTCCAGCATGTTCCGACCATGCGGGCTTGCCGGGATTCCTGTCGATCCCGCGATCGGTCTTTTTTCCAGGGACGCGGCGGGGATTCGGGTCAGGGCAGGGGCTCCAGCTCCACCTTGCGGAACTCGACCTCGGTGCCTTCCGCTTGCAGGGCGATCTTCCCTTTGCTGGCGGTCGCCTTGCTGCCCCGGTTGACCTCGATGCCGTTCACCTCGACGGCGATGGTGTCGCCCTTGCAGGTGATGACCATCGTGTTCCACTCGCCGAGCGGCTTCTCGGAGTCGTCGGTCAGGTTCACGATCCGACGCGCATCCTGCAGGCCGCCGCCGAACTTTTGCCCTTCCTTCGCCGGCCGGCGTTTTTCCATGTCGGGCACCTCGATGTTCTCCTGGATGCACCAGAAGTCGCCGGCGTGGCCGGACATCATCTGCACCTCGATCGACTGCGGGAACATGTCGTAAAGCGCACGCGGCTTCGAGGCGTGGACCAGCACGCCGCAGTTCCCGCCTTTGCCGGGGAAGCGGTATTCCACGACGAGCCGGTAATCCGAATACTCCTTCTCCGTGACGAGATGCCCGAGCGGTTTGCCGAGTGAAACCAGCAAGCCGTCGCGGACGATGAAGCTCGGCGCGAGGTCTGCCTTTTTGTCGGCTTCAGGCACGTCCACGGTCCAGCCGGCGAGGTCCTTGCCGTTGAAAAGCGGGACGGGTCCGGCGATTGCGGCGGCGGTGAGCGAAAGGAAGAGCGCGAGGGTCGGTTTCATGCGGCGATGCCTACGGAGCCGGATTCACTCGTCTTCCTCCGCGCCGAGCGCTTCGTCGAAAGCATCGCGGATCCGCTCCACCTGGTCCTCGGTGTAAGCCTGCTTGCCCTCGAAGCCCCACACCACGCCGGGCCAGGCGGGATCCGACGGCGAGCGGCCGACGATGTGGATGTGCATTTGCCGCACCTGGTTGCCGATGCAGGCGACGTTGAGCTTCTCCGGTTTGAAATGGCCGGCGACGAATTCGGAGACCAGGCGCACGAGGATCATCACGTCGCCATAAACCTCGGGGTCGAGCTGGTGGAGGTCCTCGATGCCTTCCTCCACCTCCGGCACGAGGATGAACCAGGGGAAGAGCGCGTTGTCCTTGAGCAGGATGCGGCAGCCGAGTTCGCTGCCGAAATCGTGGCTGCCGGCGGCGAGGCGGGGATGCAGGGTGAAGGGCATGGCCGATGGAAGCGAAGCGGCGGTGGTTTGCAAGTGGCGTGTGGGGTGGAGCGGGCAGGGGAATAGGTCTTATAGGCCATACGACCTATGGCCTCGCCTGCCGCGCCTGCACCGCCCAAGCTTCCGCCACCCGATGCCCCTCGTCCCGTCCAGCTACCGCGCTCCCGCCTTTCTCCGCGGGGGACATGTGCAGACCATCATGCCGGCCCTCGTCCGGCGCGTCCCTTTCATCACCACCCGCCGCGAACGTCTCGAACTCCCCGACGGCGACTTTGTCGACCTCGACTGGGCGGGGCAGGGGAGCGACCGGCTGGTGATTCTGTCCCACGGGCTCGAAGCCAGTTCGAAGGCCCCCTATGTCCAGGGAATGGCCGCCGCCCTTCACCGCCGCGGCTGGGATGTCCTGGCCTGGAATTGCCGCGGCTGCAGCGGCGAGCCGAACCGCCTGCCGCGTGCCTACCACAGCGGGGCGAGCGAGGACTTGCACGAGGTCGTCCGCCACGCGCTGGAGGTCCATCCGGCGTCGAGGATCGACCTGATCGGCTTCAGCCTCGGCGGAAACATGACCTTGAAATACCTCGGCGAACGGGAGCTGCCGGAGCGGATCCACCGCGCCGTCGCGTTCTCGGTTCCCTGCGACCTCGCCTGCTCCTCCGCCCGGCTCGGCGAAACCTGGAACCGGCCTTACATGGAGCGCTTCCTCCGTTCGCTGCGGGCGAAGATCCGGGACAAGCACGCGCGCTTCCCGGGCTGCATCGACCTCGCCGGGCTGCGGGGTGTCCGGGACTTCCGCGGCTTTGACGACCGCTTCACCGCGCCGCTCCACGGCTTCCGCGATGCCGCCGACTACTGGGCGCGTAGTAGTTCGAGGCCTTTCCTTTCCCGCATCCCGATCCCCGCCCTGCTGGTCAACGCGGCGAACGACCCGTTTCTGGGCCCCGGCTGCTTTCCGCGCGAGGAAGCCGAGTCGAGCGAACACTTCCACCTGGAAATCCCGGACGACGGCGGGCACTGCGGCTTCTCTTCCGCCGGCCCTGAAACCTGGGCCGAGCTCCGGGCCGCGGAGTTTCTTTCATGCGGGGCTTTGCCAAGTCCCGCCGTGCTGTGATGCTCCCGCCGTGACCAACGACGCCGATGCCGCCTGCCGCCGCGCCCTGGGTTTCCTGGAACTCGGGATGCCGGAGGATGCCATCGCGGAGCTGGACGAGCTTTCGGTCAGTTCCTCGCTCGCCCTGCACCTGCGGGTCGACGCGCTTTTCCGCCTCAAGAACTGGGAAGAAGCCGCGGCGATCTGCCTGCCGATGACCGAGCAGGAGCCGGCCGATCCCGGCTGGTGGGTGCAGGCCGCGTTCGCGCAACGCCGCGCGCGGTCGATCGAGTCGGCGGAGACCATCCTGCGCAAGGCCCTGCGCCATCACCCGCGGCACGGGCTGATCCTCTACAATCTCGCCTGCTACGCCTGCGTCCAGGATCGGCCCGACGAGGCCCGCGAGCTCCTCCTGCAAGCGATCCGGATCGATCCCGGGCAAGTCCTGGCGATGGCCAAGAAGGATCCCGACCTGCTTTCGCTCCGGTCCTGGCTGGACGAGCTGAAGGTCGAGATCCCCGCCCTGCCCGCGGACGACGACGACCTCGGCGTCCTCTGAAAAGCAGGATATGCGGAGTGCCTGAGCCGCGCGGCGTGGTTTCCGCGCAGGAGCTTGCGTTCATTCCAGCATCGCCGCGCCCGCCAAACCAGCGCCATCGAAGCCATGATCAACCTCACCCGCCTCTGGACCGGCCAGGCCCAGCCCGCCGACAACCTCCGCTACGGCCACGGCCACGCCGCCGCGAACAGCGCCCGCGAACGCCGGCCGATCGTGGTCTGGAACATCACCCGCACCTGCAACCTGCGCTGCGTCCACTGCTACTCCGACTCGATGTCGATGAAGTATCCCGGCGAACTCAACTGGGAGCAGATGCAGGCCGTGGTGAACGACCTCGCGGCATACAAGGTCCCCTCGCTGCTCCTCTCCGGCGGGGAGCCGCTGATCCATCCGCGCTTCTTCGACATCGTCGACCTCGCCACGGAGCAGGGCTTGAAACTGACCATCTCCACCAACGGCACGCTCATCACGCCGGAGAAGGCCGCGCTGCTGAAGGCGGCGAACGTCGCCTACGTGGGCATCTCGCTCGATGGCATCGGGGAAATCCACGACCAGTTCCGCGGCAAGGCGGGTGCCTTCGATGCCGCCGTGCGCGGCTTCAAGAACTGCCACGAGGTCGGCCAGAAGACCGGCCTGCGGCTGACCTTGACCCGCCACAACGTCGAGAACATCGAGCGAATCCTCGACTTCATCGAGGAACAGCGGATCCAGCGCGTGTGCTTCTATCATCTCGTTCCCGCCGGCCGCGGCAGCGCGATGCAGGTGCTGGAGGCGAGAGCCGCACGCGGGGCGATCGACACGCTGATCGCCCGGGTGGAATGCTGGCACGCGCAGGGGATCGACCGCGAGGTGCTCACCGTCACCCAGCCGGCCGACGGTGCCTACCTGCTGCTCCGCATGGAGCGCGAGAACCACCCGAACCTCGAGCAGGCGCGCAAGCTGTTAGGCTGGAACGGCGGCGGCGCGAACAGCTCCGGACGCGGGATCGCGAACATCGATACCCAGGGCAACGTCCACCCCGACCAGTTCTGGCAGGACGTGGCGCTCGGCAACGTCAAGCGGATGCCCTTCTCGCAGATTTGGGAAGGCGGCAACGAGTTGACCGCGCCGTTGCTCGACGAGATCCGCTCGGTCGGCCTGCTCACGGCGGACGAGCGCAAGGCCCGGATGCACGGCCGCTGCGCCGATTGCCGGTGGTTCAAGCTCTGCGGCGGCGGCTTCCGCACCCGCGCCGCCTTTGCCAACGGCGACCTGTGGGGCAGCGACCCCGGCTGCTATCTTTCCGAGCAAGAGATCGGCGCCGAACTGGCGGCCTGTTAGATCGTCCGAACCCCGCCCGGTCAGCATTTGCCGGCAAAAGGAGAAACTTTTTTCTTTTTTTGTCGGGAAACGGATCGACCCGGCCGGGGATCCGGGGAAAGCTGCGGCCGATGTTCGGCTACGGCAAGATGAGCGGCTGCGCGGTGGCGGCGATGAGCGCGCTGGCGGAATGCCATGCCGGGGGCATCCAGCTCAGCTCGCAGCAGATCGCGGAGTCGCGGAACCTTTCGCAGCCGCTGGTCGCGAAGGTGCTCACGGTCCTGTCGCAGGCCGGCTTTGTCCACGGCACCCGCGGTCCGGGCGGCGGCTACCGGCTGGCGCGCGAGCCGAAGACGATCACGTTGTTCGAGGTGGTGGAGTTGTTCGAGGGCCACCGCGACCCGAGCGCCTGTCCCTTCGGTCCCGGCTGGTGCGGGGTGGGGGACCCCTGCCCGCTGCACCACCTGCTGGTCGGGATGGGCGAGTCCGCCGCGGCGCAGCTCAAGAAGGCGAATTTCGGGGCCTTCGTCGGGCACGGGAAACCGGCTTGATCGCGGGTGGATTCTGTGAAACTGTGAGGCATGAAAAATATCACAGTTTCAATCGACGAGGAGCTCCACCGGAGGGCTCGCGTCCGGGCCGCGGAGAAGGAGACCTCGTTGTCGGCCGTGGTGAAGGAATTCCTCACCCGCTTCGCCGAGGAAGAGACCGAGTTCGAGCGGAAGAAGAGGCAGCAAGACGAGGTGCTGGCCGGGATCGCCAAGTTCCGCGGGGGGAGCCGGATCTCGCGCGATGAAATTCACCGGCGCGACAAGTGAGTGTCTTCCTCGACACGAACGTATTGCTCTACGCGGTGAGCAAGGCGCCGGCCGAGACCGAGAAGGCGAAAGTCGCGCTTGGCTTGCTCGACCGAACTGACGCGGTCCTTTCGACCCAAGTCCTGCAGGAGTTCTACGTCCAAGCCACGCGTTCCAGCCGCTCGGACTCCTTGAGCCACGAACAGGCCGCCCTGCTGATGGATTCCTGGCTTCGTTTCCGGGTGGTGCCGGTGACCGCGGAACTGGTGTTCGCCGCGCTGAATACGAAGAAGCGCTGGGGGCTGTCCTACTGGGACAGCGCGATCATTGAGGCGGCGCGGGCGGCGGGCTGCAAAAGGGTGATGTCCGAGGACATGCAGGACGGGCAGGATTTCTCCGGGGTGAAGGTGGTGAATCCTTTCGCCTAGAGGGAGCCCTTGCGACGGGATCGTTCCGCCGCTAGATCTGCGCCGGATGTCTTTCCAACTCTCCAGCGACTATTCGCCCCAGGGCGACCAGGCCCAGGCGATCGCCAAGCTGGTGAAGTCGATCCGCGCCGGGAACGCGCACCAGACGCTGCTCGGCGTGACGGGATCGGGGAAGACCTTCACAATGGCCAACATCATCGAGCAGATCGGCCGGCCGACGCTGATCATGAGCCACAACAAGACGCTCGCGGCGCAGCTCTACTCGGAGTTCAAGAACTTCTTCCCGCACAACGCGGTCGAATACTTCGTCAGCTACTTCGATTACTACCAGCCCGAGGCCTACATCCCGCGGACCGACACCTACATCGAGAAGGATTCGTCGATCAACGACGAGATCGAGCGGCTGCGGCTGTCGACCATGGGCTCGCTGTTGACCCGCGACGACGTGGTGGTGATCGCCTCGGTGTCGTGCATCTACGGCTTGGGCTCGCCGGACGATTACGAAGGCATGATGGTTCCGGTTTGGGTCGGCCAGCAGCTCCGGCGCGACGATTTCCTGCAGGCGCTGGTGGCGATCCTGTTCGAGCGCAACGACATCGCCTTCGGTCGCGGCAAATTCCGGGTGCGCGGCGATGTGGTCGAGGTCCATCCGGCCTACCTCGACGAGACGGCGGTGCGGGTGGAGTTCTTCGGCGACGAGATCGACCGCATCAGCACGGTGAACACGCTGACCGGCAAGGTCATCGACAAGGTGGACAAGCATACCTTCTTCCCGGCCAAGCAGTTCGTCACGCCGGGGGACAAGATGAAGAAGGCGATCGTCGAGATCCGCAAGGAGGCCGACGCGCGGGTGGCGGAGTTCGAGAAGGAAGGCAAACTGATCGAGGCCCAGCGGCTGCGGATGCGCACCGACTACGACATCGAGATGATGAGGGAGATGGGCTTCTGCCAGGGGATCGAGAACTACTCGCGCCACCTCACCGGCCGGCCGCCGGGCTCGCGGCCGCACACGCTGCTGGATTTCTTCCCGGAGGACTACCTGCTGATGATGGACGAGAGCCACGTCACGATCCCGCAGGTCGGCGGGATGTACGAGGGCGACAAGAGCCGCAAGACGGTGCTGGTGGAGCACGGTTTCCGCCTGCCGAGCGCGCTCGACAACCGGCCGCTGCGCTTCGACGAGTTCATGCAGATGACGAGGCAGCGGCTCTACGTCTCGGCGACGCCGGGGCCCTTCGAGATCGTCAACTCGCGGCCGGAGAACAAGCGCTTCATCCCGGTGAAGGGTCGCGGCGACGACCGGGGCTTCACCCACATCGACCTCAAGAAGCTGAACGTCGTGCCGAGCGGCAGCGCGGAGCCGGTCGAGGCCTTCGATCCGTCGAAGCCCGGCAAGCCGCTGGTGGTCGAGCAGATCATCCGCCCGACCGGCCTGCTCGATCCGACGCTCACGCTGCGCCCGTTGAAGCACCAGATCGACGAGACCATCGAGCTCTGCCGCCAGCGGGTGGAGAAGGGCGAGCGGGTGCTGGTGACCACTCTTACAAAAAAGACCGCCGAGGATCTTTCCGAATACCTGCAGGGCACCGGCTTGAAGGTCCGCTACATCCACGCCGACATCGACACGGTCGAGCGGGTGGAGATCCTGCGCCAGCTCCGCGCCGCGGCCTTCGACATCCTGGTCGGCATCAACCTGCTGCGCGAGGGCCTCGACCTGCCGGAAGTCTCGCTCGTGTGCATCCTCGACGCCGACAAGGAGGGCTTCCTGCGCAACGAGACTAGCCTGATCCAGACGGCGGGCCGCGCGGCGCGGCATCTCAACGGGCACTGCGTGCTGTTCTGCGACGAGGTGACGGATTCCATCCAGCGCCTGATCGACGTGACCGAATACCGCCGCGCGCGCCAGATCGCGCACAACGAACTCCACGGCATCACCCCGCAGAGCGTGAAGCGGGCGGTGCAGGAGAGCTTGCAGCTTTACTCGAACCAGCGCGAGACGGCGGACAAGCTGGAGCGTTCGATGGTTGCGGAGGACGAGGAGACCTACGACAAGGTTCGGGTCATCGCCGAGCTGGAGCGCGAGATGCTGGAGGCCTCGGCGAAGCTCGAGTTCGAGCGGGCGGCGCACTTGCGGGACCAGATCGTGGCGCTGAAGGAAGGCACCCTCGCCGCGACGGCCCCGCGGAAGAAGGTCACTTATCCGAAGGGGCGGGGGCGGAGGAAATGAGTGTCCCCAGGAGAACACGATCCGCTGGAGCGCTGGATTGACAGATTCTGGAAATCTGGGAATCTGGGAGGGTGAAAACGACCTTGGAAATCGATGACGCCCTCTACCGCGAGGTGAAGGCTCTGAGTGCGATGACCGGCCGCAAGATGAAGGACCTGGTTTCCGACGGGCTGAGGCATGTTCTCAATCCCCCTGCGCAGAAGGGAAACGTGCCGGGCGATGCCGCGGCGCTGGCGGAACTCCGGCAGTGGTTTAAGGCGGCGGACAGGGCGATGAAGAAGGCGCCGGCCGGGCCGGGCGTGCGCGAACTGTTGGAGGCCGACCGCCGCCGGCTTGAGACGCCATGAAGCCGGTGGTCGTCGATGCAAGTGTGATGATCGCCGCCGCGGAGCCGAAAGACGCGTTTCATGCGGAAAGCCGGAAGTTTCTCGAGATCGTGATCACCCGTGGAGTTGCGGTGCAGATCCCTGCATTCGGACTGACCGAGATCGCCTGTGCATTGGCCCGCAGACTCCGGGACCCGGTCGTGGCGCGGAAGCTGGCGATCGGCGGGCTGGCCGCGGTCCGGGCGGTCGAGTTGCCGGTGGATGCCGCCTTCCTCGCCCATGCGACCTTGAGCGGGACCCGTGATTTTCTCCGGGGTGCGGACGCGCTTTATGCGGCCGCGGCGGAGATGACGGGCGGCGTTCTCGTGTCATGGGATGGCGAGCACGGATCTCGGGCGGGAGCGCTCACGCCGGTGGAATGGATGGCGGCGAACCCGAAGTGACTCTCCCCCGGGACCGGCGCTCCCGGGGAGTTTTTCGACTAGGAAAACCGCAGGGTCTCGCGTTGAAGAGGGGATGCAGCGGAAAGCAACTCCCTCCACCTGGATCATCCTCGGGCTGTCGCTGGCGGTTTGCGGGATGGCGGCGGCGGTGTTCGTCCAGCCGTCGAAGGCCGACCGGACGGCGGCGGCTGGGGCGGTCCAGCGCTTCGATCCGCCCTTGCGGCGGGCCTTCAGCGATGGCGGTGAGTTCGAGCCGAAGCGGGAGCCCGGAAACTGGGACTGGCTGGCTTCGCACCACGAGCCCGGCCAGACCTACGAGCGCTGGGCGAACTCCAACCCGAACCTGCCGGGCGCGGGGCGGACGAAGTTGTATGTGCTGCCGATCGGGGAGTTCGCGGAAGGCATCGCGCCGGATCTGGAGAAGCTTCAGGAATACACGGCGGCGTATTATCATCCGATGCCGGTGGAGATGCTGCCGGCGATGCCGGATGCGGAGGTGCCGGCGAGGGAGCGGGTGCATCTCGGCAAGAAGCAGTGGAAGAGCACCGATCTCCTGCGCTGGCTGCCGAAGAAATTGCCGGCCGACGGCTACGCGATGATCGCGGTGACGATGACCGACTTGTATCCGGACGAGCAATGGAACTTCGTGTTCGGCCAGGCTTTGACGAAGGACAGGGTCGGGGTGTTCAGCTTCGCCCGCTATCATCCGGCGTGGACGGGCGGGAAGGCGGACGAGGGCACGGAGCTGCTGGTCCTGCGGCGGGCAACGAAGGTGCTGACGCACGAGATGGGGCACATGTTCGGGATCCGGCACTGCATCTACTACGAATGCAATATGAACGGCGCGAACCATCTGGCGGAGGCCGACGCGACGCCGATGCACCTTTGTCCGGTGTGCCTGCGCAAGCTGCACCGGGCCGCGAGGTTCGATCCGGCGGAGCGCTACGGAAAGCTGCGGGACTTTTACGCGGCGAACGGGATGAAGGAGGAAGAGGAGTGGGTGACGAAGCGGATCGCGGCGATCAAGGCGGCGAGGTGAGGTTTGAAGTGCTGCGGCAAGACGCAGCTTTGGCTTGGGGCGCGGCTCTACACGTGGGCTGGCCGCGGATTGCCGGTGATGCTCGTCCGTGTCCCGGGGGTGAGGCGAGCGTCACCCGCAGCCAAAGCGACGTCGTGCCGTCGCACCACCTCATGGGCTTCGCCGTCCTTGCACCTGCGGTTGCTTGCGCTTCACTCGCCCCGTGCGCGAACTGATCCTGAACGACGAGATCCATCCGCGGGTGATCGGGGAGCTGGTGCCGTCGGCGCGGAAGTTCCTGTGGATCGTCACCGCGGATATCAAGGACATGCACGTAGTCCGCGGGAAGCGGGCGGTGCCGTTCCTGAAGGTGCTGGCGGAGCTCGTGGAGGAAGGCGTGGCGGTGCGGCTGATCCACGCGAAGGAGCCGGGACCGAGGTTCCGCGCGGACTTCGACAGGTATCCGGTGTTGGTGGAGAGCGACCTGTTCGAGCGGGTGCTCTGCCCGCGGGTCCACACCAAGGCGGTGATCGCGGATGGCAAGCGCGCCTTTGTCGGATCGCCCAATCTAACAGGAGCAGGCATGGGAGCGAAGCACGCCGACAAGCGGAACTTCGAGGCCGGCTACCTGACGGACGAGACGGAGGACTTGAAGAAGCTGGTCGGCTGGGTAGACGAGCTGTTTCTCGGCGAGTTTTGCCGCAAGTGCCGGCTGCGGGCGCGTTGCCCGGACCCGCTGGACGGGGAGTGAGGGCGGCGGAGATGCCTTGCAGTTTCCGTCACTCCGCCGGGCGCCAGTTCGGGGCGAGGATGGACTCGATCTCGAGGTGGGATTTCCGTTCGCCGTGGGTCTTGCGGACGAGCTGGAGGACCGGCGCGCAGGGGCGGCCCCATTCGGTGGCACCGGCGAGGGTCTTGTGGAGATCCGAGCCGGTGGGGACGAAAGCATAGTGGTTGCGGTCCGGCAGCGGGGGATCGAGGCGGAAGGCGGTGAGCTGATCGCTGCCGGGGAAGGGCTCGCCGAAGTAGTGGGTGTTCCGCACGATCACGTGGAAGGCGCCGCGGTCCTCGCCCTGGCCGGCGGCAAAGCGGCCGAAGTGGTCGTCGCGGAATTCGACGAAGGTCGGCCAATCGACTTTCCAGCCGTCAGGGGTCTCGACGAGGGCGACCGGGTAGCCGGCGGGCTGGGCTTCGGTGGTGATGAGGTAGCTGAGGATCCGGTTTCCCTTTTCCCCGCCGCCGTGGGAGGCATCGGCGCGGAGCGATAGGAAGGGCGTGGGCCCGTCGGGGACCGTGGCATGGTAGGCCTCCATCCTGGGCGCGGTGCTTTCCGGATGGAGGACGTGAAGGGCGCGGGATTTCCAATCGGGCGCATCGAGGAAGGCCTTCAGCGCGGCTTCCGGGGCGGGGATGATTTTGATCGCGCCTTCGTCCGGGGATGGCGGCGGATCGGCGGGCGGTGAGGGAACGGTCGGCGCTTGGGGATCGGCGGGCGGGGAAGGGGTGGCGGGCTGCGCTTCGGGTGCGGGCGGGATTTCGCTCGATGGGGGAGCGGGGGGCGGAGCGGGCGCAGGCGGTGCGTCGAGGGGAGATGCGCTTTCTTTCGCCAGGCGATCCGCGAAATCCGGCCGCGGTCCTAACAGGCCGAAAAGGTAACCGGCGACGAGCCCGGCCAAAGAGGCCACGGCGCAGGAAAGCGAAAGGACCGCGCGCGAGGAGCCGCTTCGTTGAGGTCGCGGAAGGGAACTTGCGGGGGAAACGGCCGCCGTGGTCGGGGCTTCCGGAAGAAGGGGCGATTCGCTGGCGGCAGGGCCGGTCAAGGCACCCGCCGGAGTTCCGGTGAAGGGCCGGACGGGTGCCGGGGCGGGTGCCGGGGCGGGTGCCGGGGCGGGTGCCAGGGCGGGTGCCGGGGCGGGTGCCGGAGCCGGAGCCGGAGCGGGAGCGGGAGCGGGAGCGGGAGCGGGAGCGGGAGCGGGAGCGGGAGCGGGAGCGGGAGCGGGAGCGGGAG
>JAIXWR010000005.1 GCA_027491155.1 Verrucomicrobiaceae bacterium
CTGCGCTGGCTCAAGTCCACCCAGAACGCCGACGGCAGCTGGACCGGCAGCAACCAGTGCGCCATGACCGGCCTCGCCCTCCTCGCCTACCTCGGCCACTGCGAAACCCCGCTTTCCGAAGAGTTCGGCGATTCCTGCCTCAAGGCCATCACCTTCCTCGTCAACCGCGGCATGGCCAAGGACGGCGTCTTGTCCTCCTCCGGCGAAAAGAATCACCTGCCCTACGAGCACGGCATCGCCACTTACGCCCTCGCCGAAGCCTCCACCTTCTGCAAGCAGCTCAACATCAACGTCCCGAACCTGTTTGAAGTCACCCAGAAGGCCGGCCAGTTCATCATCAGCAACCAGCACGAGTCGGGCGGCTGGGACTACGGCTACGTCGAGGACAGCGGCCGCGGCGGCGACCTCTCGGTGGCGGCCTGGCAGATCCAGGCGCTCAAGGCTTGCAAGCACACCGGGCTCGATTTCAAGAACATGACCCGCTGCATCCGCAAGGCGCTCGATTACGTCGAAGCCCGTCAGGGCTCGGACGGCGGCTTCGGCTACGCCGGCAAGGGTGACTCCCACGCCCCGAACGGCTATCACACCCTCACCGGTGCCGGCATGCTCTGCCTCCAGATGTGGAACAAGGAGTCGGCCGGTAGCGTCCGCAGCGGGGCCAAGTACATCGAGAAAAAGTCGAAGTTCGACTACAACACCGCCGACTGCGACCTCTATGGCCACTACTACGAAGGCCAGGCGATGATGAACCGCGGCGGCGAGCAGTGGAAGAAGTACAACGAGATGTTCCGCGACCAGGTCCTCAACAACCAGAACGCCGACGGCTCCTGGAAAGCTCCCGGCGGAGGCCAGAAGCCGAATGCCGTGGCGGCTCTATTCACCAGCAACGTGCACTACCGGACCTGCCTGGCCATCCTCATGTTGGAAGTCTACTACCGCTTCCTCCCCGGCACCGGCGGCAAGTAAGCCTGCCTCACCCCCTTCAGGGCGGCTCCTCTCCCGGGGAGCCGCTTTTTTTTGCGCCCCGATCCTTGCCGCTTGGATTAACGGCCTCGACCGCCACACTTCACGACATGCGCGCGCTCGTCCTCTGGCTCGTCCCACTGCTCTCCTTCGCCGCCCCTACGGAATCCAAGGAACGCTTCGACGCCGGAGGGGCGGAACCCCTTCACTACCTCCGCTTCCTCCCGGAAGGCTATGAAGAAGGCACCCACCCGCTCGTCGTCTTCCTCCACGGCGCCGGCGAGCGGGGAAAGAATCTGGACCTACTCAAGAAGCACGGGCCGCCCAAGACCGCCATGGACGGCCACGGCTTCCCCTTCATCCTTGTCGCCCCGCAGTGCCCGGAAGGGCGCTGGTGGAATCCCGACGAGGTCGTCGCACTCACCCGCGAGCTGGTGAAGACGTTGCGGGTCGATGCCAGGCGGGTCCACCTCACCGGCCTCAGCATGGGCGGATTCGGCACCTGGGCCTGCCTCGCGAAAGCCCCGGACCTCTATGCCAGCGGCGTGCCGATCTGCGGCGGAGGCGATCCCGCCACCGCGGCCGCTTTGAAAGAGATCCCGATCTGGGCCTTCCACGGAGAAAAGGATCAGGCCGTGCCGGTGGCCAAAACCCGCGAAATGGAAGCGGCCATTCTCAAAGCCGGCGGCAAACTCCTGCGGGTCACCTATTACCCGGACGAAGACCACGAATCCTGGACCCCCGCTTACGCCAACCCGGCCCTGTTCGCCTGGATGATGCTCCAGAGCCGGAAATGACCCCGGCGCTCGACGCGGCAAGCCTCACCGCTCCGCCAAGAGCACTTCCAAGGTCGGCACCACACGCGTGGCTCCCGCGGCACGGAGTTCGTCCACCGTGAACCGCCCGGTCGCCACCGCCACGCAGGCCGCCCCCATCGCCCGGGCACAGTCGATGTCCTTCGGCGTGTCGCCGACCACCACCGTTTCGTCGGGCGAGAAAGCCCGCCCGGCATGCCGCGCCGCACGCTCGAGCGCCACGGGGCCCAACCGGTTCCGGTCGGCATGGTCACAGCCATAGGCTCCGAAGGCAAAATGATGTGCGAGCCCGAAATGCCTCATCTTGGCCGCCGCACCGGCCGCGATGTTCCCGGTCAGCAGGCCCACCGTGGCACCGGACATCGCCGACAGTCCGTCAAGCAGGCCGCCAACCCCGGGTAGAACCCGGCCCGGAAAGCCTCCGTGGGCGAGGTTCCACTCGAGACGGCGCAGGTAAGCCGCGAAAAAGGCCTCGGCCTCCCCCGCCCCGTCGGCCAGCCCGAAATGACCGGCAATCGTGGCCAGCACTCCGAGATCCGTGCTGCCGGCAAGATCCAGCGCCGGCCCGGGGCCGCCGAAATGCTCCAGCGTCGCTTCCTGCAACGCCGTCATCCCGGCACCACCGGTGTCCACCAGGGTGCCGTCGATGTCGAACAGCCAGAGCGCCGGGCTTTTCACCTCGGATCAATCCTTGGCTTCCGCGCCGCCTTCCGCCGAAGTGGAGGGAGGCGTGTCCACGTCGTCCGCGGTGATCGTCTCGTCGAAGCCCTCGTCCTCCTCGTCATCCTCGAAGTCGTCGGGCTCCATCAGTTCCCCGTGGAAGAGGTGGAACTTCCGCTTGCGCTGGTGCTCCGGCAGCGGGGACAGCGTCATGCCGACGGCACGTCCGTTGAGACGCGGCTCCTGGTCGACGTGGGAGATCTGCTTCAGGTCCTCGATGATGCGTTTCATCATCACGAAGCCCAGTTCCTTGTGGGCGTTCTCGCGACCGCGGAACTGGAGCACCATGCGGACCTTGTGGCCGGTATCGAGGAAGCCCTCGGCCCGGCCCATCTTGATATTGTAGTCGTGCTGGCCGGTGCCCACGCGGAATTTCACTTCTTTCATCCGCGTCGAGTTCTTCGACTTCACCTTCTTCAGCTTCGACTGCTCGTACTTGTACTTCCCGTAGTCGACGATGCGGCAAACCGGCGGATCGGCATTCGGGGCGATCTCGACCAGGTCGAGCCCGATCATCTTCGCCTTCTCGAGCGCCTCGCGGGCGCTCATCACGCCGAGCTGTTCGCCGCTGAAGAGTACGACACGCACCTTGGGCGCGCGGATCCGGTCGTTGACGCGCGTCATGTCACGCTGCTGACGACCCCTGAAGTTGCTTTTTGATGGCTTAGCGATGGCTTTGTCCTCCGTAGGTTCGATGCGACACAGGCGGGCACGGCAGAACCGTTCCTTCGCCTGCGAAGGGGTATGGGGAACGAGGGTCCGGATCAGGGATCATACGGAGCCGAAATCACCGGAGCGGTCGGAAGGACCGGTCGGCAAGGAGTTCATCTGTCGTTCCAAAAAAAGCATCGGGTTGGCGCAATGCCGGGCATCGCGTGGGGCGCGGCTGCTGGCATCCAAATGCCGAGCTTCGCGTGCGATGCGCCATTTTATAAGCTCAGGCGCACCAACCGGCAAGCGTGATTTTCGGACCGATAACGCCATCAAAGGCTCCGCTCCCGGATCTCGGCGGTGATCTCCGCGATGAACTGTTCCAGCGGCTTGGCCCCGAGGTCCTCCTTGTCGCGGTGCCGGACGGAGACGGTCCCCTCCTCCACTTCCTTCGCGCCGAGCACCAGCATGTAGGGAATGCGCTCCATCCGCGCATTGCGGATCTTCGCCCCCACCTTGTCCGACGAACTATCCAGCGACACCCGCACGCCGGCTTCGGCGAGCTGCGTCGTGACGGCTTCGGCGGCTTCGAGGAACTTCTCGGAAATCGGGAGCACGCGGACCTGCTCCGGCGACAGCCAGGTCGGGAACTTGCCCTCGAAGTGCTCGATCAGCAGGCCGGTGAAGCGCTCCAGCGAACCGAAGGGCGCGCGGTGGATCATGACCGGGCGGTGGGTCGTGTTGTCGGCACCCACGTATTCCAGCTTGAAGCGCTCCGGCAGGTTGTAGTCGACCTGCACGGTGCCCAGCTGCCAGTCGCGGCCGATCACGTCCTTCACCACGAAGTCGATCTTCGGCCCGTAGAAAGCAGCCTCGCCGAGCTCCTCGGTGTAGTCGACGCCCAGCACCTGGACCGCCTCGCGGATCGCCGCCTCGGCCTTGTCCCAGTTCTCGGGCGAACCGACGTATTTGTCGGAGTCCGGATCGCGCAGCGAGAGCCGGACGCGGTAGTTGTGCATGCCCAGCGTGCTGAGGACCTTCTTCACCAGGTCGAGACACCCGATCAGCTCCGCCGACACCTGGTCGGGCGTGCAGAACAGGTGGGCGTCGTCCTGGGTGAAGCCGCGGACGCGGGTCATCCCGCCCAGTTCGCCGGATTGCTCCCAGCGGTACACGGTCCCGAATTCCGCCAGCCGCACCGGCAGATCGCGATACGAGCGGTGCTCGCTGGCGAAGATCTTGATGTGGTGCGGGCAGTTCATCGGCTTCAGCAGGTAGCCTTCGAAAGTCCCGTCGGAGAGTCCGTTGACCAGCGTGGCGCAGGTCGCGTCCTCGTCGGCCAGCTTCTCCAGCGTGTCGCGCTCGGCGATCGGCGGATACTGGCTTTCCTGGTAATACGGGAAGTGCCCGGAGGTCCGGTAGAGGTCGAGCTTGCCGATGTGCGGCGTGAAGACCTGCGAATAGCCCTGCTTGTCGAGTTCCTGGGTGATGAAGTCCTGCAGCGCCCGGCGGATCAGCCCGCCCTTCGGCTTCCACAGGATCAGCCCCTGCCCCACCGCTTCGTCGATGTGGAAAAGCTGCAGCTCCTTGCCGAGCCGGCGATGGTCGCGCTTCTTCGCCTCCTCCAGACGGACCAGGTGTTCCTCGAGCTGCTCCTTGCTTTCGAAGGCCGTGCCGTAAAGCCGCTGGAGCTGCCCCTTCGACTCGTCGCCGAGGTAGAAGGACGACGACACCGACATCAGCTTCACGTTCTTGCACTTCGAGGTGTAGCCGACGTGCGGCCCCGCGCAGAGGTCGATGAACTCGCCGTTCTGGAAGCAGGAAATGGTCTCGCCTTCCGGGATCTTGTCGATCAGGTCGAGCTTGAAGCGGCTCGGGTTGCCCGGGCGCTCGGAAAGGCCGCCCAAGCGGCCGCTTTCGGCCATTGCCTTGGCTTCGTCGCGGGTGATCGCCTTGTATTCGAACTTCTGGTTCTCCTTCGCGATCTTCTTCATCTCCGCCTCGATCTTCTCGAAGTCGTCCGGCGTGATCCGGTGCTTCAGGTCGAAGTCGTAATAGAAGCCGTTCTCGATCGGCGGGCCGTAGGCGAACTGGGCATCGGGCCAGATCCGCAGGATCGCGGTGGCCATCACGTGGGCGCAGGAGTGCCGCAGGCGCTCCAGGTCGGTCATCTGCGCGCGCTCTTCGAGGGTCTTCCGTTCGGACATGGGGCGGGGAGATTGGCGGGGTCGACGGCTTTTTCAATGCCGAATCCGTCCGATGCCACGCCCTCGAAGCGGCAACCCGGGTCAATAGCCTCGAGTATGAGGTCGCGATATCGGTTCACCCATTACGGCCTTTCCGGAGTTTCGGTTCACGGCATCGAACCTACCTTTCTTTGTAACCACGATCTCATCCTCCTCGAGCCCGACTCCCATCCAACCGCCAAAACTGAAACCCGACTCACTGATGCCGGCCGATTCCCACCATGTCATCACACTCCCGGCGCCATCGCGGAAAACGGCGACCACGGTGCCGTCCGGCTCTTTGCGCACTTCGGGCAATGCCCCCCGGCAGAAAACGATGTTTCCGTGAGGGTCGTGAACCACCCGCTTCGTTCCCGGGAAAAGAAACTCGATCCGGGTGACAGGCTCCCCATCCCCCGATTTTGGCAAGAGCCGCGGGGGATCCATGGCAATGAGGAACCATGCAGAGCCCAAGATCGCCGTAAGGGCCAATGACACGAGGGTCATCACCGCGAAAAAGCTCCGCATCGCTGCCCCGCCACCGTATCGCCCCAAGCTCCCCCGGATCAGCTTGGGAAGATAGAAAAGGAGAAGGATGCTCATCGCCGCCAGCACGAAAAACCCGCTGCCGCCGCCCATTCCCATAAGCATCACCGCAGTGCCGATGAGCACTCCCAATGGGGGAAAGATCAATGCTTCCAGTGCTTCCTCCTTCATTGAATCACGTGCAATAAGCGACCCGTAAGCCACTCTGTCTGCCGAGGCCCGATGAAGGCCACATGAATTTCCGGTGAACCAACCTCAGTCCCCTTGTTTTTGGCCTTCCAAGGTCTCTGGGATGCGTCTCACCTCCTCCCGTGCCCGGTTCCACCGAATGGATCCTCCTCGCCGCCGGCTTCCTCGCCGCGGTGATGAATTCCGTGGCGGGCGGGGGGACGATGCTCACCTTCCCCGCCCTGCTGGCAGCGGGACTGAGCGGGGTGATGGCCAACACCACCTCCACCGTTGCGCTTTTCATCGGCATGCCCGGCAGCGTCTGGGCCTTCCGGAGAAAGCTGGCCGAGGTGAAATCGTGGATCCTCCCGCTCTCCATCGTCAGCCTGCTCGGCGGCTTTGCCGGGGGCTGGCTGCTACTCGCCATGCCGCCCGGCGTCTTCGACCGGGTGGTCCCCTGGCTCCTGCTGATGGCCACCGCGCTCTTCCTCCTCAATGGCCCGCTCCGCCGCTGGGCCCATCGCCATGCCCCCGCCGATGCGGCCGAACCCGCGGCTCCGGGTGCCGCCGGCATCGCCTACCAGACCGGCGTCGGGATCTATGGAGGCTACTTCGGCGCGGGGATCGGCATCATGATGCTGGCCGGCCTGAGCCTGTCGGGAATGAAGGACGTCCACCGCATCAACGCCCTGAAATCCCTGCTCGGCCTGCTCTGCAACGTCGCCTCGGTGGTCTATTTCATCTACTGCGACGCCGTCGACTGGCGCCTCGCGGGGTGGCTGGTCGCGGGCTCGATCCCCGGTTATTTCCTCGGCAGCCACTACGGCCAGAGGATCCCGGCCACCGCCGTCCGGGTCATCGTGGCGGTCATCGGTGTCGGAATCGCCACCCGGCTTTTCTGGCAGCAGATGGCCTGATTTTCGCTGACCTTACGCGTTCGCGGGGGTTGCAGTGGCCGGGCCCGGCTGCTAGACCACCCCCGCTCTCCCCCCCCTACATCATGAAAATCAGCATCATCGGGACCGGCTACGTCGGCCTCACCTCCGGGACTTGCTTCGCGGAAGTCGGTCATGAAGTGACCTGCGTCGACAACAATCCGGAGAAGGTGAAGACCCTCCTCGAAGGCAAGGTTCCCATCTACGAACCCGGCCTCGAAGAGCTCGTGAAGTCCAACGTGGCCGCCGGCCGCCTGAAATTCACCACCTCCACCGAGGAAGGCGTCAAGAACAGCGACGTCATCTTCATCGCCGTGCCGACCCCGCCGCAGCCGGATGGCTCGGTCGACCTCTCCTTCATCGAAAAGGTCGCCCGCGAGATCGCCCAGTGCCTTACCCCGGAGCTCGGCTACCGCGTGATCGTCGACAAGTCGACCGTCCCCGTGAAGACCGGCGACAAGGTCGAGCAGACCGTCCGCCGCTACGCGCCTCCGGGCGTCGAGTTCGGCGTGGTCTCCAACCCCGAGTTCCTCCGCGAAGGCTGCGCCGTCGACGACCTGCTCCACCCCGACCGCGTCGTCATCGGATCCAACGACGACCGCGCGCTGGCCTACATGCAGAAGATTTACGAGCCCTTCGTCGCGCCGGTCCTGGTCACCGACATCAATTCGGCCGAGCTGATCAAGCACGCCGCGAACTCCTTCCTCGCGCTCAAGATTTCCTACATCAACGCCGTGGCCAACATCTGCGAGGCCTCCGGTGCCGACGTCGAGAAGGTCGCGGAAGGCATCGGCATGGACAAGCGCATCGGCCGCTCGTTCCTCAACGCCGGCCTCGGCTACGGCGGGTCCTGCTTCCCGAAGGACATCAAGGCCTTCATCCACATCTCCGAAGCCCTCGGCCAGCCCTTCGGCCTGCTCAAGGAGGTCGAGAAGATCAACGCCGACCAGCTCGAGCGTTTCCTCAACAAGATCCGCGAGAAGCTCTGGGTCTTCCGCGAGAAGAAGATCGCCCTCTGGGGCCTCGCCTTCAAGCAGAACACCGACGACGTCCGCGAATCCGTCGCCATCAAGCTCGCCCAGAAGATGCTCAAGGAAGGCGCGGTCCTCGCCGCCACCGACCCGGAAGCCCTCGGCACCGCCCAGAAGTTCGGCGAACTGCACGGCGACATTTCCTACCACGAGGACATGTATGCCACCCTCGACGGCGCCGACTGCCTGGTCATCGCCACCGAGTGGCCCGCCTTCGCCAAGGCCGACCTCCACGAGATCAAGAAGCGCCTGCGCACCCCGCTGGTCTTCGACGGCCGCAACCTGCTCGACCCGAAGGACGCCAAAGCCGCCGGCCTCGAATACATCTCGATCGGTCGCTGATCCCAGACACAAGACTTCAAGACTCAAGACAGAAGACTTGAGTTCAGGGAGGCACGGACCTTTGGTTCGTGCCTCTCTCTTTTCCGGCGGTCTCCATTCCGGTCTTGGGTCTTGCGTCTTCCAATCTTGCGTCTTCATGAAATCAACCCGCCGTGCCGCCGTCTCCATCCTCCGGGCCTGGTCCAAGGGCCACGTCTATGCCGAGGGCCTGATCGAGCGGCACGCGTCGCGCAACAGCCTCTCCTCCGCCGACCGCGCCCTGCTCAATGCCATCGTGCTCGGCGTGCTGCGCAACCTGAGGCTGCTCGACCACTGGATCGCCGAGCTGCGCAAGGGCAAGCTGGACGACGAGACCCGCGACATCCTGCGTGTCGGGCTTTGCCAGCTGCTCATCCTCCGCCTGCCCGACCACGCCGCGGTCTTCGAAACCGTCGAACTCGGCAAAAGCGGCGTCCGCGGGCTGATCAATGCCGTCCTCCGCCGCGCGATCGCCACCCGCAAGAAGCTCTACGACTTCGACGGGGTCGCGCCGGAGATCGTCCACTCCCACCCCGACTGGCTGTTCAAGCGCTGGAAGAAGGCCTTCGGCAAGGAGGACACCATCGCGCTGATGGATTTCAACAACAGCCCCGCCCCGACCTTCGCCCGCATCAATCCGCTGGCCGCCGGGATCGTCGACCTCCCCGCCGTGAGCGAGGATCCCGAAGCGGAAGAACTGCCCGCCGGCTTCATCAAGATCGAAGGCCAGGTCCCCGGCGAGCTCCTCGCCAAGGGCCAGATCTACATCCAGGACCCCGCCACCCGCCACGCGGTCGAACTGCTCGATCCGAAGCCCGGCGAGAAGGTCCTCGACGCCTGCGCCGCGCCCGGCGGCAAGGCATTCCTCATCGCCGCTGCGCAAGGGTCCGCCAAGGACCTGCTCTGCACCGATTCCAACGACAAGCGCCTGCCCCGCCTCCGCGAGAACCTGGAGCGACTCCACTGCGGCGACGCCGGCATCGAGGTCCACGACTGGTCACAGCCCGCCCCGTCAAAGTGGCACGGCGCCTTCGATGCCATCTTGCTCGACGTCCCCTGCTCGAACACCGGCGTTTTCCGCCGCCGCGTCGACGTCCGCTGGCGGCTGCGCCCCGCCGACATCACGGAGCTGACCAAGCTCCAGCGCCAGATCCTCGAAAACGCCCTGCCCTGCCTCAAGCCGGGCGGCCGCGTCGTGTATTCAACATGCTCGATCGAGGCCGAGGAGAACCAGGACCTGATCGCCGCCGTGCTCGCCGATCACCCCGAACTTCACCTCGCCGGCAGCCGCCAGGCCCTGCCCCAGCGCGATGGCACCGACGGAGCTTTCGCGGCCTGCTTGGTATTGAGCCGCGGAATCTAGAACAGCGCCGCAACTACTGCCCCGGCTACTGGACCGCGGACTTCAGTCCGCTCGAAATGCAGTCGCCGGGCGGACTGAAGTCCGCGGTCCAGTACACGCCCCGAAAAACCCGGCCTTGCCGCCTCCCGCGAAAGCTGAACAAACTCCGGCAACCCGATGAAGTCCTGCTTCGGCCTGCTCCTCGCCTTGATCATCCTCGTCGCCGTCGTCGGCTCCGGGGCCGCCATCTGGTACCTGAGCGATACCGCGGAATTCTCCCGCAAGGACGCCCCGGCTGCCCCTTAATCCGGGTCCCCTTCGCCGGCGGATTCCCCGCAGCAGGAACCGAGGGCATGCAGACAGGACGCGCACCAGCCCTTTCCCTCGACCCAAGCCGCCGCTCCGGCCCCGCAGCGGTCGCATGCAGGCTGTGGACTTTCCGGTTCCTCCGTCACGCCTCCAACCTCGTCGTCCGCCGCTTTCCAGCAACCGGAAAACCGGATCCCGCCCTTGAAAGTCAAGCCGCGCAAGCCACGTTCTCCGCCTGCCGCATGACCGTCCCGCGCTCCATCGCCCTGCTCCTCGCCCTGCCCCTCGCGGCACGGGCCGACGACTTCGCGAACAAGGCGACACCCCTGCTCTCGAAATACTGCTTCGAGTGCCACGGCGAGAAGACCCAGAAGGGCGGGATCGAAGTCCACCAGCTCAGCTCCGCCGACGCCGCCCTGCGCCACCACCGCTTCCTCGAAAACATCGCCAAACAGGTCGAGCAGGGCGACATGCCGCCCGACGACGAGGACGTGCTGCCCACCGATGCCGAACGGAAGCAACTCGTCGACGAAATCCGCTCGGTCCTCAAGAAGCTCGAAACCGGCGACTTTCCCCGCAACCCGGGCCGCACCACCGTCCGCCGCCTCAACCGCAACGAGTACAACAATACCGTCCGCGACCTCTTCGGCATCGACTTCCTGCCCGGCAACGATTTCCCCTCCGACGGGGCCGGTGGCGAAGGCTTCGACAACGTCGGCGACGCCCTCTTCGTCCAGCCCTCCCTGATGGAGAAATACCTGGCGGCTTCGAAGAAGGTCATCCAGTCGATCTACGAGGATCCCCAGCACCTCGCCCGCGTCATCGCCGCCAAGCCCGGCGACAAGCTCCCTCCCGACAAGGCCGCGCGGACCGTCCTGCTGACCCACGCCTCGCTCGCATTCCGCCGCCGGGTCACCGACGAGGACCTCGCGCCACTGCTCGCCCTTTTCGGGAAAAAACTCGCCGACGGCGCCTCCTACGAGGAAGCCCTCCGCCCCGCCCTCCAGGCCCTGCTGGTCCATCCCTCCTTCCTGTTCCGGATCGAGGCCGACCAGCCCGGCAAGGTCGAATGGAAGATCGACGACTTTGAACTCGCCACCCGCCTCTCCTACTTCCTCTGGGCCTCGATGCCCGACCGCCGGCTGCTCAAGCTCGCCGACGAAGGGAAACTCTCCGACCCCGCCGTCCTGCGTGCCGAGGCGCTGAGGATGATCAACGACCGCCGCTCCGAAACCCTCTCCCGCCACTTCGCCGGCCAGTGGCTCGGCTTCGAGGAACTGCGCGAGGTGGCCCAGCCCGACACCACCCGATTCCCGACCTTCACCCAAAGCCTGCGCGTCGCGATGTACCGCGAGTCGGTCGAGTTCTTCAACCACCTCGTCCGCGCCAACCGACCGGCCACCGAGCTGATCCACTCCGACTACACCTTCGCCAACGGCGAACTCGCCCGGCACTACGGTATCGAAGGCGTCACCGGCAGCCAGCTCCAGCGCGTCGCCCTTTCCGACCCGAACCGCGGCGGAGTCATCGGCCAAGCCGCCATCCTGACCGCCACCTCCATGCCGCTGCGCACCAGCCCGGTAAAGCGCGGGAAGTGGATCCTGGACACGATCCTCGGCACTCCGCCGCCGCCTCCGCCACCCGATGCCGGCGTGCTGCCCGGCGACGACAAGTCGACCGAGGGCCTGTCCTTCCGCGAGACCCTGGAAATCCACCGCACCAAGGCTTCCTGCGCCGGCTGCCACGAGAAGATCGACCCGCTCGGCTTCGGTCTGGAAAACTTCGACGCCATCGGCCGCTGGCGGACCCAGGACGCCAACGGCAAGCCCGTCGACTCCCTCGCCACCCTGCCCGGCGACATCACCTTCTCCTCGCCCAAGGAACTCAAGGACCTGCTCCTTTCCTCCGACGAACTTTTCCTGCGCAACCTCGCCCGGAAAATGCTAGCCTACGCCCTGGGTCGGCCTTTGGAATACTACGACGAACCGGTCGTCACCGACCTCGTCGCCAAGCTCCGCAAGGACGACCTGAAGATGCAGACCCTCATCCTTTCCGTCATCGAATCCCCGCCCTTCCAGAACCGCAGCGCGAAACGCTAGACGAAGTTGAGAGTTGAAAGTGGATGGTTGATAGCGAAACGCCAAAGACCTCTTCCCTCAAACTCTCAACCATCAACCATCGACTCTCAACTCACCCCATGGCCAACCTCCAAACCCAGAACTGGCTCATGCCGCGCCGCAGCTTCCTCCGCGGTGCCGGTGCGACTCTCGCGCTGCCTTTCCTCGACGCGATGCGCCCGCTGATGGCCGCCGGTTCGTCCGGCTCGCTCCCCGTCCGCATCGCCCTGCTCTACATGCCGAACGGCGTGCGCCAGGACCGCTGGACACCGGAGGGCGACGGATCCAGATTCAAACTCTCGCCCATCCTCTCGCCTCTCGAGAAGCACCGCGAGGACCTGCTCGTTCTCACAGGCCTCCAGAACAAGGCTTCCTTCACCGGCGACGGCCACTACGTGAAGACCGGCGGCTGGCTGACCGGCACCACCATCACCAAGACCACCGGCTCCGACATCGCCGCCGGCGGGATCTCGATGGACCAGATCGCCGCCCAGCAGATCGGCCAGCGGACCAAGCTGCCCTCGCTGGAACTCGGCACCGAACCGGTCGCCACCGGCATCGACACCAACGTCAACTACACCCGCCTCTACGCGTCCCACATTTCCTGGAAAACCTCCACCGTCCCGCTGCCCTGCGAGATCAACCCGCGCGTCGCCTTCGACCGGCTCTTCCGCACCCGCTCGAAGGGCGGCGAAAAGCAGGCGGCCGATGACAAGTCGGTGCTCGACCTGATCCGCGACGACACCAAACGGCTCCAGTCCAAGCTCGGCGATTCCGACAAGAACAAGCTCGAGCAGTATCTCGAATCGATCCGCGAGGTCGAACGCCGCATCGAGGCCGAAGCCAACCTGCTCGGCGCCGGCGAAAACCTCCCGCCCGAACTGCTCAAGCAGATGGACGTCCTCGACAAGCGGATCTCCAAGGCGATGGGCAAGGCCAGCCGCGAGGAGGAGCTCAACTCGCTGGTCCGCTTCGACCACGGCGAGCATTGCCGCATCATGATGGACCTGATGGTCCTCGCCTTCTGGTCGGACTCCACCCGGGTCTCGTCCTTCATGTTCGGCAACGACGTCACCGGCCGGAATTTCTCCTTCCTCGAAGGCGTCAACGGCGGCCACCACGACCTTTCCCACCACAGCAACGACGGCTCGAAGCTCGACCAGTACGAGAAGATCAACCGCTGGCACGTGGATCAGTATGCCTACATGCTCGACCGGATGAAGGACATCAAGGAGGGCGAAGGCAGCCTGCTCGACAACTCGATGGTCGCCTTCGGCTCGCCGATCCGCGACGGCAATGCCCACGACCCGAAGAACGTGCCGATCGTCGTCGCCGGAGGCAGCAAGGCCGGCCTCAAGACCGGCAAGCACGTCGTTTACGAGCCCGGCACCCCGCTCTGCGGCCTGTGGATCAGCATGCTCGAGACCGCCGGGGTCAAAGCCAACGAACTGGGCGACGCCTCCGACGGCCTGCGCGGCATCGCCTGACCCGTCAACGCCCCGCAAGCTTGCGCCCCGGAATAAGCCGCCTAACTTGTGCTCCCATCCCCATGAAACGCCGCCATCTCCTCGCGCTGCTCCTTTCCATCCCCACCCTCGCATCCTGCGAACCCGAGAAACCCATGCCCGCCGACGCCAAGCTGCCCGCCCCCGCCCCGAAGGTCCCCGAAGGATCCGAAGTGATCACGCTCGGCGCCGGCTGCTTCTGGTGCATCGAGGCCGCCTACAATCAGCTCGACGGCGTCCAAGCCGCGGTTTCCGGCTACATGGGCGGCACCACCGCCGATCCGACCTACGAGCAGATCTGCGAGGGCACCACCGGCCATGCCGAAGTCGTGCAGGTGGTTTACGACCCCAAGAAGATCAGCACCGAGAAGATCCTCGCCTGGTTCTGGGACCTCCACGACCCCACCACGCTCAATCGCCAGGGCGCGGACGTCGGCACCCAGTACCGCTCCGCCATCTTCTTCCACTCGGACGCCCAGAAAGCCGTCGCCGAGGCCTCGAAGAAAGCCGCCCAGCCGAACTTCAAGGACCCGATCGTGACCGAGATCACCAAGGCGGCGACCTTCTACCCGGCCGAAAACTACCACCAGGACTTCTACTTCCAGAACAAGTCCAAGAACGGCTACTGCCGCATGGTCGTGGAGCCGAAGCTGAAAAAGCTCAAGCTCAAGCACTGACGCGAAGTTCCAAGTAGGGAAGTTCCAAGTGCCAAATCAGGGAAGTTCCAAGGAGGAAGTGCCAAGTTCCAAAGAAGGCAAAGGCATTCCGTCCCGCCTCGTCAGGGTCTCTCCACTTTGGCACTTGGAACTTCTGAACTTGGAACTTCCCCACCTTGGCACTTGGAACTTTTCACTTGGAACTTCAGCCTCCCCGCATGTCCAAATACGCCGGCGAGCAAGTGCTCGTAGTCCCCCGTCCGCTGTTCGATGCCATCGGCAGTTTCCAAGGCATCCGCACCCACAGCCTCCAGAAGGCGATCGACCGCCTGCTCGACCCCGAGAACCACTTCTTCATGGACCGCGCCGAAGCCGAGGCGGACCCGACCCACAAGCAGCTCATCCCCTACTGCCTGATCCGCTGCGGCAGCTCGATCCTCAACTACACCCGCGGCAAGTCCGGCGGCGAGGACCGGCTCCACGCGAAACTTTCGGTCGGCGTCGGCGGCCACATCAACCCGGTCGACACCGGCAACGGCCGCACCGGCAAGGACGCATACTTCGCCGCCGTCGAACGCGAACTCCACGAGGAACTGGTCTTCGACACCGCCCATACCAACCGCATCGCCGCCCTGCTCAACGACGACAGCAACGAGGTCGGCCGCGTCCACCTCGGCATCGTCCACGTCATCGACCTCGAGAACACCCGTGTCCACGCCCGCGAGGACGCCCTGGCCAACCTCTGCTTCAGCGAACTCGCCGAGCTGCAAGGCCCGCTACTCCCGAATCTGGAGACGTGGTCGCAGTTCGTGATTCAGGACATCGCGAACCTGTAAGCCGTTTCAACTTTGAGTTCGCCCCCATCACCAACCAACCGGCGCACCCACTCGGGCACCGTTTCGGAGGCTGGCCCGTAGAGGTGTTCGTCGAACTCCGCGGCTCTTGCAGACTCTGACAAATTGATTTCAACCGTTCTCGCTCCGAAGACGCGAGCCTTGGAAGCGAATCGCGAGGCTGGCTCCACCAAACCAGAGGTGCCAACGGCAGCGAAGAGATCTGCCGTCTCTAATGCGGCTTGGATCCGGTCCAGTTCGTAAGGGATTTCGCCGAACCATACCACATCCGGCCTCATTCCCATCTCGCGCCCGCATTTTTCACACACATCACCCGGTCCAAGATCCGCCTCCGGATTGCACAATGTGACTTCCTCGCACCAGATGCAGCGCTTCTTGAGTAGTTCCCCGTGCATGTGGACCAGCCTCTTGCTTCCGGCTCTCTCGTGAAGGTCATCCACGTTCTGCGTCACTAACAGGAGGTCATCGCCAAGTCGCTGCTCAAGCTGCGCCAAGGCGAAATGGGCTGCGTTGGGCTCTACTTCCCTGAGTTGCCTGCGCCGCTGGTTGTAAAACCGGTTCACCAGCCCGGGATTCCTCCCGAATCCGGCTCGCGTTGCCACCTGATCGACAGCATGGCCTTCCCACAGCCCATTCGCATCCCGGAAGGTTCGGATTCCCGACTCCGCCGAGATGCCTGCGCCGGTGAGAACAACCACTTTCATCGACGCCTCACCACTCCGTCCCCAACCCGTGGCGGCCGGCCAGCTCCAACAGGTCCTCGCGCATCGGCCATTCGTCCGGCCGCTCGCTGACCGCATGGCGCTTGCTGGCACCTTTCAGCGCCATGCAGCCGGTGTTGTCGCCGATGCGGCGCACCAGCTCGACGTCCTCCGCACTCAGCCGGACGTCCGGCAGCGCCGCGAAGTCGTGAATCCGGTCCTCGATCGAGCGGACGCCTTCGCCCGCTTCCTGGATGAAGGTCGGCACCACGCTCTCCACCGCCGGCTGGCTGAGATTCCAGATCGCCGCGAACTGGATCAGGGAAAGCCCGTGCTTCTCGGCGACCGGCTTCATCTTCTCGATCTTCTCCAGCCCGTGCTCGACCCAGCCGTCGGCCCGGTAGGCCCGGTGGTCGCCCGGCTTGAACTGGTGGCCCGGCTTCATGTCGCCGTGGAAAAGCCCGCCGTAGTCGGCGACGCGGGTCAGCACCTTCACGCCGTGCTTTTCACAGGCCGGCAGCGCCAGCCCGACCGGCCAAGGCTCGAGCGGGTTGAGAATCAGCATCGCCCAGTCGATGTCCGCGCCGAAGCGCTCGAGGCAGTGGATGATGTCCAGCGTGAAGCCGTTCGCCGGCCCCGGCGCGAGACCCAGCCGCTCGGCCAAGCCTTCCGACTTCAGCGCCCGCAAGCCGTCCCACACCGCGTCGCTGGTGTATCCGGTTTCATCCGGATTGTGGAGCATCAGCAGGTCGAAGCGGTCGGTCCGGCATCGCTCCAGCGACTTCTCGCAGGCCTGCCGCAGATAGTCGCGGAACTTGCCCGGCTCATGCAGTTCGGTGAAGCGCGGGTAGCCGCGGGCACCCTGCCGCTGGCCTTCGTAGAAATCGTGGCCGACCATGCCCACCAGGCAGTATTCCTCGCGCGGCAAGCCTTCCAAGGCTTGGCCGAGCAACTCATCCGCCTTGCCGTTGCCATAGACGTCCGCCGTCACGAAGGTGCGGATCCCCGCGTCCCAGGCGGTCCGGATGCAGGAAATGAAGCGCTCTTCCGGGAGCGTTTCGCCGAAGTGCATGAAGCGGCCGCCGCTCCAGGTGCCGTAAGACGTGGTGGTGAGATCCATGCCGGAATTCCTAGATCGGCCGGCCGCCGCGGTCAACCGGCACGCAAAATCCGCGTGGCATGAGAAAACTTCCGCGCACCCCCGGGAGCGCCGGTCTGCGACCGGCCGGACGGTCCTTGGCTGCGGGTATCCCGTGGCGGCTCCGGGGAAAGGCAAAGGATCGCAGCGGGGTTTCGAGCTGCGGGCGGCTGGGGACCACTCGTGCCGGTCGCAGACCGGCGCTCCCGCGGGAACCAGCCGATGCTTGCCAAGCCCCCCGCATCCCGGCGAACCTGCGGGCACAATGGACAACCCCTACCAGGCCAGCAGCCACTCCGCCTACCCGGCTTCCAGCGGGATCGTCACCCGCGCGGTGATCGACGCCCTTGCCGCCACCCGGCCCTGGGTCCGCCTGTGCTCGGTCCTCGGCTTCATCGGGGCCGGCTTCATGATCCTGGCCGCCCTCGCCATCATGGCCACCGGCACCGTCGGCGCGATGAGCAGCCGCGATGCGATGCCCTTCGCCGGCTTCCCCATCATCATCGGGGTCGTCTATCTCGTGATGTCGCTGTTCTACCTCATCCCCTCCCTCAAGCTCTGGAAATACGGCAGCGCGATCGTCCGGCTCATGTCGTCGAACGCCGTCACCGACCTCGAAGCCGCCCTCGACCAGCAGCGCGGTTTCTGGAAGTTCGTCGGCATCATGGTGCTGATCTTCATCGGCCTCATGGTCCTTGCTTTCGTCGGCAGTTTTGTCGCCGTCGCCGGAGCCGCGGCGATGTCGAAGTAAACGGCCGCCCAACAACGACTGAAGGCCGCAATTGGGACAATGCTCGAAGCCCTCTCGATTCTCTCCGGGGTGACGGAGTTGCTCGTCATGATCGGGCTTCCGTTGCTGATCTACGCGATCCGGCCCCGCACCGGTGAACGGCGGCTCGCGCCACGTTTCTTGGTCTCCGTGCTCGTCGTGTGGATCGGGCTTGTGGCGCACCGCTCGTTCATCGGCCTGCCGGTGGCGTTGCGGCGGGCGCAAGCAAACGGCAATCTCGAGTATGATGGCGTCGGCGGGAATGTCGCCTACCTGATCGGCGGCTGGCTGCCAGGCATCTTCGGGGCAACGGTCGCGCTCGGGCTACTCTGGATCTGCGAGCGGATTCTCCGGCGGCGGAAAGCCCGGTTACTGGACGCGGATGAAAGCGTGAGGCCGCGGAACCTGATGCCGGGAACCGACAATCCCTATGCTGCAGACCGGAGAAGCGACAACCCCGGTCCGCCCGCCGCCTGATCCATTCCGGACGGCCACGAGGCCCGTCCTGGCCCCCTTGACCGAGGCTGAATTCACCGGTCTCGAATCCGGGTTGAACCCACCCGGCTGGCCGGAACGCTTCCGGCCAAAACCCGGACCATCCGGCAATTCTCCCTTTGCGTCCCCGGCGTCTTGGCGGTTCATCTCCCCGCGCCATGCCCGCCGATCCCCTCCAGCCCTTCTTCCGACAGCGCGGCTGGAAGCCTTTCCCTTTCCAGCAGGAAACCTGGGCCGCCTACGCCGCCGGCCAATCCGGCCTGCTCCACGCCCCCACCGGCCTCGGCAAAACCCTCGCCGTCTGGGGCGGCCCGCTGATCGAGCAGCTCTGCCTCCCCAAATCCGAAATCAAAAATCCTCAATCAAAAATCCTCAATCCGCCTTCTTGCACGGTCCTCTGGCTCACCCCGCTCCGCGCCCTCGCCCAGGACACCCTCCGCGCCCTCCGCGAACCCCTCGAACTCCTCGAACTCCTCGCCCCCGGCCTCCAGGTCGAGGCCCGCACCGGCGACACCTCGTCCGCCATCCGCGCCAAGCTCCGCAAAAACCTGCCGTTCGGCCTGGTCACCACCCCGGAGAGCCTGTCGCTGATGCTCACCCACGCCGACACCCGCGACCAGCTCGCCGGGCTGAAGGCGGTGATCGTCGATGAATGGCACGAACTCCTCGGCACCAAGCGCGGCGTCCAGACCGAACTCTGCCTTGCCCGCCTCCGCGCCTGGCTGCCCGATCTCAAGATCTGGGGCCTTTCCGCGACCCTCGGCAACCTCGACGAGGCCCGCGACGTCCTGCTTGGCGACCGATCCGCCGGCGCGGTCACCGTGTCCGCCGACCTGAAAAAGGACATCCGCATCGAGACCCTCATCCCCCGGGAAATCGACCGCTTCCCCTGGGCCGGCCACCTCGGCACCCGGCTCGCCCCGCAGGTCGTGCGGGAGATCGAAAAGGCCGCCACCACGCTGCTCTTCACGAACACCCGCTCGCAGACCGAAATCTGGCACCAGGAACTCCTCGCCCTCCGCCCGGATTGGAAGGACGTCCTCGCCCTGCACCACGGTTCGCTCGACCGCACCGAGCGCGAAAAAGTCGAGCAGGGCCTCCGCGACGGCTCGCTGCGCTGCGCCGTTTGCACCTCGTCGCTCGATCTCGGCGTGGATTTCTCCCCGGTCGACCAGGTCATCCAGGTCGGTTCGCCGAAAGGCATCGCCCGCCTCCTCCAGCGCGCCGGCCGCTCCGGCCACCAGCCGGGGAAAACCTCCCGCATCCTCGGCGTGCCGACCCACGCGATGGAGCTGGTCGAATTCGCCGCCGTGCGCGACGCCGGTCAGGCCCGCCACATCGAGTCCCGCCGGCCGCTGCTCAAGCCGCTCGACGTCCTGGTCCAGCACCTCGTCACCTGCGCCATCGGCGAGCCCTTCGAGCCGGCCGAAATGCGCCGCGAAATCCAGTCGACCCACGCCTTCCGCGACCTCTCCGAAGCCGAATGGGACTGGTGCCTCGCCTTCATCTCCAGCGGCGGCAAGGCCCTCGCCGCCTACCCGCGCTACCAAAAGGCCCGCCTTGAAAACGGTCGTTTCACCGTCGACGACAAGCGCCTGATCCAGCAGCACCGGCTGTCGATCGGCACCATTTCCTCCGACCCCCACGTCAGCATCCGCTTCGCCAGCGGCCGCACCCTCGGCACGGTCGAGGAAGGCTTCATCAGCCGCCTCAAGCCCGGCAACCTCCTCGTCTTCGCCGGCCGGAAGCTCGAACTCGTCCGCTTCCACCAGAAAGTCGCCACCGTCCGCGTCGCCACCCGCGACGCCAAGGGCCACGTGGCAATCTGGGGCGGTAGCAAAATGCCACTCTCCACCGAGCTCGCCCACGCCATGGCCGCCCGACTCCGCGGCGAGGGGAAATCCGCATCCGAAATGAAGGCGGTCGCCCCCATCCTCGCGATCCAGCGCCGCTGGTCGGAACTGCCCGACGACCGGATCCTGCTGGTCGAGCACACCCTCTCCCGCGAGGGCGAACACTTGTTTGTTTACCCGATGGCCGGCCGGCTGGTTCACGAAGGACTCGGCGCCCTCATGGCCTACCGGCTCCGCTTGAAAGACGACGTCACCGTCACCCAGAACGACTACGGCTTCTGCCTCACCGCCCGCCGCGGTCTTCACCTGAGCGAGGAAATCATTCGTTTGAATCTTTCGTTGGATAACCTCTTGGAAGACCTCGTCGCCTGCCTCAACACCGCCGAACTCGCCCGCCGACAGTTCCGCGAAGTCGCCCGCGTCGCCGGCCTGGTCCTCCAGCAACTCCCCGGCCGCCAGCAGCGCGGCCAACGGGAGCTTCAATCGAGCTCCCGCCTGCTCTTCGAGGTGCTGGAACGCTATGATCCCGGCAATCTGCTCCTTCTCCAGTCCCAGCGTGAAATTCTTGAGAAACAACTGGAGTTCAGTCGACTCAGGGATTCCCTGATCGACCTCCAGCAGCGACCCATACAATTGATCGAAACGGAACGTCTCACCCCGATGGCCTTCCCGCTCTGGGCCGATCGCCTGTCCGCCACGCTTCCCGCCGGCGACGCCGCCAGCCGCCTGGAGCAAATGCTTGAAGACCTCAACCGTGCCGCCGCCTTGTGAATATCTCGATCCTCAATCAAACGATTGCTCTTCTCCCCGGAAAGGCCGTTCTGCTCCCCGACCGCAGCCTGGTCGTCGCCGATCTCCATCTGGGCAAGGCCACGGCGTTCCAGGCAAAAGGCCTCGCCATCCCGGAAGGCGACAGCGATGCCGACCTGAATCGATTGGGAACAATCTGTGAACAAGCCGGGGCGACCCGCCTCCTGATCAACGGCGACCTCTTCCACTCTCCCGCCGGACTCAGCGAGGAGATCGAACGTTTGCTGGAAACATGGTTATCCACCCTTTCGATCCCGGTACAGCTGATCATCGGCAACCACGACGCCAAGCTGCGCCGCCTGCCCGCCGCGCTCGATCCGGTCGAATCGATCGACGCCGCCGGCTTTCACATCGTCCACGACCCCGCCGATGCCCCCGCCGGCCGCCCGGCCATCTGCGCCCACTGGCACCCGGTCGCCCGGATCGCCGATGGCAAGCGCACCTCGCTGCGGCTCCCCTGCTTCCTGCTCCGCGGCAGCACCCTGGTCCTGCCCGCTTTCGGCACCTTCACCGGCGGCGCGATCCTCGACCGGGAAAAGGGCGACCGCGTTTTCGTGGCCCCCGGCGACCGGGTGATCGAAGTCCCCGACGAGCTCCTCCGGCGTTGAGCGGCCCTCACTCCCACCAGCCGCAGCACTCGTCCTGCGGCGCGCAGGCGACCTCCACCGACTCGGGAATCCCGGCGCGGATCACCGAGACCGCCTTGTCCGGATGATTGCAGTCGCGGCTGAGGTGCCCCAGCACCACCCGGCGCAGGCCGGCCGGGACCAGCTCCGCGACCAGGGCACCGGTCTGGATGTTCGAAAGATGCCCGTGCCGCGAGGAAATCCGCTGCTTGGTCGACCAGGGACGCTTGGTGTCGGCCTCCAGCAACTCGTCGTCGTAATTCGCCTCCACGAATAGCGCGTGTACCCCGCGGAGGCGCTCGGTGATGAGCCGGGTGACGTGGCCGCTGTCGCTCAGCAGGCCGAGCGAGCGCTCCTCGTGGCGGAAGACGAAGCCGACCGGCTCCACCGCATCGTGCGGGACCGCGAAGGACTGGATCGACAGCCCGTCGAGCTGGAATCCGGCGCCGGATTCGAAGATTTTCCAGGTGGCGCTGTCGACGCCGCCGTCGCGGACCACCCGGGACGTCGCCGGGGTGGCGAATACCGGCACGGACAGCGATTTCATCAGCACCCGCAGGCCGCGGACGTGGTCGCCGTGCTCGTGGGTCAGCAGCACGCCGCGGAGGCTGGCGGGATCGATGCCGCTGGCCTTCATGCGGTCGCAGAGCTGCTTGGCGGAAAGCCCGGCATCGACCAGCAGGCGGACGCCACCGGCCTCGATCACCGCCGCATTTCCCCCGCTGCCGCTGCCCAGAACGATGAACCGCACGGGGGAAGAAAAAGTGCCAGGTGCCCAAGTGCCAAGTGCCAAACCGAGCAAAGCGACCGACGGGCTCCCCTCGTTCTCCTCTTCCTTGGAACTTGGAACTTCAAAACTTGGAACTTTCCCCGCTTGGCACTTTTCACTTGGAACTTCATCCTCCGGCATCGCCGTGAAGAGGTTGAGGATCATCCACAAGCTGAGGACTTTCGTCGCCCTGCTGGCGTTCGGCGCGGTGCTCGCCGCAGGTGGCGGGCTGTGGTGGGCGAACCGGACCGGCTTGCCCGACTCGTGGCGCGGCGAGATCGAAAAGGCGCTGGCGGCTCAGGGTCTGCATGCCGACATCGCCGGCCTGCGCTACTGGCCCCTGCAGGGCGTCGAGGCGGACGAGGTCACGGTGTATTCCGATTCCTCGCGCCATCGGGTCGTGGCGCGGGTCAAGGAAGTGATGGTCAACGTCGACCGCACGAAACTGGCCCGCGGCGAGGTGCGGGTGGAGCGGCTGGATTTGAAAGGGGGCTCGCTGGTGCTGCCGGTGGATCCCGACGACCCCGACTCCAAGGCGCTGGAGGTGAAAAATGCCAGCGGCCGGGTGCTGATGCCGGGCGGCAGGCGGCTGGAGGTGCTCAACGCCCGCGGGGAAGTCGGCGGCATCCGGCTGGAGTTCGAAGCCCTGCTGCTCGGCTACCGGCCGCGGCTTTCGGTGAAAGAGGAAGAGGTCGAACGCGCCCAGCTGCAGCGGCGGCAATTGCTGGCCCGGGTGATCGGGATGCTGGAACCCTGGAAGTTCGATCCCGCCAGCCCGCCGGTGATCCGGATCCGGGTTGAAGGCGACCTCGACGACCCGCGCACGGTGCGGGCCGATCTTTTCCTGAAGAGCGAAGGTCTGGAGCGCGGCGGCATCGGCATCACCCGCCTCGACGCCAAGGGCGAAATGCGCGGTCGGCTGCTGGTCCTGGAGTCTCTGGATATCGAGGACGGCGGAGGCAGCCTGCGCGGCCGCATGGAATACGACCTGGCCACCCGGAAGGGCCGCTTCGACGCCCGCTCGGACCTCGAGCTGCCGGTGATGCTGCACGAACTCGACGCCGCCGGCTGGCTGGACAAGGTCAGCTTCGAATCGCGTCCGGAGCTTTCGGCCCGCGGCACCTTCGAGTGGCCGGAAAGCGGCCCGCCGAAGTTCCAGGTGATCGGCCACCTGATGGCGCAGGATCTCCGTTTCAAGGGACACCGCGCGTCGCGGGTGGAAAGCGACCTCTCCTGGGACGGCACCAGCGTGTTCCTCGACAACCTCGTGCTGACCCGCCCGGACGGCACGCTTCGAGGGCGGCTGCTCGCCAAGCCGGAACTCATCCGCTACGACGTGTCCACCGACCTCCGGATCGATGTCTGGCGCGGCTTCTTCGACAACCACCCGCTCGGCAAGGTGCTGGTCGATTTCAGCGACCGCCACGACACCAAGGTGGCCGCGCGGATCAAGGGACGCATCAACCCGCGGGACAAACACGACTGGCATGCCTCCGGCGAAGCCAGCGCGACGCACATGACCTACAAGGGCATCCCTTTCCGGAAGGCCCGGGTCACCATGGACCTCGATCACGACGCGCTGGATTTCACCCGCGGCGAGGTGGAGTTCGACTACGCCTCCTACCCTCTCCGCAAGGCGCACGACGGCCCGCTCAGCGGGACCGCCACGGTGGACCGCGTGCGCTTCGACCGGGAGCCGTCGACGCTCACGCTCGAGAACATCCGCGGCAGCTTCTGGCCCGCGCCCGTCCTGCGGATGTTCCTGCCGAAGGTGGCCGATCACCTCGAGGAATACCGCTTTCACCGCCCCCCCGAACTCAAGGCCGGCGGGGTGATCGGATTGTTCAAAGGGGCGCCCAAGACCCTGTTCAAGGTCACCGGCACCACTCCGGGCAAGATGTCGTACCGCTTCGCCGGCACCGACCTGTTGCTCGGCGGGCTGGACACCACCGTGCTGGTCAAGCCGTCGGTCACGGAGGTCAGGGACCTCGAGTTCGAGGTGTTCGACGGCCCGGTGCGCGGGAGCTTCGACGTCCTGCCCGAGGAAGGCGGCCCGCGGGTGAAGGGCGAGTTCGACTGGACCCGGCTGAGCCTGCCCGAAATCTCCACCGCGTGCGGCTTCGAAAAGACCGCCAAGGGCTTCGTCACCGGCCGGATCGACTTCAACTACCGGGGCAAGGCTGCGGCCGGCCTGAACGGCGACGGGTTGATCGCCCTGGAAGAAGGCGAACTGTTTTCCGTCCCGATCTTCGGCCCCCTGTCGCCGGTGCTCTCCACCGTGCTCGCGAACCGAAAGGCCGGCTTCCAGGAGGCGAAGGAAGCCTTCTGCACCTTCGCGGTCGAGGAAGGCGTGCTGCGGACCAACGACTTCCTGACCACCACCCCTTCGCTGGTCTTCACGGGCGACGCCGAAGCGGACCTCAACCGGAGGACCCTCGAAATGACGATCCGCATGAACGCGCGGGGGCTGCTGGGGGTGATCACGCTTCCGCTCAAACCGTTCTACGGCCTGTTCCAGTTCCGCGGCACCGGGCCGATGCGCGAGCCGGTGTGGCGCAACGTGATGTTCACCTCGCCGCCGGAGACCGAGAAGGAACGCCTGCTCGCCCCGCCCAGGGCCCGCGACCTCCGCACACCGGAGCCGCGCTGACCCGGCGCATCCGCCGCCACCCCGGCGCTCATCCTTTACTTGCGCCGGGAGTGCGATGGTGTCAGCGTTGCGCCAGCCCCCGGAAATCGGATTTCCCATCAACCCCAACCCCATCAAGTCATGTCTGATACCTTTGCCACCAACGCCGGATCGCTCGATCCGGAAGCCGGATTCACCAAGTCTCCATCCGTCGGCCAGGCCGCCAACGATCTCCGCGCCGCCGCCGGCGAAAAGGCCCGCGAATTCGCCCACCAGGCCACCGATCAGGCCAAGGTGATCAAGGAGCGCGCCGTCGAGTCCGCCCAGCACCTGCGCGAGGTCGCCACCGACAAGGCGCTCGCCTTCAAGGCGGCCGCCACCGACAAGGCCGAAAGCCTCAAAACGGCCGCATCCGAAAAGGCCCGCGAGATCCGCCAGACGGCCGACGAGCAGTGGCGCGAGACCCGCATCAAGGCCAAGGAACTCCACATCACCACCGAGGACTACATCCGCCAGCACCCGACCCGCTGCGTAGCCGGCGCCCTCGGCATCGGATTCCTGATCGGCCTGATCGCCCGCCGCTGATCCGCCTGAGTTTGATCCCGCACCAGGCGCTCCCCCGTCCGGGGCGCGCCGCGTTTGCCTTGATATCATGACCGAGGGTCCCGCACCGGAACGACCAACCGCCCCCTCGTGGCGCGAATCGGTCGTGGAATTCGTGTCCGCCCGGATGGAACTGGTCGCCCTGGAGGCCCGCGAAGCCGGCCGTGTCGCCGCCCGCCGCGGGGTCCTGCTCGCATTCATCGGCGGCTGCGCGATGACCGCATGGCTGACCGGCATGGCCGGCCTCATCGGCTGGATCGCCACCTCCGGCCACGGCATCGCCTGGCACTGGGTCGCCCTCGCCGCCGCAGCGCTTCACCTGGCGCTCGCCTTCATCGCCGTCCTGATCCTGCGCCGACCGGCACCACCCTCCTTTCCCATCGCCCGCGCCGAACTCTCGAAAGACCGCGAATGGCTTCTCAATCTCAAGGACAAACCGACGCGCTGAGCGCCCGCCTCGCCGCCTCGCGGGCTGCGGTCGGCCACGACCTTGCCCTGCTGCGCCACCGCCTCGACGTGCCGGCACGGGTCAAGGACTCGATCCTTTCCAAACCGCTGCTCTGGTTCGGCGGTTCCCTTGCCGCAGGCCTGGTCGCCAGCATGATCCTCCGCCGCCCCCGCCCCGTGATCCGCGAGGCAAAATCCTCGAAGTCGCTCTGGAAACTCGCCCTCGGCGGCGCCTTCGCGTTGGCCCGGCCGACGCTCCAAACCTGGGCCCTGCGCGAGCTCGGAAAGCGCTTTGCAATACCCGGTAATGACACCGTGGGAGAATCCTGAAAGCAGCCGCAATTCCCGCTTCCCATCGCCTCTCCTTCCCGCTCTAACCCACGCCCACATGTCCGAGCACCGCGTTCTCGACCACGTTGACGAATATCTCAAACTCGGCCGCGAGTATGACTGTTCCGACGTCCATTTGCCCACGGCCTACCCGCCGGCATGGCGCCGCTTCGGCCAGCTCCAGCCGATCTGGGCCGACCACCCGCCGCTGACCGCCGCCGAAACCGAAAAGCTGGCCCGCTCCTTCCTCGGCGAGCGCGAATGGAACCGTCTCCAGGAAAAGGGCGACGTCGACTTTGCCTACTACAACCCGGAAGGCCGTTTCCGCGCTTCGGTCATCAAGCAGCGCCTCGGCTATGACATGGTGTTCCGGATCATCAGCACCAAGATCCGCAGCATGGAGGAGATCGACCTCCCGGTGGAGCACCTCACCCCGCTCACCCGCTATCACAACGGCCTGATCCTCGTCACCGGTGCCGTCGGCTCCGGCAAGTCCACCACGCTCGCCGCGCTGGTCGATTTCATCAACCGCGACCGCGAGGACCACATCCTGACGCTCGAGGACCCGATCGAATACGTCTTCGAGTCCAAGGGCTGCCATGTTAACCAGCGCGAGGTCCACACCCACACCGAGTCCTTCGCCAAGGCGCTCCGCGGCGCCCTGCGGGAAGACCCCGATGTCATCATGGTCGGTGAAATGCGCGACCTGGAGACCATCTCGCTCGCCCTCACCGCGGCGGAAACCGGTCACCTTGTGCTCGGCACCCTCCACACCGGCAACGCGCCCCGCACCCTGGACCGCGTGCTCGACGTCTTCCCCGTCGACCAGCGCGACCAGATCCGCATCATGGTTTCCGAATCGCTGCGCGGCGTGCTCTCCCAGCAGCTCGTTCCCCGCGCCGACGGCCAGGGCCGCGTGATGGCGCTCGAGCTTCTCGTCAACACGCCCGCGGTCGCCGCGACCATCCGCGACGGCAAGACCTTCATGCTCCCCGGCATCATGCAGACCGGCAAGAACGTCGGCATGATCACCATGGACGAGTCGCTCCGCCGCCTCTACATCAAGGGCTTGATCACCCAGGAAGAGACGCTCTTCCGCTGCGAGGACAAGATCCAGATGCGCAGTTTCTTCCAATCCTGATTTCCACGACCGCTTCCCATGGCCCGCATCGACGCCTATTTCCAATACCTCGTGGCGAACCGGGGTTCCGACCTCCACCTGTCCGAAGGCCAGCCGCCCAAGGTCCGGGTGCACGGATCCGTCGTCCCGATCCCCGACCAGCCCGTCCTCTCCGGCCAGGATTTCAAGGACATGCTCGCCGAGATCTGCGATCCGAAGGCGTTCCAGAAATACCTCGAGTCCGGCGACCTCGACTTCGCCTACGCGATGGACGAGGACTCGCGCTTCCGCTGCAACTATCTCAAGCAGAACAACGGTTATGCCGCGGTGTTCCGGCTGATCCCCACCGAGATCATGTCGCTCGAGTCGCTCGGCGTGCCGGAAGTCGTCAAGCAGTTCGGCCACATCCGCTCCGGGCTGATCCTGGTCACCGGGCCCACCGGCTCCGGCAAGTCGACCACGCTCGCGGCGCTGCTCGACTACATCAACTCGAACTTCAACCGGCACATCATCACGATCGAGGAGCCGATCGAGTTCGTGCACCGCAACAAGAAGTCGATCATCACCCAACGCGAGGTGCCGATCCAGACCCCGTCGTTCTCCGACGGCCTGCGCGCCGCGCTCCGCGAGGATGCCGACATCGTGCTGGTCGGCGAGATGCGCGACCTTGAAACCATCTCGCTGGCCCTGACCGCGGCCGAAACCGGCCTGCTCGTCTTCGGCACCCTGCACACCAACAACGCCCGCAAGACCATCGACCGCATCATCGACGTCTTCCCCGCCGACCAGCAGTCGCAGGTCCGCACCATGCTCGCCGCCTCGCTGCGCGGCGTGCTGGCGCAGCTCCTCTGCAAGCGCTGCGACAAGCCGGGCCGGACCGCGGTGCACGAGATCATGTTCGCCACCCCGGCCGTCTCCGCGATCATCCGCGAAGGAGCCACCCAGAAGCTCTACGACGTGATCACCGGCGGCAAGGCGGAGGGCATGCAGTTCATGGACGAGGCCATCTGGAACAAGCTCCAGTCCGGCATGATCTCGCCCGAGGAAGCCTACATGAAGGCGATCGACAAGAACCGCTTCAAGAAGTTCCTGCCCGAGGTTTCCGCCGGCTTGGGCCACGCCTCCGGCGGCAGCCCGAACGAGTGAAGGAGCGGCCAGCGGGTCGTTGACGCCTCCGGGGCGCTCCGTTAGCGTTTCCGGAGAAACCCCCGATGCCCGCGGAAAGCCTCACCTTTTCCTGTCCCCACTGCCAGACGCGGCTGACCGTTCGGATGGCTCTGGCGGGGGTCACCGGGCCCTGCCCGAACTGCCGGGGCACCATCACCGCGCCCCCCGCTCCCGATGAAGGGATGGATCAGGAGAAGGCCGCCGATCCGCAACCGGAGCAGGTCGCCCCGCCCGTCGAGCAGCCCGTCGAAGCGGTGGAAGTGACCGCCGAAGTCCTGGAGGAAAACTCCGGCGAGCCATTGCCCGCAGGTTCCCCGCGCATCCGGCCCGAACCCCGGAGCCTGCCGGACCGGCCCCAGATCATCCCGATCCCCGTGCGCCGGAGCACGATGGACCAGCAGTTGAAACGCGGCGGCGGACCGCTGTTCCACGAGTCCGGCCGCCGGCCCTACCGTCTTGCCAACGCCCTGCTCCCCGCCGCTTTCCTGACTCTGGCCGCCGGCATCGTCGGCACCTTGGTCTATTTCTATGCCCCGGGTTCGCCCGGGCAGCTCATGAAGGATGCCAGCAAGCCGCTGGTGGTCCAATATCCGCCCAAGGGAACCCCTCCCACTCCCCGGCCCATCGAAATTCCGCCGCCTCCGCTGCCTGCACCGGACGCCGAGCCCGAATCGACGCCTCCGGTCGCTCGCAGCTCGCGCGGCGGGGGATCGACCCCGGCCATCGCGGCCAATGAAATGCTCGAGTCCTTCCTCCGGGCCAAGGACGCGGCTTCGCGCACCGGGCACGTGGAACCACCCGCGACCGAGGCCGAACTCGCCGCGACCTTGCTCGGGCACGAGCTCCCGGAAGTCGCGCGGATCGTGCCGGACCTCCCGCTGGACCACCCCGAGGAACAGTTGACCGAGTTCCCCTACCGCATCGCTTTCTTCTCGGAAGACTCACCGGGCACCGAATTCGCGGTCCTGGTCCGCCAGCGGGGATCCCAACCGCCGCGGGTGTTTCTCCCCGCCTTCCTCGATCTCGTCGGCGGACGGCTGGCAGCCTTCACCTCGAAGCCCAACCAGGACGCCCCCGCCCGCTTTCACGTCTATCTCGAGCCGATCGACGACTGCTACGAGAAGGAGGTGCCCGGTGCCGACCGGAAGTTCACGTTCAAGCTGATGGCCAGCCCGGTCGGGAAGGAAACCGCCCGCGCCTACGCGGCGAACGTTTCGCGCCTGCGGCAACTGGTGGAAAACCCGGACTATCCGATCCGCTGGGGCATGCGCCGCATGGCCATCGTCACGGTGCAATGGAATCACCGGGAAGACCCCGCCCGCCCCTACCTCGAGCTGCTCGAGATCAACGCCCCGGACTGGAACCCTTGAGCCAACCGGCCTGCTTCAAGGCGTCCCAGCCGCCGTGGAGGGCCCGCACCTCGGGAATCATCCCCAGGTTCTTCAAGCGGGCCACGACTTCCTTGCTGATCCCGCAGCCGGCGGTCCCGCAGTAAACCACCGCCCGGGGTGCCGTCGCGAGCCGCTCGAGCTGGGCTTCCACCTGCTCGTCGAAGCTCGCCCCGCTTGCAGTGGTCAGCGGGATCGAGCCCGGCATGCCCTCGCCGTCGCGCTGCCGCTCCTCCGCGGAGCGCGCGTCGATCCATACGAAGCTTCCCTCCGCCCACTCGGCCTGGATCGTCGACAGACAAATCTCCTCCGCCGGCAGCAAGGCCGGATCGCAGGCAACCGTCCGGTCCGGCGGTCCCGCGATGCGCCAGGTGAGCAAAGCCCCGACCGAGGCGCAGCCGAGGACCAGCGCCAGTTCCACGGCCGGCTTCATGGCTTGCCCACCGCCGCGGCGGAAGGTTTCGGCAAGGGGTGGCGCACCACCGTGAAAATCCGGTGGGACCGGTGGCGCTGGATCTTGCAGTCGGTCTCGATGTGAACCACGCCCATGCCCACCTTGTCGGTCCCGGCGGGGGTCACCTTGACCTCGTACTTCTTGCCCTCCTCGATCACCTTGATTTCCTGGGTGAAACGGGCGTCGGCACCCGAAATGCCCGTCACCCGGATCGGCTCGGAGTGATCCATCGTCACGGTCACGACCTTCGGCTCCGGCTTCTCCCCGACCTCCCAGATCAGGGTCTTGGGCTCGACCTGCACCAGCACCGGAATGACGATGTGGGTGGTCAGCACGATCGACGGCTTCTGCTCCGGGTCGCCCTTGAGCCAGACCGCGACCGACTTGTCCACGGCACCGGAAAACTGGGACATGTCGAAGGCCGCGCGGATCACCCCGCTCTCGCCGGGCTTGTAAACCAGCTTGCCGCCCTTGATCTGGGCGTTGATGCAGGTGCAGGCCGCATCGTAGCGGTCGATCGTCACCTCCTGGTCGGACTCGTTCTTGAAGTTGAAATCGGTGGTCACCGTCCGGGCGTCGGCCTCGGCTTTGACCTCTTTGGTCGTCGCATCGAATTTCAGCGTGGCGGCCGATAGCGACAAGGAGCCGGCGATCCAGCAGGCGATGATCTTCTTCATGGCGGGATTATGGCTTCTTCGGACGGCCGGGGGCAAGCTCCACGGAGATGATCAGCCGGCCACCCCGCCATTCCGGCCCGAGCACCAGCATCGGCTTGCCCGGCTCCATCGCGGCGTCGGTCTTGAGGATCTTCTTCCGGCTCAGCCAGAGTTCAACGTCCAGCCGCATCGATTCCTTGGACAATTTGCTCTGGGCCTCGAAGCGCAGCAGGATCTCGTCGCTCGGCGGCAGCGGCTGCGCCCAGTTCTCGTAACTGCGGAACAGCGGCTTGGTATCGCGGCCGACCTCCAGGTACTTCGCAAACTTGAGCTTTTCCTCCCGTCCCAAGCGCTGCGCCACTTCCTCGCTGACCGGTTTGGCCCGCTCGCCGGCCGCCGCACCGTCGCCGTTGGTGGCGTGGTAAACGATCACCGTCACGGTGCCCATCACATCCTTGCCGGGATCGGTCTGGGCACCCGCCGTTCCGGCAAGAAAGCCCAGCAGGCCGGCCATCCATTGCCGCCGCTTCATGGTGCCGGGGTCGGGATTTCGGCGGTGGATTCGTCTTCTTCGCCGCCTGTCGATGCCGTGTCGGGGATCTCGAAGCTGTCCGGAATGGCCGCGACGCCGTCGAGCACGATGACCATGGCTTCCGCCGGTTCCGAGGAGAAGTAGGCCGCCTTCACGCCCTTCTCCGGCGTGTAGAGATAAGGCGCGGTCATCTCGGGAACCGGCTCCGGGGCGGTAACCACCGGTGCCGGTGCCAGCCGGGTGCCGGCCCAGAAGCAAAGCATCATCCCGGCCACCGCGGTGGCGGGCAGGAACCAGCGCCAGAAACGAGCGCCGCCGAAAGTCGGCGCCACCGCCCCCCCGGACTCGCGGGCGATCTCCCGGGTGATCCGGGCGTTGAAAAACTCCGCATACGGCGGCTCTTCCGCCGCGGCCAGTCCGGACGCCAGCCAGGGCCTCACCTGCCGCGCCTGCTCGCGCCGCTCCAGCCACTCCGGCCGGGTGGCGGACCAGGCATCCACCGCGGCCGCCTCCGCGCCTTCCAGCGCGTCGTCCACCCAGAGGGCCAGCAATTCTTCATCGGGATTCGTATTCATCCTTGAGGAGGGATTGGAGTTTCTGACGGGCGTAAAAGAGACGGCTCATCACCGTGCCGAGGGAGCAATGCATGACCTCGGCGATTTCCTTATACGCGAGTCCCTGCACGTCTTTCAGGATCACCGCCTCGCGGTGCTCGGGAGAAAGCTTGTCGAGCGCGGCCTCGATCTTCCGGCGCAGCTCGTCGCCCGCCATCGATTCGTCCGGACTCCGGGCTTCGGACGGCAGGGCCACCGCCGCCGGGTCGATCCGCTCGCGGCTGAAAATCTCGTCGTTGATCTCCCCGCCGCCTTCCGGCCGCCGCCGGCGGGTGTGGTCATAGACCGCGTTGTGGGCGATCCGGTAAAGCCAGGTCGAGAAGCGCGCCTTCGCCTCGAAGCGCGGCAAGGCCTGCCACGCCTTGATGAAGACCTCCTGCGAGAGGTCCCAGGCGTCGGTCTCGTTTTTGACCATGTTTCGGATCATCGCGTAGATTCTTCCCCGGTGCCGGGTGACCAGTTCGTCGTAGGCCTTCATGTCGCCCGACTGGGCGCGCGACACCAAGGCCTCGTCCTCGACCGCCGGAAGCGCCCCCGGAATTCCCGAGGCACCCCCGCCGGACTCGGCTGGTCCCAGCACGCCATTGGACGGCTGGCGCGGGAAAAAATTCATCGCCATGGATCGGAGCCTCGCATTCCCGGTCTCACTCCTCGTCCTTTTTCCCGTCTTCCTTGTCCTCTTCGTCCTTCTCCCCGCCTTTGGAGCCCTTTCCGCCCTTGGCCTGGCTCGCTTTGAACTTCTTCTCGATCTCCCGGAGCTTGTCCTTGTCGCCTTGCTTCATCTGCTCCGCCCCAACCGTCCCGTAGACCGTCTTCCCGGGCGCGTCGGCAACCACCACGATCGGCACGAAGCCGCCGCCCGCCTTGATCCCTTCCCCGACCTCCTGGGTGACCGGGCTGGGATCTCCCGAAAGCTCGTGCGGATTCACCCGGACGATGATGCAGTAGCCTTTCAACTCCTTGATCGCATCGTTGGTGATCTGGATCGAACCTTCCGCGCCCTCCTGGTCGCGCTTCTCCCGCGAGTCGAGATCCAGCGGGACGATGATGTAAGCCACCGCTTTCTTCGCCTTGGTGGCGGCTTCCTTCGCCTTCTCGAGATCCTTCAGTTCGAAACTGTCCTTCTTCGGCCAATCGAACCCTTTGGCCGAGAGTTGTGCACCGGTCATGCAAATCCCCAACAAGGCGAGCGCGAAGATTTTCCGAATCATGGGAGGGACCATGGCTCCGGCGTTCCCGGCTTGCAATCTCATTCCGGGCTCCCGTGGAGTTCCCGGAGCCGGAGCAGGGTTCCCTCCACCGCTTCCCCCCGGGCCGCAAGAACCGCCGCCACGCCCGCCGCCTGGCCGGTCGCAAAACAGGTCCCCATCACCCGCAACGAGGCCTGCGCGCCGTGGTCGCAGGAAAGGCAGCGGCCGGCCGCGAAGACGCCGTCGAGGTCCCGCGGCATCAGGCAGCCCAGTGGAATGCCCGCCGCCCGGTCCTCCTCGGGAAAGCGCAGCTTCGGGCCCCGCGTGGTCTCGCGGAACTCCAGCGGCCAGGCCGCCAGCGCGATGTCGTCCGCGTGCCGGGTTCCCGCCAGCACCTCGGCCTCGCTCAGCACATGCCGGCCGATCCAGCGCCGGCTCTCCCGCACTCCGGCCCGCACCGGCCAGTGCGAGACATAGGCCGCCGCCCAACCCGCGGCCTCGCGCTTGAGGAAATCCACCGCCGCCGAGGCCACCTGCCGCCCGCGGACTTCCAGCCGCGACAGGCATCCGGCGTCGAGCGGGTCGTAGTCGCCCTCCTCCGCGCCGGACAGGTCGATGCTCCCGAAAATCTCCCCCGCCCGCCCGCTCGACCGGAAATGCAGTCCCAGCGCCTCTTTCGGCAGCTCGCCGCGCCGCACGCCGTCGACGATCCGCCCAGCCAAGGCCAGGCCTTCCTCGGCTTCGACAACGCCCTGCACGCCGAATACGTAGGCCGGCCGCTGCAGAAGCGCCGACTCCGTCCGCTCCGCCGCCGCGCCCAACAGGTCCGCCAGCACCGCGTCGCCGCTGGCATCGACCAGCGCCTTCGCCTTTAAAACCTTCCGCTGCCCGCGGCACACCGCCTCGACCGTCCAGCCGTCACCGTCGCGCTCCGCCCGCAGCGCCTCGCTGTGGAAAAGCACCTCCACCCCGCTTTCGCGGAACAGCTCGTCGGCGATCCGCACGAACTCCACCGGATGCTGCCGCAGCACCCAGACCCGGCCCATTCTCACCGGTCCGTCATCGCCGGTCGCCCGCAGCATCCGCTCGGCCATCTCCGCCGGAAATCCCGGGTTCGCCAGCCGCGGCGGGCCTTCGCCTAACAGATAAAGCCCGCAAAAGGTGTGCACCAGTGACGCGGTGCCCATCCCACCGGCAAAACCATGCCGCTCCAGGACCACGACTTTCGCCCCTTCCCGCGCCGCCGTCACCGCCGCCGCCAGTCCGGCACTCCCCGCACCGAGCACGATCACGTCCGCCGTCATGCCGTCCTCCTTCCGATCAATCGCGCCAGCGCTTCCGGCGTCTCCAGATTCTCCCGCCCCGCATCCTCCGGCCCGATCACCGCGCCGAAGCGTTCCTCCACCACCACGATGAGCTGCATCACCGCCATCGAGTCCATCCCCGCCTCGAACAAATTGCCGTCCGCCGCGAACCCGTCCTCCAGATCCGCGATGCCCTCCTCGCGCAGCATCGCCACCACCTCTTCCGCCGTCGGCATCTCCTTCATCCGCACGAACGGGAACAAACGCGCAAGCAACCGGCAAGCCGCGGTTTTTCAGCCCAGCAAGCACCCCGCCGCCTGCTCGTTGCCTCCAAGGGTGGCCACAAACGCACGATCCGCCGTGCCACGGCGGAGATGCTCGATGGCCGCGACGACTTGCAGCCCCGACGAAGCCCCGAAGGCCTCGCCCAAGGTCTCCCGCACCGAAATCCGTGGCCCGCTCCAGCCGGCATAGGCCCGGTCCTCGGCGGCATCGAAACGGCAGACACCGCTGCGGCTGTCCGCAAGCAAGGTGCGGCCGTCGTCGAGCGCCCCGCCGGCGTTCAGCACCGCGCGCAAGGCTTCCGCGCGATCGCAGCCCGGGCCTAACAGCACCGGATCTGGAATCGCCAGCAACTGCGGCCCCTCGCCGCCGGTCTCAAGATAAAGCGCCGCCGCGCCTTCCGCGGGAATCGCCTCGCAGGAGTAAAGCCCCAGCGCCTCGGCGCTCAGCCAGTCGATCTCTTCCGGCACCACCACCAGCACGCCGTCGCAATCGCCGCGAAGCAGCCACTCGGTGGCGATCTCCAACGCGGTGAATATTTCCGCGCTGTCGCCGAGGATCGTGTCGTTCGGCGCGGTGGAGTTGAAAAGCGATGACAAGTGGCTCGAAGGCGCGTTGAACACGGTCTCCGGGAAGAGGATCGGGCTGGCAACGGAGGGATCGGCCAGCACCTCGCCGAAAAAGCGGTTCGAGTAGTTCACGCAGCCATTGAGCAACGCGCAAACCACCCCCAACCGCAGTTCCCCCGCGGCGGCCTTCGCCATGCGCTCCGGGCCCAGCGCCTCGATCGCCGCGCCGACCGCGAACTTCGAAATCGGACTGACCCGCCTCAAACGCGGGCTCTTCGGCAGGGTCGGCGGCGCAGGCGGCACGCGCATCACCGAAGTGACCACCGGCGACCCGCTCTTCCGCTCGCGGCTCAGCTCGGCAAGCACGGGCCGTGTGCCGGAATCGAGGGCCTCCATCAAAGCAGGCACGCCCCACCCCGCGGTGCTGACGGCTCCGGTGCCGGTGATGCGGATCATGGCGTCACCTCCTTGCTTTGGAACGAACGAACCGCGGAGACGCGGAGAAAGTCAGGTGCAACCACCTCTTCAAAACTCAGCGATCTCTCTGCGACCTCTGCGCCTCCGCGGTTCGTTCCATTCATCGTGACCAGTCCTCTCTTTGAAAAACAAGCGTCGCGTTCGCCCCGCCGAAGCCGAAGGAATTCGTCAACACGGTCTTCACCACCGCCTCCCGCGGCTGCTGGACCAGGTCGAACTCCACCACCGGATCGATCTCCCGGACGTTGAGGCTGGCGGGCAAAAACTGGTCGCGCAGGGTCAGCAGGCAGATCACCGACTCCACCGATCCCGCACCGCCTAACAGATGCCCGATCGACGATTTGGTCGACGACACCCGGATCTTCGGCGTCGCCGCGCCGGCCCAGCGGGAGATCGCGCGGGCCTCGGCGACGTCGTTGAGCGGAGTTCCGGTGCCGTGGGAATTGATGTAGTCGATCTGCTCCGGCTCCAACCCGGCGGCGCGCGTCGCTTTCACCATCGTGCTCAGCGCGGCATCGCCCTCGGGGTGTGGCTGGGTCAGATGGTGGATGTCGGTGGCGGCGGCGTAGGAAAGGATGCGCGCCATCACGTCCACACCGCGGGCTTTGGCGGCTTCGAGCGACTCGACCAGCACGAAGCCCGCCCCCTCGCCGAGCGCCAGACCGTCGCGGGCGGCATCGAAGGGTCGCGGGATGCCGCTCGGGGACAGCGCCTGCAGCGAATCGAAGCCGGCGAACACCAACTGGCTCAGCGCGTCGTAGCCGCCGGCCAGCACCCGCTCGGCCTTGCCTTCGGACACGAGCTGGAAGGCGTGGCCGATGGCGTTCGCGCCGGACGCGCAGGCATTCGACAAGATCCGCAGCGGCCCGCGGACGCCGAGCGCCCGCATCATCGCCGCCATCTGGTGCTGCGGCTGATAGCTTTCGACGCGGAGGAACTGGCGGCGCTGGGATTTCCCCTCGATCGCCTGGAGATAGTACTGCTCGCCCACCGGCATCGCCGCTGCGGAGGTCCCGATCATCACCGGCATGTCTCCTCCGGACAGCCCTGCCATTTCCAAAGCCTCACGCGCCGCAAGAAAGGCCATGCGACTGCCGCGATCCATCCGCTGCCAGGCCTTTCGGGAAACCCCGGGCACGCTCTCCGGAAGCTCCGCCTGACCCGCCGTGCCGACGCGCTGGCGCGAGACGTCGAACAGATCCACCGGCCGGAACGCGGTCCGCCCGGCCCGGAAACCGGCCGCGTTCTCCGCCAGGTCCGCGCCCATCGACGTCAGGATCCCGGCGCCGGTGATGGCGACGGGCCGCAACGCGGAGATCGGGGGGTAATCAGCTCGGAATGCCACTTGCGGCAGCTAGGCAAGCACGCGGCGGCTTGTCAAACGTCGGGGCGGCGGGCTTGCAACATGAACCGGCCCCCACCCCGGGAGCGGAGGTCTGAGACCGGCCGGATGGTCCCCCGCTCCCCGCCATGCCACCACGCCGCCATACGACTTCAAAGCACAAGAGATGGCGCAACCTGCCGGACCGCTCAGCCGGTCGCAGACCGGCGCTCCCGGATCACTCTCACCCCGCGCTCGGCACCATTTGCTCGCCGAGTTCCTCCTCATCCACCTCCTTATGAGCCCGGTGCTTCGCCGCGATGATCGAATAGAACGCCGGCACCACGAACAGCGTGAAAAGCGTCCCGACGATCATCCCCGCCACCAGCACGATGCCGATGCTGTTCCGCGCCTCCGCCCCGGCTCCAGTCACGAAAATCAGCGGCGCATGGCCGAACACCGTCGCCGCCGTGGTCATCAGCACCGGCCGCAAACGGGTCTGCGCCGCCTCGCGCAAAGCGGCGACTTTCTCAAGCCCCTTCACCTGCAGCTCGTTCGCGAACTCGACGATCAGAATCCCGTTCTTCGCGATCAAGCCGACCAGCGTGATCAGCCCGACCTGCGAGTAGATGTTGATCGTCGTGAAATCCAGGAACGTGAACGCCAGCGCCCCGGAAATCGCCAGCGGCACCGAGCCGAACAGGATGATCAGCGGATCGCGGAAGCTGTGGAACTGCGCCGCCAGCACCAGGTAAATCAGCACCACCGCGAAGCCCAACGTGACCACCAGCGCCGACCCTTCCTTGCGGATCTGACGCGACTCGCCGGCGTGGTCGAGCGTGACCCCCGGCGGCATCGCCTTCTTCGCGGCGTCCTCGAGGATCCGCAGCCCCGCTTCCTTCGTGATACCCGGCTGGACGCCGCCGAAGATCTTCACCGAGTTCCGCTGCTGGAAGCGGTTCAAGGTCCGCGGCGAGGTCATCGGCTCCAGGCTGGTGAAAGTGGACACCGGCACCAGGTCGCCCTCCGGCGTCTTGATCTGGAGATCGAGCAAGGGCCCGATCGACGACCGGTCGCTGTCGCCGAGCTGCGGGATGACCTTGTAACTGCGGTCGTAGTAGTTGAAGCGGTTCACCCAGGCCCCGCCTAACAGCGTGCCGAGTTCCTGGCCGACGCCCGCGAGGTCGAGCCCGAGGTCCGCCAAGCGTTCGCGGTCGATCAGCACCCTCGCTTCCGGCCGGTCGATCTTCAGGTCGGTGTCGACGTAGAGGAACTTCCCGCTTTGGAAGCCCGCCCCGATGATCTGCTGCGCCACCCCGAGCAGCGGCTCGGCCGGGCCGTCGGTCTGCAGCACCAGCTCGACGTCGTATTGCCCCGAAGTCGGCAGCGAGGGATCCAGCCGCGGAAACACCCGCAAGCCGGGAATCTGCGACACCGCGCCGAAGACCTGGCCATACATCTCTTCGGTCGTCCGCTCGCGCTCGCCCCACGGCTTCATCTTCATCCCGCCGAAGCCGCCCCAGCCGGCGGTCAGCGACCACATGTAGTCGGCTTCGGGAAAGGCGGTGACGTTCTTCACCAGCTCCAGCGACTCGCGGTTCACCGCCTCGATGGTCGCGTCCGGCGCGGTGTCGAGGAACAGGCTGATGTGGCTCTGGTCCTCCACCGGTGCCAGTTCGCTGGCCGACATCGTGTAGAAGGGATAAGCCGCCAGCATGATCAGCACCGCGACCCCGACGATCACCCAGCGGATCCGCAGCGCGCCGTCGAGCAGCACCGCGTAAACCGCCTTCACCCGGTCGAAAGCCCGGTTGACCAGCCGCGTCAGCCGGCCCTCCTTTCCGGTCTTGTGAATGAAGCGCGAACTCATCACCGGCGAGAGGGTGAGAGCAACGAAACCCGACACGATCACCGCCGCGGCCAGCGTGATGGCGAACTCCAGGAACAGCGACCCGGTCAGCCCGCCTTGGAAACCGATCGGCGCGTAAACCGCCGCCAGCGTGATGGTCATTGCCACCACCGGGCCCTTCAATTCCCTCGCCCCGATCAAGGCCGCCTGGATCCGCGACTTCCCTTCGCGGACGTGGCGCTCGACGTTTTCCACCACCACGATGGCATCGTCCACCACCAGGCCGACCGACAGCACGATGGCGAGGATGGTCAGCAGGTTCAGGCTGAAACCGCAGGCAAGCATGATCGCCGCGGTGCCGATCAGCGAGATGGGCATCGCGATCAGCGGCACCAGCGCGGTGCGGATCGATCCCATGAAGACGAACACCGCGATCCCAACGATCAGAATGGTCTCCGCCAGCGTCTTGCTGATTTCCTTCAGCGCCTCGCGCATGAACATCGTGCCGTCGTAGGCGAGGTGCATCTCGATGTCCTTCGGCAAGGTCGGCCGGATCCGCGCCATCTCGGCTTCGAGCGACTTGGCAACGTCGATCTCGTTCGACCCGACCAGCGGCCACACGCCGAGATAGACGCCTTCCTTCTCGTTGCGCTTGGCGATCAGGTCGGGCTCCTCCGCGCCGAGCTCCACCTTCGCGACATCGGTCAGACGGATAATCGCGCCGTTGCGTTCGACCACGATCAGCTTTTCGAAATCATCGGTCGATCGCAGGTCGGTGTTAGCCAGGAGGTTGACTTCCACCAGGTTCCCCTTGGTCCGTCCCACCGCCGCGAGGTAGTTGTTCCGTCGCAGCGCGGATTGGACGTCGCCAGGTGTGAGATTGAGCGCGGCGAGGCGCTGGGGATCGATCCACACCCGCATCGCGATCGCCCGGCCGCCTTCGATGGTCACGCGCTGGATGCCCGGCAAGGTCGCGAACTGTGGCTGGAGCGAGCGCGACAACCAGTCGGTGACCTCGGAGACACTCCGCTCCGACGAGGTGAAGCTCAGGTAAAAGGTCGCGTATGGCCGGTCGGCGCGCTGGACCTCGACCATCGGCGGCTGCGCGTCGGGCGGCAGCTCGGCGCGGACCTGCTGGAGCCGTGCGCTGATCTCGGCCAGCGCCGCGGTGGTGTCGTGGTTCAACTTCAGCCGCACTGTCACCGTGCTGACCCCGGCGCGGCTGCTCGACTCCACGTGATCGACCCCGCCGATCTGCGAGACTACCCGCTCGATCGGCGTGGTCAGGAAGCCGCGCACCGTCTCGGCACTCGCCCCGTAGTAGATCGTGGTGACCAGCACCGACGAGCTTTCGAGCTTCGGAAACTGCTGCACCGGCAGCGAGCCGACCGCCCGCCAACCGACAAGGACGATCACCAGGTTGACCACGATGGCCAGCACCGGGTGCTTGATGAAGAGATCGGTAAAGGAGCGCATCGGGCCGGATGGTTTCGATTACTGGCCTTGCGGCGCTTGTCCGGCATCCGCCACCAGCGCGCCTTCACGAAGTTTGAACGATCCGGACGCCGCGACCGGCTCTCCCACCTTCAATCCGCTTTCGATGATCACCTCATCCCCCATCACCGACCCGCTTTTCACCAGCCGCATCGCGGCCCGCGGCTTGCCCTGCGGATCGTTGGCAATGACGAACACGTGGTCGCCCTCCGGCCCGCGTCGCAGCGCGCTCACCGGCACCGCGACGACCTGGCGGACCACGCCGACCGGCACCCGGACCTGCACCGAGGCACCGGGCGGCGGGAGCTTGCGGGCATCGTCGACCAGCGCCCGGATGTTCGCATTGCGGGTATTGCGGTCGATCAGCGAATCCAGCGCGATGATCGTGGCGCTCACCGGCGCGTTCTTGTCCGCGCCGATGACCTCGACCACGTCGCCTTCCTTCAGCCCGAGCGCGACGGTCTGGGTGACGGTGAAATCGACATGCACCGCCTCGTCCACGCCTTGCAAGGTGGTCAGCTCGACGCCTTCGATCAGGTATTGACCCGGATGCAGGTCCGACAGCCCGATGCGGGCGCGGAACGGCGCACGGATCATCTTGCGGGCGATCATCGCCTTGGTCCGCTCGATCTGGGCCAGCGCGACATCGCGTTCGGCCTGGGCTTGATCAAGGTCCTGCTTGGAAGTCGCATCGCTGGTATCGAGCGCCTTGATCCGCTGCAAGGTCGCCTCCGCCAGCGAGGCCAGCGCTTCTTGCGCCTTCAGTTCCGCCTCTTCCACCGCGGTGTCCAGCACCACCAGCTCGGCCCCTTCCTCGACAATCTTGCCCGGCGTGAGATCGACCCGCTTCACCACTCCCGGCAGCTCGTTCTTCAGCATGACCGAGCGCAGCGCCAGAACCGTGCCGACCGCGTTCGTCGTGCGCCGGTGCTCGACCTCGCGGGCCGCTTGCACGATGACCGCCTCCATCGGCTCCGGCATCATCGCCGCCTCGGCCGCGGCCTCCGCCATGTGGGACTTTTTCAAGGCCGCAAGACCGAAACCGATCCCCGCCACAGCCCCGATGAGTCCCAACGATGCGATCCAAGGTGCTGCCTTCATGATTCCGTGCGCACGGAGCTTTCCCCTCCGCAGCGAGGGGCAGCTAGGCAACAGGTTCAAGCCTTGTCAAATCCGGGAAAGGCCGCCGGGCGCTTCAAACACTTATGAATCCGATGATCCCCTCGCCGCATCATCCTGCATCCGGCAGCCGATCTTTTTTCATTTTCCCGTGATCGATCTCCCCCGCGGCCTCGCTTCATCGGCGAATCCATGACTTTCCCGTGGCATCCGACCCTTCCACCGAACGCTGGCGCCTCTGGATCCAAGAGCGCGGAGATGCCTTCCTGCTCTACGCCCGCCAAAGGACGCGCTCCGAGGAAGACGCCCGCGACGTGGTCCAGGAGGCCCTCGCGGAATCCTGGAACCGCAGCGCCGGCGAGGTTCCCGATGCCGCGCTGGTCTATGCGACCATCCGCCGCCGGGCCATCGACCACGGCCGCAGCACCGACCGCCGCTCGCGGCGCGATGCCGTCCATGTCGCCGAGTCCGAGGCATGGTTCGAACCGGACTTCAGCGAGGCCGACACCCACCTCGCCGTGGCCGATGCTCTTCGCCAGCTTCCCGACCCGCTCCGCGAAGCCGTCACGCTCCGTCTCTGGGGCGGCCTCCGTTTTCCCGAGATCGCCGAAATCACCGGCGTCTCCGTGCCCACCGCCACCTCGCGCTACCGGCTGGCCATCGACCGCCTGCGCGGAACCCTCAGCCCGCTCTTCGCATGAACGATCCCTTTGAAGAAAAGCTCCGCGCCCTGCGGCCGGCCGCCATGCCTGCCGGGCTTCAGGAACGGCTGGCACGTCCGCCGGAACCCGCCGCCCGGCGCCCGGACCGCCGCATCCTGTGGATCACCTTCGCCACCGCCGCGGCCGCCTGTGTGACCGCCGCGCTCTTCCTTCATTCCTCGCCCTCGCCGGCAACGACCGGCGGCACCCCGCAACTCGTTGCCGAGCGCTCGCAACGCGTCACTTCCGTCCGACCGCTCTCCGTCGTCACCGACGAGTCCAAGCGCGCCTGGCGCCTGGTCGAAGTCCAGTGGGTCGAGGAAGACACCCTCGTCGCCGCCGACCAGCCGTCCGCCGTCCAGCTCCAGGACCACTACCGCACGGTCGTCCCGGTCGCCATCCACTTCGATTGATCCCCAACCCGATGAACCCCATGAAAGCAACACTGCACCTGACCCTCCTGTTCGCCGCGTCGGTGGCTCTCGCCGCCGATTTCCCTGTCGCCCCGAATGTCGAGGTGAACCCGGGCGGCGAGACCAAGGTCGAATCCAAGAAGTCCTCGAGCTCGAAATCCGAGTCGACCTCCACCGGCTCGGCCACGTCGACCACCAGCACCACCATCGACGGCAAGACCGTCACCATCACCCGCACCACCGGCCCGGACGGCAAGACCAAGGTCACCGTCACCACCCGCAAGGGCGACCGCAAGCCGAAGGTCGAGGAGATGACTCCGGAAGAATTCGAGGAGAAATACGGCCCCAAAAAGAAGAAGGGCGACGAACCCCTCGCTGAAGAAAAGGAAGAGCCCGCCGAAGAGGAGGACGCGGCGGGTAGACACGACGAACCCCAAACTCCGGCCAAGCCGGGAAAGGCCACCGAATGAAACGCACCCTCCTTTGCCTCGCCCTGTTAGGCTCCGCCGCGCTCGCCGATGACGCGCAGACGGTCGACCTCGGCAACGGCACCACCCTCGAGATCCGCGACGGCAAGGTCTCGCTCAAGAACGACAGTCAGAGCGGCGGCGGCAGCAGCAGCGTCTCGCAAAGCAGCCATACCGACGCCTCCGGCAGCACCGTCACCCGCGTCACCACCGAACGCAACGGCCGGCGCGCCACCCGCACCGTGACCGTGGGTCCGGATGGCAAGGTCAGCATTTCCGGCGACGAACCCGCCAACGATCCGCCCGACCGCGACCCGGCGGAGGAACAGGCCGGCGGCGGCTGGCTCGGCGTCCACACCGTGCCCCTGGTCCCCGCCCTCCGATCCCAACTCGAGATCCCCGAAGGCCAGGGCATCGTCATCGAATTCATCGCCGAAGACGGCCCCGCCGCGGACGCCGGGCTCGAGGAAAACGACATCATCCTGACCCTCGACGGCAAGCCGGTCCGCAGCGTCGAGGCCTTCCGCAAACAACTCCGCGAGTCGATGCCCGGCGCCACCGCCGTCATCACCTACCTGCGCAAGGGCAAGGAAGGCAGCGCCGTCGCCACCCTCGGCGAGCGCCCCGCCGACTCCCCGCCGGGCAATGCCGTGAAGCAGGAAGCCGCGCGCCTGATGCGGGAAATGCTGGAACGCCAGGGCCCCGGCCGCCGCAGCGTGGTGGTCGAGTCCGACGGCAGCACCCGCGTGGTCGAAAGCGACGACGGCGATGCCTTCGACCTGCTGCTCGACGACCCGAACGTCCCGGAAAACATCAAGGAGCAGATCCGCAAGGCCCGCGAGGAACTCCGCAAGGCGCAGTCCGACGCGCCCGGTGCCGAAGACCCCGAGGAATAACACCCGCCGGAACTTCGCGCTCGTCTCCCGGGAGCGGAGGCGCTTAGTCACTCGGCCGGAGCCCATGCTTTTCGACCGCTGGCAAGACACCCTCTCCCGCTTCCGGCACGCGCCCGCCCTGTTCGAGGGCGGGCGTTCGCTGTCGTTCGGGGACCTCGCCGGACGACTGGCCGCACTCCCCGCCGCGGCCAACACCATCATCGCCCGCGGCACCCCGACCGACATCGTCCTCGCGGTCCTGCAAGCCTGGCGGGACGGCCAGGCGGTCCTGCCCCTCGAAGCTTCCGCACCGCCGCCGGATCTAACAACGAACCTCCCCGCCGGCACCGCCCACCTGAAGCTCACCCCGGGCATCGAAGGCAAGCCGCGCGCCGTGTTCTTCACCGCGGATCAGATCGCCGCCGATGCCGACCGCCTGGTCGCCGCGATGAACCTCCGCCCCGGCATCCCGAACCTTGCCGCGATCTCCCTCACCCACTCCTACGGCTTTTCCAGCATCCTGCTCCCGCTGCTGCTCCACGGCGTGCCGGTCCACGCGGTGGAAGTGCCTTTCCCGAAAGTCATGGCGGATGCGATCGACGCCCACGATGCCGTCGTCCTCCCCGCCGTCCCCTCGATGTGGCGCGCCTGGCACCGCGCCGGCTTCCTGCGGCCGGAAAGGATCGCCCTCGCCGTGTCCGCCGGCGCGCCGCTCTCCCTCGAACTCGAGCACGCGGTCTTCGCCAACGGCGGCCTGAAGCTCCACAACTTCTACGGCGCCAGCGAATGCGGCGGCATTTCCTTCGATGCCAGCGACACGCCGCGAACCTCCGCCGCCGATCTCGGCACGCCGCTCGACGGCGTCGCGGTGACGCTCGACGCCTCGGGCCGCTTCCACATCGCCAGCTCCTCCGTCGCCCTCGGCTACCAGGCCGCCCGCGATGGCGAGGTCCTAGGCGGCGGCTCTTTCCTCACCCAGGACCACGGCCGGATCAAAGGCGGGCACCTGTTGTTAGACAGCAGCGGCGCGGAATCGATCAACGTCGCCGGCCGCAAGATCGGCCCCGCGAAGATCGAAGCCGCCCTGATGGCGACCGGCCTGTTGGAGAAAGCCCGCGTCTTCGGCGTCCCGAGCCACGACCCCGAACGCGTCGAGGAAATCACCGCCCTGGTGAAGCTGAAATCCGGCACCCTCGATCAACTCCGCCAGCGCATGTCCGGCACCCTCGAAGGCTGGGAAATGCCGCGGCACTGGATGACCCCGGAAGACGATGCGCTCTGGCAACTCTCCCGCGCCGATCTCAAGAAGCGCCACCGTTGAATCGACTTCGCGCTTCTCCCCTGCCCCGCGATCCGCTCTCTTCCTCGCCTCATGGACAAGCAAGCGTTCTGGGAACTGCTCGAAGGCCTCGACCCCGAAAGCGCCGGCGGCGAACTGGCGGCGCGGCTCGATGCCCTCGAACCCGAAGCCATCGCCGAGTTCCAGCGCCACTTCGACGAGGAGCACGCCCGGGCTTACACCTGGCCGCTTTGGGGAGCCGCTTACCTGATGGAAGGCGGCTGCTCGGACGACGGCTTCATCGACTTCCGCTACGGCCTCATTTCCCGCGGCCAGAAAGTCTTCGCAAGCGCGCTCGCCGACCCCGACTCGCTCGCGGTGCTGCTCGATGAAGACGACTTCCTCTCCAACGAGGAGTTCGGCTACGTCGCCGGCGAGGTTTACGAGAACAAGACCGACCGTGAAATCCCGCGCGATGGAGCGGACCCTCCCGCCGACCCGTCCGGCGAGGAATGGGACTTCGACGACGAGGACCTCTGCGCCGCCAAACTGCCGAAGCTCTGGGCGAAGTTCGGCTACTGAGCCGCCCCGGTGCCTGTCACTCCGGCACGATCCGGTAGTAGCTCTCCAGGATCAGCAGGCAGAGGCAGTTCCGGTAGTGGACATTGCTCGTGTAAAGCGCCGCCACCGCGTTCGGCTTTTTCCCGCCGCCCGGCGCTTTCCAGGAACCGTCCTCCTGCTGGTTCTCGATCAACTGCGGCATCACCCGCGCTTGATAAATCTGCCACTTCTTGCCTCCTGTTCCTCCATCCTGCCGCATGGCCAGAGACTCAAAGAAGTGCCCATACAAATCGCAGTCCTCGCCGTTGAAGTTGAAGCGCGATTTCGAATCCAAGTAGCGGAGACCTCGCTGGGTGCTTTGGGCACTTTGCTTACCCCAAAGCTGAAGGCAAAAGACCCCGGCCCCTGTCAGCGTGTGGTATCCGTTCGCAGCGGGCCTGTCGCCCTTGCCCTCATATCCGAAGCCCCCATCCTCAGCCTGCCTGGCCTCAACGTAATCCAGCGCCCTACGCATGGATCTCGTCATGTTGACAATCGGAACCCCCGCCTTCTTGCAGGCCGCCAATGCAACAATCTGCCATGCGGCGACTGACAGATTGGCGCCCAATTCGCCCGACTCGCTGTAGCCATACGCCCAACCACCGGACTCGTGCTGGTTGCTGACGATGAACTGTCCGGCATTCTGGGTGACCTCCGCCAAGTTTGGCACATTGAGGTTGAGCTGTTCGCACCACGCCAGCGCCTCGGCCAGGGCCTGGGTGGCGATCGCATGTTCGTAGGGCAGCTGATTCTTGTCCCCGGAAGAATCGAGGACGCCGTCCTTGGCCATGCCGCGGCTGACCAGGAAAGTGATGGCCCGCAGACAGGAATCGCCGAACTCCTCGGAAAGCGGGGTTTCGCAATGGCCGAGATAGGCGAGCAGGGCCAGACCGGTCATCGCGCACTGGTTGCCGCCCGTCCAACTGCCGTCCTCGTTCTGGGTGGACTTGAGCCAGCGCAACCCTTTCAGCACGGCCTCTTCCGATTCCACCGACCCGCCGCCAAGCTCGATCATCCGCATCCGCTCCTCGCCATGGCGGAACCGCATCGACTTCGGCACCGGCCTGAAAAAAGCGACCATTTCCTCGGGCGGCGAGGCGATCTCGTCCTCCACCCGGGCGATCACCGGAGCAAGCGCCTTCGCATCCACCGTCATCCCCGCGTTCCCCAGCCGCTTCTCCAGTTTCCGCAGCGCGACCAGTTGGTCCATGCGCGCCTGCCGCAGGCCCGGTGCCGCGGCCTCCGCCAGCTTCCGGCTCTCCTCCGCATGGATCCTCGCCAAGCCCGCCACTCCGGGATGCTCGATCTTCCCCGGATCCAGGGTCCCCGCGTCCAGGTCGTTCAAGGCGCGGACCACCGCCAGTTCCCCGGCCACGTCCCCGGTCGCCCGCGCCTTCTCCTCCAGCTTCTTCAAGGCCGCCTTGAACTTCTCGTTCAGCTTCGCCCGCGGCTCCAGCAGCGCCGTGATCCGCTCCTCCGTCGCGATCTCGATCTTCGCCACCTCCGCCGCGGTGTCGATGGCCGCCACCGCCACCTGTGCAGCCATCACCACCACCGCCACCGCATGGGAAAGAGCTTTCATCCGGACCTATGCCCTAGCCCCCCGGCCCTCCCCGGTCAAAGCCATTCGGCCCCGGATTTCCCCTTGCCGCCCGTCCCCCGCTTTCCTAGCGTTCCCGCCCCATGAGCCGGAAACCCATCCGTTCCGCCGGTCGCGCCGGACTTCTCGCCTGTGCCCTCGGTGTCGGCCTGTGGTGCGGCGTTTCCAGCGGCCAGGAACCCGGCCCGATGACGCCGGCCAAGGACGCCCCGGCGAATTTCGACCCCTCCGACGTCTATTTCCAAGGCTGGCTGCTGTCCCGCGATGCCGAGAAGCTCCAGGCCGAGAAGAAATACGAGGAGGCCCTCGAAAAACTCACCCGCGCCCGCCAGCTTTTCGATAGCATTGCGACCTACTTCCCGCTCTGGAAACCGGAAATGGTCAAGGGCCGCCGCGACCAGACCCGCGAGGCCATCACCGCGATCGGTCCGGATGTCCTGAAGCAGCGGAAAGAGAAGGCCTCCGCCGTCGCCGAACTCGAAGGCGGCGTCCGCACCGGGGTCGTCGAGGGCGAAGCCCCGGCCCCGCTGGGCGACCCGATGCCCCTCACCCCGCTGCCGGGCATCCAGAAAGTCGAAACCCTTGAAACCCGCCGCATCGCCGAGCTCGAAACCCGGGTCAAGGAGCTCCAGCAGGACCTGGCCAGCAGCGCCGACCCGAACAGCGCCGACCGCAATGCTTCCCGCGTCCGCGACCTCGCCAAGCAGCGCGACCTCGCCCAGGCCGACCTCAAGCGCGCCAAGGACGAACTCGCCCGGCTCCGCGCGAAGTTCGCCGCCGAGCCGATGCAGGAGGACATGCGCAAGCTCGAAGCCCAGCTTCAGGCCAAGGAGCGCGAGCGCGCCGCGATGAGCCAGGCCCTCGGCAAGAGCCAGCAGGAAACCCGCGAGGCCCGCGAACAGATCGCCGCCCTCCAGGCCGAGCGCACGCGCCTCGCCCAGAAAGCCGCCGATCTGGAGAAGAACCTCGAGATCGAACGCAAGGCCCAGAACGAGGTGATCGCCGGCCAACAGAAGCAGCTCCGCCAGCTTCAGGAACAACTCCGCGGCAAGAACGACGAACTCGCCAAGGCCAACCTCAAGATCGCCTCCCTCGAGAACCAGCTCACCGAGGTCCGCTCGTCCTTCGACGAACTCCGCGAGGAACGCGACGGCCTGCTCCGCGAGAAGGAACAGATGGCCGCCCTGCTCAAGCTCAGCGAAGGCAGCCGGATCCAGGAAGTCATCGACCAGAACCTGAGCCTCGCCAAACAGCTCCGCGAGGCGCAGGAAAATGTCGAACGCCTCAACAAGACCAACAACGCCACCCAGGACCAGTTGCTCGAAGCCATGCGCGACCTCGCCATCGCCAAGGGCAACATCAACGATTTCAAGCGCGAGAAGATCGCCCAGGAAAAGCGCATGGCGGACATGGAGCGCCGCCTCCGCGCCGAAGCCGCCGGCCTCGCCACCGCGAACGCCGACCCCGCCGAGGCCGACATGCTGCGCGCCCTCATCCAGAAGCAGCTCCGCATCCAGGAGCGCCGCCGCAAGGCCGGCGAACTGCTGGTCGATGCCGTCCGCGAGAAAGCCGAGAAGGACGAAACCCTCCGCGAGGCCGTCCAACTTTACGAGCAGTCCGAACTTCCGCTGACCCCGAAGGAAATGGACCTGGTGAAGGACCGAGGCGTCGACGACGAGTTCGTGTCCCCCTTCAGCCGCCCGCAGGACGAGGTGAATGCCAGCGTCGCCCGCCTCGAAACGGAGAACCTCCCCTACACCGACGCCGCCACCCGCGCCTACCTCAACGGCCGCTTCCAGTCCTGCCGCGAGCTCTTCGAGCTGGTGATCGAGCGCCACCCCGGCGATGCCGACACGATGTGCCGCCTCGGCAACGTCCACCTGCGCCTCAACGACGCCGCCGCCGCCGCCGACATCTTCCGCCGCGCCACCGAACTCAGCAGCAACAACCCCTACGCCCACCGCATGCTCGGCTACTCGCTGATGCAGACCGGTGCCCTCGGCGAGGCCCTGGAGTCGCTGAAGAAGAGCGTCGAACTCGCCCCGACCAACGCCGACGGCCGCGTGGTGCTCGGCAAGCTCTTCTTCGACCTCGGCCAGGAGGACGATGCCGAGGAACAGCTCAAGTCGGCCATCGTGTACGACGACGCGATGTGGCAGCCCCATTTCAACCTCGCCTACCTCTACGCCAAGCAAGGCAAGAAGAAGCAGGGCCTGACCTACTATCGCAACGCGATCGAACGCGGCGCCACGCCCGATCTGAAATTGGAGAAACAGCTCGGAAGCTGATCGGCGGACGTCCTTTTCCCGGGCTTTCCCTGCGCTTTGAGGCCTTTTTGGTTTTGACAAACGGGGGCCCACACCCCAAGTCGCGCCCATGACCGAGTCGCCCCCCGCCCGCATTTTCGCCGATTCCGCGGAAGCCTGCCGCACGCTCGCCGCCGAGCTGGCCGGACTCGTCGCCTCGATCAACGCCAGCGGCCGCCCCGCCGTCCTCGGCCTCGCCACCGGCCGCACCCCGATTCCCTTCTACGCGGAGCTCATCCGACTCCACCGCGCCGGCGAGCTTTCCTTCGCCCGGGTCGTCACCTTCAACCTCGACGAATACCTCGGCCTCCCCGCCGGCCACCCGGAAAGCTACCACTCGTTCATGCGCCGCGAGCTGTTCGACCATGTCGACATCCCCGCGGAGAACGTCCACATCCCGGACGGCACGATCCCGCCGGACCAGCTCGACGCCCATTGCGCCGCCTACGAGGACGCGATCCGCGCCGCCGGCGGCATCGACTTCCAGCTCCTCGGCATCGGCCGCACCGGCCACATCGGCTTCAACGAGCCCGGCTCGCCCCGCGACAGCCGGACGCGGAAGGTCGAGCTCGACCCCATCACCCGCCAGGATGCCGCCCCGTCCTTCGGCGGGCTCGATCACGTCCCGACCCACGCCATTTCGATGGGCTGCGGCACCATCCTCGAAGCCCGCAGGATCGCCCTGCTCGCCTGGGGCAAAGGCAAGGCGGCCATCGTCAAGGAAGCCCTGACCGGCCCCGTCACCGACCGCGTCAGCGCCTCCTTCCTGCAGGAGCACCCGGACGCCGCCTTCTACCTCGACGCCGAGGCCGGCTCCGACCTCTGAGCCCGCGCGAAAGCCCGCCCGGAAGAGGCGGATCCAGCCCCTCCGGCGCTCCAAAACCTTTCCGCCGTGCCGCTTGCACCCCGGCCGATCCGGGTGTATGCCGTCACCCCGGTTCGCCCAAGGGACCCTACCTCCTTCTCACATGATCAAGTGGATCCTCCAGAAAATCGTCGGCTCGAAGAACCAGCGTGAGTTGCGCCGGATCCGCCCGACCGTCGAGCGCATCAAGGAAATCGAGGAAGCCCTGCAGCGGGAGCCGGTGGAAAAGCTCCGTGAAATGACCGCCAAATGGCAGGAGCACCTCTCCCGCTACCACGAGCTCAAGGTCGCCGCCAAGCCACAGCTCGAACGCATGGACGCCGACGGCCTCGCCGAAGCCGCCGCCTACATGAACGGCCGCCTCAACCGCCTGCGCGACGACTTCCCGTCGCTGCCCGTCACCGTCGAGGCCTCCGCCGCATCCATCGAAGCCGCGAAGGCCGCCTTCCATGGGGTCGAGGGCGACTTCATCAAGCTTCGCGCCAAGTTCCTCGACCAGATCCTGCCCGAAGCCTACGCCGTCGTGAAGAACGCCGCGCGCCGGATGTGCGGCACCACCATCGACGTCTGCGACCAGCCGCTCGGCTGGGAAATGGTCCACTTCGACACCCAGCTCGTCGGCGGCATCGCCCTCCACCGCGGGATGATCGCGGAAATGATGACCGGCGAGGGCAAGACCCTCGTCGCCACCCTGCCGGTCTATCTCAACGCCCTCACCGGCCTCGGCGTCCACGTCATCACGGTCAACGACTACCTCGCCCGCCGCGACTCGGAGTGGATGGGTTCACTCTTCAAGTTCCTCGGCCTGACCATCGGCTGCATCCAGAACCAGATGCCGCCCTGGGACCGCCGCCAGCACTACGCTTGCGACATCACCTACGGCACCAACTCGGAGTTCGGTTTCGATTATCTCCGCGACAACGGCATGGCCTCGACCAAGGACGAGCAGGTCCAGCGCGGCCACTACTTCGCGATCATCGACGAGGTCGACTCCATCCTCATCGACGAGGCCCGTACGCCGCTCATCATTTCCGGCCCGTCCTCGGTCTCCAGCCACCAGTTCGACAAATACAAGCCGCTCGTCGAGCAGATCGTCCGCCAGCAGACCTCCCTCTGCAACGAACTCGTCGCCGAAGCCAAGAAGGCCCAGGAAGCCGGCGACATGGAGACCTGCGGCCGCGCGCTGTTCAAGGTGAAGCTCGGCCAGCCGCGCAACCGCCAGCTCATGCGCATGATGGAGGAGCCGGAAATCCGCCGCCTCCTCGAGAAGACCGAGCTCTCCTTCTATCAGGACGCCCAGAAGAAGGAACTCTTCGCCATCAAGGAAGAACTCTACTTCACCATCGACGAGAAGAGCCATGACTCCGACCTGATGGAGAAGGGCCGCGAATTCCTCTCGCCCGACGATCCGGAGGCCTTCGTGCTTCCCGACATCGGCACCCTCTTCGCCGACATCGAGGCCGACGGCGCCCTCAGCGACGAGCAGCGCGTGATCCGCAAGGAACAGCTCCAGGTGAAGCTCGATTCCCAGGCGGAGAAGATGCACAACATCTCCCAGCTCCTGAAGGCCTACTGCGTCTATGAAAAGGACGTCCAGTACGTGGTGAAGGAAGACAAGGTGATCATCGTCGATGAAAACACCGGCCGCGAAATGCCCGGCCGCCGCTGGTCGGACGGACTCCACCAGGCGGTCGAGGCCAAGGAAGGCGTCTCCATCGAGAAGGAGACCCAGACCTTCGCCACCATCACCATCCAGAACTACTTCCGCCTTTACGAAAAGCTCGCCGGCATGACCGGCACCGCGGAAACCGAAGCCGCGGAGTTTTCCGACATCTACAAGCTCGACGTGCTGCCGATCCCGGCCAACCGGCCGAACCAGCGCACCGACCACAACGACCAGGTCTTCAAGACCCGCCGCGAGAAGTACAACGCCGTCATCAAGAAGATCGAGGAAGCCCACGCCAAGGGCCAGCCGGTCCTCGTCGGCACCGCCTCGGTCGATGCCTCGGAAACGGTCTCGCGCATGCTCAAGCGCAGCAAGATCCCCCACACCGTGCTCAACGCGAAGTACCACCGCCAGGAGGCCGAGATCATCGCCAAGGCCGGACAGCGCGGCGCGGTGACCGTCTCGACCAACATGGCCGGCCGCGGCACCGACATCAAGCTGGGCGAAGGCGTCCCCGAAGTCGGCGGCCTCTTCGTGATGGGCACCGAGCGCTACGAGTCCCGCCGCGTCGACCGCCAGCTCCGCGGACGCTGCGCCCGCCAGGGCGACCCGGGCATGAGCCAGTTCTTCATCTCGTTCGAAGACGACCTGATGCGCAACTTCGCCGCCGCCGACCGCATGACGTCGATGATGGAGCGCTTCGGCATGCAGGAAGGCGAGGCCCTCGAGCACTCCTGGCTCAACAAGTCGGTCGAAACCGCCCAGAAGCGCGTCGAACAGCGCAACTACACCTGGCGCAAGCGGGTGCTCGAGTTCGACGACGTGATGAACAAGCAGCGCGAGGTCGTTTACGGCTACCGCAACGAGGTGCTCTCCACCGAGACCCCGCGCGACCTCGTCAACGAGATCATCCAGAAGGTCATCCCGCAGAAGGTCACCGAGTTCCTCGCCGACCGCGACGAGGCGAACCCGGACTACAACGAGCTGGTGCACTGGGTGAACGCCACCTTGCCGATCCGCTTCACGATGGAAGACCTCGACAGCGTCGCGAAGACCTCCGAGGACATCGCCAACCTCCTCGTCCAGCGCGTCCAGGAAGCCTACGAGGCCCGCGTCGACGGGCTCCCGCCGGAGATCCTCGACATGGAGGAGCGCCGCATGATGCTCGCCGCGATCGACCGCCAGTGGCAGGCCCACCTTTACAACATGGATGCCCTCCGCGAAGGCGTCCACCTCCGCGCCCAGGGCCAGAAGGACCCGCTGATCGAATACAAGAACGAGGCCTACGAGCTGTTCTCCCAGCTGATGAACAACATCGAGGGCGAGGCGCTGCAGAACCTCTTCCGCTCCGCCGGCAACCTCGAATCGATCCTCCGCCAGCTCCACCACGCGCCCCAGCACCTGCAAGGCGGCGAACAGCCGATCACCCGCGCCAATGTCGCCTCCACCGGCAGCTCCGGCAGCGTGCTGGTCGAGGAAGCGGGTGCCGGCGAGATCAAGCTGAACCTGCCGAAGCGCCGCCCGCCGAGCTTCGACATCGACCAGCTCGGCCGCAACGCCCCCTGCCCCTGCGGCTCCGGGAAGAAATACAAGCAGTGCTGCGGCAAGGAGGGCTGATCCTTCCACCGTGACGGTCGGATCCACAAAGGCATGAAATCCGCTTTCGCGGACCCGTGCTTGCGCTACCCTCCGCCGCCATGGCCGACCGCCGCCGCTTCCTTCTCCTCGGTGCCCTCGCCCTCGCCGCCACGGCGTGCAGCGAGAAGTCCAGCTCCACCGGCGCCGGCCCGCCGCTGCGGATCGGCATGGACCTCAGCTACCCGCCTTTCGAGATGCAGGACACCGCCGGCAAGCCAGACGGCGTCGGCGTGAAGATGGCCGAAGCCCTCGCCGCGAAACTCGGACGCCCGCTCCAGATCGTGCCGATGGAGTTCTCCGGCCTGATCCCCGCGCTCCAGACCGGGAACGTCGACCTCGTGCTTTCCTCGATGACCGCCACCGACGAGCGCCGCAAGACCATCGACTTCTCCGACCCCTATGCCTTCACCGGCCTCGCGGTGCTGGTGAAGAAGGACTCCGACATCCAGTCGATCGACGACCTGAAAAGGCCCGGCCGCAGCCTCACTGCCAAGACCGCCACCACCGCCCAGACCTGGATCACCGCCAACCTTCCGGAAGCCAAGCTCGTGGTCTTCGAAGACCAGACCGCCTGCGTCCAGGAAGTCGTCCAGGGCCGGGCCGATGCCTTCATCTACGATCAGCTTAGTATTTACCAATACGCCCGGCAGAACCCCGACACCACCCGCGGCCTGCTCAAGCCCTTCGTCGAGGAGAGCTGGGCGCTGGGGATCGGAAAGGGCAACGACGCCCTCCGCCAGCAGGTGAACGAGTTCATCGCCGCCTTCCGCGCGGAGAAAGGCTTCGAGAAGCTCGGCGACCGGTATCTGGCGGAAGAGAAGAAGTTCCTCGAAAGCCAGGGCATCCCCTTCATCATCCGTTGAGGCCCGGATGACCCGCCGCCAGCACATCGCCAACATCGGGGTAGCCGTCGCGCTCATGGCCGCCGTCGGCTGGCTCTGCACTCTGGTGTTCGGTCAACTCGGCAGGCAGACCGACTGGTCGAAGGCCTGGCAGTATCGCGAGGCGCTGTGGAACGGCTGGCTGATGACGCTCGGCATTTCCTTCGCCGCGCTGGCCGGCAGCATCGTCTTCGGCCTGCTCTTCCTGCTCGGCCAGCGCTCCCCGCTGCCGGTGGTCCGCTGGACCTGCCGCGCCTTCCTCGAGTTCGTCCGCGATACCCCCCTGCTGGTCCACCTGCTGTTCGGCTACTTCGTCATCTTCGCCCCGCTCATCTCACGGCCGCTGGCCGATGCCGGCTTCCAGGACAAGGTGGTCATCGGCATCCTGCTGCTCTCCGTTTTCCAAGGTGCCTACCTCGGCGAGATCCTCCGCGGCGGGGTGGAAAGCATCCCGAAAGCCCAGTGGGACTCCGCCCGCGCGGTCGGCTTCAGCCCGGTCCAGGTGTATCGCCACGTGATCTTTCCCCAGGCCCTGCGCCGCGTGCTGCCGGCCATCGCCGGGCTCTTCGTCTCGCTGATCAAGGACTCCTCGCTGCTCAGCGTGATCGGTGTTTCCGAATACTTCTACAACACCAAGAACTTCATCTCCCGCTCCTACGCCGGGCTCGAGGGCTACATCCCGCTCGCCCTCGGCTACCTCGCCCTCACCCTGCCGGTCGCATGGCTCGCGCACTGGCTGGAGAAACGCTTCCGCCATGAAACTTGAAGTCCAAGGCGCAACCCGGATCTATGGCGCGACCCGTGCGCTCGACAGCCTGACACTGTCGCTGCCCGACGCGCGGATCCTCGTGCTGATCGGCCCCTCCGGTGGCGGAAAGAGCACGCTGCTGCGGGTACTCGGCGGCCTCGAGACGGCCGACAGCGGCACCGTGGAAGTCAACGGCCGGCGCCTCGTCGCCGACCCCGCCGCCCTCCAGGCCTACCGCCGGAAAAACGGCTTCCTCTTCCAACAGTTCAACCTCTTCCCCCACCTCTGCGCCCGGAAGAACATCACCCTGCCCCTCGAGAAAGTCCACGGCCACGACCCCGCGAAAGCCCGCGCCATGGCCGACGAGGCGCTCTCACGCTTTGGCCTGTTAGAACACGCCGACAAGCTCCCCGCCCAGCTTTCCGGCGGCCAGCAGCAGCGCGTCGGCATCGCCCGCGCCATCGCCTTCTCGCCCGAGATCCTGTTCCTCGACGAACCGACCTCCGCGCTCGATCCCGAGATGACCGCCGAGGTCCTCGAGCTGATCCAGGAACTCGCCGAGGCCGGCCAGGACATCATCCTCAGCACCCACGAGATGGGCTTCGCCCGCGCCGTCGCCGATCACGTCGCCTTCGTCGCCGCCGGCCGGATCGAGGAATGCGGCCCGCCCGCCGCGCTGTTCGGAGAACCCGCGTCGCCGCTGTGCCGGCGCTTCCTCTCGCGGGTGATGCGTTATTGAAACCGGGCCATGAAAAACGGGGCGAAGGATCATCTCCCCCGCCCCGTCGTGAAATCCGGATCCTCCAAGGCTTACGCCTTCGTGCCGGTGATCGCCAGCAGGCGGTCGAGGGTCATGGTGACCAGCACCTGGCTGCCGGTGGCGGTGACATAGGTGGTGGAATCGCTCGCCTTGCCGGCAAGTCCGCCGAATTCAAGGTTCAACTTTTCAATCTTGGGGTCGACTTTGTCTTCGAGGATCTCGCCGGTGATCATGTTCATCGAACGGACGATCTTGAAACCTTTGCCCGAGAGCAGTTTCAAAACCGCATCCTTGTCGATCGCGCCGGCCTTGCCCTTCTTCGGGCTGGCACCCGAAGCCTTCTTCCAATTGGTGAGGGTGAGCGGGCTGATGCCGTATTTCTTCGCCGCCTTGGCCGCGCCGCCGCGACCCTGTTGGGCGATGAAGCTCAGGATTTCCGCTTTCTCCGCGTCGCTATAACGCTTGCCTTTCTTGTTTGCTGCTTTTTTAGCTGCCATGCGCCGTGTTAGAAACGCATGGGTCCGCGGACAAGGATTTTCTCGAAAGAGTATCTGAAAAACTCATTTCGGGAACATGGCGTTTTCCGTGATCCCGATCCGGATACCGCTTTTCTTCCGAGGGAACCTACGAAACCTCCGGATCATATCTCCACCCGAGCTTGTCGGCTTGTCCCACAACGATCGGCAAAAGCGGGCTCCGGCCATGCCTTCAGTCCAGCTCGCGCCACACGACCGATTCGAAGCGGGTCGGACTTTCATACGAGCCGATGCCCAGCGCGGCCGGTCTCGCGACTGGATCCCAGGCCCAGGGGAAAACGATGCCCAGCTCGCGACCGGCAATCGGCACCAGCGCCTGCTCGCGGTCGTCGATCCGGATCCGGACCCGCTCCGGCCGCACTTCCACCGCGAGTTCATACGTCCTTCCGTTCTCCAGGGTGAACTTGAATCCCCCGCCCTGCCGCAAGTCGCGGCCGTCGATGCTCTGAACGCCGGCCACGCCGCGGTCCCAGCCGTCGATGTCCACCGAAGCGGTGCCGCCCTCCCCCGAAAAGAAGATCGCCACCGAATGCTCGCCGGACATCCGGACAAAGCGGGCACGGACCTCGTAGGCCGCCGGCATTTCCTTTTCGAGCGCGAGGATGCAGACCGAGTCATCCGTCACGACTTGCGAATCCTGCCGTTGCCAAGTGCCCGAGATCACGCCGCCGGAAAGGTCGGCCCCTGCCAGCGCGTCGTGCCATTCGCCGGGACCGGTCGCCACCGCGGGCGGCACCGCTTGCGGTGGCTTCGACAGCTTCCAGTAGCCCGCCGCCGCGGCGAGGCCGCCAAGACCCGCGAGCGAGAGCAGCTTCCGCCGCCCGATCCCGCCCCGGCCCGCTCCGTCGAGCAGGGCAAGCAAGGCCGCCATGTCCGCCGGGCGCTCGTCCGGGTCCGGCCGCAGGGCCTTCATGGTCGCCAGGCTGAGCGCCCGCGGGACTTCCGGCCGGATCACGCCCGGGGCATCGAAACTGCCGCGCGGCACCCGGCCGGTGAGCATTTCGTAAAGCATGACACCCAGCGCGAAGACATCCGAACGCACATCCGGCGGGCTTTCGCGAAAGCACTCCGGCGCCATGTAGTCGAGCGTGCCTACCGCCGCCCCTGTGAGGGTGAGCCGCGGCGTGCCGGGCGCCACCGGCACGGCCAGCCCGAAGTCGGTGACGCGCGCCGTCCCCTGGCCGTCGATCAGCACGTTCTCCGGCTTCATGTCGCGGTGGACCACGCCGGACGCATGCGCGGCGGCCAATGCCCCGCCGATCTCGCGGACCAGGCGCAGGACCTCGTCCAGCGGCAGGCCGTCGGGATGAAGCGCGATCCGCTCGCGCAGCGTGCCGCCCTCGACATACTCCATCACGATCGCCGCGCCGCCGGAGTCCAGCCTCTCGAAATGATGCACGGTCACCAGGTTCGGATGGCGCAGCCGGGCCATCGTGCGGGCCTCGCGTTCCAGCCGCTCGAGGAACAAGGGATCCCCGGCCAGGCCCGCGGCCACCACCTTGACCGCCACCTCCCGCCCGAGGCCCAGCTGGGTGGCGAGATAGACCGAGCCCATGCCACCGCGGCCGAGCAGGCGCTGGATCCCGATCCCCGGCAGCTCCGGCGGGACCTCTTCGCCCCCGGGCATCATCCCGCCGGCCATCAGGCGGCCGGGATCCAGCCCGGCGAGACGGCGATGCGGTGAAGACGGCGACATCACGGGGGCACGATAACGACCGGCCCGCAGGCCGGAAGCATGGAATCCCGGCTCCCTACGACATCCCTCCGAGCACCTTCATCATATACGCGATCTCCTCGTCGATCCCCGCGTCCGGTGCCTGCGTCCCGGCGACCTCCTCCCGCAGGGCCTCGCGGAATCTCGCCCGCAGGCGGTGCACGCCGACCTTGAAAGCCCCGGCGTTCATGCCCAGCGGCCGGCCGGCCTCCTCGTAGTCCGCCATGCTCCCCTCGCCGCTCAGGAAGGGCCGCATCGCCGCGAAAGCCGCATCCTTTCCCCGCGCCGCGGCGTCGGTCTCGAGCCGCCGCACCGCCTGGTCCAGCACCGTGAGCGCCCATTGCCGGTCGAACAAATGCTCGGCGCTTTCGCCCTCGGCCTGCTCGCCGGCATACCAGACCTCCGCCTCGCTGCCGTCGAAGGACACCACCCGCCCGCCACCCCGGCGCTCCGCCTTCGCCTTCCCCTGCTCGTCCCGGACATGGCGCTGGAGCCCCGTCAGCAGGAAAGTCCGGAGTTTCCCCCGCGAGGCATCGGCGGCGGCGAAGAGATCCTTCTCCAGCACCTCCACGAAGAAGCCCTGCACCATGTCCTCCGCATCCGCGGCACCCAGCCCGAAGCGACGGCACCACGCATAGAGCGGGAACCAGTAGGCACCACAGAGATCTTCCAGCGCCCGCCGGGCCGTCACACCCTGCCCGCGAGCCTGCATCACCAGGCTCCAGCGGGTGGCCTGGAAACGGTTCCGGTCGGAGCGGGATTCCATCGCGCCAACCCCATAGCACGCGCAAACGGGAACCCAAGGCAAAGCTCCCCTTGCCCGTGGATGGAATTCCCGCCAGACTTTCCACTTGGGGCCGCGCAACACCCCGGCCACCCTCCGACCTTTCACTTCCCATGGACCTTCTTCTCGCCACACAAGCCGTCGCCGATGTCGCTGCCGCCGATATGAAAATCTGGGCCTACGTGGGGTTCATCGGCCTGGTGATCGTGTTCCTTGCCCTCGACCTGGGGGTCTTCCACCGCGAGGCGCACGAGGTCACCATGAAAGAGGCGCTCGGCTGGTCGGTCGTCTGGCTGACTTGCGGCGTGGCGTTCACCGGCTTCGTCTATTTGGCCTACCAGAACCACTGGCTCGGGCTCGGCCTGCAGACACCGAAGTACGACGGCGGCTCGATCGTCCTCGGTGAAGTAAACGGGGCCACCGCAGCGATCCAGTACCTGACCGGCTACGTCGTCGAGAAATCGCTGGCCATGGACAACATCTTCGTGATCGCGATGATCTTCGGCTTCTTCGCGATCCCCGCGAAGTACCAGCACCGGGTCCTCTTCTGGGGCATCATCGGGGCCCTCATCATGCGCGGCGGCATGATCTTCCTCGGTGCCGAGCTGATCATGCGCTACACGTGGATCCTCATCGTGTTCGGCCTGTTCCTGCTGCTCACCGCGCTGAAGATGGCCATCATCAAGAGCGAGAGCGACCCGCGCAACAATCCGCTGGTGAAGCTCGCCAAGCGCTACTTCCGCACCGTCGACTTCTTCGACGGCCAGAAATTCTTCACCCGCCGGACCCTCGCCCCGACCTACCGGACCGACGAGGCCACCGGCCTGCAGGTCATGGAGCCCGCCCCCGCCGGCACGCTGTCGGCCAAGCGCGCGATCACCCCCTTGTTCCTCGCGCTCATCATGGTCGAGATCACCGACCTCGTTTTCGCGGTGGACTCGATCCCGGCGATCTTCGCCATCACGCCCGATCCCTTCATCGTTTTCACCAGCAACATCTTCGCGATCCTCGGCCTGCGGGCGCTCTACTTCTGCCTGGCCGCCCTCATCGCCAAGTTCCGCTTCCTCAAGCCCGCGCTGATCCTGATCCTCGCCTTCGTCGGCGTGAAGCTGCTGCTGCTCGCGGCGCCGCCCTACCTCGACAACATCGGCCTGGTCGCCAACGAACTGAAGGGCATCAAGATCGATCCGATCCTCTCGCTCGGAGTCGTCGTCGCGATCCTCGTCTCCGCCACGGTGCTTTCGATCATCCTTCCCGCGAAGGAGGAGAAGGAAGGCGGGCAGGCGCACGGCTGAGCCCTCCACCGGACGCCCGCAAACCATCGGCCGCGCCCCTGATCCGGGGGCCGCGGCCGCTTCGTTTCCAGCGGGAACGCGCCCCGGCGGGACCGGGGTTGTCCTTTTCCGCGGAAATCGGCATGATGCGTGTAACCGGCCCCCGCGGATTCCCAAGCACAAGCCCATGGACCTGCTCCGTTCGCTCCTCGCCGCCGCCCTTCTCGCTTCACCGCTCGCCGCCCAGGTGCCGGCCGTGAACCCGGCCTTCCCGACCTCCCTCACCGGCACGCCGGGCACCCTGCTGTTCCGCCAGGTGAATCTCGGCCGCGTGACCAACATCGCCTACCACAACGGCCTGATCTACACCCACGAGGTCGGCGGCGCGAACCCGCGGCGCTGGCGCTTCACCGACCCCGCCAACCCGGCCTCGCTGACCAACGAACTCACCGGCCAGAACCAGGTCGGCAACTTCGTCGACCACGGCACCCACGGCCACTTCAAGGTCGGCGACTGGCTCGGCGGGCAATTCGCCATCAACATCCGCCGCCAGTCGCCCGGCGTGAACGTGCTGCAAGGCATGCCCGGCTTCACCTATCTCCAGGCCACCCAGCCCGGCGACGGCCTGACGCGGATGTACTACCCCTGGGGCCTCGCCTTCAACTGGATCGAATACGGCGCGGTCACCGGCAACGGCTACCTCTACCGCGGCAACCAGTTCCTCGCCGAATGGCCGGCCCTCGCCCGACACGGCGTCGCGGGAAACTCCATCCTGCTCGGCAACCTGCTCTTCATCACCTCCGACGAGTCGAACATGGGCGTGCTCTGCTACGACATCTCGCCGGTCTTCGACACGCCCTCGCAGCCGCCCGTCCTGCTCGACAAACTCTCCGGACCCATCGGCGCCTACATCGTCTCCCCCTGGCAAAACTACCTGGTCTTCTCCCGCCGCGACACCAACACGGTGGACCTGGTCGACTACAGCGATCCCACCGACCTCCGCTTCGTCACTTCCATCGATGTCTCCGGCAATCCCGCCTGGGACCGCGGCAACGGGCTCGGATACATCCAGTGCCAGGACCGCTTCGTCTTCGCCGACCGCCACAAGATCGACATGGACACCTTCCAGCCGGTGCTGGAACTCGATGAAATGGGCGTCGCCCGCCCGCCCGGCAGCGTCGCCGGCCAGCTCGACACCAGCCAGCACCTGATGCCGATGGGCAACCTGCTGGTCAGCGGCGGCTACAGCGCCGCCGGCGCGGACGGCGTGGGCGTCTGGATCCACGATGCGAATCCGGACACGAACCCGCCCTACGTCGGCTACCACGTCCCCCGTCCCGGCCAGACGAACTTCCCGGTCGGTGCCCCGGTGAGCCTGCTCATCCACGAGAACCTGGAAAGCTACACCATCCTCAACGGCGAAACCGTCATCCTCCGCCCCGTCGGCGGCGCACCGGTGCCGGCCACCGTCAGCTTCTCCTACGACGACGTGCTGACCATCACGCCGGTCTCCTACCTCGCCGAAGACACGACCTACGAGGTCGAGATCGTCGGCGGCGGCATCAAGGACGTCGCGGGCAACGGCATCCTGCCCTACACCTTCACCTTCTCCACCGGCTCCACCGTCGCCGGCGGCAACGCCTCGCCGGCGATCACCGCGTTCTCCGCCGCCCCCTCCCCCGCCGCGCCCGGGGAACCAGTCGTTCTAACAGCCGCCGCCACCGATGCCGACGGCGACGCGCTCGAATACCGCTTCACCTTCGGCGAGGAGAACGCCGTGCGAGACTGGAGCCCCGTGGCCAGCGCCAGCCACACCTACGCCGCCGCCGGACACTACGGCGTGAAAGTCCAGGTGCGCGACCTTCGGACCGGCACGCCGCTCTCGACCGTCTCGCAAACCGGCACCGTGACGGTGGCACCCGCCCCGCCCGCGCTGCGGCCGTCGAAGTCCTCGCCGATCGCGCTCGATGCCGCCAACCGCCGCGTCTGGGTGGTCAATCCCGACAACGACTCGGTCAGCATCCTCGATGCCGACACCCGCGCCCGGCTCGATGAAATCGATCTCAACGCGCTGCTCGGCATCACCGGCAGCATCGATCCCCGCGGCGTGGCGGTCGATGCCGCGGGCCGCGCCTGGATCGCCTGCCGCGATGCCGACCGCCTCGTGGTGCTGGACGGCGCGGGCGGACTTGTGGAAAGCATCGACCTCGGCCACGGCAGCGGGCCGATGGGCGTGGCCGTCGCCGGCACCAGCGCCTACGTCACCTTGGAAAGCCGCGGCCAGCTCCGCCGCTACAACACCGCCACGCGGGCACAGACCGGCAGCCTCCACCTCGGTCCGACGCCGCGTGCCATCGCCATCACCGCGGACGGCTCGCGGGTGCTCGTCACACGCTTCGTCTCCACCGAGGAATACGGGCAGGTCTACGACGTGAACGCCGCGTCGATGACCCTCACCCGCACCATCCCGCTGCACCGCGACCGCGGGCGCGACGGCTCCTCCGCCGGCCGCGGCGTGCCGAACTTCGTCTCCGGCATCACGATCACGCCGGACGGGCAGTTCGCCTACTACACCGCCGTCAAGGCCAACACCCACCGCGGCACCTTCTTCGACCAGGGCCGCAACACGAACGACCCGCTCGATCCCGACAACACCGTCCGCGCCATGGTCGGGCGGATCAGCCTGACCTCGAACAACGAACCCTTCGTCAGCGACATCGACAGCTACCGCATCGACGTGGACAATAGCGAATCCCCGACCTCGATCGAGTTCACCCCGCGCGGCGACTACTTCTTCGTCACGCTGCAGGGGAACAACAACGTCGCGGTCTTCGACGACCTGCTGCTGCGCGCCACGCCCCGCAGCCTGTCGGTGAAATCCACCAAGGGCCGCTTTCCCACCGGCCTCGCCCCGCAGGGCGCGGTCTTCGACGCGGCGACGAACCGGCTCTTCACCGCCGACTTCATGGGCCGCAGCGTGACGGTGCACGACCTCGGCGGCTTCCTGTCCTTCGGCCGCCGCGAGACGGACCGGGTTGCGGTGGCCGCCGTCGACAGCGACAAGCTGGCGCCGCAGGTCCTGTTAGGAAAGCGGGTCTTCTATCAGGCGGCCGACGCCAGCGGCCTCTCCGGGCTGCCGACGATGAGCCTGGAAGGCTACATCTCCTGCGCGAGCTGCCACGTGGACGGCCGGCACGACGGCATGACCTGGGATTTCACCCAGCGCGGCGAAGGCCTGCGGAACACCACCGACCTGCGCGGCCGCTCCGGCATGGCGCACGGCAACGTCCACTGGTCGGGCAACTTCGACGAGATCCAGGACTTCGTGATCGACGTGGTCAACGAGTTCGGCGGCGGCCAGGGCCTGCTGCCGCCCGGCCAATCGCCGAACCCGCCGCTCGGCGCGCCGAATGCCGGCCGCAGCGCGGAACTGGACGCGCTGGCCGCCTACGTCGCCTCGCTCGGCCGCGAAAGCCTGCCGCGCAGCCCGCACCGGAATGCCGACGGCACGCGCACGGCCTCCGCGGAAGCCGGCGAGGCCGTCTTCGCTTCGCTCGACTGCGCCAGCTGCCATGGCGGCGAAAACTATACCGATAGTATTTCCAGAAACACCGGCACCCTGCGCACCAGCTCCGGCCAGCGGCTGGGCGCGGCGCTCACCGGCATCGACACCCCCACCCTCCTCGGCCTTTGGGACGCCGCACCCTACTTCCACGACGGCTCGGCGAAGACGCTCGACGAGGTCTTCCGCGTCGCCGGCGGCACCGTCCTGCAAGCCGAGAGCGCAGTCCTGGGCGCGGGCGTCTATCAGCCGGGCTACCCGCGCTTGAACGAAGACAGCTCGATGCACGGGCAGATGGTCTATCTGAACAACGGCGAGACGGTCACCTTCCCGGATGTCGACGGCGGCGGCACCGCCGGCACGGGCGACCTCGAGCTGCGCTGGCTGGCCCCCTACTGGGGCGCTCCCGGCACCCTGACCGTCACCGTCAACGGCGTCGCCCGCGTGGTCGCGGTCACGCGGCCCTTCGGCAGCGGCAATCCCGGCGACCACTGGCAGCGCATCCGCATCGAGGACGTGGCCATGACCGCCGGCCCCACCAATGACATCGTGGTGTCCACCTCAGCGGGAAGCGATGCCGGCTTCGACGACCTCACCGTCATCACGCCCGACCGCCGCAATGCCGCGCTGGCCCACCGCTCCGCCCTCTCCCTCGCGCCGGCCGATTTCCAAAACCTGCGCGATTTCCTGCTCCAGCTCGACGGCGCGCCGGAACCCGCGAATCCGACGGTGGCCCTCACCGCTCTCCAGACCTCGCCGTCCACCGCGCCCTTCGCGGAATTCGACGTCGTCTTCTCCGAGCCCGTCACCGGCCTCGACGCCGGGGATTTCCAGGTCGCCGGTGCGTCCGCGCGGCACCTGACGACGACCGGCGCCGCCACCTACCGCCTCCGCGTCGCCGGCCTGGCGGGACTGGTCACCGTCGAACTGCCGGCGGGCCGGGCGCTCGCGGCGGACGACAGCCTGCCGAACTTCGCGTCGAACCAGGCCTCGGTCACCTACCAGCCACCGGACGACCTCGCGGCCTTGTCCGACGAGTTCAACGACGCCGCCACCTTGTCGAACTGGCAGCGCAACGAATTCGCCGAAGGCTGGGGCGTCTCGAAGCTCCAAACCTGGAACATCGGGCAGTCGCGCCCGGGCCACATGCGGCTGATGCCCTACAGCAGCACCTGGTTCCAGAACTGGACCGGGGCCTATGCCTACAAGCAGGTCAGCGGCGACTTCGTGGCGACGCTGCGGATGCAAGCGAACCGCCGCGGCGGTCTGGTCGGCCGGCCCTCTTCCGCCTACAGCCTGGGCGGCATCATGATCCGCACGCCGCGCGGCCTGACCCAGGCGGCACCCGTGCCGGACCCCGGGCCGAACGTGGTGCTGCCCTGGCCCCCGCCGCCCCCCGGCCAGCCGGGCCACTACGTCACGCCCTGGCAGCGCGGCACGGAAAACTACATCTTCCTCTCCTACGGCAACGCCGACGTCGCCTGGGGCAATGTCCCGAACACCTGGTACTGCGAGGTGAAAACGACGGTCAACAGCGCCTCCACGCTCTACGCCGTGCAGTCCGGCATCCCCGCCGGCAGCGACCTCGTCACGCTCCAGTGCATCCGCCGCGGCCCGGTCTTCCTGCTCCTGCGCCGCCACGGCGAGGCGGGCCCGTGGATCATCGAGAACCGCTTCGTGAGAAACGACATGCCCGCCACCCTGCAGCTCGGCATCACCACCTACACCGACTGGCCCAGCGTGGCCCAGCAGGACGAGTTCCACCACAACCGCACCGTGGTCACCGGAGGAAATCCCGATCTCGTGGTGGATGCCGACTTCCTCCGCGTCCGCCGGCCGCCGGCATCGGTCAGCGCGGCCATGCTCCAGGCCGCGCCGGTCACCGGCCAGGGAAATGCGCCCGCGCTGCTCCAGAACACGGCGCTGGCCGGTCTGTTAGGCGACGCCGCCCACGCCGCCGGCGACGGCCAGGGCTACCACGCCTGGCTCGCCGCCCGCTTCAGCGCCGCACAGCTCGCCGACCCGCGGATCTCCGGCAACGATGCCGACCCGGACGGCGACCGGTTGCCGAACCTGCTCGACTACCTCACCGACGGCGACCCGCTGGGCGGCACCGGCGGGCTCGCCTTCACCCGCACCGGCAACACCTCACGGCTCGTCGTGACGCGCAACCCGCAGGCCCGCGGCTTCCGGCTGATCGTCGAGGCCGCCGGCGACCTGCTCGACTGGGATAGCATCGCGGAGTCCGCGAACGGCGCCGCGCCGACCGGTCCGGCCGTGACCGGCGAAACCGGAAGCCCCCTGCCGTCCTTCACCGTGGAGGAAAGCGGCGCGTCCGCCCCGCGGCGCTTCTACCGCCTGCGTGCCGAGAGCCTCTGAGCCGGCGAACTCCCGGAAGCCCGCCTTCCTCGCCTCCACCGCGAGCAGGAAGGCCCGCTCCTCACCGCGGCGGCGGACCGGAACGATCCGCGGAACGGCTCGGCCGTCTTCCGGGATCCGCATGCAAAAAAAGGCCGGTCACGACCTCTGGTGTCGCGACCGGCCTTGTAGAATCGGGGTGAGGATCAATCGCGACCGCGGCCGCCCGGGCCGCCGCGACCGCCCCAGCCGCGGCCTTCGCTCTCGATGATCCGCTGCTTCGCCTCGTCGCTGAGCGCCGTGGACTGCTGGATGTAAGCGGTGGCCGCATCCTTGTCCTCCTGCATCCAGCGCATCGCCGCCATGCCGACGGTCCGGCTGCGAGAACCTTCATCGGAGATCGTCTCCGCGAGCTGGATCGTTTCCTGCGGGCTCGCGCCGCGGTTCGACCAGATGTAGGTCGTCGTCGCCTCGTCGCGCAGCTCGCCGGCCGGCTGCTGCTGGATGAAGGCGAGCGCGGCACCGCTGTCCTGCGCGGTCCACGAGGAAATCACGCCGCGGATCGCATCCTCCGGATCTTCCGTCTGCTGCTGCACCACCCAGGCCGCGGCACCGGCGGGGTCCTTGCGGGCCCACGACTCGGCCACGTCCTCGATCGCCCGGTCCCGGTCGCGGCCCACCGGAATGCTCGCCACTTTCGCGGCGGCTCCCTGCGGGTCGGTCGCCGCCAGGCTCTCGATCGCCTGTGACATCGCCCGGTCGCGCGACTCGGCCGGCAGGCTCTGGATCCACGCCTCGGCTGCCGCGAAATCGGTGCTGGCCCACTTGCCGGCGATCTCGCCGTAGGCCCGGGCCTGGTCGTCGCCCTCCAGCGTGGCGGCCACCTGCGCGGCCTTGGTCGGATCCTTCGAAGCCATCTCGCTGATCACCGAATTCAGCGCGCCGCTCTTGTCGCGGCCCTCCAGGCCGTTCGCCCAGGCCAGCGCGGCATCGGGATTGATCTTGGCCCACTCCGCGGCGATCACGGCCGCGCCGCTCTCCCCGCCGCCCGGCCCGCGCCCGCCGCCGAAGCCGCCCATCATCGCGAACTCGCGCGGATTCTCGGTGAAATACTTCGCGGCATTCTCCGGGTCCACGCTGGCCCAGCTCTGCAGGATGGTCGGGCGCACGAACATGCCGCCCATGCCCATGGTGTTCGAATACGCGAGCGCACCGGTCGGATCGACCTCGGCCCAACGCCCGAACAGGAGGAACGAAGCCATGATCCGCTGTGCCATCGGCAGGCTGTCCAGCTTGGCTGCCTCGGCCTCGAGCTGGGCCGCGTCCATCCCGGCGTAAAGATCCATCAACGACTGCATGCGGGCCATCTGCCCGGGCTCGCGCAGGATCTGGTCGACCTGCTTCGCGCGGCTCTTTCCGGATTCCCCGGCGCCGGCCGATCCCGTCCGGCGCGTGCTCTTGCCGTCGGCGATCGATTCGGCCCTGGCCTTCACTTCGTCCGTGCCCTCGCTGCCGGCCTTGCCGGCGAGATATCCCCCGGCAGCCCCGGCGAGCAGGGCTGCGATTCCAATGGTGGCGGTGTTTTTCATGATTTCGATCTCCAGGCGGCTGCAACCCGCCGCGGGCGGAAAGGTTGCGGGTTGCGGGTCATTTCGACGGCTTGGGGCGGAATTCGGTCTTGGGCGCCTTGCGCTCGCCTTTCCGCTCCAGCGAAACGAAAAAGGCCCCGAGGATCCGGTCGTTCAGCAGTTGGCCGCCGAACCAGATTTCCAGGTCGAGCGGCCCCGCGTCGAGGTCCACCGGCACCCTGAACGAGGTCGCGCCCTGCTTGATGTCCAGCCGCAGCTCTTCCTGCCCGGCCCGGATGTGCGCCACGCCCGGCCGCAGTTGGCCGATCGCCGTGCGCTCTTCCGCCGGGGCTTCCGGCGGCAGCAGGGCGAAGCCAATCTCGTAGTTCCCCTCGCGCTCGACCTGCAGCTTCCAGTGGCCGGAGTTCGAAGGCAGCGCGTTGCGGGTCGCCGCCACCTGCGCCTTTTTCAGGAAATCCCGGATCTGCGAATGGGCGAAATTCCGCTCCGCACCGCTGGCCTCGGTCTCCTTCGAAGGCCACCAGTCGTGCGCCGTCAGGCGGACCAGCGGGCAAGCTTCCGATCCCACCACGTAGCGGACCGGCTCGCGCACCGCCGGCAGCACGCCCTCCCACCACCGGCCATACTCGGCCAGCAACCGCTGGGCCTCCGCCCCCTCCGTGGAAAACAGGTTCTTCGTCTGACCGGGATCCGCCACCATGTCGAACAGCTCCAGCCCGACCAGCCGCCAGCGGTCGTCCCGCACCGAGAAATCCCGGCCGCGGAAGCGCCCCGCCGCCTGGTCGCCCCGCCAGCGGCCCACTTGCGTGAAAAACACCCGCCCCTTCGGAAACTCCGCCTTCCCCAGCAAGGACGGCGCGAGATCCGCACCGTCGCCGCTCCAGCCCGCCGGCCGCGCGACACCGCACAAGGAAGTCAGCGTCGGCAGCAGGTCGATGTGCGCCGCCAGCTCCGGCACCACCTTGCCCGCCGCGATCTTTCCCGGCCAGCGGACGAAGCACGGCACCCGCACCCCGCCTTCATCCGGACTGCCCTTCCGCCCCTTCATCCCGGCGTTCGCCGCCCCGATCGCCGAGCCGTTGTCGGTCAGGAACACCACCACCGTGTTCCCCGCCTGACCCGACTTCTCCAGCGCCTCCATCAGCTTCGCGAAGTTCGCGTCGATGTTCCCGATCATCGCGTGAAAGGCATCCGCCCCCGTCAGTTTGGAATCCCGCTCCGGCGGGATGTAGGGCGCATGCGGCGCGTTGGTCGCCAGATGCAGGAAGAACGGCTTCTGCTCCGCCACCCGCTCGCCCATCCAGCGGATCGCCTCCTGGAAAAACACGTCGGTGCAGTAGCCCTCGGTCTTCTCCCAGCCGCCGCGGCGACGGATCATCGGGTCGAAATAACCGTTCCCCCAGTAGTCCGCCGTCTGCCCGATCCCCCCGCAACCGTGCACGAACACGTCGTCGAATCCCCGGTCCTCCGGCCGGCACGGGTAGGCGTCGCCCAGATGCCACTTGCCGATGATCCCGGTCCGGTAGCCCGCCGCGCGGAACATTTCCGGCATCGTCGGGATCCCCGGCCTCAGCAGGCTCCGCCCCATGATGGTGTGACTGATCCCGCATCGGAACTCGTGCAGCCCGGTCATCAGCGCCGACCGCGTCGGCGAACAGGTCGGACTCACGAAAAACCGGTCGAGCGAGGTCGACTCGCTCCGGAACCGGTCGAGCGCCGGCGTCTTCACCTTCGTGCTGCCGTGCGCCGAAAGATCGCCGTAACCCTGGTCGTCGGTGATCACCACGATCACGTTCGGCCCCGCCGCCAGGACGGGCCCGAGCAGCACCTTTGCGATTGCGGCCAGCAGTGGAATGCGGAGCATGCGACAGCTTCTCCACCCGATGCCCGCCGACCGCAAGCCCTTCCGCGTCCTCTTCGTCTGCATGGGAAACATCTGCCGCTCCCCCGCCGCGGAAATCGTCTTCCGCAAGCAGGTCTGCGACGCCGGTCTCGACGAGGCCATCCACATCGACTCCGCCGGCACCATCGGCTACCACGCCGGCAAGGGTCCGGACCCGCGGATGGCCGACACCCTGCGCCGCCGCGGCTACTCCATCGCCGGCCGCGCGCGCCAGGTCACCGCCCGCGACCTCGCGGAGTTCGATCTCGTCCTCGCCGCCGATGAGGAAAACCTCGCCGACCTCCGTCGCCTCGACCGCGAAGCACTCCACCGCGACAAGATCCGCCTGCTCGTCGACTACTGCGTCGAAAAGGAAGCCACCCGCGTCCCGGACCCCTACTACGGCGGCCAGCAGGGCTTCGAGGAAGTCGCGGATCTGGTGGAAGACGCCTGCGCCGGCCTGTTGGAGGAGATCCGCGGCCGGCTGGCCTGACAACCCGCCGCCGGACTCCCTCGCCCCGGCCTTGCCACCCGTCCTTCGGAAATCCTAACTTCCCCTAACTCGAAGTTCTACGGCCCCTCGCCCCGCGCTTGTCCCAGCTCCCCGGCTCAGCTCTCCCATTTCAGCATCTCAGCTTTTCAGTTTTCCTCCATGTCCCCGCTCCAAAGCATCCTCGCCGCCTACCGCGCCACCTCCCAGTCCGAGCGCGAGAAAGGCACCTACTTCGAGGAGCTGATCCGCACCTACCTCCGCCACGAGCCCCGCTTCGCCGACCTCTACTCCGACGTCTGGCTGCATGCCGACTGGGCCAAGCACTACGGCGTCTCCGCCAAGGACACCGGCATCGACCTCGTCGCCAAGACCCGCGGCACCGACGAATACCACGCCATCCAGTGCAAGTGCTACGCCGACGGCCACCGCGTGCGGAAAGAGGACATCGACAGCTTCTTCACCGCCTCCGGCCAGCAGCCGTTCACCCGGCGGATCATCGTCACCACCACCAACGACTGGACCGACAACGCCGAGAAAGCCCTCATCGGCCAGCAGCCGCCGGTCTATAAGATCGACCTCCACGACCTCGAAATCAGCCAGATCGACTGGGCGAAGTATCAGCCCAGCGCCGAGCCCATCCTGAAGAAAAAGAAGGACCTCCGCAAACACCAGACCTCGGCCAAGGCCAACGTCCTCCTCGGCTTCAAGTCCGCCGACCGCGGCAAGCTCATCATGGCCTGCGGCACCGGCAAGACCTTCACCTCCCTCAAGATCGCCGAGGAAGTCGCCGGCCCCGGAAAGCTCGTCCTCTTCCTCGTCCCCAGCCTCAACCTGCTGTCCCAGACCCTCACCGAGTGGACCCAGGAAAGCGCCGTCCCGCTCCACTCCTTCGCCGTCTGCTCGGATGCCGAGGTCGGCAAGAAGCGCGACCGCGACGAGGACATCGTGGAAACCTTCGCCCACGAACTCCGCTACCCCGCCACCACCGATGCCAAGCGCCTCGCCGTCGAGGTGGCAAAGCGCCACGACGCCGGCCACATGAGCGTCATCTTCTCCACCTACCACTCGCTCGATGTCATCAGCCGCGCCCAGCACCTCCACGGGCTGCCGCCCTTCGAGCTGGTCGTCTGCGACGAGGCCCACCGCACCACGGGTGCTGTTTTTGACGGTGAAGACGAAAGCAATTTTGTCCGAATCCACGACGCCGAGTTCATCCGCGCCGCCAAGCGCCTCTACATGACCGCCACCCCGCGGATCTACGCCGACTCCGCGAAGGCTACTGCAGAAAAGGAGAACGCGGTCCTGTTCGACATGAACCGGGAGGACCAGTTCGGAAAGCAGTTCCACCTCATCACCTTCTCGGAGGCCGTCTCGCTCGAACTCCTCACCGACTACAAGGTCCTCGTCCTCACCATCGACGAAGCCCACGTCAGCTCCCGCCTCCAGGACCTCCTGAAGGACGACAACAACCAGCTCAAGGTCGACGACGCCGCCCGCATCATCGGCTGCTGGAAGGCCCTCAGCAAACAAGGCCTCGCCGGCGACCTCAGCCACGATCCCGACCCGATGCGCCGCGCCGTTGCCTTCTGCCAGGTCATCGAGCGCCAGAAAGGCAGCGGCAAGCACAAGGTCTCCTCCAAGCAGATCGCCGCCATGTTCCAGGCCGTCGTCGATGCCTACCAGGCGCAGGAAGACAGCGACAACCACCTGCTCTGCGAGGCCGCCCACGTGGACGGCACCATGAACGCCGCCGAGAAGGAGGAAAAGCTCACCTGGCTCAAGGCCGAGGCCCCGCCGAACACCTGCCGCATCCTCAGCAATGTCCGCTGCCTCTCCGAAGGCGTCGATGTCCCGGCGCTCGATGCCGTCCTCTTCCTCACCCCGCGGAATTCCCAGGTCGATGTCGTCCAGTCCGTCGGCCGCGTGATGCGCCGCACTCCGGATGGGAAGAAGAAGCTCGGCTACGTCATCCTCCCCGTCGTCATCCCCGCCGGCATGGAACCGCACGAGGCCCTGAACGACAACAGGGTTTACAAGGTTGTCTGGGACGTCCTCCAGGCCCTGCGCTCCCACGACGACCGCTTCGATGCCTTCGTCAACAAGCTCGATCTCATCGGCAAGGACTCCCGCAAGATGGAAGTCATCGCCATCACCGACCAGATCTCGAAAAAGTCCGCCAAGCCCTCCACCTCCGCCAAGGACAGCGCCAAGGGCGGCAACACCATCGCCGAGGAACCGCCCGCCTATCCCCGCGAAGTCCAGGGCGACCTCCAGTTCCACGTCGGCGAACTCGAGCGCGCCCTCTACGCCAAGGTCGTCAAGAAATGCGGCAACCGGAACCACTGGGAAGATTGGGCGAACGACATTGCCAAGATCGCCCAAACCCACATCACCCGGATCACCCAGATCGTCGGGAATCCCGCGAACACCCGAGAAGTCGCCGCTTTCCAGGCCTTCGCCAATGAACTCCGCGACGACCTCAACGACTCCATCACCGATGCCGAGGTCATCGAGATGCTCGCCCAGCACCTCATCACCAAGCCCGTCTTCGACGCCCTCTTCAAGGACTACAGCTTCGCCAGCCACAATCCCGTCTCCCTTGCCATGCAGCAGGTGCTGGACGTCCTCCACGAGCACCGCCTCGAAAAGGAAGCCGACACCCTGGAAAAGTTCTACGCCAGCGTCGCCATGCGCGCCGATGGCATCGACAGCGCGGAGGGCAAGCAGAAGATCGTCGTGGAACTCTACGACAAGTTCTTCCGCAATGCCTTCCCCCGCATGACCGAGCGCCTCGGCATCGTTTACACCCCGGTCGAGGTCGTGGACTTCATCATCCACAGCGTGAACGACCTGCTCCAGCAGGAATTCGGCCAAACCCTCGGCAGCCCCGGCGTCCACATCATCGACCCTTTCACCGGCACCGGCACCTTCATTACCCGCCTCCTCCAGAGCGGCCTGATCAGCCCGTCCCAGCTTCCCCACAAGTACAAGCACGAGATCCACGCCAACGAGATCGTCCTCCTCGCCTACTACATCGCCGCCATCAACATCGAGGCCGTTTACCACAGCCTGATGTCGAAGCACGCCGCCACCAAATACCTGGCCGCGAAGTCCAAGCCCGCCGCCGTCGCTTACGAGCCCTTCGAGGGCATCTGCCTCACCGACACGTTCCAGCTCTACGAGAAGGGCGACATGATCAGCGACTTGCTGACCCACAACAGCGACCGACGCAAACGCCAGAAGGCCCTCGACATTCGCGTCATCATGGGGAACCCGCCGTACTCGAAAGGCCAGGAAAGCGCGAACGACAACAACCAGAACGTCTCCTATCCGGAACTCGACGAACGCATTCGCACCACCTACGCCGCCCAGTCAGAGGCCACGAACAACAATTCCATTTACGACAGCTACATTCGGGCGATCCGCTGGGCGAGCGACCGGATTGGCCAGAGCGGCGTCGTCGGATACGTCACCAACGCTGGTTGGATTGACGGGCGCGCCGCCGACGGGCTGCGAAAGTGTCTCGTCCATGAGTTCACGAGCATCCACGTCTTTCATCTCCGCGGCAACGCCCGCACCTCGGGCGAACAACGCCGCAAGGAGAAAGACAACGTGTTCGGCCAGGGGAGCAGAGCACCTGTCGCCATTTCGTTGCTAGTGAAGAATCCCAACGCCACCACCTGCGGAAAGATCCACTTCCACGACATCGGCGACTATCTGACTACGGAACAAAAACTAGCTCGCGTGAGCGAGTTTGGAAGCGTGTTAGGTATTGCCGCCGCCCAGGGCTGGAACTCGATCGAGCCAGATTATCGCGGCGACTGGCTAAAGCAGCGAGATGCGGGTTTTGAGAAGTTCATCGTGATGGGCGACAAAAAGAGCGATCAGCCGGCACTTTTCGACAATTACTCCAGTGGAGTAAAAACCCAGCGAGATGCGTGGTGCTTTAATGCGTCACTCAACACCTTGACCTCTAATGTCCGCCGCACAATTGACTTCTACAACGCGGAATTGGTACGATTCGCAACCGCTTTTCCGGGTGCAGACCGGAGAACTCGTGAAGTAATGGCAGAAACATTTCCAAGCACGAATGCCGACAACATCAGTTGGACTCGCGCGTTGCGTGCTGATTTGGTCAAAGGTCGCCAGATCCGTTTCCGGCCGGAGGCGTCAACAATCAGCGTCTACCGCCCCTTCACAAAGCAATGGCTCTACTTTGATCGGCGACTGAACGAAATGGTCTACCAGATGCCACGTCTGTTTCCGCACCGTGGCGAGAAGAACTTGCTCATCATGGTCAAGCAACGGCCAGCAGAGGGAAGTCAGTTTGCAATGCTAGTGGATCACCCTCCCGAACTTCAAAGCGATGGGGGGACGCAATGCTTTCCCCTCTACCTCTACGACCCAACCGACGAAGCCACTAGTGACGACCTCTTCTCCTCCGCCAAGTCCGGCTCCACCACCTACACCCGCCGCGACGCCATCACCGACTCCGGTCTCGCGCATTTCCAGGCGGCGTATCCGGCGGCGGGCGAGGGCGAGACGCTGACCAAGGAAGACCTCTTCTACTACGTGTATGGCCTGCTGCATTCCCCCGACTACCGCAGCCGCTACGCCGACAACCTCGGCAAGGAACTCCCGCGCATCCCCGCCGTGAAATCCTTCGCCGATTTCCGCGCCTTCTCCCAAGCCGGCCGCGACCTCGCGCATTGGCATCTGAACTACGAGACCGTCTCCTGCCACCCCGGCGTCACCCTCGACACCGGCAAGACGCCGGCGAACGCCCTGACCGACGCCGCCTACCGCGTCACCAAGATGAAGTTCGCCAAGACCAAGGACCCGGTCACCGGCAAGAGCGTCGCCGACAAGACCACCGTCCTCTACAACGACTTCATCACCATCCGCGACATCCCGCTGGCCGCCTACGACTACATCGTCAACGGCAAGCCCGCCCTCGAATGGGTCATGGAGCGCCAGTCCGTCACCACCGACAAGGACAGCGGCATCGTCAACGACGCCAATCTCTGGGCCACCGAAACCATGGGCAACGCCAGGTATCCCCTCGAACTCTTCCTCCGCGTCATCACCGTCAGCCTGGAAACGATGAAGATCGTGAACGGCCTGCCGAAGCTCGGGATCTGAGCCACGGACACCACTTTTCCCTTGGGGAGAAGAGCTGGGAAATGATAAGGCGTTCATGGTGATCGGGATCATGAAAATCCCGGTTACGCCCTTTCAACCTGACCCCTCCCATGAACAAGACCACACTGAAGATATCGGCGGCGCGGATGGAGAAGCTCTTCCGGCCGGACCCCTCGCTCCCGAGCCACGAAGAAAAATTCCGGAAAGACCGGCTGAAATGGCCGTCGCTGATCTGCGAAGGGGATTCGTGGTTCCGGAATCCGGGCCGCTTTGTCACAATCCCACAACATCTGAACCAGGATAAACTGGGATATAGTTCCAAACTCGCGATTCTCAACCGCGCAAGCCCCGGTGACACGGCGGAAGGAATCCTACACGGGCTTGGTCGGGCCTATGAGGATGTCCGCAAGTATCGACCTAACGGCTTTCTGCTTAGCGCGGGCGGGAACGATCTCCTCAACCCATCGAATCTCCGCAGCATCATCAAGCCGCGGACCGGCAACGGCGACTTCTTCAACGAGGAAAAGATGACGGCATTCGAGCAAGAGCTGGGCCAGACGTACATCGACATCCTTGCGACGTTGAACAGCGCGCAACCGGGGATGCCGATCTTTCTCCACGGCTACGATTATCCGCACGTTACGGGGCGCGGAATCGGCTTCGGACCGATCATGATAGGACCTTGGCTAAAGCCGGTGATCGAAACAGAGCGAGGCTATCGGTTGAAATCCGAGCAGCAGGCATTGGTCCGGCAAACAATCCAGCGCTTGGAGGGTGTCCAGAAGAACGCGATGTCGATCCTGACCGAATGGTGCAAGAAGAAGGGAGTCCGCTGTTCGCTTCATCACGTGAACCTTAAGGGCACCGTCCCTTCGGCAGACGATTGGCTGGATGAGATTCACCCGAGCTCGACGTCAAACAAGAAGCTGGCGACCAAGATCAAGGCGGCGGTAATGAGTGTCATTTCGTGAAGTTGGATAGGTGCGTGGAGTCCGTTTCCGCAACGTCACATCCGTCGTTGTCCTACCGATCCCCCCGCTCACCTCTACCCCGTCACATCCGAGTAGAATTGCCTTTCCCTCTTCAAAGCGGGAGATCTGATCATCAGGAACCCCATTGGACCATGCCTTTGTTCAAATTCGGAGAGCACGAACTGACCGCGGTGAAGCGCCGATCCATGGCCGAACTCAACATCCGCGAACGGACGGATCTTCAGCGATTGCTGCGCGACAATATCGAAGTGATCTCACCGGGGACGCTGGTCGTTTCCGAAGAGTATACCGGATGGGTCGGAAGCCTTCGGCGGATTGACCTGCTGGGGATCGATCGAGACGGGACTCTCGTGGTCTTCGAATTGAAGCGCACCGAGGATGGCGGGCACATGGACTTGCAGGGAGTTCGCTATGCCGCGATGGCCTCGCTTCTCTCCTTCAAGGAACTGGTGGCGGTGTTCGCGGCCCATTTGGAGAAAGCGGGAAGGGACGGTGACGCCGAGGCTCTGCTTCGCGATCATTTGGATGTTGAAGCCGAGGATTGCGAAGCGGTCGTTGCGGCGAAGGTGCGGATCGTGCTGGCATCACCGGACTTCGGCCAGGAGCTCACGACGACGGTCCTCTGGCTCAATCAACACGGTCTGGATATCCGCTGCATCAGGATGGTGCCCTACGAGGACGGGGAAAGCGTTTACCTCGACGTTCAGCAGATCATTCCCGTACCGGAGGCGGCCGACTACGTGATCAAACTTCGGGAGAAAGAGGAGAGGAAGGAAGTCGCGCGCCAAGGAGACCGGGATTTCACCCGTTTCATCGTGGCCCATGCGGGGAACCGCACCGCGGCCCTGCCCAAGCGGCGAGCCATGCTCGCGATCGTGAAGATCCTTGTCGGTCAAGGTCATGCACCGGAGGACCTTCAGGTGGTGATGAGAATGAACCGTTTCATCAAAGCAGCCGGGCACTGGCGCACCAAAGAGGAGTTTGCCAGGGCTCCCATGCTTTCGGTGAGAGACGGGATTTCCGGAGACTTCGACCTCGATCGGTTTTTCACTGCCGAAAGCGAACTCATCCATCACGGTGGCAACACCTACGTGTTCAGCCATCAATGGGGATCGAAGACGCGTGAAATCATGAAGGCGTTGCTCGATCGCTATCCCAATGCCGGCATCAAGGTCGAAGAAACGTCGTGAGACCTTTGTCGGCATCTTGGTGGCGCCTGAGATAGCCAGCCGTAAAAGCCCCTGCCTCAGAACCGCACGAGCGTCGTCTTCCGCCATACTGCCGACCTGCAGCACGGCAAGCCTTTCACCTCGGTCCGCGACGAGGCGAAGCGGAACCGTCTCCGCCAGGAGCCCTTCTGCCGAGTTGCTTGCCTGTCCAACTGCCTTCCATTTGCCACTGCTGGGGGAGACGGTGCCCAAGCTCTCTTGAATCGTCTCACGGTTGCCGGACATCGTGAACATGTGCCCGTGCACTGCGCACAAGGTCCGGTGCATCACGTCACGGCCAGCCCGACATCGTGAACAAGTGCCCGTGCATCGTGCCCGGGTGCCCGTGCATCGCGACACGGCATGCCGGACATCACGTCACGGCATCCCTGCATCGCGTCACGGGCTTCCGAACCCACGTTCCGGATCCCTGTTACGGCGGCCGCTTCGCCTGACGCCCCGCCGCCGGGCGATTCACTCCCGGCGCGCCGCTTCGATCTGCCGCAGGAGTTCCGCCCGCTGGCTCTCGTGCAGCGACTCGGCGCTCCGGTGCGCCTCCGCTTTCGACGCGCCGTTCACCGCGTTGAAAATCGCGAAACCCACGAAGACCAGACCGAACAGGACGAAGGGCGCCGGTGCCCCCATCGAGCCGGCCGCAACGGTCCAGATGACCCCGAACAGCGCCGCAAACCCGCCGCCCACCGCGCTGCCCGCCGTCGTGGGCAGGGAGCGGTGCCCGTGCTTTCCCGTCACCATGAAACCCTCCCGCTCCTGCTCCCACTCGCGGTCCATCCGGGCGAGCTCGTTCTGCAGCTCGATCACCCGCAGGTTCCCGGCCATCCGCTCGGTGGTCTTCTCCAGCTTCTCCATCAGCCGGGTGTGGGTCACCGAGGGATCGTGCACCACCTCCAGCCGGGCGTTGCAGTAGTTGCAAGTCACGTAGCGGACGTCCTCGTCCACCTGCAAATCCGCCCCGCAGCCCTGGCAGCACACCTTGGTGATCTTCATCGCCGCGCAGGATGCCAAATGCCACCGCCCGACCGCACGTGGAAAATCCCGGCCGCTCTGGAACATGCCCCCCGGGGCCGGCCTCCGCGCCGCCGCACCGATTTGCCGGATCGCCAAGAGATCCTCGCCGCCACGCCCCCACCTCCTTTCCCGCACGACACTGCCCCCCGTACGCATTCCGCGCGGTCCGCCGAGTCTGAAACCCGCCGTTCCCGCCGGGGTCTAGTCCGACGTGCACCGGAACCCCGGGAAGCGGCCAACAAGCCGGTGACTTTCCCGAACGACCCGCCCGAACCGCGCCTGATCCGGCGAGGGGGAGGCGCTCGCCGGGCCCGTTCGTGTCGGCGGGGGGAGACCGGCTGGCCGGGCGGCCGGGAGGCAAGCGGCTCGCCCGGCCCCGGGGAATCAGGCGGCCTTCCGCAGCAGCGCGACCATCACCCCCTGGATGATGAGCTCGCGAGCCGGGATCAGGTCGGGGAAATCGGCATTCTCCGCATGGAGGTAGGGCTTGCCACGGCTGACCTGGTAGCGCTTCAGCGTGGTTTCGCCATCGATGAGGGCGGCGACGACGTCGCCGTGCCGCGGTTCGCGGAATTCGAGGATGACCGTGTCGCCGCTACAGATGTGGGCATCGATCATCGAATCCCCGCGGACTTTGAGCGCGAAGGTGCGGGCGCTGCGCGGGATGCCGATCGAGGCGATGTCGATCGAGATGCAGCCTTCCTTTTCCTGCTCCACCTCGCCGGCCATGCCCGCGGCGATCTGGCCGTAAACCGGGATGTCGACGATTTCCTCGCGGTCGAGTTCGTCAGGGAAGACCACCGCGCGGGCCTTGCCCGGCCGGCGCTGGATCACTCCCTTGCGCTCGAGGGCGCGCAGGTGGCTCATGGCCGCGGTCTGGCTGGCGAAACCGAAGTAGTGCTGGATCTCGCGGGTCGACGGCATCACCCCGGTGGTCCGCTGGGCATACTTCAGGTATTCGAGGATCTCCTTCTGGCGTTCGGTCATCGGCTCGTACTGCATGGCTTTTGAACAGTGTTCTTGAGAACAAAATCAGGACGGAATGCGGGCGGCAAGCGGAAATTCGCCGAATCCCGCCTTGAGACCCCGGGCCGGACCGGGGATAGTCCCGCCGATGTTTCGCAAAGCCACCTTGCGCACCTTCGGACTGCTCGCCTTTTCGGTCCTTCTTCCGGCCTGCGGGGTCGATTCCCCGCCGCCGCGGACGGCGAACCCGGGCGGACCGCAGCGGGCCGAACCGGTGCTGACCACCACCATCCCCGCCACCCCGCCGCCGCCGGTCGTCGGCGAAAGCGCCATCGTGATCGACCCGGTCTCCGGCCGCGTCCTCTACGCGAAGAACGCCGACCAGCGACGGCCGGTCGCCTCGACCCAGAAACTGGTCACCGCGCTGGTGGTGATGGACAGCGGGAGCATCGACAAGCCGGTGACCATTTCCCAGGACGACACCCGCTGCGAGCCGACCAAGCTCTACCTGAAGCCCGGCGAGGTCCACCCGCGCCGCGAACTGCTGAAGGTGCTGATGGTGAAGAGCGCCAACGACGTCGGCCGCGCCCTGGCCCGCGACGTGGCCGGCAGCCAGGAGGCCTTCGCCGCGATGATGAACCGCAAGGCGCTCTCGCTCGGCATGCGGAACTCGAATTTCCTCAACCCGCACGGTTTGCCGGCCGAAGGGCAGTTCTCGACCGCCCGCGACATCGCCATCGCCTCCCGCGCGGCGTGGCGGAGCCAGACGATCCATTCCTTCACCTCGATGAAGAGGACCACCTTCCGCCACAGCGACGGTCGGGTGAAGACGCTGGAGAACACCAACCGGCTGCTCAAGACGCTCCCCTACTGCGACGGCCTCAAGACCGGGACCACCAACCTGGCAGGCCGCTGCCTCGTGAGTTCCGGCACCCTCAACGGCCGCTCGGCCATCGTGGTCGTGCTGAAGAGCAACTCGGCCAACATCTGGAAGGACTCCGAGAAGCTGCTGCGCTGGGCGCTCGAACGCCCGGCCGCCCAACCATGAGCCGCGCCGACCCGCGGCCGGAACTCGCGGAACTCGCCGCGGCCGGCTTGCTCCGCACCCTGCGCCCGCTCGATTCCCCGGCCGGACCGCGGGTAGTGCGGGAGGGCCGCGAGCTTTGGAATTTCGGGTCGAACGACTACCTCGGCCTGGCCTCCCATCCGGCGCTGGCCGATGCGTTCATCGAAGGCGTCCGCCGCCACGGTGCCGGGGCCGGAGCGTCACGGCTGGTCAGCGGCACCCTGCCGCCCCACGGCGCGCTCGAGGATGCGCTGGCCGCCGCCAAGGGCATGGAGGCGTCGCTGCTCTTTTCCTCCGGCTTCGCCACCGCCGCCGGCAGCCTGCCCGCGCTGGCCGGCAAGCAGGATGTCGTGGTCCTCGACAAGCTCTGCCACGCCTGCCTGATCGACGGCGCCCGCCTTTCCGGCGCGACGATCCGGGTCTTCCCCCACAACGACGTGGCGAAGCTCGACCGGTTGCTCGGCACCCTCCGCGCCCGGCACCCGGAAGCCCGCATCCTGGTGGTCACCGAGTCGGTCTTCTCGATGGACGGCGACCTGTGCCCGCTGCGGGAAATCGTCGACGCCAAGGACCGCCACGGCGCGCTGCTTTTCCTCGATGAAGCCCATGCCTTCGGCGTGACCGGCCCGGCCGGGATGGGACTGGCCGCGGAGCTGGGGCTGCAAGACCGGGTCGATTTCCAGATGGGCACGTTCAGCAAGGCCGCCGGCCTCTCCGGCGGCTACCTCGCCACTTCCGCCGCGTGGCGCGACCTGCTGGTCAACCGCGCGCGCTCCTTCATCTACTCGACCGCCCCGCCGCCCGCCCTGGCCCACGCCGCGCTGGCCGCGCTCGGGATCCTCCGCTCGGCGGAGGGCGATGCCCTGCGCGGGGAACTCCGCCGGCGCATCGACCTCCTGTGCCCCGGCCACCCGAGCGCCATCCTGCCCCGGATCCTGGGCGACAACGACGCCGCCCTCGCCGCCGCCCGCAACCTCGAAGCGCGGGGCTTCCTCGTTCCGGCGATCCGCTACCCCACGGTCCCGCGCGGCACCGCCCGGCTGCGGATCTCGCTTTCCGCCGGCCATCCGCTCCACGCCGTGGAGGACTTGCAGCGCGAACTCGCCGCGGCGGCGCGATAGGCCGGGCTGCCCGGGATAATCCTTGTCAGGAAGCACTTCCTGTCCCGGAATCCCGCCATAGGAACCCTTCTTGCATGATCAAGCGCATCCGCCTGAAAGACGTCGCCGAACGGGCCGGAGTGGCCGTCAACACGGCCTCCACCATCCTCAACCGCCGCCCCAATTCCTGGGCCTCCAAGGAAACCGAGGCCCGCGTCTTCCAGGCAGCCCGCGAACTCGGCTACCGCCCGTCCAAAACCGCCCGCGCCCTGCGCTCCGGCCGCTACCACACCATCGGCCTGCTGCTCCAGGACCTGACCAACCCCTTCTTCTCGACCCTCGCCGACGAACTCGAGGCCGCGGTCGAGGAACGCGGCTACGACCTGCTGGTCGAGAACTGCCGCTCCTCTCTGGTCCGCGAGAAGCACCTCTTCAGCGACCTCGCCGACCTGGAGGTGGACGGTTCCGTGCTCTGGCTTTCCGACAACGAGGTCTTCCGCCCCGAACTAGCGGCCATGGCCGCCGACCGCCGGCCGGTGGTGGTGCTTGGCAACGGCATCCCCGAGAAGCCGATCCCGGTCGATGCCGTCCTCTCGGATTTCACCCAGGGCCTGAGCGACGCGGTCGACGCCCTGTGCCAGCTTGGCCACAAGCGCTTCGCCTTCCTCAGCGCGCTCGCCGAGGGCCAGGCCGACGGCAAGCGGCCGCGACTCTTCCTCGAAATGCTCGCCGCCCGCGGGATCCCCGCCGCGAACATCGACATCCTGCGCACCGGCCACACCGTCGAAAGCGCCTGCGAGACCTTCGCCAACTTCCTCCGCAAGAACCCTGGCCGCCGGCCCACCGCACTGCTCGCGATGAACGACCTCGCCGCGATCGGCGCCATGCGCGCGGCGATCGAGGCCGGCATGAGCATTCCCCGCGATCTGTCGGTCGTCGGCGTCGACGACGTGCCGCTCTGCTCTTTCCTGCCGATCAGCCTCAGCTCGATCCGCCAGCGCTACAAGATGATCACCGGGGCCGCCGCCCGCCTGCTGATCTCCCGGATCGAGGCCCCTGCGGACGAAGATCTGCCGCCGCGCCAGGAAGTGTTCCCCACCCTTTACACGCCGCGGGAAAGCGTCGCGCCCGCGGCCCCCTGAAGGGATTCCCGATCCCCCCATCCCGAACCGGTCGCGTCCGCCGCTTGCCCGACAGGAATCCGGCGGAAAGCTTCCCGCATGACCTCCGTCATGAGCATCGTCGAAATCGCCCACGGCAGCCCGGGCTACCACGAGATGGTCCGGCTGCGCGACCTCCACCTGCGCCAACCGATCGGCCTGCGGCTGCAGCCTGCGGACCTCGCGGGCGAGGAAGGGCACCGCCATTTCGCGCTGGTCGAGGACGCCCGGATCGTCGGCGGGCTGATCGCCAACCCGCTCGGCGCGGGCCGGGCGAAGCTGCGGCAGATGTGGGTCCACCCCGACCTCCGCGGCCAGGGCCATGGCCGCGAGCTGCTGGCCGAAGTCGAAGCACGCCTTGCCGGCGAGGGGGTCACCGGATTCGTCCTGCACGCTCGAAAGGATGCCGCCGGCTTTTACGAGAAAAGCGGCTACGTCGCGAAGGGCGAGCCCTTCACCGAAGTGGGGCTTCCCCACCTGCTGATGGAGAAGCATGGCGGCGCCTGATCCGCCCTGAAATGCCCGCTTGCCGCGTCCCGGCTCCGGTCTAGCATGACGACCGTTGCCGGGATGGCGGAATTGGTAGACGCACCTGACTTAGGATCAGGCACCGCAAGGCGTGCAGGTTCGAGTCCTGTTCCCGGCACCTCTTTCCCGATCGCGGGTCCGCTGCGAAGTCACCAGAAAAGCTTCGCCCCGACGATGGCGTTGAAGCCCGGTTCGTTCTGCCCGGAGCCGTGGTTGCGGTAGTCGTCGTCGGCGATGTTCTCGAGCCCGGCGTTGAGTTCGAGATGGTCCGTCGCCTGCCAGCCGCCGTGCAGCATGTAAACGAGGTAGCCCGGCGTTCCGAGGGTCGGGATGCGCTGCACGTCGGCGCGGTCGGAGGCACTCAAGCGGTCTTCCTCCGCGGCGGCCAGCATCCGGCCTTCGACCCAGAATTTCTCCGACGGCGAGGTCCAGCGCAGCGCGAGCGAACCGGTCAAGGGCAGCAGCCGCGAACCCGGCTCGTCCACCACGGGGCCACCCACGAAGGCGGCGGTTTCAGTCCGCCCGTCCTGCCAGGCGGCGAAGCCCGACAGCGTCCACTGCGGATGGAAACGCCAGGCTCCTTCCAGCTCCACCCCATACACGTATCCGTCGCGGCCGTTGGTCGCCACGGTGGTCGTGCTGCCCGCGGTCACCGGCACGCCGACGATCTGGTCGTGAATGTCGGTGTAGAAAAAGGCGAAGTTCAGCGAGGTGTCGTCGGTCGTGTGGCGGGTGCCGATCTCGTAGGTGATGAATTCCTCCGGATCCACGTCGGAGGAACCGGTGGCCGCCACGCCGGAGCGCGAGGTCAGGTTGCCCGAGAGGTCGTCGAGGTTCGGCGCCCGGAAGGCCTGGGAAGCGCCGCCGTAGAGGCTCCAGCACGGATTGATGCGGTAGAGGGCGCGCAGCGAGCCGACCACGTTGTCCCAGTCCCGCTCGGAGCCGTAGATGTCGGTGCGGGCGGTCGCGTCGTAGTAGCGGCCGAGCTCCGCTTCGGCATAGGTGTAGCGGGCACCGGCCATCAGTTCGAAGCGGTCCGCGGGCCGCCAGATGTACTGCGCGAAGGCGCCGAACAGATCGTAGGTCGAATCGTCCGCCAGCGGGCGGAAGGTCGGATCGTAGAGCAGCGGTGCCGCGCCCCGCTTGCGGTAGCCCTCGGATTCGACCGTGTCCTGGTAGTAGTCGAGCCCGTAGACCAGGTCCCCGTCGCCCAGCGGCGATTCGAAGGACAGGTCGAAGCCCGCGGTGTCCACTTCCGCGATCTGGTAGCGGCGGTCGGTGGCGCTGCGGTACTGGGATTCGGAATCGCGGCCGGTCTGGTAGGAGACCGTCGCGTTCCAGCGCTTGATGAAGGAGCCGTCGTCGTTGACCTGCTCGACCCGGGCATAGGTCAGCGAGCGCTCCTGATCGTAGGTGTTGGCCAGCCAGGTGCCGGGCGCGATGACGTGGCCGCCGTGCTGCCAGCCGGGGCTGAACACGGTGCGGTGCCAGCGCGAGATCGAGTCCTGGTTCACCTGCTGGTGGAGCAGGGTCAGCGTGGTCTGCCCGTTGAGCGCGAGATCGAAGCGGAGATCGAGATCCTGCTCGGGGTAGCCCGTGCCGCGCATCAGGCCGACGGCCGAATCGCGGATGTCCCCGTAGTCCTTGCCGGTCAGGCCGAACATCACGCCGTATTTCCCGCCGACGCCGAAGGAGCTCTCGATCCGCCCGATGTGGGAATCGTCGCCATTGCTACGATACTCGTAGTAGGCGGACCCGTGGCTGAAGAACTGCCCGTCCGCCTCGTCGCGGAAGCCCGAGGAACGCGTGTAGGCATTGACCGTGCCGCCGATGGAGTCGGACCCGTAGAGCACCGAGCCCTGGCTCTTCACCAGCTCCAGCCGGTCGATCGAGAAAGGGTCCACCGTGTTCCAATACTGCACCGGCCCGCTGCGCCAGGTGGAATTGTTGATGCGGATGCCGTCCACCATCAGCAGGTTCTGCCGGCCGGTGAAACCGCGGACGAAGGGCGAGCCGTGGCCGTTCGCCGTCTTCTGCACCAGCACGCCGGGCGTGAACTGGAGGACCTCCGGCAAAGTGCGGCGCGTGTTGTCGCGGATGTATTCCGAACTCAGCCACTCGACCGTGTAGGGCGTGTCGCTTTCGGGGGCTTCCATCCTCGATGCGGTGGTGACCAGCGGATCGAGCATGTCCTGGCCATGCAGGGCCAGCGGGACGAGGCTGAGGAAACAGAGGGTTCGCATGCGCGCGGGTTGCACGCCCAACCTGTCGTTTCCCTTGGGGAAAAATGAAGAAAAAGCGCGTCATCCGCGCCCCGGGCCGGGGGAGGCCGCCCTGCCACTCGCCATCTTTATCTTGCCGAATCCACCGGCAGACCGATGCTTTCGGCTCCCTCCCCCCTCATCCCCATCCCGCCATGAACGAACTGAAGGAGAAGCTGGCCGCTCTCGGATTGAGCGAAGAACAGATCGACGGAGCCCTCCGCACGGTCGCGGAGTTCGTCAAAGGCAAGGTGCCCGCCGAATACCAGGGCATCGTGGACTCCCTGCTGGCCGGGGAGACGCCCGACCTCGGTGCTCTCGGCGGCGGCTTGCTGGACAAGGTGAAGGGAATGTTCGGCTGAGCCGGACCAGGGCCGCTGCAAGCGGGGCCCGGAAGCGGCGCGCCCCGGCGCGGAAACCGTCTGCCATGGGAGCAGGCCTGAGGAAAAAAGGAGTGGAGCATAGGAGATTCGAACTCCTGACCTCTTCATTGCGAACGAAAACCCAGCTAATCTCAAATTACTCTTTTTCAATCAGTTCCAACTCTCACTTGAGGAATCCCTTGGCAGTTGCCAGCAAAGTTGCCAATTTTGTACGTGGCCCGGCCGAAAAAGCTCATTCATTTCAAGATCACGAAGTTCAAAAACGCGGCTTCGGGCACCAGTTCATGGCGGGTGACAGGAACGAAAAAAGACGGTACCCGGGTCCGGAAGAATTTCGCCGATCGGGCCGAAGCAGTCCAGGAGCAAGCCGACCTTGAAGTGGAGTTCGCCGGCGGGCAAGAGCATCGCAAGGCCGCCCGCACCTCGCTCGGACCCAACCAGTTGTCGGACGCGGAAGCGGCAATCAAACTGTTGAACGGGATGAGCCTTTCGACGGTGGTCGCCCACTATTTGAATCTTCAGGCGCGGGTCCGGGCCAAGGGAGAGAACTTGGACCAGGCAATCGCGTTCTTCGAGAGCCGGTACCGCCCGGAGACCCAGTCGATCACGATCCTCAACGCGACCGAGGAATACCTGCGGACGCGACAGGGGCTCTCCGAAGCAACCCGGGCGAACTACAAGACCGGCCTGCTGCTGCTCCAGAAGAAGGATCCCAACAAACCGGTGCACACCTTCACGGTCGGCGACCTCGAGTCGGCCCTCAAGAATTACAAGAACGTCCGGTCGCAGAGGAGCTTCCGGCTGATCTTCTCGGTCTTCTTCCGCTGGGCCGTCCGCCACCACTACACGCTGGAGAACCCCTGCGCGCGACTCGACAAGCTGCCGAAAGAAATGACCCAGATCGCGATGCTGTCCCTCGAAGAAAGCAAGCGCCTGCTCTATGCGGCCCTGACTTACGGGGACGGCACGGCGGCAACGCCTGTAGCCATCGCGCTGTTCGCCGGGCTTCGCCCGAGTGAACTCACCGCCCTCAAGGCGGACGACATCGGCGACAAAGTCATCCGGGTGTCCGGCGGCAAGCTGCGCCGGAAACTCAAGCGGACAGTACCGATCCCCCCGGTGCTCGCGGACTGGCTCAAGCAGCAGCCCTTCACCGGCGTGCCGGCGGGCTGGATCTATAAGCTCAAGCAACTCAAGAAAGCCACCAAGGCCGCGAGGTGGGTGCCAGACATCCTCCGGCATACCTCCATCAGCTTCCAGACGGAGCGCGACAAAAACGAGGCCCTAACCGCCTTCCACTGCGGGACGTCGATCCAAATGATGAACCTCCACTACCGACACACCGTCGACGACGCCAAGGCCGTGAGGGAGTTCTGGAGTTTGACCCCGGCGAAGGTTCAAGCCACCAAGCCCGAGATTGAGCTACCCGCTGTGCGGAAAATAGCATGGCCTACCAAGGCGGCGCTACGCAAACTCGTCTGGAGCAAGCCGCTGGTGCATGCTGCAAAAGAGATCGGGGTGTCGGACGTGGCCTTGAAAAAGCGATGCGTAGCTCTCGGGATTGCCACTCCAGTTCAAGGTCATTGGATTCGATGCGAAGCTGACGACCCGTTCAGCGCTAGACGCAGCAGCGACTCCTGAAGCCCTAGGCCTCCGGGGCCTTGTAGGGAAACCGATCGTCAAGAATTTGAAGTGCCTCTTCGTCCTTCGCTTCGCCCTTGGGCAAGTTGTTCGAGAACCCATGATCCAAGAGCAACTTTCCGAGTCCCTTCAGAAAAGAATCGGAACGGCGCTTGCGTGAAAGATCGATCGCGATCTTGGTCATTTCCCCCAGAAGGTCCGCGATTCCGACGCTACGAGCATCGGCGTCGAAAATGAGATTGTTCCATACGGCTTGCTTAAACGACACGGGCTCGATCTGCCTTGGAATACACGTTGGGCTCCATCGAGAACCGTCCGCCGACCTTATTTCATCTGCGGGATCCTTTCCAAGAAGCCAGTCGCCAGAGACCCCCGTCTTCTCGGAAATCAGAGCTGCCAAGCTCGTCGAGCATTCAATAATTCCGCTTTCAACATTTCTGATCAAGCTCTCCGAGCGCCCAACAAGATCGGCAAAACCTTTTTGGGTACCGAACTTTTTCAGATGGGGAACACCGGATTGAGCAAGTTCGCGACGAAGCTTCCTAAGGGGGTGTTCGGGAGGCGGCGGAGGCATCACTGAAGTCTTCGTGATTCGGCGATATTTTCAACATCGTTCTCACCTTAGCGCACTTTTCGGTTGTTTTGGCCTTTTTTAGCGCTATTGCGCTTCTTGTAATGAAGCTCACCGCTAAACTCAAACCCTGAACTTCCACTCCCATTGCACGCATGAACACGAAAACCAATAACGCCCCTACGCGGCGCAACTCTATCGTCATCAAACTGTTGGAGATCGTCACCAAGTATCCGGTGCTCCTTCTCGAATGGATCCTGACCGCCCGGATCCAGTTGCAATGGCTTCACCCGTCGTCCTGCCCGCTCGTGATGATCGTGACGAACGATTCCCACGGCAAAACCATCCCTCTGCCTCCTTCGGCTGACCCCTGGATCTTGGATCACGCGAGCGGCCACGGCCTCCTCACACCCGATGGGAAGCACCTCAAGGCCGTGTTTCCGCTGACGGCGGTCTCCCTCCCCATCGAAGGATGCGATTTTTTCGCTGTTCACCCGGCAACTCTCGCCGTGTCCAAATGGTTGGAAATTGACCTCTCATCGATCGCAAGCTTCGGGCAGTGCGTGGTGACGATCCCCAGCCAAACCCCTGTGCCGGCTGAAATCGTCGATGCTCTCGCTGAACTCTTTTCGGCGTTCCGTAGCGAAGCCGTTCGCGGCTTCGAGGCAACGAACGGCGGCTTGGACGACACGATCACTCCCGCCGGATTCCTCGAAGCGCTCGACGGCCTCCCTGGCCGGTTTGTGGAAGCGATGCGCACGCTCGCGGAAGAGATCGACCACCTTGTGGGTCACATCGCTGCCGTCGCCGGCAGTGCCCATGAGGAGCACGAATTGGAGCTCTGTGATGAGATCAGCAAGGCCGCCATCTGCGCGTTGATTCCCGGGATCCGTGCCCTCGCGTTCCACGGCTTCGGCTGGCCCATCCTTCCCCCCGCGGATGCGAAGATCTTTCTGGGCAAGATCCGAGACGGGCAACCGGTGTCCGTCGAGACCATCGCGACCTTCCGCAGCGACCTGGATTCGGAACAACACGAGGAGCTGCTCAGCTTCTTGTTGAAAGCCGGGTTGGTGGCCATGAAGGACTCGTTGATTTCGGTGGTCGAGCCGGCGGCCTTCCTGGCCGCCCAGTCGGGAACCCTCGCGCCGGGCACTGTAGCCGGCGGCTTTGCCTGACCTTTCCGGGGCGGCCCGCCTCGCGACCGGGGCGGGCCGCTTCTGGTTGCATGAGGTGATGCCGTTATGACCCAACGCCGTCCTACGCCGATCTTTGCCGTCCTACGATTTCACCGACTGCCGGTGATCTTTAACACTACCGTAATTCATACCAATTAATCGTGCACCCACCTGCCGACATCCCCCCCGCCGATCATGCCGGTCGCGCCCCCACGATGCTAGACCGCTCCAAGATCTCCCTGCCTCTCCTTGAAATCCATCCCGACCTCGTTCGCGCCCCGGACCAGTTCGCGAGGGACCATGGATTCCCCCTGCTGGACTGGCAGCCCAAGACCAGCAGAAAAACCAAAGACGGCTACCAACGACGGACCGCGAAGCTGTCACCCCTCGCCGACGACATCGTTGTTGTTTGGACCGTAAGGAAGGGAGATCGCTACTTCGCGGTGTACGTTGAATTCAATCCGGGCGGCCTGCTGTTCGGCCACAACGGCATCCCCATCGACAGTCCTCGCCTGCTCTGCGCGGCACTGAGCGAACTTGTCGCGGTCATGAAGCTGCTCCTTCGCAACACTTCGGATGCGGATCTCGTTGTTCCCGGGGTCAAGCGTGGCGGTGGATCCTACTGGTCCAGTCTCGAGATCCAGGTGAATCTCCACGACCCATCGGGGGCTCTTTTCCAGGCCTGCGCGAACGCGTCCCACTCCCGCATCCGAAGGCCTGCGTTTCACGTCAGCGGGGAAAGCAGGAAACTGCGCGGGACGAACCTCATTGTGAACATCTACCGCAAGGACCGCGAAATGGGCAAGCTGGCCCGCAAGTTCGAGATCGAGACACCCGCCGACATTCTCCGCATCGAGTATACCTTGAAAGCCGCCAAGCTGGCCCACTACTTCAATACGGATGGCGGCAATCTGAAGTCCTTCACCCTCGACCAGCTCTCCGCGGTTCACCGGCAGATCACCTCGGAACTTCGGGGGGTATTCAAACCCCTCACCTCCAAGAAACCTGCGGCGACGGCGCATGCACGGTTCATCGCCACGTTGGCCATGAGGAGCCTGGCCACAGCGGACGATCTGATCGAGGACTATCTTGCGGTGGGTGGCGGAAACCGCAACACCCGGAGCCAGCTACGGAAACAGGTAATCGCCCTGCTGGAGCAAGCGAGCACCACCTCGTTCGAGGATGTCTTCACAGATCAGGCCTACGTCCTACAGCCCCGCATTCGCATCCCAGAGCTAGAGGACAAATTCCGTAACGCAAGGCTCAGCACGGGCACCGACAAGCGGATCCACGAGATCTACGGAAAGCCCCGTCGCGAAGATCTTTTCGTTCCTCATGTCTCCGTCGACGACCTTTGCCCGCTCAACTGAAACCCATTTTCCAATAGCCATGGAACCTCCGCCAATCCCACCCGAGGCCCTCCACCTCCTCCGCAGCTTCGACTACGCCACCCTCGGAGACAGCAACGCCGTCGCCGGGATGAACGTGCTCACCTCGATGTGCTGCACCCTCGCAGCGGTCGCCGGACCTCAAGCGGCGATCGTCACCGACCAGGGCGAATCCCGCCCCGTCGGGATCAACTTGCTCGCAGCAGGTTCCCTGTCAGCGGAACAGGTCGCGTCGCGGGTCCTGGAGCCCCTCCGCGTGCTCCAGAACAATCTCTCGCAAAACACCATGCAGGCGGCGGCAAAATCGGACAGCCACCTGAGCAAGAATATGCCGGGCACGGTGGGACCGCCGAAGTCCCCCATCACCCCGGAGCACCTGGCATCGGCCGAGGACTCGATGTTGCTCGGCTCGCTCATGCCGTCTGAATTTGTGGGAGAGAGCTTCCTGAATGGCGCTGCACGCATTCTCCGCCGCAACGCCCTGAGCGGAGGTGCGGAGGTGCTGTATCGCCCCGGCTTCTACTTCGAGGGCAGCAGCCCGGATCTGCTCTCCGGCCAGCTCGTGCACTGCCACAAGCAGCACCCGCTGGTTCACTTCCCCATCGGCGAACTCGCTCAGCTTTCCCGGGTGGAAGGAACCTGCCTCGGCATCATGGACGGCTGCTCCCTGCCGGGCAAAGTGCCCATCCACGTCAAGGGCTACGTGGTCGCCCGCACGTCGGCAGAGGTGCTGAAGCGCTTCGTCGAGTCGCGAGACGACGTCAGTTGGACCTACCGCACGCTGTGGCTCGTCGAAGACCCGCTCGGGCCACGTGGTCCCCAAGTCGCCGATCAGGTCCGCCTGGACCGCGTGCAGCAGCGCTACACCTCTGCGTTGGAGTCGCTCCTTGCCAACCGGTTCGGCGAGGGCCCAGCCCCGACGATTAGGGGAGACATCTCCGTGGAGCAGAATCGCGTTGTGAAGCACCTCGTGCAGCTCGACCGGGACCTTCCCGGCATCGCGGGCACGCTGATGAACCTCTTCCCCACGCTGGTGTTCGGGCTGCACCACATCGCCAGCAGCGGGCCTGCTCCCAAAGGCTTCAAGTGGGATTGCAGGTCGGCCGCCCTTCTCGCCATCCACCTTGCCGACCGCATGGCGCACTCGTTCAAGCTGATGCGCTACGCCGAGTTCTTGGCAACGAAGGAGCGGATTTCAGCTTTCATCCTTCAGAAGCTGGCAGAGCACCCCCATACCGCCCGTGAACTCACCCGCCGGCACAACAAACTGCCGATGCCTTGGTGCCGCCAAGCTCTTGAGGAGCTTCATGCCGGGGGGCTTGTTACCCTCGAAGGCGACAAGTGGCAGGTCGTCGACCGCCCCGCTCTTTCCAACACCCGCCCCCCGGTGATCGATGTCGGCTAACCTGATCACCTGGAACATGGCGGCCGCGGGCAAGGATCCGGTGCGCGCGCTCACCGGGCTGCTCCACCGCTTCCCGGAGCACGACATGTCGCGCTCCCAGTTGGCAGCATCGCTCCTCCTCTCGATGTGGCAGCTTGGAGGACCGACTTTCTCCCCCACCCCGCCCTCCTTCCTGCTGGTCGACGCCAACGGGGAGAAGGACGCCGTGTGGCAGGCGCTTGCTGGGATGCTCAAGTCGCCGCTGGCACCGATCGAGGCGGCACCCGCCAAGTCCCTGCCGTCCGATCCCAACAACCTGTTCCGGGGAAAACCCGAACTGAGCCGCAGGACCATGCTGGCCGCGATTGCCACGCGCGAGAAGCTGGTGAGGCAGGGCTACCCGCCCGACGTGATCCACATGCAGTTGAAGAAGTGGCGGGAACAATGGCACCAGTGCAAGCCGGAGGCCTTCCCGGCGACGGAGATCAACCACTACTCCAAGGCCCACGACCCGGATTTCGGATGGGTCACCCACGCCGACGATCACATCTCCCTTTTGGTCTGCGGTCCGAAGAGCGAAGCCGAACTCCGTCGCGATCTGCTGGACGAGCAATCGAAGCTTCACCTTCCCCAGGGCGTCCGCGACGACCTCAGCCGCTGGGACAAGAAGCTCGCGCTGATGGGAAGGATCACCGTCAAGAGCTGGGACACGTCCCTGGCAGACGGCTTGCTCGGCGGCCCCTTGCCCGTCGTATTCCTCCCCCACCTGTCTCCACCGCCCCCTGATGCCGGGCCGCACCCGGATGCCGGCCTCCTGGCCTCCATGGTGAGCTACTTCACCCGGCACCAGCGCAACCACTGCCCGCCCGCGAGGGCTGACCTCCACCTCATGCCGATGGATGGAGAACCCGCGATCTACGCCGACCTGATCCTGAGAGCGTCGGCCGGGCTCCCCGGCGACCGCAGCTTCGGCCTCCAGCTTCTTATCCGCGAGCTTCAACTGGTGGTCTTTCGACTGTGCCTATGGCTTCTGCCAGCCGAACAGAAATCCGGCGCCAGCCAGGCTGAAGCTTTGCATCACCTGAGTCGCGACCTCTACGTCACCGCCCTCCGTGGCATTGCCTACGGGGTGGCGGCGCTGGGCTTCCACGGCCGTGGCATCGGCCTCGGCACCGACAGGACGGCAGCCATTCAAGTTCTTACCCACTTGAGGACCGCAGGCCCATGCAGCCGGCGCGACCTCCAGCGCAAGCTCTACAAGCTGGATAAGATGGAACGGGACCGCCTGCTGTCCCGGCTGGTGGCGGCATCTTTGGTTTCAACCGCGGGTAGGGACGTGGAAGCGGTTCCCCTCGGCGACTATCTGATGGGGATCCCCGGCAGGCTGCGATTCCCCCTTCCGACACTCGCCACCACCCCCGCCTACATGGCCGGAATGAAGGACGGCGGGGCCTCCCAGGCAGGCGCGATGAAGTGATGGCCCGAGTCCGGGGGATACCCGCGGGCGAGCGTAGCTCGCGCACGCGGGAGTCTCCCCACCGCGAAGCTCGCTACCCACCCTTCACGCCGCGACTGATGCGACAGCGGTCCCGGGAAACAATCCCATTACAACCCGATTTGACTCCGATGATTGTCGCGACTGTCAAGAGAAGCGCCCCACTCCACGGCGACCAACACCGCAGGAGCAAAAAAATGGCACTGCGCCCACTGCATCCAAGCTGCACCGCTTGCATCGTGACACCCGGCACACCGCTGCGCGTCACCGGAAACCAGAGTGGAGTGTCCCCCCTCAAGCGCAATTCCCGGCCCCGGAGTGTCATTAGAAGTTGAAACACCCCCACATTTCCATGCCCCGCGACCTATACTCCCCGAAATTGTCAAACGACGTGGTCCGCGCCCTCTACCGGGAAGGACAACGTCGCCGACAGCCCATGACGCGCGTCGCCGATGACCTGCTCCGGCAGGCTCTCGCCGCCGCCGACAACGACCGTCCCGTGCTCCGCCTCTGCGAAGAGGAACCGGTGCGCGACCGTCAGGTCGCCTGAAACATCCCCCACCCCCGTCCGGCGAAAGCCCCGGTCCTCCCCATGAGGTCCGGGGCTTCGTCGTGTCGGGGATCCACAGTCCCACCCCACATCAACCCCAAAACTAATCAGCCATGGCCATCAAACTTGTCGCCAATTACAGCAAGCGCCTGGGCCTCCCGGGCTACTCCAGCCACCAGTTCAGTATCGAGATCGAGACCGAACTTGTGACCACCGACGACGTGGCCGCCGAGTCGGCCCGCATCTACGAGCTCCTCCAGACCAACGTCGACGAGCAGATCCGCACCACCGGATTCGTTCCTCCTACCGGCTACGGTTGTGAGGAAAGCCCGCCGGCACCATCCGCCAATGGGCACACCAACGGTGCGAGCCGTCCCCCGGCAAACACCGAGTGGAAGTGCACCGCCAAGCAGCGCGAGCTGATTGAGAACCTCGTCGCCGAGCACCACCTCGAAAAGACCGTGGTGGAGAACCTTGCCGTCGAGCGCTTCGGCAAGGGCGTCCGCCAGCTCAACAAGGTCGAGGCCTCCGGGCTGATCGACGAGTTGCTCGACACCCACGGCGGACAGCAGCGTCCTGCTACCAACGGCCGGCGCTCCGCCTACGCCGGGGTGAACGGAAACGCGGGAGGTCGCCGATGATCGCGCTGGCCACTCCACCGCCGTCCCGGGCTTCAGCACTCCCGGATTACATCAGCCCGTCAGCCGCCAAGAGCTACCTGGCCTGCTCCCTGCGCTTCTATTTCGAGCGCGTGTTGCAGATCAAGCAGCCGACGACGGCCGCCCTGCACCTCGGCAAGTCCGTCCACGCGGCGCTCCAGGCTTTCCACCTGGCACGCTGGCGAGGGACGGACGACTCGCCCGAGGTGGTCGCCGCAGCCTTCGAGGACGCGTTCACCAAGCTCGAACGCGACGAGGGGCCGGTGAAGTGGAAGGACGGCGAACGAGAGAAGTCCCGGCTTGCCGGTCTCCGCGTCGTCGCCGCCTACCTCGACAGCCCGGAGGCACCAAAGTCGAAACCACGAGCCGTCGAGGTGCCGCTCACCGAGACCATTGCCGGGTTGTGCGTGCCCCTCAGGGGCACCATCGACCTGGTGACCGACTTCTTCGCTCCGATCGACTTCAAGTCGGCCGCGGCGAAGCCCGATCCAAAGCATGCGGTGTTCGACCACGAACTCCAGCTCGTCGCCTACCAGCTTCTGCTGGAGAAGGCCACGGGTGAAAAGCCTCCGTCGCTCGACCTCGTGTTCCTCGTGAAGACCAAGGTGCCGCAGGTCATCCGGGTTTCCTCGCCGCCTGCCGACCGCAGGCGGAAGGACCGGGTGATCCGCATGATCTACACCGCCGTCATTGGCATGTCGGAGGGACGCTTCCACCCGCAGCCCGGCATGACGTGCATGTCGTGCCAGTTCCGCAACGAGTGCCAGAAATGGCCGGCGGTGATGGAACGGAGGGCCGCATGAGGCCTTCCCTCCTCGCCGCCTGCTTGGCGCTCCCACTGCTGACCGGCGGGTGCTCGGAGCGCCCGCCGGAGAACCCTACGCCGGTCCCGGTGGCGACGGATCTCGCCCCGGTGGGTGAAGGGATTAAGACACTGGCCTACGCGCTCCTCGGAGCCTCTGTCGTGTTCACAGTTGGCAGAGTGCTTCGATAACCGCCCACACACACCATGAACCCCCACCCGTACATTGCGGTATTTGCGGGCATCTCGATCACGGCGCTCTGCCTTCAAATCATCGACGACTTCTGGTTGCCGATGATCTTGGGCGCTGCCGTCGCGGTCCTGATCGCCCGCATGTCGCGCTAACCTGATCCGCTACCTCCTACGAAGCACCCGCCCGGTCCCGTGACCCGGCGGGTGTTTTGTTTCCCAGTCCCCAACCAATCCCAACAACAACCAGCCAAAACACATGTCCCAGCAAATGTATGACCTCCCCCTCCTTGAAGCCGTCTGCCGTCGCGGTGTCCTCTGCGCCACCTCGGTTAGATACTGGCGCGGATGTAAGCGCCTCAACGCCGAAGACCTCGGCCTCGATCCCGCCCACGTCTCCGACCGGCTGATCCAACTCGGTCACAAGCGGCTCATCCCGCGCGAGGCCTTGTCGGCTTTCTCGTTGATCGAGTCGAGAGCACACGCCCTCGTCGAAAGCGGCAGCTTCCCGTTCCTGGGAGGAATCGCCCGCTTCGTTCCGAATCCCCGTTTGGCCTCCTTGGTCGACGGCCTCGACAAGCTGCGCGACGAGTTCCGCGACGCCACCCTCGATTTCGTGGCAGGCTACGGCCCGCTGCGCGACCGGGCGATGGAGGAGTGGCGTGAGGCTGCCCGCCATCTCAACGGCAGCGCAGAGGCCCTGCTGATTACGATCGAGCAGAGCTTTCCCCCGGCCTGCGACATCGCCAAAAGATTCGCCTTCGAGACCCGGATGTTCCAGGTGGCGGCTCCCGAGAGCCTGCGCCTTGAAGTGTCCGAATCCATCGAGAGCATGGAGATCGCCGACCAGCGCCGCCGCGTCGCGGAGGATGCCGGCCGCCGCCTCCAAAGTGATCTGGATTCCTTCATTAGCCAGTCAGTCACCACGCTCCGGGAAGAGACCGCCCGGCTCGCCTCCGACGTCCTCGCCACCATCGACGGCAGCGAGGGCGGCGTCCACCAGCGCACCCTCAACCGCCTCACGACGTTCATCGACAGCTTTCGGTCGTTGAATTTCGCCGGCGACCAGCAACTCGAAACCACCCTCGAACACTTCCGCGAGCAACTGCTCACCCGGAGCGCCGAGGAGTACCGCAACGACAGCACTGCAATGCAAAGCCTGACCGCCGGCCTCAACCGGCTCCGCGACAACGCGGTGGCGATGGTCCGAACCGAGGGCCGCGACGTGCTCACACGCTTCGGCCAGATGGGCGGGCGCAAGCTCGCCGTCGCGAGCTGAACCCACACGGAGTCACCCGGCGGGAGCTTGCTTTCCGCCGGGTGACTTCCACATCCTGACATCAACATGACCCGCCTCGAAAAAGAACAGCAACTCGCCAAAGACGCCGTGCGCCAGGCAGTCGCCTACCTCCGCCGCTGTGGCATCCGGGTTCCGAGGTTTGTGCTCACCACCGAGTGGAACGCACCCATCGGCGGATCCGCAGTGTACTTCGACGGCCGCGTCTCTCGGCTCAATATAGGCAGGTATCCAACCGCGTTCCTACGCGACTGGCTGGCCATGCACGAACTCGGCCACGTCCTATGGAATGAGCACCAACCGCTCCGGCGCAAGAAGTTCCGGGAGGCCTTCGGTGCCCCGGAACCTGAAGGTTACGACACGCTCTACCTCGCCGAGTCTTGGAAGACCGCTGCCACCCACCGGTTGTCCTGGCTCCCGGGCCTTCACCGTCCCCATGGCGAACCGTCATGGTATGGAGTGCGAGGCGGCGGAGGCGAGCGTTTCTGCGAGTTACTGGGGTTGATGTATGCGAACGAGGATTTCGCAGAGTCGCCCCCGCCGGATCTCTCCCCGTTGTGGAATGACTGCTGGGAGCACGGCCTCGCCCACATGACCTGACGGGGCCTCATTCCTCGCACCTCACGCCACACCCGAGCCCGCCGGACTGACGTCCCGCGGGCTTTCTCGTGCCCTCATCCTGGGCGTCCCCGCTGCTTTCCCGACCAAGCCTGCCATGCATCACCCGACCTGACTGCCTCCGCCCTGACCCGCCTGCTTTTCCAACCACCATCATCACTCCCACTCGAACGCCTGCTACCACCCTCAAAGCTTCCCCCAGATTCCCCGAACCCCGCGCAAAGGGCTGCTCCATCAAGGAGCAGCCCTTTGCGCATCCCGCCTTCCCGATCACCAAATCGAACCAACAACCCTATCTACTAGAAAGTCATGAGCCACTTCACCAGCGTAAAAACAGAGGTCCGCGACCTCGACGCCTTGCTGCAAGCATGCGTCGAACTCGGTCTCAAACTCACACCGCAGTTCCCCTGCCGGGGATACGCCGGCGTCCACCGCAAGGCCGACTACACCATCGAGCTGCGCGGCCCCTACGACATCGCCGTTGATCCTTCCCTGGAAAAGGACGGCACCTACGCCCTGACCACCGACTGGTGGGACGGCCATGTCGCCAAGGAAGTCGGCGTCGGTTACGGCAGGCTCCTCCAAGCCTACGGCATCCACAAGACCTTCCGCGAGGCCCACGCCCGCGGCCTGCGTGCGACTCGCCGGCTCGAAGCGGACGGGTCCGTGCTGGTCACCCTGGAAGGAGGTGCGCTGTGAGCCGCCGCATCCTCGTGCGAGTCGCTCCCGACGGAGCGCTCACCGTTGAAGCGGATGGCTTCCAGGGCAAAGGCTGCGAAGCCGCCACCCGGGCCATCGAGGAAGCCCTCGGCAAACGCACCGACCGCACGCTCAAGCCCGAGCACCGCCACGGCGGCGTTTCCGTCCAACAGCAACAACAGCTCGGCGGGTCATGAGAACGACCCTCCGATTCGACGACACCGGCCGAGTGGAGTGCCTCTTCACTGAAGCGGTCGATCTCCGTGCGCTCGGACGACTCCAGGTCGTCCGGGCCACGGACATCCGCTTCAACGCCTCGACCCAGCTCTGGGAAGTCCACCACGCCGACAACGACGAGGTGCTCTTCTCGGATCCCTCCCGTGCGGCGTGCCTCGCGTGGGAGCAGGACCACCTGCAACCCGGCACGCCCGATCCCCAACTACCAACCCGCACCATCCGACCCACCATGAAAAAAGCAGTCCTCGTCACGCTGGCGCTTGCCGGCCTCCTCGCCGCATGCGGCCCCAGCAAATCGGAACTCCGCGCCGAACTTCGTGCCATCGACACCGAACTGGTGAGCCTCCGTGTCGCAGCCGAACAACACCGGGCTCAGATGAGCCAGGCCTAGTTCGACGCCTTCATCGGCTCCTTTGCGGCCGGCTACGGTGCCGTGTCCGGCGACTACGGCTTGGCCGGTGACGGTGTCGGCACGGCCATCGACGCCACGAACCAGGCCAATGCCGCCAGCTACTCGCTGAACCAGATCAAGCAGCGCCACGACCAGCTCGCCAAGAGGCGCGCGGAGATCGTCGGCAAACTCGACTAATGCGACGCATGTCCCTGACCCCGGTCTCCCCACGGAGGCCGGGGTCATTGTTTTTCCAGCAAGCCCATCAAACCAACAACAACTCCGATCCCCATGAACCTCACCACCTACCTGCGCGCCGGCTACCCCGGTCTCGCCGTCATCACCTCCGAAGAAGCCCGCGCCGAGGCCGACATCGCCGTCGCCTGCGCTTCCGTCGAACGCCGCCTCCACGCCTGGTCCTCCACCGAGGGCCTCGTCGATACCACCGACGGCCGGGTCACCCCGTGCCCGGATCCGCTCGATGCCCTGCAACTCCTCGACGGCATGTTCGCCGCCGACAACCCACGCCACGTCGTGCTGCTGCGCGACCTTCAGCTCCACCTCGACCAGAGCGATCCCATGCTGGTCCGCCGCCTCAAGGACATCCTGCGCGTCGCCAAGTCCAACGGTCACGCGATCATCCTGCTCGGCTGCCGCTTGAAGCTGCCGCCCGAACTCGAGCACGAGACCACCCACGTCGACTTCAGCCTGCCCGATCCCGCCCGCCTCGGCGCGGTGCTCGACGGCATCCTGAAGTCGGCCAAGCTCAAGAACGTCCACGAAGTGGTCAAGGAAGCCGCCTTGCAAAGCGCGCTCGGACTCACCACCACCGAGGCCGAGAACGCGTTCGCCCTGTCGGTCGTCGAGACCCACGGCATCGACCCCAAGGTCATCGCCCGGGAGAAGGCCCGCACGCTCAAGCGCAACGGCCTCGTCGAAGTCGTCGAAGCCACCACGTCCCTCGACGATATCGGCGGCCTCGGCCAGCTCAAGGAATGGCTCCAGCGCCGCGCCGAGGCCTTTTCCGCCTCCGCCAAAGCCTATGGCCTGCCCGCCCCCAAGGGCCTCTTGATCGTCGGCATCCCCGGCACCGGCAAGAGTCTCACCGCCAAGGCCACCGCCGGAGCCTTCGGCCTGCCGCTGCTACGCCTCGACATGGGGCGCGTGTTCGGTGGCATCGTCGGCCAGAGCGAAGCCAACCTGCGCTCCGTCATCCAGACCGCCGAGGCCATCGCCCCGTGCGTCCTGTGGATCGACGAGATCGAGAAGGGCTTCTCCGGTAGCAAGTCGAGCGGCTCCACCGACGGCGGCACCTCGTCCCGGGTCTTCGGCTCGTTCCTGAGCTGGATGCAAGAAAAGGACCAGCCGGTGTTTGTCGTCGCCACCGCCAACGACGTCTCCAAGCTGCCACCGGAGTTCCTGCGCAAGGGAAGGTTTGACGAGATGTTCTTCGTCGACCTGCCGGATGCCCGGGAGCGCGCGCAAATCTGGGACATCGTCATCAAGCGCCACGGCCGCCGGCCCGCCGACTTCGACACGGTCGCTCTGTCCCGCGCCTGCGAGCAGTTCACCGGCGCGGAGATCGAGGCGGTGTTCATCGACGCCCTGCACGAGGCCTACACCGAAGTCCGCGAACCGGGCCCGAAGGACGTCCTCGACGCGATGGCCCACACCGTGCCGCTGGCGCAGCTCATGGACGGCCAGATCGGCGCCCTCCGCCACTGGGCCAAGGGTCGCGCCCGCGATGCCGGAGCCCCGGTGAAGTCGACACCCGCCGCACCTCGCGGCTCGCGCCGGGTGCAGTCAGCCAACTAACGATCACGGCACCCGAACAGCGGAGCGGAGAAAAATGCCGACGATATGTGGCCCCGACGTCGCCCAGAGGAGCGGCGTCGGGGCTAGGTTGCCGATTGGAGGCCGTAGCGGCATGCTCGAATAATGATGCGGTATTACGGTAGTGTTAAAGATCATACCCAGTGACGACCCGGGATCCGAATCACGTTCTCCACCTCCGCGACGGTCATTGAAGTAGATCCCACAAGGGTGGAACCAACTGGTTTCATCTTGGCAAGCATCAGTCCTCCTCTGACGTCAGGATCATCCGGTCGGCATAGAACTCCTGAATCCGGCATCAATCCTGCCAGCCGAATGGCAATGCCGCCCTGATCACCCGCACCACTTCCACGAAGTCCGCAGGCGCACCGGCCAGGCTGTTGCGGTTCAAGAACGCCTTCCACATCGCCTGCTTCAGCCGGCCGAATTCATCGCTCAACCCGGTAGGACATTCCGCGGGAAACGCCGTACCGCGACGCTGGAAGGTGGCGTGGATGCTCGCCACCAGTTGACTCCGGTCGAGCTGGTCGCCGGTCAGTAGGAAGTGCAAGTCGAAGAAGTCCTTCAGCCGGCTGTTCTGGAGATCGAGCACTACCAGCGCCTCCAGCTTTTCCGCGACCACCGTCTCCGCCGGATAGACCCGGATCACCGGAGCCGGCAGGGTGCCGAGCAGCCCCGGGAACTCCCGTTCCTGCGGCGGCGGATCCACGGCATCGCCGAACCCGACGTCCACCTGGATCGGAATGCGGATGTTGCCCAAGCGCGCGGTCATCTTCACCCGGACTCCTCCATACGACGCGTCCTCGCGGATCGGCTCGGCCACCGGGTCGCTGAACTTCAAACCGTCGTCGGGAACCTCGGCGGCAATGATCCGTCGGAAGATCTCCGCCACCCGGCCGGGGTCCGGATCACCGCGGCCGAGCAGATCGAGGTCCCGTGTCGGACGCCGGGTGTCGCCGCCCCAAACGTGATAGAGCATCGCCCCCTTGAGCACGAAGCCGGGCGCTTCGCCTGATGCCTGAAGCCGGAACAACAGACGCTCCAGTCCGTATTGAACCAAAAGCGTGTCGAACACCACGCCACGCTCCCGGCTGAGGTTCAGCAGACGATGGCGGATCGATTCGATGAGGCCTTCGGATTTCATGACAGCAGGCTTTCCAGGTAGGGCTTCATGACCCGCGCCATCCGGAAGCGGGTGGCGAGCCGGTTGAGTTCCTTGAGCTGAAACCGCTTCCCGCGCCAAGCCTCCCGCAGCGCCTCGATGGCCACATCGACGCCGAGCTTGTTCCGCTGGCGGAAGAGATCGACCAGGGTGCGGGCCACCGAATAGACCGGGACCCGGGCTCCTTCGATTTCGTGCCACTCTGTCCCATCCTCCAGCATGTCGGCCTGGCAGCGCACCACCCGCAGGGGCACGGCGTCGGTCTCCGGCTTGCGCATCGTCCGCGGGATCGTTATCCACACCTCGCGCGGGTTCTGGGTCGTCAGCCCGTGAAATGCCAGCGCGCTCAGGTGACTGATCCTGGCTCCCTCGACCCGGGTGGCGGCCACGACCAGCGAGTGATGCTCCGTCGCCGCCGTGTCGGGCAGGGAGTAAAGCCCCCTACCCACCCGTTCAAGCTTCCCGTCCTTCGTGGCCAGGCGCAGCACCTCGCGTGAAATGCCCCTCGCTTCCAACTCCTTGGAGCGAAGCACGGAGGCGCTCCCGAAGGCGCGGGCCAGCGGTTCGCTTTGCTTCAGGGTGTTTGCCGCATCCACCAAAGTGCGAACATTTGTTCATTATAGTTCACATTTTGTCAAATCATCCGACACACCGCACGGATGTTTGGGATTCCTGAACATCCGTGCACCGCCGATTCCCGACACCGGCTGCAATTCTCCCCGCCACGACCGGCGGCGACACCCCAAACCACCAACCAGCCCAGAACCAACATGCATCCCGCAACACCACCAGCCACCAGCCACCAGCCACCAGCCACCAGCCACCCGCCACCAGCCACCAGCCACCAGCCACCAGCCACCAGCCACCAGCCACCAGCCACCAGCCACCAGCCACCAGCCACC
>JAIXWR010000030.1 GCA_027491155.1 Verrucomicrobiaceae bacterium
AGATTGGGAGATTGGGAGATTGGGAGATTGGGAGATTGGGAGATTGGGAGATTGGGAGATTGGGAGATTGGGAGATTCGGGTTTGGATTTTTAAGGGAGATGGGGACCGGAGGATTGACGATTTTTGATTGTCGATTGTTGATTTTGGATTGCGATGCGGAGGTGATCTGGAAGTTGCCTGCGCGAGTGATCGAGTTTCCCCGGCGGACGCTGGTGATGGGGATCGTGAACGTGAACGACGATTCGTTTTCGGGCGACGGGACGCTGGAGATCGATGTGGCGCTGGAGCAGGCGCGGCGGCAGGCGGAGGAGGGGGCGGACGTGATCGATGTCGGCGCGGAGAGCGCGCGGACCAACCGGGCGGCGGTGGCGGTGGGGGAGGAAACGCGGCGCTTCCGGGAGTTCCTGGCGCGCTGGCCGGAGGTGATCGCGGCGGCGGTGCCGAAGGACGCGGAGCAGGTTTGGCCGCCGGTGCTATCGGCGAACACCTGGCGGCCGGAGGTGGTGGAAGCGGTGCTGCCCTGCGGCGTGGAGCTGGTGAACGACATGGGCGGCCTGCCCGACGACCGCAACGCGCGGCTGTGCGCGGCGGCGGGGGCGTCGCTGCTGGTCATGCACTCGGTGGGGGAACCGAAGGTGCCGCACTTTCACCAGCAGTGGGAGGACGTGATGGGGGCGATGGAGGCGTTCTTCGAGGAGAAGATCGGCCTCGCGCTGGCGGCGGGATTGCCGCGCGAGGCCTTGTGGTTGGATCCGGGGATCGATTTCGCGAAGCAGCGCGATGACAACCTGAGGGTGTATCGGGAGCTCGGGCGTTTGCGGCGTTTCGGGCTGCCGGTGATGGTGCCGGTCAGCCGCAAGACGGTGATCGGGGAAGTGCTGGGGATCGCGGATCCGCGGCAGCGCGACGCCGGCACGGTGGCCTGCATTTCGGCGGCGGTGCTGCGGGGCGCGGAGATGGTGCGGGTGCACGATGTCCGCGCGGCGTGGCAGGCGGTGAAGGTGCTGTCGGCGATGGAGGCGGGAGGCTGAGTCCGGCGACTCAGCGCGGCGGCGGGTGTTGGGGGAATGCTCTGCGAACCGGTGTCACGCGGGCCCAGGGGGGCACCGGGAGCGCCGGTCTGCGACCGGCTGAACGGTCCCGTGAAGCACGGCTGTTGGTGCGCTTTGTCGTTGTCCAAGCAAGCGCCGGATTTGATTCGGCTGACGAGGCGGGGTTGGCTGCCGGGGACCATTCTGCCGGTCGCAGACCGGCGCTCCCGGGGTGGTGCTTCGGCGATGCGGGAGGGAATGGGCGGCGGACGTCGGATGCCCGTTCTGCGCGCCGGTGGCACGCGGTCCCAGGGCCATCCGCAGATCAGCGCTGCGCGGGGTCTTCGGGAGCTTCCGGGGCCTCGTCCTCGGCTTCTGCTTCTGCTTCTGCTTCTGCTTCTGCTTCTGCTTCTGCTTCTGCTTCTGCTTCTGCTTCTGCTTCTGCTTCTGCTTCGGCGGTTTCCGCGGGAGCTTCTTCACCAGTCGGGATTTCTTCGGCTTCCTGCGGGCGGCCGCCGGATTCGAGGAGTTCGAAGATTTCCTGCTGCACCTGGTCGATCTGGTCGAGCGGCAGGTCGGGGTCGCGGACGATGAAAACGTCGCCGAGTTTGCGGTGTTCGTAAACGCGGAGGATGCCGGACGGGGTGCGTTGGGTGTCGGTCTCGCGGAGGACCTTTTTCCGCTCAAGCATCACCGCCAGGATGTAACGGACGTTTTCGGTGTGTTCCTCCTCCTCCTCGACAAGGCGGCGGAGCAGGTCTTCGGGGTTTTCCTTCTTGAAGGCGTCGGGCTTTTCCTCGGCGGGAGCGGCGTGGAAGACCGCCTTCCAGAACGAGAAGGGGCGTTCCGCGTCCTCGTCCCGGGCCTGCCAGGCATCGACCGCGAAATCCTTCCTCAGGTAGCCGGAGGATTCGGGATCGGGGAAGAGGGCCGTGACGATCGTCTCGCCGTCCTCGAAGGGCCGCTCGGTGGCGGCGCAACTGCGGGCGCGTGATCGGATGTGCCAGGATTCGTGGAGGGCCATTTTTGAAATGCTGAAATGCTGAAATGCTGAAAATGCGGAGTCGGGACTCAGGCGGCGCCCGGCATGAACTTGCGGAGCGTCTGGTAGATCGGTCGGCCGGCCAGTCGGCGCTGGAAGAGGTAGATGGCGAGCACGCCGAAGACCGCGTTCGGCAGCCAGGCGGCGAGGACCGGTCGCAGGTGGCCGGAGTCGCCGAGGCTGAGGAAGACGTTCGAGAGGAACATCATGCCGGCGGAGAGGAAGACGGCCATCGCGACGCCTCCGCTGGTGCCGCGGCGGGAGAAAACGATGCCGAGCGGGGTGGCGAGCAGCACGACGATCAGGCAATTCACCGGCTGGGCCCAGCGGTGGTGCCACTGCGTCAGGTGGCCGCCGCGGCTGGCCCAGGTGCCGGGCGGGTTGGCCTGCAGCCAGTCGTTCAGGTCGGGGATGCCGAGCTGGGTGGCGGGCAGGCCGGGGCGGATGATCTCGGCGGGGGTTTCGTCCCAGCCTTGGACGATCAGGGGGTCGGGCAGGTTTTGCTCGAAGACCGGCGGCATGTTCTTCTCGCAGATCCGCCGTCGCGGCTGGGTGAAGGACCAGGTGCGGGTCATCGGCGCCCACGCCGCGGTGCGGGCGGTGAGGATGGTGTCGAGGCTGCCGTCGGGCTTTTCCTGGATGACCGTCACGCCGCGCAGCGGGACGCCTTTCTGGTAGTCCGGCGGGAAGGCGCCGACCATCCACAGCCGGCGGGCCGGGGGATTGCGGAAGCGGACGTATTCGGCCTCCATCCGGTCGAGCCCCTTCGCCTCGCCGATGATCGATTCCTCCGCCGCGACCGCCCGCGGGGCCCATTGGTAGTTCAGGCCGGCGCAGAGCAGGGCGGACAGCAGGCCGGCGATCAGGAAGGGCGTGGTGAGCCGGGCGAGCCCGCGGCCGGTCTGGATCATCGCCACGATCTCGCGCGACCGCGAGAGGCGGCCGAGGCAGTAGAGGATGGAAAGCAGCAGCGAGTAGGGCAGCAGCATCACCACGATCTCCGGCAGGCGGGCGACGTAGAGTTTCACCGCGTAGGCGGCGGTTTTCCCGCTGTGCTTCAGGTCGTCGAGGTTGTCGCCGAGGTCGGCCATCAGCCAGATCGCGAACAGCCCGGCGAGGCAGATGAAGAAAATCGGCAGGAACTGCCGCGCGACGTAGCGGGCCAGGGTGCTGCCCGAGGCGTAGAACAGGCCGCCGAGGGCGGGGAGGAAGCACAGCGCGATCGCGATCACGGGTCGCAGCATGTGGGCGCCCGCCTGGGTGTCGGGGAAGTTGTCGAGCTGCCGGCGGACCGCCTCCTGCTCCGCGGGGCCGATCCGGAGGGCCAGCAGGGCGCCGCCGAGGGCGAGGAGCAGAGGAACGAGAATGCGCGGCATGGCTGGCTTGGCGGGGAGCATGCGGCGGACGGCGGGTTTGTAAAGATCGCCGGTTTGGTGCTTGGCAGTGGGAGGGCGCGGCGGCGGAATGCGCTCCGCATGATTTCCGCCTTGGAAGGACAGCCGCTGCCCGACGCCTTCGTCGAGGAGATCGGCCTCGCGTTCTCGAACGCGGGCAGCCTGGCCAAGTCGCGCGACTTCGAATTCCGCGCCGAACAGCAGCAGCTCGCGGTGGCCGTGGCGCAGGCGCTGGTCGACAAGCGCTGCCTGGTCGCCGAAGCCGGCACCGGCGTCGGGAAATCCCTCGCCTACCTGATTCCCGCGGCCCGCTTCGCGCTCGAAACCGGCCGCAAAGCGATCATTTCCACCCACACGATCAACCTCCAGGAGCAGTTGATCCGGAAGGACATCCCGATCGTCCGCAAGTTGCTGGGCGAGGAGCTGCCGGCGGTGCTCTTGAAGGGCCGCCAGAACTACCTGTGCCCGTCGCGCCTCAGCCGCGCCTTCGAGCAGTCCGGCGACCTGTTCACCTCGACCGAAAACGAGGAGCTCGAGCAGATCCGCCGCTGGGCCGAGGGGACGCGCGACGGCACGCTGAGCGACCTCGAGTTCCAGCCGTCGATGAAAGTCTGGCTGCAAGTCTGCTCCGAGGCCCATATCTGCACCGCCCGCCACTGCGGGCCGCGGGGGAACTGCTTCTTCCAGGAAGCCCGCAAGGCGGCGGCCGATGCCAAGCTGATCGTGGTCAACCACACGCTGTTCTTCGCGCTGATGGACACCGGCGAGAACCCGGAGGAAAAGCCCTCGGGTTTCCTCTATCCGAACGATTTCGCGGTGCTCGACGAAGCCCACACCATCGAGCAGGTCGCTGCCGTCCAGCTCGGCCTGCGGGTCAGCCAGTCGGGCATGCGCTTCGACCTCCAGCGGCTCTACAACCCGCGCACCAAGAAGGGCCTGCTGCGGCCCTTTCGCAAGTCGTCGGTGCTGTTCGCGGTCGAGGAGGCGCTCAAAGCGGCCGACGAGTTCTTCGGCGACCTCGGCCATGCCGCGAACTTCGGCGAATACTCCAAGGAATGGCGCGTCCGCCAGCCGGAGCTGGTCCCGAACCGCGCCGCGGAACCGCTGCGCAAGCTGTGGCAGGAGATCGACGCGCTGGCCGCCGACGTGGAAAGCGAGGTCACGCGCTCCGAGCTCCAGGACGCCTCCCGCAAGCTGCGCGAGGCCCACGGCGCGATCGGCTGCTTCCTCGACCAGAGCGGCGAGGACACGGTGCACTGGATCGAGCGCTCGGGCCGCGACGAGAGCCTCTTTTCGCTGCACGCCGCGCCGATCCACGTCGCCGACAAGCTGCGGCCGCTGCTTTTCGCCGAAGGCAAGAGCTGCATCCTGACCAGCGCGACCCTCGGCGTCGGCGATCCCGGCCTCGGCTGGTTCCGCGGCCGGGTGGGGGCGGAGGAGGTGCCGGCGCTGTGCATCGGCAGCCCCTTCGACTTCAAGCGCCAGATGAAGATCCGCATCTGGAAGAACATGCCGGAGCCCAACACGCCGCCCTACGCCAAGGCGCTGGTCGATGCCATCCGCGCGGCGGTCGAGGCCAGCGAGGGCAAGGCTTTCGTGCTCTTCACGAGTTATCGCACGATGCGCGATGCCGCGGACAAGTTGCGCCGTCATTTCGAAGAGCGCGGCTGGCGCTTGTTCGTGCAGGGCGACGGCATGGCGCGGCACCGGATGGTCGAGGAATTCCGCCGGGACACCCACAGCGTGCTGTTCGGCACCGACAGTTTCTGGACCGGCGTCGATGTCCCTGGCGAGACGCTTTCGAACGTGGTCGTCACCCGCTTGCCCTTCGCCGTGCCGGACCATCCGCTCACCCAGTCGCGGCTGGAAGCGCTGGAAGCGGAAGGCGGGAATCCCTTCATGGACTACTCGGTGCCGGAGGCCATCCTCAAGCTCCGCCAGGGCGTCGGCCGCCTGATCCGCACCGCGAAGGACAGCGGGCTGGTCTGCATCCTCGACAACCGGATCCTCACCAAGCGCTACGGCCGGCTTTTCCTCGACGCGCTGCCGGGAGCCCCGGTCGAGATCGTGACCGGCTCAGCGGGCGAACGTTGAAAGGCCCGCCTTCAACTCGGCCGCACTGCACTGGCCCGGGGCGGTCGGCGCATCTCCGAGATATCCGTAGTTCAACACCGATCCCGCCGCGGCGCACTTCAGCCGCGACTCCTTGGCCAGCGGCCCCATGCCCATCAGCGAAAGCGGCAGGGCGTCCACCTTGGAAAAGAGTTCCGTCAGCCGGTCCAGGTCCGCGGCTTCGTGAAGACGGACCGCCGCCTTGAAGCAAGCGGCACCCAGCCGGGCCGCCTCCCCGGCCATCGCGGGGATCCGGGCGAACGAATCCGCCCGGCCTTCGAAATCGTGCCACGAGGCGATCCACGGGATGGCGCGCTCCTTCAGCGCCGCCAGCACGCCCGCCATTTCGCCTGCCGAGACCAGCTCGACATCGACCAGCGAGGCCTCGTCCAGCACCGGTTCCAGCAGCTCCATCCGCTTCGCGGCGCCCAGGTCCCCCGCGCCGCCCTCGTCGCCGCGGCGGGCGGTGAAGAGCAGCGGGAATCCCGCCAGGTGCGCCCAGGGACGGCCGCCGGCGAGGGCGCCTTCCGCCTCCAACAGATCCAGCCGGATCTCGGCCACGTCGCAGGCCCGCGAAAGCTCCGGCAGCCCGGAAACTGAAAGGCTCTTCGCATTCCCGAAACTCCCCACCACCCGCGGAAGGGCGGGTTCCAGAACGACTTGCGGCCGGCTCACCGGCGCAGCAGAAACGCCCCCTTGCCGCCCTGTCAACCCCGGTGGTCGATGCACCGCGCCTCCGATGTAAATACCGCGGGGATTTTTCTCCGGCGATGCGTGGATTTCTCTGGCCAATCCGGGGAGCCATTCCCTAGTTCTCGAAAAACCGAAACCCGCCATGAAACATCCCATCCGTCCCCTTCGTAGGTCGGCGCTCGCCGCCATCGCCGTCGCTTCCGCCGCCCTGGCCTTCATTGCCGCCCCGGCCCATGCCCAGGGCAAGGCCGACGTGGGCAACCTGACTTTCGACGACATCCCGTCCCCGGACGTCCAGACCGGCAAGAGCAAGTCCTTCAAGCCGAAGGATTGGCTGGAAGTCGAAGCCGGCATCAAGATCCCGGCCACCAACGCCGAGCAGAAAAAGGCCGGCTTCATCGACCAGGTGACCGTCAAGTGGTATGTCGCCTTCAAGAACCCGGACGGCAAGGGCTTCGTGAAGCTCAGCAAGACGATCAACCACATCAACGTGCCGATCGAAGAGGAAATCTTCAGCTCGGTTTACATGTCGCCCAGCATGCTCAAGCGCGTCACCGGCAAGGACAAGGCTGGCAAGGGCGATGTCGAGGCCGTCGGCCTCGAGGTCCTCGTCAACGGCGAAAAGGTCGGCCTGGCCGCCCAGAAGAAGCCCGAGAAGTGGTGGGAAGCCGGCAGCCTTTCCGACCAGAGCGACAAGTTCCCGCTCCTCAACAAGGACGAGACCCCCTTCGCGATGCTCTGGTGGGACCGCTACGCCGAAATCCAGAAGGAGCGTTGATTTCTCCCCCAGGCCGGCCCCCATCGTCCATCCATTCGTTTTTTCCCAAAGCCCGTCATGGCTGACACACAGTCCTCAATCGCACTCAACATCGGCTCCCAGCGGGTCAGCATGGCCGTGTTCGAACCGTCGAAATCCGGCGGCGTCGTCCTCAAGGCCTACGACAGCGAGACCCTCCTCGCCGACCCCGCCACGGAAGCCTCCCGCCCGGCCCAGATCGGCTATGCCATCGGGCAGCTGACCCAACGTCTCAAGGCCGGCCGCTCCAAGGTCCGCTACGCGATCTCCGGCCAGTCCGTCTTCACCCGCTTCGTCAAGCTGCCGCCGCTCGATGACGACAACATCGAGCAGCTCGTCACCTTCGAAGCCCAGCAGCACGTGCCCTTCCCGCTGGAAGAGGTCGTCTGGGACTACGAGATCCTCGAAAGCGCCGGCGAAAAGGAAGTGCTGATCGTCGCCATCAAGGGCGAGGCGCTCGACGAGCTGAACGAATCCGTCACCTCGACCGGCCTCACCACCTCCGAGGTCGATGTCGCGCCGATGGCCCTCTACAACGCCTTCCGCGCCGCCTATCCGGGCGTCAACGAGCCGGTCCTGCTGATCGACATCGGCGCCAAGGCGACCGACCTGCTCTACATCGAAGGCAAGCGCTTCTTCACCCGCAGCGTGAACCGCGGCGGCGTGTCGATCACCTCCGCCATCGCCAAGGAATACGGCATCCCCTTCGCCGAGGCGGAAGCCCACAAGACCCAGACCGGCCTGGTCGCCCTCGGCGGCGGCCACACCGAGCAGCTGGATGAAACCACGGCCGCCCTGGCCACCACCATCCGCAACGCCCTCGGCCAGCTTCCCGCGGAAATCTCCCGCACCACGAACTACTACCGCAGCCAGCACGGCGGCAACGCGCCGAAGCGCATCGTGCTCGCCGGCGGCGGTGCCAACCTGCCCTACACCAAGGAGTTCTTCGAAGAGAAGCTCCACCTGCCGGTCGAATACTTCAATCCGGTCAGCGCGATCTCCGTCGGCAAGGGTGTCGATACCGACAAGCTGGGCCGTGAGGCCCACCTGATGGGCGAACTCATCGGCCTCGGCCTCCGCGGAGCCGGCAAGTCGTCGATCAACATCGACCTCGTCCCGACCAAGGTCCAGGCCGCCCGCACCGCGGACAAGCAGAAGCCCTTCTTCATCGGCGCCGCCGCGCTCTTCCTCGCCGGCATCGCCGCCTGGGGCGTGATGAACACCCTCGCCGCCGGCAAGGCTGCCGATGAGCTGAAAGGTCTCGCCGAACAGCAGGCCGAGCTCGAAGGCTTCGACCGGCCGATCAAGGCGGAGTTCAAGAAGCAGGCCCAGCTCGCCGCCCTCGCCGCCGAATACACCAAGGCCGAGGACGACCGCACCTTCTGGCTCGACGCCCTGCAGGAACTGCGGGCCGGCTTCGCCAGTGATGCCGTGTGGATCTACGACTTCGAGCCGCTCCACAACTACGATCCCTTCGGCGGTGCCGAGAAGTCCAAGGCCGGCCGCGCCGTGGTCCGCAGCGAATTCGCTTCGGCCCAGTACGGCACCTCCGGACTCGAGGCGATCAAGGTGGATGTCCCGCCGCCCGCCCGCGGGTCCCGCGCCAAGCCTCCGGTCGCCGAGCCCGTCCCCACGGCCAATGCCATCCGGATCAAGGGCTTCTGGCGCGCCAACGACCGCAACAGCAACATCGTCCTCGATCTCCTGAAGCGCCTCCGCGCCAAGCCCGAGCACTTCTCCTTCACCGGCTATCCGGTCGACGAGCAGGGCAAGAAGGCCAAGGAGCCGGTCGAGTTGCAGGAGAAGGAGATCGTCAAGGCGCTCCAGGCGGACCCGGCGGAGGAAGACTTCGCCGCCCCCTTCGAACTCGTCATCCCGCTTTCCCGCGAGGTCCCCATCAAGTGATTCCACCAACCCTTTCCCAAGAACCTCGACCATGAGCTGGATCCAGGAAAACCGTTTCGCCGCCGGTCTCGGCGGCATCACCGCCGTCGCCGCCGCGGGCCTTGTCGCCTGGGGCCTCTCGGCCGGTAAGAAGTACAACCAGGCCAAGGAGGAATACGCGACCGCCGCGGCCGCCGTTTCCTCGATGAAGGGCGGCAGCCTCTACCCTGACGACGACAACCGTGCCGGCAAGAAGAAGGCGGTCCAGGAGTTCGAGGAATCCGTCCAGGAACTCCAGGGCCTCTTCAAGCCCTTCGCCGCGCCGACCCCGCCGAACATCGAGCCCGACGCCTTCACCGAGAACCTCGCCAAGGGCAAGGAAGAGATCGCCAAGGCCTTTGCCGACGCCGGTACCGAAGTCCCGGGGGAATTCTTCCTCGGCTACGAGACCTTCACGAACTCGCCCGCGCGCAAGGAAGCCACCGGCATCCTGACCTACCAGATGGAGGCCGCCCGCGAGCTGATGACCAAGCTTGCCGCCGCGGCCCCCGCCAAGCTGCTCAACATCCACCGCCCGCCCCTGGAAGAGGAAAGCGGCAAGACCTTCGACCCGAAGGGCAAGACCTACCGCGCCCTGCCGCTGGAGATCTCGTTCTACGGCAACGAGGCCTCGCTCCGCAGCTTCCTTTCGTCGCTCGACGACTCCGGGAAGTATTACTTCGTCGTCCGCTCGATCCGCGTGACCAACGAGAAGCAGACGGCCCCGACCGCGGCCGACGGAAACTTCAAGAAGGAAGAGGAAGCCGCCCCGGAAGGTGGCGGTGGCGGCGATCCCTTCGGCGGTGCCGGCGGGTTCGTCCTGCCCGGCGAGGAAGAAGCCCCGGCCGAAGGCGACAAGCCGGCCGAAGGCGAGGCTCCCGCCGATGAGGCTCCCGCGGAGGAACCCGAGGCGGCCAGCGACGAGAAGATCCTCCAGGACGTCCTCGGCGCGGAAAAGATCAACGTCTTCCTCCGCATCGACGTTCTCCAGTTCCTCGAGCCCGAAACCAAGTAGGCTCCCTGATCCCGGAAGGTGCCCAACCCGATACCACCATGTCCAAGCTTCCCAAGAACTTTGAAAAGACCCTGCTCGGCGTCGCCGGCGTCGCTGCCGTCGGATTCGCCGCCCTGGGCTTCATGAAATCCAGCGGCGTCGCCGAGGATTTCCCGCCCCCCCCCGCGGGCTCTCCGAAGAACGACGTCGGCGTCCCCGAGGCCGAGGCCACCGCCGCCGCCATCAGCTCGCTGAAGTTGAACCGCGTCCTCGAGCCTTCGCCCGATGCCAACGGCAACCCGATCGACCAGTTCGTCGGCATCCGCCTGTTCGCGGACAAGAACAATCCGAACGAGCCGGTCGACATCCGGGGCGGTGATCCCGTGCATCCCCCGATCCCCAACAAATGGTGGATCGAGACCGGTGCGGATCCAACCTACGCCAACTCGCCCGCGCGCGATGATGACAAGGACGGCTTCTCCAATCTCGAGGAATTCGAAGCCAAGACCAGCCCGACCAATGCCAAGAGCGTTCCGGCGCTCATCAACAAGCTGGCTTACCTCAAGGATGAATCCGTCCAGTGGTATGTCCAGTTCGGCTTCGAATCCGAGGGCAAGTGGGCTCCCAAGCTCCTCGGGCGCGACCCCGCAAAGAAGGACTTCGACAACAAGATCTCGGCACTCGAGATGATCCAGCCCGGGGACACCTTCTTCAAGGACGGTGCCATGGCGGGACGTTTCAAGTTCACCGGCATCATCGAGAAGGAGGTCACCAGCGAGCGGACCAAGCTGACCCAGATGGTGCGTTTTGCCCAGTATGAGGACCTCAAGGAGAACAAGAAGGGTGAGAAGTACGAGTCCCAGTACGGTCTTCCGAACGCCCAGATCGACGCTTCCTCCTACTACGACCGCACCGCGGTGCTCGAACTCCAGGCCATCGGTTACGAGGGTCAGGAATTCAAGGTCGAGGAGCGCACCGCCTTCGCCATCCCGCCGGATGCCCCCGAGAAGAACTACATGCTGAAGAAAGTCACCCCCGAATCGATCGAGGTCGAATACAAGGACGCCAGCGGCGCGACCCAGACCCAGGAGATCAAGAAGGGCGGCACACCCTAACCCGAAATCAAACCGTTCTTGAAAAAATCGCTTCCCAACCGCCGGTCCGCCCGGCAGAACACAGCCCCAACCATGCAAAAAACGCCAACGCATCGTACCCGCAGCACCGTCGCGACCCTCCTGGCCGTGGCCGCCGTGATGCCGGTCACCCTGACAGTCGCCAACGCCGGTGAAGGAGTTTCCGGCGGCGGCAGCTACAGCGGCCTCGCCCAGAAGGAAATGCTCCGCCGTCAGAACGCGGTTGCCCAATCCGATTCGCTCCGCGACGAAGGCCGCGAAGCCTACGCCAAGGGCGACTACAAGAAGGCCGTGGACAAGTACAAGGAGGCCCTTCAGGTGCTCCCCGATGCGCCGATGGTCCAGGACCGCCGCACCTACCTGACCCAGGTGCTGGCCGATGCCTCGACCGCCCTTGGTGAAAGCTACCGCAAGGTCGGCAAGTACGAGGAAGCACGCGCCCTCGCCGCCGACGTGCTGGCCGTCGATGCCAACAACGCCGATGCGAACCGCCTCAACGAATACCTCGACGATCCGATCCGCACCAACCCCGCGCTGACCTTCGAGCACACCCAGAACGTCGACGAGGTCCGCCGCAAGCTCTACACCGCCGAAGGCCACTACAACCTCGGCAAATACGACGAAGCGAACCGCGTTTACGAGGAAGTCCTCCGGATCGACCCCTACAACAAGGCCGCCCGCCGCGGTATGGAACAGGTCGCCCAGGCCCGTGCCGATTACTACCGCGCCGCCTACGACCACACCCGCGCCCACCTCCTCGCCGAAGTGGACCGCGCCTGGGAAATGTCCGTCCCGCCGCTCATCACCGATGAGATCGGCCCTGACACCCAGCCCGAAGGAATCCAGGGCGGTGCCACCTACATCCTCAACAAGCTGAAGACGATCGTCATCCCGGTGATCGACTTCGAGGACACCTCGGTCGAAGAAGCCGTGGACTTCCTCCGCCTCCGCTCCATCGAACTGGATGTCGGCGAGCTGGATCCCAACCGCAAGGGCATCAACTTCGTGATCCGCAAGCCCCGCACCGGCGGTGGCGGCGATGCCGGCCTCGATGCCGACGCCGCGGGTGGCCTCGGTGCCGCCCAGGATCCCGGCGCGCTCCGCATCAAGGAGCTCCGCCTGCGCAACGTGCCGCTGGCCGAGGCGCTCAAGTACATCTGCGAGCAGACCAAGCTCCGCTACAAGGTCGACGAGTTCGCCGTGACCCTGGTCCCCGCGACCGAGACCGACGAAGACCTCTTCACCCGCAGCTTCCGCGTCCCGCCGGACTTCCTCAGCAAGCTGGGCGGCGGCGGCGGTGGCGGCGGCGATGAAGGCGGCGACGACCCCTTCGCCGAAGACGCCGGCGGCGGCGGCGGTGCCCTTGCTCCCCGCAAGAACGAGACCGAGCTCCTCAAGGACAACGGCGTGAAGTTCCCGGAAGGGGCCTCGGCCAAGTTCTTCGCCGGCAGCTCGACCCTTCTGGTGCGCAACACCCCGACCAACCTCGACCTGATCGAGCAGATCGTCGAGAACGTCACGGGTGACTCGCCGAAGCAGGTCAAGATCTCGACCAAGTTCGTCGAAATCTCCCAGGAGAACACCGACGAGCTCGGCTTCGACTGGATCGTTTCGCCCTTCGGTCTTTCCGCCAACCAGGTCTTCCTCGGCGGCGGCACGGTCGGCAGCGGCCAGGTCCGCACGAATGCCGACTTCATCGGCACCGTGGCCGGGGTGAACCTGCCCGGGGTTCCGGCGGCCCCCGCCGTCCCCGTGACCGACATCGTCACCGCCGGCACCCGCAGCGGCGACGGTGCCATCAACCGCAACAACATCGATGCGGTCCTTAACAATCCGTCCCGCACCGCCCAGAGGGCCAATCCGGCACCGGGCATCGCGGCCCTCACCGGTCTGTTCTCCGACGGCCAGGTGCAGATGATCATGCGCGGACTCGCCCAGAAGAAGGGCACCGACCTCATGACCGCGCCCAGCATCACCGCCCGTTCCGGTGAAAAGGCGCTGATCGAGATCATCCGCGAATTCATCTACCCGACCGAATACGAGCCCCCCGAACTGCCGAACTCGATCGGCGGCGGTCAGGGAGGCGGCCTCGACGGCGGCCTCGGCGGCAACGCGGGGATCTTCCCCGTGACCCCGGCGACCCCGACCTCGTTCGAGACCCGCAACACGGGTGTCACCCTCGAGATCGAGCCGACCATCGGTGGCAACGACTTCGTCATCGACCTCCGTTTCGCGCCCGACATCGTCGAGTTCGAAGGCTTCGTGAACTACGGCAGCCCGATCCAATCGCCTGCCACCGACTTCCTCGGCAACCCGACGACCGTGACCATCACGGAAAACCGGATCGAGATGCCGGTGTTCTCCAGCCGCCGCGTGACCACGGCACTGACCATCTACGACGGCTACACCGTCGCGGTCGGTGGCCTGATGCGCGAGGACGTGCAGACGGTCGAAGACAAGGTGCCGGTCCTCGGGGACATCCCGATCGTCGGCCGCCTTTTCCAGACCAAGGCCGAGAACCGGATCAAGAGCAACCTGATCATCTTCGTCACCGCCCAGATCATCGACGCCACGGGTCGCCCGCTCCGCGGGGCGGATTCGATGCCTGCCGTCGACGGAGTCGGCGATGCCGGAGCGCTCCCCACCGGTGACGTGCTCCCGCCGCCTCCCGCCGAGTAATCGGCAGCGCGCTGCTTCAAGATTCATCGCGGGCGGAAGGGCAACCTTCCGCCCGCTTTGTTTGGATACGGCAGCCCCCCGGACCGCCGGTCTGCGACCGGCCGAATGGTCGCCGGCAGCTGACCTCACCCCGTCGGCCCGAACCCGATGCGGCGCCTGCTTGAACAACGGCCAAGTGCACGAACAAGCCAGTCTCAAGTGACCGTTCAGCCGGTCGCAGACCGGCGCTCCCGGGGGGGGCTTTCTCGCCCGCCCTGTCCTCGATTTTCAAGGTTGCGGGCCGAGGAATCCGCGTCCCAAGCTCGGGCCATGCGCGTCTTCGGTCTCAGTGGCGGCATTGCCAGCGGCAAATCGACGGCCTGCGCGATCCTCCGTCGGATCGCCCGCGGGGTGGTGATCTTCGACGCCGATGCCTGCGTCCACCGTTTGCTCGCCACGTCTCCGGAAGTCGCGGCGGCGGTGGCGGACCGTTTCGGCCCCGGGGTGATCGATGCCGCCGGCGGGGTCGACCGCGCGCTGCTCCGCGGACGGGTGTTCGGGGACGATGCCGCGCGCCGGGATCTGGAGGCCATTCTCCATCCCCGGGTCCGCGAGGAATGTCTTGAATCTTTGGCCTCCGCCCGCACACTGCCGGTGTCCTTGTTCGTGGCGGACATCCCGCTCCTCTTCGAAAACGATTTCGACTTCGGGCAGGAAGGCAATCTCCTGGTTGCCGCCGGACTCCCCACCCGCCGCAAGCGTCTCCTCGACCGGAGCGGCATGGACGCCACCACCGCCGGGGCCATCCTCGCGGCCCAGATGCCCCAGGAAGAGAAAATCCGCCGGGCCGACCATGTCTTTTGGAACGAAGGACCGACCACCGTTCTCGAAGCGCAGTTGCAGCGCTTCCTCCATTCCCACGCCATCATGAGCGAACACGCCGACCTCCCTGAAACCCCTGCCGCCAACGCCGTGCAGGAAGCCGCACCCGTGCCGCAGACCATCGACATCAACGCCTTCCGCCTCAAGCCGCTGGCGGAACTCCTTTCGATGGCCGAGGCCGTCCCCGCCCGGATCAGCGCCGGGGTGCCGAAGTCCCAGCTGGTCTTCGAACTCCTGAGCTTCTACGCCAACGAGGGCGCGGTGCTGGTGGGCGAGGGGATCCTCGAGCAGGCCAAGGAGAACTACGCCATGCTGCGCGACCCCGCCCGCAGCTTCCGGACTTCCCCCGACGACCTCTACCTGAACGGCCACCTGCTCCGCGACCACGGCCTGCGCGCCGGGCACCGCGTGAAAGTGCGGATCCGTGCACCGCGCGACCGGGACAAATACCTTTCCGCCGTCGAGATCCTCGAGATCGAAGGCGTGCCCGCTGCCGAGTTCAAGGCACCCAAGGATTTCGACAAGTTGACCCCGCTTTTCCCCGACCGCCGGATCGTGCTGGAAGGGGAGGGGCCCGACGCCGTGCCGGTGCGGGTGCTGGATCTGGTCGCGCCGCTCGGCAAGGGCCAGCGCGGCCTGATCGTCGCCCCGCCGCGGGGTGGCAAGACCATCCTGCTCAAGCAGATCGCCAAGGCGATCCGCCGCAATCATCCGGAGGTCGAATTGATCGTGGTGCTGCTCGACGAGCGGCCCGAGGAAGTCACCGACTTCGAGGAAACCGTCGGCACGACGGTGTATGCTTCCACTTTCGACGAGGCGCCGAAGCGCCATGCCCAGGTCGCGGATCTGGTCATCGAACGCGCCCGGCGGCTGGTCGAGCAGGGCAAGGACGTGGTGCTGCTGCTGGACAGCCTGACCCGTCTGGCCCGCGGCCACAACTCGGCGTCGCAGGGCGGCCCGATCGGCAGCGGCGGCGTCAGCCCGGTGGCTCTGCAGAAGTCGCGCAAGTTCTTCGGCAATGCCCGCAACGTCGAGGAAGGCGGCAGCCTGACCATCCTCGCCACGGCGCTGATCGAGACCGAAAGCCGCATGGACGACGTGATTTTCGAGGAGTTCAAGGGCACCGGCAACATGGAAGTCCGGCTCGACCGCGAGCTCGCCGAGCGGCGCGTTTTCCCGGCGATCCACATTCCCCAGAGCGGCACCCGCAACGACGAGCGTCTGTACCACCCCGACGAGTTCGTCAAGGTCCTGGACCTCCGCCGCCAGCTCGCGCAGTTGCCGGTCGGCGACGCGATCGAGACCCTCCTGAAGAACCTCCGTTCGACCAAGACCAACGCGGAATTGCTGCTTCGCGGACTGCGTTGAAATTCATTGTATGGACCTTGTAGCGCCTTGGATTCCGGGGAGCCGGGCGCGCCGCTGAAAACATCCCGCGGAGCTTGTGACAGCGGAGAAATCTGCTTGTCAAACCGGGGGGCAGGCGGAAGGGTTCGGCCATGGAAACCCACCGAATTGCTGCGACGGTCGCCTCCCTTCTCACGTTGGCCACGGCCCAGGCGCAGGAAATCTTCATGACGCTCTCCGTGGACAAGCGCTTTTACCAGCGCAGCGCGTTCCGTCTGGATTTCGACGCCGGCCAACTCAATCTCCTTCTCAGCGACGGCCAGGTTTATCTCGACGGTGCCTGCGTGGTCGATCCCCAGCCTGTCTTCTTTCCTCCCAGCGATCTGCCGCCTTGCCCGCTCGGGGCGACCGGCTTCATCGCCCAGGGCGACGTGGACCGCGACGGGATCCGCGATGATAACCAATACTGGTCCGTCGTGAGTGTCGTCCCAGCCGCCGTGGTCGAGCCGTCCCGGCCCGATCTCGTCCAGCTGTTCTCGGCCCCGGCTTCCAAGCTTCCTCGTCCGCTCTCGAACTTCCGCGACGACTCGATCGTGACGTTCTACAACATCTCCACCCCGGCGGTCACCCAGTATGACTGGTCGCGCTACGAGCTGACCCTGCCCTACGGTTCCATCGCCCAGGTGGAAACCGCCGTCGTGCAGGCGCTCATCCAGACCGGCGGTGATCTCAACGTGGTGGTGACGGGAGCCGATATCGTGGGCTCGCCGCTGGCCATCCCGGTCCCCGTTCTGGCCGGCGATTTCGGGGTGGATCTCGTCGACAAGATCCGCGAGGAACTCGCGGCCGTCCCGGAGATCACGGATTTCTACGCGGTGGGAGGCGGCGGCGTGAACATCGTCCTCACGGAGCTCGAGCCGAACGGCAACGACCCGACCCTCAGCATCAGTGTCCAGGCCGGAACCGCCATCGGGTTCGGCCTGCCCGCCCCGATCAGCAGCGATACCGTGCCCGGATCGGTTGCAGCCCCCGCGGCCGCGGCGAAGAAGATGCGGGAAGAACTGGTCAACGGCCAATACATCTTCACCTTCCCGCGCCTCAATAACCCGGAGCTGACCCCCGTGGCCATCCCGGTGACCCTCACGCCCATCGTGGAGGCTCTCGACGGCGCCAGCCGGAGCAATGCCGGTTTCCGTTTCACCAGCGGCACTTGGAATGGTGAATACTACCAGCTCGACCCCCGCCTCATCAACCAGATTACCTGGACCGGCAACGACCGTTCGAACATCCGCCCCAACGACCGGATGTTCTTTTCGATCCTCAGCGCGGAGGAAGACACCATCATTTTCCCGCCGACCGTTCCTCTGACGCGGGTGCTGCTGGCCGATGCCACCGTGCAGGAATACACCCTGCCTCCCTACTTTTTCGACGTCGGCGTCGAGGGCGTGATGAGCGTCGATTACCAGCGCTTCCTGCCGAGCAACGGCGTTGCCTTCGATACCTCCACCCGCCAGTTCCGCGCCAACGTGCGGATGGTGGACAGCTACAACGGCTTCGCCCAGATCACCTTCCCGATCGGCAGCACCAAGGAAGATCTCAAGCCGTCCTCCGATGTGGACCGCGACGGGATGACGAACGTCGACGAGTTTGCCTTCGAGTGGCCCACCCGCGAGCTGCTTGTCGCCGAAGGCTTCGTGCCGGAAGAGCTCGGCTTTGGAACCCCGGCCGCCAACAATCCTGCGATCAAGCCGCTCCTTCCCGTGGTGAGTCTTGATGCGAACAATCACATCGTGGTCAGGGCCTCCCGTCGTTCCTTGAGCGGCACCAGCCTGCGCTACGTGTTCGCGATCCTCGACACCTCGAAGAGCAAGCCCAAGTACCGTGCGATCAAGCCGGGCTCCCAATGGACGATCACCGAGACGCAGGAAATCGAGCAGGTCAGCCTGGGCGGCCAGTTGCTGGACCTCCCGCACGACTATGTCGTTCTCCGGAGCGTCAACCCGGTGGCCAATCCGGCGGATCCGCTTCCTTCGATCCGCGTGCTGGTGACCGCGCTTACCTTGAAGTGATGAAGGCCTAGCCCGCGCGGCGGCGCACCGGCCGGAGCTTCCTTCCGGTGCGCGATTTCTTCCGACCCATTCTTTCCACTCCCGCCGCCGGCCTACCTCGGTCTACCAGGCCACCTTCAGGACGATGTCATCCCCCTCTCTGGTCCGAAGTTCGCAAGAACTCGTTTCCTTGCTTTCCCGTCCGGCTGCGGGGTCGGTTTGTGCCATCGATACCGAGGCGGACAGCCTGCACCGCTACCGCGAGTCCCTTTGCCTCGTGCAGTTCTCCTGCGAGGAGGAGAACGTCCTGATCGATCCGCTGGAGATCGGGGATCTGGCACCTCTGGGCGAGTTCCTCGGGTCGCGACCGGTTTGGATGCATGGTGCGGATTACGACATGACGATGCTGCGCCGCAGTTTCGGCGCCCTGCCGCCGGCCGTCTTCGACACCCAGATCGGGGCGCGCCTGCTCGGCGTGAGGCGCTTCGGCCTGGCGGACCTCGTCGAACTCTATTTCGGCGTCGTGCTTTCGAAGACCTCCCAGAAGGCGGATTGGGGCAAGCGGCCCCTTTCGCCGAAGATGATGGAGTATGCCCTCAACGACGTCCGCTACCTGCTGCCGATGGGCGAGCGGATCTCCGAGGAATTGCGGGCCAAGGATCGCTACGATTGGTTCATCGAGAGTTGCGAAGCGGCCCGGACCAAGGTGCTGGACCGCGACGAGACGCGCGGAGAACCGTGGCGGATCCAGGGTTCCGGCCGCCTCGACCGGCAAGGTCTGAACTACCTCAAGTGTCTGTGGGAATGGCGGGATGCCGAAGCGGCTTCCTGGGACAGGCCCTCGTTCATGGTGGTCACGAACCGCCAGTTGATCGACTGGAGTTTGTCCCTTGCCGCCGGGAAGCGGATCGAGATCCCGCCGCACTACCGGCCGGAGCGCCGCAAGCGGCTGACCGAAGTCCTCGAAGCCGCCCGCGCCCTTCCGCCGGAGTCCTGGCCCGAGAAACCAAGGGGACTGCGCCGCCGCCGGGATTCGGAATTCGATGCCAGGGTCGCCCGCTTGATCTCGGTTCGGGACACCACCGCGGCACGGCTTGATATCGACGCTTCGTTGATTGCCCCGCGCTCGATCATCGAGTCGATCGCCGACGGCGAGGTGAATCCCGCCGATGTTCTCCTGGGTTGGCAAAGGACCTGTCTGGCCCTCGATTGAGCGGTTTTTCGGGTTTTCTTCAATTGACTGGAGATCAGTGGATTGCGCGGGTGCCTGAGGCCCGGTGGGGATGCCCGATTTTCAACAATCGGCCTTGTCTCCACGGCCTGCATTTCAGACCTTTTGCGCGCCCATGTCCGAAGAGCATCAGGAGCCTGAAAAGGCCGAAACCAACGTCAGCGGAGAGCAGGCGTACGACGCCGCGCAGATCGACAAACTCGAAGGCTTGGAGGCCGTCCGCAAGCGGCCCGGGATGTACATCGGCGACCCCGACGAACGGGGTCTCCACCACTGCGTGTTCGAGGTTCTCGACAACTCGATCGACGAGCATCTCGCCGGCTATTGCAGCCGCATCAAGCTCTCCATCCATGTCGACGGCTCGATTTCCGTGAGCGACAACGGCCGCGGCATCCCGGTCGACATCCACCCGAAGTTCGGCATCCCCGCGGTGGAGCTGGTGCTGACGAATCTTCACGCCGGCGGCAAGTTCGGCCAGGGCGCCTACAAGTACTCCGGCGGCCTCCACGGCGTCGGTGCCAAGTGCGTCAACGCGCTGTCCGACTGGTTCAAGGCGGAGGTCTACCGCAACGGCAAGGTCCACGCGATCGGCTTCGAGCGCGGCCGGACGACGCAGCCGCTCCACGTGGTCGGCGAGGTCGATGAAAAGCGCACCGGCACCACGATCACCTTCTTCCCCGACGCGACGATTTTCGTCGATACCATCGAGTTCAAGTTCGACCGCCTGGCCACCCGCCTCCGCGAACTGGCTTTCCTCAATCCCGGCCTGACCATCGACCTCGAAGACGAGCGCCCCGAGTCCGCCAAGAAGGCGACCTTCTTCTACAAGGAGGGCATCGTCGAGTTCGTCCGCCAGCTCGGCGAGAACAAGACGCTGGTCCACGACGAGCCGGTGGTGCTCAACGGCAAGCGGCAGATCGAGATCGATTACGACGGCAAGCAGTCGCAGGAGGACGTCTTCGCCGACGTCGTCTTCCAGTACAACGACTCCTACAACGACCAGATCCTCTGCTTCGCCAACTCGATCCCCAACGCCGATGGCGGCACCCACCTGACCGGCTTCCGCACCGCGCTGACCCGCGGGATCAACCAGTACGCGAAGGCCAACAAGATCCTGAAGGAAAAGGACGTGGCGCTCACCGGCGACGACGTCCGCGAGGGCCTCGTCTGCGTGATCTCGGTCAAGATGCCGAGCCCGCGCTTCTCCTCGCAGACCAAGGGCAAGCTGGTGAATTCGGAGATCGAAGGCGTGGTGTCGTCGATCGTCTACGAAGGCCTGGTCCAGTACTTCGACGAGAACCCGGCGATCGCCAAGCGCATCATCGAGAAGTCGCTCAACGCCGCCCGCGCCCGCGAGGCGGCCCGCAAGGCCCGCGAGACGGTCCGCAAGTCCGCGCTTTCCGGCGGCGGGCTGCCCGGCAAGCTGGCCGACTGCTCCGAGCGCGACCCCGCGAAGTCCGAGCTCTACATCGTCGAAGGTGACTCCGCAGGTGGCTCCGCCAAGCAGGGCCGCGACCGGCGGACCCAGGCGATCCTCCCACTCCGCGGCAAGCTCATCAACGTCGAGAAGGCCCGCCTCCACCGCGCGCTGCAGAACAAGGAAATCCAGAACCTGATCACCGCCATCGGCGCGGGCATCGGCGACGGCGACCAGGACGGCTCCTTCAACATTGAGAAAGTCCGCTACCACAAGGTGGTCATCATGACCGATGCCGACGTCGACGGCTCCCACATCCGCACCCTGCTGCTGACCTTCTTCTGCCGTCACATGCCGGAGCTGGTGAAGCGCGGCTACCTCTACATCGCGCAGCCGCCGCTTTATCTGGTGACCCGCAAGAAGCGCTCCGAATACGTCCAGGACAACGAGCAGCTCAACAAGATCCTGATCGAACTCGGGTCCAGCGAGGTGGAACTCCGCACCCACGACCAGTCCCGCCGATTCTCGCCGGAGGAGCTCAAGGTGATCCTGGAGAACCTCTCGGCGCTGTCCCGCTACTCGACCTCGATCGAGGGCAACGGCGGCCGCTTCAAGGACTACCTTGCCGCCCGCCGCGACGGCCGGCTGCCGGAATACATGGTGCGCGTCCGCATCGGCAACGACGAGTCGGTGCTCTACTTCGCCGACGAGAATGAGCTCCGCGACTACGCCGCCGCCAACCGCGACCTGCGCCTCTTCGACGAGCAGCTCCGCGACGAGGAGCTCGCCACCCACAGCGGCCCTTCGCGCCGGGCGAACCTCCACGAACTCCACGAGTCCCACGCCATCGCCCGGATCTTCTCGCGGCTCAACGAGTGCGGGATCGACACCGCGAAGTTCTCCGACGACGACACGCCGCTCTTCGAACTGCTCGAAGGCGACGGCGACAAGCAGAAGATCCTTCCGGTCTTCTCGCTGCCGGAAGTGCTGGTCCGGGTGCTGGAAATCGCGAGCCGCGGCGTCCAGATCAAACGCTTCAAGGGTCTCGGTGAAATGAACGCCAAGCAGCTCTTCGAAACCACCATGGACCCGGAGACCCGCCAGTTCCTCCGCGTCCGCCTCGACGAGGACAACGCGGTCGAGGCCGACAAGATGTTCGACGTCCTCATGGGCGACATCGTCGAGCCCCGGAAACGCTTCATCGAAGACAACGCGCTGAACGTGCGCAACCTCGACGTCTGATCCTTCCCGGATCGCCCATGATCGCGTCTGATCACTGATCCCATCCCTTTCCATGTCCCAGGATTCCATCAAGCCCATCAACGTCGCCGAGGAACTGTCGAACTCCTTCCTGGAGTACTCGATGTCGGTCATCATCTCGCGTGCCCTGCCCGACGTCCGCGACGGGCTCAAGCCCTCCCAGCGCCGCGTGCTCTACGCGATGCGCCAGCTCGGCGTGACGCCCGGCAAGGCCCACGTGAAGTGCGCCAAGATCGTCGGTGAAACGATGGGCAACTACCACCCGCACGGCGACCAATCGATCTACACGACCCTCGTCAACATGGGCCAGCCCTGGTCGATGCGCGAGATGCTGGTCGACGGCCAGGGCAACTTTGGCTCGGTCGAAGGCGACGCCGCGGCGTCGATGCGTTACACCGAGGCCCGCCTGCACCACCTCGGCATGGCGATGATGGAAGACCTCGACAAGGACACCGTCGACTTCCAGCCGAACTACGACGGCTCGCAGGAGGAACCCTCCGTGCTGCCTTCCGCCTTCCCGAACTTCCTGGTCAACGGCGGCACCGGCATCGCGGTCGGCATGGCCACCAACCTCGCGCCGCACAACCTGGGCGAAGTCATCGACGGCATCTGCGCGCAGATCGACAACCCGGAGATCACGCTTCCCCAGCTGATGCAGCACATCAAGGGCCCGGACTTCCCGGTGTCCTGCGAGATCCGCGGCATCCGCGGGATCGAGGAGTATTTCCGCACCGGCCGTGGCTCGATGCGCCTCCGCGGCAAGGTCGAGATCGAGGAGAACGAAGGCGGCAAATCGCTCATCGTCATCCGCGAGGTGCCCTACGGCGTGAACCGCGCCGTGCTCCAGGAGCGCATCGCCGAACTGGTCAACGAGAAGACCCTGACCGGCATTTCCGGCATGCGCGACCTCTCCGACGAAGAGACCCGCATTGAAATCGAGCTCAAGCGCGACGCCCGCCCGCAGGTCGTGGTCGCCCAGCTCTTCAAGCTCACCGCGCTGGAGACCTCGTTCAGCGTGAACATGCTGGCGATCCACAAGAACCGGCCGAAGCAGCTTTCGCTCAAGGAGGCGATCGACGCCTACATCGAGCACCGCCGCGAGGTCGTCATCCGGCGCACGCGTTTCCTGCTCGGCAAGGCCGAGGAGCGTGCCGAACTGCTCGAGGCCTTCCTGCTCGCGCTCGGCCACCTCGACGACTTCATCAAGATCATCCGCGACTCGAAGAACCGCGACGAGGCCCGCGAACGGCTGGCCGCCTACCAGTTTTCCACCGCCACCGCGGAAGGACTCGGCATCCTGATCCGCTCGCAGGCGGCGGTGCAGGGCGACCGTTATGTTTTCAGCGAGCGCCAGGTCAACGCGATCCTGGAACTCCGCCTCTACCAGCTCACCGGTCTCGAACGCGACAAGGTGAAGGGCGAGTACGACGAGATCCTGGAGACCATCAAGGACTTGCTCGACATCCTGGCCCGCGAGGAACGGGTGCTCACCATCATCAAGGACGAGCTCCGCGCCCTGAAGGAAAAGCACGCGACCCCGCGCAAGTGCCCGATCCTCGCCGAGGCCGGCGAGATCGCGATGGAGGAACTCATCGCCAACGACGCGATGATCGTGACGCTTTCCCACCGCGGCTACATCAAGCGCACTCCGGCCAGCGAATACCGCCTGCAAGGCCGCGGCGGCAAGGGCCTGAAAGGCATGGAGACCAAGGCGAGCGGCAAGGACCAGGCCGACGACTTCGTCGAGCACCTGTTCTCCGTCCAGGCCCACGACTACCTGATGTTCTTCACCAACACCGGGCGCGTTTACGTCGAGCGGGTGTACGAGCTGCCCGAAGGCTCCCGCACTTCGACCGGGCGCAGCATCAAGAACGTGCTCGACCTTAAGCCCGACGAGAAGATCGCCGCCTTGCTCCGCCTCGAGCGCAGCACCGACGAGAATGGCAACGACAACACCTTCCGCGAGGGGGCAGGCTACGTGTTCTTCGCCACCCGCAACGGCAAGGTGAAGAAGACCGACCTCAACGAATTCCGCAACTACCGCAAGGCCGGCCTGACCGCCATCAACCTGGAGGAAGGCAACGACCTGATCGGCGTGAACCTCACCAGCGGTGAGGACGAGATCGTCCTCGTCACCCGCGATGGCATGAGCATCAAGTTCACCGAAGGCGTTTACAAGAAGCCCCAGGGCGAACCTGCCGAAGGCGAGGAGCCCGTCGAAGAAGATTCCGGCGAGGAAGATGCCGCCGAGGATGAAGGCAAGCCGCAGATCCGCCCGCAAGGCCGCGCGACCGCCGGGGTCACCGGCATCCGGATGCGCAAGGACGACTACGTGGTCGGCATGGCGATCGTCTCGGAAGAATCGATGCTGCTCGTAGCCTCGGAGAACGGTCTCGGCAAACGCACGGCATTCTCCAGCTACCGTGCCCTCCGCCGCGGCGGCCGCGGGGTGAAGACCCTCAATGTCACCGAGAAGACCGGCAAGGTCGTCAACGCCGTCGCCGTCACCGAGCAGGACGAGCTGATGCTCATGACCTCCACCGGCCAAAGCATCCGCATCCGCGTCAGCGAGATCCGCGAGACCGGCCGCGTGGCGCAGGGGGTGAAGCTGCTGACCTTGAAGGAAGGCGAGAAGCTGCAGGACATCTCGCTGGTGATTCCGGATGGGGAGGATGCGGGTGGCGATGCGCCTGATGGAGCGCCTTCCGATGGAGCGCCGGCTTCAGCCGGCTTGGAAGAATCGGGAAGCGAGGAAGATGCCGGCTAAAGCCGGCGCTCCCTGAGAAAGGAGTCCCATGGGAAAGGGAATCTACACCCGAGGTTACCTGCCCCATTGGGATTTCGAGGGCTCCGTTCAAGCGGTAACCTTCCGCTTGGGTGACTCGGTGCCCGGGAGACTGATCGAGGCCTGGAGGAAGGAATTGGAAATCGAAGTGGATGAGCTCGCCAGGCAGAAGGAGATTCATCGCAGGATCTCAAAATACGAAGATGCCGGGCACGGTGAATCCCATTTGAAGCGTGCCGACTGCGCCGTGATCGTTCAAGGGAAGCTGATCGCCGGGCACGCTTCCAGCTATCGACTGATCGACTGGTGCATCATGCCGAACCACGTGCATGTGTTGTTCCGCTTGGAAGGGGAGGCGGTGCTGGCCGACATCGTCCAGTCGTGGAAAGGAACGAGCGCGTTCGAGATCAACCGCTTGATCGGCAGATCCGGCCCATTCTGGCAACGGGACTACTACGACCGCTTCGTTCGTGACATGGATCACTTTCACGATTGCCGGATCTACATTCGCGAGAACCCGGTGAAAGCAGGACTCTGCGCCAAGCCTGAGGATTGGAGCTTCTCTTCCGCCGGTTGCGGATGGGATCCAAACGGAGCGCCGGCTTCAGCCGGCTTGGAAGAATCCGCGAACGAAGATGCCGGCTAAAGCCAGCGCTCCATCCAGAATGCCGGCTGAAGCCGGCGCTCCCTTCCCGAAGATGCCTGCCGACCTCCTCTCCACCGCCTTGTTCCGCGAAACGCGGGGCCCCGGATTCTTCCGGGTGCTGGCGGGGAGGAACGCGCCATTCTACGTCGACGTGCTCGACTCGCTCGAGCGCGAGTCGACCGACCGCCCGGACGGGATCGCCCGCGACGAAGCGCTGGCGATCATCGTGGAAACCCTGGAGCGCCATCCGGGCTTCGAGTTCGACGAGGAGGCCGATGCGGAATCGCTGCCGGCCGACCTCCGGGAGCGGGCGCGGCTGCTGTTGGAATTCCTGCTCAGGAACCACTGGCTTGAAGAACCGCCGCGGCGCGACTGGCGGCGGATGATCCATTTCGACGCCCACGGCGCGACCCTGCTGGCCGCGTTGCGCAAGATCGCGTGGCCGGACGCGGCGGTCTTCACCGACAAGCTGACCGGCGTGTGCTCGATGCTCGCGAACGAGGTCGAACTTTCCGAGCGCCCGTGGCAGACGGTGGAGAACTGCCTGTCGAATGTCCGCGAGGGCATCAACGAGCTGCGTTCCATGCAGAAATCGGTGCAGCGCTTCACCCGCAAGCAGCTCGAGGAGGAAACGCTGCAGGGGAACCTTTCGGTGGTCTTCGACGACTACGCCGAGCAGATGTCGCATTCCTGCTACGCCGCGCTGGTGCGGGCGCGCTTGCCGATGCGGCTGCCGGACGCGGTCCGCCGGATCACCGAGCGCTTGGCGGACGACCCCGCGGCGCTGGCCGACATGCAGACCGAGGTGCTGCTTCGCCACCCGGATCTTTCCGCCGAAAGCGCGCGGGCACGGGTGGCAGCTGCCTTGGAGGAGTTGATTGACCTGTTAGAGCGGGTGCTGCCGATGGCCGACGAGATCGACCGCCGCACCGCCGATTTCACGCGGCGGTCGCTGGCGCGCTTCCGCTACTTGCAGGATGTCACCGGCGAGCGCCGCACCGAACTGAGGGCCTTCTTCGAGACCGCCAACCGCCTGCTCGCCGGCCGCCGGATCCAGCGGACGAATGCCACGCTGCCGGAGTTGCCGGACCTGCTGCTGCCGGCGGTGAAGCTGCCCGGCGGGCTCGACTCGCTCTACTCGCCACCGAACCGCCGGCCGGCCATGGAGCAGGACGCCTTCGACGACACGGTGTCCGACGGCGACCGCGACGCCGGTCTCCACGACATGCAGCGGACCATCCGCGAGACGCTGTCGGTGGCGCGAGCGAACCGCTTCATCCAGTCGCTGCCCGGCGGCAAGGGCGAGCGCATCGAAAGCCACGCGCTCGATCTCGGCGGCGGGCATTCCGCGGCGGATCTGATCGCGCTGCTGCTCCACGCCGAAGCTCCCGACGCGCGCTACCGGATCGAGGCGCGCCGCGTCGCCGACGAATCCGTCCCGCCGCCGACCGACACGCTTCACCAAGTCCGCGTCGAGCGGTTCGCCATCATCAAGAAATGAGCACCGAAGAACCCAGCGCCTTTGTCACGGAGACCGCGCCGACCTTGCTCGCGCTTTCGGAAAGCGACCGCGACCGCCTGTCGGAAGCGCTCCAGGAATTGCTTTCGACCGGTTCGATCAACGGCCTCGATGCCCCCCGCGCCGCGCTCTACCACTGGGCGCGCCAGCACGACGACTGGCTGCGCGAGATCGCCGCGCTCAACGGCCTGGACGTCGCGGTGCACCACGAGGAGCGCCTGATCCAGGCCATCCCGCGCGCCGCCGGCCTGCGTCTGCGGTTGAAACAGGACGAGACCCTGGTCTGGCTCGCGCTGTGGTATGCCGGCGACATCCGCTGGCGCGACGAGGGTGCCGACCAGGCCTTCCTTTCGGTCGCCGAGTTGGGCGACCTGCTGCGCGACCAGTTGCTGCCCGACGCCGCCGCGCCGATCCCGAAGGGCCGCCTGCGCGAGATCCTGCGGCAGGCCGCGCGGCTGAACCTGATCCGCCTGACCCACGCCGAGCCCTTCGAGGAAACGGGGATCGAAGTCATGCCCGCCATCCGCCGCGTGCTGCCCTTCCGCGAACTTGCGGCGTGGCAGGAAGCCGCCGCGAATTTCCGGCCCGACGCGCTCGAAGAAACCGAGGACGAACCCGAAGAAGACGAACCGTCATGAGCCGTGCCATCCGCCTCACCCAACTCCACGCGCTGAACTGGTACGGCTACCGCGATTCGCTGCCCGTGCAGGGCAACCTCGTGCTCGCCGGGGTCACCGGCTCCGGCAAGTCGATCCTGATGGACCTGCTCATGCTCGTGCTGGTCGGCCCGGAGCGCGCCCACCATCACTTCAACCGCTCCGCCACCGGCAGCAAGAGCGACCGGACGATCAAGGGCTACTGCCTGTTAGATACGAAACGCGAGGAGAACGGGCAGACACAGTACTTCCACGACAAGGGCGTCACCACCTACATCGCCGCCGAGTTCACCTGGCCGGACGGCAAGCGGGTCGAGACCTGGGGCCTGCGCTTCGAGTTCCGCTCCGCCGCGGAGAACGACGGCACGACGACGCCGTTCTTCTGCCCCGCCTCGCTGGCGAAGTCCGACTTCCTGACAGAATCCGAGGACGGCAAGCCGCGGATGAGCCCGCTGGGCGCGTTCAAGAAGCTGATCGATGCGAAGGGCGGCCGCCTCTTCAGCTCGCCGCGCGAATACCTGCGCGACATGGCGAACCCGAGCCACCTGAACTTCAACAAGGACGTGCTCCAGCGCCTGCTGCCGAGCGCGATGTCGTTCACCAACCTCAAGAGCTTCGACGACTTCTGCCGCCAGTTCGTGCTGCCCGCCGAGGCGGTGCCGGTCGAGGACGTCGTGTCGTCCTTCCGCGACTTCCAGTCCTACGAGCGCGAGCTTGCCAGCCTCAGGGCTCAGCTCGACCGCCTGACCCGGATCCGAGATCACGCCGCGAAGCTGCGCGAGGCCGAGCGCGATCATGCGGTGGCGACGTATCTCGCGGCGGAGTTCGGACACGTCCATGCCTCGGCAGAAGCGGAGCAAACGCGCGAACGCCTGGAGCGGCTGAAGGTCGACAACCAGGCCGACGAGGCGCGGCTGGCCGAGATCGCGGAGCTGACGGAAAGCGGCACGCGCAAGCGCGAGGGCTTGCAAGCCTTGCTCAACGAGTCCGCCGACGGCCGGCTCTACAACAAGCTCGTGGCCGATCTCACGAAGCTGGAAGCCGAGATCGAGCAGCTCCGCGACCGCGCGAGCAAGCTCGACGGCGGCCTTGGCAAGCGGCTGAAGTCCGCCCGCGCGTGGATGGAACAGGTCGGCAAGGCGCCGCTCCAGCCGGTCGTCGACACCACCCGTCTGAAGAACGCGATCGGCTTCCTCGAAAGCTGCGAGCGCGAGCAGACCGCGTCGTCGCTGTCCCTGCTGGCCGAAGCCGCGAACGAAACGGTGAAGACGATCCGCAGCCGCTTCGACGGCGACCGCGAGGAGCTGCGCCGCCTGCGCACGGAGAAGTCCGAGCTCCAGGCGCAGATCGATTTGCTCCAGCGCGGCGTTTCGCCCGGCCCGCAGCCCTTGCTCGCCGCGCTGAAGTCCCAATTGTCCTTGCTGCCGAACCAGACGCCGCCGCGCGCCTTGCGCGAGGTCTGCGAGGTGATGGACGAATCGTGGCGCGCCGCCGCGGAGGTGGTGTTCGAGGAGAAGTTCGCCGTGCTCGTCGCGGAGACTCACTACGCGGAGGCGTCGGCCATTTTGAAGAAGCTGCCCCTTTCCGATCTGACCAGTGCCGGGGCGCAGCGCTTGATCGACATCGCTGCGGTCCGAGCCGCGAAGCCCGCGGCGAAGAAGGGCTCGCTGGCGGAGTTGCTGCTAACGACCGATGACGACTCGCGGGCCTGCATCGACGAGCTGTTCGGCGACATGGTCCGGGTGAGCGATCCGGCCCAGCTCGACCGCCATCACTCCGCCATCGCGGCCGACGGCTTGCACAAGCGCGCCGGGACCTTGGTACGGCCCGCGCCGTACAACGGGACGCCCTTCATCGGGAAGGAAGGCCTCAAGCGTCAGCTCGAAATCAAGCGGCAGCGGCTCGACGAGATTGAGGCCTCGCTGCGGCGGCTGGAGCCGGTCGAGCAGGAGGTCGAGCGCCTGATCCGCGAACGGGCCAGCGCCATCCCGGAGCACGAGGACGTGATCAAGGAGCTGATCCGCATCGAGGACCTTCCGGGAAAGCAGGAGCAGCACGCCGAGCTGATGGAGCAGCTCGATGCCATCGCCACCGACGAGTTCGACCGCATCCGCGACGACATCGAGGCGCTGGCCGAGCGGCTCGCGTCGTACGATGCCGAGCGTACGTCGATCCTGCGCAAGGGCCGGATCCGCGAGATCCAGGACACCGAGAAGCTGCTGGCCCAGCTGGTGGAGACCGCCAGCCGGCGCGAGGACGAGTTCTCGAAGGTGCAACTCCGCATCGACATCCACCGGCATCACGAGCGCTACGTTTCCTGGAAGAAGGAGGCCTCCGACTACACGCCCGCGCCGGACGTGCTGGCCAACGAGTTCCGCAAGGCCGCCGCGGCGGCGGAGATCGCGGCGAAGGAGGCGACCGGCGATCTCAAGGTGGCGATGCTCGATTTCAAGAAGACGTTCGCGCCGAAGTTCGACGACCTGCCCGAGGACGGCGCGGACAGCACGCCCTACGAGACGCGGCTCCAGCAGATCGAACACGCCAACATCCCCGAGTACGAGAAGAAGTCGGTGACCGAGCGCAAGCGCTGGGAATCGCTGTTCCGGACCCAGGTGCTCAGCCGGATGCAGCAGGCGCTGAAGAACGTCGAGAACATCATCTCGCTGCTCAACCACCAGCTCAAGCGGCCGATCGGGCACGACCGTTACAAGATCGAGCGCCGGCCGAATCCGGAGTACAAGATCTACCGCGACCTGATCGACCTCAACGCGCTGCATCACGAGGACGAGCTGTTTTTCGCCAGCATGGGCGGCGAGCTGCAGGACGCCCTCAAGGGCTTCCTCAATCTCCTCGTGCAGAATGCCAGCAGCCCGGAGGCGGCCCGGCTGTTGGACTACCGCCAGTACTTCGACTACGACCTCACCGTGACCGACATCCGCGATCCGGACGGCAAGTCGATCAGCGTCGACAAGCAGGGCGGCAAGATGAGCGGCGGCGAGAACCAGAGCCCGTACTTCGTCGCCATTCTCGCCAGCTACCTGCACGCCTACAACCGGCACGAGAACCGCCGCAAGGAGCCGTCGCTGGCGCTGGTTCCGATCGACGAGGCCTTCTCGAAGCTGTCCGGCGAGCGCATCCAGAACTGCATCGAGGCGATGGCGGAGCTCGACCTGCAGGGCATGTTCTCGATGTCGAGCGGCAACATCCCGTATGCTTTCAGCCAGTGCGACGAGTTGATCGTGATCTCGCGCAAGGAGGAGCGGCGCGGCAACCGGGTCGGGGTGCGCAACGTGCCGGTGGTGCTTTTCCGCGATTCGCCGGAAGGGCGGAAGTGGATCGCGGAAAGCGAAGAGGAGAAGCAGGCCGGTTGAAGCCGGCGCTCCACGAGAAGCACGCCTCACTTCAGATACACCTCGCGCGGCTTGGCGCCGTCGCCGGGGCCGACGACGCCACGGGCTTCGAGGATGTCGACCATGCGGGCCGCTCTGGTGTAGCCGAGGCGCAGGCGGCGCTGGAGGAGGGAGGTGCTGCACTTCTGCTCCTGCCGCGCGACTTCGATGCAGCGCATGATGAGCTCCTCGTCGGCGGGGGAAATGTCGTCCTCGTCCTCGCCCTCGTCGCCGCCGTTGTCGATGGAGCGCTGGATGTCGCTTTCGAAATTCGGCGAGGCCTGGGCGGCGCAGTGGTCGACCAGGCGCTCGACTTCCTCGTCGGACACGAAGGCGCCCTGCGAGCGTTCGAGCTTCGCCGAGCCGGGCGGCAGGTAGAGCATGTCGCCCTTGCCCACCAGCTTCTCGGCGCCCTTGGAGTCGAGGATGACGCGGGAGTCGAGCTGCGAGGAAACCTGGAACGCGATGCGGCAGGGGATGTTCGCCTTGATGATGCCGGTGACGACGTCGGCGCGCGGCGTCTGGGTGGCGATGATCAGATGGATGCCGGCGGCGCGGGCCTTCTGCGCGATGCGGGCGATGCACATCTCGACGTCGGCCGGGGCGGTCTGCATCAGGTCGGCGAGCTCGTCGATCAGCACGACGATGTAGGGATAGCGGTCGGGGATCTTGTCCTCTTCGATCGGCAGCTCGTCTTCCTCCGCCTCCGGGCCGAGTTCGCCGGACTCGAGGGCCGACGCGATCGATTCGATCGCCTCCATGTCGACCTCCTCGTCGGCGTTCCACGGCGGGCTTTCTTCCTCGGCCTCCACCGCGTCTTCGGTTTTCTCGGGCCGGACCCGGTTGTTGAAGGAATCGAAGTTCCGCACGCCGGTCTTGGCGAAGACCCGGTAGCGCTTCTCCATTTCGTTCACCACCCACTTGAGCGCGGCGACCACCTTCTTCGGATCGGTGACGACCGGGACGACGAGGTGCGGCAGCTTGTTGTACATCTGCATCTCGACGACCTTCGGGTCGACCATGATGAAGCGCAGTTCGTCGGGTCCGAACTTGAAGAGCATCGAGGCGATGATCGAGTTGATGCAGACCGACTTGCCCGAGCCGGTGGCGCCAGCGACCAGCAGGTGGGGCATGGCGGCGAGGTCGCCGATGACGGTCTTGCCGTAGACGTCCTTGCCGAGGGCGAGCGGGATCTTCTTCTTGGCCGAACGGAACTCCGGGTCCTGGAGGAGTTCGCGCAGCGGGACGGAAACCTTCTGCGAGTTGGCGAGCTCGATGCCGACGGTGTCTTTGCCGGGAATCGGTGCGAGGATGTTGATGCGTTCGGCGCAGGTGGCGCGGGCGATGTCGGCTTCAAGCTGGGAGATGCGGGATACGCGCAGCCCGGTGGACGGGTAGATTTCGTAGCGGGTGATGGTCGGGCCGCGGGTGATGTCGCCGGGGGTGACCTCGATGCCGAAGGCGCGCAGGGTGTCGACGATGATGCGCTGGGTGGCGAGCAGTTCGTCGCGGTTGGCTTCGGGTGCTTCGCCTTCCTCGACCGGATCGAGCAGGTCGAAGCCGGGGAGGTCGTAGTCCTCGAAGCCGGCGGTGGAGAGGGAAAGGTGGCCGGCGGGCTTGCGCTCGAAGGGCCGCTCGCCGGGCTTCGGGGCCTCGACGCGGCGCTGGGAGGAATCGATGATCTGGGGCGCGGGGGTCTCGCGCAGCGGGAGCTCCGGCTGGGGGTCGGGCTCCGGCTCGGGTGCTTTGGCCGCTTCGCGTTCCTTCCGGCGGCGTTCGCGTTCCCGTTCGCGTTCGGTGGCGCGGAGGTCTTCCTTGGTGGCTTCGATCTGGGATTGCTCGCGCTTCTCCCGGAGACGGGCGATGAGGTTGACCAGGAGCCGGCCGCAGCCTTTGACGAAGCCGACCGGCTTTTGGCCGGTGAGCAGGATCAGCGCGACCAGGTAGGTGGCACCGAGGAGAAGCATGGTGCCGATCTTGTTGAGGAGCGGGAGGAAGACGTAGTTGCCGAGCAGGTGACCGGCGACGCCGCCGGCATGGCGGGAAATCTCGAGCCGCTCGCCGCCGTGCCAGGCGGTCATGAAGGTCGCGCCGCTGAGGGTGAGCACGATGAAGCCGATCATCGTCCGCGGCCAGAGGCGGGCGTCGAACACCAGCTTGGCGATGCCGAACCAGATCAGGGCGACCGGAACGATGTAGCCGGCCGCGCCGAAGAGGGAGATCTGGATGAAGCCGAGGGCGACTCCGAGCCCGCCGATCAGGTTGTGGTTGTTCTTGCCGAAGATGGCCGTCCAGTTCGTCCAATCCGCGGGGAGGTCGGCGGTGGTGAAGGAGACCACGGAGAGAAACGCGAGCAGGCCGACGCAGATCAGCACGATCCCGATGACCTCGTTCGACCATCGGGGGGGCTGGGGGACTTCGCCCCGCTTGCGGTTGTCACTCTTTGCCATGCCGGGATTTCCCGCGGCAGCATCCTCTCCAGGGGCCGGAGGGGCAAGATTGATTTCAAAGCCCGGAAAATCGGGAAATCCTTAGCTTCGGCCCCTTCGGACGGTAATTTGTCGCAGCCGGGACTTCCGCTTTCCGCGTCGCCGGGCATCGTTCGGCGCGTGCAGCCCATCGTTTTCGAGCCCCATTACCATCCCCGGGTCTGGGGCGGCCGCGAGCTGGAGTGGCAATACCGTCGGGTCCTGCCGGATGACGCGCCCTACGGGGAGTCCTGGGAGATCGTCGACCGCGAAGGGGAGCAGTCGGTGGTGCGCGGCGGCCCTTGGGCGGGCAAGACGCTGCACGAGCTGTGGGCCCGGCACCGGGAAGAGGTGTTCGGTGCCGGTCTGCCGGACAGCGATCGCTTTCCGCTGCTGATCAAGGTGCTGGACGCGCGGGAGGACCTTTCGATCCAGGTGCATCCGCCGACGCACCGTGCCGCGGAGCTGGGAGGCGAGCCGAAGACCGAGATGTGGTACATCGCCGCGGCGGAGCCGGGGGCGAAGCTGCATGTCGGCTTGAAGCGGGGCGTGACGCGGGCGGATTTCGAGCGGGCGGTCCAAGACGGCACGGTGGCCGACTGCGTGCATGCGATCGAACCGCGGGCCGGCGAATCGATTTTCATTCCCTCCGGGCGCTTGCATGCGATCGGCGCGGGATTGCTGATCCACGAGATCCAGCAGAACAGCGATACGACCTACCGGGTCTTCGACTGGAACCGGCTCGGCCTGGATGGCAAGCCGCGCGAGCTGCATGTGGAGGAATCGCTGGCGAGCATCGATTTCAGCGACTTCGAGCCGGGGATGGATGTGCCGGTCGGTGCGGTGATCGCGGAGTGCGAGCACTTCCGGGTGGAGAAGCTGTTGCTGGGCGAGGGCGAAAGCACGGGCAACCGGGAGGCGGGGAGGTTTTCGATCTTCTCGGTGGTGGAAGGGGAGGTGGCGTGCGCGGACGCGAAGTTCGGGAAGGGGGATTTCTTTTTGATGCCGCAGGACGGATGCCCGATGATCGCATTCACGGATGCGGTCGTGCTGCGGACCACCCTTCCCTGATTTTTCCGGGGGGCGCCGGCTTCAGCCCAATGCCTTTAAGGATTGGCGGGCTGGATCCATGGAGCTTCAAGGAAGCAGTGGTTCCCTTTCGCGGCTCCATGTCATTGGGCCCGCTTGCACGGGTGATTCCATGGACTGCTGCGGCACGACGCAGCTTTCACTCGGTGCACGTGCACTTTGGTCTGCTGGCCACGGATCGCCCCGCAGCCGGTCCGCGGTCGAGCAGGTTTGACGGCCATCACCCCAAGCCAAAGCGATGTCATGCCATCGCACTCCACGGGGCCGCTCCGGTCGCCACGGCTGTCAAGCCGCAGACTCCCTGAGCGGTGCAGGCCGGCTCTCGGTAAGGGCCTTGAATTCGAATCCTTAAAGGCATTGGGCTGAAGCCGGCGCTCCGTTCAACCGAGCTGCCGCGCGGCCTGCAGGGTGTTCTTCATCAGCAGCGCGATGGTCATCGGGCCGACGCCGCCGGGGACGGGGGTGATGGCGGAACACTTCGGTGCGACTTCGTCGTAGGCGACGTCGCCGACGAGGCGGTAGCCGCTCTTCTTGGAAGCGTCCTCGATGCGGTTGATCCCGACGTCGATCACCACGGCACCGTCTTTCACCCAGTCGGCCTTGACCATTTCCGGTCGGCCGACGGCGGCGATCACGATGTCGGCGCGGCGGCAGATGGCGGGCAGGTCCTTGCTGCGGGAATGGGCGACGGTGACGGTGGCGTCGGAGCCCTTCGCCATGAGGAGCAGGGCCATCGGCTTGCCGACGATCATGCTGCGGCCGATGACCACGGCTTCGGCGCCGGCGGTCTTCACGCCGGCGGCGGCGAGAAGGCGCATGCAGCCGGCGGGGGTGCAGGGGACGAAGCCGGTCTTGTCCTCGAGGGCGAGTTTGGCGACGTTCTCCGGGTGGAAGCCGTCGACATCCTTGCGAGGATCGATGGCGCGGATCACCGCTTCCTCGTCGATGTGCTTCGGCGGCGGGCTCTGGACCAGGATGCCATGGATGGCGGGGTCGGCGTTGAGTTCGCGGACGATGGCGATGAGTTCTTCCTGGGTGGTGGCGGCGGGCAGCTCGATCTTGCGCGAGTAAATGCCGAGGTCGGTGCAGGTGCGGGCTTTCGAGCCGACATAAACCTGGGACGCCGGGTCCTCGCCCACCAGCACCACGGCGAGGCCGGGCGTGATGCCGCGGGCTTTCAGCTCGACCACTTCGGCGCGGCATTCTTCCAGCACGGCGGCGGCCACGGATTTGCCATCAATTACGGAACTCATCGTAGGTCAGAAAGGTTCGGCGGCACCGCGGATCATCGTTTCTTCCAGGCGGCGGCGCCAAGTTTCGAAGTCATCCTCGGAAAGCCCGGCGGGCACGGCAAGCGCCTCGTCGAAGATGACGCGGACCTTGCTGCCGGGGGCGGGAATGGCGAAGCGGTCCCAGGATCTCACCTTTCGGAATGAGGCGTAATCGACGTGGATCGGAACAATCAGCGCGCCGGAGGTTTCCGCCAGCTTGATGATACCCTGTTGCACGACATGGCGCGGACCACGCGGTCCGTCCGGAGTGATGCAGGTGTCGAAGTTTTCCCGCAATGCCTTTCTCAGGCCGATCAAGGCGGCGACGCCGCGGCGTGAGGACGAGCCCCGGATCGCACCGATGCCGAAGATGCTGACGGCCCGCGCCAGGGTCGCACCGTCGTGGCTGGCGCTGGCAAGCACAACGGCCCGGCGGTGCTTGCCGCAGGCACGGCTCCACGCGGCGGGCAGTGTGAAAACGTTGCCATGCCAAAGGCTATAGATCACCGGACGGGGGATTCCGCCAGCGGTGGTGATGCCGCAGCGGTCGATGATTTCGAACCGGAGCGTCGAGCACCAGACCTGGATCAGGCGGCCGGCGAGAGTGCCGAGCAGTGTCGCCTTGCCGCTCTCGCGGATCTCGCTGCGGTTGCCGGACATCACAGGAAGCCTCCCGCGTGGAGGGTCTCGACGAGGTACTGCTGGCGGGCGAGCAGGTCCTGATAGAAGTCGTGGCGCTGCGGGTCGGGGTCGCGGCGGGTCGAGCTGTCCACGGTCACGATGTAGCCGGCGATCTCGTCGAAGCCGAGGGACTCGCCGTTGAGCCGGAAATAGACGACGGCGGCCTGCATCGCCGCGCCTAACAGAGGGCCGCCGGTGCCGGCGACGGCGACCACGGGCACGCCGAAGACGTCGGCGAGGAGCTGCTGGAAAGCGGGGCCGGCATCGCGGGCGACGCGGACGCCGGCGGGTTCGAAGCCGAGGTCGCGCAGGCGGCTGAAGCCGTAGCCGAAGCCGAGGGCCAGGCCTTCCGCGGCGGCGCGGGCGAGGTTGCCCGGGGTGAAATTGTCGAGGGTGATGCCGTGGAGGACGCCGGTGGCATCGGGCAGCCGCGGGGTGGCTTCGCCGCGGAGGTAGGGGAGGAAGAGCAGGCCGTTGGCGCCGGCTTCGGTGGTTTCGAGCGCTTTCTCGAACTCCGCGGCGGACCACCCGTAGTGGCGGCGGATCAGCTCTAGGGCGGCGACGGCGTTCGACATGCCGAGCCGCGACAGCCAGCGGCCGGAGGCGTCGCAGAGGGTGGCGGCCTCGCCGCGGAAATCGACGCAGGGTTTGTCGGAGACGGCGGACAGGCAGCCGTCCGCCGAGAGGTCGGCGACCACCGCGCCATCGGAGGCCGCGCCGACCGCGAGGGCGGAAAGGGCGGCGGCGCCGGAGCCGGGCGCGACGATGACGCCTTCGGGCAAGCCCCAGGCCTGGCACAGGGCCGGGCGGAGCTGGCCGCGGGGCTGGGCCGGGGAAATCCCGGGCGGCAGCATGTCGTAAAGCCGGCCGTCGATGAACTCCAGCAGCTCCGCGCTCCAGCGGCGTTGAGGGACATTGAAGAGTCCGGTGGTGGCGGCGGAGCCGGCCTCGATGCCCGCCTCGCCGGTCAGCCAGTAGCCGATGAAATCCTGCGGCGTCATCAGCCGCGCGGCGCGTTGGAAATGATAGGGCTCGTGCTGTTTCAGCCACAGGCACTGGGCGGCGAGGGAACCGGCGTCGACCGGATTGCCGGAAAGCTCGATCAAGCCGGGCGCACCGCCGAAAGCGCGGGCGATCTCGTCGGCTTGGCGCTGGGCGGAGCGGTCGATGCCGAGCTTGGCGGGGCGGACGATGCGGTTGTTTTCATCGAGCACCACCAGCCCTCCGGTCGGCGCGGTGATGCCGATGCCGGCGACCCCGCCGCGGGCATCGCCGAGGCTGGCGAGGCACTGGCGCATCGCGTGATCGGCCGCGGCGATCCACGACGCCGGGTCTTGCTCGCGGTAGCCGTCGGGCAGGCCCTCCACCCAGGCATGGGCGGCCACGGCCTCGGCGGCGACGGTGGCCGCTTCGAGGTCCAGCGCCACCACGCGGGTGGCGGCATGGCCGATTTCGATTCCCAGGAAATGCATGCCGCGAGGGGGTGCCCGGACGGGCGGCGTCAGACTTTCCGGGCGGGCGGGGCTTGGCAAGCTTGGGCTTGGGGAGGGAGCTTCCCTTTTCCGATGCTTGAAACCTCGCCCGCCTGCCGCATCCTCGGGGCGTGAGCGATTTCGAAGAAAAGGTCCGCGAGGCGCTGGCCTCCCCGAAGAATCAGGGCGAGCTCGCCGATGCCGATGCGGTCGGCACGGTCGGTTCGCCGGACTGCGGCGACATGCTGCGCATGTGGCTGAAGTTCACCGAGAAGGACGGCAAGCGGGTGATCGACCGGGCGTCGTTCCAGTCCTTCGGCTGCCAGACGGCGATCGCCGTGGCCTCGATGGCGACCGAGCTGCTGAAGGGCAAGACGGCGGAGGAGGCGCGGGAGCTTTCCGCCAACGACCTGACCGGCGGGCTGGGGCCGCTGCCGCCGATGAAGATCCACTGCGGGCAGCTGGTCGAGGGGGCCCTGAAGAGCGCGCTCGACCAGACCCCGGCGACTCCCGCGGCACCGGTCGGCACGACCTTGTCGGATGCGATGAAAAAGCCGGCCGGAACGATCCGGATCGTGCCGCTGGAGTGAACGTTTCTTGCTCGCATTCGCAGGATTTCGCCGCTTTCCTCCGTAGCCACCCGATTCACCCATCCCGCCGTGCTCGAACTCCAGGAAGTCTGTTTCACCATCCAGAAAGACGGCGAGGCCGTGAACCTCGTCGACAAGGTCAGCCTCAAGATCCCCCGCGGGCACTTCATGGCCATCGTCGGACCCTCCGGCTGCGGCAAGACCACGCTGCTCAAGACCATCGCGGGCCTGAACCCGGAGTCCGACGGCGCACTGTTCTGGGACGGGCGGAATCTTTCGGAAGAAGGCGACCTCGACCCGTCGGAGATCGGCTACGTGCCGCAGTTCTCGATCGCCTATGACCCGCTGACCGTCGACGAGTCGGTGGAGGCCTCGACCCGGCTGCGGGTCAAGACCCGCGACCTGGAGGATCTGGACCAGCGGATCGACCGGGTGCTGGAGGAAACCGGGCTGGCGGCGATCGCCGACCGGCAAGTGAAGGTGCTTTCCGGCGGCCAGAAGCGGCGGCTGGGGTTGGCGATGGAGCTGGTGTCGGATCCCAAGCTGTTGCTGTGCGACGAGGTGACCAGCGGCCTCGACCCGCGTTCGGAGCGGGAGATCGTCCGGTTGCTGCACGACCTGTCCCGCCGCGAAGGCCGGATCGTGCTGTCGGTGACGCACTCGCTGGCGCACCTCGAGCTCTACGATTCCATCCTGGTGCTCCACGAGGGCCGGGTCGCCTACCACGGCCCCCCGGACCAGATGACGCACTACTTCTCGGTCCACGACACGGAAGAGGTCTATCCCAAGCTGGCGACCCAGACTTCCGAGCGCTGGCAGGGTTCCTGGATGAAGCACCGGGAGTCCTACTACTCGAAGCTGGAGAAGAACCGGAACAAGCTGCTGGAGTCCGGCGGCCTGCACCTTCCGGCCCCGGCGGAGGCCGAAGTGGCCGAGGGCGAAGACGCACCGCCCGCGGTGGAGAAGATCCGGACGCCCGGGTTTTTCGCCCAGTTCACCACGCTGCTGTCCCGACGCTGGCGGATTTTCTTCCGGGACCGCGGCCAGGTCTTTCTGCAATTGGCCATCCTTTTATGCTTTCCGGTGCTGGTGACGCTTTTCTCTGAGAATGCGAAAGGCCAGATCGCTAATCTTTCCGACACCAAGCAGGGCGAGAGGGAAGAAGTTCAGGAGCAAACCACGGTGAAGCAGGATCAGATCAAGGTGGGTTCGTCGGTATCCGGGATCATCATGATCCAGGTCATCCTGCTGTCGCTGATGGCTTCGAACAATTCGGCCCGCGAGATCGCCGGCGAGCGGCAGATTTTCGAGAAGGAGAAGTTCGGCGGGCTGCGGCCGTCGGCCTACCTGGCCAGCAAGGTTTGCTTCCTCGCCTGCCTGGTGCTCGCCCAGTCGCTGTGGATGGCGGTTTTCGTCAATATCTTCGCACCCTTCCGCGGCGGGCCGGGGGGCTTCGAGAGCCACGTCCTGTTCCTGCTGATGATCAACGGCGGGATGACCGCGATCTGCCTCGGCATTTCCTCCCTGATGCGGACCGCCGAGCAGGCCTCGCTGCTGTCGATCTACCTGGTCGGCTTCCAGCTCCCGCTTTCCGGCGCGGTGCTGGCCCTGCCGGAGGCGGTCGCAGCGTTCACCCGGCCCTTCATTTCCGCCTACTGGGCGTGGTCGGGCAGCGTCAGCATGCTCGAGCCGAAGGTGCTCTACGCCGTGAAGGCGGTGATCGACACCTCCCTTTCGGCCCGCGAGACCTGCATCTACGTGCTGACCTTCCACGTCGCCGTCGGCCTGATCGCCGCCTGGATCGGCGCCCGCCGCCACCAGTGGGACTAGCCGAGAAAAGGCGTGAAACTCCCCTGAAATCGTGGAAACTTACCCCGCTGCCTGACGTTTAACGTTCCACCGCCTCACCCATTCTTTCAACCCATGGCACGTCGCGCCAGTTCTGGAATCAATCCGGGCCTCCTCATCGGGGTGGCCGTTTTCGTCGTGATCGCCTTCTTCGGCGGCAAGCTCTTCCTCAACCGCAAGCCGGACAAGATTTCCGGGGCCCAGATCAACATGGAGGACGTGAAGGACGGGGTCTCCCTGCGGGACAACGAGTACGTGGTCGAGGGCACGGTGGACGAGAAGTTCTACCGCGACGGCAACCCGAACCAGGTGGTCAGCCTCAAGGTGTCGGCACCGACCGGCGAGGAGTTCCTCGGGGTGGAAATCCCGGCCAACCTCACGACCTTCAACATCGAGCGCGAGCAGCGCTACTCGATCAAAGTCAGAATCCGCGAAGGAGGCATCGCGGTCGCCACCGCCATCAACCGCCTCTGATCATCCCGCCATGAAACCGCTTCTTCCCATCGCCCTGCTGGCCACCCTGTCGATCGCGCCGGGCCAGGTGCTCCATCCGGACGCACGGAACCGCGTGACCAATCCGGAGCCCGCGCCGTCGAACGGCGACACGGTGATCCAGCGCCAGCCGGAGCAAAAGCCGGCCGCTTCGCCGATGGGCAACGAGCTGCCCTTCATGGATCCCTCCGCGGAGACCGTCTCGTGGAACGGCCACACCTGGGCGGCGACCGACAACCGCCTGCTGGCCGCCCGTTTCGAGCGCTACCTCAACGAGCCGGAGGACAACTCGGAAGAGGCCCTCGAATACCGCCAGACCATCGACACGATCCTCGATCTGGTCTCCCCGCATCACCCGGGCGGACCGGATTTCCCGGCGGCGCTCAAGCTGCTGCCCCGCGCGTCTTCCTTTCCCGGCGATGCCAAGCTCTGCGATTCCCTGACCCAGGCGATCTATGCCGCCGTGCTGGCGAAGAAGGACGTCGCCTCGACCCGCGCGCTCAGCGACGCGATGGAGGAGGAGAAGCAGCGCCTGATCCGCAAGTCCGACTGGAAGGCGGCCCACGAGACCGATCCGACGCTCAACCAGACCGGCAGCACCGGCGGGGGAGCGGGCGGCAACCAGCAGGGCGGAGGCGGTGGCGCCAACCAGCCCGGCCAGTCCCGCCAACCGGCCCAGAATCCCGGGCGCGGCACGGTGTCCCTCGAGTATGTCGATTCGGTCCGCCGCATCACCGAGATCGAGGTGATGAAGAAGGCCAACGCGGCCAAGACCGAGATCCAGATCACCCAGGCCAAGATGCAGTATCAGGCACTGATGCTCCAGTTCTTCGTCCAGCGCCGCTTCGAGCACGTGGTGATGGCCTCGCGCTTCTACCACCAGATCTGGCGCGACGGGGACAACAAGCTGGACATCAACAAGAAGTCGGAGGTTTACAAACTGTTCACCGAGAGCCTCGGCAGCAGCCCCACCGTGGCGGCGCTCGACGCCCTCGCCAGCGAGGCCATCCGCGACGTGAACCAGGGGGTGGAGGCCTACAATTTCCTCGCCGAGAAGAGCGAGTTGCAGAGCGCCGCCAAGCGCCTGAGCGAGGCCTACGCGGTGGGCGAGTTCATGCCGTCGATCCGCACCCTGCCGCGCGACAAGAAGCGCAAGGTGCTCGAGTTCGTCCGCGAGTCCTACAAGCTGATCGCGGCGCTCGACGTGAAGGACTACACCCGGGCCAAGGAGATCAACGACAAGCTGAAGGCGACGTCGGGCGACTTCGATCCGACCAAGGCGGAGGCGGCGATCGCCACCTACACCCGGGTCAGCGACATGCACATCAACGCCGCCAAGCTGGCCGCCTCGCAGGGCGACAACGAGAAGGCGGCCACCGAGATCAAGGCGGCGATGGAAGTGTGGCCGCAGAACCCGAAGCTCGCCGAGTTCGACAAACTCGTGGAAGCCGGCGGTGGCATGGCGGTGGCGAAGAACGACTTCGACCGCCTGCTGAGCGAACAGAACTACCGCGAGATCTTCCGGCGCCAGTATGAGATCGCGCCGTCGATCGCCGGCGATGCGGCCCGCGAGGACGCGTTCAAGCAGATCATCACCAACCTGACCCGGATCGAAGGTGCGCTCGGCAAGGCGAAGGAGTTCAGCAAGATGGGCCAGGACTACGCGGCCTGGGAGCAGCTCGCCGCCCTGCGCAAGGAGTTCCCGGACGATCCGAAACTCGGCGCCGAGCTGGAGCGGCTGGCACCGGATGTGGCCGATTTCACGAAGGCCCTGAACCGCGCCCGCGAGTTCGAGGAGCGGAAGGACAAGCAGGTCGGATCGGCGCTGTCGTGGTACCTGAAGGCCCGCTCGATCTACCCGCGCAGCGACATGGCGGAAGCCGGCATCCAGCGGATGCTGGAAGACATCCTGCCGGACCGCGAGGCGAAGGCGGAAGCGAAGGAAGAGGACGAGGAGTAAGGTGGGCGATCCTCCTCGTTGAAGCTACGGAGGACAGGTTGCTGCCGGGAGACGTGCAGGTCTGCGGGCTCTTCGGGAGCTCTTCTCGACTCGCGACTCTCAACCTCCCCGGCTACTCCGTGAGGCAGACTAACAGCTCGTCGAGTTCCACGCTGACGATTGCGGTCGCGGTGTCGCTCATCGCGTAGGGCAGGATCAGCCGCCCGGCGTGGACCAGCGCGCCGCAGCTGTAAACGACGTTCGGCACGTAGCCTTCGCGCTCGTTGCCTTCCGGCGCGATCAACGGCTTGCGCAGCCGGCCGATGACGCGGGACGGGTCCTCGAGGTCGAGCAAGGCGGCGCCGATGCAGTACTTCCGCATCGGCCCGACGCCGTGGGTGATGACCAGCCAGCCGGCCGCCGTTTCGATCGGCGAGCCGCAGTTGCCGATCTTCACCGACTCCCACATCTCGGCCGGCCGCAGCAGCAGTTCGGGGTTTTCCCAGTGGTGGGGATTGTCGGAGCGCATCAGGAACAGGTTCTCGTCGTCCTGGCGGGACAGCATCAGGTACTGGCCACCGACCTTGCGGGGGAAGAAGGCCATGCCCTTGTTCTGCACCGCGCGGCCGTTAAGCGTGAGGATCCGGAAGTCGAGGAAGTCGGTCGTTTCGATCAACTGCGGCAGGATCGAGTGGCCGTTGTAGGCGGTGTAGGTCGCGTAGTAGATGACCGAGCCGTCGTCCTCGGTGAAACGGACGAAGCGCGCGTCCTCGATGCCGTTGCGCTCGTTGGCGGAAACCGGGAAGATGATCCGCTCGCTCATCGCGAGTGTCGGTGAAAAGCGCAGCTCGTAGTTCGACTCCGCGAGCCATTTGACGCGCTCCAGGGTGCGCTTGAGTTCGGCGGTGTTCGGCTGGATCTCGCGCCGGACGCGGGAGATCGACTTGGTGAGGTCTTGCAAGGTGAAGGAATCCCCGAGCGGGTCCATCACCGCCGAGCAGTAGTCGCTTTCCTCGAACATCTCGCGGAGCTTGGCGAAGAACAGGTGCTTGCGGTAGCGCGGGTTCGGCAGGATTTCCGGCGCGGTGACGAAGCGCGAGACCGGGTCGAGCGCGATGCCGCCATCGGCGGCGATCCGGCCGGAGCGGAACTCGATCGACGAGATGTGTCCCTCGCCGGTCGCTCGCAGGCTCATGATGAAGCGCAGCGTGCCTTCGTTCAGGTCCGACTGGTCGGGGTGGGGGACGATCGACGGATTGAACAGCGCGGCGGACTCGAGGGCGTATTCGCCGGAGAACAGCGCGCCGATGAGAAGCTGGCGTTCCCGGGTGAGCGGTCGCTGGGTGAAGACATGGCGCTGCACCTTCTCGAAGTGGCAGAGCAGCACGTCTTCGATGTCAAAATGGCGTGCGTCGAACTCTTTCAGCAGCGCCCCGAGTTCCGCGACCGCTTCCTCCTCGGTCAAGGCGAGGGCGCGGCCGATGACGGTGGTGATGCGATGGGGGTCGGACGGAATGAAGGGGCGGATGATGACCCGGGAACTCGCCGGGGCGAGTGTCAGGTCGTGACGGCAAACCAGGAGGGGTCTCATGAAGCGGAGCGGAGCGGGTGGGTCAGGGCGTGTTCCTCGGCGGTCAGTTCGGCGAGCGCCAACTGGAACGCGAGGGTCGACTCCGCGCCTTGGTTTTCGTTCGGGCGGTCGTGATGCAGGCCGTCGCGGCAGCCGCCGGAAGTGGAATCGTGCAAGGGGATGCCGAGGTCGTTGCGGCCGAGGAACCACTCGAAGGCGCGGCGCGCCTCGCGCCACCAGAAGCCGTCGTGGGTGGCGCGGAAGGCCTCCAGGCAGGCGGCGACCATCGCCTGGGCTTCGACCGGTTGCTGGTCGAACACCGCGCGCTCGCCGTCCTTCTCGTGGAAGCCATTGCTGCCGATCGGGCGGAAATGACCGGCCGGCGCGTGCTGGTGGCCGGCCAGCCAGCGCAGGCTTTTCAGTCCCGCCTCGAGCGCCCGCGGGTGGTTGCGTCCGCTGAGGATCAGGGCCTGGCTGAGCCGGGCGTTGTCGTAGGTGACGCAGCTCTCGAACCAGGGCCAGGTGTCGTCGGCGCAGTCGTTCCAGCGGGCGAGCAGCCGTTCCACCAGCTCGTCGCGGATCGCGCGGTTCTCCGGATGGCGCGGCCGCGCTTTCTCGAATTCATGGCTGCCGAGCAGGGCGAAGGCCCACGACCGCGGCGAGGTGAAGGACAGGACGGCGGGCAGGCCGCGTTCGAACAACTGCGCGGAAAGCCGGCGATGGCCTTCGTTGCGGGAGCGGGCGGCACCGGAGCCGACCGCCCACAAGGCGCGGCCGTGGCTGTCCTCGCTGCCGAAGTCTTCGAGCCAGCGTCGCTCGTGGTTCATGAAATTGCGGAAGCGACCGGTGGAGCCGTGGAAGGCCGCGGCGAGGAAGGCAAGGTAGCGGGTGGCGAGCAGGTCGAGGTTCGCTTTCTGGGCGGGCACCGGCACCGCGGCCTCGTCGAGCAAGTGGCAGAGGATGAAAGCGCGCGCGTTGTCGTCGGTGCAGTAGCCTTCGTGGAAGTTCGGCACGTTGAAGATGGCGTGCTGGTAGATCCCGGTGCCGTCGGTCATCCGGTTCAGGTGCTCCAGCCGGACCGGCGGCAGTTTTCCGGGCTCCGGGGCCTGCGGCCAGGTCGAGTGGAAGTTCGAAGGCCGGTCGCGGCGCGAGGTTTTCGCGCGGTCGAAGGACTCCAGATAACTTCGCGCCACCGCCGGCCAAAGCGTTTCCCGGCTGGCTTCGTAGGCGCGGCGTGAGGTTCGCTCCAAGGCCGCGGGATCATCGAGCAGGCCGTTCACCGCCGCGGCGATCGCGGCGGGATCGCGGAAGGGGACCAGCACGCCGAGGTCGTCCGCAAGCAGCTCCCGGGCATGCCAGTAGGGCGTGGAGACCACCGCACGGCCCGCGCCGAAGACCTGGGCCAGCGCGCCGGAGGTGATCTGCGCTTCATTGAGATAGGGCGTGAGATAAATGTCCGTCGCGCCGATGAATTCGCGCAAATCGTCGGCCGTGGCATAGCGGTCGTGGAAGATCACGCGGTCCGCGACGCCGAGGTCCGCGGCGAGCTGCTCCAGGCTTGCCCGGTATTTCTCGCCTTCGCGGGCGATCAGATGGGGATGGGTGGCGCCGAGCACCACGTAGGTCGCCTCCGGGTGGCGGGCGACGATTTCCGGCATCGCGCGGATGGCGTGCTCGATGCCCTTGCCCGGTCCGATCAGGCCGAAGGTCAGCAGCACGCGCTGGCCCGCCAGGCCGAGACGTTGCTTGAAGTCCCGCGTGCCGGAGAAGGGCACCTCGGGGATGCCGTGGGGAATCACGTCGATCATCGAAGCGGGGATGCCGTAGGTATCCTTGAGGATTTGCGCGCCTTGGGCGGCCATCACCACCAGCCGGTCGCTGAGCCGCGCGAGCTCGTCCATCACATGGCGCTGCGCCGCATCGGGCTCGCGCAGGACGGTGTGCAAGGTGGTCACCACCGGCATCCGCACTTCCTTGAGCAGGGCGATCAGATGGCTGCCGGCCGGTCCACCGTAGATGCCGAATTCATGCTGCACGCAGAGCACGTCCGGCTGACACCGGGCCAGCTCGCGGCCCGCGGCGCGGTAGGAGTCGAGGTCCGGCTGCTGGAACTCGATCCGGACCTGCGGCGGGTAGTCGTAGCTCTCGGGACGATCGCTGACGGCAGCGACCGTGCATTCCGCATCGGGATGCCCGGCGGCCACCGCCTCGAACAGGCTGTGGGTGAAGGTGGCGATTCCGCAGCGGCGTGGCACGTAATCACCCAGGAAGGTGATTCTCCGTGATAAAGGTTTGGTTTTCACGGTTCTGCCACCCTACGCCGGGTTGTCGGGATGGATAGGAAAAGAATTATTCTTTTCCCCGATTGGCCCCGGGCCCTTTCAGCGGCTGGCTTCGAAGCGGTAGCCGATGCCGCGGACCGTGGCGATGATCCGCGGGTTCGCGGGGTCCCGTTCGATCTTCTTGCGCAGCATCAGCACGTGCTGGTCCAGCGTCCGGGAGTCCGGGAAGTAGTCGAGGCCCCAGCATTCGTCGAGAAAACGGTCGCGCGCCACCGGCAGGCCGGCATTCTTGTGGAGCAGTTCGAGCATCAGGACTTCGCGGCGGGTGAGTTCGATGGACTTGTCTTCGCGGCGGGCCAGCAGCGCGTCGGGGTGGACGGTCAGGTCGTCCATCGTGAAGCGGCGGCCCTTGTCGTCGGCGGGGTGGGCACGACGCAGCGCGGCGCGGATGCGGGCGATGACCTCGGCGCGGGTGAAGGGCTTGCGGATGAAATCATCGGCCCCGAGGCCGAGACCGACCACCACGTCGATCTCCTCGTTCTTCGCGGAGAGGAAGAGGATCGGCACGGCGGAGTCGGTGGCGCGGACGCGGCGGCAGACATCGAAGCCGTCGATTTCCGGCATCATGATGTCGAGGCACAGCAACTGCGGGCGGTGCTCGCGCCACAGGTCAATGGCCTGCTTGCCATCGGCGGCGGAGAGCGTCTGGAAGCCTTCGTCCGCGATGCAGGCGGCGAGGGCTTCGAGGGTGAGCGGATCGTCGTCGGCGATGAGGATGGTCATGCGGCGGGTTCGTCGGCGACCACCGCGAGATGCGGCGGTGCGGGGAGATCGAGTTGGAAGACGGCGCCGTTCTCCGATGAGTCTAGTACCAGATCGCCGCCCATCCGGCGTGCGAGGTCGCGGGCGATCGAGAGGCCGAGTCCGGTGCCGCTGGAGCCTTCGCTGACGCCGCGGTGGACGCGCTCGAAGGCTTCGAAGATCCGTTCCTTCTGTCGCGGCGGGATGCCCGGGCCGCGGTCGCGGACGCGGAGCTGGAAGCGGCCGTCTTCCATCGTGGTTTCGATCCCGAGCCAGCCGCCGGCGCTGGCGTATTTCTCGACGTTGGAGATCAGGTTGCCGGTGATCTGGGCGAGGGCGTCGGGATCGAGGCGGGTGCCGGAAGTCGCGCCGCGCTGCCATTCGACGGTGACCTTGCGGCGCTCGAGCGAGGGCTGGAACTGGGCGAGCACGGCTTCCACCGCCTCATCCGGGATGCAGGCGGCGGGGCGGAGTTCGAGGGTCTTGCGTTCGCCGCGGGAGAAGGTGAGGACGTTCGAGACGAGACGGGCGAGGCGCTGGACCTCCTCGTTGACCAGCGACAGCCGGCGGCGGGTCTCGGCCGGGCGGTCGTTCAGCGAGCGGAGCGAGAGGTCGAGATTGAGCAGGATGTTGGTGAGCGGCGAACCGAGTTCGTGGGAGACGCGGTTGACGAAGGAGACGCGCTCCTCGGCGAGGCGCAGAGCGCGGCGTTGCTGGAGGAAGAGGAAGGCACCGAGCAGGAGTAGCGCGGCCGCGATGCCGCAGGCGAGGATCAGGGTGGCGGTGTCGTGGGTGGTTGCGACCTGACGGCGGTCCCAGGCCTGCACCTGCCATTCGCCGAGTCGGGTCCGGTGCGGCATGACGAGCGCGGCGGGTCCGGCATCGGTATCCGCTTGCAAGGTGACCAAGGCGACGTCGCCGGGGCCTGTGAGAGAAACGAGTTCGCCGGACTCGCGGAGCGGGGCGAAGGGGCCGGCGAGCCACTCGCGGAGGTGGGTATCAACCCGCTGGCGCAATTCGGCGGGATCGACGGTGAAGGCGACGAGGTGTTCGAGACTCGGCCGGAACCAGCGGATTTCATGATCGCCGCCGGGTTCGCGGATGATCCCGCTGGCACCGAGGTTTCCGGCTTCCAGCAGTTCGGCAGGGAGGATGACGGAGCGTCGGGCGTTGAGCGGCCGCTTGCCGCCGGCGATTTCAACTTCAGGAAGTCGCACCGAGTCATCGGGAGGCCGGGTGCCGCTGACCGCATAGGATTTTCCTTTGCCTTGAAAGACGTGGCACTCGCGGGTGCCGGCGATGTCGGAGCAGGCTTTCGCGGTCACTTCCGGCACGGCGAACGGGGCCTTGCCGGCGATCCGGGCGAGGTGCTCGTGATGCATGTCATCGAGCCGGTCGAGTTCCGCACGGAGGGCGTCTGCGAAATCGTGGAGCCGCTCGCGGTCGGCGGATGTGCGGGTCTCCACCTCGCGCCGCGCCAGCCGCTCGCCGCCCCACAAGGCGAGGGTGGCGGCGACCAGCAGGGGCAGGAAGGTGAGCCAAATCCCACGCATCAGGGTTTCACTGTGTCCACGGTGACGAAAGCGAACCAGATCCGGTTGGCGGAGTCAGCATCGACTTTCGAAACCGGCGGCCGGTTCATGGTGCCGAGGAGAAAGGGCTTGCCGGGAGTGACGGTGGCGGAACCCATCAGCTTCTGAACCTCGAATTCAGGCATGGTGGTTTTCGACAAGCCGGTGCCCTGTTCCGTAACTCCCACGTGGCGCACGTTGTCGAAGGAACTGATCAACTGGACCTTGCCCGTATCAGGATCGACGCTCGCCTCCATTTCGATGGTGATGCCGGTGTTGCGGGTTTGGTAGGCGGTCGGCGTCGCCGGTGTTTGGATGCCGTTGAACACCGAAAGCGAGGGCGCGTTTTCAAGCTTGGTGGTGTCGGGAAGGGTCGCCGGATTGTCGGTGGCGGTGGGGCTCTTCGGTGGCTGGATGCTCACCCCCACGGTTTGCGGGAGCTCCGGGGGCTCGTATTCGGTCGCGTAGATCAATTCTGCGGTGTTCTCCGACATCGACTTCTGTCCCTGCACGCAGCGGATGACGTGCATCGACTCCTGGATCGCTTCCTTCTTTTCCACCATGGCGACGAGGCGGAGGTAGAGGGTGGCGTCGCCGGGGTTTTCCCGCTGCAGAGCCGCGGCGGTCGCGAGATCGAGCGAGAAGACCTCGTAGCGCACCGACAAGTTCTGGTTGGGCTGCGCTTCGGGAGCTTCCGGAGTCGGGACGCCCATGGCCGACGGATCGGCGAAGGGATCCGGACCGGTCGGGGCGGCGGGGGCTTGGGCGTGGATCCTGGAGAACGCGACGATACCGGCGACGAGACAAATGGTGGCTTTCATACCCGGCCACTTTGGCAAGGCGGCGGGTGGTCCCGTGTCAAAAGGAGGTCAAAAGATCGGAGCTGCAGGGGTTTCCAACCGGCAAGCGGGGAACCCTTCGGGCCGGTCCAAGACCGGCGCTCCCGGGAGTTGTCGACGGCACGTCGAGACGCCTTATCCCGCAATCACGAACTTCGGATCGTAGAACGAGATCGCCTTGGTCTGGCCGTCGGGGTCGTCGTAGAGCACGACCACGTAGTTGCCCGGGCTGTCGGGGCGGAAGAAGGCGAGCGGCTCCTCCTGGTTGCGGAGGTAGATGCTGATGTCGCCGGCGTTGCGGCCGAGGTCGATGGTGGTGGTCATCAGCCGCTTCACGCTCTGCGGTTGCTTGGCATCGGAGCCTTCGCGCAGCGTGGCGAAAAGGGTTTCCGGCTCCTGGCACACGCTGAGCACGGTGAAGCGGAAGCCGCCTTCGACGTCGCGCTGCTTGAGGCGGAGGATGCGGATTTCCCACTGCTCGGGCTTGTCGTCCTTGGCCGGAACCTTTTCGGCGAAGGCGACGAGGCTGACGGTTTCCCCGACGCCGAGGGTGACGTTGGTGCTGCCCTCCACGGTGCCTTCGCGGCTCACGGTGATCTTCTTCACGCCGGCGCTGCGGCCGATGCCGCCGGTGCGCTGGCCGAGCTTGTAGCCCTTGGGGAACATGTCCTCGCCGTCGATCTTCAGCTGCACGTTGCCGGTGCCGGGGGCCACGGCATTGACCAGGCGGATGAAGCCGATCTTGGGCGGTGCTTCTTCCTGGGCGAAGGCGGGAAGCGCCAGAAGGCAGAGGGCAGCGAGGAAATGGCGGCGCTTGTTAGAAGTCGTTTTCATGGATGACGCGGGGGCGGTAGGTGGCGGGGTCGATGCGGCCTTCGGCGTCCCTCTCGCCGGGATCGGCGAAGACGGTGAAGACCTTCCGGGATTCGGAGAGCACCCGGGGGGCGATGGTGGAGCCTTCGGGCACGGGGGCGAGGGCCTGGCCGATGACCCAGATGCGGAAGTTCCGGGAGCGCAGCGTGGAGGCGTCGTAAACGCGGGCGAAGACTTCCTCGGCGGCGGAGTCGGTCCACTGGATGCGGGTGTTCTGGGAATACATGTCGCGGTTGCCGAAGACCGGGCGGTCGTCGCGGTCGCGGGCGGAGGCGATGTCGGCGGCGCTGGCGAAGGGGCGTGAAAGCAGCAGGGCCTCGGCGATGCGGTCGGCGATCTTCGCGCGGGCCGGGGCGCCGAGCTTGATCGGCGCGGTGGGCAGGGCCATCAGCGAGGTGGTCTGGTGGCTGTTGGAAGTGGTCTGGCAGAGCAGCGGGTCCTGTTTCAGGAAGCCGGCGGCGAGGGCGCGCAGGGCGTCTTCGCTGGCGGTGTTGAGGTTGACGTGGCCGGCGATGTTGACGACGTCGCCTTCGCGGAGGGCGGTATCGGTCGAGGTCGATTCCCCGGCGTGGAAGAGATCGAGCAGGTGGGCGGCGTGTTGGCCGGGGCGTTCGAAGCGGTCGTGCTCGAAGCGGCCGATGCGCAGGGTGTTTCCGCCGCCGTAGGCATTGGAAGGGGAGGAGGCCAGTTCGACATCCGGCCAGGAGGCGCGGCTGGTCGGGAGGATGGGTCTGGGCGGTCCCACGAGGAATGTCGCGGTGTCTTCCTCTCCGGAACCAGGATTGCCGGGCAGGTCGCCGTAGGCGTAAGTCCACATGACCGGATCGTAGGTACGGCCGAGTTCGGTGGCGCTGAAGAAGCGGCCGCGGTTGGAGAGGCGCATCGGCGCTTGTTCCAGCCGAGGCGTGGGGAGGCCCGTGAAGAAACGCGGGTCGTCGGGGTTGACCAGCGGGTCGGTGGTGAAGAAGGAATTCGAGCCGTAGGGCGGATTGTGGCCGCCGTCGGGCCACTCGGCGGGGAGCACGCGGCCGAAGTGCCGGCGTTTGGTTGCGGAGTCGCCCGAGTAGATGGTCTCCCAGCGAATCGTGCGCCGGTTGGGACTGTAGTTTCCCGGATACTGGTTCGAGGCCTGGCGGGTGCCGAGGTAGGCGGACATCCGGGGGTCGCCCATGTTGTTCTGGAAGGGGCCCTGGTTTGCGGGCGTTAGAGCGTGGCTGTGGGCGGGAATGTTGGCCCGGGTGACCTGGCGGGGCTTTTGGGACCCGCCAGGGTAGTGAACGGTGGCACCGCCCTTCCAGACGTTGGAGCGCGACTGGTCGACCATCACGCCGTTCCAGCGGAAGCGGTAGCCGCTTTCGCCGTCCGGCTCGTTGTTGTTGAACTGGATGGGGCTCTCGACGAAGCCGGAGGCGCTGCCGGCGTCGATCTTGAAGCGGATCTTCGAGGTGAAGACGCGGAACTCGTTCGGCTGGAGGGTGACCTTGAAAGGAGGATACCACTTGTAGCCGTCCTGTTCGACCGTGACCGGGCTGGCCACCGCGGGGTCGGTCGATTCCTCCTCGAAGGAAATCTCGGGGTTGGCGCCGATGGGGAAAGTGAACTTCGACTCGAGGGTGACCTGGCCTTCGCCGTCGACCGGCTGGTCGGTCATGTTCCAGAGCTCGACGAAGGTGGAGACGTCCATGATGACGAAGAGGCGGCCGTTCTCGCGGACGACGTCCTCCCAGCGGAAGGTCATGAGGAACTCGCTGACCAGCGGGTAGCCGTCGAGACCGCGATGGCTGCCGGCCTGGACGGTCGGGTCGTTGTCGCTGTCGGCGTAGTCGAAGGCGTTGGCGGCGAGGGTCTTCAGGTAGTCGTCGGGGAAGCCGCCCTTGCGCTGGACGAAGTCGGGCAGGGCCTCGTCGATCCAGTCCGCGAACTCGGTGATCGCGCTCTCACGAGGCTTGCCGAGCAGGGCGTTGAGGTTGCGTTTCGGCTGGCCGGCGGCGTCGGCGGAAATGCCGGCGGCGAAGGGGACGGTGGGGCGCTCCTCGTAGTGGCGGATCACCGGGCTGGCGCTCTTTTCCAAGGCCGCGGCGAGCGGGTCTTCGAGCAGGCCCTTGTCATCCCGTTCCAGCGGTGCCTGCGAGCCGGTGGCGGCGACGATCGAGTCGGGCGTGAGCATCAGCGGCCGGCCTTCCTCCACCTTGGCGAGCAGCTTGCCATCGCCATCCTCGGTGGCGGCGACGATGGCGGGATCGAGGGCATGGAGGGCCACGCGGTCGAGCTTCGGTTCCTCGTCGGACGGCGGCTCGGGATTGATGCCCGGCGCGGGAAAGGGCCATTCGTTGCGCGAGTGGACGTCGCCCTCGCCGTCGTTGTTGCCGGCGGTCTTCGCGTCGATCTTTCCCTGCAAATCTTCCACCCAGTAGGCGTAGCGGGCGACGACATCGCCCTTGGAATCGGTGACCGGGATCCACGCGACGCGCGGTTTTTCGAGCCAGGGCGGCCCTTCGATGGCGGCGAAACCCTCGCCTTCGCCGGCTTCGATTTCCGGGGCTTTCAGGTCGTTGCCGGCGGGCGGCAGGTCGGTGGTGCTGAAGAGCGGGAGGTAGCGGTATTTCACGCTCTCGCCGCCGCCTTCGCCGCGGGCGATGAAGAGGTGCGACGGTGCCTCGAGGCCGGATGGCGGGGTGCCGGTCGGGGTGCCGCCGATGACCAGGAAGTCGTCGTTCGCGGTCTCCGTGCGGAGGATGGCGCGGAATTCCTCCAGTCCGGCGCGGGCGGCGAGTTCGGCGCGCTTGGAATCGGCGAAAGAACGCGCGGTCTTCTGCTCGATGTTCATCAAGGCGAGCAGGCCGATGGCGAGGATCAGCATGGCCGCGGCGACGACCAGCACGGCCGGCAGCGTGAAGCCGGCGGAGCGGGAACGGGATGGAGGGCGTTCAGTCATCGTTGCCGAATCGCTGGAGCACCTCGTAGGTTTCGAGGTTGCGGTTGTCGGAGGCTTTCAAAGGGTCGCCGCGCAGCGGGCTGGAGTCCCAGTCGGTGGAGGTCGCCAGCTTGCCGAGGAGTTCGCGGCGGGCGACGACCAGGCGGAGGCGGAGGAAGTCGGGGCTTTCGGTGAGCTGGTTGCCGTTGCGGGTCCACTCGACCAGCGCGCCGGTGCCGGCCTCGCGCCGCAGCGGGGTGGCCTCGAAGGCCAGCACGCCGAAGGCGACGGGTTCGTCGGTTTCCTCCTCGGCGAAGAGGGGCTCGATGGGGCCGGCCTTGAGCGCGGGGAAGACCTCGCCGCTTTCCCGGAAGCCGCGCATCAGGCAGCGGACGGTGGTGCCGCCGACCTCGATGTCTTTCACGTAGTAGTGGACCGCGCAGAGGTCGCCGGTGCGGCCGTCGTCGGACTGGGCGTCCTCGGGTTGCAGGCAGAGGAAGCCGGTGCGGGCGCGCTGCCAGCCTTCGCCGGCGCTTTCGAACACGGTGTCCGGGTGCCAGACGGCCTTGCCGAGGTCCTCGCCGATCTGGGTCAGCACCGCGCGGGCCTCGCGCTCGGCGGCCACGCTGCCGCTGCCCTGGCCGTAGCTGTCCCCCGCGCGGCCGAGCAGGGCGGCGGCCATCAGCAAGAGCACCGACCCGATGGCCATGGTGACCAGCAGCTCCAGCAGCGTGAACCCGCCGCGATGTCCGGTCGGGCGGGTCATGGCAGCTTGGTGAGGAATTCCATCCGCTTGCGCTTCAGCTTTCCGGCGACGGCGGGATGTTCGACGCTGATCTTCACGGCCAGCAGCGGGGGAAAGCCGGGGCGCTCGGTCTCCAGCGTGCCTTCGAGGCGGGCCAGGTAGGCGGCATCCTGCTCGGCCACGCGGAGGATGCCGGATTCGTAGGTCGAAGCCGCCACGGGGCCGAGCAGGACACCATCGCGGCGGAAGGCGAGGCAAAGCACCTCGCCGGTCCCGAAGGCCTCGCCGGGGACCAGGGCGGGCAGGTTCTTCGAGGTCCCTTCCCGGGCCGCCGCGATCTCGGCCAGGCAGGCTTCGACGATCACCGGGGCGCGGGTTTCCGCCCGGGCGGCGCTGCCTCCTTCGCCGCCGCGCAACAGGGCGGCGATGGCCAGCGGGGCGACGACCGCGAGCACGCCGATCGAGACCATCGTCTCGACCAGCGACACGCCGCGGCGGAAGGCCGGTCTGGGGGAGGGGATTCTCATCCGTCGAGCCTCCAGGGTCGTGCGACGACGCGGCCGATCCGCAGGGAATTGCGGCCGCCGTCGGAAGTGGGAATGGCCCGGCCGTCGCGGAGGACGCCGGTGCCGAGGGTGACCGCCACCGGTTCCGAACCGGCGGGCAGTGCGAGGCCGCCGCGGGGATTGAAGGCGAGGAGGTGGACGCGCGCCTGGTTTTCGCCGTCCTTCCAGCTGAGCTCGACATCCTCCGCGTCGAGCGGGTTGTCGAGGCCTTCGACCGCGCCGTCGAAAAAGACCACGCCGGTCGGCAGGATGCTCCAGCGCTGGAGCTGGCGGGCGGCGATGGCGGCGCCGCGCTCCGGCAGTTCGTCGACTTCGAAGAGGCCGACGCGGTAGTTGCTGTCGGCCCCGCCCGGGACCGGGGCGGCGATGGCGAGGATGACCGGCTTGCGGCGGGTGATCGCGGCGGTGCGGGCCTGCTCGACGGTGGCGGCGAACTGGTCCGTGGCGGTCCGGCGGGCGCTGGCGGCCGTCTTTCCGAAAACCCCGAGGCCGAGGGTCACCAGGACGCCCAGCAGGATCATGACGACCAGCAATTCGACCAGACTGAATCCGGGCGGCGGGGCGCTGCGTTGCGGGGCGGAGGGATTCACGGGCGAAGGTTCACTCTGGATCGGGACGGAAAACCGCCGCGACGGAAGATGGGCGGCCAAGGCCTCCTCCGCAACCGGCAAGGCCACAAATCCCGGATTGCAACGATCCTGTCAAATTCACGTTCTTTGCGGCGGGTTCATGCCATCCCACCGTTGCAGGAAGCATGCCGCCCGGGATCTTTCTCATCGACGCGATCGGCCCGTTCTTCCGCGGGTCCAAGGGAAAGAGGATCAACTGGTCGAAGATCCCCTACACCCGGCTGATCAGCGAGGGGGAAGGGCGCGGGCCGGCGTGGGAGGCGATCCGGGCGGACCTGCGCCGCTTCATCGGCGAGGCGTCAGCGGCGGGCTTCAACGCGGCGACCCTGGACGACCTGGCCCACCTGGCGGCACACCGCTTTCACGAAGAGGAGACCGCCGCGCGGATCGCGGTCTTCCGGGAGGAGTTCCGGCTGCTGTTCGGGATCGTGCGGGAGGCGGGGATGGCGCTTTACCTGACCTCCGATGTGCTGCCGGTGACCGCCGCGGTGGAGGCGGCGACCGGCGGCGACCGGGGGAAACTGGAAGACTACTACCTGGAGCTGGTCGACGGCCTGCTGCGGGATTTCCCGGAGATCGAAGGGCTGGTGCTGAGGATCGGCGAGAGCGACGGGGTGGACGTCAAGGACCCGATCCGGACCCGGCTGCACGTCCGCAGCGCGAAGGAGGTCAACCGGCTGCTGCGTCGGCTCCTGCCGCTTTTTGAAAAGCACGGGCGCACCCTGATCCTGCGGACCTGGACGGTGGGGGCGCACCGGGTGGGCGACCTGATCTGGCACCGCGGCACCCTGGCGGCGGCGCTGGAGGGGATCGACTCGGAGCGCTTCATCCTCTCGATGAAACACGGCGAGAGCGATTTCTTCCGCTACCTGCCGCTGAACCGCGCCTTCTTCCGCACGCCGCACCGCAAGATCCTGGAACTCCAGGCCCGGCGGGAATACGAGGGCGCGGGCGAGTTCCCGAGCTTCATCGGCTGGGACTGCGAGCGGCACGCGCGGGAGCTGGCCGGCGACGGCAAGCTGGCGGGCGTATCGGTGTGGTGCCAGACCGGCGGGTGGCACCGCTTCCGGCGGCTGGCATTCCTGGAGGACGACGGCCGCGACTTCTGGCTGAGGCTCAACTCGGTGGTCGCGCTGCGGGTGTTCCGCCACGGCGAGACCGCGGAGCAGGCGGTCGGGGCGCTGACGGGCGCGGAGAAAGCGCCGGCGGTGCTGGAACTACTACGGATGTCGGAGACGGTGGTGCGCGAGCTCCATTACATCCGGGGCTTCGCGGAGCAGAAGCTGTTCTTCCGCCGGGTGAGGATCCCGCCGCTGCTGCACGTCTACTGGGACTGCCTGTTCATCAACCACGCGGTGCGCAAGGTGCTGCGGCATTTCGTGGCGGACCCCGAGCAGGCGCTGCGCGAGGGGGAGGCGGCCTACGCGCTCTTTCCCCGGATGATCGAGCTGGCGCGGGAAGCGGAGCTGCCGGTGGAGGACATCGAGCACTGGCGCGATTTCTGCCACCTGCTCCGGCTGGCGCGGCGCTACTACTTCCTGCCCTACGATCCCGAACTCGGCGCGCGGATCCGGGCGTCGAAGAAGGCCTACAAGAAAGCCTGGCCGGCGGAGCGGCGCGACCGCTACCGGATCAAGGTGTCGTTCGAGCCCTTCCGGCTGAAACGGCAGACGATCGGCTGGCTGTCCACGCTCTTCCTGCGCCGGCAGCGGGGCTACCGGGTGATCGACCACATCCTCACGCTGAACCTGTTGGGCCTGGTGTTCCGGCTGTTCCGGCCGGGCAAGAGCAAGCTGGTGCCGAAGTTCCTGCGGAAGTCCGCGATGGGGGTGGAGGCCTTGTTCCGCTGAGTCAGGGCTTCTGGAGGTAGTTCCAGATCGCTTCGTACTGCTTCAGCGCGTCGCCTTCCAACTCCGGCCGCTGCGACTGCCCGTCCTCGCTGTAGCGGGGCATCTTGGTGCTCGGGGTGATGGAGGCGGGATTGTCCATCCAGCGGATGAACCACTCCTTGCGCAGGCGCTGGTGGGCGAGGGCGAAGTTGATGCCTTCCACCTCGAAGGCGGCGGTCGCTTTCATGTCGCCGACGCCGTGGCAGGTGGTGCAGCCGAAGCCTTCGCTGCCGGCCAGCTTCTTGCCGATCTCCGCCAAGGCGGCATCGGGCGCAGGGGCTTCCGGCTTGCCGGGTTCCACTCCGTGGAGGCGGGCGAGTCCGTTCGCCAGCGAAGCGGCGCGGGAGTGGAAAGCCGGCATCCGCATGTCGAGCCACGGCCGCGGGCGTGGCGTGGCGGCGCCGTTGATGATGCTTTCAAGATACGACGCGTGGAGCATCTCGCCGGCAAAGGTCAGGTGCGGGCGGGTCTGGTCGACCTTGTTGTGTTCGCCCTGGACGTGGGCGACGAGGTCCTTGGTTTCGAGGTGCACGCTGTCGAGCAGCGAGGCATGGCCGTCCATCGAGTGGCAGCTCGTGCATCGCATCGACTGGAGCTTCGCGGCGGCCGACTCCGCGGCGACGTGGCGGGTCAGGGGGGCGCTGCCTTTTTTCGAGAAGGCGATCAGCGCCTCGCGTTCGGCGTCGGTGAGGGCGAACTTCGGCACCTTGGGGCCGGGCTTGCCGGAGACGCAGCCGCCGGCCGACCAGTCTTTCGCGAAGATGGTGTCGGTGCCGGACAGGGTCGTGTTCTGGATGCCGGTGCCGGCGTGGCAGGCGGCGCAGTTCAGGGCGGTGGCGATTTCCATGCCCTTGGCCGGGTCGCCTTTCGGGAAAGCGGAAGGATTCCGGGCGGAATTGGCGGTGGCTTCCAACAGGTAGGCGGCGATCTCGTTCGCCTCGGCATCGCTGAGCGCGAAGTCGGGCATGCCGATGTGGGCATACCAGGCGTCCGGCTTTTTCAGGAAGCCGGCCAGCGCGCCATGCTGGAACTTGAAGCCGACGTCGCTGAGCGACAGCCGTGCGGGATCGGCCGGTCCACCGGGCACCGAGTGGCAGGCGGCGCAGCCGAGGCGGTGGAAATGCTCGCCGCCTTTTTGCGCCAGCGCCTTGTCGGGTGCGGGCGGCACTTCGCCGATCTTCTGGGTCATCAGCCAGGCCGCGAGGTCGGCGGCCTGCTGCTTGCCGGCCGGGGTCGATTCGTCGATCAGGTCCGGCATCCGGGTGTCCGGCCGGAACGATGCGGGATTGGCGAGCCAGGCCGCCACCCACTCTTCCTGCAGCCGCGAACCGGTGGCCATCAGGATGGGGCCGAACTCGCTGAGCTCCTCCATGCCGCTGGCACCGATGTGGCACTTCGAGCAGTGGTTCTCGGCGAAGAGCAGCCGTCCGTGGCGGGCGGGGTCGGCCGGGACCTCCGCCTTGAAGACGGTGGGCGGCACGCTTTGCCGGGGGAACCCGCGTTCTTCCCAGAACAGGCGGAAGCGGCCGGAGCCGTCGGGCTTGGAGCGGTAGGTGATCGCGATGTCGTGCTCGCCGCGGTTGAGGCGGGTGCTTTTGGAAGCGGCGGTGCCGAAGACTCCTTCCTCGGTCAGGACTTCCTTGCCACCGATGGTCAGCGTCGCCTTGCCCTCGCCCTCGAACGAGAAGACGAGGCGCAGGCGCTCGGTGAGCACCAGCTTGCCGGTCCATGTCACGCCGAATTCACCGGGCGCGAGGAAGGGCGTCGGCGCTTCCCCGGCCTTGACCAGCAAGGCGGGGAGGCGGTCGGCGCGGGTGTCTTTCGCGCCGCCGGACTCGAAAGTCGCGGCGAGTTCGGCGCGGGCGATACCCGCGGCGAGCAATGCCGACAGGACGGATCCGGCGGATAGGACTGATCTCATGGCTGGCGAGGCTTGGCTGAGATGTGGATCACTTCCCCATCGCGCGGACGGTGCCGTGAAGGTCGCCCTTCAGCACTTCGCCTTCGGTATCCTCGAGATCCCAGGAGACCTTGATCGACATGGAGGGCTTGTGGCCTTCGAGATCGAGCTCGACGGTCTTGCCGTCCTTCAGCAGGCGGGCCGCGGCGATCTTGATGTTGTCGCGCTTGCGGTGGCTCTGCGATTCCTTGTCGAGCGCCTGCTTGCGGGCTTCGGCGTCGATGTTGTCGACCGAGAATTCGCCGGAGCCGTACTGCGGGCCGCGGACGTAGTCCCAGCGCTGGGCGGAGTAGCTTTCGGGATCGGTGGCGAGTTCCTCGTCGAGCTCGGTTTCGAAGTGCAGCCGGACGCCGGACCCGGTGATCTCGAACTTGTCGGGCATCGGCACGGTGGCACCGGTGTAGCGGATGCGCTGGAAGGCGGACTCGCTGGCGGCATTGGTCTGCCAGCCGCGGAAGCCGGCGACGTAGAGCGAGCCGTCGGAGTGGAAACGGGCGCGCATCGCGGAGGAGCCGATCTTGACCGGCAGCTTCACCACGCCGCCCTGCAGGGTGTCGCCGACCGAGGCGTTCAGCACGCGGTAGATCGACGACTGGCCGTAGGAAAGATGGAGCATCTCGCCGGGCTTGAGGCCGAACTTCGTATTATCTTTCGGCACCCAGGCCTGGGAGCCGCTGGAATTGTCGACGTCCATCGGCAGGTAGCAGAGCGGCTCGGTGTAGGGCGCGCCGGTCAGGCCCTGGCGGGCGGCTTCGGTGCCGAAGAAGGCCGGGGCCTGGTCCTTGGTGATGAAGTTGATCTTGCAGCAGGGCTGGTTGGTGCCCTCGTTCTCGCCGGTGGTGATTTCACCGTTCGGGCCGATGCCGAGACCGCCGGGGGCGCGCAGGCCGGTCGCCATGATCTCGGATTTGGAGCCGTCCTTGGAGACCTTGATGACCGTGCCGTGGTGCGGGTAGATCGGGTCGAAGCCACGGCCGCCGCCGCGGACCGGCGAGCCCTTGGAGAAGTAGAAATTGCCGTCGCTGTCGGTCTGCAGGTCGAAGGCGAACTCGTGGAAGTTCGGCGACACCGAGACGTTGTTGAAGAAGCACTCGAAGCGGTCGGCCTCGCCGTCCTGGTTGAGGTCGTGCAGCTTGGTGATCTGGTCCCGGCCTTGGACATATATGATGCCGTCGACCACCTTCAGGCCCAGCGTTTCGAAAAGGCCGGCGGCGTGGCGCTTCCAGGTGAGCTTGCTCCAGTCGCCCTTCAGGCCCTTGACGATCCAGACATCGCCGTTCCAGCTGGCGATGGCCGCGCTGTCCTCGTCGATGAAATCGAATCCGGCGAAGCGGATGTTGGACTTCCAGGGGTTGTCGGTCGGGAGACCGATGGTGTCGGTGACCCAGGGCGATTTCTTGTCGGTGGAAAGCTCGCCCTTGGTGGTCAGGACTTCTTTCCACAGGCCCTCGCCGCCCTTGGTGGCGCCGGCGACGTTGAAGGGTTCGGCGGCCTTGGCGTCGCCGCCGCGGGCGTAGGAGAGGGTGAAGGAGACCGGCTTGTCGGACGGGGCGAGCGTGGCGACCAGGCGCTTCGCATTGCCGGAGGCGGCGCCGAGCGCCGCACCGCTGCCGCCGGTCGCGACGGACAGGCCGGAGGCGGATTTGGCGGAATTCCCGCTCGCGGTGAAGTCGGCGGAATCCTCCGCGGCCACCAGGGCGAGCGGCTTGGCGTGGGCCGCGACCTCGAAGTGGCGGACGAAGCCGCCGGGGCCGGCTTGCAGGTGCTCCAGCACGCGGGTGCCGTTGACGGTGTATTCGAAGACGATGCGGGTGCCGTGGCGGTAGAAGCCCTTGTATTGGGCGTGGGAAACATTGCCGCCGAATTCCGCCGGGCGCTTGTCGTCGAAGCTGCCGGATTCGTCCGCCCAGCCGGGGCCGTTGGCGGTGTTGAAGATGAAGTCCTTCTCGTTGGCGACCCGGACCAGAGGACCGTGGGCACCGGTCCACGGGGTGCCGCCCCAGTGGACGCCGCCCTTGTAAACGGTGACGACCCGCAGGGTCTCGGTGTCGAACAGGGCGCGCGATCCGTCTCCGAGATCGACCAGGATGCCTTTCACGGCGGCGGTTTTCTGCTGGCCGTCGAAGGTGCCGGCGAAAGTGTTGCTCCAGGCCGGGCCGATCTGCATTTCTTCAAACCACTTGGCGGCGGTGGCCGGCAAGGCGGCGGCGGCGAGGACGATGGGTGCAAGGTAGGAGCGCATGAGTGCTTGGTAACGTCGTGGGTTCGGATCGGGTTTACGCGGACCGGGCGGAAAGCATGCCGCGATGACAAATGCCTTCCTGCCCGGGCGCCGTTCGCCGTCGCCACTACGCCAGCTTTCCCTCCGCTTTAGCAAGCTCCCGGTTTCCCTAGGGAGGTTCGCGGGAATGCCTAGACCCGCAGCGGTCCGGGGCTATCCTCCGGCGCGATGTGGGACACGATGATCCAATGGGGCGGCTGGGGCTCGGTCGGCACCGGCCTCGCGTGGCTGGTGACCGGGTGCCTGCTGGTGGCGGGCTTGATCGGGTGCATCATCCCGATCCTGCCGGGTCATCTGATCCTGCTATTCGCCGCGATCGCCCACCGCCTGATGCTCGGCCGGGAGGGCTCCGGCATGGAATGGTGGAGCTTTGTCATCCTGACCGTCCTGCTCACCCTCTCGCAGGCCTTCGAGTTCGCCGCCGGTGCGGCCGGGACCCGGTGGTTCGGCGGCACCAAGTGGGGAGCGTGGGGTGCCTTGATCGGCGGGATCGTCGGCATGTTCTTCTTTCCCTTCGGCCTTATCCTCGGCCCGTTGATCGGGGCCTTCGCGCTGGAGAAGTGGGGGGCGAAACAGGAGATGAAACCCGCCGCGGTGTCCGGGGTCGGCTCGGTGGTCGGCACCGTCGCCGGGATGGGGATGAAGCTCGCGATCGGGCTGGTGATGATCGCGTGGTTCTTCGTGGATTGTTTCTGGGTGGGGTGATGGGAAGTAACCCGGAGGCTGCCGGCCTCGCGACCTGGCTCAGGTTCCGGCGTCCCGGTAGAGTTCGCCCATGCGGGTCAGGGAGCCGTCGTTCTTGAACAGGCTGTGCTCCTTGCCCTTGCCGGGCTCGAAGTAGGCGTAGCGCTCGATGTCCTTGCTGCGTTCGAGGAAGCGCAGGGTCTTTCTCAGGAAGTCGTAGTTCTCCCGCTCGGGGCCGGACCAGCCGTTGAACTCGGTGATCCAGACCGGCAGGCGGTAGCTCTTGGCGAGGTCCTTGACGAAGCTTTCGAAGGCACCGGGATCGCGGCTGCGGTACCAGTGGATGGCGATGAAATCGACGCGCAGCTTGCGGCGCTTGGCCTCCTTCATGAAGGCATCGAGCCACTGCATGCCCTTGTCGTCGGACGAGGGAGCCGGGGAGCCGAGGCGCAGGTTCTTCTTTTCGGCGAGGGCGACGAGTCTCGGCCAGAGTTCGAGGCCTTTTTCCAGCGTCGTGTTCCCCTGGTCGCCGCGCTCCGGTTCGTTGTAGCCGAGCAGGTGGTCGATGCCTTGCAAGCGCTCGACCTCGCCGAGCTTCCCGATGTCCGCGCCGCGTTTGATCATCGGGACGAAGGACGCCTCCTTCGAGCCGTTGCCGCCGGTCCACCACGTGTAGTACCAATGCGCGCCGAGGAGGCGGTGGTGGTTGGCATCGCCGCCGGCCCAGCCCTTTTTCGCCGAGGCCTGGCGGGTCTGGGCGAAAAGCGGGGCGGGTGCCAGGGCGGCCGAGCAGAGGGTCAGGAAGCGGCGGCGGTCCGGATGCATGGCGGGATTCTGCGGTCGGAATCGCAAAGTCCAAGCGGATATCGCGGCCGCGTTGCTTCGCCTTCCCGGCCTGCTGCACCTTCTCCTTTTCACATGCCTCCTTGCGGGCCAGGTAGGGCTTCCCGAGCTCTGCGATCACGCGCTTCGCCTCCTCGATCCGCCGCGCCGCGGCCGCCGAGCCGGCGTCGTGGTTCCGTCCGGCGGAGCGCTGGCAGTCGGTGGCCGACGCCCGCTTCGAAGGGTTGCTCGTGAAGCGCGATGCCGCCTGGAAGATCCTGATGGAAAACCAGATCGGCCCGGTGGCCGAGGCGGAGCGGGACGCGCTCGGACGGCGCTGATCCGGCGGCCTCAGTCCAGCGGATACTCGCCGTCCTCGCCGACGCCCACCCACTTCAGCCGGCCGAAGGCGCGGAGGATCGCGGGTGTCAGGCCTTCGCTTTCGTCTTCCGCGTGCTCGATGGTGGCGGAACTGGTGAGCCCGCGCATCGACTCGATGCTGATCACCGTGCGCTCGCCTTCGAAATGGATCCAGTCGCCCCAGTTCTTCGACTCGTGGCTGGGGAAAAGCTTCTCCTTGCGGAGCGCTTCAACGACTTCCTTGATGGTGCAGGGATCTTCGGATTCGGGGAGTTGCAGGACGGTTTCCATGTGGCGGGTGGCGAACGCGGACAGGTTTACACGCGGAGGGAAGCTTCGCACAACCGCGAATACAAGCCGCCGTTTTCTAACAGATTCTCATGGCGGCCGCTCTCGACCAGGCGGCCGTCCTCCAGCACGCAGATCAGGTCCGCATTGCGCACGGTGGAAAGGCGGTGGGCGATGACGAAGCAGGTGCGGTCCGCGCGCAGGGTCTCGAGCGCTTCCTGCACCAGCCGCTCCGTCTCGTTGTCGAGCGCCGAGGTGGCTTCGTCTAACAGGAGGAGCGGAGGGTTCTTCAGCAGCGCGCGGGCGATCGACAGGCGCTGCTTCTCGCCGCCGGAGAAGCGCACGCCGCGTTCTCCGGCGACGGTGTCGAGCTGCTCCGGCAGTTCCCGCACGAAGCGGGCGGCGTTGGCGCTTTCGAGGGCGGACCAGATCTCGGCGTCGGTCGCGTCCGGCTTCGCGAGGCGGAGGTTGTCGCGCAGGCTGGTGTTGAAGAGGAAGCTCTCCTGCGTGACGTAGCCGGTGTGGTCGCGCAGCCACTCCTTGGACAGGCTTTCGATCGGACGGCCGTCGAGCAGGATGGCCCCGCGGTCGGTCTCGTAGAAGCGGGTCAGCAGGTTGAGCACGGTGGATTTCCCCGCACCGGTCGGGCCGACGAGGGCGACGGTCATGCCCGGCTCCGCGACCAGCGAGATGCCGGAGACGGCGGGGGATTCGGGGTCGTAGGAAAAGCCGGCATCGATGAACTCGACGCGGCCGGAGAAGGACCCGGGGCGCTCGCCTTCGGTGAGGTTGGTCTCGTCCGGAAGGTCCAGGATGTCGAACACGCGCTTCGCGGCGACCTTGCCGCCGAGGTAGAGCTGGTTGAGGGTGTTGATCCGAGAGATGGGGTCGAAGAGGAAGCCCCAGGCGACGAGGAAGGAGATCGGGGTGCCGGCGTCCATCTTGCCCTGGAGCACCCACCACGCGCCGCAGCCGAGCATCAGGATGATGCCGGACTCCGCGAGCAGCGAGACGCCGGGCCAGACGATGGCCTGGCCTTTCATCACCCGCATGTGCTTCTCGCCGACGTGGCGGCTGGCGGCGTCGAAGCGGTCGAGCGCCTCGGGCTCCACGGTGTAGGCCTTGATCTGGCGGATGCCGGCGAGGTTGTCGTGGAGCAGCGCGTTGAGGGCGGCGGAGGCTTCGGACGATTCCCGCCAGCGGGGTTCGGCGCGCTTTGAATAGATCGTGGTGATCAGGCCGATGACCGGCAGCGGGGCGAGGGTGATCAGGGTGAGCTCCCAGCTGTGGTAGAACATCCAGCCGGCCATGATGAAGAACTGGAGGACGGCGGGGATGGCCTGGTCGATGGTTTCGACGATCACCCGGTCGGTGGAGGGCACGTCGCTGGCGACGCGCGACATGATCTCGCCGGACGAGTTGGTGTCGAACCACTTGATCGGCAGCCGCTGCAGCTTGTCGTAGAGCTGGCGGCGGAGGTCGTGGACGAGGCGTTGCTCGAGGGCGTTGTTGCCGTAGGTGCGCAGCGTGAAGAGCAGCTGGCGGAGGAAGATCGCGCCGATGCCGAGGGCGGCGGTCTGGAAGAGCAGGTCCTCGCGTCGCTTGCCGATCACGTCGTCGACCAGCACCTGGGTCACGGTGGGAAGGACCAGCACGAGCAGGGTGCAGAGGACCGCCATCGCCAGCGAGATGGCGGCCCGCCAGGGATAGATCAGGACGAGCTTGAAGACTCGGGAGAGGACGGCCATGCCGCCGTCATGGAGCGCCCTTGAAGCCGGGCTGGCAAGAAAGATGCGGGAGCGGCGTTTCGCGTGCGGGGCGACAAAGCTTGCACCGGAGCGACGGGTCCGGGAGAAACTGATGCCAGCGAATGGGGGAAGATCGAAGCCAGGCCAGGGATCCGGAAGGGGCGCGTCATCCGCCAAGCCGCCGTCGCGAAATCCTGCAGCTGATGGTCGCCTTCCTGATGATTCCCCTGGGATCGGCGATCCCGGTGGACGCCGGGCTTCACGGCGATCTCGACCCTTCGAAGGTCCGGCTTGGACTGGGGATCTTCCTTTGCATCGGGTTCCTGTGGGTCACCGAGGCACTGCCCCTGGCGGCGACCGCCTTGCTGGTGCCGGTGCTCGGGGTGGCGGCCGGATTGACCGACATGAAGTCCGCGCTGGGCGGCTTCGCGGACCCGCTGATCTTCCTGTTCTTCGGCGGCTTCGCCCTCGCCTCCGCGATGTCGGTGCAGGGGATCGACCGCTGGATCGCGGACCGGATCGTCCGTGCGGCGAATGGGAAATTCCTACGCGTGTCGTACTTGATCTTCGCGGTCACCGCCGCGCTTTCGATGTGGATGAGCAACACCGCCACCACCGCGATCATGATCCCGCTGGTGATCGGGATCCTGGGGCATGTGCCGAAGGACGACGCCCGGCGCGGCAATGCGGTCTTCCTGCTGCTCGGCACCGCCTACGCGGCCAGCATCGGAGGCCTGGGCACGCTGGTGGGCACGCCGCCGAACGGGATCGCCGCGGCGAAGCTGGGCATCGACTTCGTGGGCTGGCTGCGTTTCGGGATTCCCGCGATGCTGCTGCTGCTGCCGCTGATGGCGGTGGTGCTGCACCTGACCTGTCGGCCCGGCAGCGGGAACTTCGCGTTGCCGGAGCCGCGCGGGTTCCAGTGGCACGGGCGGCGGATCGTCACGCTGGTGATTTTCCTGCTCACCGGCCTGGCATGGATTTTCGGCGGCTGGCTCGCGCCGCGGCTCGGGATCGCGAATTCGTTCGACACGGTGGTGGCCCTGCTCGCCGTGCTGGCGCTGGTCGGCACGCGGGTGGCGGGGTGGAAGGATATCGAGGCCGGCACCGAGTGGGGGGTGCTGATGCTTTTCGGCGGAGGGATCGTGCTGAGCGGCCTGCTCGACAAGACCGGCGCCAGCCTCTTCATGGCGCGGGAAATCGTGAACCTGGTCGAGGGCTGGCCGGTGATCCTGATCATCGCGGCGTCGCTGGGCTTCGTCATCCTGCTGGGCGAGTTTTCCAGCAACACCGCGACCGCGGCGCTGATGGTGCCGATCTTTTATTCGGTGGCGGTGGAACTCGGGATGGCTCCTTCGAAGCTGGTGATCCCGCTTGCGCTGGCTTCCTCGTGCGGCTTCATGCTGCCGGTCGCCACGCCGCCGAATGCGATCGTCTTCGCCACCGGCCGGATCCCGCAGCGCGAGATGCTGCGCGCGGGCCTGTGGCTGGACGCGGTGTGCCTGGCGGTGGTGTCGCTGCTCGCGTGGTGGATCTTCTAACAAACGAACGAAATGAGACTCGTCGCCTGGTTCTTCTGTCTGTCCGCGCTGGTGCTCGGCATCTGGCTGCTGTGGGGCGGGGCGTGGGAGGAGCGCTTCACCTTGGAAGGCGCGGTCGGCTGGTTGGAAAGCGCGGGGCCCTGGGCCTGGGCGGCGGGGATCGGTTTGCTGGCGGCGGACCTGGTGCTGCCGGTGCCGGGGACGGTGGTGATGTCGGCGCTGGGATACGTTTACGGGGTCCTGTTGGGCGGGCTGGCCGCGGCGGCGGGCTCGATGATCGCGGGGCTCATCGGCTACGGTGTCGGCCGGTTGATCGGCGAGAAGGCGGCGCGGAAGCTGTTGGGCGATTTGGATTTCGAGAAGGGCAAGCTGCTCTTCGCCCGCGGCGGCGGCTGGATGGTCGCGTTGTCGCGGGCCCTGCCGATCCTGCCGGAAGCGCTGTCGTGCACGGCGGGGCTGGTGCGGATGCCCTTCGGGCGCTTCGTTGCGTCGCTGGCCTGCGGCAGCCTGCCGGTGGGCTTCCTGTTCGCGTGGATCGGCGCGGCCGGCCGCGAGGCGCCGGGCTGGGCGCTCGCTTTCAGCCTGCTGGTGCCCGCCTTGCTGTGGGGTGCGGCGCGGAAATGGCGCTCGCCATGACCGTCAGTTCCCGGCCTCCAGCCAGAGCTTGCTGCGGGTGATGGCGGTGACCGCCGGGTGCTCGACTTTCCGCTCGGCGGTGAAGGCGTGGAAGGAGATCCGGCAGCTCTCGGCGCTGCCGATGACCTGGAGTCCGTAGCGCTTCAGGGCGATGGCCGAGATCGCCGCCGGCAGGATGACGAAGCCGCGGCCTTCGGCGGCCATCACCTTCATCATGGCCGGGTCCTCGAACTCCGCTTCCACCCGGGGTTTGACCCCGATGTCCCTCAGCCAGGTTTCCGCCGCGCGCCGGAGCGGCGCGTTCTCCGCCGGCAGCAAGGCCGGGGCGCCGTCGAGCGAGCGGGGGAAGCCGGGGGCAAGTTTCGCCGCGAGCTTGCGCGAGGCGCAAACCAGGCAGCCGGTCTCGCCGAGCCGGTGGTCGAAGACGCGGATGTTGACGCTGCTCGACGGAGGCTCGTCGGCCAGCACGAGATCGAGCCGGTGGGCGGCAAGCTGCGCGATGAGATCGAGCGGCTTTCCTTCGCGGCAGATCACCTGGACCGCACGGCCGATCGAAAAGACCGGCTTGAGGATCTCGTTGCCGACCAGCTTGGGGAAGGAATCGGTCAGCCCGATGCGCACCCGCATCGCGCTTTCGGTCGGGCGTTCCTGGAGCGCATTCAGCATTTCCCCGCCGAGAGAGAAGATCTCGTCGGCGTAGCGCTGGACCATCCGTCCGGCCTCGGTGAGGACGTTCTTGCGGCCTTCCTTCTTGAACAGCCGCTGGCCGAAGGCCGCCTCCAGTTCGCGGATCTGGCCGGAGATCGAGGGTTGCGAGACCCTCAGCCGCTCCGCCGCACGGGCCAGGCTGCCTTCCTTGGCGACGATCCAGAAATAGCGCAGGTGGTGGTAATTGAGCCAGTCCATGGCCGGATTGAAGTCTTAGGATAAAACGAAGTCTTGTTTCGAAATTGGGTATTATTCGAAACGATGGACTGCGGCTAGATGTTTCACGCCGGCGGGAATGCCGGCATGAAACCTATCCACCACGATCTCATGAAAATCACCGTCAACCGTCTCGGAGTCGTCGTTTCGAAGTATCCCGACCGCTGGATCGCCGCCCGCCTCGCCGGAATCGCGGCGGTGCGCCAGGTCGACGAGGCCAAGGTCCGCATCATCCGCCACCGCGACCGGAGTCCGGCCTGCGAGGTGTCGATCCACCTGGTGACGCCCGGTCCGGATCTCTTCTCGACCGGCTGCGACCACACGATGATGGCCGCCTTCGACAAGGCCTTGGCCGGACTCGACAGCACCCTTGCCGCCCGCTCGGCAAAGCGGGCGCGGCGGATGAAGGACCGCAACGCGGTCCGGCGCGGCGTCATCACGGCTTCCTGATCCTCCGGCTGGTTGCGGGGGTTCCGTCCGGCCTGTCTCCAGGTTCCGCCCGCCGGCGGGGCCTGGCAGGCAGCCGGGCGGAATGGCGTTTGGGAGGCGGCCCGCCGGTCCCGGGGGCGCGGAAAGAAACTTGCGGTTTGCCTCCCCTTGGAGCCGGCGCTTACTTTCCCGCGCATGCCCCAGCCGCGCATCGTCGTCAAAGTCTTCCTCTATCAGATCACCCCGCAGATCTGGCGGCGCTTCTCCGTGCCGGCGTCCTTCAATTTCCTGCAGCTCAACGACGCGATCCAGGATGCGATGGGCTGGGAGAACAAGCACCCGCACGAGTTCCGGCACGGCACGGGCAAACGGCTGACCGACGTGATCGGCCCGGTGGGCTTGGCCGACCAGGTGCCGAAGGGCGGTGAGTTCACCGACGAACTGAAGATCACGCTGGCCGACTTCATCGGCAAGAAGCGCCTGCCGATGCGGATGCTCTACCGCTATGATTTCGCCGAGGACTGGATCCACGAGGTGGTGCTCGAGAAGAAGGAGGAGTCCGACCAGGAAGGGCCGGTGATGATCGACGGCGCCCGCGCCTGCCCGCCGGAGGACTTCGGCGGCGCGTTCCAGTACATGGAAGCGCTGACCGGGCAGATCGGCTGGTATCGCGGAGAGTACGATCCGGAGGCCTTCGACATCAAGGAGGTCGTCTTCGGCGGCAAGAAGCGGAATCCGAAGAAGCGGAAGCTGCTTTGAAAAGGCGGGGTTCACCGCCAATACGCCAAGTTCGCCAAGTTTTCTGAGGTTTTGATTTCGATCCGGGGGGCTTGGCCACAGACTCCAACCACTCTTCCTTGGCGTAATTCGCGTCTTGGCGGTTCACTTCCTTTCCCATGGCCCACCTCGGCGAACGCGCTTCCCTGACCATTCTCCGCGAGCAACCCTTCGGCCTCTTTCTCGATGCCGGGGACGAACTCGGCGAAGTGCTGCTGCCTCGCCGCGAGATGCCGCGGCACTGGCAGATCGGCGGCATGGTCGAGGTGTTCCTCTACCTCGACTCCGAGGACCGGCCGGTCGCGACGATGAAGCACCCGAAGGTCATGCCCGGCGGCTTCGCCTATCTGGAATGCCTCGCGATCACCGGCGTCGGCGCCTTCCTCGACTGGGGACTGCCGAAGGACCTGCTGCTGCCATTCCGCGAACAGAAGGAACGGATCGAGGTCGGGAAGTCATACGTCGTGCATGTCCACGTCGACACCGCCAGCGGCCGGATCGTCGCGACTCGCCGCCTCAACAAGTTCCTCAACAAGACGCCCGCGACCTACGCCGAGGGCCAGGAAGTGGACCTGCTGCTCTACGGCAAGACCGAGCTGGGCTACAAGGCGATCGTCGAAGGCAAGCACTCCGGCGTGCTCTTCGCCAACGAGGTTTTCCGCCGTCTGAACGCCGGGGAGCGGACGAAGGGCTACATCGTGAAAATCCATCCCGAGGGCAAGATCGACCTTTCTCTCTACCCGCCGGGCCGGGCGCGGATCGATGATCTCGAAACGCGGATCGAGGAAGAGCTCAAGCAGCGCGGCGGCTTCTGGGCGATCAGCGACGCCAGCCCGGCGGAGGTGATCCACAAGGCGCTCGGCGTCAGCAAGAAGGCCTTCAAGCAGGCGACCGGGGCCTTGTTCAAGAAGCGCAGGATCACGATCAGCGACGAGGGGATCCGGTTGGTGGACTAATGAGGGAGCGCCGGCTTCAGCCGGCACCTGTCCCGTCCAAGCCGGCTGAAGCCGGCGCTCCAATCCCGTCATCCGGAAAGATCCATCCGCGGCGTTGCGTACCCGGCTTCTGTCCATGAAACTCGCCGTCCTTTTCGCCTTCCTCCCGCTTTCCTTCCTCCGCGCCGAGGGGCCATATCCGGTCGATCCCGCGTCCGTCCGGCAGGAGGGCGTGCCGAAGGGGGTGACGACGAAGCACTCGTTCAAGGACAGCAAGATCTACCCGGGCACCGAGCGCACCTACTGGCTGCATGTCCCGGCGCAGTATGATCCGGCCAAGCCGGCCTGCCTGATGGTCTTCCAGGACGGCGGCGGCTACGTGAACGAGAAGGGCGCCAGCAAGGTGCCGGTCGTCTTCGACAACCTGATCGCGAAGGGCGAGATGCCGGTGACGATCGGGCTCTTCGTCGATCCCGGCGTGGTGCCGGCTCCGAATGGGGAGAGTCAGCCGCGCTTCAACCGGAGCTTCGAGTACGATGCCTTTAGTGGCGACTACGCCCGCTTCCTGATCGACGAGCTGATTCCCGTCGTGGCGAAGGACTACAAGCTCAGCGACAATCCCGACCACCGCGCGATCTGCGGGGCCTCGTCGGGCGGGATCGCCGCCTTCAACGCCGCCTGGCAGCGGCCCGACGCCTTCCGCCGTGTCTATTCGATGATCGGCACCTTCGTCGGCCTGCGCGGCGGCGACGAGTTCGCGACGCTGGTCCGCAAGACCGAGCCGAAGCCGCTGCGGGTCTTCCTCCAGGACGGCTCGAACGACCTCGACATCTACTGCGGCGACTGGTGGATGGAGAACCAGACGATGGAGCGGGCGCTGAAGTTCTCCGGCTACGAGGTCGAGCACGTCTGGGGCGAGGGCCAGCATTCCCACCAGCACGGCGGAGCCATCATGCCGCAGGCACTGCGCTGGCTGTGGAAAGACTTCCCGAAGCCGGTCGCTGTCAACTACGAGGCCTCCCGTAGCCGGGCGAAGGAGATGCTGGTGCCCGGTGAAGACTGGCAACTCGTGAGCGAAGGCCACGGTTTCACCGAGGGACCCATCGCCGCTCCCGATGGCGGGATCTTTTTCACCGACATCCCGAAGAACACGATCCACCGCGTGACCGCGGACGGCAAGGTGTCGGTCTTCCTCGCGAACAGCCGCGGCACCAACGGCCTCGCTTTCGGACCCGATGGCCGGCTCTACGGCTGCCGGGCGGGGAGCGGCGAGATCGTCTCGTGGGACCTCGCGACGAAGCAGGAGAAGGTCCACGCGAGCGGTCTGAAGGCGAACGACCTGGTCGTCGCGCACGACGGCACGATCTACGCGACCGAGCCGGAGAAGAAAGCGGTGTGGATCATCCGCCCGGGCCAGCAGAAGGTGCTCGGCACCGACCGCTGCAACGGGGTTAACGGCATCACCCTGACGCCCGACCAGACCCGGGTCGAGATCGCGGATCCCGGCGGCCGTTACATCTGGTCGGCGGTGCGGGGCAAGGACGGTTCTCTCACCAACGTGCAGCCCTACCATCATCTCCATCTTCCCCCTGCCGATCCTGATCCGCGGAGCCGCGCCGACGGGATGAAAGTCACCCGCGACGGCTGGCTGCTGGTCGCCACGGCCATGGGCGTGCAAATTTTCGACCAACCCGGCCGCGTGAACCTGATCCTGCCTCCGCCGGCCGGCGCGCGGTTCCCGTCGAACCTGTGCTTTAGCGGAGCGGACATGCAGACGCTGTACATCACGGCGGGCGACAAGGTCTTCAAGCGGAAGGTCAAGCTCACCGGGATCAAGGCCTGGGAGAAGCCGGTGATGCCTCCGAAGCCGGGCTTGTAGGGCGACTTTGCAAGTTGCTCGCGAGGGCGCCTTGTTCGGAAGCTTCGAATCCGAGGCAGTTTGGCGGGCCGAACCCCGCACACAACTTGCAAAGTTGCGCTACATCACTGCCGCGGTGTCGGCGGCTTCCTGCCGAGCACGGCGGCGAGGTCGAGCAGGAGCTTCTCGCCGAAACTGGCGTCCTCGCGTTCGGTCATGACCTGGCGGGCAAGCGAGGGATGATCGGTGATCAGGCCATCGACCCCGCGGCCGAGCTGGGTGGACATGTCGACCGGGTCGTTGACGGTCCAGACGTGGACTTGGACGCCCCGTCTCTGCGCCTGGCGGACGAGCTTGCGTGAGGTGGTGCGGGCGTTGAGGCCGAGGAAGTCGAGCTTGAGCTTGGTCACGTTGCCGAGCGCGACGCTGGAAAGCAGGCCTACCTTCCACTCCGGCCGGAGCTGGCGGATCTTGCGGATGCCTTCGTGGCTCAAAGACATGACCATGACCTGGTCGGCCATGCCCGCGGCTTCGACGAGTTGGACCACGCGTTCCTCGAGGCGCTGACTATGACCGTAGTATTTCAGTTCGATCAGCACGCCGCAGCGGTCCTTGCACAGCGTGAGGACGTCGGCCAGCAGGGGCGGCCGCTCCGCGGAGAAGGCGGGGGATTTCCATGAGCCGATGTCGATGGTGGCGAGTTCGGCGTCGCGGAGCTCCCAGATCGGCCGGGCGGGGCCGCCGACGCGCTTGAAGTCGCTGTCGTGGAAGACGAACACGCTGCCATCCGCGCTTTCCTGGACGTCGATTTCGACCCAGTCCGCGCCGGCTTCGATCGCCTCGCGGACCGCGGCGAGCGTGTTCTCGGGAGCAACGGCCGAGGCCCCGCGGTGGGCGATCACGACGGCGGGATGCTCGTCATGGATCGACTCGATCCAAAGGTGGGAGAGGAACATCGTGAGCCCGCAGCCCGCGAGGCCGCCGGCGATGGCCGACTTCCAGCCCAGGGGCAGGCGGCGGGCGGGCCGGCTCGGGCGGGAAGTATCATCGAGGCCGGAGTCGAGGTAGAGGCGGGTGTTTTGCAAGGCGAGCAGCGACAGCCCGCAGGCCCCCGTGAGCCAGGCGATCCCGCTGGCCAGGGCGAAACAGAGCCCGAGAATCACGATCAGCCAACCGAGCTGGTCTTGAAGATGGCCGGCGGCCCACAGAGCGATGGCGGACCAGGGCAGGTTCAGCAACCAGGCGACGAAGGGCGTGAGGAGGCCCCAGGCGACCAGACCGATGAACACCGACTTGCGCTGGCCGTTTGAGGCTTCGCGGCTGAGCCGGAGCGCCGCGTCGGGAGACTCGCCGCGGAAGATCGCGAGCGGCAACGCGTGGACCCAGCCGGTGGCGATGCGGGCGACGAGGACGAGGTGGCCGAGCAGCACCAGTGCGGCGAGGACGAGCGCCCAGCGGAAGACCGGCGGATTCTCGGCGAGGTAGAAGTTGATGTCGTGATCGCCGAGCATGCCCAGATAGATGGCGCCTAACAGGGCGGCGAAGGGCAGGCTCCACAGCACCAGCCGGACGATGAAGCGCAGCGAGATTCGCAGCAGCCGGGGCAGCGCCGGGATGAGCAGGGGAAGGACGGCATCGATGTCGGAGGACCCTCCTTTCAAGAGCGAGCGGGAAGGAATGAGCAGGGTGGCGTAGCCGAGGAGTTGCAGGGTCATCACCAGCGTGCCGATCGCCAGCAGCGCAACCGCGCCGGCCGGGCTGAAGAGAAAGGCGGCGATTTCCGTGTCGCTGAGGGCGGGTTCGCCGGAGACCAGCACCGCGCCCTGGATGGTCACCGCCGCGAGCGGGGCCGCGACGGTGCCGGCGACGATGGAGAACGCGAGGTGGATGCCGAGCAGCGCTTTCCAGCCGCGGGCGAAGGTCCGGAGCAAGGCACGGTGGGAGGCGAAATCCATCGTCGCGAGCCTCCATGCCGGGGCTTCGAAGTCACGCCGATTCCCCGCTTTGGGCTTCACCCGGAGGAACCGCTCGGATTCAATGGCAAGCCATGAAACTCACGCTGCTCCTGCTTTCCGCGCTCGCCCTCCTCGTCGTCGCGAAGGAATCACCGGCTCCCGAGACGAGCGTGAAGCCGGGGATCAACCAGAACTTCCTCGATCCCAACCTGAAGGTCGACGAATGGCTGCAGAAGTTCGAGGTGGAGAGCCGCGAGGTCTTTCACCACCGCAAGGAGATCCTGGCCGCGTGCGACGTGAAGCCCGGCATGGGCGTCGCCGACATCGGGGCGGGCACGGGGCTTTACACCCGGATGTTCGCGGAGGCGGTCGGGGAAAAGGGCTGGGTCTATGCGGTGGAGATCAACGGCAAGTTCATCGAGCACATCCAGGCCCGGGCGAAGCAGGAAGGGCAGGCGAACATCACCGGCGTGCTGTGCCCGCAGGATTCGGTCTCGCTGCCACCGGAATCGATCGATCGCGCCTTCATCTGCGACGTCTACCACCACTTCGAGTATCCGAAGTCGACGATGTCTTCGTTGGTCAAGGCGATGAAGCCGGGTGCGATTCTGGTGGTGGTCGACTTCGAGCGGATCGAGGGCGTGACCACCGATTGGATCATGGGCCACGTCCGCGCCGGCAAGGAGGTCTTCCGCAAGGAGATCGAGGACGCCGGTCTGACGCTGGTGGAGGAGGTGAAGATCGAGGGGGTGAAGGAGAACTACGTGCTGAAGTTCAAGAAGGGGTGAGGAAAGCCGGGATCGTGGCGTTGGTCGTAGGAGGCGAAGTAGCGCAACTTTGAAAGTTGCTTGCGGGGACGGCCCGCCACGGGGATCGGTCGGAGCGGGTGTTTCAGCCAGTCAGCGACGGCCGATCGAGTGGGGCAGAGGATCGCTGCCGCATGAGGCAAAGGTTCCAGGGTGGGAAAGGAGGCTGCGAGGCGAGTTGGGCCGCCTCCAGCACGCAACTTGCAAAGTTGCGCTACTTCCTACTCTTTCCGCTTCAGCAGCGGGAACAAGATCACGTCGCGGATGGTCGGGGCGCCGGTGAGCATCATGATCAGGCGGTCGATGCCGATGCCGATGCCGCCGGCAGGGGGCATGCCGTGTTCGAGGGTCTCGATAAAGTCGTAGTCGACCTTCTGCTCCTCCTCGCCGCCGGCCTGGTGCTCCAGGCGGTCACGCTGGACGTCGGGGTCGTTGAGCTCGGAGTAGCCGGGGGAGATTTCCTGGCCGTTGATGATGAGTTCGTAGACTTCCACCGTCTTGCCGCCGGGAGTCACCTTGGCGAGCGGGACCAGTTCGCTGGAGACGCGGGTGACGAAGCAGGGATCGAAGGTGTGCTCCTCGACCTTCTTTTCGAAGACCTGCTGGATGACCTCGTGGTCCTCCATGTTTTCGGAAATCTGCACGCCGAGTTCCTCGCAGCGCTGGCGGCGTTGCTCGGCGGTGATGGTGAAGAAATCGGCACCGGCGGCTTCCGCGACCAGGTCGTGGTAGTTCGCGCGCTTCCAGGGGCGCTCCAGATTGATGGTGCGGGTGACGTTGCCCTCCTCGTCCTTGTGCTCGATCCTGAGACCGCCGCAGAACTTCTCGGCGAGGCCGCAGACGAGGTCTTCGACGAGGTTCGCCATGATCTCGAAGTCGGCGAAGGCCTGGTAGGCTTCGAGCATGGTGAACTCCGGATTGTGGCGGCGGGAGATGCCTTCGTTGCGGAAGTTTCGGTTGAGTTCGAAGACCTTGGTGAAGCCGCCGACCAGCAGGCGCTTGAGGAAGAGCTCCGGGGCGATGCGCATGGTCAGCGGCATGCCGAGGGCGTTGTGGTAGGTCTCGAAGGGCCGCGCGGCGGCACCGCCGGGGATGTCCTGGAGCATCGGGGTCTCGACCTCGAGGTAGCCTCGCTGGTGGAAGAAGGCGCGGATCTCGGCGACCATCCGGCTGCGGGTGACGAAGACGGCGGCGCTTTCCTCGTTCGACATCAGGTCGAGGTGGCGCTTGCGGTACTTGATTTCGCGGTCGGCGACGCCGTGCCACTTGTCGGGCATCGGGCGCAGGGACTTGGAGAGGACGGTGAACTTGGAAACCTTGACGGTCGGCTCGCCGGTGCGGGTGAGGAAGGTTTCGCCCTCGATGCCCAGCCAGTCGCCTCGCTCGAGGCATTCGAAGACGGCGAGGTCCTCGGGCGAGAGGTCCTTCACCGCGATGAAGCCCTGGATCTGGCCGTGGACGTCGCCGACGTGGAAGAAGCAGGACTTGCCCATGTTCCGCCAGCCGTTGATGCGGCCGGCGACCTTGACGGCGAGGCCTTCGGCGAAGGCTTCGCGCAGGCCGGCGGGGGTGTGGGTGGTCTCGAAGGCCTGACCGAAGGGATCTACGCCGAGTTCGCGCAGTTTGCCCAGCTTCTCGCGGCGGACGGCGATCAGGTCGGCTTCGGTCGAGTGGGGCTGGGCGGTTTCGGACATGGCGGGGCAGGGAGTAGAGCGCGGGGAGGAAAGTGGCAAGACTTTGAGCGGGAGCGGGGTGGGGGAGGGAACGAACCCCGCTTCGCCAAGGCTACGAGGGGCAGGCCGCGGAGGCGCGGAGGTCGCGGAGTGACGGGGGAAGTTCGGAAACTTGACGGGGTCCGGCACCGGGCTACTGATCCGGCCATGCACGCCCTGTCCGCCTCGTTCTTCCTCCAGATGGCCGTGATTCTTCTGGCCTGCCGTTTGGTGGGGATGGCGGCGAAGAAAATCGGCCAGCCGCAGGTGGTGGGAGAAATGATCGCCGGGGTGATGCTCGGGCCCTCGCTGCTCGGTCACTTCTGGCCGGGCTCGACCGACCTGATCTTCACCAAGGAATCGCGCGGCATCCTCTACGCCGGGGCGCAGCTCGGGGTGGGCCTTTACATGTTCCTGGTGGGGCTGGAATTCCGCAGCGACCACTTCCGCAGCCGGGTGCGAAGCGCGGCGAGCGTCTCGGTCGCCGGGATGGTGGTGCCCTTCATTCTCGGGGCGCTGCTGGTGCTGTGGCTGCAGCACGTGCCGGGCATCTTCACGCCGAAGGTCCGCTATTTCGAAGGCGCGCTGTTCCTGGGCGCGGCGATCGCGATCACGGCGTTCCCGATGCTGGCGCGGATCATTTCCGAACGCGGTCTGGCGGGCACGCCGCTGGGGACGCTGGCGCTGGCGGCCGGGGCGATCGACGACGCCGCGGCGTGGTGCGTGCTGGCGGTGGTGCTGGCGACCTTCGGCGCGTCGCAGCCGCTGGTGATCGGCGATTTCAAGCTCGGCGCGGAAGTCGTGGCGATCGGCGGCTCGGCGCTTTACGGGTTGGTCGCGTTGACGATCGGCAAGAAGCTGCTGGCCGGACTCGGACGCAAGGCGGAGCGCGAGGGCGAGGTCTCCCAACCGGTGATGGCGTTCGTGCTGGCCCTGTTCTGCCTCGCGGCATGGTATGCGGACATCATCGGGGTCCACGCGGTGTTCGGCGGCTTCATCCTCGGGATCGCGATGCCCCGCGGGGTCTTCGCGGAGGACATCCGGAAAAAGATCGAGCCCTTCGCGGTGGTCTTCCTGCTGCCGATGTTCTTCACCTTCTCCGGGCTCAACACGAAGCTCGACGTGCTGGTCGATCCCCAGCTGATGCTGGTGGGCGTGGTGATCCTGCTGGCCTCGATGCTCGGCAAGTTCGCCGCCTGCTGGGCGGCGGCCCGCCTGAACGGCGAGGACAACGCCACCGCGCTGGCGGTCGGCACGCTCATGAACGCGCGCGGGCTGATGGAGCTGATCATCATCAACATCGGCCTCCAGCAAGGGATCATCGGCGAGGCGCTGTTCTCGATCCTGGTCGTGATGGCGATCGTCACCACGCTGATGGCCTCCCCGGTGTTCGAGCTGGTGTACGGGCGGAAGATGCGGCGGGGGGAAGTGGGGATCGCTCCTTGATTCGCCGGGTCGATCGGGTCTGTCTCAATTGGAGATTACCTGCCCTCGCCGCGCGCTGCGGAAACAACCCGTGGCGAAAACGGCGGCGAAGAGAAGCAGGAAGTAGGTGCAGAGATGGTAGGCGAAAGTCACCCACCTCGATGCCGCGACGAGCGGTGCGGAGGGACGCCACCAGTTCCAGAACGCGAACAGCCATTCCGCCAGATAGGCGGCCGCGTAGACCGCGACGGCAGCGAAGGCGAGGGTCGCGGCGATGCCGAAGGCCTTGTCGCCGCCCGAAAGCCGGATGCGCCGGCAGCCGAGCGCCGCGAAGACGAGGGCGATGCAATGGCCGAGGGCGGAGAAGGCGGAGAGGAATTCCTCGAGCGCGCTGTTCATGAAAGGGGAGGGTGGGAAGGTGAAAGCTGGCGCGAGAAGCGGGTGATGCCGAGGGCGAAGAAGGCCATGCCGATCCATTCGAACTGCTGGCAACGCTGGAGCAGCAACTGGCCGGGGCTGCGACCCTGCCAATAGGCGCTGTCCGCTTCGGGCTCGATGAAGGAGGAGGCGAATTGTTCAAGGGCGTCCCAGCCGAACACTTCCTCGAACAAGGAGGGCAGGGTGAGGAGGAGCAGGAGTGCAAGGCCCGCGGCGGCGGTCGCCAGGTGGGGGGAAGGACAGCGCTTGTGCCAGAGCAGGCAGCCGGCCAGGGCCGCGGCGTGGAAGGCAAACCAGATGAAGACGGGAATCACCGGTGGACCCTGACCCGACGGCCGTGCCGGGTCAAGATCGCGCCTGGTTCCGGGGAAGGCTGCCGGTCCATGGAGCGCCGGTGTTCAGAGCGGGCCGTGGCAGAGCTTCTCGCGGCGGTCCTTGACGAGCTTCACAACCAGCGAGGTCCAGCCGGTCTGGTGGGAGGCGCCGAGGCCTTCGCCGGTCTCGGCGTGGAAGTATTCGTGGAAGAGCAGCAGATCCTGCCAGTGGGGGACGTCGCTGTAGCGGTGCGCCTCGCCGAAGCAGGGGCGGTAGCCGCTTTCGCCGGGACAGAAGAGGGAAATGAGGCGGTCGCAGAGGTCGATCGCCACCTCGCGCAAGGTCTTCTCGACGCCGGAGCCGGTGGGATACTCGATCTTGAAGGTGTCGCCGTAGAAGTGGTGGTAGCGCTCGAGGGCTTCGATGATGAGGAAGTTGGTCGGGAACCAGATCGGCCCGCGCCAGTTCGAGTTGCCGCCGAACATGTCGGTGTTGGATTCGCCGGGAGTGTAGCGGACCTCGTTGCGCTTGCCGCCGTGTTCGAAGACGAAGGGTTTCTCCCCGTGGGCCTTGCTGAGGGAACGGATGCCGAAGTCGGAGAGGAATTCCTTCGGATCGAGCATCCGGGTGAGGGTCTGGCGGAGCTGGTTCTCCGAGGGAATGGCCAGCAGGCAGAGCGCGGAGCCCCGGTCGCCGGTGTGGCGGCGGATGTTGATGTATTTCAGGAGGTCCGGCCGGCTGCTGAGGAACCAGTCCATGCGCTTGCGGAAGCCGACGAGCTTCTCGATCTTCCGCTGCTTGAGCACGGTCACGGCGCACATCGGCAGCAGTCCGACCAGCGAGCGGATCCGCAGCGGGATCGGGTCGTCGTGGTTCACGATGAGCTGGTCGTAGTAGAAACCGTCCTGCTCGTCCCAGAGGCCGGTGCCGCCGAGGGTGTTGATGGCATCGGTGATGTTGACGAAGTGTTCGAAGAACTTCGAAGCGATGTCCTCGTAGGCCGGCTTCTCTTCGGCGAGTTCCAGCGCCATCGTAAGCATCAGCAGGCAGTAGCCGCCCATCCACGCGGTGCCATCGGCCTGGTGGAGTTTTCCGCCGTCGGGCAGGGCGTGGGAGCGGTCGAAGACCCCGATGTTGTCGAGCCCGAGGAAGCCGCCGCCGAAGACGTGGCGGCCTTCGACGTCCTTGCGGTTGACCCACCAGGTGAAGTTGAGCAGCAGCTTCTGGAAGCAGCGTTCGAGGAAGAGGAGATCGCGGTGGCCCTTGGGGTCGGCGATCTTGTAAACGCGCCAGACGGCCCAGGCGTGGACCGGCGGGTTGACGTCGGAGAAATTCCACTCGTAGGCCGGGAGCTGGCCGTTGGGGTGCATGTACCACTCCCGTAGTAGCATGAGCAGTTGATCCTTCGCGAAATGCGGGTCGACCGCGGCGAAGGGGATCATGTGGAAGGCGGAGTCCCATGCGGCGAACCAGGGGTATTCCCACTTGTCGGGCATCGACAGGATGTCGCGGGCGAAGAGGTGGCCCCAGTCGGAGTTGCGGCCCTTGAGGCGGGATGCCGGAGGAGCCGGTCCGTCGGCGTCGCCTTTCAGCCAGTCCTCGATGACGTAGTGGTAGAACTGCTTCGTCCACAACAGTCCGGCGTACCCCTGGCGGCAGATCAGGTATTCCGGCTTCGACAGGCCGGGGGTGATGACCGCGTCGTAGAAGGCGTCGCACTCGGCGATGCGCTCGGCGAAGGTTTCGTCGAAGCCGTCGAGTCCCTCGATGCCGTGGCTCCCGGTGGCGGCGTGGAGGCGGCAGCGGACCGTGACGGTGCCGCCGGGCGGGACCATGAACTTGAAATGGGCGGCGGTCTTGGTGCCGCGGGGCAAGGGGGAGACCGCGTCCTTGTCGCCGTGGACGAGGAGCTTGTGGAAGGCGTCCTTCACGAAGTCGGTGGGACCGCCGATGCCGTAGATGGCGGGGTAGTCCGTCTCGTTCTCGGTGAAGAGCCAGGTGGTGGCGCCTTCGAGGTCGGGCGAATCGGCGTGGAAGAGGTAATCGCCGAGCGTTTCGTGGGAGGCGAAGACGTGTTCGCCGTGGAGGCCGAGCGAGGGCTTGCGGAGGGGAGTTTCGCGTTCGCTGCCCCATTTCCACACGTTGCGGAACCAGAGCATCGGCAGCACGTGGATCGGCGCGGGGTCGGGGCCGTGGTTGGTGACGGTGATGCGCCACAGCAGGTCTTCCGGCGAGCGCTTGGCGACTTCCTGGACGATATCGAAGTAGCGGCCCCCGTCGAACATCCCCATGTCGGCGAGTTCCAGCTCCGGGCCTTCGCGGCCGAGGCGGGCGTTCTCCTCGCGGATCGCGGTGTAGGGGAATTTCGCGTGGGGGTATTTGTAGAGCGCCTTGGTGTAGGAGTGGGTGGGGGTGGACTCGAGGTAGTAGTAGCACTCCTTGACGTCCTCGCCGTGGTTCCCCTCGTTTCCGCCCAGGCCGAACAGCCGCTCTTTCAGGATGGTGTCGTGGCCGTTCCACAGCGCGGGGGCGAAGCACATGCGGCACTGGCGGTCGCACCAGCCCTGGAGGCCGTCCTCGCCCCAGCGGTAGGCGCGGCGTCGGGCGTGGTCGTGGGGGAACTCGGTCCAGCTGTTGCCGTGCTCCGAGTAGTCTTCGCGCACGGTGCCCCACTGGCGTTCGCTGAGGTAGGGGCCCCAGCGTTTCCAGTTCTTGGCGCGGCCGTTGTCCTCGTGGAGGCGTTCGTGTTCCCGGGTCACGCGCCCTTTAGAGCAGGAAGCGTGCAGTCCGGCGAGAAAGAGTGGCCGGGATCCCGGGAGTGCTGGATTTGCAGCGAGTTGCCGTTTCCGCCGGTTCTGCTAGGAACGGGTCATGTCCGAGCCTGCCAGCCCCTCCGTTGTCGTCGTCCCGCCGTCCGAAGCCACCGTGGTGGAAGCCTTCGGCGACCGGGTTACCTTTCACCTGACCGGCCGCGAGACCGGGGGGCGGGTGACTTGTTTCCTCGTGGAAACGCCTCCCGGCGGCGGGCCGCCGCCCCATTGGCACGACAACGAGGACGAATGGTTCGTGGTGCTCGAGGGGCAGGCGGAATTCTTCAAGGACGGTGTCTGGACGGCGGTTCCCGTGGGTTCCGCGGTGTTCGCGCCGCGCGGGTCGGTCCATGCCTTCCGCAATGCCGGTCAGACGATGCTCAAGCAGTTGCTCAACACTTCGCCGTCGGGCTTCGAGACCTTCTTCACGCGGATTGCCGAGGAGTTCCGCCGCGAGGGTGGGCCCGACATGGCGCGGGTGGTCGAGATCAGCGCGGAGCACGGGATCCACTACGCCTGAGCGGCGGTCAGGCATTGCCGCCGGCCTGGAAGTCCCGGCGGGACTCCTGTTGCACGGCGCGCACGACCTTCTCCGTGAAGAGCCCGAGCGGCGCGTCCATGTCTCGCGCGGCGATCGCCCAGTCGTAGAGGTTGCCGACCGGGACCTCGACGGCATCGCCGGAATTCAGGTCGCCGAGGTCGACCGGCTGGTTGGCCAGGGTGCCGTGGATGAAATCCGGCTCGAGCCCGGTGACCTCGATCCAGATCACCTCGGAGCCCTCGGGGTCTTCCTTCGGGATCGACGCCTTGACGAGAAAGCCCTCGCCTTCCGCACGGGTGGCCCAGCGTTCGCGGAACTCCGGGAAACGGCGTTGCGCCTCGGCGACCGCGGCCTGCATCCGCGGGTCATCGCCCGAAACCTCGATCACCGGGGAATGGACCGGCTTGGCGAACTCTTCCAGCGGGTCGTACGAGCCGAGGCGGGCCGCGACTTCCGCGGTCCAGACATTGATCTCCCCGGTCTCCGGACGGAAGATCGCCAGGGTATCGTCGTCGGCCAGCTCGCGGATCAGGCGGAAGATGAAGGGGTAGTGGAGATCCGCCGGGAGCTCGCTTTCGAAGGCGTGCAGCAGGTCGACGGCGATCCACGCGGTGTGTTCTTCCACGATCTTCCGCAGCCGGAGTTCGGGGATCTTGCGGGCCGGGTGTTCGGGGTCGAAATAGGGAGCCGGATGGTTGTGGATCATCCACATGCCCTGCGGGCTCTTCACCATGATGACCGGGCCCTCGCCGGCGACGAAGAGGTCGTCTTCGCCGAGCTTGCGGTGCTCGTCCCAGGCGTCGCGGATGGACTCGAGGAGGATCGCCGGGTCCAGGAATTTCGGGCGGCGCTGGAGCAGCACGATCGAGATCATCGGCTTGTCCGGATCCTTCCCGCCGTCGTGCTCGCGTTCGTCGGCATCCTCGGGGTCGTCCCAGCCGGCTTTCCCGCGGAGCAAATCGCCGTAGCTGCTCCAGTTCGCCCAGATCCCCAGCGGGCTGAGCAGCAGGAAAGTCACGCGCCAGCCGCTGAATCCCTGGGTCGCGATCAGCCAGATCATCAGGATGGGAAGGCTGACCGGGATCAGCACGGCGAGCGCCGCGCCGGCCTTGTGCCTCCTGCGGAGCAGGATGCCCTCCGCCAGGAAAAGCACCAGCCCGGCCACGGCGATGGGGCCGGGTTGCTTCCATGTCAGCCAGGCGCAGGCGGCCGCCCCGAAAAATGCCCAGAGCGAGTCGCGCTTCGCCGTCTCGGAGATCGTTGCCATGGGTCCGGAGAAAACCGTCATGCCGCGGAAATGGCGAGCCGGATCTGCACTCCGGGAAAGAAGCCGCGGCGCTCCGGTGTAGCTTGGCCATGCGCCTTATCGCCTTGCTGATGTTGTCGGGAGCCGGATGCCTTCAGGCCGGAGTCGGGGTCGGAGCCAAGCCCGTGGAAGGAGCGGAGGTGGTCTTCGACGGCTCCCGCGCGATGCTGGACGCCAAGTGGACCTACTGGCAGGGACCGCGCTTCGCCTCCGCGCTGCCGATCAAGTGGAAGATCGTCGAGGACCCGGTGGACGGAGGGACGGTCGTGATGACCGACGACCCCGCGGCGGCCGGCGGGAAATACGGGGCGGCGGACATCGTGACCAAGAAGGCCTACAAGGATTTCCGGGCCCACCTCGAGTTCTACATCGCCAAGCCGGGCGGCAACAGCGGGATGTATCTCCAGAACCGCTTCGAGATCCAGATCCTCGACGGCGACAAGACCAAGCACGGCATGGGCGCGGTGATCAACGAGACCGAGTCGCCCTACCACGCCTACAACGGCACCGGGAAGTGGAACGCCTACGACGTCGTCTTCCGCGCCGCGCGCTTCAAGGACGGCAAGCTGGTGGAGAAGCCGATGGTGACGATGTATTTCAATGGCAAGAAGGTCCACGTGAACCAGACCATCAACCAGGTCCATGGCGGCCCGAATTCCGGCGTGGACGGCGGCAACGACGGCGGCAAGGGAATCACCGACACGCCGCAGGGTCTGAAGCTGCAGGCGGAAGGTCACGACGTGCGCTTCCGCAACATCTGGATCAAGGAGCTGGAGCTGGAGAAGGCGGACACGGATTTCGCGGAGTGAGGTCAGGCTGCTCCGCGAGCCTCTGTGTTCCGTGGGTCGCCCGAAGGGACCCCGTATCCCGGCCCGGGAGGCGAGTGCCTCGCAAGCCCGCGCCCAAGGGTGCGTCTTGCCGGAGCTTCATGCGAGGAACGCGGGCGACCGCTTCACTCCCACTCGCAGAGCGATTCCAGGTAGGCCGCGGAGCCGTCGCGCAGCCAGCCGTCGAGCTGGGCGGGGTCCTTCAACTGCTGGCCGCGCAGGCGGGGGACGGCGACGTAGCGGGTTTGGATCGAGGAAAGCTGGCTCATGTCGACCCACAGCTTCTCGAACTGGCAGACCGGGAAGACGTCCTCCTGGCCGTGGCCCCAGCGCTTCTTCACGTCCTTGAGCGTGATGTAGGTCGGCATCCGGGCGGCGAGCGCGCGGATCGCGGCGGTGACCTTGGCGGCGTCCTTCAGGTCGGCGCGGGTCAGCTTGAAGGCGGCGAGCAGGGCGTCGATGTCGATCCAACAGGTATTGGAGTTGTAGTAGGTCAGGTGGAACTCGTCCTCCTCGCGCGGCATGGCCAGGCCTTCGACGAGCTGCGGGTGGCCGTTGACCAGGGCGAGGCCGCCGCCGCGGTCTTCGAGGCGGCGGGTGATGACCTCGAAGGTCAGGCCCGCACCGCTTTCGAGGTGGTGGCCTAACAGGGCGGGGTCGACGTTCATGCCGACGGTGTCGATGTTGTGAAGGACCAGCGTTTTCAACTGCGGGCGCTCTTCCAGCAAGGCGGCGAGGGTGCCGTTGCGCAGCAGGTTCGGGACTTCGTACCAGTGGCCGACCGGATGGAGGCACTGCTGCGGCAGGTTGTCGGTGTAATCGGACGCTTCGCCGGTCGATTCCGCCCAGCCGATCAATGCGGTGCGCAGGCTGTCGCGGACCTTCTGCTGCTGGACGTCGAGCGTTTGCTGGGGCATTTCCTCCCAGGCGAAGCGCAGGTCGCGGACGGTGGGGACGGTGCGCAGGCCGATCGATTTGCCTTCGGACAGGAGCAGCGGGCCTTGGTAGCCGAACTGGTCGTGCTGGTCGAGGAAGCGGCGGGTCGGCTCGTGCGAGAAGTAGCTGGTGGTGAAGATGTGCGGCAGCGGGGTGCCGCAGAGCTGCGAGACCTTGCGGCTCTTCGCGAGGTGGGTTTCGACGAAGGAACGGTGGCGTCCGCCGAGCTTGCAGAAGGGGTGCAGCGCCTTGACCACGCCCGCGCCCTGGGTCCAGCGGGAGCCGGCGCCGGCGGCGAGGGTGACCACGGCGACTTCGCCGTTCTTGAGCGCCTTGAGGCCTCGTTCGCGGTGGGCTGCTGTTAGATTGGCGGAGTTCGCGAGGTCGGACTCGCGGACGTCCTCGATCACCGAGTTGGCGGGCAGGCGGTTCTGGGCGAGGCCGATGCGGCCGGCCTTGAGGTCGTCGCGGATCTGCTCGTGCATCACGCGGTCGAAGCCGTATTTCGCGAGCAGGGCGTCGAGGGTGTCGCGGTTGCCGGAGTTTTCGCCGCTGTGCGGGAAGATCGAGTCGAACAATTTCTGGACCATCCCGTTGAGGTCGGGGCGCTTGCGGCAGGCGGCGGCGAACTGGTCGAGCTCGGCGAGCCGCGGCGCGCCGAGTTGCTGGCGGTCCATGCGCAGCAAGGTGGGGACGACGAAGCGGTAGTAGCCGGACGGCATCAGCGCTTCGCTGCCGGTGAGAAGGTCGGCCCAGGTGCCGCGCTCGTTGATGGCGAAGTCGTAGACGACCGGCTCCATCGCGAAGGGCAGGGCGGCGGCGAGGGTGCGCTTGGTTTCCGACATCAGCTGTTGCAGGAACTCCTGGCCCTCCGCTTTCCGTTCGGGGGCGAAGATGAAGCCCATGCCGCCGCCGGCCATTCCGCCGAGCATCCAGAAGCCCCAGAAGTCCTTGCCGAAGGCGGCGCGGGTTTTGTCGATCAGGGTCTGCGTGTAGAGGTTGCCGGCCCAGGGGATGATGGTCTGGATCGGGCCGTTGAAGTTCTCCATCGTGGCCGCGCCGATCGCCGGGACGTCGCCGGATTTCAAGGCGGCGAGGATGCGGTCGAGCACGCCGTGGGTTTCCTGGCGTGCGGACCATTCCGGCTCGCTGCGCAGGAGGTATTTCTCGGTGACCATCTCGAGGATGGGGCCGACGTTTTGCGCCATGCCGCCATGGACGAGGACCAGCGAGTTCTGAAGTTTCTCGCGCGCGGCGGCGGGGGCGTCGTCGTGGTCGAGAATGCGGTGGTTCGGCATCAGGCGACCGCGACTGATGCCGAATTCGGGATCGCCTTCGCGGGCGACCGTGCCGGTGATCAGTTTCATGCCGGGCCAGACGCCGCCGGAGTCCTGCCAGCCGCCGCCGGAGCCGCCGATCCATTCGCCGAGCAGGGCCCGGGCGAGCACGATGCGGCGTTCGTCTTCGGCGAGTCCGCCTGTTAGAGAGCTGGCCTGGCCGGTGGCGCGCATGCAGGCGCCGATGAGGGCGGCGAGCAGGTTGGTCGAGACCGCGAGGCGCGAGCCCTTGGGGATGTTGTTGACGTTGCTGACCAGTTCGAGGCCGAGGCCGGGACCGACGACCCGCTCTAACAGATCGGCGAGGCTCTGGCCGGAGCCCTCGATGCCGGGCGGCACGATGCCGCTGGCGATGACCGCGGCCTTGAGCAGACCGAGGTAGTCCTTCGCGAAGTCGAAGACCTCGTTGAGGCTGGAAATCTCCGCGGTGCAGCCGAGGTCGACGCTGGTGAGGCGCAGGACCGGCTGCTCGATCACGCGCAGGCTGGCTTCGACCGGCGGGCTCGGTTCCTTGTCGCGGCCGTGGACGGCGAGGTCGACCGAGATGTTGAGGACCTTCGCACCGTCGGGGTAGTCCATCCCAAGGAAGAAGATGTCGCTCCAGCCGCAGTGGGTCAGGTCCATGCGGACGGGAGTGCGTTCGCGCAGCACCGGGTAGAGGCCGCTGGCGGGATCGCGGACGAGGAGTTCCTTGCGCAGGCGCAGCGGCTGGTCGGCCGGGTGGCCCATGCGGAACATCCACTGGTTGCCGCTGACGCTGCGGACGCTGCGGCGGACCTGGTCGGCCAGGGTTTGGAAGGCGAGCTTCTGGTAGGCGGCGGCCAGCGCGCTGGAGATCGCGTCGCCGGGGCCGGACTCGCGCTGCTGCTTGAGGAAGAGGTCGATGGCTTCCTCGAAACGCCGCTCCAACAGGTTCTCGTAGCCTTTGAACGGAATCGCGCCGGGCTTTTCCGCGGCGAGCAGGCGCGGCAGGTGGAAGCGGTGGATCGAGTGGAGGAAGAGCAGCGCGCGGACGCGGTGGTAGAGGTTGTCGCTGCCGCGGCGGAAGTCGTCGAGGGCGTCGGCCTCCGCCAGCAGCGCGTCGAGCGGGAGATCCGCGCAGGCGGCGTCGAGCGAGCGGTTGCGGACGGCCTCGTCCGGCGAGGTGATGAGATCGAGGAGAGCCATGGCCGGATCAGGCGTTGGATTGGGCGAGCAGCTCGACGAGCAGCGAAAGCACCTCGTCGCGGTCCTTGCCTGCGAGGCCAAGGGCGAGCTGGGTGGCGAGCAGGCCGTAGTGGAGATCGAGGTCGTGGCGGCGGCCTAACAGCTCGTGGGCGAGGTAGCGCTCCCGGCGGGCGGTTTCGGCGAGGGCGCTGGAGAGATCGGCGCGTCCGGCGGCGAGCTGGCGTCCGAGGGTTTCCATGACCGAGGGCACCAGCACGTGGATGCCGAAGAAGCAGAGGTAATTCCCTGCGCGCAGGCCGGGGACGACGAGCTTTTGCTCGGCCTCGGTGGGCGTGGGCTTCTCGATCACGGTCTCGATTTCGTAGAGCCGCTCGGAACCGGCGACGCGGCGGCCGCCGATGCTGCCGTAGTAGGGCAGCTTGCTTTCGTGGGTGGCCTGGACGGCGGAGACCGGGCACTTGCCGGCCTCTGCGGTTTCGAGGAGCTGGGCGGTGCAGGATTTCTCCGTGCGGCTGGTGTAGAGGTGGTCGCCGACGGTCAGCAGGAAGGGATCGTCGCCGGTGAAGCCCGCCGCGCAGTGGACGGCGTGGCCGTAGCCGAGCGGTTCCGCCTGCGGGATGAAGCGCATCTGGCGGGCGAAGGGGCCGGCGGCGGCGGCGTAGGCGTCCTCGTCACCCGGGCAGACGACCACCGCGATCTCGCCGATACCCGCGGCGGTGATCTCCCCGGCGAGGATGGCGAGGGCGGACTTCGGCACGCCGTCGCGGTCGACGAGCGTCTGGAGCGGGAGCGTGCGCTGGTTCTTTCCGGCGGCGGTGATGACGGCCTTGGTGACTTTCACGGGGCGCAGGGTGCCGGAATGCGCGGGCTTTGGCAATCACCGGGGGTGGGAGATCCGGTGCCGCGGTGGCCTACTCCGAGGAAAGCGGGCCGAGCCCTTCCAGCCAGTTGTCGAGATCGGCGGCGGCTTCGGCGGTGGTCTTGTGGCGGCCGGCAAGGGCGGGTTGCCCGCGCTGCTCTTCGGCAGCGGCGAGTTCGAGGAGTCGGGCGGTGTAGGCGTCGCGGATGCGGCCGGCCTTGGCGAGGAAAGCGGCGTCGATGGTGTTCTGCTTGTTGAGGCAGCCGCGGGCGATGCTCAGCATCCGCTCGGAATACTCGTTGTTGGGGCGCTTGGGCAGTTTGTCGGTAAAGCGGTGGCCGGCGAGGCCGGTTTTCAGGGCCTCGACGCGGGGCTTCCAACGGTCCATCTCGCTCTTGTTGTTGGTGCGCAGCCAGGCGTCGAGATTGAAGACGAAGGCCCGGGCGTTGGCGGCCAGTTCCGCGTCGCGCTCCTTGTCGGCAGCGGCCAACAGCTTGCGCGTCTTCTCTAACAGATCATCCGGGCTTTCGGCGGGCGCGGCCGGGGCGGGCGTGGCCGCGGCATCGCGGCTCCATTCGATGATGAACCCGGACGCCTCCGCGGCGGGATCGGCGGCCTGCCAGCCGGTGCCCGGCATGAGAAGCAACGCCGTGCCTTCTCCCGGCGGAGCGGCGGGGTCCCAGCGGGCGAAGGTCCACGGCTCGCCGCTGTCCCACTGCCACTCGGCATCGTTCAAGGTCGCGCCGAGCCAGAGGCCTTTGGGAAACGCGGTGCCGCCGGCTTCGTGCTGGATCCAGATCGCTTCGGCCGGAGTGGCAGGCACCATGAGGTGACCTCCGGCGATCTCCGCCAGTTCGCGGGCCTCGTCGGCGTTCGTCGCGCGGGAGAGGATGAGGATGTGCCGTTCGCCATCGGTGAGGGTGCCCGGCGGGTAGGAGGGTGCCGGGGTTTCGAGCGAGGCCTTGGTGCGGGCGAGCACGGATCTCAGGCTGGCGGGATTCGAGCCGTCGCGCTGCCACTGGATGAAAAAGGGATGGCGGTCGGCATCGCCGCGGGCCTGCAGCGCGCCGTCGGGACCGATCGCGGCAAAGCCGCCTTCACCGGCCGGCGGGGACTCGAGCTCGGAGCCGTCGATCCCGTGCCATTGCTCGCCGTGCTTGCGGGCGCCGGCCCACAGCGACGAGCGGGCGGGATCGGCCGGTGCGGTGGCCGCCAATTGTCCGGCGAGCCAGGCGAGGTCTTCGGGGGTGCCCGGCAGCGGGAGATGGCCGCCGTAGGCATCGGCGAAGCCGTTCGCCTGTGTCCAGGTCATCGGGGTGGTCACCAGGAAGAAATCGGAGCTGCCGCGGCGGAGGGTGCCGACCGGCATGGTGTCGCGCTTGCCGGCGGCGAGATCGGCTCGGAGGCGGATCAGCGATTGGGCGGGCGAAAGGGTTTCGGCCGGTGGCGGGGGTGGTTCCACCGGTGCCGGGGCTTCCGGCTCGGGCAGGGCTGGAACTTCCGGCGGTGCTTCGGGCGCGGCGGCAGCCAGTGCCTCACCGGCCTCTGCCGGAGCTTCGGGAGCTGCCGGCGGGGGCGCCGGGTGCGGCGGTTTCGGAAGGGCCTCCAGACGGGCCGCTTCCCGTGCGGCCAGAGTGCGCTGGTATTTCTTCCAGGTGAACGCGATCGCCACGATCAAGGCGGCGATGATCACCAGGTTGCGGGCCAGGACGGAGTTGCCGGACGATGCCCGGCGCCGGCGCCGCTCGCGGGTTTCCGGTTTCGGAGGCTGCTCCTTCTTCGCGCGATGGGCGGCGGCGCGCTCCCGGCGGGTCGATCTTCTCATGCGCGGAGGGGTTCGAGAGCCGGGTTTGCGGAAACGGTCCGCCGGGAGCTCGCGGCGGGCGCGGGCTTTGGTCGACGGGATGGCAAGGAAGGACGCATGAAAACGGGAACGCGAAGGGAATCAGCCGTATTTCGCGGGCTTTTGCAACCGGGAGCGAGCGGCTTCATCGTGACAGCAGCAGAAACATCCGGGGCCGGGCGGCGTTTTCCGGATGTGCTCCGCATTCTCCTTTCGCTCCTGCTGGCTCCGGTGACGCCCTTGGCCGCGCAGTTCCGTCCGGATGATCCCTATCCGCGGATCCACGATCCTTCGACGGTGGTGATGGAAGGCGGGGACGCATGGTGCCTGTCGACCGGCCATGGCGTTTACCTGCTGCGCCGTGAAGCGGACGGGCGGTGGAAGCGCGAGGCGCCCTTGTTCCGCGAGTACCCGGCGTGGCACAGGGCCGAGGTGCCGGAGAACAAGGGACATCTGTGGGCGCCGGACATCATCCGGATCGGCGACACGTGGTTCGTTTACTATTCCGTCTCGAGCTTCGGTTCGCAGCACTCGGCGATCGGGCTGGCGACGGGGAAGTCGCTGGATCCGGAGTCGAAGGACTACGGGTGGAAGGACGAGGGCGTGATCCTGCGCTCGCGTCGCGGCGACCGTTTCAACGCGATCGATCCCGCGCTGCTGATGGACGGCGGGAAGCTGTGGATGAGCTTCGGATCGTTCTGGGAGGGGATTTTCCTGGTGGAGCTCGATCCGGCGACGGGCCGGCGGAAGGACGACAAGCCGCCGCTGAAGCTGGCGATGCATCCGGAGATCGAGGCGCCGTTCATTCACAAGGAAGGCGGGTGGTATTATCTCTTCGTCAACTGGGGCAAGTGCTGTCGCGGCGTGGAGAGCACCTACGAGATCCGGGTGGGGCGCTCGAAGGCGGTCACCGGGCCGTATCTCGACCAGAACGGCGACGACTTGAAGGACGGCGGAGGAACCCCGGTGCTGGCGACGGAAGGCCGCTTCATCGGGCCGGGGCATGCCTCGATCCTCGTCGAGAGCGGCAAGCAGATGCTGGTGCACCACTACTACGACAAGGAACGCCGCGGACGGTCGGACCTGCGGATGCTGCCGCTGGAGTGGAAGGACGGGTGGCCGGTGGCGGGGGATTGAAGGAGCGCCGGCTTTGGCCGGCATAGCCAGTCCTGCGAACCTGCTCGAGCCGGCTGAAGCCGGCGCTCCGCCTGCGGCGCTTGTTAGAACTGCCAGCCCATCCCGATCGTGAAGCCGAGCGCGTCGATGCCGGGGTTGGGATCGGTCTGGCCGCCGTTGGAGTGGTGGATGAAGTAGGCCCCGCCGAGCACCGAGAGATTCGGCGCGATCTCCTGGCGGATGCCGAACTGCGAAAACCAGTTCAGCGTGAAATCCTGGCCCTGGCCTTCCGGCTCGCGGGTCGAATTCGTCCAGCCCGCGCCGCCGCCGATGGAGAAGAACAGCGAGGTCTTCTCATTGGGGAACCAGTATTCGATCGAAGGCGCGCCGTTGATTCCGAAGTAGTAGTCTTCCGGTCCTTCGACGATCGATTCCATCAGCAGCGAGACGCGGCTGCGAACGATCAGTCGCGCGCCGTTTTCGTCTTCCCACCAGTTCAGCACCACCGGGCTGCGCAGCGTCAGTTGGGTCGGCGCGATCTCGTAGTCGATGGCCGTGTTGTTGCCGACATTCCAGAGATAGCCGGACTCCAGCGTCAGCTCCCAGGCCTCGGCGGGGTGATCGGCGGCAATGGCGGGAGCGGCGAAAAGGGCGAGGGCAAGGGCGGCTTTCATAAGGGTCTTTCTTTGGCACTTGGAACTTCAAACATCTTACTTGGAACTTCAAAGGTAATCCTCCTCCTCGTCCCCCGGCACTGGCGGAATGAGGTCCTCGCGCTGGAGCAGGCGCTTGAGGTCGAGGTCGTCGAGCAGGTCTTCCGGCGTGCGGAGGACGGTCATCGCATAGGGCGCGAGCCGGTCCATTTCCGCGACGGCGCAGTGGACCATCGAGGAGACGATGTCGGCGTCGTAGAGCTCTTTCTCGAAGATGTTGGTGATGCGGAAGACCAGTCGCTGGCGGTCGAGGTCGAACTCGAAGCCGCCGAGGTTGAGCGACTTGTTGGCGCGGGCGAGCAGCTCTAACAAGTAAGGCTGGTGCTCCTCGCCCAGCGGCAGCGGCATTTCGCCCATCACCGCGAGCGCGTTCATCGGGGTGTAGGCCTGGACCACCATCTCGATCCGCGTGTGGTGGCCGGAGAAGACCGCGCGCAGGACATCGCGGCCTTCGACCAGTTCGCAGTGCCAACTGTTGCGCCCGAAGGCGTCTTCGACGGAGAGGATCTGGCGGGATGGCGGGCGCATTGCGGAGACGGTGGATGGCAGATGGGAGATCGAAGGACAGGCTGCGGCGGATGCTTGGTCAACTGCGAATGCGCTCCGCGGCAAGCGCTTGGACTTGTTGCCAGTCGGGGAGGTTTCTGCCTTTTCGGCTCCTTCTCGCCATCCAGGCATCAACCGAGATGGTGATGAACGTCATGATGAGAAAGCTTCCAATCAGCGCGTTTGCGGAAAAATGACGCCAGACCGTGAGATGCATGAAGGCAGTCCAGATTCCGGCAAAGGGCAGGGCCTGGATGAGCAATCGCTGAAAGTGCCCGGCATAGAGTGGCGGCTTTGCTTCCACTCCCATCCGCCAAAGCATCCGGTAAAACCACGGCTTGGCCTCCCACGGCTTGGCTCCGAGCGAAACCAGCACTTCCGCGCAGGCAGCCATGGTGGGGACGACCAATGGGCTTTCACGGGGTTTTTCGTCGGGATTCATGCTGTCGTAGAGGGATCCGCCCTCATGGCGTCCGGGTTGGCGGCGACGCGGCGTTGTTGATTCGGCCCGTGATCGCCTTGGCCAGAAGTTCGCGCCGGTCCCTCGCGATGGGCGAGAGCGAGAGGTGGATGCCGGCGGATTTTTCGGCGGTGAAGTGGAGGGTCAGGCGGCGGTGGTCGATCTCCGCGGAGTCGATCTGCTGCCAGGGGATGACCTGCATCGTGGCTTCGGGGCGGAACAGCGGGAAGACTTCCACGCCGATCGGGCTAAGCAGGATGTAGGCGTGCTTCGTGCAGCGCCAGGCGAGGCGGATCAGGCCGGCGGCGAAGGCGAGCGGAAGGAAGCCCCAGGCGGGGTGGGGGAGTTGCGGGTTGTCGGCGCGGTGGGGCGTCAGCAGGAAGAAGACGAGGCCCGCCATGATGCAGACCGCCGCCGCGATCCAGAACCCCGCGGCCTGGCCGGCGCGGGTGAAGCGCAGCTCCTTGGCGGGTTCAGCGACGGGCATGCGGGGAGGATGAAGTTCCAAGGGACAAGTGCCAAGTGCCAAGGGGGGTGGGAGATTCGGCTTGCCGCGGGAAGGAATCCGCGTTCTTTGGTCATCGTGCGCGGCTTGTTTTCATGGCTTCTGATGTTCGGCGTGATCGCTGGGCTCTGCGGCCGTGTGCTGGCGCTGGATCATTCCCACGGCCACGATCACGCGGCCGAATGCTGCGGGCATGATCACGACCACCATCACGATCACGAGTCGCCGGATCCCGGTAGCCACGATCCCGACAGTCATCCCGGATCGCACGATCACCACTCCCACGCCTGCTGCCATCCGGCTCCGCTGGCGGGTGAAGAGATCCAATCCCATCGATTGCCGGCACCGGCCCCGTCGCTGCTGGGCGTGTTGAATTGGGCGTCCTCGCCGCCGGATTCCCCGGTCTTCGAGTTGGACAAGCCTCCCTTGATTTGAGCGCCGCTTGATCGTGCTCCATCGTGCCCTCGCGGCCCGATGTCTCATTCCGCCCGGGTCCGGTTCGCCCGCGGGGTTCGCTTGTTAGAACCGTCCGATCCTTGCCCTTGCCCCTGGCGGCACCGGCTCATCCGTTTTCGATATCATGTCCATTTCCCGTCTGATCGCCGTGCTGGCGATCGCATCGATCCCCGCTCCGCTGGCGGCGGATCCCGGCGTGGTGGTTTCGCTCGCCAGCATCGGCGACCGGGTCCGCTCCCAGAATCCCGACCTCGCCGCCGCACGCCTCCGCATCCGCGAGGCGCTGGGCCGGATGAACCAGTCCGGCAGGCTGTCAAATCCCGAACTCGAAGCCGGCTTCCGGCACGATCCCCGGATGCGGGAGCGCAGCTTGGAGATCGGCTTCACCCAGCGCTTCCCGGTGACCGGGCGGCTGGGCTTGGAAAAGCAGGTGACACTGACCGAATACCAGGCCTCCGAAGCCGAGGTCCGCGAAGTCGAGCGCCGGATCATCGCCGAGGCCCGGGCGGCGGTGGTGGAGGTGCTCGCGATCCGCAAGCGGCGCGAGTTGCTCGGCGAACAAGCCGGCCTGGCAACCGAGTTCGCCGCCGTGCTCGCCGCCGCGGCGGAGAAGGGCGAGGGGTCGGCGCTCGATGCGGGCCAGGCGAAGCTCGAGGCCGCCGGGCTTGCGGTCGGGATGCGCCAGCTCGATGCCGCCGAGGCCGCGGCGGTCGGCACGTTGAAACCGCTGCTCGGCATCCTGCCGGGCGAGCCGCTGCATGTTGGCGGCACGCTGCCGGAGCCCGCGCTGCCCGGTGCCGGTGCCGATCCGGCGCGCCGTCCGGATTTCCAAGCCGCCGTGCTGGGTGCCCGCGCCGCCGGCCAGGGCGTCGCCTTGGAGCAGGCGAAGCGCTACGACGATGTGGAAGCCGGCCTGTTCGCCGCCGCGGAGCGCACGGAGGACGCGCCGGAGGGCTACGACAAGGAAGCCCTCGTGGGACTCCGCTTCAGGATCCCGCTGCCGCTTTGGAACAAGAACGAAGGGGCGATCGAGGAGGCGCAAGCCCGCAAGGAGCGCAAGGAGCTGGAGGCCGTCGCGCTCGGCCGTTCGATCCGCCTCGAGGCCGAAGCCGCCCGTGCCGAGATGGCGGAATGGGCGAAGCTGTTAGGCGAGTTGGGGGAGAACCTGATGCCGCTCGCCGACCAGCAGTCGGCCGCCGCCGAGGACGCCTTCCGCAAGGGGCAGGGCGAGCTCCAGGCGGTCTTCCGTTCCCGTGAGAAGCGCCTGGAGCTCTCGTCCGCGAGGCTCGACGCCCTGCGCGGCTTCCACCTCGCCCGCGTCCGCTACGAAGCCGCCATCGGCCAACCTTGAATCCGCGACCGTCATGAAGTTCTCCATTTTCCTCTCTCTCCTCACCGCGTCCGCCATCGCCGCCGACAAGCCGGCCCGCAACGAAACCACGGTGGTCCTCGACGCGACCGGTGTGAAGAATCTCGGCGTCGAGACGGTGGCGGCCGAAGAAGCCGCCTTCGAGCGCACGGTCTTCGTCCTCGGCGAGATCGAGCACACCTGCGAGAGCCACGCCGTCCTGTCCAGCCGCGTCGCCGGCCGGATCGTGGAGGTCTTCCAGCACAAGGGCGACTTCGTGAAAAAGGGCGAGTTGCTGGCCCGCGTCGAAAGCCGCCAGCCGGGCGACCCGCCGCCGGTGATCGAGCTGACGGCCCCGGCCGACGGACTGATTGTCGAATCCGAAGCCCACCTCGGCGCGCCGGTCGAGCCCGACCAGGAGCTGATGGAAATCCTCGATCTCTCGACCGTCTGGGTGAACGCGAAGGTGCCGCAGCACCAGGCGGCCTTGCTCGCGGAAGGACTCACCGCGAAGGTCCGGGTGCCTGCATCGGGGGAGGAAGTACGGGAGGCGAAGTATCTCCGCCTGGGCGTTGGCGCGGATGCGGCGAAGGGCAGTGTCGATGCCCTCTTCGAGCTGCCGAACCCCGGCAACCGGCTGCGCCCCGGGATGCGCGCCGAGCTTTCGCTGGTCGCCTCGAAGCGCGACGGGGTGCTGAGCGTGCCGCGGGAATCCCTGCAAGGCGACCGCTCGGGCCGCTTCGTCTTCATCAAGGACTACGAACTCGAGAACACCTTCGTCCGGACTCCCGTGACCGTCGGCGAGATCAGCGGCGACCGCGTCGAGATCGTCGGCGGGCTCTTTCCCGGCGACGAGGTGGTGACCCGCGGCGCCTACGCCCTGTCTTTCGCCGGCAAGGGCAGCACCTCGCTCAAGGAGGCGCTCGATGCCGCCCACGGCCACCCGCACAACGAGGACGGCACCGAGATGACGAAGGAGCAGATCGCCGCCAGCGGGGAAGCGGGCGTGCATGACCACGACCATGAAGCCGCGTCGAACGGCCCGCTCACGCTGTTCCTCGCGATCGCCTGCGGCGTGCTCTTCGTGCTGCTGCTGGCCTCGCCCTTCATTTTCCGCGCCCGCGCCAAAGCCTGAACGATCATGCTCAATCACCTGATCCGCTTCTCGCTGAAGAACCGCGCGCTGGTCATCGCCGTCGCCTTGCTGGTCCTCTTCATGGGCCTGCGCACCGCGACCGAGCTGCCGGTCGAGGTCCTGCCGGACATGACCAAGCCGACCGTCACCGTGCTGACGGAGTCGCCCGGGCTGGCTCCCGAGGAGGTCGAAACCCTGGTCACCCGGCCGCTGGAGAACGCCCTGTTAGGCGTCGGCGGGCTCGACCGCCTGCGCTCGAACTCCGACGTCGGCCTGTCGCTGGTCTTCGTCGAATTCGGCTGGGGGACCGACATCTACAAGGCCCGCCAGCTCGTTCAGGAGCGCTTGCAAACGGTCAATCTGCCCGAAGGCGCGCGCTCCGGGATGACGCCGGTGTCCTCGCTGATGGGCGAGATCCTGCTGGTCGGGCTGCGCTCGACCGATGGCTCGATCGCGCCGATGGACCTGCGCACCTTCGCCGAATGGACGGTCGCGCGGCGCCTGCAAAGCATCCCGGGCGTCGCCGAGGTCCTCGCCATCGGCGGCGGCGTGAAGCAGGTCCACGTCGAGCCCGATCCACTGAAGCTGCAAGCCGAAGGCGTCACGCTTGAAGAGTTGGAGAGAGCTGTTTCGCTCTCCGCCGGCAACGCCACCAGCGGCTACCTCCAGTCCGGGCCGCGCGAAATCATGGTGCGCAATCTCGCGATGACGGCCGACCCCGCCGACATCGCCGCGTCGGTGGTCAAGCGGGACGGCGACCGGATCATCACCATCGGCGATGTCGCCACGGTGAAGTTCGGTGTCGCCACCATGCGCGGCGACGCGGCGATCGCCTTCGAAGGCGACAAACAGGAAGCGGCCGGCGTCGTCCTCAGCATCGACAAGGCCCCCGGCTTCGACACCTTGAAGCTCTCGGCGGAGATCGAGAAGGCGCTCGACGAACTGCGCCCCAGCCTGCCGCCCGGGGTCGAGGCCGGCGTGTTGTTCCGGCAGGGCGATTTCATCGAGCACGCCGTCGGCAATCTCAAGGAAGCGATCCGCGACGGGGCCGTCATGGTCACCATCATCCTCTTTCTCTTCCTGCTGAACCTGCGCACCACCTTCATCACCCTGACGGCGATCCCGCTGTCGTTCGCGATCACCTTGCTGACCTTCAAATGGTTCGGCACCGGGGTGAACAGCATGACCCTCGGCGGCATCGCGGTGGCGATCGGGATGGTGGTCGACGACGCCATCGTCGACGTCGAGAACGTCTTCCGCCGCCTGCGCGAGAACGCGTCGCGGGCCGAACCGCGACCGCGGCTGGAAGTGATCGCCGCGGCGTCGAGCGAGGTGCGTTCGAGCATCCTCTACGCGACCCTTTTGATCGTGCTGGTCTTCGTGCCGCTGCTCGGGCTCGCGGGTTTGGAAGGCCGGCTGTTCCGGCCGATCGCCATCGCCACCATCGTCAGCATGATCGCCTCCTTCGTGGTGTCACTTACGGTGATTCCCGTACTTTGCTCGCTGCTGCTGAAGCCGAAGGAAGGCAAGGAGCACCGCGACGGGCCGCTGGTCCGCGCCTTGAAGGCCGTCACCCGCGCGACCTTCCTGCGGGCCGCCTTCGGAGCGCCGCTGGCGGTGATCGGGGTGGTGGTGATGCTGGTGGTCGCCGCCGGGATGCTCTATCCCGGCATGGGCAAGGAATTCCTGCCGACCTTCAACGAGGGCAGCGCCACCATTTCCTTCGCCAGCGCGCCGGGATCGTCGTTGAAGCAGTCGAATGAAGTCGGCAAGACCGCCGTCGGACTGCTGTTGCAAATCCCCGAGGTCAAATCCGTCGGCCGCCGCGCCGGCCGTGCCGAGCGCGACGACCACGTGATGCCGGTCTCGGTGAACGAATTCGACGTCGAGTTCCACGAAGGCGGCCGCCATCGCGAGGAGGTGTTTGCCGAAATCCGTGAGAAGCTGAAAGGAATCCCGGGGACTTTCGTCAACGTCGGCCAGCCGATCGGCCACCGGCTTTCCCACATGCTCAGCGGCGTCTCGGCGAAGATCGCGGTGAAGATCCACGGCCCGGACCTCGACACCCTGCGCCGCCTCGGCGCACAGGTGAAAGAAGCAGGCCAGGGGATCCCCGGCCTCACCGACATCAACCTGGAAGCCCAGGTGCCGATCCCGCAGATCCGGATCGAGGTGAACCGCGAAAGGGCGCGGGTCGAAGGCCTTTCGCCGGGCGCGATCAACGAGCAGGTCTCGCTGCTGTTAGGTGGCCGCGCGCTCGGCGAGCTTCGCGAAGGCGAAGCCACCGTCGAGCTGGTGATGCGCCTGCCCGAGAGCTGGCGGACCTGGCCGGAAACCATCGGCGAGCTGCGGATTGAAACGCCCGACGGCCGTCATCTCCCGCTTTCGCAAGTCGCCGAGGTCCACGAGGTCAACGGCCCGAACGTGATCAACCGCGAGAACGGCCAACGCCGCATCGTCATCGGCGCGAACACCGGCTCGCGCGACCTGGAATCGCTGGTCAAAGGCTGGCAACAGGCCGTCGCCGACAAGGTCGCGCTGCCGCAGGGCTACACGCTGCGCTTCGAGGGCGAATACCTCGCGCGCCAGCAGGCCTCGAAGCGGATCCTGATCCTGTTCGGCATCGTCATCGGCGTGATCGGCGTCCTTCTCACCGGCTACTTCCGCAGCCTCTCGCTGGCCCTCCAGGTCATGCTGAACCTGCCGCTCGCCCTCGCCGGAGCGCTGGCCTTCACCTGGTGGAAGATCGACAACATCAGCATCGCCACCTTGGTCGGCTTCATCGCGGTCGGCGGGGTCGCGGCGCGGAATGGAATCATGATGATTTCCCACTATCTCCACCTGATGCGGCACGAGGGCGAAAGCTTCGGCATCGCGTTGATCACCCGCGGCACCCAGGAGCGGCTGGTGCCGGTGCTGATGACCGCGCTCGCCGCCGGCATCGCCCTGATCCCGCTGGTCCTCGCGCCCGGCGAGCCCGGCAAGGAGATCCTCCACCCGGTGGCCGTCGCCATCGTCGGCGGCCTCGTTTCCTCGACCCTCCTCGACCTCGTCGTCACCCCGGCCGTCTTCTTCCTGATCGGGAGAAAGGCGGCGGAGAAAGCTTTGCGGCTGGACGCACCGGCCGCCCGTTAGACACCGATCCCAGAACCAACAGAGACATGAAAACGAAACTGACCACGCTGATCCTCGCCTTCACCGCCGGCCTCGCCTTCGGCCACGAGGGCATCGAACTCGGCCCGAACAAGGGCCGCATCGTCGAATTCAGCGACAACGAAACCATGCACGGCGAAGTCACCGAGAAGGACGGCAAGCTCCATATCGCCGTGCTCGACAAGGACATGAAGCCGGTGGAGGTCGAAGCCCAGAGCCTGGCCGTCACCGGCGGCACCCGGGAGAAGCCGGTGAAGGTGGAGATCACCAAGGTCGCCGGTGGATTCACCCTGCCGGTTCCGGCCGACGGCGAGTGGCTCATCATGCAGTACAAGGAGACCCCCGATGCCAAGGCGATCATCGCCCGCCTCAACTACAACACCAAGAAGTGCGACCCCTGCGGCCAGCCCGAGTGGCGTTGCGCCTGCGGGGAAAAGAAGTAAGTCCGGAGGCCGGAAGGCGCGGGTCGGCGGGAATAGCTCCCTTGACCCGCGCCTCTCCCCTGTGAGACTTTCCCTTGCGATGAAACGGGTGATTGCCGCGTTGCTGCTGGCTTGCCTCGGGATGATGCTCCCGCTGGCAGCGTCGCCGTTGCGGCTTTGCCTGTTGGAGAACCGGCTGCTGGTCGGTGGTTCGGAATGCGGCGCGGAGAAGGATCCGTGCTGCCCGGACTGCGGGGACCATCACGAGGATCCCTGCTGCGTCGAGTTGGAGGAACTTCCCGAAGCTCCCGCGCCGGCCATTCCCGACGATCTCCCGTCACCGCCGGTGATGGACTTGCCGACGCCGGGTTTCGTCGTGCCGCCGACCTTGATCCGCGGTAGCTCCGTTCATTTCGCCGCGACTCCGATCCGCGGCCCCGACACGCCCGCCGCGCATCGCGCGTGGCTGGGAGTCTGGAGACTGTGAAGCAGCACCTTGCTGTCGCCGCCGGCTGCCTTTGAAGGCGGCCGTTCCGTTTGCCCGTGTTCCGGGCGCAACGTCTCCGATCCATGAAAGCCACTCTCGATTCCCTGACCCGCTCCACCTCCGCCGAGGCCAAGCCACCCCGCCGGATGCCCGCCTGGCTGGTCCCCGCGGCCATCCTGACGGGCTTCGCCCTCGTCTTCCTCGCGCTGTTCCGCGACCGCCTCCTGCCCGCGCCAACGGTGAAGACGGCTCTGGTCCTCGCGACGCCCGGCGGCCCCGAAACTCCCGCTTCCGCCGCGGGCGACCTGCTCTTCCAGGCGAGCGGCTGGATCGAACCCGATCCGCTGCCGGTCAAGGCGACCGCGCTGGTGGACGGGGTGATCGATACGGTCCACGTGCTCGAAGGCCAGCAGGTCTCCAAGGGTGATCCGCTGGCGACCCTGGTCGATGCCGATGCCCGCCTCGCTCTCGCCGCGGCGGAGCAGGAACACCGCATGAGGAAGGCCGCGCACGAGGCACAACTCGCGGCGATCGGTTCGGCGCGCAAGAAGCACGACTCGGCGAAGGCGATCGTCCAGGCGGCCCGGACCCTGCAGGAGGAAGCCGCCGACCAGAACGCACGGATTGCCGATCTCGACCGGGGAGCCATCGCCGAGTCGGAGATCGTGTCCGCCCGGCTTCGGCTCGACCGCGAACGCCTGCAAACGCTCGCCGCCGAAGCGATCAGCGGCGAGGCGGAAGCGGAAGTCTCGCGGATGGAACTCGAAGCGAAAGTGAAGGAGGCGGAAGCCGAGGCCGCCGCGGTGGCGGTTGAACAAGCGAAGCTGGCCCTCGAACGCACCCGCATCCTTTCCCCGATCGACGGCCGGGTGCTGCGCCTGCTCGCCGCGCCGGGCCAGAAGAAGATGCTCGGCATGGACGACACCGACAGTTCGACCATTGCCATTCTCTATCAGCCGGAGCGGCTCCAGGTCCGGGTGGACGTCCCGCTCGCCGATGCCGCCGGCCTCGGCGTCGGTCAAGCGGCGAAGATCCGTTGCAGCCTGCTGCCCGACCGGGTCTTCGCCGGCGAGGTCACCCGCATCACCGGCGAGGCGGACCTCCAGCGGAACACGCTCCAGGCCAAGGTCCGCATCCTCGACCCCGCCGACCAGCTCCGGCCGGAAATGCTCTGCCGCGTCGAGTTCTTCGGCACCGGGAAAGGCTCCGGCTCCGCCGTTTCGTCGCTCTCGACCTGGGTTCCGCAGGCCGCTCTAACCGAAGCTGCCGCGTGGGTCTTCGATCCCGAATCCAAACGCGTCGCCAGGCGCGCGGTGCAGGCTTCGACCGAGACCCGCGACGGCTTCGTCCGCGTGGTCGACGGCCTCCGCCCCGGCGAACAGGTCGTCCTTTCCCCGCAAGGCCTGCGCGACGGCCAGCGGGTCAACGCCGAACCCCGCCAGCGATGAACGACGCGATGATCCAATGCCGCGGCATTTCAAAGAGCTACCGCAAGGGCGGCACCGTCGTGACCCCGCTGGAGAAGCTCGACCTCGACGTTCCGCGCGGCGAGTTCCTCGCGCTCATGGGCCCGTCGGGCTCCGGCAAGACCACGCTGCTCAACTTGCTCTCCGGCATCGACTCGCCGAGCGAGGGCTCGCTGGTCATCGCCGGCACCGAACTCGCCCGGCTCTCGCGCCGCGAGCTGACGAAATGGCGGGCCGCCCACGTCGGTTACATCTTCCAGCTCTATCATCTGGTCCCGGTGCTCAGCGCCTTCGAGAACGTCGAGCTGCCGCTCCTGCTCGCGCCTCTGTCGAAGAAAGACCGCCACGCCCGCGTCGCCGCCGCGCTCGAGTTGGTCGGGCTTGCCGACCGCATGCACCACACGCCGTCGGAGCTGTCCGGCGGCCAGGAGCAACGCGTCGCCATCGCCCGCGCGCTGGTGGCCGATCCGCCGCTGCTGGTGGCCGACGAGCCGACCGGCGACCTCGACCGGGAGTCCGCCACCCGCATCCTCGACCTGCTGCAGCAGCTCGCCGCGGACCATGGCAAAACCATCGTCATGGTGACCCACGACCCTCGCGCCGCCGCCGCCGCGCACCGGACGCTGCATCTGGAGAAAGGCCAGCTTTTGTTGCAATGAAACGGAAAAAACATGGGGTGCTGCGGCATGACGCAGCTTTCGCTGCGGGTGCGGCCCGCCACGTCTGCAGGCCACGGATTGCCTTGCAGATTGGTCCGCGGCCTCCGGGAAAATACCGCCTCACTCCAAGCCAAAGCGGTGTCGTGCCACCGCACTCCAAAGGATGAACGCCATCCTCAATCTACTACATCTCTCGTGGACGCAACTGGTCCGCCACCGGGTGCGCTCGCTGCTGACCGTGCTCGGCGTGGCATCGGGGATGTTCCTGTTCACCGCGGTGGAAACGATCCAGCGCTCGCTGGCGAAGGCGACCGAGGAGACCGCGGCCGACACCACGCTGGTCGTTTACCGCCAGAACCGCTTCTGCCCCTCCGCAAGCCGCCTGCCGGAGCACTACGCCGACGAGATCCGCCGCATCCCCGGCGTGCGCGAGGTGATTCCGGTGAAGATCGTGGTCAACAACTGCGGCGCCTCGCTCGACGTGATCACATTCCGCGGCGTGCCCGACGACCTGCTGCCGAAGTTCGCGCCGGAGATCGAGGTGATCGAAGGCAGCATGGAGGAGTGGCAAAAGCGCGGCGACGGCGCGCTGCTCGGCCAGGTCTTCGCCCAGCGCCGCGGGCTGAAACCCGGCGACCGCTTCGACGGCGCCGGCGTGACGGTCACGGTCGCCGGCATCCTGCGCTCGCCCTTCCCGCAGGACAACAACGTCGCTTACGTGAAGCTGCCTTTCCTCCAGCGCGCCTCGAAAGCCGGGCTCGGGGTGGTCACCCAGTTCAACGTCCGGGTGAACTCGTCGGCGGACCTCAAGCCGGTCGCGAAAGCGATCGACGAGCGCTTCCACTCCGACGCCCAGCCGACCGACACCCGTCCGGAGAAGGCCTTCTTTGCGGAGACGGCCGCCGAATTGATCGAGCTGATCGGCTTCACCCGCTGGCTCGGCATCGGCGCGGTGCTCGCGGTCGCCGCGCTGGTGGCGAACGCCCTGCTGCTCGTCGTCCGCGGCCGGGTGAAGGAAAACGCCGTGCTGCGGACCCTCGGCTATCCCGGCCGCGCGATCGCCTGCCTTGTGGTCGGCGAGGGCGGGATGCTGGGTCTGATGGGCGGCATCGCCGGCGTCGGGCTGTCGGCCGCGTTTCTCCGCTGGCAAAGCTTCACCATGGGCAACGAGGGCCAGACCCTCGCGATCCAGCCGGACACCGCGGTGGTCGCCACCGGCATCGCGGCCGCCCTTCTCCTCGGAATCCTCGCCTCGCTATGGCCCGCCTGGCAGGCCGTCACCCAGTCGATCGTGAAGAACCTCCGCTGATCCCTGTAGCGGCGGTCTGTGACCGCCGCACTTGAACTCCCGCCATCAAGCTCCACCACCAAGTCCGGCGGTCATAGACCGCCGCTACAAGCCATGCTTCCCCTCAGCTATGCCGTGCGGAACCTGTTCCGCTCGAAATCCCGCCTGCTCCAGGCCATCGGCGGCAGCGCGCTGGTCGTGCTGCTGGTGATGGCCGCGCTGTCGATCCACCACGGCATGAAGCGGGTGCTCTCCGCCTCGGGCTCGCCGCACAACGTGATCCTGGTCGGCGCGGGCTCCGAGGAAAGCATCCAGCGCAGCGAGGTGGCCGACCGCGCCGCCGGCATCGCGGAATCCACCGTGCCCGGCATTTCCGAGGTCCTCGGCGTGCGCGCGGTCTCGAGCGAGATCCACTACATGAGCTACCTCGACCTCGGCGATGGCGAGCGCCGGCAGGCGCTGTTCCGCGGTGTCACGCCGCAGGCGCTGCACGTCCATCCGGAAGTCCGGATCACCGCCGGCAGCTTCCCCGCGGCCGGACAGCTGATGGCTGGCCGCCTCGCCTGGCGGAAACTCGGCCTCGCCGAAGCCGCGCTGAAGCCCGGCGCGCGGGTCGTGCTCGACGGCCAGCCGATGACGATTTCCGGCACCTTCGCCGCGCCCGGCACCGTGCTGGAATCCGAGTTGTGGGCGAACCTCGGCGACCTCCGCGTGCTGGCCAAGCGCGAGACGATTTCCTGCGTCGTGCTGCGCCTCGACGACCCCGCGGACTTCGCGGAAGCCGACCTGTTCGCCAAGCAGCGGCTCGACCTCGAGCTCAGCGCGCTGCGGGAGAGCGACTACTATGCCCGCCTGAGTTCCTTCTTCAAACCGCTGCGCGTGATGACGTGGATCACCGCCGCCTTGATCGCCGCCGGGGCCGTGTTCGGCGGGGTGAACACGCTCTACGCCGCCTTCGCCTCGCGGGTCCGCGAAATGGCGACCTTGCAGGCGATCGGCTTCGGCCGCGGCGCCTTGCTCGCCAGCCTGGTCCAGGAAAGCACGCTGGCCTGCCTGACCGGCACGCTGCTGGCTTCGCTGGCCGCGTTGCTGCTGCTCGACGGCCGCACGGTGCCCTTCTCGATCGGTGCCTTCACCCTCGAGGTCGGTCCGGATGTCGCGCTGGGCGGCATCCTTACCGGAATCCTTCTCGGCCTGCTCGGCGCGCTGCCGCCGGCCGTCCGCTGCCTGAAACCCGCGCTTCCGGTGGCACTGCGGTCTTCTTGAAATGCTGAAAACCGAAACGCTGAAACACTGAAATGAAAACACCATGGATCCTCGCCCTCGGCTGCCTGCTCGTCTCTTGCAAGGAGAAGCCCGCCCCGGCCGCCGCCACCCTCCACGCTACTCCGGCGGCCGCGCCGAGCGCCGAACTCACCGCGATCCTGGCCGCCGCGCCGGCCGGGGAAGCGAAGGCCATCCACGTGGCCCGCACGACCGCGAAGCCCGGTGAAGAGATCACCCTCTCCGGCCGAATCATGGGGAATTCCAAACCCTTCGTCGAAGGCCGCGCGGCTTTCATCCTCGGCGATCCCGAATTGCTCACCCCCTGCAACGAGATCCCCGGCGACAGTTGCGAGACGCCTTGGGACTGCTGCTGCGACAGCAGCGAGGACAAGAAGGCGGGCATCGCCACGATCCAGATCACCGGGGCGGACGGCAGGGTGCTCAAGGAGGGGCTCGAAGGCGTCGGCGGACTGGCGAAACTCGCCACCGTCACCGTCACCGGCAAGGTCGCCGAGGGCTCTTCCGCGGATTCGCTGGTGGTCAACGCCACGGCGATCCAGGTGAAGTAAGAGCCGCCCTCCTCCGGCCCGAGGAGTTACTCCTCCTCGGTGCCGCCGAGGGTGACGTTGATGTTGTACTCGTTCTGCAGGTGCGCGTGCGCCCGGCCGGCCTGGCCGGACTTCGGGTAGCGCTTGCAGGTGAGCTGGAAGGTGCGGATCGCCTTCTCCTTGTCCTTCGCCTCCTCGTAGGTGAAGCCGATCTGCAAGGAGGCCTCGGGCGCAGCGCTGTCGACGACCTTGATCTGGTTGTAGAGCACGATGGCTTCCGCATGCTCGCCGAGCTTGCGGTGGCACGCGGCCATCCGGAACTGGTTGTCGGGAAAACGGTCGACCTGCCGGTAGGTGCCGATCGCCTTCTTCCATTCCGCCAGTTTCTCATAACACTCCGCGATCGACCACAGGTGGGCGTCGGCATGTTCGCCGTCGATCTCGATGAGCTTGCGGAAGACCTCGATGGCCTCCGCGACCTTGCCTTCCTCGAGGAGCATCGCGGCGATGTTCCCCAAGCCGGCAGCCCGGTTCTTGAACTCGCCGTAGAGCCGCCGGGCGTCTTCGCGCTTCTCGCGCTGCTTGCACCACGCCGCCATCCGGCCGAGCAGGTCGTCGTCGCGGCCGAAGCGCTTGCCGATCTCCTCGTATAGGGTCCACGTGTCGGACGGGCGGCCGAGGGTGCCGTTCAGGTCGGCGGCGCGGTAAAGCAGGTCCTTTTCGAGTTCGGGACGCTCGACCGCTTCGGCGCGCAGGGTGGCCAGGAGCTGGTCGGCCAGCTTGATCGCCGCGGGTTTGGTGGCGGCCTCCTTGAGCAGGTGGGCGACGGTCTTGGCGGAGAGGCCGTAGACCTTGTCGAAGAGATCGGGGCCCGAGTAGGTGGTGGCGAGCGCCTTCTTTCCTTCATCGAGCCGCTGGGCGAAGAAGTGGAGCTCCGCGAGTTCGTGGCAGGCCTCGATGCATGTGGCTTTCGCGGCTTCGGTCCGCTCGACCTTGAAAGTGAGATCGTTGAGCAGCGCGAGCCGTTCGACGTCGTCCTTGTGGAGCCGGGCGTAGTGGAGGAGATCGACTCGGGAGCGCACCGCGATCTCGTGGTCCGGGTATTCCTTGATCAGGAAGCGGAAGGCGGCCTGGGCTTCCTTCACCTCGCCCATCTTCCGGTAGGCGTCGGCGATGCAGTAGGCGGCCACGGTGGCCTCGTGGGAGTCCGGCCAGTAGTCGATGACCGATTGGAAGCCATCGCGCAGGGCGGTCTTCGGCTTCTTGAGATGCATCATCGAGTGGCTCCACATCAACTGGGCGTAGGGCGCGCCGGGGCTCTTTTCGTAGAGCGTGAGGAACTTCTCGTACTCGGCGAGGGCGGTCTTGAAGTCGCCGTTGGTGTAGTGCTTTTCGGCGATCCGGATCTGGTAGCGCTCGACCTCGCGCATCTTCTCGAAGGTCGCGACTTGGATCTGTTCCAACGGCGAAAGCTCCGCGCGCGACGGGGCGGTCAGCGCTAGCAGGAGGGCGCAGGCGAGCGGGAAGAGGCGTTTCATTTCGCGGTGGCGGCGAGCCATTTGCTGTATTCGGAGTGGGCGTAGTAAATGACGTTGATCCCGAGCTGGTAGCTGGATTCCCAGACTTCCTGCGGGACGCCCGAATGGCCGTCGGCCCAGGCGTCGCCGATGTCGCCGGGATGGTAGTAAACGGCGAGCCGGCCGTCGACCACCCAGCCGAGGGCGTTGGAACGGCCGTGGGGCGCGACGATCGGCAGGCGTGGCAGCGGGTAGGGAATGCGGTGGATCGGGTGGTCGAGATAGACCGAGATCGGCTCCACGGTGGGCAGCACTTTCGCCATCATGCCGACGAACTGTCCCTCCCAGCCGGAGCTGCCGCCGTTGTCGCCGAAGAGCATGCCGTGGTGCTCGAGCAGATAGGTCCGCAGGATCTTGATCTCGGCATCGCTGACGCTGATGTTCTGCTGGCCGGTCATGTAAACCATCGGCGGGCTCTTGCGGGCGGGGAAGGTCTTCAGGCGGGCGATCTCCATCGGCTCCGGGCGGTCGTGGACCGGATGGCCGAGGCGCACGCCGTATTCGGTGAGCAGGTTCAGGTCGGCACCGCGGTCCATGTCCTGCGACCAATCGCCGCCATCGTATTTCAGGCGGATGAAGCGGACCTTGCCGCGGGTGGTGCCGCCCGCGAAGCCGGCGCCTTCGCCCTTGCCCTGGCCGATCTTGTAGAGGTGCTCGGTCACTTCGAGCACGTCGAGCTTCACGTCGTCGATCGGCGGCGGGTTGAAGAGCACGCTGCTGTAGGGATTGATGACGAATTTCTTGTTGATGACCTTCTGGATGCGGACGACCTGGCGGAGCTGTTGTTCCTCGCCGCCGCCGAGCGGGGCTTCATACACGCTGCAGCCGGTGAGGCGGGTGAGCAGCAGGAAGACGCCGCCGAAGACCGCGGAGTAAGTGAGCAGGGTGAAGACCGACTGGCGGAGCTTGCGGTTCTTGCTTCCGAAATACCACGCGGCGAGCTGGCGCGGGTCCCAGATGCGTCGCGACGGGTCGGCGGGGCGGGCGCGTTTGGTTTCGCGGTCGATCCACCAGACGGCCCAGCCGAGCCCGAGGAAGAACGCGCCGAAGGTCCCCGCGGAGGAGAGCGCCGATGACAGGCCGTAGTTGGAAAACAGCAGCGGGAGATGCGCGGCGAGCTGCCAGAGCGGGAGATAGCAGGCGCTGAGGACGGCGCGGCGGAGATGGGGCGGCTCATGGCGGAAGCGCCGGATCCAGTAGTGGCAGACCGGCAGCGCGGTGAGGAAACCGATGGCCTGGACGGCGACCGGCAGGACGAAGAACACCCGGGCATCGAGCCAAAGCAGGCACCACAACAAGGCGTAGAGGCCGGTGCGCACGACCGGCCGGCGGGCGTGGTGTCGCAGCGAATCCCTGACGCGGGGCCAGTCCATCATTCGAGGTCCTTCAGGAAATCATCGCCCTTGTTTTCGAGCGGGTTCTCGTCGGGTGGCGCGGTCAATTCCTCGCCGACGCCGAGGGTCGACAGCGGATCGGGCTTCTTGTCCTCCACCGGCGGCTTTTCCGCAGCGGGTGGCGGCGGGGCGGGAGCGGGCTCCGCGGCTGCCGCGGGGGCGGGTGCCGCTTTCTCATCGCCGCCGAGGAAGTAGGGGATCGCGGTGAAGAGCAGGATCGCACCGCCGACCAGGGCGCTGGAGAGTGCGAGCGATCGTGCGAGCTGGCTGGCGGCGACCACGCCGAGCATTTCCTGCGGGCTCTTGCCTTTGAGCTCGCGCAGGAATTCCTGCAACTCCTGCACGGTGGCGCGCGAGTTGCCTTTCAGCTCGCGGAAGTCGGCGGCGGTGCTGGCCAGCGCGCCGCGGCGCGGGGCGGGGGAGTCGGGTTGGATCTTCATCGGGGCGGTGCGGGATCTTCGGGCTCGAGGATGTGGATCAGGTCGCCGCCGGCCTCGCTGATGGCGGCGATAACCGGTTCGAAGTGGCTGGCCTTGGCCTCGCGGTGGACTTTCAGGAAGACGTGGCGCTGGCCGGCCGGGGCGTCGCCGAGGATGGCGGAGAGCGCTCCGGCGAGTTCGGCGGGCGTGGTCTCCTTGCCGTCGAGGTAGGTCTTGAAGCCGGTGTCGATGGTCACGCTGGCGCGGGGTGCGGCGGCGAGCTTCACGTCCTTGAGTTTGGCCGGCTGCCATTGCACGTGGCTGTCGTCCTGGGCGCGGGCGAGGATCACGAAAAAGATCAGCAGCAGGAAGGCGATGTCGCCCATCGCGAAGGTCGGGACCGAGGCGGTCAGTTGTCGGCGGGGGAGTTTCATTTCAGATGCGGGATTTGGAACAACGAAAGGGGCGAAATAGACGAAATTGAAGAGGGTTGGAAATCGTGGTGTTGAACTTGGAAGCGACGTGGGGCGATTTCAGCATGTCTTTGTTTTCGCGGAGTTTCGCTGGTTTCGTTGTTCCCCTTCTTCGATTCATTCGACTTCGATCCTGCGTTCGGTTTCGAGTTCCAGGGTGAGGATGCCGCCGGCGCGGTCGATGGCCTGCGAGACACCGATCCAGGTCGGGTAGGGCGTGTCGGGGGCGCTTTTGACGACGACGATGCGGTCTGCTTCGCGGGTTTTCTGCCGGAGGGCTTCGGTGATGCGTTGGGCGAACTCGGGAAGCTGGAGCGGGCTGCCGTTGAGAACGATGCTGCTCGGGGTGATCGACACCTCGATGTTCCGGCTCTGGTCCTGCTTCTCGGTCTTCGCTTCGGTCTTCGGCAGCACCTGGGGCATCCCGGTTTCCGGCTGCACGGCGGCGCAGACGAGGAAGAAGATGATCAGGGTGAAGGCGATGTCCGCCGTGGCGCAGTCCGGCGGATCGATCAGCATCTTGCCGCGCTTGAGTTTCACGGTTCGCCTTGGTTGAGGGTCATGCGGAGGGTCACGACTTCGATCAACTCCGCGGCGGAGGTTTCCACCTCGAGCACGAAGCTGTTGATGATGCCCGTGAAGTAGTTGAAGGCCATGTAGGCGGGGATGCCGACGATCAGCCCGAAGGCCGTGGTCAGCAGCGCGACGCGGATGCCGGCTGCGGCGGCGACCACGATGTTCTGCTGGCCGATGTTCGCCTCGATGTCGCCGAACGCGACGATCATCCCCTGGACGGTGCCGAGGAAGCCGAGCATCGGCGCGACCGAGGCGATGGTGGCGAGGATCGGCAGGTGCTTTTCGAGCGCCGCGACGATGTGGACGCCGCAGTTCTCCATGCTCTTGATGACCTGCTGTTCGAGTTGGGCGGGATCGTAGTCGAGGCGGCGGAGGACCAGGTATTTGCGCAGGCCGTTGGAAAGGATGGCCGGCACCGGTCCGCGGGCGGCGTCGCAAAGTTCGAGCGACTCCTCGATGCGGTCTTCCGACAGGAGCGCGATGACTTCGCCGCGCAGCGCGCTGGCATCGGTCTCCAGGAGCTTCAGGCTGCGGTAGCGTTCGATGATCACCGCGAGGGCGAGCACCATCAGCGCGAGGATCGGCCACATGAAGATGCCGCCTTCGATGAGATAGTTGAGGGCGCCGCTTTCGAAAAATCCGGCGGCGGTGACGGGATGGAGGAAGGGCAGGGTCATTCGTTGAGGTTGGCTTCGTTGTCGAACTGGTTCAGCAGTTCGGGCAGGGCAAGGCGGCCGCGGGAATACTTGGCGGCGTCGCTTTCGGGGAAGTCCCAGCGGCAGCGGTTGTAGCGGCGGAAGGCGTTCGGGATGTCCTTGGCCATGCGGTAGCTTTCGCCGGCCCAGAAGAGCGCCTGGGCGGTGAGTTCCTGCTCGGGGAAGCGCTTCACGAAGGCATCGAAAGCGAGGCCGGCCTGCTGGAATTCCTCGAGCTTGTAGCGGCACTGGCCGATGCGGAAAGCCATCTTCGGCGTCCACTCGTGGTTGGGGAAACGCTCGACGAACTTGCTGCCGACGCTGGCCGCCACGGCGAACTCTTCCTTCTGATAGAAGTGCTCGTTGATCCGCAGCATCACGTTCGCGATGAGCGGGCTCTTCGGGTAGGTGGCGGCGAGGGTGACGTAGGCTTCCAGCGCCTCGTCGAGCTGGCCGGCTTCCTCGTGACACTGGCCGAGCTTGTACTGGGCGTCGGGCGCGAGGTTGTGCTCGGGATGGTTGCGGACGATGGCGCCGTAGGCCGCGATGGCCTCGTTCCAATCCTTCATTTCCTGGGCGAACTGGCCGAGCAGGTAGGAGACGCGCGGCGCGTGCTTGGGATCCGGGTAGTCCTGGCGGAGTTCGCGCAGCACGCGGCGGCCGGCGTCGAGGGCGGCGGCGGCCTCGGCCTCCTGCTTGAGCTTGCGATGGCCCTTGAACAGCTCGAAGTGGCTTTCGGCGATGTGAAAGCGGGTCTGGATCGCGAGGTCCTCGTCCTTGAAGACCTTGCTGAAGGCGGACATCCGGCCGTCGGTGCCGATCGCGACCGGGATCTTGAGCTGGACGATGGTCAGCCCGTCGTCGGTGCGCGGAACGTTGTCGAGGTAGCCGCAGGTGAGCGTGTCGCCGAAGAAGCACTCGATCTCCCCGGCGAAGTTGCCGGCGACGGGTTTCGGCGCGGCCTTGAGCGGCAGGGATCCGCTGAAGATGCCGCTGTGGCCGAGGGTTTCCTCGAGCTCGACGGTCTCGTCTTCGCCGGAGGTCGAGACGATGCGCACCATGGCCTTGTCGCGTTCGTGGGAAACGTCGCGGTCGGGATCCTCGAGCTGCAGGAAGATCTTCTGGCCGACATGGGCGATCTCCGCGTCTTCGAGGTATTCGGAGTCGGTGATCCGCAGGGTGGCGGCGGAGAAGAGCGCGGCCTTCGATTCCAGCGGAGCCTCGGGTCCTTCCGGCCGGGCCCGGTCGAGATAGCGGGCGGTCACGGTGTCGCTGCCGAGCACGTTCATCACGCGGATCCCGGCGGCGGTGTTCTTTCCTCCGGCGGGAAGATCCTCCGCGGCTTCTCCTTCCGGCGGAAGCACCTTGCCGATTCCGGCGGCGGTCGCTCCTCCGGCCGGGACCGTGGTCGTGCTGCCGGGAGCACCGAGCAGCAGCGGGACCTGCCCGACGAAGCGTCCTTCTAACAGAGCCGGATTCCGCGACTCCTCGACCGTGCCGCTTTCGGCGGCGAAGGCGCGGGAAAGCACGCACTCGACGAGGGTCTTCGCGCCCTGGCTGGTGACGACTTCGACAGTGACGGTGCTGCGCGAATCCTTCGCCTGGTCGGGATCGATCACCTCCACGGTGAGCGGCAGCCGGTATTCGATCTTCGCGACATGGTCCGCCGGCCGCGGCGTTTCCGCCGGGATCAGCCGCGGTGCTCCTTTCACCGGCGTCTCGCTGTCGAGGATGCGGACCAGCCCGGTGCTGGGCTGGTTCAGATAAACCACCGCCTCGCACTGGAAGGCGTGGCCCGGGAAGATGTTCTGCTGGTCGCGATAGCGCAGGTAAACCCGGTCTCCCTGGTTGACCGCGATCTTGCCTTCGGCGGCTTCGGCGGCGGTGTCGATCTCGACGGTGAAGGTGCCGGTGGAGGGTCCGGTTTCGGTGGCGGTGAGCTTGAGCGGCTCGCCTTCGTTCACCTGCACCTCGACTTCCACCTGGTCGCGGTCGAGTCCGGTATCGAGGTCGAAGTCGACCACCTCCGCGACGATCCGTTCGCCGGGCTCGATCCGCATCAACTCCTTGCGGGCGCCTTGGACGGAACCGCCGCCGGCCCGTTCGAAATCATAACCCACCGGAGTGATCACGCCGTCGTGATAAGTCGCGGTGAGGTCGCGGGTGAGCAGGCGGTTGCGCTGTTTGCCGCCGGCGGTGATCTCGTCGAGGTAGGAAACCTGGACGGTGTCGCCCGGCGCGAGTTCGAGGATGGAGTTGCGCGAAAGCTCCAGCACGTCCTCGGCCGGCGGCAGGTGCGGCTTGCCACCGCCGGCGACATCGACCTGGCTGACCGCGATCGCTTCCCCGCGGTATTCGAGGAAGCGGAAGTCGATGAAGCGAAGTTCGCGCGCCGGGAGATCGAGCAACCAGCGCTTGTCCTCCTGGCGGAACACGGCGGGCGGCGGCGCGGCGGCTTTCGGGAAATCGGCGGCGGCCGCGAGATCGAAGTCGGCGGCCGTGAAGGGACGCATCGAAACCGCGGACGACTGGCGGTTCTCCCGGGCGCGGAGGGCTTCCACGGCCGTCGTGCCGGGTGCGGCGATCGAGACGATGGTGAGCTGGTGCAGGCCGCGCGCCGCGAAGACATCGGCGGTCCGGCCGCCTTCGCCCGGCGGGAGTTCCAGCCGGCCGTCGAAGAGGATGGCGGTGGTCCGGCCGTCGACCCCGAAGCGCAGCGCGCCGTCGCGTTCCTGGACGAAGGTGCCCGACCAGACGAGGAAGAAGGCGTCCGGGCTCTTCTCGGGGGCCTGCCACGCGAGCTGGTCCACCTTGAGGTTCTCGTCGGGTTCGACCTTCTTTGTTAGATCGGCGATCTCGTCCCAGGTGTAGGTCGCGCGCAGGTTGGCGGCGGGGACCTTGTAAACCCGCAGCCGCATTTCCGGCTCGGGGAAGCTCACGGCGGCGGCGGGCTTGGCCTCGGGAAAATCGCCGAGATGGAACCAGAAGCGGCCGTCGTGGCTGCCGCGCGCTTCCATCCGGACCGGGACTTCCGATTCGGCGGCGGGCGAGGAAAGCGCGACCGACTCCACCGTGCGGAGTTCCTTCATGTCGACCGAGAGCGACTTCGGCGCGGCGCCGTCGGGCTGGCTGCGCCAGAAGGTGTTAGAATCGTGGTCGATCGCCATCAGCGGGCTGTGGTCGATGGCGGAATCCGACGCCTGCGCGCCGGCCGGCAGTTCGCCGGTGCGGACGGTGCCGCGGAAGACCCCGCCGTGCTGGCTTTCCTCCTCGATGCCGAGCTGCACCTCGTCGCCGCTGGAGGCGGTGAGCTTGATGCCGACCTTGTCGGGATCGGCGCTCAAGTCGCGGTCGCCGTCCTTCACCTGGACATAGACGAGGTTGCCGGGCTTGACCTGATCCTTCGGCCGGCTGGCGGCGCGCGGTTCGGCGGCTTCGGGTTCGGCGACCTCTTTCTTCAAGGCATCGGTGAAGGTCGTTTCCTCCGTGTCGACAATCTCGCTGCTTGCGACCTCGAGCTGGCCGTCGGAGGCGATCTTCAGCCGGGTGTTGCCGGGGAACTCGAGTCGGAACTGCTTTTTGAAATCCTCCGGGTAATCGACGGTGATGGTGTCGCCGCCGGTGACTTGCAGCGTCCCGTCGCCGGGCTTCGCCACGCCGAGGATGCTTGGAACTTCCGCGAGGAAGATGCCCTTGCCGGCGCCGCCGCTGGTGAGGAAGGACTCTTCCACATCGTTGCCGGGTTCGGTGCGCACGACCACCGGGATGCGGGAGTCTCCGTGGCTGATGCCGAGGTCCGAGTCCTGGACCACCACCGAGATCGCGGTGCCGGGCGTGTGCCAGAGTTTGAGCTCCTGGCCGAGGCGGCCGACGGTGCGCAGGGTTTCGAGCTGGGTGAGGAAGCGCTGCTCGATGCCATATACTTCGGCGAGGTTGAAGAGGGTTTCGTTGGCGAGGTCGGCATCCGGAGCGTTCTCGAGCACGGCGAGGAAGATCCGGCGCGCCTCGTCGTGCTGGTCCTGGCGCAAGGCGACGACACCGAGCAGGAAGCGGGCGCGGATCGAGATCGCGGGCACCGGGCTTTCGGCGAGGTCGGTGAAGAACTCCGCGGCCTGGTCGTAGACCTTCTGGGCCATGTAGGTTTCGCCGATGCCGAAGCGCGCGTCGGTGGCCTCGGCGAGGTCCTTGTGGACGTTGAGGACGGTGGTGAATTCGGCGCGGGCGATGTCGTGCTGGCCGGCGCGCTGGTAGTTCCGGGCGAGCAGCAGTTGGACGCGGGCTTTGTCGCGGGTGTCGATGTTTTCCGCTTCGCCGAACTTGAGCAACCAGCCGCGCAGGATGTCTTCGGCGCGTTCGTGGTCCTGCGGGGTTGAGCGTGAGATGTGGTATTCGGCAGCGAAAAGGATCAGCTCGATCGGGAGCTCGGCGCGGTGGGCGTCGAAGAGCGCGCGGTTCTTCTCGTAGGCGGTCTCGGCCAGGTCGTCCTCGCCGAGCCGCAGGTGGAGCACGACTTGCAGCAGCGGCGCGAGCGGGCTGTCGGCCGGGATGTCGGAGCTGAGGCTGCCCATCTTCGCGTAAGCCTGGCGGAGCAGGCCGCGGGCGGCGGTCATCTCGGCCTCGCCGACCGAGCGGATCGAGTTCAGCAGGCCGTTGAGGATGGCGGCGGCGAGCGAGTGGTCGCCGCGGGCGAGGGCGGCCTGGGCGAAGGGGTAGAGGCGGTTCCAGGATTCGTAGTGGGGATCCGCCATCAGGATCAGGCGCTGGACGGCGAGCAGGCGGTCGAGGGTCCGGGCTTCGTCGCCGATGAGTTCCATCCCGGCTTCGGCGCTGAGGCGGCCGAGCTTCAAGTCGCGCACGATGCGGAAGACGCGGGCCTTCTTGTCGGCCGGCCATTCCTTCTCGTTGCGGGCGGCTTCCAGCCAGCCGCGGGCCGGCCATTCTCCCATGCCGGAGGATTCGAAAGGCGAGGCCGCGCTGCGTTTCGCGGATGCGGCGAGGATGGCTTCCATCGCGGCGAAGTCGCCGGCGCGGAAGGCGAGGTTGGCGATTTCCGCGGCGTAGGCGGCCTGGCGGGTCGTGGCGGCATCGAAGCGGGGCTTGAGGAAAGCGACGGCGGGCGCGGCTTCCATCGTGGCGGCCACGCGGAGCGCGCAGGACACCGCTTCGGGATCGCCGGGGTCCAGATCCATCCGCGAGCGCCACCAGGCGAGCGCCTCGGATTTCATGCCCAGCTCGTTGAGGATGTCGCCGATGCGCGACGAGTGGTAGAGCGGGTAGGGGCTTTCCTTCGACGAGGCAACGATCCACGGCAGGGCCTTGCGGATGATCCCTTCGTCCTTGGTATCGCAGAGGCGGACCCAGGTGTCGGGCGAGCAGTCGGCGGGCGGCAGCGAAAGCAGGTGGCGGGAGGCGGCGAGTTGCTGGTCGCGGTCCGCGAGGAAAGCGGCTTCGAGCCAGCGGGTGGCGGCATCGAGATCGCCGGGCAGCTCTTTGCACAATGTCTCGTAGTGCTTCGCGGAGACCTCCTTCGACTTGCCGCCGAGGTGGTGGCGGTAAACGTAGGCGAGGCGGGCGAGCAGCAGCTTGCGGTTGGCGGGCGAGGGGTTCTTCTGGAGCAGCTCCTGGCAGGCCTGGCCGGACTTGCCTCCGTCCTCGCGGGTCTGCCGCCACAGGCGGGCGACGGGGTCTTCCTGATGCTTCTTCTTCGCGGCCTGCCAGTCGCGTTGGCGGTTCTTGTCGGCCGGCGCGGGGTTCCAGACGCGGTCCTGGAATCCGGCAAGCTGCGGGAAAGCGCGGGCGCTCGCCGCGACCTTCTCGAGATCCTGGCGGAAGGCCTCGTCGGAAGCGGCGGAGTCGTAGAGGTGCTTCACGATTTCCTCGGTCCAGCCGTCCTCCGCCGGCGACTTCGCAAGGAACTCGCGGGCCATGGCGGCAGACTTCGCGGGATCCTTCATGCGGTCGCGATAGACATCGATCGCCAGCACGGCGCGCAGCTTGGCGGCTCCGGAAGGATTCTTCGCGATCGCCTTCAACAGGCCCTGCTCGGCGCGGCGGTGTTCGTCGCCGCACCAGTTCACATAGGCCCGCGGCAGGTCGTGGCTGTCGACGTCGTGCAAGAGCACCTCGTCGGCGATGGCGAGCGCCCGTGCGGTGTCGCCGGCCTCGGCCGCGGCCTGGGCGGCGCGGGCAAGCGGCTGGTAGCGGTCGTCGCGCCGGGGATAGGCGGCGAGGTAGCGACGGGCTTCGGCCTCGATTTCGGCCGGCGCTTGCTTTGCGGAAACCATCGCATCGATCAGATGGCGGTGGACCTCGTCGCTGCCGGGAGCGAGCGCCTTGCGGAACGAAGCGATGGCATTCTCGTGCTGGCCGAGCTGGCTTTCGAACTGCCCGGCGCGGAAATCGACTTCGCGCTGCTGCTTCGCATCGAGCGGTGCCTTGCGGCGGGCCAAGGTCTTGGCGATCTGCAGGCCTTCGGCCCACAGGCTGGCGCGGGCCGCGGCGTCCATGCCCTGGAAGCCGCATTCGGTCAGGGCCTGGTCCGCGGGGAGCTTGCCGGCCAGATCGACGGAGAGTGCCGCGGCCAGCTTGAAGGACTCCGCATTGCCGGCGGCCATCATCAGTTGCAGGGCCGCGATGCCGTGTCGGGCATCGCCGCCTTTCGACCAGATGTCCCGGCGCAGGACGGCCGCCGCCGGGGCGCGGCCGCTGCGTTCGAAAGCGGTGGCCAGCCGGTCGCGCGCTTCGTTGGCGAGCGGGGCGTCGGGGAACAGCTCGAGGAACTGCCGGCCGGTCACGATCACGTCGTCATGCCGGGCGGCGGCCGCGTGACCGTCGATCAACTTCAGCATGACTTCCGCACGCCGCGGATGGTCCGGCTGGCTGCGCGCGAACTTTCCGGCGGTGCGGATCAGGCCGAAGACCTGGCCGTCCTGCCAGTAGTGGTCGATCAGCCCGAGCATCAGCTCGGCACCGGCCGGCGAGGTCTCGGCGGTTTCCTTGAGGCGGGCTTCCAGCTCGACGGCCTTGGCGGCAGGATCACCGGCCGCGGGCAGTGCGAGCAGGAACAGCAGGGGGAGATGGCGGAAGAGGGTTTTCAAAATCCTGCTTTCTTGAGCGCTTCGACGATCTTGTGGGCCTCCGTGGAGATCTCGCTTTCCGGGAAGTCCGCGATGAGCTGCTCGAAGCGGCGGCGGGCTTCCGGCTTGCGGTCGAGCTTGTAGAGGCAGCGGCCGTAGTTGAAGAGGATGACGTCGAGGAAGTTCGCGTCGGGGTGATCGGAGAGGACGTTCTCGAAGACATCGACCGCCCGGGCGTAGTCTTCCTTCTGGTAGTAGAAGGCGGCCATCTTCGCCACCGCGTCGCCGACCCTGCCGGAGTCGGGGAACTGCTCGTAAACCTTCTGATAGGCGAGGAAGGCGTTCTCGAAGAGCTGGGCGGACTGGCCTTTCGGCGCCTTGAGGGCCATCGCCTCGTAGCACTCGCCGATGTAAAACTGGCCTTCGCCTCGCAACGGGCTGTCGGGCAGCTTGGTGATGCTGGTGTAGAGCCCGATCGCCCGGAGGTGGTTCTCCCGCTTCCGCTCGACGTGCGCCTGCTGGAGCATCGCCTCGTCGATGAACGCGCTGGACGGGAACTCGGCGAGCAGCCGCTGGCTCATGCCGAGCGCGAGGTCGAGCTCGTCCATCGCGAAGTAGATCCGCCAGAGCTGGACGTAGGTTTCCTCCAGCAGCTTCCCGCCGGAGCCGCGGGCTTCCTCGAGGATCTCCTCGCAGGCGCCGAGCGCTTCGGCGTATTTCAGGTCCGCCTTCTCATCGAGACCGAACTCCTTGTAGTGGTTGCCCACCTCGGTCAGCGCGGTGGCGGTGCGGACCTGGGTTTTCAAGCGCAGCTCCTCGTCGGAGATGTCGGTGCGCGTGACCCGCACCTCGCCGAGGTTGCCTTCGACGATCCGCGCTTCCGCGGTGCGGACCAGCGGGCTTTCGCCGAGGTGGCGGTCGTCGAGGTAAACGAGGCGCACCAGTTGGCCGGGCTCGCCGGTCAGGGCGCCTTCCGCGGTGCCGGTCCGCAGCGGGATCGAGGCCCGGAACTGCCCCGCCTGCGCGGATTCCCGCAGGGTGACCGGGACTTTCCGGACCAGCAGCAAGGGGTCGATCTGCTGCTTGAGATCGCCGCCGTCGGCGGCCTCGGCCAGTTCCCCGGCGGCGACGCGGCGGGCGAGTTCCTCGTCGATCTCGTCGGGCGTCTTGCGCCGGAACACTTGCAGCTCGGCGGCGAGTTCGTCGTTGCCGTCGCTGACGTCGTGGTCGGCATCGGTCACGTGCAGGTGGACCGACTTGCCCAGCACCAGCGCCTGGATGTCCTGCTGGTAGGAACCGTCGGTGATGCGGGCGAGACCGTTGCCGACCACGGCGACCTCCTTGATCCGTTCCACGTCGCTGGCCTTGTCGGCGGTGTGGGCATCGACGTAGTCCACGCGCACGCTGTCGCCGCCGCGGACCTCGAGGATGCCGTTGCCGGGGACCGGCGGGCCGAGGGTGGTGGCGATGGCGCCGAGGGCGATCCGGGCGTTGCGGCCGGCGGGGTCGCAGGCCACGGTCTCGCGGTCGCCGCCCTTCGTCGAGCAGCGGACCTCCACCTTTTCGCCGGGCGGCAGGATCGCGAGGTCGCGGTCGTCGATCTTGATGTAGAGCCGCTTGCCCGCTTCCACCTTGTCGAGCCCGGCGTCGCCGTCGGAAAGGGTGGTCCCGACTTTCTCGAGCGCCTCGATCGCCCGGCGGTAGTGGCCGAGTTTGAAGTGGCCGAGGCCGATGTAGTAGTAGGCGTCGTTGACCCGCGAGGAGGCGGGGAAGCGGGCGATCACGTCGCGCATGATCGTGAAGCACTTGCCGTAGTTGCCGGCCTCGTAGAAGCAGGTGCCGGTCTGGAGGTAGGCGTAGGCGCGGCGCTCGTCGTTGGCATGGGCTTCCACCGCGGCGGCCTCGTAGTGGAGGCGCGCCTTGTCGGGATCGCGGAGTTCCTTCAGCAAGTGGTCGGCGAGCCGGAGGTGGGCCTCGAAGCGGACCTGGCTCTTCGGGTAGCGCTCGACCACCGATTCCCAGACTTCGAGCGCCTTCTCGTTCTCGCCGAGTTCCAGGCGCGCATCGCCGGCCTGCAACAGCTTGCGGGCGGCGCGGTCCTCGATGATCGACCCGCGTTCGGCGGCGGGTTTCGCCTCGTCCTTCGGGGCCTGGGCGAGCAGCGCTCCCGGCAGGAGGAGGAACAGCGAGAAGGAAAAATCGCGGAGTGGGATCGCCATGGCGGGTCGGGCCGGTGGTAAGGCGTTTCGGGGGACGGGCTTTCCCTAAGACCTCTCCCGCCGGTCGCATCAGGTCAAGCTTGCCGGGCCCCGATCCCCGCGAAACCCGGGCCCGTTTGCATCGGGAATCCGCTGCCGTTTCGCCGCGGCCGATTCTTTCACCCGGTCTGAAGCTTGGGTGCGCCTCTGCTTTTCTTCCGTGAAGAGGCGAGAGTGATTCGCCGGAGCGCCGGATCACAAGCTTGAACCTTCCCCGGCGATCCACTAGGTCGGGTCATGGGGCAGTTTGAGATCATCGAGTTCTACCTCGACCTTGTGCGCGGGGCGCAGGCGCGCGGCATCCGCTGCGCGATCACCAGCGGCATGGCTTGCGTGGCCTTCGAGATCGCGGAATCGACGAAGGACTGCGACCCTATCTCGCTGCCTTGCGAACGGCGTCCGCTGGCAAGAAGTTGAGCTTGCTGGAGGATCACCAATTGCGCGTGGCGTGTGCTGAGGACCATCTGCCACCCCGTCCGCTCAATCCCGACATCCTGGACGCCATGATCGCTTCTGCCAGAACCAGCGCGATGATGGGCATGATCCCGGACTTGGCCTGCTGGCTCCCCGATGTGATTCCTAACTTCACATTGCTCGTTCCCGGGCTAGAATCCACGGCATGAGTCCTGTCGAGAATCTCTCCGATGTCCTTGTCGACGCCGAGGATCGGCGCTCTGTGTTTGAGGAATACATCCGCCAGTCCTTCGGCGACGAGATCGCCCGTGTGAGCAAGCTGCCGCTGATGGAGCGCTACCGCTACGTCGCTTGGATGATCGACAATGGCCGCAAGCACGGCGTGAATCACACTCGTGAGCCGCGCGGAGTGACGGAGTAGAGTGCCACTGCCTTCAGTCGGTGACGGGCAGCTCCGATTCACACCAGCGCGCCGATCTGCCTGTCCCGAATGGCACGGGATTAAGCGGGTTTCCGGTAGTTTTCGCGGTGGTGGATTTCCTCGAACTCGTGCCTGGGTTTGGTGAGCAACTGGTAACTGTTGCGTCTTCGTTTCA
>JAIXWR010000032.1 GCA_027491155.1 Verrucomicrobiaceae bacterium
AGTAGCCGCTCAGCGAGCGCCGGGAGAAGAGCGCCCGCGATTGGCGAACGGCAGCTTGCAGGCGTCGCCTCGCGGTGGCAAAAACGGCGAGCGGAAAGCCGGTCAGGAAAGGTTGTTTGATCACACTCTCTAACCGTACCCGGGCCGGCTTTCCGTCTGCTGATTTCCAACGAAATCCAGCTTAATCCCGTGCCATTCATGCCTGGCGCTTTATCTGTCCCAGGATATCATCACATGCGGTCCAGCGGGCTCGTCACTCCCGTCGCCCCGATGTCCTTGGCGACGTGCGTGTAAATCTCCGTGGTCTTCACGTCCGCATGGCCCAGCAGCTCCTGGAGCGTCCGGATATCCGTCCCGCCTTCCAGCAGATGCGTCGCGAAGGCGTGGCGTAGCGCATGCGTGCTCGCCTTCTTGTCGATCATCGCCCTCTCCACCGCCCGGCGGACCGCACGGGAGTAGCACTCCTCATGCACATGATGCCGCCGCACGATCCCGCTCTCCGGGTCCCGCGAGGGCTTCGGGCCGGGAAACATCCACTGCCAGGGCCACTTCTCGCCCGCCCGGCGGTCCTTGCGATCGTAGGCGTTCGGCAGCGCCACACCGGGCAAGCCGGCCGCCCGGTCCTTCTCGTGGAGTTCCCGCAACCACTTCTTCCGCTCCGCGATCTCTTCCCGCACCGCCACCGGCAAGACCGTGGTCCGGTGCTTGTCGCCCTTCGCTTCGCGGATCGTGATCATCCCGCGCCCCTCGTCCACGTCCTTCACCCGCAAGGTCACCAGTTCCTTCAGCCGCAGTCCCCCGCCATACTGGATCTTGGCCATCAGGGCGTAGCGTTGGTCGATCTTCTCCAACACGGCCAGCACCTCCTTCACATCCAGCACCACCGGCAATCGGGTCATGGTCTTCCGGAGCCGGACTTCCAAGTCCACCGACTCCATCCCGCAGACGTCCCGGTAAAAGAACACCAGGGCGTTGAGCGCTTGCTTCTGTGTCGAAAAGGACACCCTCCTATCGGCGACCAGCCAGATCAGGAAATCCCGTCCCTTCCCGGGATCCAGCATGGCCCGGGCATCACCGGTCCAGCGGGCAAAGCTTGCCGCCCAGCGGCCGTAAGTTTCCCGGGTCCGCCGCGCCAAGCCGCGGCGCGAACCCGCCCGGTCCACGGCATCCCGCGCCCGCTCCTCCAAGGTCCGGGTCTCATCCCCCCGCTCCCCGGTATTCTTCACCCAGCGCAGATACCACTCGATGGCGGCGGCCCACTGTTCGAGCTGCCAGGCGGGCCGTTCCTTGGCCTTCACCTGCTCGGTCCAGAAGCGGACACAAGCTTCCCGGCCCGGAGCGAGCCGGTTGCGGGACCGGAAGGTCTCGAACCAGCCCAGAACCATGGCGAATCCCTCGCGCTGGCGAGGATTGACGTCACGGGAGGCTTCCAGATCCTTGCTCCAGGCATGCAATGCGGGATGCGGTTGGGAGTTCATCAGAACACACCTAAGAAGTGTTCGCCTGAACGTCCATGAAAAACTCGCTCCTTCGCTCGACCGGACTTCTTCGAGTTCCAAAACTCACGGCGAACCAAAGCGCGCTATCTAACAGCCACGGATCTCCAACCCATCAAAGAACCCGTAGCAATTTCAACGCGGCATCGGCAGGCTTCCTTTCCGGAGCTCAGCATTGACAACCAGCCATTTCCAGCGATCATCCCGGGACGATAAACCCCACTCAGACCTTGTTAGATAACCAGTTCCGAGTGGGCGAATAAACACTGTTCGCGGCACGGATTTCAAAAACGTGTTCCATGGTCGACGGGTCATCCCATCGGACTACTTCAAGTCCACGTTTCAGAGCTTCGCGGGTCAGACTTTCCACTTGGTTTCTCACCTCGGCCATGGTGCGAGCGTGGCAGATCGCTTGTTCGGTAAGCACAAATCGCAAAGGCAGCGTCGTGAACGGATCAACCGCGAACAAGTCATGCGAGGCAACCTCTACAACGGTTTCTGGTGGATTCTGACTCATTCGTTCGGTGCCTCCATATTGACGTTCGCTAATAATATGAAGATTGACCGTAACCTTATTTATCAGCTCGCCGGGGTGTCCATGGTCGTCGGTTCGTTCTTCGCCGCTGCTGGGGCAATTGCTGGTATGATTACGATCATCTACATCCTTGCGGCGACCAACTTTGATTCGGCAGACAAGTCGATTAGTGAGTCCATACGAGCGACCATCATGGCGTCTCAGGTGCCCGCTGCAATATCGGGAGTGGCTTCATTCTTGATCCTGTTCTACGGAGGGCGCTGGATGCTTAGGAGACCAAGTTTGATTGAACGTTGGATAGCCGAAGGCACATCCAATGACAGGCAACCATCAAACGAGATAAACCGCCTCAGCGAACAAGCCGCGCGATCCAACGGCGATAAGCCGTCAAATTGAATTCGAGCTTCCATCCCGCCGTGGATGCGCTCATCGTTCGCCTCAGAAAACGGCCAAGTGAAATACAAGAATCTCAGATCGATGGCGCACAACCACACTCATTCCTTTGTTAGCGGAATGAATCAGGTCGATGGCGTTTACATCATGAGCGAGATTCGCCGAATCTTCGGGTCGATTGAACCACGGGTGATCACCGTTAGATGGCTACCCGAATTGGCCTGCAGTATCGAACCGAGTCCAATCCTTAAAAAGTCGATGGGCTACTGGGCGGCCTATCTCCCTGCCCACCTTAAGAACCATCAAGTGACGCCGGACATGATTGAGTCATTCGTGACTCAGTTCTCGATCACGATTCAGCGAGGTATTCGCGTAGATTCGATCTTGATTGATGACCGTGGTCGCGAGTATAAGCAAGGCGTGTCATGGTGACGGAGAAAACCAAGGCGAACAAGGCGGCACATCGAACGGGCTACCGCCCGTCCGATGGCCTTTGACGTTATGCGAAGAAAGTAGCCCGACTTTGGAAGCCGAAGAAAAGAACCGCCTTTCGCTAGCCGATCTCGCATTTGTCGTCGGATTGGCTGTCGTAGCCGTTCTTATTCCCATCGCGATTGTGCGCCTTCATTTTCTTGGTCAAGGCTCGTCCGAGCACTCACCGATCCAGCTGACGGCCGGCATTCTGACCACACTCTTGGCGGCGCTTTTCGTCGGATTCAATCTTTACACCTCATTCTGGAGGCCATGGAGGTATCGGCGATCTCACGGAGACTTTGAGGGCTACCAGTATGTTTCTGGCGCGCCGGGTCTTGGGAGCATTCTCATCGGGTTAGCGGCACTTTTCCTCCCTTCAGCGATTTGGATCGGGGTGGTGTTACTCGCACTCTACCTCATGGATCCAGGTGGTCTTCTCGTTGCTGCGGCAGTCATCGTCCGCGAGTGCTTCTCACGCAAAACCAACAACGCATAACAAGCCGGAGCACAGAACCCCTGACCCGCCGCGAGTTCTAGCCGCCATGACCGTTACAACCTCAACCCGCAGTCGATGCCACGCCCCCGGTCAGGGGTCCTGTGTCCTCTGACGTTCGACGACTAAACGACTAAATGCCAGGCATGAATGGCACGGGATTAAGCCCGTTTTCGCTCAATGTGAGCAGGTTGCGGCAAGCTCCGGCCTGGAGCCGTTTTCCCAAGCAAGCATTGCAGCGCCGAGGATTCCCGAAGTGGGTGGCTG
>JAIXWR010000001.1 GCA_027491155.1 Verrucomicrobiaceae bacterium
AACGAGGCCGCGAAAGGCGACATGGCCGCCGTTCACCGCGACCGCATCCCGCGGGAGAAGGCGCTGGAAGTGCTGGCCCGCGGCGGGAAGCTCTCCCAGGCCGACTACCTCCGCTGCAAGGTCCGCTATTTCAGCGACGGCGCGGTGATCGGCGGAAAGGCCTTTGTGGAAGAAATGTTCGCCGCTTTCCGCAACCGATTCGGCCCCAAACGCAAGGACGGTGCGCGGCCGCTGCGCGGGCTGGCCGGGAATTCCCCGGGCGACCGACTTTTCAATCTCCGACAGCTCCGAACCGGGGTGTTCGGTTGATTCCGCCATGGCACGCCTTTGACCTGACTGTCGGAAGGGAAGATCGCCGGGTCACAATCGATCTTCTGGCACATTGCTGCCCATGAAAAGACACATGGGGCCGACGCAATTCAGGCAAGCAATCGTGCAAGGACTAAGCCCCAGCCCCGATTCGCTCGCGGATCCTATCCGCAAGCCTTGCCAGTCGCGGCACCGCCACCCCGGCCGCCCGCGCCCTTCTCAACGGCTCGCCCCAGATCGCCTCGAACTCGACTTCCCGGCCTTCCACGAAGTCGATCATGCTCGACGGCCGGTAGGGCCCCATCGGCCGCGTCCGTTCGACGTTCGACTCGATCAGATCGTCCCCCAGCACGAGCCCCTGTGCCCGCGCCGCGGCGATGACCTCCGCCATCAACGAGCGGATCTCCCCTTCCATCCCCGGCGTCTCTAACAGATCCTTCGTCGTCACCCCGCCCTCCGCGATCGCCAGCCCGTTGAAGGGGATGTTCCAGACCAGCTTCTTCCACTGGGTCTCGGCAAGACTCGGCGAAGCCTCGGTCGGGATCCCCGCCGCGTTGAAGCGCCGCGCGATCTCCCCCGCCCGGCCGCGGCCGTCGTTCACCAACTCGCCCACGCTGATCCGTCCTCCGGCGGTGTGGCTGACCTGACCCGGCGCCACCCGATTGAGGCAGACGAAGCACATCGCCCCGAGCACCCGTTCCGCGCCGGTGATCGCCGCGATCCGCTCGCAGTTGCCCAGCCCGTTCTGCAAGGTCAGCACCTGCGTGCCCTCGTGCAGCAAGGGCGGCAGCACCTTCTCCAGCAGCCCGTTCGCCGTCGCCTTCCACGCCACGATCACCAGGTCCACCGGCCCGATCTCCTCCGCCGAGCGAAAGGCCTTCACCTCCCGCAGATGAAGGTCACCCGCCACGCTGTCGATCCGGATGCCGTCGCGCCTGACCGCCTCGAAATCCGATCGCAGCAGGAAGCGCACGTCTTCCCCCGCCGCCGCGAGACGAGCCCCGTAGTAGAGCCCGACCGCCCCGGCACCCACCACCGCCACCGATCCGAACGTCCAGTCCATGGCGCATTTGATAGACCGGCCCCGATCCCCGGGACAAAGCAAAAGCCTCCCGGTTTCCCGGGAGGCCCTGCATGGGACGTGTCTCGACGAAAGCGCCGCTCAGCGCAGCACCTTCATCTTGCCGACACCGTAAACGGCGTCGTTGCCCAGCTCTTCCTCGATGCGGAGGAGCTGGTTGTATTTTGCAATCCGGTCCGAGCGGCTCATCGAGCCGGTCTTGATCTGGCCGCAGTTGGTGGCCACCGCGATGTCGGCGATGGTCGAGTCCTCGGTCTCGCCGGAACGGTGGGAAAGCACGGCGGTGTAGCCGTTCTCCTTGGCCATTTCCACGGCGTCGAAGGTCTCCGTCAGCGAACCGATCTGGTTCACCTTAACCAGGATCGAGTTCGCGGTGCCGGTGCTGATGCCCTTCCAGAGGAAATCGACGTTGGTGACGAACAGGTCGTCGCCGACGAGCTGGGTGTTCGCGCCGAGCTTGTCGGTGAGGATCTTCCAGCCGGCCCAGTCGTTCTCGGCGCAGCCGTCCTCGATCGAGATGATCGGGTAGCGCTTCTGGAGGTCGGCGTAGAACGCGACCAGTTCCTCGGCGCTCTTCACCGACTTGTCGGACTTCTTGAAGACGTAGGCGTTCTTCGAGGCGTCGAAGAACTCGGACGAAGCCACGTCGAGCGCGAAGGCGATGTCCTCGCCGACCTTGTAGCCGGCCTTCTCGATGGCCTGGGAAATCACGCCGAGCGCGTCTTCGGCGGACGCGAGGTTCGGGGCGAAGCCGCCTTCGTCGCCGACGGCGGTGGAGAGCCCGCGGTCGTGAAGGACCTTCTTCAGCGCATGGAAAACTTCCGCGCCGTAGCGCAGCGCCTCGCGGAAGGTCGGCGCGCCGATCGGCATGATCATGAATTCCTGGAAATCGATCGGGGCGTCCGAGTGGGCGCCGCCGTTGATGATGTTCATCATCGGCACCGGCAGCACCTTGGCGTTCGGGCCGCCGAGGTACTTGTAAAGCGGCAGGTCGGTCTGGATGGCGGCGGCCTTGGCCACGGCGAGCGAGACGCCGAGGATGGCGTTGGCGCCGATGTCCTTCTTGTTCGAGGTGCCGTCGATGGCGATCATTGCGGCGTCGATCGAGGCCTGGTCGGTGGCGCGCATGCCGCAGAGCGCGGGGGCGAGCTTGGTGTTGACGTTGTCGACGGCCTTGAGCACGCCCTTGCCGAGGTAGCGGGCCTTGTCGCCGTCGCGCAGTTCGTGGGCCTCGTGCTCGCCGGTGGAGGCGCCGCTGGGCACCGCCGCGCGGCCGATGGCACCGCCTTCGAGGTGAACGTCGACTTCGACGGTGGGATTGCCGCGCGAGTCGATGACCTCGCGGCCGCGGATTTCAACGATGGTGGTGTAGTCCATATGGTGGGAGAAAGTTCCAAGTATGAAGTGCCAAGTTCCAAGATGAAGGGGTGCCCGCCGGTGCCTCTGTTGGCACTTGGCACTTCCCTACGTGGAACTTCAGGGGTTCACGGGTGTGATCGAGGTGATGGTGTAGGAGTGAAGGGCTTCCGTGTTCTGGTCGCGGACCTGCACGGTCTCGCCGACCTTCTTGTTGAGAAATGCCGCGCCGAGTTCGGAGAGGTAGGAGAGTTCCTTCTTCTCGGGATTGGAATCCCAGGCACCGAGGATGGTGTAGGTCTCTTCCTGGCCGTGCTCGTTGATCAGCTTGACGATGGTGCCGATGTTCACCGCGCTGGCGTCGGCGCCCTTGAAGTCGGTGCCGCGGGCCCGCGAAATGTCGCGCTGGAGCTCGGTCTTCCGGTTGTTGAGGTACTTCTGCTGGTCCTTGGCGGACTTGTATTCGAAGTTCTCCCGAAGGTCGCCGTATTCGCGGGCGATCGAGATGTCGCGGGTGTTCTGGGGGATCCGGTTGCGGATGATGTCGTCGAGCTCCTCCTTCTTGCGCTCGAGGCTGGGCCAGGAAACGACGAGTTCTTCCTCCTTCTTCGCGTTCTGGCCGCTGACCAGCTCGCCGGTTTCCGGGCGGGCCTTGATCACGCGGGCCATCAGCGATTTGCGGTCGAGCTCGTTGAAGACCGGGCACTCCATCAGGCGGCGGCCGAAGTTGCGGGCCTCGTTGACATCCATCGAGCCGACGATGTCGCTCAACAGCGACTTGTCGTCGGAGACCAAGGTCTGCAAGCGCGTCGTCTTGCGCGGCCCGTCGGAGAGGTGGTCGGTTTCGAGCAGGTTGAGGATGCAAGCACCGACCTCGCTGCTGAAGATGCCGGAAGCGATGGTGTGGCGCTCGCGGCAAACCCAGATCAGGGCGTCGGTGCCCAGCGAGCGGCGGGCCAAGGCGGAAACGAGATGGGACTCCAGCGTGGGCATGTGCCCCTTCTCCTCGAGCAGCTTCGCGATTTCGGCCACGCCGCGGGAGCCGACCTTGTCGAAAATGAAAGTGAGCACTTCCACCCAGCGGTCACCGAAGGCGACGTGGAACTGCTCGTAGATCGCCCGCTGGCGGCCGGCGGACAGCGCCGTGAGGGCGTCGGCAAGCCGGTGCTCTTCCGCCGCGAGCACGTCGGCGAGGCGGAGCGACTCCGCCGGCAGGTCGATGTCGCGGAAAGCCTTCACCAGTTCGTCGCGGGCGGACAGCAACTCGATCGCCGGCCCGAGCTGGATGCGGATGCTCTTGCTGGCGGACTCGTTGATCCCGGCGAGCAGGCGTTGCAAGGCGGGCGGGTCTTCCTTGAAGAGGGCGAGGTCGAGGGTGATCGCCTCGAGCGCCTTCGACATCGTCTTCAAGTCGCGCGCCTGTTCGAAATCGGAGACCAGCGCCTCGGCCGGGCTCATGTCGCCGGAGCGCAAGGAAAGCGGTTCGGTGCGGCGGGCGGGCACGATCACCCGCTTGCTTTCGCGGAGGGAGCGCTTGGTGGCGTCCCACCACTTGCGGAAGTCGTCGGCCGGCACCACCGCGCCGGCGAGTTCGCGCTCCAGGGCATCGACCGACATCGTGCCGCCGTGGCTTTCCAAAAGGTGGATCACCAGACCGACCGAGTCGGATTTGGCGAGCGCGCGGAGTTCCTCGAGCTGCTCGACCTTCTTGGCGCGGAAGTCGCCGGGATCGAGCGGTTCGGTGCGCTGCAGGGCGAACTGCAGGTCCATGACCTGGCCGCTGCTTTGTTCGAAATCGATGGTGACCTTCTTGGCCGAAAGATCCCAGTCGACCACCTTGCCCGCTCCCCAAGCCTTGTGAAGACAGAATTTGCCGGGGGAGAGCTGGTCGAGACGCCCCGCGACGGCTTGATTGATTCTTCCGGCTTCGAGCAGTTTCGCCAAATCGGGATGCATGTCCGGGAAAAATGGGAAGCGTCACCGGAAAACGCAAGACCCATCCCGGCCATTTCGCGGCCTCACTCGGCGGGTGGAGCCGGCACCGTGACCCGCGCCCTCGGAGCGCGGGGCGAGAGGTTGCCCTTGATGGCATGGTCGAGCGCCCGCTCCAGGGCACCAACCCGGGGTTTCCACGGATCGGGGACCAGCGAGACGCCCTGCGGGTCCGCGGCCGGGCCCTCGTAAAGCACGGCGCCATCGCTCGAGCTGATTTTCACCACCGCCAACCCGTCGACCAGCGAGAGCACCGCCTTGCCGTCCGCCGCCTCGATTTCCGCGCTGCGTTCGGCGGGTTTGATCACTTTCATCGGCAGGTTCGGCAGGGCATCCGGAAGCACCGACGAATCCAGCGGCGGCAGTTTCCCGAGCAGGCGCTCCTCGGGCATCCGGGCCAGAACCACCGGCACGCTCAGCGATTCGCCGGAGCGGTAGATCCCGAGGGTGACCTTGTCCCCGGCCTCGTGGAGGCAAAGGAGGGCGAACAACTGCGCCTCGTTGGCCACCCACTGGTCGCCGAGTTTCCAGAACACGTCGTACGGCTTCACGCCCGCCGCCGCAGCCGGGCTGCCGGGTTCCACCGAGGTCACCACGAAGCCGAAGCCCGCGGGGATGTCCTTGGCATGGGCGCGCAGCGAGTCTTCCAAGCGGGCGACGCTGAGCCCGAGCCAAGGCGATTTCCCGGAGTCCCGGATCACCTGGCCCGACGGCGCCCCGTCTTGGCGGGGCGGCTCTTCCGCGAACGAAAGTCCGGCAAGCGGGATCAGCAGCAGGGCGAAAATCTTCATGGCTCTCAGAATGCGGTGACGGGCATCAGGATCACTTCCTCCCGCGGGCGGGAGACCGTGACCTCGTAGCCGGTTTCGACGTCGCGGACGCGGTCTTCATCGATCACCCGGACCCGCCAGGCGCGGTGGGCGACCCCGTCGGTTTCTGACAGCCAGCCTTCCGGCTCCGCGTCCTCCACCCGTTCGGTCTGGCGGATCAGCACGATCCCGCTTCCCGCGGCATCCTCTCCCGCCAGCGGACCGGAGGCAGGAGGAACCGGAGCCGGCGACGGCCAATTGAGGGCAACCACCACCGCGGCGGCGGCAGCTGCAATCCCGCCGGCCCAGGACAGGCCGGACCGTCGCGGAGGAACGGCCGCTTGCTCCGTGCCGGCCAGGCCGTCGATCAAGTCGTCGAGCGAGCGCTTGCCCTGCTCGCTCAAGGCGGCGGGCATCAGGCGGGCCAGGGTTTTCTCGATTTCTTCAGGCGATTCCATGGCGTTCTTCCTTCAGGCGGCGCATGTCCTGCGCCAGTTGTTCGAGGGCGTAACGGTAGCGGGACGCGGCGGTGTTCTGGGAGATGGCAAGCACCTCCGAGATCTCGGCGAAGGTGAGCCCGCCCCAGATTTTCATCGTGACCACCTCGCGCAGCTTGGGGCTCAGGCGCTGGACCGCCTCGCGCAGTTGCAGGGCGTCCTCGTCTTCCTCCACCGAGGGATCCAGCCAGACGTCGGTGAAGTCGTTGAGGTAAATGATCGACTCCTCGCGCTTGCGGCGGCGGCTTTCGGAGCGGTGGAGGTTCAAGCCGCAAAAGCGGATGGTCGAGAACGCCAGCGGAAGGTCCGGCACATGGCCGCCCTTGTCCTGCTGGTAGTTCCAGAGCCTCAGCACCGCCTCCTGCACCAGGTCCTCGGCATCGTGCCGGCCCGGTGCCCAGCCCCGGGCGAACAGGAGCAGGCGCGGGCCGAATTCGGCCAGCCACGCTTTCCAGTTCGCGGATGCGGAGACTTCCATCTGCCTGCAAAATGCCCCCGCCCCGCCGCTTTGTCTGCAAAATCTTCCGCGAAACGGGGCGCGGCAGGCCACCCGACGCCCCCGGCGCTTCCCGGCAGCCACGCCGGGGCACGCCTCCTGCTTTGCGGTTGCGCTCTCGCGGCCGGCTTCCTAGCGTTCGCTCCGGTTATCCGAACCGTCCTTTTCCCCATGAAAATCCGCCATTTCGTCCTCCCCGCCCTAGCCGCCGCCCTCGGCCTCGCCTCCTGCAAAAAGGGCGACGACAGCACGATCAACATCGGCGAGGTGGCCGCCCTGACCGGGGGAACCGCGACCTTCGGCCAGTCGTCCCACAACGGCACCCAGATGGCGGTCGACGAGATCAACGCCGCCGGCGGCCTGCTCGGCAAGCAGATCAAGCTGATCACCGAGGACGACCAGTCCAAGCAGGGCGAGGCCGGCATCGTCGCGAAAAAGCTGATCTCCCGCTCGAAGGTCAGCGCCCTGCTCGGCGAGGTCGCTTCCGGCCGTTCGCTCGAAATGGCCCCGATCGCCCAGGCCGCCGGGGTGCCGATGATTTCCCCCGCCTCGACCAACCCGAAGGTGACCGAGGCCGGCGACTACGTCTTCCGCATCTGCTTCATCGATCCCTTCCAGGGCACCGTGATGTCCAAGTTCGCGCTCTCCAAGGGCTGGAAGAAGGTCGCCATCCTGACCGACTCGAAACAGGACTACAGCGTCGGCCTGACCGAGTTCTTCAAGAAGCACTTCACCGCCAACGGCGGCACCATCACCGGCGAGCAGAGCTACGGCTCCGGCGACAAGGACTTCAAGGCCCAGCTCACCGCGATCAAGGCCGGCGCGCCCGACGCGATCTTCGCCTCCGGCTACTACAACGAGGTCGCCCTGATCGCCGTCCAGGCCCGCGAGCTCGGCATCACCGTCCCGCTCCTCGGCGGCGACGGCTGGGACTCGCCCTCGCTGATCGAAGTCGGCGGCAAGGCGATGGAAGGCTGCTACTTCTCCAACCATTTCTCCAACGAGGACACCTCGCCCGCCATCCAGGAGTTCGTGAAGAAATACGAGGCCAAACACGGCGCCAAGCCGGACGCGATGGCCGCCCTCGGCTACGATTCCGCGATGATCCTCTTCGACGCGATCAAGCGCGCCGGCACCGTCGAGGGCAAGGCCCTGCGCGACGCGATCGCCGCCACCAAGGACTTCCCCGGCATCACCGGCAAGATCACGCTCGACGAGAATCGCAACGCCAACAAACCGGCGGTCATCCTCACGATCAAGGACGGCAAGGTGGTTTACACGGAGACGATCGCCCCCTGATCCGCCCCCGGACCGGCAACCTCCAACCCCGCCCGCACCTCCTTGGAGCAGTTCCTTCAGCAACTCCTCAACGGCCTGTTCCAAGGCTCCATCTACGCCCTCATCGCGCTGGGCTACACGATGGTTTACGGGGTGCTGCGCTTCATCAATTTCGCCCACGGTGATGTCTTCATGCTGGGCGCCTTCACCGCGCTCGGCCTCCACAAGGCCTTCGGGCCCGCGCTGGCTTCGATGCCCTGGCCGGTCTCGCTGATCCTGATCCTTCTCGCCTCGATGGCCATCTGCGGCGCGCTCGGCATCATTATCGAGCTGCTCGCCTACCGCCCGCTGCGCAACCGCCCGCGGCTGAACGTGCTGATCACCGCCATCGGCGTCTCGCTGTTCATCGAATACACCGCCCAGCTTTTCTTCGGTGCCACCCAGCGCCCCTTCCCCGAGCTGATTCCCCGCACGCCCGTCGCCAGCACCGGCGGACTGACCATCTCGGTCGCCCAGGTCATCGTGCTCGCCACCACGATCACGCTGCTGATCGGCCTGCGGATCGTCGTGATGAAAACCCGGATGGGCCTCGCGATGCGCGCGCTTTCGCTGAATCCCACCGCCTCGACCCTGATGGGCGTGAACAACAGCGTGGTGATCTCCTTCACCTTCGGCCTCGGCTCCGCCCTCGCCGCGGCCGGCGGCATCCTCTACGCCTCGCTCTACCCGAGCATCGAGCCCTTCATGGGCATCCAGCCCGGCCTCAAGGCCTTCGTCGCCGCGGTGCTCGGCGGCATCGGCAACATCCCCGGCGCGGCCCTCGGCGGGCTGATCATCGGCATCACCGAGACCCTGGTGAAAGGCTACGGCCAGCACTTCGGCATCCCGTCCGGCTACTCGGAAGCCGTCGCCTTCGTCATCCTCATCCTGATCCTCGTCTTCAAACCCTCCGGCATCCTCGGCAAGACCGAGCGCGAGAAAGTGTAAGCCCCGCATGAAGCGTTACGCCCCGCAGATCGCGCTCATCGCCGTCCTCGCCGTCAGCCTGGGGATCTCGATGATGTCGAGCCAGCTCGATGCCTACTACCTCGACATCGCGCTCAACGTCGGCATCAACATCATCCTCGCCGTCAGCCTGAACCTGGTGAACGGCCATACCGGCCAGTTCTCGCTCGGCCACGCCGCCTTCATGGCCGTCGGGGCCTACGGCGCGTCGATCTTCACCCTCGAGGCCGCCGACCAGCTCATCCCCATGCTCGGCGGGCCAAGCACCTTCGCCACCGGCGTCGCCTTCCTCATCGCGCTGCTCATCGGCGGCCTCTGCGCCGCGTTCTGCGGCTGGCTTGTCGGCATGCCCTCGCTGCGCCTGCGCGGCGACTACCTCGCGATCGTCACCCTCGGCTTCAACGAGATCGTCCGCGTGATCCTCCAGAACACCAGCGGCGACGGCCCCTTCGGCGGTCCGCTCGGACTGAAAGGCATACCGGCCCACACCTCGTTCTTCTGGGTCTTCGCCATCGCCGCCCTCTGCGTTTACGGCGTCGCCTCGATGGTCAACTCGACCTACGGCCGCGGCTTCCTCGCGGTGCGGGACGACGAAATCGCCGCCGGCTCGATGGGCATCAACACGACCCGCTACAAGGTCACCGCCTTCGTCACCGGCTCCTTCTTCGCCGGTCTCGCGGGTGGCCTTTACGCCCACCTCCGCACCACCATCTCGCCGGAGGGCTTCAATTTCCTGAAGTCCTTCGACATCGTGGTGATCGTCATCCTCGGCGGCATGGGCAGCACCGCCGGCGTGGTCCTCGCCGCGATCGTGCTGACGGTGCTCAACGAGTTTCTCCGCGACTTCGAGCAGTACCGGATGATCGTTTTCTCCCTGCTGCTCATCGTCATGATGATCGTCCGCCCGCAGGGCCTCCTGCCCTCCCTCCCCTTCCTCAAGCGGAAAAAAGCATGAGCACCGGCCTCGAACTCCAGGACGTGACGATCCAGTTCGGCGGCTTGAAGGCCGTGTCGGACCTGGGCTTCCACGTCGCCCCCGGCGAACTCGTCGGGCTGATCGGCCCCAACGGCGCGGGCAAGACCACCGTCTTCAACCTGATCACCGGCGTCTACACCCCGACCGCCGGACGCATCCATTTCGAAGGAAAACCAGTCCCCGGCCGCAAGCCGCACGAGATCACCCGCATGGGGATCGCGCGGACCTTCCAGAACATCCGCCTGTTCTCATCGCTGTCGGTTTTCGACAACGTCCGCGCCGCGATGATGATGCACCTGAAGCACGGCATCCTCCACTCGCTGACCCGCGGCCCGGCCTTCCAGGAGGAGGAGCAATCCATGGAAGCCCGGGCGCTCGAACTGCTCGACATCTTCGGCCTGGCCGATGCCCGCGACCAGGATGCCAAGAGCCTGAACTATGGCGACCAGCGCCGCCTCGAGATCGTCCGCGCCCTCGCCACCCAACCGAAGCTCCTGCTCCTCGACGAACCCGCCGCCGGCATGAACCCGGCGGAAAAAGACGACCTGATGAAGCTCATCCGTTTCATCAAGGACCGCTACCAGCTCGCCGTGCTGCTGGTGGAGCACGACATGAAGGTCGTCATGGGCATCTGCGAGCGGATCGCGGTGATCGAATACGGCGTGAAGATCGCCGAAGGCACGCCGAAGGAGATCCAATGCCATCCGAAGGTGATCGAGGCCTACCTTGGGGTTTCGGCGGAGTAGTTGAGAGTCGATGGTGGATGGTTGATAGAAAGAGAAACAGCCATGTTCGGATTTGAGAAACTTGAGGTCTGGCAGAAGGCGATTGATTTCGCCGACACAGTCTACTTGGTGACACGGCATTTCCCGGCAGACGAGCGCTTCGGACTCACGAACCAAATGCGCCGGGCGGCGGTTTCAATTTCTTCAAACATTGCGGAAGGGAGCGCCCGCATATCGAAGAGGGACTTCGCCCGATTCATCGAAATCGCCACGGGTTCACTTTACGAAGTGATCTCTCAGGGATTCATCGGTCGCAACCAAGGTTTTCTCCGCCCCGACGAGTTCTCACGTCTTTACGCAGCAGCCGAAGAACAAGGTCGAATGCTCAGCGGTCTCCGCCGCTCCCTGCTGCCCGATGAGTGATTCTTCCGACTATCAACCATCCACCATAGACCATCAACTTCCTACATGCTCGCGGTCGAAAATCTCCACGTCGCTTACGGCAGCATCAAGGCCCTCCACGGCGTGTCGCTGAAGGTGCCCGCGGGCAGCATCGTCACGCTGATCGGCGCGAACGGGGCGGGGAAATCGACGACCTTGCGCGCTCTCTCCGGACTCGTGAAGTCGAGTTCCGGCAGCATCCGCTACGACGGCCAGAGCATCACAGGTCTCGCCCCGCACAAGATCGTCTCGCGCGGCCTGTGCCATGTGCCGGAAGGCCGCATGGTCTTCACCAACCTGACCGTCCGCGAAAACCTCGCGATGGGCGCCTTCCTCCAGAAGGACAAGGCGTGGATCGCGCAGCAGACCGACTACGTCTTCCACCTCTTCCCCCGCCTCAAGGAACGCGAGAATCAGGCCGCGGGCACCATGTCCGGCGGCGAGCAGCAGATGCTGGCGATCGGCCGCGCCCTGCTGGGGAAGCCGAAGTTCCTGATGCTCGACGAGCCCTCGCTCGGGATCGCCCCGCTGCTGGTGAAGTCGATCTTCGAACGGATCGTCGAGATCAACCGCGAGCAAGGGCTCACCATCCTGCTCGTCGAGCAGAACGCCAACCTGGCCCTCGACGTGTCCCACTACGGCTACGTGCTGGAAACCGGCTCGATCCTGCTCGAAGGCCCGTCCGCGGAATTGAAAGCCAACCCCAAGGTGCAGGAAGCCTACCTCGGCGCCTGATCACGCTTTTCCTCCATGAAGATCTTCACCGACCTGAAGGCCTCGCCGGAACTTATCGGCCGCTTGCGCGACGGCATCGCTCCCCACGAACTGCTGCTCCCCTCGCAGGGCGCGAGTTCCGTGCTGGCGGACGTCCCCACCGATCCGCTCATGCAGGAAGCCGACATCGTGCTCGGCCAACCGCGGGTTGATGCCGTGCTTTCGTCGACCAACCTGAAATGGCTTCAAGTCAGCACCGCCGGCTACACCCGCTACGACACCGCGGAATTCCGTGCGGCGGTGAAGCAGCGCGGGATCCCGGTGACCAACAGCTCGCACGTTTACGACGACCCCTGCGCCGAGCACGTTCTCGCCTTCATGCTGGCCAATGCCCGCCAGCTCCCCCGCGCCCTTGCGACCCGTTGCCCGAACGGCGCGCCGGAATGGAACGCCTTGCGGAGCGACAGCCGCCTGCTGCAAGGCCAGTCGCTGCTAATCGTCGGCTACGGCGCCATCGCAGAACGGGTGATCGAACTGTTAGGTCCGTTCAAGATGCAGATCACCGCCATGCGCCGCAGCGTCCGCGGGGACGAAAAGGTGCCGATCGTCACGCCCGACGAGGTCGCGGCTGCCTTGGCTGAAGCCGACCACGTCATCAACATCCTGCCCGACAACGCCGACTCCGTCCGCTGGTTCAACGCCGCGCGTTTCGCGCAAATGAAACCCGGCGCCGTCTTCCACAACATCGGCCGCGGGACCACGGTGAATCAGGACGACCTCGCCGCCGCCCTCAAGTCCGGCCACCTCGCCGCCGCCTGGCTCGACGTCACCGACCCCGAGCCGCTGCCCGACGACCACGTGCTGTGGACCTGTGAGAACTGCCACATCACCCCGCACACCGCCGGCGGCCAGTTCGAGGAAACCCGGGTGCTGATCGACCGATTCCTCGAGAACCTTCGCCGCTTTCAAGAAGGCCAGCCGCTGGTGAACCGGATCATGTGAGGCGAAGGGAGCACTGACTTCAGTCGGCGTGAACCCTGCCCATCCAAGCTGACTGAAGCCGGCGCTCCGTCCCAACGGCCAAGAAAAAGCGCCCGGCCTCGGAGGAGGCGGGGCGCTTGGAAAACGATCGGCCGGGCGGGATCAGAGGCCCTTCTTCACGACATCGTCGAGCAGGTCGACCACGCGGTTGGAGTAACCCCACTCGTTGTCATACCAGGACACCAGCTTGAAGAAGGTCGAGTTCAGCTCGATCGAGGAGCCGGCGTCGAAGATCGACGAGTGGGCGTCGTGGATGAAGTCGGTCGAAACCACTTCGTCGTCGGTGTAGGCAAGGATGCCCTTGAGGTAGGTCTCGGAAGCCTTCTTCATCGCGGCCTTGATCTCGGCGAGCGAGGTGGCCTTGGTCGTCTTCACGGTGAGGTCGACCACCGAGACGGTCGGGGTCGGCACGCGGAAGGCCATGCCGGTGAGCTTGCCTTTCACTTCCGGGCAGACCAGCGCGACGGCCTTGGCGGCGCCGGTGGTGGACGGGATGATGTTGATCGCGGCGCTGCGGCCACCCTTCCAGTCCTTCTTGGACGGGCCATCCACGGTCTTCTGCGTGGCGGTGTAGGAGTGGACGGTCGTCATGAGGCCTTCCTCGATGCCGAAACCTTCCTTGAGGAGCACGTGGACGATCGGGGCGAGGCAGTTGGTGGTGCAGCTCGCGTTGGAGATGATGTGGTGCTTCGAGGCGTCGTAGAGTTCGTCGTTGACGCCCTGGACGAAGGTGCCGTCCTCGCCCTGGGCCGGGGCGGAGATGATGACCTTCTTGGCGCCGGCGGTGATGTGACCGCGGGCCTTGTCGGCGGCGGTGAAAAGACCGGTGGATTCGATCACGACCTCCACGCCGAGCTCGGCCCACGGCAGGCCTTCCGGGCTGCGGGCGCTGACGACCTTGATCTCGTGGCCGTTGACCACCAGCACGTCGTCCTCTTCCAGCTCGGGCTTGGACTTCTTGGAGGAAACGGTGCCGTTGAACTTGCCCTGAGTGGAGTCGTATTTCAGCAGGTAGGCCAGGTTGTCGGCCGGCACGATGTCACCGACGGCGACAACGTTGAAGGTGGTTCCGAGGTGGCCCTGCTCGACGAGGGCGCGGAAGACGAGGCGGCCGATGCGCCCGAACCCGTTGATGGCGATGGTGGTCATGGTGGTAGGTCGTGTTGGCCGCGGGGAGCAGCCGGTGTTCCGGCAGGCCGTTTGCCGCCGGGGGCGGGATTGTGCACGCGGCCCCCGGAGCGTCAATCCCCCCGTGGGTCACGAAAAACACAGATGCGGAGGCAGCAATTGACGTGCCGGACGGGAACGGGAGCAGTTGTTGCCGATTCGCTCCACTCAGCGGTCGGCACCGTGGATATCGAGAATCTTCACATGCCGGTCGGCGTCATCGATCCAGTAAGTGAGGGCGAAATCTCCGACGATGGCGATCTGAAGCTGCCGGCCGGTGTCGTCGAAGTCCTCCGCATCCGACATCGCGCGGGGATCGTCGCCGATGGAGGCAATCGCGTTGCGAAGAGCTCTCCGGGGCCTTGTTGGCAGCCTTTCGAGGAACTCAACGACTTCCATTGAGATGAGCAGCCGATAGTCCATCGGCTCAGGATTCGAGTCTCTGATCGAGCTCCTCGAGAGTGGCCCAGTTGCCCGGGCTCCGGTCGTCGATCTTCCGCGCCATTTGGCGTGGATATTCGCCAAGCTCCTGATGCCTCAGGGAAACGAGAAAGGCGGCCAGGCGCTTCCTTTCCGCCACGGGGAGCAGCTCGATTTCCGTTTTGATTTCATGGAGGCTCACGACGGCACTTTAAGGACTTGCAGATTTTTTGCAAGGCGGGTGCTGGACGGAAGGCCCCCCACAGCGAGTCAGGATTCCGCCTTTCTGGAGAAGCCGGGCAGAGTCATGGGGATGCCACCTGGCCTCGAAGGGGCCGCAGGCGGTTACAAGGGCTCGACCGTCACATCCCGGAACTCGACCTTCATCTTGACCCCGGGATGAACCTGCAGGCCCAGGGGGCCGGATTCCTTCGCGGTGTCGGAGACGTATTCGATGACCTGCTTGCCGTTGAGGGTCACGGTGTAGGTCTTGCCCTTGGCGACAATCTTCATCCGGTTCCACTCGCCGACCTTGAGCAGGTCCTTCACCCCGCTGGCCTCCTGGGGGTAGCCGCGCTTGCTGCCGATGTAGGGCGACGCGGTCATGTCCCGCTTGAGGGAACGGGAGGTGCCGATCTGGATCTGCTCGTTCTCGTGGCGCAGGAAGATGCCGGAATCGACGTCCCCGGAAAACCGGAACTCCAGTTCGACGGTGAAGTCCTTGTAGCTCTTCTCGGTCCAGAGCACCGAGTTCTTCATCTTTTCGTCGCTCTGCCCGGTCAGGATGCCGTCGACGACGCTCCAATAAGGCGCGCCCTGGAGCTTCCAGCCTTCGAGACCGCTGCCGTTGAACACCTTCTCGGGTTCGGCTGCGGCGAAGCTGCAAAAGATCAGGGAAACAAGGGACAGGAGACGTTTCATGCTGCCGATACGTCCTACCCGGCCGGGTCTTTCCCAAAAGTGTCGGTCAGGCCGGACGACGGCGCTGGAGGAAGAGATCGATGCCGTCCACGAGGGCGATCCAGGAGGCCTCGATGATGTTCTCCGAAACCCCGACCGTGCCCCAGTTTTCCCGGCCGTCCGAGGAAACGATCAGCACCCGGGTCCGCGCCGCGGTGGCATCGTGACCGTCGATGATCCGGACCTTGTAATCGACCAGCGAGACCCCGGCGATCTCCGGATAAAAAGGCAGCAGCGCCTTGCGGAGCGCCTTGTCGAGGGCGTTCACCACGCCGTGCCCTTCTGCCACCGTGTATTCCGGCACCTCGCCGACGTAGAGCTTGACCGTGGCCTCGCAGACCGGGTCGTGGCCGTCGCGGTATTGGCGGAAGCTGGTGTGGAATTCCTTCAGTTCGAAGGGCTTCTCGTATTGGCCGAGTTCGCGGCGGATCAGCAGTTCGAGCGAGCCTCCGGCGGCCTCGAAGGAGTAGCCCTCGTTCTCGAGTTCCTTGACCTTCTGGAGCACGGCTTTCGCCTCGTCGGATCCCTTGTCGAGCCGGATCCCGAGCTGTTCGGCCTTGATCAGGATGTTCGACTGTCCGCTGAGCTCGGAGACCAGGATGTTCTGCGTGTTGCCGACGCTTTCCGGCACGATGTGCTCGTAGCTGCGCGCGAGCTTCTGGACCGCGTTGACGTGCATGCCGCCCTTGTGGGCGAAGGCGGTGCGGCCGACGAAGGCGGCGCGGGCGAAGTGCGGGTTGTTGGAGACGTCGTCGACGAAGTACGAAAGTTCCCGGAGTTTCGTCAGGTCCGGCACCACCGCGAGGCCCATCTTGAGCTGGAGGATCGGGATCACCGAGGTGAGGTTGCAGTTCCCGGTGCGCTCGCCGTAGCCGTTGATCGTGCCCTGGACCTGGACCGCGCCGGCCTTGACGGCGGCGATCGCGTTGGCGACCCCCAGCTCGCAGTCGTTGTGGGTGTGGATCCCGACCGGCACGCCGGGAATGCGGGCCATCACCGCGCTGCAGATCTGCATGATCTCCGACGGCAGCGTGCCGCCGTTGGTGTCGCAGAGCACCAGCGAATCCGCCCCGCCCTCGGCCGCGGCTTCCAGCGAGGCCAGCGCGTGCTCGGGCGAGTCCTTGTAACCGTCGAAGAAATGCTCGGCGTCATAGACCACCTCGCGCCCGTGCTTTTTCAGATGGGCCACCGTGTCGCGGATCATCGCGCGGTTTTCCTCCGGCGTGGTGCGCAGGACCTCGGTCACCTGGAGTTCCCAGCTTTTGCCGAAGATCGTCACCACCGGGGTTCCCGCATCGAGCAGAAGCTGCACTTGCGGGTCCTGTTCCACCGGCGTGTCGGCACGGCGGGTCGAACCGAAGGCGGCGAGCTTCGCGTGGGCCAGCTTGAGCTTCTTCGCCTCCTGGAAGAACTCGACATCCTTGGGATTCGAGCCCGGCCAGCCGCCTTCGATGTAGTCGATGCCGAACGCGTCGAGGCGCTCGGCGATCCGCAGCTTGTCGAGCATCGAAAGCTGGAATCCTTCACCCTGGGTGCCATCGCGCAGGGTGGTGTCGTAGAGTCGGACGGGCTTGTCGGAGGAGGCGCTCATGGTGGCGGGGCGCGGAGAGTAGGGCGCTCCGGCGCGGCGGGCAACCCGCAATCGGGACAGCGGGGAGGGTTCGTCCGGGACTTTGCAGATTGCCACGGGGCGCTCCCCCGTCTTTAGTGGTAGTGGCTTCAAAGCCGGCGAATCCCTTCGTCAAGCTCCCAACCCACCCCCGCGATGTTCCGTTGGCTCCCATGGAAGTTCCTCGTGAAACACGCGGCCCGCCGCTACGGCGTGCTGGACCCGGCGACCTTCGTTGCCCGGATCCGCCGCTTTTCGCAGCCGTCGGAAGTCGCGGAGCCTCTGGAACTGCTACGCGCCGGCATCGTCTTCCACGCCCGCGGCCTGGTGAACGCCAAGGCGATCCAGCACAACCTCGACTGGGTCTGGCCCTACTGGGTCGAGCGCCAGTTCAACCCCGACGACCCGTCATTCGTCCCGCGGGCCTTTTCCTTCAGCCACATCAACCTGACCCACCGCAACTGGACCGCGGTCGGACGCCCCGGCGTGGCGGCCTACCCGATCGTCGATCCCCGCGGGCTGGTCACGCCGCTCCACGACGGCTGGTCGCTCGACTTCTGGATCGTCACCGAAAGCCGCCGGCGCCTGCTGCCGGCCAAGCTCGACGATCCGGCCGTGACCCAGCGGCTGCTGTTGGAGCCGGACCTCGCCGTGGTCACCCGCTGCGAGAAAGACGGCATGACCCTCGACCTCGCGACGCGCATGACCGGAAACGCCGACTGCGAGACGGAAATCCGGGCCACCGCCGATGAAGACGGCTGGCTGGTGGTGGCGGTGCGGCCTTACAATCCGGAGGGGGTCCAGTTCATCCATCACCTCGCCTTCGATCCCGCCGACCGGGCGTTCAAGGTCAACCGCGAGGCGACCGTCCGGCTCGGCGACTCGCCCGACTCGCTGCGGATGGCCCACTACGCCGAGGGCGACGTTTACCTCGACCTCCCCGGCAGCGGTGACCAGCGGGAAACCAGCTGCGACGTCGGCATGGCCACCGGCGCGGCCTTGTTCCGGCTCCGCGCCGGGATGACCCGCGAGGTGAAGGTCCGGGTTTCCCTGGAGCGCGACCTCCGCGCGCTGTCCCGCCCCGCCGACCCCGCGCTGTCCTGGGACGAGGCGCTTGCCGGGACGGCGGAACTGAGGATTCCGGACGAACGGATGCAGTTCCTCTACGACGCCGCGCTCCGGACCCTGCTGCTCCTTTCGGCGGAGGAACTGGTCCCCGGTCCTTACACCTACCGGCGCTTCTGGTTCCGCGACGCCTGCCTGATGCTCCACCCGCTGCTCGCGATCGGCATGGTCGCCCGCGCCGAGCGGATTCTCGCGTCCTTCCCCGCCCGCCAGACCCACGGCGGCTATTTCCTTTCCCAGGAAGGCGAATGGGATTCGAACGGCCAGGTGCTGTGGATCGCCGCCCGCGCCGCCGAACTCACCGGCAAGCACCCCGCCATCGCGATGGACCAGGCCCTGAAGAAAGCCGTGCGCTGGCTGGCAAGGAAGCGCCTGCCGGACAGCGGACTCCTTCCCGCGGGCTTCAGCGCCGAGCACCTGGGACCGAACGATTTCTACTACTGGGACGACTACTGGGCGCTCGGCGGGCTGCGGGCGATGGCCCGGCTCTGGCGGGCGGCCGGGGATCCCTTTGCCGGTGAAGCGGAAGCGCTCGCCGCGGAGTTCGACCGAAGCATCCGCGAAAGCATCGAAGCCATCCCGCCGGCCCGCGCCAAGGGTGCCATCCCCGCCGCGCCCGGCCGCCGGATGGACGCGGGGGCGATCGGCTCGATGGTCGCCGACTACCCGCTCCAGCTCGATCCTCCCGGCGAGACCCAACTGATGAAGACGGCGGACTTCCTCATCGGCCACTGCTTCCACCAGGGCGGCTTTTTCCAGGAAATGATCCACTCCGGGATCAATGCCTACCTCACGCTCGATCTCGCCCAGACCCTGCTCCGAGCGGGCGATCCGCGCTTTGCCGGCCTCATCCGCCGCGTCGCGGAACTGGCCTCGCCGACCGGCCAGTGGCCCGAAGCGATCCACCCGCGCACCCTCGGCGGCTGCATGGGCGACGGCCAGCACGGCTGGGCCGCCGGCGAGTGGGTGATGATGATGCGCAACTGCTTCGTGCGCGAGGAAGCCGGCGAGCTGATCCTCGGCTCCGGCATCCTCCCGGAATGGCTCGCCGCCGGCAGCGAGCTGCGCTTCGGCCCCACCCTCACCGCCTGGGGTCCCGTCAGCGTGCGGCTGCTTGGTTCCCGGCTCTTCCTCGACGCGAAATGGCGCGGCGAGCCCCCGCGCCTGACCGTGGCCGTTCCCGGCTTCGCGCCCGTCCACGGATCGCCTTCCGACCGCGAATTCCAACTCCTCCCGGCATGAAGATCGCCCTGTTCACCAACACCTATCTCCCCCATGTCGGAGGCGTCGCGAGATCGGTGAACACGCTGGAGGAAGCCTGCCGCGCGCGCGGCCACGAAGTCCGCGTCGTCGCACCGGAATTCGAGCACTCCGCGCCTTCCCCGCACGTCCTCCGGGTTCCGGCGATCCAGCATTTCAACGGCAGCGATTTCTCGGTCCGGCTGCCGGCGCTCAACGTGGTCCGCGACTTCATGGAAGACTTCAGGCCGGACATCATCCACAGCCACCATCCCTTCCTGTTAGGCGACTCCGCCCTGCGCGAATCATGGAAAATGCAGGTGCCGATCGTCTTCACCCACCACACCCTCTACGAGCGCTACACCCACTACGTCCCGCTCGATTCACCGGCGCTCAAGCGCTTCGCCGTCCAGCTCGCCACCGAGTATTGCAACCTCTGCGACCAGGTCATCGCGCCCAGCGAAAGCATCGAACACCTGCTGGTGGAGCGCGGCGTGACCCGCCCGATCCTTTCCATCCCCACCGGCATCGACACCGCCTTCTTCGCTGCAGGCGACGGCGCGGGCTTCCGCGACCGCGCCGGCATCCCGGCCGACGCCAGGGTCATCGGCCACACCGGCCGCCTCGCCCGGGAAAAGAACCTGATGTTCCTCGCCGAAGCCGTGGCACCCTGCCTCGCCGCCGACCCGCGGGCGGTCTTCCTGGTGGTCGGCGACGGCGATGCCCGAAGTGATCTGTTAGATCATCTCCGCAAGCACGCCGGGGAGGACCGATTCCACTTCACCGGCAGCCTTTCGGGACCGGACCTCGCCGACGCCTACGCCGCGATGGATTGCTTCGTTTTCGCTTCGCAAAGCGAGACCCAGGGCCTGGTCCTCGCCGAGGCGATGGCCAGCGGCACGCCCGTCGTCGCGCTCGACGGCCCCGGCGTCCGCGAGATCGTCCGCGACGGCGAAAACGGATTGCTGCTCGAAGGACACGCAAGCGCCGGTGACTTCACCGCCGCGCTGCGCCGGATGATGGAAGATCCCGAGCTCGCGCTTGTCTGCTCGCGGAATGCCCGCTCCACCGCGGCGGAATACGACACCGCTCGATGCATCACCCGCGTGCTCGAGTGCTACGAAACCCTGATCGCCAGCCAACCTCGCCGGCCCGAAACGGACCCGACCGCTTGGGACCGGCTGCTGGCCGGCATCGGCATCGAGTGGAACCTGCTGGTCGAGAAAATGTCCGCCGCCGCGGCCGCCATGAGCGAAACCCCAGCCACGGAGGCCCTCCTTGATTAGCAACGTCGTCGTCCGCCTCAAGTGGCTGCGGCGGAAACTCAGCCGCAGCCATTGGGCCGCCCGCCTGCTCGGGATCCGGCCGCCGCCCGGCGAAGCCGAGCAACCGGGACTCATCCTGTTGCAGATCGACGGCCTCTCCCGCCCGCAGTTCGAGCACGCCCTCGAAAGCGGCAAGATGCCCTTCCTTGCAAGGCTCATCCACCGCCGCCACTTCACCGTCGAAAGCTTCTACTCCGGCGTCCCCTCGACCACCCCGTCCGTCCAGGCGGAACTCTTCCACGGCGTGCGCAACGCGGTCCCGGCCTTCCAGTTTCTCCACCGCGCGACCGGCAAGGTCCTCCGGATGTACGACGGCGAAGCGGCGGCCGCGATCGAGGCGGAACTTTCCGCCCGCGGCAACGATCCGCTGCTGAAGGAAGGCAGCGCCTACTCGGACATCTACCGCGCCGGTGCCTCCCGCTCGCGCTACTGCTCGCAGGATCTCGCGCCCGATGAAATCCTGCGCCGCCTTCATCCTTTCAAGACGCTCCTCATCTGCCTCGCCTACGCGCCGACCATCCTCCGCATGGCGGGGCTCGCCCTGTTAGAGTGCGGGATCGCCGTGATCGATGCCGTCAAGGGCCTCCGCCATCACGAGCACGCGGTCCCGGAAATCGCCTTCATCCCCGCCCGGGTCGTCGTCTGTTGCCTGCTGCGCGAGGCCGTGCGCTTCCAGGTCCTGCTCGACATCGAGCGCGGCGCGCCGGTCGTCCACGCGAACTTCCTCGGCTACGACGAGCAAGCCCATCGCCGCGGGCCGGGCTCCGCCTTCGCGCACTGGACGCTCAAGGGCATCGACCGCGCGATCCGCGACATCTACCGCGCCGCCGGCCACTGCCGCTACCGCGACTACGAGCTGGCCGTCCACTCCGACCACGGCCAGCAGCACACCGTTCCCTACGAGGTGAAGCACGGCCGCGACCTCGAAGCCGCGTTGAAGGACGTCTTCTCGACGGGACCGCTATCGGGGCACGGCATCTGGACCAGCAATCTGCCCGAGCGCCTCGGCCACGCCCTCGACCAGATCCGCCGGATGCTTGGCATGAAGCCCTCCGCCACGCCGCCCATCGGCGCGCCGGATCCGGCCCGCCAGATCGTCGTCGCCGCGATGGGCCCGCTCGGCCACCTTTACTTCCCCGACAAGATCGCCGCCGCGGATTCCCAATCCTATGCCACCCGGCTCGTCGCCAAGGCCGGCGTCCCGCTGGTGCTCTGGCGCGATCCCGGCGGCATCGTCCACGCCTTCAACCGACGCGGACGCTGGACACTGCCCGAACACCGCGCGGAAGTCCTGGGTGCCGGCCATCCTTTCCTGGCCGAGGCCGCCACCGACCTCGCCCGGCTCTGCGCCCACCCCGATGCCGGCGACCTGGTGATCAGCGGATGGGACCCGGACGGCCCCGCCCTCAGCTTTCCCCTCGAGAACGGCGCGCACTGCGGGCCCGGCCCCGAGGAAACCCACGGCTTCCTGCTGCTGCCCGACCGCATCCGCCGCTGGCACCTTTCCCATCTCCCGCGCACCGGACTCCGGGTCCGCGGCGAGGACCTGCGGAAGATCGCCCTCCACTTCCTGGGCCGCGACGGGCCACGCGAGGAACGCGTGCCGCACCTGCCCGCCCGCGGCCCCGACCTGCCGCTGCGCGTGATGACCTACAACATCCACAGCTGCGTCGGCATCGACGGCAAGGCCCGCCCCGAGCGCGTGGCGCGCGTCATCAATCACTTCGATCCCGACCTGGTCGCCGTGCAGGAAGTCGACGCCCACCGCCCGCGGAGCGGCCACCACGACCAGTCGCAGCGGATCGCCGACCACCTGCGGATGGAGCATGTGTTCCACGCGATGTTCGAGGAACAGAAGGAAAGATATGGCATCGCCATCTTCTCCCGGCGCCCCTTCACCCTGGTCAAATCCGGCTTCCTCACCCTGGCCGCCCCGCGCCTTTTCCGCGAGACCCGCGGCGCGATCTGGGTGAAGCTCGAGTTCGACGACCGCCCGCCCGTTCACTTCATCAACACCCACTTCGGCCTCGGCCGCGACGAGCGCAGGATCCAGGCGGAGGAACTGCTCGGCAAGGACTGGCTGGGGAGCATCCCGGAGAACGAAGCGGTGATCCTTTGCGGGGACTTCAACTCGAGTCCGCGCTCCGTCCCCTGCCGCCTGATCCGCAACCGCCTGCGCGACGCACAGGAGTCGCTGCCGGGCCATGTCCCGCAAGCCACCTTCTCCAGCCTGAAGCCGTTCATCCGCATCGATCACGTCTTCGTGAGCCGCCATTTCGAAGTCGATCGCGTGGAGATCCCGGACACCCCGACCGCCCTGCTTGCTTCCGATCACTTGCCGCTCTGTGTCGAACTTACCCTCCATCCCGCGACCGCCCCTCGCTGAGCGCTTGCGAAGGCACCGCGGCAAGATCGTGCTGCTCGCCGCGGCGGTCGTGCTTGCCGGCTGGTTTGCCGCCACGCACCGGTCCGGCTTCCGTGTTGAAACCCTCGTCGCCTACGGGGAACGACTGCCGGCAAGCGCGTTCACCGCCGCCTTCCTGATTCTCCCGCTGATCGGTTGCCCGCTCGGGGTCTTCCTCGTGCTCGCCGGGGTGCGCTTCGGCTTCGCCGGCGGCATGGCCGTTTCGAGCGCGGCCATCCTCTTCCATCACCTGGCCGCCTTCCGCATCGCCCACGGCTGGTTCCGGGATCCGGTCCGCCGCCGCCTCGAACAGGCGGGCTACGCCATTCCCCCGATCCCCGTGCGGAACCGCGGCGCCTTCACCGCCCTGGTCGCCATCGTCCGCGGCCCGCCCTTTGTCGCGAAACTCTACCTGCTCGCGCTGACCGACATCCCCTTCCGCACCTACTTCCGCGTCGGCGTCCCGATCTACATCCTCTTCAGCCTCGTGCCGGTGGGGACCGGTGCCGCCTTGCTCGACTTCGACCCCTTCTGGATCTCGCTCCTCATCGCCCTCGCGACCTTCCTCACGCTGGCCGGCTTCTGGTTGCGCCACCGCTTCGCCTCGAAGCCGGACGGGCCCGCCGCCTGACGGATTGCATTCGGCCGTTCCCCCGCACATCCTCGCCCCCTGCCGTGAAATTCCGTGATTACTACGAAACCCTCGGCGTCCCCCGCGAGGCGAGCCAGGAGGAGATCCGCAAGGCCTTCCGCAAGCTGGCCCGCAAGCATCATCCCGACGTCGCCGAGAACAAGGCCACCGCCGAAGAGAAGTTCAAGGAGATCAACGAAGCCTACGAGGTCCTCGGGGATGCCGAGAAGCGCCGGAAGTACGACACGCTTGGTGCCAACTGGCAAAGCGCCGGCGCGGGCCGGGAAGCCAACGGTCGCTGGTCCGGCTTCGGCGGACCGGAGGAAGACGACGCCTATCACTTCGAAGGCACGGGCTTCAGCGACTTCTTCGAGAACTTCTTCGGCCGCCGCAGCGAGCCGGGCGGATTCCACCGCCGGGGCAAGCCCGCCGCCGGCCGAACCCCGCTCCGCGGACGCGACATCGAATCGGAGATCCTTGTTTCGCTCGACGAAGTGATGAACGGCTCCGAGCGGGACCTCGTGATGCAGCCGTCCCACGGCGGCAAGCCGGGCGAGAAAAAACAGGTCACCATCCGCATCCCGCGGGGTGTCGGCGAAGGCCAGCTCATCCGCTGCGCCGGCTTGGGTGAAGCGGGATCCGCGGGCGGTCCGGCCGGCGACCTCTTCCTGCGGGTCCGCCTCGAGCGCCACCCCGACTTCCGGGTCCAGGGTCACGACTTGTACTACGACCTCCGCCTCGCCCCGTGGGAAGCCGTCCTGGGCGCGACCGTCCCGGTGAAGACGCCCCACGGCACGGTGAACGTCAAAACCCCTCCGGGAACCGAAACCGGAACCGAACTCCGGCTTTCCGGCAAGGGCCTGCCCGTCGGCAAGGAGGGCGGGTTCGGCCACCTGTTCGCGGTGATCCGCGTGCTCACGCCGACCTCGGTTTCAGACGAGGAGAAGTCACGCTGGCAGGCACTCGCCGAGGTTTCCCGGTTCAATCCCCGTTAGCAGCGGTTCATGGTTCCCACTCGCGGGCAATGACCACTCGACCGGCACCCTGGACCCGCAGCGAGTTGCCCTTGCCGGAGCCCTTCTCGGACGTCTCGACGATCTCGAAGTCCTCCCGCAGCACGAGCGGATGAATCAGGGAGCACCAGATCTTCCCGGAATGGATCGTCAACTCGGTTTGGCCGCTTTCCCCGGTAAGACTGACATCCTCTTTCACGGTCACGTCGCCTTGGACGGAAAACCTGCCGCACGGATGGCCGTCCAGCGCTTCGGACGCTTCGTAGGTAAGCGTCAGTTTGCCTTCGCTCTTGCCAGGGAATAACAAGGCCATCGACTCCCCCTCGAGTTCGAACTTGTCCCCACCAATCCACCGGCGGGACGGGGAGAACCATTGGCTCCTGGGCTGGACGCCATTGGTGGACAGCAACACGGGCAAGACAGGCAGGAGTTCCTGTTCCATTACCATCTTGCCGAACTCGACCGGCCCCTTCGTTTCCGGGACCTTCCAACCATCGGCATCGGGCAAGAACCGAAAGCGGGTTCCCACGGTTCCGGTTGCCGCCGAGGGCAGGTTGGCACCATCCGTCTTGGTCTCAACCTCGGCGTCGGCACCTTTGGGCAGATCGATCACCTCACCCGACTTTTCCAGGCCGATGGATACCGCGCCATCCTTCAGTTCGAGTGAGACCACGTCTTCCCATGTCCCGGAATAGGATGCGATCTCGTTGCCAAGGGCGGACCTCGAAGAGATCCGCGCGTTCTTGTAGACTCGCCGTTCGATCACCCGGACTTTCACCTCGTTTGGAAACGGCAGATCGCGCCGGAAACGCACTCCCTCCGCGGCCGAATCGACCTGGGAAGCGAGCGCCGGATCCACATCCCCTCCCGGTGGCAGCGGCGCTCCGGGATCGGTCGTCCCCGCTATCTTGTCGCGAGCCGCCACCACGGCCAACTTGGCCTTGTCGCAGGAAGATAATCCCGCCACCAGCAACGGAAGGACAACCAATAAGGGCTTCATGAAGGTCAATTAGCATGAAAAACCCGGTCTGGCGACTCCAAGCTGAAGGGAATGCGATTCCCCTCAGTCCGGACTTCCCCCCGCCGCCGCGCCCCGGCAGCCGAGACGCTGGTCCATTTCAAGGGCGGGAGCTTCCTCGCGGCTGACCCCGACCACCTGGGCCGGCACCCCGGCCACGGTGGTGTGGGGGCTCACGTCGTTGAGCACCACGCTGCCGGCCCCGACCTTCGCGCCCTCGCCGATCTCCACGCGCCCGAGCACCTTGGCACCCGCTCCGAGCAGGACCCCGGAACGGACGATCGGATGACGGTCGCCCGTCTGCTTGCCGCTACCCCCCAAGGTCACCTCGTGGAGGATCGACACGTTGTCCTCGATGATCGCGGTCTCCCCGACCACGAAGCTCGTCGCATGATCCAGCAGGATCCCGCACCCGATCCGGGCGGCCGGATGGATGTCGACCGCGAAAACCTCGCTGGCCAGGCTCTGGAAATACAACGCGAGTTCTTTCCGTCCGTTGCTCCACAAGTGATGCGAGACCCGGTAGGTGGAAATCGCCATGAAGCCCTTGAAGAAAAGCAGCGGCTGCAGCGGTGAATCGCAGGCCGGATCGCGCTCCACAATCGCGCAAAGATCCCGCGCGGCACTGGCGACCAGGCGCGGCTCGCCTTGGAAGATCCCGGCCAGCAAGGGGGCCAGCTCTTCACGTGTCATGTCCTCGCGCGCCAGCTTCCGGGCGAGCCTCACCCCGAGCGAGGCCCCCAGGCAGGGTTGCTTGAGCACCACGTCCTCCAACAGCGACCTCAGTTGCGGCTCGCCGGACGCGACCTCGCTTGCATGATCCCGCACCTGCCGCCAGACCGCGGACACGTCGATGCCCGACGACTGACAGAGGCGGACGTCCTTCGCGCTTCCTCCCGCCTCTCCCTTGTGCTGCTTTGCCTCCATGCGGATTTCCCAAAAACTGGATTATGCCTGCCGCGCGATGGCCCAGTTGGCCAAGCGGCACGACGGCAGGACCATTACACGCCTCGACGAACTCGCGCAACGCGAAGCCGTGTCCGCGAACTTCCTCGTCCAGATCCTCAACGACCTGCGCCGCGCCGGATTGGTGGAAAGCCGCCGTGGCAAAAGCGGCGGCTACCTGCTTTCGCGACCGCCCGCATCGATCAGCCTGCGCGAGATCGCCGACGCGGTGGAACCCTCCCTCCTCTCCTTCTCGACCCACACCGAAGGCGATAGCGGAACTTCCGTCCGTGCCGCCTGGGAATCCGTGGCCCGGGAACTTCGCAACCACCTCGATCGCATCACGCTGGCCAAACTCGCCGAACGCACCGAGGCACCGATGTTCTATATCTGAGGCGGCGTTTCCCGCGTCCAGAACGTCAACAGGTTCTCCACTTCCGAACCCTCCGAGTCGACCTGCTTCCATTCGAAGCTCGCCTGCAAGCCGGGCTGGCGACGGTAACCCCGCTTGCTCCAGAAAACGTCGTGCGGACGGTAGCCCGCCGGCCTCAAGGGATGATCTTCCGGTCGCTCCACGGCGCAAAAGCTGGTCCGCCTGAATCCGAGCTCACGGGCATGGGCTTCCCTCGCATCGAAAAAGCGGTGCCCGATCCCGCGGCCGCGCCATCGGGGTTCCAGAACCGACTCGCCGAAATAGAACCACTCCGCCGGATCCAGCCCCGATTCTTCAAAAGGCAGCCGGAACGACGGGTCCGCCGAGGAGAGAGGCAGTCCGGTCGAAATCCCGATCACCGCATCCGATGCAAGAGCCACCACGAAGACGCTTCCCGCGCCGTTGGCATAGGCCGAAAGGTATTCGCGCTCCGCGGACTCGTCGCCGTCGTAAAGGTAAGGAAACTCCCGGAACACCGCGATCCTCAGCCGCGCCGCATCCTCCAGGAAGGCTTCGACTTCCCCACCGCGACAGACCCGGATCTCAAACTCCATGGCTAGACTCCTTCAAGCCGTAGGCCTCGTCCCGGCAAGCTCATTCGCCGGCCCGCTCGACCGGCGTCACGGACAAGGTCAACTCCTGGTTTCCCCGCTTCACCCGCAACGGGGTGGCGGCACCCGGTCGCAAGAAGTAGAACGCATTCACCGCATCGGCGTAATCCTCGACGCGCCGCGTCCCCACTTGCATCAGGATATCTCCCGATCGCACCCCCGATTGCGCCGAAGGCGATCCGGCCTGGATGCCGGTCACCTGGGCAGAGGTGGCCGCCGGCTGCAGCTTCAAGCCGATCCACCCCCGCGAAACCCGGCCCCCGCCCTGGACGTCCTCCACCACCCGCTTCACCACCTCCACCGGCAGCGCATAGCCTTCCTTCGCCCCGGTCGTTTGATGAGCCACCCCCACCACGGCCCCGGCAGGGTTCATCAAGGGGGTCCCCGGCAAAGGAGCCTGCCCCTCGTAGCTCACCTTCAGCAGGCAGAGGGGCAGGATCTTCCCGTCGATCTGCTTCACCACGCCCGTCATCCTGCCGGAACCCGCTCCGCCGAAGCGAATCGCGGCACCCGCGGAGGAAGCCGCCGTCAAAGGCAAGACCTTGGCCGGCGGACCGGCCATCCGGAAGACCACGAGGCGGGACACCGGATCGACGAACACCTCCGCCGGAATGTCCCGCCCCCCGAGTTTCAAGCGGCCCTTCCCCGCCTCCATCCCCGACACCGCCACGGCCACCAGATGCCGGCCATCCGCCACCGCGAAAGCCACAGAATCCCCCGGACCGTCGCCCCCGGGAAAGGTCGCCGTCCACGAAGCATCCGATTCCGCCGCAGACGCGGTCCATGAAACCACGGCGACAAGTGCCGCCAAGCACCGCCAGGAAAGTAAACTCATCCGGAAAAATCCGTCAGAATTCCTGCTCTCCCGTGCTGCCTTGCGTCGAGGGACGCAAGTCCAGCGCATCCAGTTGCTCCACCACGGGAGCCGGCGCTTTCACCTCATGACCGACATTGGTCGGGGCGGGCGCCTGCTGGAAATCGCTGTCCTTCGGTGCGAGAAGCCACACCGCGGCGATGGTGGCATACGCCAATCCTCCGCCGTAGGCCCATTTGGAAGCACCGAGATTGGAGAACCATTCCGACGTCTGCTTCCACCAACCGGCCACGCCTTTCTTCGAAGCCTCTTCGGCCCGGCGGCGCTGGTGAAACTCGCGCAGAAACTCATCGAAATACCCTTCCTCAGGACGCTCATGGCGCTTGAGGGCGAGAAGGGTTCCGATTTCTTCAACGGTCGGCTTCACGGCGATTGATGGTTTGAAAATATAAAATATCGATCGAACCGCAAGGAAATTTTTAAGATTTCTCACTCCCAATAGTCCTGCAGCTTCGACTGCAGGTGGAGGTGGGCATAATGCAGACGTGATCGAACGGTCCCTTCCGATGTCTTCAGGATCCGGGCGATCTCGGCATGGGGGATGCCTTGGATGTCGAACATGGTGACCACGGTTCTGTGGGCTTCTGACAGGCTCAGCATCGCTTCGTTCAATCTTTTCTGGAGCTCGTGGAGCTTGCTCTGCTTCTCCGGGTTGGCCATGTGGCTCGAATCGATCAAGGCCGGGTCCTGCTGCACGCTTGAATCCAGCTCGTTGAGACTCATCCCGCCGCGGCGCTTCCTTTTCTTCAGGAAGTTCAAGGTCATGTTCACCGCGATCTGATAGATCCAGGTGTAGAAGCTCGACTGGCCGCGGAATCGCGGCAGGGACTGGTAGGCCTTGGCGAAGATCTCCTGGAGCAAATCGTGGGTGTCCTCCTTGTGGGAGGTCATGTTGTAAACGAGGCCGTACAGCTTTTCGCCGTACTTGAGAATCAGGGCGTCGAACGCACGGGTGTCGCCGCTGCGGGCGCGCGCCACGAGGTCTTCGTCCGGATCCGGCTGGAGGGATTCATCCGGCATCTTCGGGGTGGTCGGGGGGAAGGTGAACGGCGCGAGGCTACACGGGTGGGACGGACTGTAAAGCAAGGTCCTCCGCCGGGAAACGATTCCTTGCGGCATTCCCCGGTCCGCCCCCTGGAAGCAGCGGCTCGCGCAACCAGATCCTAATGGTTCCGGGGACATCGGGACTTCCTGATAATTTTGCTCGCGAAACGGCAAGGATCCAGTTAGGAAATCCCTGCTGTCCCACAGCCCCGCCCCACCGGCAATGCCACCCGCCACCGAGCACACCCACCACATCAAGATCCGCAGCACCCAGCTTGAGATGAATCCCGGCCTACCCGCCGGGGCGAAGCCGGGTGAAGACGTCGAAGGCAAGCTGCGCGCCGCTCAGGTGCAACTCGAGCAACTCCAGCACCAGCGCGAGGAGCTCGAACGCCAGAAGCAGGAAGTTGAAGCCCTCAACGTCCGCAAGCGCGAGTTCATCTCCTCCCAGGTGGAATTGAGCGAACGCCTGTCCGCCACCCTCACCCGCATCGACCGCGAGGTGTATGAGATGCGCCAGGAAATCGACGACCTCGAGCAGTGCCGCGCCTGCTTCGCCGGACACCTCGGCAAGATCGAGAAAATCAACCCCGACGCCTGGACCCGCGAAAACCTCGCGACCTCGCTGGAACGGGCGATGGCGGTGATCGATCACGCCGACGACGAGTTCGCCCAGGCCGCCGAGCACTTTTCGCGTTCCCGCAGCGGGAACCTCTTCAACGGGGTCAAGGCCCGCCGGGTGATGTCCGGCGACTTCGGCCGGCAATTCCGCAACGGCCTGGCCTACAACATGCCGGTTCTCATTCTCGGCAGCATCGCCCTGATCGTCTATCTGCTGAAATGAACCTCACCATGCGCCTTTCCCGAAGCCACCCGGACGCCGGGCAAGCCGATCTCGAAGAACTCAGGATCCTCGAGGAACGAAAGCGCGCGCTCGAGGCCCAGATCCAGAGCATCAGCGCGGAGCCGGAGAAAATCCTCCGCGAAGCCCAGGAGCAGGCCGCCACCCTGCCGCCGCCCGACGACCTCGCCGACAGGCGGCGCTTGCGCGAGTTCGAGGAAGTGGTCTCGCGCCGACAGGTCCGCAACGAACGTCGCACCCAGGGCCGCAGCCTCCTGCTCCTGATGCTCCTGCTGGCCGCGACCGCCCTGCTGACCTCCTGGGTGGTGAAGCTGTTCCTCGCCTGATCCTTTTCCGGATCAGAGCCGCTCGGGCTGTTGGAGCAACTCGGCCACTCGGGTGAGCAGCATGCCGGCCCCGCCGCCGTCGACCACGCGGTGATCAAAGGTGACCACGAGTTCCGCCTCGGTCACCGGCAGGAAGGCCTCGACCTGATCGCTCCAAACCGGCTTCTTCACTCCGGCGCCCAAGCCGAGGATCAGCGTCTCGTTCGGCAGCGGGATCGGGGTTCCCGAGGTGAGGCCGAAAGTCCCGAAGTTGGTGACCGTGGCAATCCCGCCGCGCAGGTCGTCCTCGGAAAGCCGGCGGCGGCGACCGCGCTCGACCATTTCGGCGTACTCGTTGGTCAGGTCGAAAAGCGATTTCTGATCCACCTTGCGCAGCACCGGCACCACCACGCCGTCCTCGACCTGCACCGCGACGCCGATGTCGAAGGCCCGCGGATGGACCACCTTCTGCCCGATCAGGAAGCCGGCGCTGGCGGGATCCTCGGACAGCGCGAGCGCGAAGGCCCTCAGGACGTAGAGTGTCAAACCCGGCTTGGGCTCCTGGCCGCGGCGGTGCTCCAGCACGCGGTCGAGCCGCACCGGGCGACCGACCGTCGCCAGCGGGCGGGTCCAGCTCCGCCGCATCGCATCGGCCACCGCCAGGCGCATCGGCGAGGCATTGCTGCTCGGCCAGGTGTTGATGTAGTCGAGGAACTTCTCCAGGTCCTCCACCGTGACCCGGCCGCCGGCACCGGTGCCGGCCACCGCGGAGATATCGGCCTCGCGCAGGCCCATCTCGTTCATCCGGGCCCTCATCCGGGGCGAAATGTAATGCGCTCCCATGGTTCCCGCAGGCACCGGAAGTCCCTTCACGCTGGGCACCACCGCCGGAGCTTCCTCGTACGAATCGTCGTCGAGCGCGAAGTGCAGGTTCTTCTCCTGTTCCTCCGGCGATGCCGCGGCGGCGGTCCGGCGGTCGGCGGCCGCTTCCATGGTGTCGACGCCGGTTCGCGCCACCTCGTCCTCGGTGACCTCGAGCAAGCCCAGCAAAGTCCCCACCGAGTAGGTCTCCCCTTCCCTGGCAATGATCTCCTTGACCGTGCCGCGGCAAAGGGTGGTCACCCCCATGGTGGCCTTGCTGGTCTCGACCTCGATGATTTCCTGATCGGCCTGAACCGCGGCACCGACCGCGATGCCGATGCGGACGACGGTCGCCTCGGCGATCGATTCACCGAGCTGCGGCATGAGGATGGGAACGGTGGGCATCGGGAAAGATGTGGGATGGCGGGTGGAAGACGGGAAATCAGAAGGACAGAAGCTCCCGGAGCGCGAGACAGATCGATTCGGGGGTCGGGCGGTGCGCCGCCCAGAGCTTCGGATGGTAGGGCACCGGGGTGTCGCGGGAATTCAAGCGCCGCGGCGGGGCATCGAGCAGGTGGAACCCTTCGGCGCAAACCCGGGCCACGACCTCGGCGGTGACACCGCCCCAGGGGAAGGCCTCGCCCAGTGCCAGCAGCCGGCCGGTGCGGGCGATGCTGGCGAGCACGGTGTCGATATCGAGCGGCTTCACCGAGCGCAGGTCCACGACCTCGATCTCCCAGCCGCCCTCGTCCTTGAGACGCTCGGCGGCGCGCACCGCCTCGTGCACCATGGCGCTGTAGGCCACCACCGTCGCGTGCTTGCCGGGCCGGGTGATGCGGGCCTTGCCGATCGGCAGCCCGTCGCCGTTGATGCGCGGGGCCTTGAGCCAGCGGTAGAGAAACTTGTGCTCGCAATAGACCACCGGATCGTCGAGGCGGACCGAGTCGATCAGCATGTGATAGGCATCCGCCACGGTCGCCGGCGTCACGACCACCAGCCCGGGGTAGTGGGCGTAGATGGCTTCCATGCTCTGGCTGTGGAAGGGTCCGGACCCCGGGGTCCCGCCGGAGGGCAGCCGGACGGTGATCGGTACCGGCACGCCGGTGCGGTAGAAGTGCGTCGCCGCCTGGTTGACGATCTGGTTGAAGGCGATCGACGAGAAGTCGGCGAACTGCATCTCGACGATCGGCCGCATCCCTTCGATCGCCGCGCCGACCGCCATCCCGACCATCGCGTCCTCGCTGATCGGCGAGTCGAGCACCCGGCCGGGAAAGGCCTCGGCCAGCCCCTTGGTCGCTTTGAAAGCCCCGCCGAACTTGGAAATGTCCTGACCGTAAAGGAAGACCCGCGGGTCCTCGCGCAGCAGCGTTTCCTGCGCCTCGCGGATGGCATCGATATACGTCACGCTCATTGTCAAATCCCCCCTCCCGGTTCGCTCGAGCACGCCCGCCAGTCCTCGCTCCACGGATCCGGCGTCGGCTCCTGCTGGGCCTGCGCCACCGCCGCTTGCACCTCGTCGGTGAACCGGTTCTTCCACTGCTCGATCTCGTCCACGCTCGCGTAGCCCTGCTCGATCATCTGGATGATGCCGGTCTCGAGGCAATCCCGGCCGAGCTGGCTCTGCCGGAGCGCGCCGGGAACGTAGCTCCCGTCGTCGTGCTCGCCGTGGCCGCTCAAGCGCAGCAAGCGCGCCACCACCATCTGCGGCCCGCCGCCTTCCCGCGCCAAACGCACCGCGCGGCCGATCACACGGACACAGGCCAGCAGGTCGGTGCCATCGACCGAATGCCCGCCGACCCCGTAGCCCTTGGCCCGGTCCAGCAAATCGGCGCAGGCGAATTGGCGGTCGTTCGGCGTCGAGTAGGCGAACTGGTTGTTGCCCACGACCACCACCAGCGGCAGCCGCTCGACCGCCGCCATGTTGATCCCTTCGTGAAAAGCTCCGGTCGAGGTCGCCCCGTCGCCGACGCAGGTCGCACCGACCACGCCCGCCAGCGTTCCCTTCAAGCGGCGCGCCAACAGCATCCCGCCGACCACCGGAACCTGTGCGCCGAGGTGGGAAATCATCGCCGGCATTCCCTCCCGCGGCCGCCCGCGGTGGATGTTGCCGTCCCGCCCTTTCATCGGCCCGAGCACCGATCCGAGGTAGGTCCGGGTGCAGTCGATCAACGGCTCGCCGAAGGCCGTCCGTCCCGCCTGGTCGCGGATCAGCGCGGCGAAGATGTCGCGGCCTTGGATCAGGGAAGCTCCCAGCGCGGCGCTCACCGCCTCCTGGCCTTTGCCCAGATAGACGCCGCCGACGATCTTGCCCGCCTTGTAGAGGCTCGACAGCTTGCTTTCCAGCAGGCGCGCCTTGAGCATCGCCTGAAACACGTCGCGCACGTGATCGCGGTCCAAATCCACGCTGGTCCTCTCGGCTTCCTCGGTCTCCGGCACGCGGCGAGGCTAACCAAGCCTGCCGCGGACCCGCAACCGCTTTCGTGGGGGGACCCGCGGCGAGCCGATTTCGGGCTGTCATCCCGGCCCTTCCCGACCCCAGAAAAGAGCCGCTGCCCATGGCCCGATCCACCGCTTTCGCCCGCATCCGTGCCGAGGTGATCCGCCTCACCGGCCTGATCCCGCCGGGGCGATTCACGACCTACGGATCGATCGCCACCCACATGAACTGCAACCCGCGGCACGTGGCCTACGTGCTGGCGCGCCTCGACGAGGCCGAAAGCGCCGCCCTGCCCTGGCATCGCGTCGTCGCGGCGGACGCAAGGATCAGCCGGGGCATGGACCCCGCACTCGCCGACCGCCAGAGGGAGCTGCTCCGGTCCGAGGGCATCGAATTCGACGCGAACGGTTGCATCCGGAATGCCGACCACCATTTCCACGTCGTCGGGCTCCGGAGGGATATCCGCTGGAGCGACCCGCCCTGATTTCCCTCGTCAGCCGCCCGCCCTCCACCTACGCCATCCCCCGTGCGGCACGTCGCGGTCATCATCGAAACCTCCACCCAATACGGGCGGAACCTGATCCGCGGGATCGCCCGCTTCGGCCGCCTCCACGATTGGCAGCTCCATTTCGAATACCGCGGCAAGACCGCCGCCGAACCCGACTGGCTCGCCGACTTCAAAGGCGACGGCGTCATCACCACCAGCCCCGACCAGCGGCATTCGAAGGCCCTCCGCGAACAAGGCATGCCGGTGATCGACCTGCAGGGCACGCTGGTCGATCCGGCCGGCGAGCATCTGATCGTCGACAGCGACCACAGAGCCGTCGGCCGGCTGGCGGCGGAGCACTTCATGGAAAAGGGCCACCGTCACTTCGCCTTCCTCGGCTACAGCGACCAGAGCGTCTCGCGCGAGCGGGAGATCGGCTTCACCGAAGCCCTCGCCGCCCGCGGCCACAAGCCGCTGCGCCACCACACGCCGGAGCGCAAGGCCCGCACCTTCGAAGCCCTCCACCGCGGCGACGAGATCTTCATCGCCTCCCTGCCCAAGCCCTGCGCGCTTTTCTGCTGCTGGGACGAGGTCGCCTTCCGCGCCGTCCAGTCCGCGCTCGAGCAAGGCATCGCCGTGCCGGAAGACCTGGCCGTGCTCGGGGTCGACAACGATCCGGTGTTCTCCGGCACCTCGCGGATCCCGCTTTCGAGCATCGATCCCGACATCATCCGGATGGGCTTCCTCACCGCATCCTGGCTCGCCGAAATGATGGAGGGCAGGCCCCTTTCCAAGATCAAGCTCGAGCGCCTGGTCCCGCCGAAAGGCCTGATCGTCCGCCAGTCCACCGCGCTCGATGCCATCGAGGACCCCGTGGTCCGCCGCTTCCTGGAACTGCTCCGCCAGCAGCGACCCGGCCTGCTCACGATCGAGGAACTCGCCCGCGACTGCCACGTCTCGCGCCGCCTGCTGGAACAGCGGGTCAAGGCGGCCACCGGCAAGACCCCGCGCCAGTTGCTCAGCCAGACGCTGGTCGATGCCATTCAACGATTCCTGTCCCAGACCGACTACACCCTGGCCCACGTCGCGGAGCTGCTCGGATTCGAGCACGCGGAGCGCCTGAGCCATCTTTTTCGCAGGCAAACCGGCATGACCCCGGGCGAATACCGTAAATCCACGGGTACCTAGCGGTATTTACAACTTCGCAAAATCGCAAGGCAGGTTCCCGTCTTCATAATGCGGGGGAAATCGGGCGGGACTAGGTTCCTCTCACCGGCGCGAGTTCGCCAACCGGTAAAAAAAACCAAGATCCCGACCTCGAACCACCAAAAAAAATGTCCGTTCCCTCAGCCATCTCATTCCCGGTCAATTCAGGATCCACCCAGCAGAACGGCACCCGCCGTTGATCGCGCCCCCCCTTTCCCGAGCGCCGGTCCTTCTCCCGAGGGACCGGCGTTTTTCGTTTCCCGGGGAAGCATTCCGGGCCCTTCGAGAGGCCCGGTCTCTTCCATCGACAAGCCCGCACTTCGCGCTAGTTTCCCGCCCCATATGCGCCCGTCACTGCTCGCCCTCGCCCTGCTCGCCGGTTTTGCCCACGCCAACGAAAAACCCGCACCACCCCCGGAGAAAAAGCCGGAAGCCGCCAAGGAGAAAGCCTCCGAGCCGGTGACGCGCGACGGTTCGGTGACCATCGATGGCAAGAAGATCGACTACCAGGTCGTCACTTCGAAGCTGGTGCTGGAAAAGGACGACGGAGCCGCCCGCGCCTCCGTCTTCCACGTCAGCTACCTGAAAAAGAACGCTGGCGATCTCTCCAAGCGCCCCGTCCTCTTCGCCTTCAACGGCGGTCCCGGATCGTCCGCGGTCTGGCTGCACCTCGGCACCCTGGGCCCGAAGCGCGTCGATCTTCCCGGCGACGGCACCAGCGCCCCGGTTCCCCCGGCACGGCTGGTCCCGAACGAATTCTCGATCCTCGACGTCGCCGACCTCGTTTTCGTCGATCCCGTCTCCACCGGTTACAGCCGGATTGAAAAGGACGGCAAGCCGGAGGAATTCCACGGGGTCGAGGGCGACGTGGAGTCCCTCAGCGACTTCATCCGCCGCTGGATCACCGACAACAAGCGCTGGTCCTCGCCGAAGTACCTGCTCGGCGAATCCTACGGCGGCATCCGCGTCGCCGGACTTTCCGCCCAGCTCCAGTCGCGCTTCGGGATGTCGCTCAACGGCGTCGTGCTGCTTTCCTCGCTGCTCGACTTCCGCACCCTGTCAGCGTCCCAGGGCGACGACCTTTCCTACAAGGTCTTCCTCCCGCTCTACACCTCGGTCGCCCACTTCCACGGGAAGTTGAAAGGCGACCGCAACGAACTGCTCAAGCAGGCCCGGGAGTTCGCCGGCGGCGACTACGCCGTCGCCCTGCTGGCCGGCAGCGCGCTCGATCCCGCCAAGCGCCAGGCCGTCGCCGAAAAGCTGTCCGCCCTCACCTCGCTGCCCGTGCCGCTGATCCTCGAGGCCAACCTGCGGATCGACCCCACCCGCTTCCGCGGCGAACTGCTGCGCAAGGAAGGCAAGGTCGTCGGCCGCTTCGACGCCCGCGTCGCCTGGCCCACCACCGATCCCGCTTCGGACTACCCCGAATACGATCCCTCTTTCTCCCTCGCGCTCGGGGCCTACTCCACCACCATGCTTTCCTACCTCGGCGACGAACTCGGCTGGAAAGAGGACTCCCCCTACGAGATCCTCACCGGCAAGGTGCACCCTTGGAAAATGGGCAGCGGCAACGGCCACGTGAACATGACCGGCCGGCTCGCCACCGCCATGCGCGACAACCCCCACCTGCGCGTGCTGGTGCAGGGCGGCCTCACCGACCTGGCCACCCCGCCGGAAGGGATCCTCTACTCCCTCGGCCACATGCTCGACCTCCCCGAAGCCGCCCGGAAAAACATCGTCTACACCGAGTACGAGGCCGGCCACATGTTCTATCTGAACCCCCCCGACCTCGCCAAGTGCCGCAAGGACCTGGTCGAGTTCATCACCGCCGGCCAGCCCTGACGCCATCGCGGGAAAGGATGAACGGCCCTCATTCTCCCGGTGCCGAATTTGCACGGTTCCGCCGCTGCGACACCGCCGCCTTGGCAGGCGCGCGGCTTCAAAAACGCGCGTCACGATGAAATCACAAACCATTGCCTCCCTGCTGGCCCTCGCCGCCGCCACCGCCGTCACCCGCGCCGGAACCCCGGCCCCCTCGCCTGAAATCGCCGCCGCCAAGGAAGCGCCGTGGATCACCCCGACCCTCGACGTCCGCCTGCGCTACGAGTTCGCGGACATCGACGGCCTCGACCCCGCCCACGCGCTGACCATCCGCGAACGCATCGGCTTCAAGACGAAAGCCTGGGCCGGCTTCTCGCTGGTCGCGGAAGGCGAGTTCACCCAGGCCCTCGTCGACGACTACCACGGCGGCGCTCCCGGCGTGGATCCCTTCGATCCCCGGAACTCGGTCATCGCCGACCCGGAAACCGAGGAACTCAACCAGGCCTATCTCCAGTATTCAGGCTTCGACACCACGTTGAAACTCGGCCGCCAGCGCATCGTCTACGACAACGCCGCGTTCATCGGCAATGTCGTCTGGCGCCAGAACGAGCAGACCTACGACGCCATCTCGCTGGTGAACACCTCCGTCCCGGGACTCACCCTGAACTACGCCTACATCGACGAGGTGCACCGCATCTTCGGCGAGGATGCCACCGGGATTTTCGAGAATGCGCCCTCCGAAATCCACCTGCTCAACGCTTCCTATGCCGGCATCAAGGGCGTGACGCTCGGCGGCTACATCTACCTCATGGATTTCAAGGATGCGGGTTCCACCGGCTGGGACAACGACACCTTCGGCGTGAGCGCCAAGGGGTCCCTCGCCGGGCTGCTACTGCACGGCGAACTCGCGTGGCAGGACAAGGCCGGCCCCCTGAACAACGAAGAGGGCCTCTACGCCCACTTCCACGCCACCAAGGCCTTCGGCCCACAGACCCTCACGGTCGGCGTGGAGCACCTCGACGCGGGCGTCCAGACCCCGCTCGCCACCCTTCATGCCTTCAACGGCTACGCCGACGCCACCGATGCCCGCCGCCTCGCCGGCACCCACGGCGGCCTGACCGACACCTACGCCAGCTTCATGGTGCCCGTCTTCTGGGGCATGAAGTGGACGAATTCCGCGCATGTCTTCGGCGACAACGCGATCGGCAACGACCTCGGCTTCGGCTTCGATTCCGTGCTGGCGAAAAAGTTCGACGACCACTTCACGGCCATCGCCAAGCTCGGCTACTTCGACACCAGCGACGCCCTCTACAAATCCACCACCCGGGTCAGCGTGGAGCTCAACTACACGTTCTGACCGGCAAAGCCGGATCGACCGGGAGCGCCGCGGGTCGTCCGCGGCGCTTTTTTTTCATCTTGATCCCGGCGAGCGCCAAGCCAGCGTGATTGCCACCGCCAAGTTCCCCGGCGGCAGGATCCTCGCCCCCCGTTTGACCCGAACGCCCTGGCTGAGCCGACCAACCCACCCGAAAACCCATGAGCCAACGCGAAGCTCAAAGAAACGGTTCATGCCGCGCGGCATGCCCGAAAGCCCGCCGGATTCGCCGGACCGCCGCCCTGCTTGCCGCCGCAGCCGTGGCTTCGTGGTGCTGGCACGCTTCGCCATCCTCACCCCGGGCCACGGAAACCGTGCTCGTTCCGGAAGCGGCGAAATTTGCTCCGCGGCTGCAAGAAGCCGCCGTCGCGCCGGCCCCGCCCGAACCCCGGCCGGAGCCGGAAGCCGTCGCCGAAGTGGAATCGGCTCCGCCCCTCCGCCAGGATCTGCGCTGGCGCATGCCCGTCGCCGAACCCGCCTTCGCCGCCTTCCGCGAGTGGACCGAGCGCCTGACCGTGGCCGCGACGCCGGAAGAAAAGTCCGCCTTGGTCACCGAAGGCCTGGCACTGGCGGAAGAACGGCGCCACCAGATGGCCGACCTGATCGACCAGAACCCGCGGCGCGCGCTGGAACTCGCCGTGCCCGAGTTCGTCCGCCGCCAACTGCCCGGGGAAATCGCGGGCCAGCTCGAGGAGCGCGTGTCGGGCCGCGGCGACTTCTTCGTGATCGCCGCCGTCCCGGCGCCCGGCAAGCCGCTCGGCGTCCGCCCCGTCGAACGCCAGGTGATCCTGGAAGACGGACGCGAGTTCGCCGCTTTCACCTACGGCCGGCGCGAACTGGTGCCGACCCGTGAAGACATCGCGGTCCAAGGCATCGCGCTCGACGGCAAGCTGGCCCTCAACGAACTGCCCGGGCGGCTGATGGAGCCGGTCGAAGTCGCCGACCTCCGCGCGGAGGGCGTCGGCGATCCCACCTGTCCGACCTCCGGCGAATCCACCGCCGCCAGCGAGGATGAAACGGTGGTCGATTGGGACGGCACGGAACAAACCTTCTTCTGCGGCGAAAGACACGCGGTCGACACCCTCATCGCGGCGGCCGGCGACGAACTCCTTTCCGGCGGCGGCGGCGTCATCGCCGAGAGCCCGGCCACCGAGGGCCCCAAGAAGCTGCTCATCATCCGCGTCGATTTCCCCGATGCGGCCGGCCAGGTGGTCAGCGATGCCACCCTGACCTCGCTGATCAACAACATGGCTTCCCACTGGGGCACCATGTCCTACGGCAAGATGTCCTGGGCCACCCACGGCAACGGCTCGGACTTCACCCCCACCCTGCGCCTGCCGAACGGCCACGCGAGCTACACCAGCTTCGGCACCATGCTTTCCGCCGCCCGCGCCGCGGCCACGGCGGCCGGCTTCAACTACACCAACTACACCCACGAGGTCGTGGTCACCGGCGACAAGCCCGACGTCGGCTTCGGCGGCGTCGCCTACGTCGGCGCGCGCGGCGCCTGGCTCGCCAACGGCCAGTGGAACCTCGGCGTCTGCAGCCACGAGGTCGGCCACAATTTCGGCCTCAACCATGCCGGGTTCTGGGACACCGACGACGGCACCACCATCGGCAGCGGCTCCGCGGTGGAATACGGCAATCCCTTCGACCAGATGGGCGGCGCCAGCAGTTCCACCGACGCCCACTTCGGCGCGCGGCAGAAGAACTACCTCGACTGGCTGGTGGACGCCGACGTGGTCAAGATCACCACCAACGGCACCACCACCACCCGCATCCGCGCCTTCGACAAGTCCACCGCGGCCGGCGACAAGGCGATCGCTGTCGATCGCAGCGGAACCGGCAACGACTACTGGATCGAATACCGCCAGACCTACACCGACACCAACAAGTGGATGAAGGACGGCGTGCTGCTCAACTGGGGCGACGTCAACATCAACAACATGAAGCCGGTGCTGCTCGACTGGACGCCCGGCACCAGCAGCAAGGACGATTGCCCGGTCCTGATCGGCCGCACCTTCTCCGACAGCACGGCGGGCATCCACATCACCCCCGTGCTGCGCGGGGCCGATCCCGACGGTGTCGCATGGATCGACGTGACCGTGAACCGCGGGACTTTCGCCGGCAACCGCAAGCCCACCGTGGCGGTGACGGCGACCAACGTGAACCCGGCGACCAATGCGAGCGTGACCTTCACCGCGGACGCGAGCGACCCGGATGCCGATACCCTGGGCTATTTCTGGGACTGGGGCGACGGCACCTTCACCGCCAACAACAGCCCGACGGCCAGCAAGAGCTGGAGCTCCTCCGGAACGAAAACGGTGCGCTGCCATGTCACCGACATGAAGGGCATGACCACAACCGGCCAGCTCCTCGTGCAGGTCGGCACCAGCAGCACCTTCTTCATCCAGGGCGTGGTCACCACGACCCTCGGCGTGCCGGTGGAAAACGCGGTCGTCCGGGTCAGCTCCACCCAGAGCGACACCACCGACAGCGAGGGCTACTTCGCCATCACCGGACTCGCCGCCGGCAGCTACACGGTGTCGGCCACCAAGACCGGCCTCACGATCCAGCCGGACACCGCCTTCTTCTCCAACCCGGTGGCGGTGGGCCCCAACAAACAGAACATCAATCTCGTCGCCCCGCCCGGCTCGCCCTACTTCGGCACGATGAAGGCCGGCCTGCTCGACGCCGGATCCAACACCGGGGCGGTGATCGTCCCGGTCAGCGATGCCGACACTCCCGTCACCTCGCTGACGCTCACCGGCACCTCTTCGAACACCGCGCTGATCCCGAATTCCAGCATCACCTTCGGCACGCTCGGCACCACCGTCCGGACCGTCACGGTGGCCGCGGGTGCTTCCGCCAGCGGTCCGGTGGACATCACCATCACCGCGACCGACCCCGAGGGCGGCACCGCCAGCTACGTCTATCCGGTGACCATCAACGCGAAGCCGGTTCTCTCGAACCTTACCGGCAAGAACGCCACCGAGAACACGCCTCTCGACATCGACCTCCGCACGCTCGTCGCCGACGACCTGACGGCGGATGACAAGATCGCGTTCGAGCTCTCGCGCGCCCGCAACGGCAGCGTCGCCCTGCTGCCCGACGGCTTCACCGCCCGCTTCACACCCGCACCCGACTACAACGGGGCGGCCTCGTTCCAACTCGTCGCCCGCGACCAGTCGCTGAGTTCACGGATGCTTTTCCTCTACGATTTCGAACCTCCCGACACCACGACCGACGCGAGGACCAGCGACCTTTCGAACCACAACCGCTTCGGCGGCCTCGAGACCGCCGGCTCCGGCGGCGAATATGCCTACTCCGGCAACGTGCCCGGACTGCTCGCGCCCTACGCCACGAAGTCCGTCAGCCTCACCGAAGCCACCACCGGTGCCGCGCGGATCCGCAAGACGCTCGCGGCGACGGACCTGAATTACAACGACGCCGACTGGAGCGTCTCCGCCTGGTTCAAGCGGGTCAGCCGCGACACCGACGACATCCTCTTCCACCTCGGCACCGGCGACGGCTTCGGGACGGAACCCGAGCTGCAACTCTACTTCCCCGCCAACAGCGACACCCTGAAAGTCGGCAAATACGGTGCCGCCGGATTGGAAAAGGAGGCCGTCGGCCCCGACCTCGCGATCGGCACCTGGCACCACGTCACCCTGACCTACGACCGCACCGCGACCAACACCGGCACCCTCGCGCTCTACGTGAACGGATTCGCCTACGGCTCGGTCGCCTCGGTCGCGATGGACCTGAGCCAAAGCACCCCGCTCTACTTCGGCGGCGCCCACAGCACTTCGAGCGGCCTCGACCGCTGGTTCGACGGACAACTCGAGGATGTCACCTTGCAAAGCGGCCTCAGCGGAAGACCGGAAATCTGGGGCATGGCCCGCAGCGGCACCCGGCATTACCACGGCCTCAGCGCGACCGGATCGGTCACGATCAACGTCGCAGGCACGAATCAGCCCCCGGCCGTCACCGCGGTTCCCGACCTGATCCTGCCCGTCGGCGGCACGTCCCAGCCGCTCGGCTTCCTGCTGTCCGACGCGGAAACCGAACTGCGCAACCTGACCGTCACCGCCGCCACCTCCAACAACACGGTCGTCCCGCTTTCCGGCATCGCCCTCAGCCCCGCGCCTGCCGCGTGGACCAACACCGACATCGGCGGGGTGGGCGCGGCCGGCAGCCTGATCCAGGACCACGGCACCTTCATCGTCGGCGGCGCGGGAGCCGACATCGGCCCTGCAGGCGGTGACGAGTTCCGCTGGGTGCGCCAGGACTTTTCCGGCGACGCCGAGATCGTCGCGCGGGTCGCCAGCATGGATTTCACCCACACCGACGGCAAGGCGGGCCTGATGATGCGCGACTCGTCGTCCACCACTTCTCCCTACGCCCTGGTCGCGGTGACCCCGGGCAGCGGCGTGACCTTCCAGTATCGGGCGACCGAATCCACCGCGGCCGTGGTCAAGAGCACCATCAACGGCATCGCCGCGCCCTGCTGGCTGCGCCTCGTCCGCACGGGGAACAATTTCACCGCCTTCCACGCCGCGGACAACGCCGGCACCCCGGGCCCGTGGCAAGCCGTCGGCACCGCCCAGGCCATCACCTTCCCCGCCGCCACCAACTCGATCGGCCTCGCCGTGACCAGCAGGGTCGACGCCACGGTTTGCACCAGCGTCTTCGACCGGCTCGGCGGCAGCATCAAACTCGGCGGCGAACGCAGCGTGACCGTCACCCCCGCCGCCGGCGCTTCCGGCTCGGCGGTCGTGACGCTCAACGTCAACGACGGCACCACGACCACGGCGCGGACCTTCAACGTCCTCGTCGACGGCGCGCCGCCGAGCACCTCGGTCTGGAACGCCACCGCCACCGGCAGCCTCCTCTGGAGCAGCGCCGCCAACTGGACCGGCGGCAGCGCGCCGCCCAGCAGCCGCTTCTCGACCATCGAATACTTCACCGGCCAGACCTTCGCCGCCGGCTCGGTCACCTCGACCAACGACACCGCCACCGGCCACGCGATGAACGTGCTGACCCTCGGCGGCACCGGTCCCGCCAGCGGCACCACCACGATCACCCTCGCCGGCAACCCGCTCCTGCTCCGCCGGGAAACCCAGCGGTTTCCCGTGGTGAACCTCAACGCCTCCAACGGCACCGGCCTGACCTACCTCGTCACCGCGCCGGTCACGCTCGAAGACACCACGACCTTCCAGGGCAACGGCTCGGCCACCTTCCGCATCAACAGCGCGGTCCAGGGCGCGGGCGGGCTGACCAAGACCGGCACCAGCCGCCTCATCCTCGCCGGCTCTAACAGCTACCTCGGCCCGACCACCATCAACGGCGGCACCCTGCAGATCGGTGCCGACGGCTCGACCGGCACGCTGCCTCCCGGCGATCTGGTCAACAACGGCACGCTTCGCTTCGACCGCACCGGCACCCTGACAGTCCCGAACAACATCAGCGGCAGCGGCTCGATCACGCTCGATTGCCCGATCAACGCCGGCACCATCGTCCTGAGCGGAAACAACTCGTTCACCGGCGGCGTGACCGTCACCTCCGGCACCCTGCGCATCACCAACAGCAGCGCGCTCGGCAGCGGGACGAAAACCATCACGATGACCAACGGCACCAACGGCTCGCCACAGCTCCGCCTCGACGGCAGCGGCGGCAACATCGTCCTGCCGGACACGATCCGCTTCTCCACCAGCAACGCCAACGGATCGATCGTCAACGAAGCCGGCGACAACATCCTGCGCGGCGATTTCACCCTCACCAGCGGCGGCGGCGACACCCGCATCTTCGTGAACGGCGGAAGCCTCGTGCTGGAGGGCGACATGACCCCAAACGTCGCCGGCCGCACGCTCCAGCTCTCCGGCTCCGGCACGGGCATCGCCTCGGGCGTCATCCGCAACGGCAGCTCAAGCTTCATCCCGTCGGTGACCAAGAACGGCGGCGGCACCTGGACCCTCGCCGGCACCAACACCCATTCCGGCACCACCAACGTGACCGAAGGCACCTTGAAACTCGGGAATCCCCTCGCGCTCGGCGACACCGCCGGCGGGACGATGGTCGCGACCGGTGGCAAGCTCGACCTCAACGGGCAAGCGGGCATCGTCGAAAGCATCACGCTCGGCGGCGGCACCCTGGCCAACGACAGCACCACCTCCTCCAGCCTCGCCAGCGGGGTGGCTACACTCACCCTGACGGCCGGCGGCACCCATTCCACCCCGCCTTCGGTCACGATCACCGGAGCCGGCACCGGCGCCACCGCCACCGCCTCGCTCGGCGTCACCGCGGCCAGCTTCACCATCACCGGCGGCACCACCGTTTACTCCGCCGCGCCCACGGTGACCATCAGCGGCGGCGGCGGCACCGGAGCCACGGCGACGGCGCTGCTCACCGGCGGCGTCGTCAGCGGCATCACCATCACCAATCCAGGCAGCGGCTTCACCACCGCCCCCGCGATCGCGTTCAGCGGCGGCACCGTGACCACTGCGGGCACCAATCCCACCGGCACCGGAAACGCCGCCAATTTCACCGTCTCGGCGCTGACCCTCACCGCCACCGGCACCGGCTACACCAGCCCGCCTTCCGTGAGCTTCGGCAGCGGTTCGGGGACTGCGGCAAGCGCCCAGCTTTCATCGATCGCACTCACCGCGGCGAGCAGCATCGGCGGCACCGGCAACACGACCGTCCACAGCGGCATCTCCGGCGCTTTCGAACTCGCCAAGACCGGCACCGGCACGCTCACCCTGGCCGGCACCAACACCCACTCCGCCACCGCCGTCAACGCCGGCCGCCTCGTCCTTTCCGGCAGCAACACCGGGACCGTCACCGTGAACGGTGGCACCTTCCAAGGCACCGGCTCCGTCACCGGAAGCGTGACCGTCGCCGGCGGCATCCACGCCCCGGGCAACTCGGCCGGCATGATGACGGTGAGCGGCAACTACTCGCTCCCCGCGGGCGGCACCTTGCAGATCGAGATCAACGGCACCACGGCCGGCACCCAGTACGACCAGTTGAAAGTCCTCGGCACCGCGAGCACCGTCACGCTGGCCGGCTCGCTCGACCTGATCGCCGCTCCCGCCCTCGCCGCAGGCAGCACCTTCCTGATCATCGACAACGCCGGCACCTCGCCCGTCGCCGGCACCTTCGCCAACCTCCCGCAGGCCGCCGAGTTCCACGAGGACGGCCAGTGGTGGCGCATCAGCTACACCGCGGGCAGCGGCAACGATGTCGCCCTTACCCGGATCACGCCGACCCCCTGGCAGAACTGGCAGCTCGCGAACTTCGGCGCGAACGTCAACAACCCCGCAATCTCCGGCGACCTGGTGGATGGCGACCGCGACAGCTTCGGAAACCTTCTCGAATACGCCCTCGGCGGCAGTCCGAATGCCGCCTCCGTCGCCCCGCTGCCGAAGGCCGGCATCGCCAGCGGAAGGCTGACCCTCGGCTTCACCCGCACCCTCGCCAACACCGATCTCACGATGACGGTCCAGGGAAGCCCGTCACCGGGCGGCCCGTGGACCGACCTGGCAAGAAGCACCGCCGGCGGCACCGTTACCGCGCTCGTCGGCGGCGTCACCGTCACCGAAACGGGAAGCGGCGCGACCCGCAACGTCACGGTCCGCGACCTTCACCTGATGTCCGACCCCGCCCACCCGCGCCGCTTCCTGCGGCTGTCGGTGACGCGACCCTGATCCGCTCCGGATTCGCGGCAGGGAGAACGGCTAGACGGCTGTCTCGCTCAACTCCTTGCCCACCATCTCCGCGATCCCCGCGAAGGTCTCCTCGATCAGGCTGGGCGCGCGGTCCGGCTTGAAGAAGATGCCCCACTCCCGCTCGATCGGCTCGCCGGAAACCGGCACCCGCACCAGCGAACCGTCGTCGATCTCGCGCTTCGCCACCCACGGTGCCACCAGCCCCACGCCCAGACCGATCTTCGCCATGCCCTTGATCGCCTCCATGTCGCCCAGCACCAGCGGCGGCCGCGGGCGGATCCCCAGCTTCTCGAAGTGCTCCTCGACCAGGCGGTGCGTCTCGGTCGCACGGGCATAGATGATGAACTGCACCTTCGGCAGGTCGTCCGGATCCGCCACGCCGGTCTCCGCCCACGGGTGCACCGGCGGCACCACGAAAGTCATGCGGTCCTGGAACAGCGGACGATAGCCTTCCATCCCGCCGGCCCGCGGACGCAGGCCGATCACGATGTCGAGATCATGGTCGGCCATCCGCTCGAGCAGCTTTGAAGTGTCGTCCGCCTCGATCGTCGGCTCACATCGCGGAAAGCAATCGCGGAATTCCCTCAGCACCGTCGGCAGCAGGAACTGGCACAACGAGTGCGGCGCACCGATGCGGATCCTTCCCTGCCCCCAGCGCTTGAGCCCGTCCAGCTCGCGGCTCGCATCCTCCAGTTCGCCCAGCACCCGGCGGCAGCGGCGCAGGAACACCTCGCCCTCCTCGGTCAGCACCGTCTTCTTCCCCAGCCGGTCCAGCAAGCGGCACCCCAGGCTGTCCTCCAGCGCCTTCATCGAGTGGCTGATCGCCGACTGCGTGAGGAACAGCTTCTTCGCGGCCAGCGTGAAACTGCCCTCGTCCGCCACCGAAACGAAGGCGCGCAATTGTCGCAAATCGGGCAGGAGATCAGTCATGAACCGGCTTCATCGGAATTCCGGGGCGGGTCGAGCAGGGGACATGCCAAGGACCGGCGATTGGCATCCTTTCCGCTACGTGGATGTCATGGAGGCCTTCAACATCATCGAATCCCGATTGCCGGTCCGCCTCGGCTTCGTCCCGCTCAACGATTGCGCCCCGGTCGCGGTCGCCTACGAGCTCGGGCTCTTCAAGAGCTACGGCCTCAACGTCCGCATTTCCCGCCAACCCGGCTGGGCCACGGTGCGGGACATGCTTTCCTACGGCGAGCTCGATGCCGCCCAGTCGATCGCCGGCCTCGCCTTCTACCTCGCCCTCGGCTTCAACAAGATGCGCCGCGAGATCGCGGTGCCGCTCGTCCTCAGCGCCCACGGCAATGCCATCACGCTGTCGCGCGAACTCCCGCCGGAATCGATCCGCCGCGGCGAAGGTCTCGCCGCCCACCTTTCCCACCGTTGGAAGAAAAGCCGCCCCTTCACCCTCGCCGCCGCCCACCGCTTCTCCTCCCATCACATCCTCCTCCACGCCTGGCTCCGCCGCCACGGCCTCCAGCCGGGCAAGGACGCGGAGATCGTCTTCCTTCCCCCGCCGCTGATGCCCCGCAACCTCGCCGCCGGCCACATCGACGGCTACTGCGTCGGCGAACCGTGGAATTCCGAAAGCATCCTCAACGGCCACGGCTGGTGCCCCGCCACCTCTTCCGAACTCTCCACCGGCCACCCGGAAAAAGTCCTGCTCGTCACCGGAGAATTCGTCACCGAAGCCCGCGAGGAATGCGTCGCCCTCGGCGCCGCCCTGCTCCACGCCTGCCGCATCTGCCAGGACCCCGCCTTCCGCAACGAACTCATCTCCATCCTCTCCCGCCCCGCCTACACCGGATGCCCGCCATCGACGCTCCGCAACAGCCTGGGCCCGGTCTTCGATTCCGGCCGCGGCGAGCTCGACGCCTCGGACTTCCACCTCTTCTTCGGCGGCGACCTGAATTGCCCGACCGCCGACAAGGCGTCGTGGTTCCTCTCCGGCATGCGCGGCGCCGGCCTGCTCCCGGAAACCACCGCCGCCCCGCTGACCCGCCTCTATCGCCAGGACCTCTACCGCTCGTCGGAAAAGATCCTGCTGCCCGCGTGACGACCGATGAAGCGCTTTCATCGGCCCGATGAGAATTCAAGCGCCGCACTTCTCCACGGGCCGGGCACGCTGGCCCGTCGGCCGCTTTGATCAGGGGTTCCCGCACGAATTCTCGCCATGAATCAAAGCCACTCGCTCTCGCGCCGCGACTTCCTCGGCCGCTCCACCAAAGCCACCGCCCTCGGACTCCTCGCCAGCGGCCTGCCCGCCGGCTGGGTCGGCACCGCCCGTGCCGCCGACGTCCCCGAAACCGCGAACGTCAACTTCGGCATCATCGCCCTGACCGACTGCTCGCCCATCGTGATCGCCCACGAAAAAGGGCTCTTCAAAAAATACGGCATCACCTCGACCGTCACCAAAGGCGCGAGCTGGGCCGCCATCCGCGACTCGCTCGCCAACGGCGACATCCAGGCGACCCACATGCTCATCGGCATGCCCATCGCCTCCACCATGGGCCTAGGCGGCGCGCCGAAAGTCCCGATGGTTGTCCCGTGGATCCTCAACCGCAACGGCCAGTCGATCAGTCTCGCCAACTCGCTCAAAGGCAAAGTCGCGGCCGATCCCAAGGCCCTCAAGCCGCTGGTCGACGCCGCCAAGGCATCCGGCAACCCGATGACCTTCGCGATGACCTTCCCGCCCGGCACCCACGCCATGTGGTTGCGCTACTGGCTGGCCGCCGGCGGCATCCACCCCGGCGACGCCGCGGGCGGCGGGGCGGATGTCTCCCTCATCACCATCCCGCCGCCGCAGATGGTCGCCAACATGCAGGTCGGCAAGATGGACGGCTTCTGCGTCGGCGAACCCTGGAACGGCAAAACCGTAGCCGACGGCATCGGCTTCACCGGCATCAACACCCAGGCGATCTGGAAGGACCACCCGGAGAAAGTCTGCGCCTTCACCGAGGCCTTCGCCGCCAAGAATCCGAACACCGTCAAGGCCGTGCTCAAGGCCCTCCACGAGGCCAGCGTCTGGCTCGACAAGATGGAGAACCGCCCCGAGCAGGCAAAGATCGTCAGCGCCACCAGCTACATCAACTGCCCGCCGGAAGCCATCCTCCCCCGCCTCCAGGGCAAATACGACATGGGCGACGGCCGCAAGTTCCGCGATCCCGACTACATGATCTTCAGCGAGCGCAACTGCAACTACCCGCAGCCGAAATACTGCAAATGGTGGCTCACCCAGCTCCGCCGCTGGGGCTTCACCGACGGCGCGCCGGACTACGAAGGCGTGACCAAGCAAGTCATGCGCACCGACCTCTACGAGTCCGCCATGAAGGAGATCGGCTACGCCCACGGCGGCCTGAGCGATGCCGCCGAGTCCTTCTTCGACGGCACCACCTTCGATCCGAAGGCCGACCTCGAAGCCTTCGCCGCCTCCTTCGCCGTCAAGACCCTCAAAGGCTGACCCTCTTCCTGGTTGCAGATTCGGTTCACCGCGGGCGGCCGTCGCCCGGTTGCCCGCGGGCTTTTCCTCACCAGCACTCCGCCATGAAGTTCTTCCAATCCCTCAAGCTCGACATCTTCCTGCTGCCCCTCGTCGGCATCATGCTCTGCCTCGGCGGATGGGCCATCATCGCCGGCAAATCCACCGTCACCCAGACCGTCGACGACTGGGGCGACCCGGTCACCAAGACCGAACGCCACGGTATTTCCAAAAACCTCCCCTCGCCCGCCGAAACCTGGACCGCCAGCAAGCCCTACATCGTGGAGCCGGTCGCCAAGCGCGGCGAACTCGACCAAGGCATCCTCCGATTCGCCTGGCTCTCGCTCAAGCTCGTCGCCCAGGGCTACCTCATCGCCCTGCTGATCGGCACGCCCATCGGCTTCTTCCTCGGCCTCTCGAAGAACTTCACCAAGGCCTTCGACCCCATCATCCAGATCCTCCGCCCCGTCTCCCCGCTCGCCTGGCTGCCGCTCGGCATGGTGCTCTTCAGCGGCCTGTCCGTCGCCGACGCGAACGGCCGCGTGACCTTCGGAACCTCCGATGCCGCCGCGCTGTTCACCATCGCGATCTGCGCGATGTGGCCCACCGTCCTCAACACCGCCGTCGGCGTCCGCGCCGTCCCGCAGGACTACCTCAACGTCGCGAAAGTTCTCAAGCTCTCCAGGACCAAGACCCTCTTCAAGATCCTCATCCCCTCGGCCCTGCCCTACATGTTCACCGGCTTTCGCCTCTCCCTCGGCATCGCCTGGTTGGTCATCGTCGCGGTCGAAATGCTCATCGGAAAGCCCGGCGTCGGCGGCTTCCTGTGGCAGCAATACAATGCCAACAGCTACGCCCACATCATCCTGTCGATCCTCACCATCGGGGTCATCGGGTTCGTGTTGGATAGGCTCATGAGCCTTGTGGAAGGGCGTTTCCGGACTGCCTGAAAGACAATAGGACTTATAAGACCCATACGACCCATGCCTCCGATCTTAGAACTCACCCACGTCGCCAAAGGCTTCGGCCGCGGCTATGCCCGCGGCACCGTCCTCCGCGACATCCATCTCAGCGTCGAGGAAGGCGACTTCGTCTCCATCATCGGCTACTCCGGCACGGGCAAGAGCACCCTCATCAACCTCATCGCCGGACTGCTCAAGCCCGACACCGGCAGCGCGAAAATGGACGGCGCTGAGATCAAGGGCCCCGGCCCGGAACGCGGCATCGTCTTCCAGAACTACTCGCTCCTCCCCTGGCTGACCGTCACCGAGAACGTCCGCCTCGCCGTCGACCAGCTCTTCCCGACCCTCTCGGAAAAGGACCGCGCCGAACACGCCGCGAAATACATCGACATGGTCAAGCTCACCCCCGCATCCGGCAAGCTCCCGCGCGAGCTCTCCGGCGGCATGCGCCAGCGCGTCTCTGTCGCCCGCACCCTCGCGGCGAATCCGCGCATCCTCCTCCTCGACGAACCGCTGTCTGCCCTCGACGCCCTCACCCGCGCCACCCTCCAGGACGAGATCGCCGACATCTGGCAGAAGAACCGCACCACCGTCATCTGGATCACCAACGATCCCGACGAGGCCCTGCTCGTCGCCGACCGCGTCATCCCGCTCCTCCCCGGCCGCGACGGCGCCACCCTCGGCTCGGAAATCGCCGTCGACCTCGCCCGCCCGCGCGACCGCCGCGAACTACTAGGCTCACCCGACTTCAAGGACCTCAAGCTCCAGCTCGTCAACACCCTGCTCGGCGCGAAGAAAGAAAGCACCCCCGTGGTCACCAAAAAACTCTCGGCCCCCGACATCCTCCCCGAGGACCTCGGCAAGAAGCGCCAGTTCTCCTTCTTCGACCGCCCCGCCCCCCGCCGCCGCTCCCAACTCCAGCGCGAGGAACTCCAGATCGAGGTCTCTTGAGTTCAAAAGTCGGCAATCCTCAATCTTCAATCCTCAATCGCATGGCCCCCGTCCTCGAACTCTTCAAGCTCTCCAAGGCCTACGGTTCCTCCGTCATCGTCAAGGAGTTCAACCTCAACATCGCGCCCGGCGAGTTCGTCACCCTCATCGGCCACTCCGGCTGCGGGAAATCGACGGTCCTCTCCATGGTCGCGGGCCTCACCGGCGTGACCGAGGGCGCGATGATCCTCTCCGGCCGCGAAACCAGCGAAGCCGGCCCCGACCGCGGCGTGGTCTTCCAGTCGCCCTGCCTGCTGCCCTGGATGACCGCCTTCGAGAACGTCATGCTCGGCGTCAACCAAGTCTACTTCACCGCCCCCAAGGCCGAGCGCAAGGAACTCGCCGAATACTACCTCACCGTCGTCGGCCTCGGCGGCGCGATGAAGAAGTATCCCGGCGACCTTTCCCAAGGCATGCGCCAGCGCGTCGGCATCGCCCGCGCCTTCGCCCTCCAGCCGAAGATGCTGCTGCTCGACGAGCCCTTCGGCATGCTCGACTCCCTGACCAAGATGGAGCTCCAGGAGGTCCTGTTGGAGCTGTGGCGGCGCAACAAGCTGACCACCCTGATGGTCACCCACGACGTCGACGAGGCGATTTACCTCTCCGACCGCGTCGTCATGATGACCGACGGCCCCGAAGCCGAGGTCGGCGACATCCTTCACATCCCCTTCGAGCGTCCGAGAAACCGCGCTGCGGTCCTGTCCGATCCCCGCTACCCGGAAATCCGCAATCACCTGCTGACCTTCCTCAACGAACGCTCCCACATCCGCCCCAGCCGGATCTGCGCCCCGGAGACACTTCCATCCGCGCCACACACCTCCCCCGCCCCCGTCGGCCGCGGAGTAATCGCGGACTCTTGACGGAGTCCGCGCGATCCTCGGACTCGCGACGGCCCAAAAAAGGATCCATGAAGACCACTCATGGATCCTGTGATGATCCTGCGTCCACCTCCCGGCGACGCGGCCGCGGCTAGCACAGTCGCTGCTCAACCAACACCCAATCCTTCTTCCTCCATGGTCGATCTCAGCGAATCCGGATTCACCGCCGAACAAACCTCTTACCTCTCCGGCTTCATCTCCGGAATCCTGCAAGGCCGGGAACTTCCCTTCCTTGGGCAGGATGGGGAAAGCCGCTTTACCCACGAGCCCGAACAAAGTGTCCACGGCACCCCGCTCGACGATCTGTGCAAAGAGGAACGGATCAAATTCGAGAAGAACGGGCTCGATTGCTACGACACCATCCTCGCCAACGCCGCGAACCACGAGTTCCCGCGGGACGGCGACGTCTTCCGCTACAAGTTCCACGGCCTGTTCTTCGTCAGCCCCGCCCAGGAAAGCCTGATGCTTCGCTGCCGCATCGCAGGCGGCGCGCTCACCAGCCAGCAGTTCCGCGGCCTCGCCGCAGTGGCGCAGAACTGGGGACCCGGCCATGTCGACCTAACCACCCGGGCCAACGTCCAGGTCCGCGAGATCATGCCGGAGCACGCGCCGGACGTGCTGATGACCCTCGCCGACCTCGGCCTCACCTCGCTCGGCTCCGGCGCGGACAACATCCGCAACATCACCGCCACACCGACCACCGGCTTCGATCCCGACGAGCTGATCGACGTGATGCCCTACGCCCGGGCGATGCATCATTACATCCTCCGGCATCGCGACCTCTACGGCCTGCCGCGGAAATTCAATATCTCCTACGACTCCGGCGGCCGCGTCTCGGTCTGCGCGGACACCAACGACATCGGCTTTTACGCCGTAAAGGTCACCCAATCGGCAATCGAAAATCACCAATCGACAATTAGTCCCGGCATCTACTTCCGCATGCAGCTCTGCGGCATCACCGGCCACAAGCAGTTCGCCACCGACTGCGGGGTTCTTCTGACGCCGGCCGAAACCGTCCCCGTCGCCGCCGCGCTGATCCGCGTGTTCATCGAGAACGGAGACCGCACCAACCGCAAGAAAGCCCGCCTCAAATACCTCGTCGACGACTGGGGCATCGGGAAGATCCTTGAAGAGACCCGGAAGAAACTGGCCTTCCCGCTGCGCCATTTCCCGCTCGATGCCTGCGAGCCGTCTTTGCCCAAATCCAAGCACGGCCACCTCGGCATCCACCCGCAGAGCGACGGCAGGCACTACATCGGAATCCTCACCCCGGTGGGCCGCATCACGGTTCCCCAGATGCTCGCGCTCGCCGACATCGCGGACGAGTTCGGCCGCGGCGAAGTCCGCCTGACCGTCTGGCAGAACCTCATCCTTCCCGGCATCCCGGAAGAGAAGCTCCAGGCCGCCATCACCGCGATCCGGGCGACCGGCCTCGACCACCGCAACAACGCCATCACCGGAGGCCTCATCGCCTGCACCGGCAGCCGCGGCTGCAAGTATGCCGCCGCCGACACCAAAGGCAACGCGATCACCCTCGGCGACCACCTGTCGAGCAAGATGATCCTCGACCAACCGGTCAACATTCACCTCACCGGCTGTCAACACTCCTGCGCCCAGCACTACATCGGTGACATCGGCCTGATGGGCACCCGGGTGAAGGTCGAGGACGGTTCGACGGTCGACGGCTACAACATCGTCCTCGGCGGTGGGGTCGACGAAACGCAAGCCATCGCCCGCGAAGTCTGGACCGGAATCGCCTTCGACCAGGTCCCCGCGTTGATCGAGCAACTGCTCTGCGCCTACCTCGCCACCCGCCAGGAAGGTGAGTCCTTCGCCAACTTCACCCGCCGCCTGGGCATCGACGAACTCCAAACCCTCGTCACTGCCAGAGCAGCCGCCTGATCGCTGATCGCTGATCGCTGATCGCTGATCACTGATCACTGATCACTTCCACATATGCCCGCCACCCTCCAGCGACTTCCTTCGATCCCGGCCTCGAAAGCCCGGTCCGCACCGGCGGAGGAAGTCCGCACCCTGATCGACGAACTCCTCGCCGAACAAAAGTCCCTGCAAACCCCGGTCGCCCGCTTCTCCGAAGTCCACGACCGGGAGCCCGATCTCGCCCCGCACTATCGCACCCTCATTCCACTCACCCGGCCCGGAGCCGGCGAACAGTATGCCTTCGAGGTCTCGCTCGACCGCTGCACCGGCTGCAAGGCCTGCGTCTCGGCATGCCACTCCCTCAACGGGCTGGACGAAGACGAGTCCTGGCGCGACGTCGGCACCATCCACGGCGGCCGGGACACTCCCGGCTGGCAGCAAACGATCACAACCGCCTGCCACCACTGCGAGGACCCGGGTTGCATGAACGGCTGCCCGGTCGGTGCCTACGAAAAGGACGCCGACACCGGCATCGTCCGCCACCTCGACGACCAGTGCATCGGCTGCTCCTACTGCATCCTGAAATGCCCTTACGACGTCCCCAAGTATTCGAAGAAGCGCGGCATTGTTAGAAAGTGCGACATGTGCCACCAGCGCCTGGCCGAAGGGGAAGCACCCGCCTGCGTGCAAGCCTGCCCCACCGAAGCCATCCGCATCATCAAAGTGCCCGCCCGCGCGACGGTCACGACGGACAAGCTCTTCCAATCAACCATCCACGATAAACCATCGACAACCGGAGCGAAGCGGAGATGGCCGGAGGCAATCCCCAATCCCTCCACGACCCGTCCCACCACCCGCTACATCGGCCGCGAAATACCGACGTCCGCCGTCGCCGCCGACCGCGATACGCTGGTCCCGCAGCCCGCCCACTGGCCGCTGGTCCTCATGCTCACGCTCACCCAGGCCGGCATCGGCCTGCTGCTCGGCGCCCTCCCGGGACCGCCGGTCCCTTCTGGCCTTCGTAGCTTTAGCGAAGTCGGCAGACCGGCAGGCATCCTTGCCTTCGCCGCCCTGCTCTTCTCCCTTGGCATGGCCGCCTCCGTCCTCCACCTCGGCCAACCGCTCAAGGCCTGGCGCTTTTTCCTCGGCCTGCGCACTTCCTGGCTGTCCCGCGAAATCCTCGCCTTCTCCCTCTTCGCGCCGATCCCGCTTCTCCTGGCCACCCTGCCTTTCCTCCCGAACTTTCCGTTCAATTCTTCCTTGGCACTTGGCACTTCCTACTTGGCACTTCCGCTCGGCCTCGTCGCCGTATTCACCAGCGTCATGATTTACCACGATACCCGTCGTACTTCATGGCGCTTCCCCCGCACCGCCGCCCGCTTCTTCGGCAGCGTGCTCTCCTTCGCCGCGCTCGGCCACCTGATCGCCGCCCCCTCGCGAGCCGGCCTCATCCTCTTGGCCACAGCGGTGATCGTGAAGATGATCCCGGAAGCGAGGATCGCCCGGCTCGCCAGGGACCGGAATGCCGGTTGGTCGCCCGACTTGCACTCGTCGAAACTCCAGCGCGGCCCCTTGTCCCGCGCCTGGAACGGCCGCGTCATGCTGACCCTAGTCGCCGTCGCCATCGCCGCCATTCAACCATGGCTCGCGCTCCCCCTCCTGCTCTCCGCCGAGCTCCTCGAACGCCAGCTCTTCTTCCAGACCGTCCACGCGCCGAAGATGCCGGGCCATGCCGGACCTGCGCGTCCCAACCATTCATGATGACGCCCGACTTCCTCCGGCAACGCCGCGGCCCGCTCACCCGCGACCTCGTCCAAACGCCCGGCCACTTCGGCCTCGGCCAGGTTCCGGCGCGACTCAAGCCCGCTTCCACCACCACGTCGATCTGCGGCTACTGCGCCACCGGTTGCCAGTTGAAGGTCCATCTCGACGAAGACGGCCGTGCAATCAACCTCAGCCCGGCCACGCACTACCCCGTCAACCTCGGCATGGCTTGCCCCAAAGGCTGGCAGTCGCTCGATCCCCTCGATTCCCCCGACCGCGGCACGGTGCCCCTCCTCCGCGACCCATCCGGCACCCTCCAACCGGTCGACTGGGCCACCGCCATCGGCACCTTCGTGGATCGATTCAGGGACATCCACCGTCGCCACGGCCGGGACGCCGCGGCCTTCCTCTCCACGGGCCAGATCCCCCTCGAGGAAATGGCCTTCCTCGGCTGCCTTTGGAAGTCCGGCATGGGCTTCCTCCACGGCGATGCCAACACCCGCCAGTGCATGGCCACCGCCGCCACCGCCTACAAGCAGTCCTTTGGCTTCGATGCGCCTCCCTACACCTATGCCGACTTCGAAGAAAGCGACGTCATCGTCCTCGTCGGCAGCAACCTCTGCATCGCCCACCCCATCCTGTGGCAGCGCGTGGCCCGCAACCCGCGCGATCCGCGGATCATCGTCATCGATCCCCGCGCCACCGAGACCGCCCAGTCCGCGACGCTCCACCTGCCGCTCAAGCCCAAGGGCGACTTGCCGCTCTACTACGCGCTCGCCCATTGCATCCTGCGCGACGGACGCATCGACCCCGCCTCGGTCGCGCGCTGCGACGGCTTCGATGATTTCGCGGAATTCGTCCGCGGCTTCACTCCGGAGTCTGTCGAAACCAGCACCGGTATCCCCGCGGCGACCATCGAGAACCTCGCGCGCGTCGTCTCCGAGCCCGGCAAGCGCGTCTCCTGGTGGTGGACCATGGGTGTCAACCAGTCCCACGAAGGCGTCCGCACCGCGCAGGCGATCATCAACCTCTGCCTGCTCACCGGCAACATCGGCAAACCCGGCACCGGCCCGAACTCCATCACCGGCCAATGCAACGCCATGGGATCGCGCCTCTTCTCGAACACCACCTCGCTGGTCGGCGGCCATGACTTCGCGGACCCGTCCCACCGCCGAAAGGTCGCGGAGACCCTCGACCTGCCCCTTCAGAGCATCCCTAGCGAGCCCTCGCTGGCCTACGATCAGATCCTCGAGGCTGCCGGCCGCGGGGAGATCAAGGCGCTGTGGATCGTCGCCACCAATCCCTTCCACTCCTGGATCGACAGCAGCCGTCTCGCCGAGCTCCGCGAGAACCTCGATTTTCTGGTCGTCCAGGACATGTATCCCGACACCGAGTCCGCCCGCGTCGCCGATCTCTTCCTGCCCGCCGCCGGCTGGGGCGAAAAGGCCGGCACCTTCATCAATTCCGAACGCCGCATCGGAACCCTCAAGCCCTTTCGCCAGGCGCCGGGTCTCGCCCTCACCGATTTCCGGATCTTCCGCCTGATCGCCCGCGCCTGGGGCTGCGGTGATAGGTTCGAGCGCTGGACCGATCCCGAAGCGGTCTTCCGCCTGCTGCGCGACACCACCCTCGACCGCCCCTGCGACATCACCGGGATCGATGGCTACGACCACATCGACCGCTGCGGCGGCATCCAGTGGCCCCATCCGGCCGCAACCGATCCGGATCCGCCTGCCAACGAACGACGCCTCTTTGCTGACGGAGTCTATTGTCATCCCGGCGGCAAGGCGAAGTTGCTCTTCTCGGAACCGGCCCGCCTTCCAGAGGCCCCCGACGAGAACTTCCCCTTCCTGCTGCTCACTGGCCGCGGCAGCAGCAGCCAGTGGCATACCCAGTCCCGCACCGCGCGCTCCGCCATCCTTCGCAAGCTCTGCCCCGCGGGTGCCTTCGTCGAAATCCACCCGGACGATGCCGCGAGGCTCGGCATCAGCGAAGGCAGCGACGTCACCCTGCGTTCCCGGCGCGGGGAAATGACCGTCGCCGCCTACCTCGCCCCCACGGTCCAGCCCGGACAACTGTTCCTGCCCATGCACTACCCGGAGGTCAACCGCCTGACCCACCCGTCCTTCGACCCCCATTCGCGGCAACCGAACTACAAGGCCTGCGCCGTCTCGATCCGCCTCGTCTGATATCGCGTCCGGAACCTGACCGGATCCGCCAGCTCGCCCGCCCCGGACGGCCCATTTCCCCCGCTCCCGGCCTTTTCCTTGACCCCGGGGGCCGCTCCCCTAGCTTCGCCCCGATTTTCCGACGGCCATGAACATCCACGAATACCAGGCGAAGGAGCTCTTCGATCGATTCCAAGTCCCGAGCCCCAAGGGCAAGGTTGCATCCACTCCCGAAGAAGCCGCCGCCGCCGCGAGGGAATTCGCAGGGGCCAAGCTGGTCATCAAGGCCCAGGTCCACGCCGGTGGCCGCGGCAAGGGCCACTTCAAGAACGGCTTCAAGGGCGGCGTCCACCTCATCGAGTCGCCCGAACAGGCCGCGGAGTTCGCCGGCAAGATGCTCAACGAGACCCTCGTCACCGTCCAAACCGGCGAGGCCGGCCGCGTGGTGCGCAAGGTGATGGTCGCCGAAGCGGTCGACATCACCCACGAATACTACCTTGCCATCCTGATGGACCGCGGAACTTCCCGCCCGGTCATCGTCGCCTCCACCGAAGGCGGCATGAGCATCGAGGACGTGGCCCACAACACCCCGGAAAAAATCGTCCGCCAGTTCGTCCACCCGCTGCTCGGACTCCAGGCCTACGAGGTGCGCAAGCTCACCGCCGCCCTCGGCCTGAGCGGCGACATCGCCAAGCAGTTCGCCAAGCTCCTCGGCAACCTCTACAAGCTCTTCGTCTCGCTCGATTGCTCGATGCTCGAGATCAACCCGCTGGTCACCACGCCCGACGGTCGCGTGCTCGCCCTCGACGCCAAGTTCGGCTTCGACGACAACGCCCTCTTCCGCCACCCGGAGATCGTCGCCATGCGCGACAAGGAAGAGGAGGACCCGCGCGAGGTCGCCGCTTCCGAATACGACCTCAACTACATCGGCCTCGACGGCAACATCGCCTGCCTCGTCAACGGCGCCGGCCTCGCGATGGCCACCATGGACATCATCAAGCACTACGGCGGCGAACCGGCGAACTTCCTCGACGTCGGCGGCGGCGCTTCCAAGGAGCAGGTCACCGCGGCCTTCAAGATCATCCTCGCCGACCCGCAGGTGAAGGGCATCCTGATCAACATCTTCGGCGGCATCATGGACTGCAACGTGATCGCCGAAGGCGTGATCGCCGCCGCCAAGGAAACCGGCCTGCCGATCCCGCTGGTCGTCCGCCTCGAAGGCAACAACGTCGAGATGGGCAAGGCCACCCTCGACGCCTCCGGCCTCAACATCGTGTCCGCCACCACCATGGCCGACGGAGCCCAGAAGATCGTCGCCGCGGTCCAATGAACCCCGCGGGTCCCGTTCGCCGACCACCGAACCCACACCACCTCTTCCCATGTCCATTCTCGTTGACGAAAACACCAAGCTCCTCGTCCAAGGCATCACCGGCAGCTTCGGCGCGCGCCATGCCTCGCTCTCCCTCGCCTACGGCACCAAGCTGGTCGCCGGCGTGACCCCGGGCAAGGGCGGCCAGAAGTTCGAGGACACGGTCCCGATCTTCGACACCGTCGACCAGGCCGTGCGCGAAACCGGCGCCACCGCCTCCGCCATCTTCGTCCCGCCGCCCTTCGCCGCCGACGCCATCCTCGAGGCCTTCGACGCCGGCGTCGAGCTGGTCGTCGCCATCACCGAGGGCATCCCGGTCATGGACATGATGCGCGTCAAGGAAGCCCTCCGCGGCTCCAAGTCCCGCCTCATCGGTCCGAACTGCCCCGGCGTGGTTACGCCCGGCCGCGGCGAAAAATCCCACGGCGGCTGCCGCATCGGCATCGCACCCGGCTACATCCACAAGCGCGGCAACGTCGGCGTGGTCTCCCGCTCCGGCACCCTGACCTACGAGGCCGTCTGGCAGCTCACGCAGCTCGGCTACGGCCAGAGCACCTGCGTCGGCATCGGCGGCGACCCGATCAACGGCACCAACCACCTCGACGTCCTGCGGATGTTCAACGAGGACCCCGAAACCGAGGCCATCATCATGATCGGCGAGATCGGCGGCAGCGCCGAGGTCGATGCCGCCCGCTGGGCCAAGGAGCACTGCAAGAAGCCGATCGCCGGCTTCATCGCCGGTGCCACCGCGCCTCCGGGCCGCCGGATGGGCCACGCCGGCGCCATCGTCGGCGGCGAGGAAGACACCGCGCAGGCCAAGAAGCGCATCCTCGCCGAGTGCGGCATCGCCGTCGCCGAGACGCCGAGCGACATGGCGACCACGCTGCTAGAGCGCTGGGGGAAGTAGCGCAACTTTGCAAGTTGCGGTGGGGTGCGGCCCGCTTCACCCGCACGCCATAATCTCTCTGAAAAGCCCGCTCCTCTCCCTGTGAGGCGCGGGCTTTTCGTATGACAACCCCGACGCCACGGCCTTGCACTCTGCCTGCATTCTCGGCACCTTGGACAAGTCATGAAGACTCCTGTCCGGATTCTCTTCGCTTTCTTCCTGTTTTCCGTGGCCAACGTCACGGCGGAGGAAAAGCCACCCGACATCGTCCTTCCCGCCGAGTTCGAGCCAGTCTCACCTCCCGTCGCCGACGCGGAGAACGGAATCCTGCTGTTCGTGAAGGCGTTCAAAGTGCCGATAGGCGAGGAGATGCGGCGCTACGGTGATGCGTTGGATCTGCTCAAGTCCGGCAAGCCGCTTGAGGATCCCCGATTCCTGGGCGAATTCCGGCAGACCTACGAACTGGGAAGAAGATGGATGAGATCGCCATTGAAGTTCCCGGAATACGACGCCTCGCTACCGAACATCGCTCCATTTTCAAGGCTCTTCCAAGCGACCGAGATCCTTGCCCGCCAGAGCCTCCGGGAGGGTGATCGAGAAGCCGCGGACCGCTTCCTAGCCGATGCCCTTTCGTGGAGCAAACTTCTCAGACATGCAGAACCAAGCATGCTGGATTGCCTCGTGGCACATTATGGCTGGAGATCCACGGTCGGCCTGCTTCTTGAGGACTGGCAGGTTCACGATGACCAACGGAAGCGCCTTGATGAACTCTTGCCGATTTTTCAAGACAACCGGATCGAAGTTGAGGAGCTGGTTGCGATCGCCAAAGTGGAGGCGCGCTGGTGGGCGAAACAAGGCGGGACCCGGGCCTTTATCGAGAACTTCGGCAGCGACAAATTCTCCGGCTTGATGCTCAACGACCGGTTCAAGCATCTCACGCGCTCGGATCTCCTTTCCCTTCCCTACGATCCCGAGGCCGAAGCCAAGCGCTACTTCAATGAAGTCTCCGGACAAATCCGCGGACTTCGCCAGAGCACTCCTCCGCTGGAGTGGCCGGGGATTTCACGGCCGCTCGTGAACCGCACCATCGAGGACTATCGAAAACTCCCGAACGGCTTGGGTGACCTGATGTCCGAGCAGGCCAAGAACTCCCCGATCGATCCACCGTGGATCCAAGGCCTGCGCCGCCAGCGATTGCTCGATGTCTGCCTGCTCTGGCTCCAGCGGGAGCGCAACGGACTGGACGTCACCGCCGACTCGTTCAAGCACCTAACAGATCCGATCAGCGGAAAGGCTCTAGACATCGACTTCGAAAACCGCGTGATCCGTTGCCGCGGCTGGGACGGCAAGGCGGCCCCTCTGGACATCGAAGGACTCAAACCCGGCTTCCACGACAAAGAGGACGACCACATCCTCGTGGTCCCCCGGTGGAAGGAACGGAAGTAGCTTACTCCCCCAAAATCTCCCCCAGCTTCGCGAACAAGGTCGAGAAGCAATCGTCCCCCAGAACCGGCTCCGCCCCGGCCCGCGTTCCGACAGGCGGCTCGGGAAGCGTCACCCAACTCCTACATCCGCCGTACTTCGCCTCGTAGGGGAATTCCCAGGGCTTCACCAGCGCGCTGACCCGCACCAGGGCGACGTGGATGCTGCCACTCGCCATCCCCTTGCCCTCCCAGTCGAAGCGCTGGCGGATCGTCTCCTCGGTCCACACGTGATAGGGCTCCAGCGCGGCGACCTGGTCCCAATCCGTCAGCGTCTTCGCCCACAGCGCCTCGCAGTAGTGCGTGATGCTCACCGTGTCGCCCGGCTCCCACTCCGGCTTCGCCACCACCGTGCCCTCGCGGACGAACTGGTCCTGGTTGTGGAAGCGGGTTGGAAAGAGGAAGAAGTTCTCCTCGGCGAACGAGAACCCGGCGCGCCCCTCGTGGATGCCGCCCTTGCGCAGGATGATCGCCTGCCGCCCGCTCGCCAGCGCGTCGCACACCACTTGCCATTCCTTGAAACCGCTCGCCATGGCGAATGGAGTTAGCTCCGTCGCCCCCCGGGCTCAATGCCGAAATCGCCACGTGTCCGCCGCGACGCCGATCGTGTTGCCTTCGACAAACGTCGCTTTGACAAACGATTGCCGCAGGTCGGCCCTCCCGCACGCCACCTGTTTCAGCCAGCGCAGCATGTGCCGGGTGATCGCGTCGAAACTCCAGTCGATGTGCGACACCGGCGGATCGAGCATCTCGAAATAGGGATCGGGGTCGTTGCTCACCAGCGACACGTGCTCGGGCGCGATGATGCCGCGCCGCGCGAGGTGGTGCTGCGCGGCGAGGAAAAGATCGGGCGCGTCGAGGAACAGGGCCGTCGGCGGGGTGTGGCGGAAGAGCGACTCCAGCCGCTCGTGGAAACCCGCCCTCTCGCCGTTCCACACCGCGAGGTTGTAGGGGCCGGTCGGGATCCCCAGCGCCCGCAGTTCGCCGAGAAAGGCCTGCTCGAGCAAGCCCGGGACCGGATGAACCCGCTCCGGCATCACCAGCTTGACGATCCGGCTGTGGCCCAGCTCGACCAGGCGGCGGACCACGTCCCGCTGCGCCGTGATCTTGTCGGGCTTCACCCCGGCGATCGGCACCCCGCGCATGCGACCGACCAGCGCGAAGGCCGGCACCGGGCCCTTCGCGAAGCTTGCCAGCACCTCCTGGGAACCCCCGATCACCACCCAGGCATCGGCCGGGGTTCCCGCCACCAGACGGACCACGCGCCGCACGTCCATCTTGAGCTCCACCAGCGACTGCGCGGTGTATTCCGCCGCATGCCCCGCGGCCTGGACCCGGTGCAGCACCTCGTGGAAACTGCCGCTGAGATCCAGGCGGTCGTAGGGCAGGATGCGGACCCGGAGCTGATTGCCGGCGTGACCGTCCGTGACCGCGATGCGCCGCCTCCTGCCCGTCCCCTGCGGCACCAGCAGGCCCTCGGTTTCGAGCTGCTTCAAAGCGACATCGATCGTGCTGCGACCTACCCCCAGATCCCTCGCCAGACGGTCCCCACCGGGCATCAGGTCCCCCCAGGTTCCTTTCCGGATCTCGCCGCGGAGATGCGCCGCGACCTGCTCCGAAACCCCGAGAACGCGAATCGGTTCCATGGCCGAAAACCTCCCGTTTTCGGTCGTGGTTGTCCACGAGGAAAGTGCTGGCTGGAGGCCGGGCGGCGGCGTAGTTGGCCATCGGGTCAAGGGTTTCGGGCGGGTGTTTGCCTGCAGGAAGCGCCGTGCCTCAGACAGGTTCCGCCCGGAGCCTGCTCCCCGCCGATGACGACCGATCCCATCTCCACCCGAAGCCGCCGCAACGCTAGTCCGGCCATCCGCCTGCGATCCGCTTCCGCAAACTGCCACGGTCGCCGGGCCTGACACGACCGCCGATCCACCTTCCCCAACCCCCGTCCAAGTCCCGAAGCACCATGAAATCACGCTCCGCATCCCTCCACACAACGGTCACGTTGCTCTCCCTCTGCCTGTGCGCCACCTCCTGGGCCGCCCAGACGGTCGCCATCACCAACCCCGGGTTCGAGAATCCCGTCACCACCGACGGCACGCTCGGCCTCGCCCCAGCGAGCTGGACGGTCTTCAACGGTGCATCCGTCAACACGCTGAATCCCTCCACCTTCGACCTTTCCGCAGAGGCTCCCGAGGGCCAGAACGTCGCCCTGGTGACCAGCAACAGCAGCGAGAACGGCTTGTCCCAGACCCTCGCCACTCCCTTCTGGGCCGACGCCGGCTACACGCTCAGCGTGAAGGTGGCCAACACCAAGGTCACCACCGGATTCCCCGGCTACCGGGTCCAGCTCGTCGTCAACGGCACCGTGATCGCCGAGGACAACAACCTCCTCCCCGTCGGCGAGGACGCGGTTGTCACCTCCACGGTCAACTACACCTACAATGCCGGACTGCACGCCTCCCTCGTCGGCCAGCCGCTGGAGATCCGCCTGCTGAGCAAAGGTATCACGGCTTCCGAAGAGGTCGGCTTCGACGACGTGCAGCTCTCCGCCACGCTCGCCAACCCGCTGGCCCAGCCCGCCGGCCCCTACTCGGTCTTCGCCGGCGGCTCGCTCGTCCTCAACGGCAGCGCCTCGCTGCCTTCCGACGGCGCGACCATCACCAGCTACGAGTGGGACCTCGACAACGACGGCAACTACACCGAGGGCGTCACCGGTGCCAACCCGGCCCCGATCGCCGACTCGGTGCTGACCGGGACCTACGGCATGAGCCTCGGCGGCAACACGATCCGCCTGCGCGTCACCGACTCCGCGGCCAAGGTCTCGGAGGCCACGACCGCCGTCAACCTGCTGCCCTCCACCGCCGTCGTTTACGAGCCCTTCAACTATCCCGGCACCGCCCTCGCCGGAGCCTCGGGTGCCAGCGAAGTGGGACTCACCGGAACCTGGGCCGCCAGTGCCGATTCGAAACTCGGGCCGAACCGCTTCTTCGGCTCGCTGGTCACCCGGGGTGCCGGCATCGGCGACCTGATCACCGGTGCCAACCGCTACGGCGGTGCCCGCCCGGTGAACGCCTCCGCCCTGGCCGGCAACGGCTTGCTGACCGACGGCGTGACGCTCTGGTTCAGCCTGATCATGGGCTACGACACCGGCGGCAACGTCACAAACTCCCGCCTGGCCTTCTGTCTCGCCACCGAAAGCTTCTCCACCAACAACTTCGCCTATTTCTTCCCGACCGCCGGCGCCGAGGGGCTCGGCGTGACCCTCGGCAACCTTTCCGGCAACGGCAGGGTCGCAGCCACCAAGTTCCGCGATTCGACCTTCGGAACCGGCGTGACCGGCAACCAGTTGGGAACCCTGTCATCGGCTCTGTTCACCGCAGGCCAATCCGGCCTCATCGTCGGTAAGATCACCTGGGGCGCCGCTAGCGACACCATCGAGATCTACCGGCCCGGACCGGACCTGGTCCTGCCGGCCACCCCGATCTCCACCTTCACCACCTCGGTCAACCAGGCCACGTTCGACACCATCACCTGGGCGCGCGGCGACAAGGTCGTGATGGACGAGATCCGCTTCGGCGCCAGCTACGCGGCGGTGATCGAAACCGGCAGCGCCTGGGACCTCAACGGCGACATCGTCGGTGCCGGCAGCGCCACCCCGTCCGGAACCTGGAACTCCAGCGCCATCTGGAACCTCGCCCCGGACGGCACCCTCGTTCCCATTCCCTGGCAGCCGGGATCGGTCGCCACCTTCGCCGCAGGCACCGACGCCACCGGCTCCTACAACGTCACCGTGGACGGAACCCAGGACTTCAGCGGCATGCAGTTCGAGGAGGGAACGGTGACCGTCAGCGGCGGCACCGCGCTCCGGATGACCAAGAACACCACCGTCAGCGTGGCACCGGCGCTCACCGCGACGATTGCCACTCCCTTGACCGAAAGCACGGCTGGCCTTCAGATGACAAAGGCCGGGGCTGGAACCCTTGTTCTGTCCGGAAACAACGCCGCGGCCACCGGCGGCATGACCCTTGCCGCCGGCTTGACCCGCTTCGAATCGGCCGCCGCCATCAATGGCACGGCCCGCAACGTCGCGATCGGTTCGTCCGGAACCCTGATGTTCGGCTCAAGCTTCGGGGCCGCCGGTATCCCGGCAGCCCTCCTTGACCGGGTCACCGCAAACTCCGCAGGCGCCATCGCCGCGGACAACTACGCGTCCACCAACTTCGACTTCGGTGCCGCCGGTCTCACCGCCGCCAGCCTCGGTGCGGTTGGCAACGTCAGCTACACCGGCACGCTGACCCAGCAGGGCACCACCTACCGCCTCGGCGGCGGCGGCGGAACCATCACGATGGAAAACGCCAACGCCATCACCGGAGCCAATGCCCTGGTCGTGAACGGCAACACCACCCTCGCGCAGAGCAACGATTACACCGGCTCCACCACCATCAACGCCGGCTCCACCCTCACGGTCCTCGGAACCTCCACCACCAGCGGCGTCGCGCTCAACACGCCGAACACCACGCTGGTCCTCGGCAACAATGCCTCGCTGGGAGCTGGAACCCTCACCGTCGTCAACAGCTTCGCCGGCCCCGGCACGCTCGCGGCCATCGGGACGGTGGTGACGACGAATCCTGTGACTGCCCAAACCGACTTCAATTTCGGGGGCACGGGAGCGCTCACCATTGGCCCGGTCACGATTACCGGAGCCCGCACGATCACGAACAACAACACCGTCAACACCAGCACGATCACGAGCATCACCAGCTCCGCATCCAGCAGCCTCGCCTTCTCCGGCAACGGCAACACCACCGTCACCGGCGCCATCGGCGGAGGCAGCGGGATCACCACTCTCACGAAGAACGGCAACGGCACGCTGACCCTCCAGGGCGTCAACACCTACACCGGCACCACCACGGTGAACAACGCCGGCACCCTGGCGATCGTCAGCCCCGGCTCGCTGCCGGCCGGCGCGGTCACGCTGAACAGCACCAGCACCCTGGCCGGCACCGGCACCGTCGGCGGAAGCGTCACCGTCACCGCCACCGCCAACATCGCGCCCGGCATCGCGGGAGTCGGCACTCTCCCGATCACCGGCGGCCTGACCGTTTCCGCAATGGCGGCCAGCACCGGCACGCTGAGATACGACCTCGGCCCCGTGGGCGCCAGCGACCGGATCACCGTCGGCGGCACCCTCGCCATCGGCACCGGGGTCCTCGGCCTGAACAACTTCGTCTTCACCAACGCAGGCGGATTCGGAGTGGGCACCTACAAGCTGATCACCGCGACAACCGCTCTCACCGGCACGGTCGATCCCGCCAACGCCTCCGGCACGATCGCCGGCTTCAACGCTACCCTCCAGATCAACGGCAACGACCTCGAACTGGTCGTCACCCCGGGTGCCTCGCCTTACGCCGCCTGGTCCGGCGGTGCCGCCGCCGACATCGACACCAACGGCGACGGCGTGGCAAACGGCGTGGCCTGGGCCCTTGGCGCGGCCGATCCGAACGCCAATGCCATCGGGCTCCTGCCGACCCTCGACAACTCGAGCGACCCGACCTACCTGATCTTCGAGTTCGACCGCAGCGACGCCGCCTTTGCCGATCCGAACACCGCCATCACGGTCGAATACGGCAGCAGCCTCGCCGGATGGACCACCGCGGTCGATGACGACAACAACGTGGACATCATCGTCACCCCCGGCACCCCGAGCGACACCGTCCAGGTGAAACTCAAGCGATCCACCCTCAGTTCGGCGGGCAGGCTCTTCGCCCGTCTCAAGGTGATCGTGTCCCCTTGAGACCCGCACGCTTCCTTCCAACCACGGCGGCCGCCCCTCCCGGGCTGGCCGCCTTTTTGCCATAAGCTCCCCGGCCCGCATCCTGTCAGATCTTGCACGAAACCCGACCCGACCCACCGTGAAACGCCGCGCCCTTCACCCCGTTGCCATCGCAAGGTTGACCGCCCTCTGCCTCCTTCTCGGCTTCACGAGGACGCAGGCCGCCGCACCGGATCTCACCAACGGCGGCGTCCCCGGCGACACGATCAGCACCAACCTCGGGCCGACCGGCATGCGCGGCTGGGTCCACCACGTCCGGGACGACAGCTCGGAAAGCCGGCAGATCCTCATCCATTCCGTCGCAACGGGTTCGCCCGCCGCCGGCATCCTCGCGGCGGACGACGTGATCCTCGGTGCCAGCGGGACCGGTGCCGCGCCCGTGAATTTCAGCTCCGACGCCCGCAGGAGCCTCGCCGACGCCATCAACGACGCCGAAGCGCGCAACCCCGCGACCTTGAAACTCATCCGCTGGCGCGCCGGCGCGACCAGCACGGTGGAGATCACCCTCCAGACCTTGGGCGCCTACAGCGCCACCGCCCCTTACAACTGCCCGAAGTCCGCACTCATCCTGCAACAGGGACTCGCGGCCGTCATGGCCGGTGAAACCTCGGGCCAGTATTCCTTCGGCCTGCTCACCCTGCTCGCGGCCAACAACCCGTCCGACCCCGCGAACGCGGCCCGTCTTTCCCGCGCCCAGACCGAAGCGCGCGCCCTCATTCCGAACGCCGCCACCCGGGCCCAGATGATGGCCGACACGCGCGACGGGACTTCGATGATCACCTGGCAACGCGGCCACACCCTGGTCGCCCTCGCCGAATACTACCTCGTCACCGGCGACACCCAGGTCATCCCGGCGATCGAAGCCTACGCCGTCAACATCGCCAAGAACACCAGCCTGTTCGGCACCGTCGGCCACATCTTCGCCGAGAAGTTCTCAGACGGCAGGCCCAACGGCCCGATGGGCGGCGTCTACGGCCCCGTCAACTCGACCGGCATGCCCTGCTTCCTCGGTTTGCTGCTCGCCCGCGAGTGCGGACTGGCCAATCCGGAAATCGAACCCGCCATCGTCCGCGCCAGCCGCTTCTTCGCCTCCTACGCCGGCAAAGGCTCCATCCCCTACGGCGAGCACGAACCTTACCCGGCCCACGAAAGCAACGGCAAGAGCGGTCTCGCCGCGCTCTGCTTCGCCCTCGAAGACCACCGCTCCACGGCGAGAAACTTCTACGCGAAAATGGCCGCCGCCGCGCCCTCGGAGCGCGAGGAAGGTCACACCGGGGCCTTCTTCAACTACCTCTGGTCCCCCCTCGGCGCTGCCGTCGGCGGCGAAGCCGCGGCCGCCCTCCACTTCAGCCGGATCCGCTGGATGCTCGACCTCAACCGGCGCTGGGACGGGAAATTCGACTACGACTGCCTCAACGGCGAAGGCCCTAACAGCGGTGCCAGCTACAACAGCTTCCGCATGTCCACCGCCGCCCTGCTGGTCTACGCACTGCCGCTCCGCCAGCTCCACCTCACCGGCCGCGGACACGACCCGGCAGGCACCTTGAGTGCGGCCGATCTCGCCGATGCCGCCGCGGCCGACACCTACAATGCCGCCGGCCGCTCCATCAGCGACCTCATTTCCGACACCGGAAACTGGTCGCCCAAAATCCGGCGGGCCGCCGCCATCCAGCTCGGGGTCAACAAGGCCAGCGTGACCACCGCCCAGCGCAACCAGTTGCACGCCATCGCCACTGACACCGCCCTGCCCGACCGCGTCCGCGCGGGCGCCTGCGATGCCCTGGGCAGGATCGCCAGCTCCGCCTCCGCCACCGTGCTCGCGGACCTCCTCACCGACTCCCGCAACTACGTCCGCTACGCCGCCGCCGAGGCCCTGCGCTACCTGCCTTCCGCCGACCGCCAGGCGCAGCTCACCAAGATCCTCACCGCCGCCGCGTCGAACGCCCGCCCCCTGGTTCCCTTCGACGAGGAAGACCCGCTGCACTTCGACCACGGCCGGATCGCGATGCTCCTTTTCTACGGCGGGAACGCTTACGGACCCAAGGGCATCCTTTGGAACAACATCACCGGCGTGGACCGGAATCTCCTCTACCCCGCCATCCGCGCGGTGGCCGCCAATCCGGTCGGGCAGGCCCGCAGCACCCTCGCCTCGGTCTACCCCCTCCTCACCAAGGCCGACACCCTCGCACTGGCCGGCGCGGTGGTCGACACCGTGCTCGAATTCGCCCCGTCCGACCGGATGTTCGCTTCGGGAGTCCGCCAAAAGGGCTTCGACCTGATGTGGAAATACGATTTCGCCGAAGGAGTCCCCGCCGGCATGAAATACATCCGGGAATGCACCCCCGGCGACCGCACCGCGGCCCTCGGCGTGCTCGAAAAATACGCCGCCTCCTACACCACGGTCACCCCCGTTCCGGACGTGATCGCCCTCGCCACCAGCTACCTCAACGCGACCGGCGGCAGCGCGGAACAGAACGTCGAAGTCAGCGCCGCCGCGCAGGCCGTGCTGGACGCGATCACCGCCGACACCAGCCCCACCCCGCTGCAACCTTTCAAGGCCATCACCACCGTCACGGCCGACGCCCCCGTGCTGAACCTTCCGGCCAGCACCACCGTGCTGCGGGTCAACGCCTACGACCATGCCCAGGGCGACAGCCGCTACACCTGGCGCAAGATCCAGGGTCCCGGCGAGGTCGCCTTCGCCAACAACGGCACTGCGGCCGCGAAGGACTGCTCCATCTACCTCGGCAACCTGCCCGGCCAGTACCTCTTCGAAGTCACCATGTCCGACTCGCGCGGATTGACCGAGGTCTCCGGAACGGTGTCCGTCACCCTCCGCAACCCCGACGGCAGCCTGCCGCCAAACGGCCCGCCCGTCGCCAACGCGCAATCGGTCAACACCGGCAGGGCCACGCCGGTCCCCGTCACCCTCACCGCCACCGATCCCGAAGGGTATGCCCTGAATTACGCCATCACCACCCCGCCCGCGAACGGCACGCTCTCGGGCACCGCTCCCTATCTCGTCTACACCTCCGGCCTCGGTTACTCGGGACCGGACAGCTTCGTCTTCCAGGTGACCGACAGCGGCGGTCTCGTTTCCTCCGCCACGGTCTCGATCACCGTCGATCCGGTCTCCGCCGTCGGCGTCGCGATCTACGAACCCTTCGACTACCCCGCCGGATCGCTCAGCGGAAAATCCGGCAGCTCGGAGGTCGGGCTCACCGGCACCTGGACCGCCAACGAAACCCTCGTCAGTGCCGGATCCTTCACCCAGGGCGACCTCGTCACCACCGGCGGCAAGATCTCGGGCCTCGCCGGTGGCGTCAACCGCTTCGCCGGGGCACGCGCCATCAGCTCATCCGCCCTCGCCGGAAACGGCCTGCTGAACCACGGCGCCACCCTCTGGTTTGGCGCCATCGTCGGCTACGACACCGGCGGCAACGTCACCAACTCCCGGCTCGCCATCGCACTCGCCAACAGCCCCTTCAACAACGGCAACTACGACTACTGGGTCGTCAACGAAGGCCCGCAACTCGGCTCGGGCGTCGGCCTCGTGCTCGGCGGCATCGACGGCGTCAACGGCCGCGTCGTCGCCACCCAGTTCCGGGACCTTTCCGCCGGCGACGGGGTCGCCGGAAACGTGCTCGGCTCCTGGACCGGCACCGGCGGCACCTACGGCGCGGGCACCCAGGGCCTCATCGTCGGCAAGATCACCTGGGGCGCCACCGCGGCCGACCTCGACCGCATCGAACTCTATCAGCCCGGCACCAATCTCGTCCTGCCGGCCAGCCCGATCTCGGTCCTGAACATCCAGGTGAACCAGTCGGCCTTCGACACCCTCACCATGGCCCGCGGCGACAAGATCGTGTGCGACGAAATCCGCTTCGGCCCCACTTACCAGAGCCTGCTCGTCGGCACCACCGCGATGACTCCCGACCTCGTCGCGCCGCTGCCCGACCCGATGCGCTTCGAAATCCCGCCCGCACCCTCCGCCGCGGGATCGGTCTCGATGCTCGCCGCCGGAGCCTTCGATCCATCCGGCGTGGAGTACTACTTCACCTGTACTTCCGGCAGCGCATCCGGCGGCAATGACAGCGGCTGGCAGGACAGCCCCGCCTACACCGACACCGGCCTCGCCCCCGGCGTGTCCTACGCCTACACCGTGAAGGCCCGCGACAAATCCCCGGCCCGCAACGAAACCGCACCGTCCGCGCCCGCCTCCGTCCCGAACCAGGTCACCATCCCGGCCGTGACGGGACTCCCCCAGGCGGATGCCGCGTTCATCCTCGCCGCCTCCGACCTCTACCTCGGCACCGTGACCACCGCGCCGAGCTTGACCGTCCCCGCCGGACGCGTGATCAGCCAGACCCCTGCCGGATCCAGCACGGCCGCTTCCTTCTCCACCGTCGATCTCGTCGTTTCCACCGGCTCGGTGACAACCACCGTTCCCGACGTGACCGGACAGGTCCAGGCGACCGCGGTGTCCAACCTTACCGCCGCCAACCTCACGGTGGGCACCATCACCAGCCAACCTCATCCCACGCTCCCCTCGGGCGTGGTGCTCGGCCAGAACCCCGCCGCCAGCACCGAAGTGCTCAGCGGATCATCCGTCGACCTGGTCGTCTCCGTCGGCGATGAAACCCCGCCCGCACCCAGCCCGATGAGCTTCGCCGTCGCTCCCCATGCCACCGGGCACGACCGCATCGCGATGACCGCCACCGCCGCCAGCGACACCAGCGGTGTCGAGTATCTCTTCACCTGCGTCGCGGGTCCCGGCGACAGCAGCGGCTGGCAGGACAGCCCGGTGTATGAAGACAGCGGCCTGAATCCCGAAACGGAATACGCCTACACCGTCACCGCCCGCGACAAGAGCGCCAACCTCAACACCACCCAGCCGTCCGCGCCCGCCGCCGCCACCACCCTGCCCGCACCGCCCGCCGACGGGACGTGGAACCACGACGGCGACGGCAATTGGAGCAACACCGCCCTCTGGACCGCCGGTGCCGTCGCCAGCGGCATCAACGCCACCGCCTCCTTCACCGCGAACTTCACCGGCAACCGCACGGTGACCCTCGACACCAACCGGACTATCGGCCACCTCGTCAAATCCGACGCCACGCCTTCCAACCACTCGCTCACCATCGGAGGCACCGCCAACACGCTGACCCTCGCCACCGGCACCGGCACCCCCTCGATCACGAACCTCGATGCCGGCGACTCGCGGCGTCTCGTCATCGCCCGGCCGATCGCCGGCAGCAACGGCCTGACGATCGCCGGCGGCGGCATCGTGCAATTGACCTCCAATTCCAGCAGTTACTCGGGACCCACCGCGATCCTCGGCGGCTCGTTCCTCGACTTCGGCGGCATTCCGAATGCGAACATCGGGGGCGGTCCCGCGGCCGGGTCGAACATCTCGCTCTCCTCAGGTGCCGCGATCCGCTTCAACACCCTCGACCAGGCGCTGCTCAACCGCATCGCCGCGACCTCCGACGAAGTCACCGTGATGACGGGCGCAAGCTCCAACGCCCTCGACTTCAGCACCGCCACCGGCGCCAACCTTCCGAACGCCTTCCTCGGCAACTGGGCCTCCAACGGGGCCAAAGCCGAATACAACGGCACCCTGACTCCCGCCGCCGACCACTACCGCCTCGGCGGAAAGGGCAGTTCCGGCTTGCTCGGCATCCGCAGCACGCTGGCAGGAGGCCAGGGCCTGATCGTCGGCGGCACCGGTGCCAGCGGCATCCGCGTGAACCTCGTCGCCGCCAACACGTTCAGCGGCGACACCGTCATCCGCAGCGGCTCGAAGCTCGTCCTCGGCAACAACCTCGCCCTCCGGAACAGCGCGCTCGATGTCGGGACCGCCGGAGGAAACTTCGCCCTCGCCGCCGGCACCAACAGCGGCCGCATCACCGGCGAGACCGCCGCCGCCAGCCCGACCTTCGGCGGGCTCAAGGGCAGCCGCGCCCTGCTTTCGGTCTTCACCAATGCCGTCGGCAACAACGAGACCAACCTCGCCGCCACCGCGGTCACCGGCTTCACCCTCAATCCCGGCACCGGCAAGTCCTGCACCTACTCCGGCACCATCGCCAACTTCGCCCCGGCCACCACGCTGACAAAAACCGGTGAAGGCACCCAGATCCTCGATGCCGCCAACACCTACACCGGCGCGACCACCGTCACCCGCGGCACCCTCGCGCTCGGCAGCAACGGCTCGATTTCCAACAGCGCGTCCCTCTCCATCGCCGCCGGCGCCACCTTCGACACTTCCGCGAAGTCCAGCCATTCCATCCCCGCAAGCCAGCCGGTGACCTTCGGCATCGATGCCGCAGGCGACGGCTCCTGCGGCACCTTCAATGCCGCCACCCTCAACATCGGGAACGCAACCGTCGCGTTCGACATCACCGGCACGCCCGACGATCCCGCTTACGTGCTCGCCACCTACACCGGTCTCCAGGGCGGAACCTTCGCCTCGGTGCCCGCACCACCGGCCGGCTACCAGCTCGACTACGCCTATCAGGGCAACAGCATCGCCCTCGTGAAAATCGTCACCCCACCCTACGTCACCTGGTCCGGCGGCGCGGCGTTCGAAGGGGATTCCAACGGCGACGGCATCGCAAACGGCGTCGCATGGGTCCTCGGCGCTGCCGATCCCTCCGCGAACGCCACCGCCCTGCTCCCTTCCGTCGACAACGCCAGCGATCCCGGATTCTTCATCTTCAGCTACCGGCGCCTCGATAACGCCGCCGCGGATTCCCGCACCACCATTCGCTCCCAATATGGCACCAGCCTCGCAGGCTGGACCGACGCCGTCGCGGGCCCCGATGTCATCATCACCACCGCCGACGACTTCCACGGAACCGGCATCGACAAGGTCGAAGTGAAGATCCGCCGCTCCCTCGCGACCACCGGCAAACTCTTCACCCGCCTCCAGGTCGTCACCACCCCCTGACCCCATCACCCGATCTACCAATTGCCCTTCATGTCACCCCGCCTGCTTTCCTGCCTCCTCCTCGCCGCCTCGTCGCTCGTTTCCCTCGCCCAGCAGCCCGGCACCAGCCCGGTGAAGATCTTCATCATGGCCGGGCAGTCGAACACCCAGGGCCACGGCGAACTGAATCCCGCAACCACCCAGGGCACTCTCAGCCACCTCGTCGCCAACGATCCCCAGGGCCGCTACCAGTATCTCAAGGACGGTGCCAACTGGGCCGAGCGCGGCGACGTGTGGATCCACTACCAGCGCAACGTCCCGCTCGGCAGCGGCGTGCGGAAAGGCGGCCTTACCGTTGGCTACGGAGCCTCTTCCGGCAACACCACCATCGGCCCCGAACTCGGCTTCGGACACGTGATGGGCAACGTGAACGACAACCAGGTCCTGCTCATCAAGACGACCTGGGGCGGCAAGAGCCTCGGCGTCGATTTCCTCCCGCCCAGCTCGGAAAACTACCCGACTCCCGTGGCCGAAGGCGACAAGGGCTTCTTCTACCGGAAGATCCTCGAGATCGTGAACGACGTCACTTCCAACCTCGCCGTCCACTTCCCCGGCTACAACGGCCAGGGCTACCAGATCGCCGGCTTCGCCTGGCACCAGGGATGGAACGACCGCGTCGATTCCGTCCTCAGCGCCTCGTACCAGACGAACATGGCGAACTTCATCAACGACATCCGCAGCGACCTCGGCGTGCCGAACCTCCCCTTCGTCATCGCCACCACCGGCATGGACGGGCGCAGGGGCTACGGCTACACCACGGTCGAGAAAGCCCAGCTGAAGATGGCCGACACCACCGCCTATCCGGCCTTCGCCGGAAACGTCGCCGTGGTGGACGCGCGCGACATCTACGAAGGACTCGATTTCTGGCAGCCGGTCTCCGCCTCGCCCGCCGACCAGGGTTTCCACTGGAACCGCAACGCCCGCACCTACCTGCACATCGGCCTCGCGATGGGCGATGCCATGTCGCTCCTCGCCCCCGGCCGCACCCCCTACCGGCCCCGCGCCTCGGGCGGACCCGGCGGGGTGACGATCACCTGGAAGAACGGCACCGAGGTCCCTAACAGCGTGCGCGTCCTCCGCAACGGCATCGAGATCGCCGCCGCCGCACCCGCCGTCCCCGCCAGCTTCACCGACACCTCCGCGCCGCTCGGCGTGAACCAGTACGAACTCCAGTTCTCCATGCCGGTCGCTCCCGCCGCTCCGCTCTTGCTCACCCGCAACGGCGGCGTCACGGACCTCGAAGCCCACCGCCGCCGCAACGGCATGCGCCTCTCCTGGCGGAACAACCTCGGATACTCCGCCCTCCAGGTACGACGCAACGGCACCCTCATCGCCGCCTCCCTTCCCGGCACCGCCAGCAGCTACGTCGATCCCTCGCCGCCCGCCGGTCCCGCCACCTACACCGTCCAGCCTTCCAACCCCGGCAGCACGCCGGCGGAAGTCCAGGTCACCGTCAGCGCCGCTCCCGGCGGCAACGCCCTCATTTACGAACCCTTCGACATGCCCGCCGCCAGCCCGCTGACCGACCAGGCCGGCGGCATCGGCCTCGATGGCAAGTGGTCTGCCGATGTCAGCGTCCAGGTGACCGCCGGCAGCTTTTCCTTCGGCACGCTCCCCGTCTTCGGCAACCGCATCACCCGCACCTCCTCCAACGGATCCGCCAACATCGTCATCGGCGAGATCCTCCACGAGGCCGGCCTGATGGACCACGGCGCCGAACTCTGGTTCAGCTTCCTCGCCCCGAATCCCGACAACATCAACGTCAGCCCGACCTTGGTGCTGGGAAATGAAAACCTGAACAACAACACGTCCGTCGGCCAGTCCGGCAGTGCGATCGGAGCCAGGCTGCACCAGGGCAGAACCGTCCAGGGGCTGATCTTCAACAGCGGCGGCGTGGCGGCCACCTCCGCCACCCAGGCCACCCTCGGCACCGCCGAACTCGCGCTGGTCGTCGGCCGCATCCAGTGGGGCGCGAACCCCGCCGCCCCCGACACCATCAGCATCTACACGCCCGGCACCGACCTGGTGCTCGACACGCCCCAGTCGGCCTCCGCCGCGGTCGACCAGTCGACCTTCCGCGTCCTCTCCATGTGGGGCAACGGGACCGCCCCGACCATCGACGAGATCCGCTTCGGCGCGAACTACCAGGACGTCATCGGCCAGGGCGTCGACACTTCCGGCGACCTCACCCCGCCCGCGCCGTCCACGATGTCCTTCGACGTCCCGCCCACCGCCGTCACGGATTCGATCGTCACCATGACCGCCACCTTGGCCAGCGACGCCAACGGCGTGCAGTACCGCTTCCACAACACCACGCTGAACACCTTCAGCCCCTGGCAGGACAGCCCGACCTTCACCGACACCGGCCTCTCCGCGAACACCCTCTACGCCTACACCGTCCAGGCCCGCGACAAATCGGTGAACGAGAACCTCAACACCGCCTCGCCCGCGGTCCCGGTGACCACCCTTCCCCCGGACACCACGCCGCCCCCGGTGCCCGGCTTTGCCTCCGCCCCCGCCGGCATCTCCGCCACGGAGATCACCATGACCGCCACCGCCGTCACCGATCCTGAAGGAAGCACGGTGCGCTACCGCTTCCACAACACGACCCTGGGCACCAGCAGCGGGTGGCAGACCGGCACGACCTACACCGCCACCGGCCTCACGCCGAACACCAGCTACCTCTTCACCGTGCAGGCTCGCGACTCGGCCGCCATTCCGAACGAAAGCGCCGCCTCCGCCCCGCAGTCCGGCACCACGCTCGGCGCGTCCAACGGCACCTGGGGCTTCGATGCCGACGGGAACTGGGGCGACTCGACGAAATGGACCGGCAACGTGGTCGCCAGCGGCAGCGGCGCCACCGCCTTCTTCACCGCGAACCTCACCGCCAACCGCACCGTCACCCTCGACGCACCCTTCACCGTCGGGAACATCACCTTCACCGACACCACCACCTCTTCCAACGACCTCACGCTCGCCGGTGCCAACGTCCTGACCCTCGATGTTATCTCCGGCACGCCCGTCATCGATGTCACCCAGGCCGGCCGCAGCCTGACCATCAGCAACGTCATCACCGGCACCAAGGGCTTGCAGAAGAACGGTGCCGGCCGGCTGGCCGTGAGCGGCAGCAACACCTACCTCGGCACCACCACCGTCGCCGGCGGCCAGTTGGATTTCGGTGCCGCGTCGCTGGCAGGCTTCGGCGGCGGCACCGGCCGCAACATCGCCGTCTCCGCCGGTGCCGCGGTGCGCCGCAACTCGATGGACAACGCCTTCCTCAACCGCCTCGTCGAGACCACCGCGGAAATCACGGTGATGTCCGGCACCACCGCCAGCAACCTCGACTTCAGCAGCTCCACCGGGGCCAACCTGCCCAACGCCTTCTTCGGCAACTGGGCCGGCAACGGCGCGAAGATGGAATACACCGGCACCCTCACGCCCGCCGCCGACCATTACCGGCTCGGCTCGCCCACCAGCAACGGCTTGCTCGGCATCCGCAGCACTCTAACAGGCTCCCGGGGCCTCATCGTCGGCGGCAGCCGCGTGAACCTCGTCGCCGCGAACACCTTCAGCGGCGACACCGTCATCCGCAGCGGCGCGAAACTGACCCTCGGCAACAACCTCGCCCTCCAGAACAGCGCGCTCGATGTCGGAGCCGCCGGCGGCACCTTCGCCCTCGCCGCCGGTTCCAACGGCGGCCGCATCACCGGCGAAACCGCCGCCTCCAGCCCCACCTTCGGCGGACTCAAAGGCAGCCGTGCCCTGCTCTCTGTCTTCACCAATGCCGGCGGCAACAACGAGACCAACCTCGCCGCCACCGCGGTCACCGGCTTCACTCTCAACCCCGGCAGCGGCAAGTCCTGCACCTACTCCGGCACCATCGCCAACTTCGCCCCGGCCACCACCCTGACCAAAACCGGCGAGGGCACGCAGACGCTCTCCGGGGCCAATACCTACACCGGCCCGACGCAGGTCAACCAGGGCACGCTCGCCCTCGTCGGCGGCAGCCAAACCTCGCCGATCACCGTCGCCGCCGGAGCCTCCATCGGCTTCACCCTCGGTTCGCCGACCACTTCCACCTCTTCGCTCAATCTCTCCACCGGCACCGTGAAGATCACCGGCACCGTGGACAACGCGTCGGACTACCTGCTGATGACCGCCACCACCATCACCGGCACCCCGGTCCTGCACACGCCGATCCCGAACTACGTGCTCCAGAAGACGGCAGGCAACACCCAGCTCAAGCTCGTTTACACGCCCCCGGTCTCCCCCTACAACGCGTGGAAAGCCGTCAACGCCCCGACCGGCGGCCCGGACGACGACTTCGACGGCGACGGCGTCCGCAACTCGCTGGAGTTCGTGCTCGGCGGCGACAAGGACACCCGCGACCTCGCCAAACTGCCCGCCATCTCGACCGATGGCGCCGACATGATCTTCACCTTCCGCCGCGACCAGGACTCCATCGATCCCTCGACGGCCGTGGTCATCGAAGTCGGCACCAGCCCTGCCACGCTGAACGGCGCGACCTACCCCGTGCCCGATGCAGCCGTCTCTAACAATCCCGGCGTCACCGTCGTCAAGAACAGCCCCGCCGCCGGCACCGACACCGTCACCCTCCGCTTGCCCCGCGCGCCCGACCTCCGCAAGTTCGCCCGCCTCAAGGCAACCGTCACTCCTTGATCGCCCCCGCTCCGCCGCCATGAACCGCCGCCACTTCCTCACTACCTCCGCAGGCACGCTCGCCGCCCTGCCCGCTTTCTCCATCGGCAAGCCCGGCAAGTCTCCGAACAGCAAGCTCAACGTCGCCTTCATCGGCTCCGGCGGCTGGATCGCGAAGCAACCCTACGAGCAGGGCTGCAGCGAGGAAAACCTCGTCGCCTTCTGCGATGTCGACCGCAACCTCTGCGCGGAGAACATGAAGGCCTGGCGGACCACGCAGCCTTTCTTCGAGGACTTCCGCGTGATGTTCGACAAGATGCACAAGGAGATCGACGCGGTGGTGATCTCCACTCCGGACCACACCCACTTCGCCGCCACCCTGGCCGCCATGGAGCGCGGCATCCACGTTTACACCCAGAAGCCGCTGACCCATGACATCTGGCAGTCCCGCACCCTGGTGAAGGCCAAGGAGCGCTACAAGGTGGTCACCCAGATGGGCAACCAGGGCCACGCGGGCGACGGCATCCGGCAGTCGGTCGAAGCCGTCCGCGCCGGGATCATCGGCGAGGTCGGCGAGGTCTTCTGCCGCAACAGCGGACCGGAGATGGGCGGCCAGCACTTCGCCAATCCTGCCGTCATGCCGCCGCCGTCCTCGCCGGTGCCCGACGGCCTCGCGTGGGACCTCTGGCTCGGGCCAGCCGCCAAGCGCGACTTCTACATCGACTATCTGCCGAAGAAATGGCGCGCCTTCTACGACTTCGGCCTCGGCATGCTCGGCGACTGGGGCTGCCACACGCTCGACACCCCGGTGTGGGCGCTCGACCTCGATCCGCCGACGGTGGTGGAATGCCTCGACCGCAAGGACTCGCTCGACGGCGTGATCCCGGCCGGCAGCCGGATCAAGTATACCTTCCCCGCCAAAGGCGACCGCGGGCCGGTGACGCTCCACTGGTTCGACGGACCGCAGGACTGGAGCAAGGTCGGCCGCATCGACAAGTTCGGTGCCGAACACGCCGCCCACCTCGGCCGCGCCTGCTGGATGGTCGGCAGCAAGGGCATGCTCGGCTGCGGCACCCACGCCGGACCGCCGCTGATCCTCCCGGAAGAATTGCACAAATCGTGGCAGGCGAACCCGCCCGCCGCGTCGATCCCCCGCGTCGCCGGCGGTCCCTTCCGCGAATGGCTGCGCGCGATCAAGGGCGAAGGCCCGGAACCCGGATCCAACTTCACCTACGGCGCGAAGCTGACCGAGATCATCCTGTTAGGCGTGCTCGCCCAGCGCTTCAACACCCGCATCGAGTGGGACGCCAAGGCCGGCCGCATCACCAACCGCCCGGAGCTCAACGCCTTCGTCAAGGAACCCGTCCGCGAAGGCTGGCAATATGGCGAAGCGCTCTGACGTATCCCCCGCCCCATCATGAAATCCCCCTTCCTCGGCGGCCTCGCCTCCGCCGTCCTCGCCCTCGCTTCCGCCGCTGCCGCTCCCAAGCCGGAGCAGCGCACCTGGACCGACCCCGCCACCGCTCTCCGCGAGGACCCGGACTTCGCGATCCAGGGGGAATACCGCGACGAGAAGACCGGCGCGCAGGTCGTGGCGCTCGGCAAGGGTCGGTTCGACGTCTACCTGCTCGAAGGCGGCCTGCCCGGCGCCGGGTGGGAACCCGGCAAGTCTCGCACCCTGCTGAAAGGCGGCCGCAAGGAGGGCGCCATCGTCTTCGCGAGCGACAACGGGAAAACCCTCGCAAGCATCGAAAAGGAATCCCTTTCCCTGACCAAGGCCGACGGCACGAAGCACGAACTCAAGAAGGCCGGGCGCCACAGCCCCACCCTGGATGCCAAGCCGGCGGAAGGCGCGGTCATCCTCTTCGACGGCAGCTCGGCCGATGCCTGGGAAAACGGGAAGATGGAGAACGGCCTCCTCGCCGCCAGCGGTTGCACCAGCAAGCAGCAGTTCGGCGACTACAAGCTGCACCTCGAGTTCCGCACCCCTTACAAGCCCGATGCCCGCGGCCAGCAGCGCGGCAACAGCGGCGTCTACTACGGCGGCCGGTGGGAGACCCAGATCCTCGATTCCTTCGGCCTCGAAGGCGAAGCCAACGAGTGCGGCGGCATCTACTCGGTCTCCAAGCCCCGCCTCAACATGTGCCTGCCGCCGCTTTCCTGGCAGACCTACGACGTCGAATTCACCGCCGCGAAGTTCGGCCCCGACGGCAAGCGCACCGCCTGGCCGCGGATCACGGTCCGGCTCAACGGCACACTCATCCACGAGAACCTCGAACTCGCCCGCGACTTCACCGCGGCCGCTCCGATCTCACGCCCCCTCGACTCGCCGAAAGGCCCGGTCTTCCTGCAAGCCCACGGCAATCCGGTGGTCTTCCGCAACATCTGGATCGTGCCGGGCCCGTAGCCCGCAAACGCGGACACCGTTGGAACCCTCTAAGAACTCATGTCCATCCTGCCCCGGGACGGGATGACCAACTCAAAAGTAGCATGAAATCAAAAGTCATCCTCGCCGGAGCCCTGCTCTGCACCCTCACGCCCTCCATCTTCGCCAAGCCCCTCAAGGTCTTCATCCTGGCCGGCCAATCGAACATGGAAGGACACGCCGAAATCAGCACTTTCGATTACATCGGCAAAGACCCGGCCACCGCTCCCTTGCTCAAGGAGATGCGCAATGCCGACGGCACGCCACGCGTCTGCGAGAAGGTTTGGATGTCCTACCTCACCGGTCCCTATGACGGCAGCGCCAATGGCGAGGGCGTCGGGAATCTGACCGTCGGCTTTGGCGCTCGCGGGGATCACCCGACCCAACCGAGCAGCAAGATCGGACCCGAGTTCACCTTCGGCATCTTCATGGAGAAAGAGCTGAAGGAGCCCATCCTGATCATCAAGACCGCATGGGGCGGCAGGTCGCTCAACACCGAATTCCGTCCGCCCAGTGCCGGGCCGTACAAGCTGCCCAAGGAGATTCAGGATGTGTGGGATCAACATCCTCAGGGAGCCCACGGGATCCCGAAACTGGAGGACCGGCAGAAATGGCAGGCCGACAAGGACGCCGCCTCGGGTGTCTTCTACCGCATGATGGTGGAACACGTGAAGAAGGTGCTGGCCGATCCCAAGCGCGTCTGCCCGGCTTACGACCCGGAGGACGGATACGAATTGGCCGGATTCGTCTGGCTCCAGGGTTTCAACGATCTCGTCGATGGGACCACGTATCCGAATGGCAACTACGATGAATACTCCCGGCTCCTGGCCCACTTCATCCGCGACGTGCGCAAGGACCTCTCCGCGCCGAAGATGCCCTTCGTGATCGGCGTCCTGGGAGTGGAGGGCGAGAAGAACGTCAACTTCCGGAAAGCGATGGCGGCACCCGCGTCCATGCCGGAATTCAAGGGCAATGTGGTCGCCGTGGATACCGCCCCTTTCTGGGACACCGCCATCGAAGCCGCTGAACCCAAGCAGGGACAGTACAACGAAATCGTGGGCACCGCGCGCACCTTGAAACCCGATGGCTCCATCGATGCGGAGCGAAAATGGGACAAGTATTGGCAACCGATCGGCAAGCCATCGCCTGCCGAACGGAACTGGCGCCACGTCACGCTCGATGCCACCGACGCGAAGGACAAGCTGGCGGAATACACCGACAGGCGCTTCCGCGATATCGCGCTGCCAGCCGGCATGGAGCAGTGGTTCATGCCAGGCTTCGATGACAGCCGATGGGCCTCAGGCAAAGCACCCGTCGGCAAAGGCGCATGGAACCACGGCGGCATCACCCTGGACAAGTTCCCTTCATCATGGGGGAAGGAAGAGTTCCTTCTCATGCGCACCACGTTCGAGGTGGATGATCTCGACTTCGAATCCTATCGCCTCGCGATTCTGGCCAGGCAGGGATTCCACGTCTATCTGAACGGCCACAAGATCCACACCTACATTTGGTGGCAGGACAAGCCGCAGTACGGAGCCATCGAACTCGATCAAGAAGACCTCAAGCATCTCAAGAATGGCAGGAACGTCCTGGCGATCTATGCCAATGACCAATACTCCCCCGATTCTCCCGATCGTTACGCCGCGCTCGATGCCTGGATCGAGGGGATCACGAAAGCCGACCGGAAGAAGCTCGATCTCGCGCTGGAGGAAGTCCTTTCGCCCGCAGACCGGGAAGCGCTCAAGGGCGCATCGAACGGCGGCTACCATTACTTCGGCAGCGCGAAGATCTTCGCCCAGATGGGCAAGGCGTTTGCGGAAGCCCTGCTCGGCTTGTGAATCATCCGCCCGCCCCTCCATGCCAGCCCCGGCACTGATGATCCTTCACCCCCACCCCGGATTCACCGCACCATGCATGCTTCGGACAAGCACCTCATTCGGTTATCACCGCGCGTCCTCCGGTCCGTGACAGCCTGCTTGTCACTTCTCGCCGCCATCTTCGTCGTCAGCCCGGCACGAGCCGAAGTTCCTTCCCAACTCAAGGGCCACCGCTTCCTCACCCTGAACACGGTCGTCCGGGTCAAGCAGATCGAGGTCACCCGCGACATCAGCCACGGCGAGGACGAATCCAGCGTCCACTCGCCGGCCAAAGCACGCGTCTTCCGCGAGGCCATCGAAAAAGCCTGGCCGGGCGCGCGCATCACCTGGGCCTTCAGTTGGCTCGCCCTCCACGACGAACGCGAGAACTACCGCGGCCTGCGCGAGTTGGTCGCCGGCTATCACAAGCAGTTCGGCGACGAGATCACCTTCATCCCCGGTGCCTACTTCTCGAACATGTACAACACCCGCGAGCAGGTGAACCGCGACCTCCGCGAAGGCCTGCAACGCGTCTCGGAGATCGTCGGCAACGGCTACCGGCCGAAGAGCGTGGTCGCCGGATTCCTCTCCGCCGATAACCTCCGCTACCTCGCCGAGGAGGAGAACATCCACGTCTGCCAGGGCAACATCTGGAGCCAATACGCGGTGGACAACGGCGACGGCGAAGGCTCGATCGCCTACCCCTACTACCCCTCCCGCGAGCACTTCTGCAAACCGGCCCGCGGCAAGGACGACTTCATCGACTGCGTGAACCTCGACGGCTGGACCGTCGATTTCCTCTGCGCACGCATCCCGGGATCGCGCATCGTCGATGGCGAACGCTGGCGCAGCCGCCAGGGCGTCGGGCCGATCGAGACCCTGCTCGACATGGGCACGGAGCGCGGCTTGCGGTCGATGATGGCCACCACCGCGACCCACTTCGACGACGGCTTCCAGCGCAACGGCTTCGCCTGGGTGACCTGCGGCTGGGAACTCAGCCTTGTCGAGGCCCGCAAGATCTACGGCTATGGCGGCCGCAACGGCATGGACGGCCTGCATCTCTGGCTCACCGGGATCCGCAAACGCTGGCCGGATGCAAAGCTGATCACCCAGGGCGAGTTCGGACTCCTGTGGCGCGGGCACTTCAAGAACAACGACGCGCTCGACTACCGCTTCGTCCACACCGGCTCCGGCATCCGCGCTTCGCAGGAGAACCTCACGATCCGTTGGTTCATGAACCGCGACTTCCGCCTCGCGCTGCTGGCCGGCGAGAAAGGCTGGGAATCGGAGAAGGTCATCGACTTCACCCGCTACGACCTCCCGGCCAAGGAACCCGCCGACCCGGAACCCGGCAAGCATTCGCGCAACTGGAGCCTGATGAACCGCATCAACCAGAAAGGCACCCGACCGCAGGACCAGCCGGTCGACATCACCGACCTCGCCGCGGACGACCAGGCGCTCATCCGCAAGCACTACCCCGAGCTGCTGCCGGCCGAGGGCGCCGGCCGATGACCCTCGCCCCCCCCCGCTTCAATGGTCGCCGCCGTCCTTCTCGTGCTGGCGGTAGTGCTCGCCCAGGAAATCGCGGCCGAAGTCGCCGTCGAAATCCCGCCAGACCGCGTGGACGTGATTCGCGTCGTTCTGGGTGTTGGCCGCTTCCATGATGAAGGTCGGGCCCTGCACGCGGTAGTACCACGCCTCGCCCGGCTTGGTGCCGCCCGCCCAGCCGAAGCGGATCTTGTCGAAGCCGGCTTCCTCGATCTTCTTCAGGTCCGCCGCCGCCAGGTCCGCGCGATGGCGGCCGGTGTATTCGGAAATCAGCGCCCGCAGCGCCTCCTTCTGCGCCGCGGTCATGTCGGCCGCCGCCACCCCCACCGCCTCGGGCGCGCTCGCCTTGCGGCTTTCGGCCGTCAGGATGTCGGCCGGCGGCTTGTCGGTGAAGACCACTTCCTTCTTCCCGCCTTCCAGCAGGACGTTGACCAGCGCACGGGCCAGTTCGTCCTCCGCCTTGAGCACCCGCAGCCCCTTGTGCTCGCCTTCGCGGACCTCGCCGGGATTCGCCCCGTAGAAGGAAGGCGTGACCGAGAACTCCTTGCCGCCGGCCACGGTGTAGTTGAGCGCCAGATGATGGCCCTCGAATTTCCAGCCCCAGCCCTTCGGGTCGCCGGGCTTGCCGAATACGGAGACGTAGTACTTGCCGGGATTCCGGAATTCCGGCCGCTTCTCGATCTCGCGCAAGACTCCTTCCAGCGTGATGATCTGCATCGCCTTGAGCTTCCCCTTCTCGCTGAGCGCGGCTTCCAGCAGCTTCATCGCGGCCGCCTTCTGCGCCTCGTCCATCTCCTCGAGCGGCAGCCCGGTCCGGGTCTGCGGGGTGAAGCGGAAGTTCTCCCGCTGGTCGCTGTCGAAGGCGAACGCCGCCTTGCCGCGCTTGGCGTCGTCGAGCGATCCGAGGAAGGCGTCGGCCGCCGTTTTCATCGCGTCAATCGAAGGAAGATCCTGCGCGGCAAGCGGCAGGGACAGCAGGAGGGAAAGCAGCGGGCTTTTCATCATGCATCCACTACAAGCCGGTTCCGCCGCTTCTCGCAAGATTGCGTGTCAGCCACCCCGCTGCTAAGCAAGCCCGTGCCCCGACTTCTCCGCCGCATCTCCATCGCGATCCTGACCCCGATCGCCGGCGTCCTCGCCCTGCTCACCGGATGCCAGGGCAATCTGATCTATTTCCCCCGCCCCTACGGCCCCGACCACGTCGCACGCTGGGATGCGGAGCCGGGCACCACCGTGGTGAACTACCAGACCGCCGACGGCAAACAGCAGGCCTACCTCCTTTCTCCCGCCGCCAAGCCCGAACGGCTGTGGATCGTCTGCGGCGGCAACGGCACCCTCGCCCTCGAGTGGTCCGACTGGCTGCGCGAGCACGCCCCGCCGCGGGACGCCTGGCTGCTGGTCGACATCCCCGGCTACGGTGCCTGCCAGGGAAGCCCGCGACCCGCCACGATCCGCCGCACCTTGAAAGCCGCCGTGCCCGCCGGGATGGCGGCGCTCGACTGGTCCCTCCCCGCCGATCAATCCAAGCTGCGCTTCTTCGGCCACAGCCTCGGCAGCGCGGTCACCTTGATGGCCGCCGACGAGTTCGACCTCCGCCGCGGCGTGCTGCTCACGCCCTTCACCAGCTCGATGGAGATGACCGAGGCCATGTTCGGCGTCGATCTCGGCTTCATCGTCTGGCACCGCTTCGACAACCGTGCGCGTCTAACAAACCTGTCGAAGCACGGCGACGCCGGGGTCCACATCCTCCACGGCGACAACGACGAGGCGATCCCCGTCGCCATGTCCCGCGACCTCGCGAAAGACTTCCCCGCCACCGTCCGCTACACCGAGATCCCCGGCGGACGCCACAACGACCTGCAGCAGATCGCACCCGGCAAAATCCGCGCCGCGATGGAAGCCGCGCGCGAGTGACCCGCCAGCCCGCGCCCCCCCTTTCCACAAACCGGGGTTGCAGGACCCCTTGCCCCCGCTAGCCTCCGCACCCTTTCCCGTAGCCATGGCCATCACCACCATCCTCACCCACCCCGGCGGCGCCCACAAAGACGAACTCCTCGCCTGCTGCCTGTTGGTCGCCGTCCACGGGGTCGAGGTGGTGCGCCGCGAACCCACCGCGGAAGACCTGGCCGACCCCGCCATCGCGGTGGTCGATGTCGGCGGCGAGCACGACCCGGAGCGGATGAATTTCGACCACCACCAGTTCCCCGCCGACCACCCGCCGGCCTGCGCGCTGACCCTGGTCCTCCAGCACCTCGGCATCTACGAGGATGCCCGTGTTTTCTGCGACTGGCTGGAACCCGCCGAGTGGTTCGACACCCGCGGCCCGAACGTCACCGCGAAGTGGCTCGGCATCGACCGCGACACGCTCGCCAAGCTCAACTCGCCCGTCGACGTCACCCTGCTCCGCCGTTTCGCCAAAGCCTCGCGCCTCGGCCCCGGCGACGTGATCTGGGAAATGATGCGCTTCATCGGCCAGGACCTCATCGACTACGTCCGCTCCCTCCGCCAGCGGCTCGACCACATCGCCGCCCACGCCGAGCTGTGGACCGTCGGCGGCCACGAGGTGCTCTTCCTTCCCCGCACCGAACCGCTGCCCGACGAACCCTCCGCCGGCCTCGCCCGCCACCTCGAAGCCATCGGCAAGGAAAAGGATGTCGCCGCCCTGGCCTATCCCGACCGCCGCGGCAACGGCTACGGCCTGTCCCGCCACAACGACCACCCGGCTTTCAACTTCACCCGGATCGAGGCCGAGCCCGACGTCCACTTCGCCCACGCCCGCGGCTTCGTGGCGAAGACCTCCGCCGACAACCGGGAGCGCTTGAAGGAGCTTCTCTCGGTGGCCCGGACCGGTTGTTAGGGACCGGCCCAAAGTGACGGAAGCGTCACGTGGCACCGCTTCGCCGCCGGGCAGTGTGTCGGTATCGACTCGCAGCTCCCGGCGGCCGATGCCCATTCCTTCCGACCCTTCACCCTCTCCTTTCCGCACCCGGGACTGGCTCCGCCTGGCCGTGGCTTGCGTCACCAATTTCGCGATCCTGGCCGCCCCCTGCCAGGAGATCGCGGCCACCGCAGGCTTGCCCGCCCACGACAGCGGGGACTCCATGCTCCTCGCCGCGCTGCTGCCCGAGAAGGAAGGCATGATGCTCGACGCGGGCGGCAGCCCGGCACCTTCGCCCCGGGATTCCTGGTTCACCTGGCGGTCGCCCGCCAAAGCCAACTACTGGCGTTCGCCCGAGATTCCCCGCCGCTCCGCGGCTCCGCCCTGGCCGACCGCAATCGCCGCCCGCCCCTCCGCCGCCGCGCCGGCCGCGGGACCGCTCGTCATTCCGACCGCACCTTGGGAACCCGGTGCGCTCCCGACCGGCAGCGACCCGCTTCCCCCGCCCGGTGTCTTCGGCGCGCTCCCGATCGAACAGCAGGTCGGCACCTGCGTGCTCTACGGCGAAGTCGCTTCCGGCCTCGATCCCGTCGCGAAAGCCCTCGTCGATGTCATCGGCACCGGCCGCGTCGCCGAGACCGACGCGCAGGGACGCTTCCGCATCGAGGGCCTTCCCGCCGGCGACTTCACCGTGGAGGCCTCCGCGCTGAATTACAGCCCCCAGGCGCTCGGCGTGAGCACCAATCCCGCCGCACCCGTCGAGCTCCGCTTCAACCTCACCGTCAAACCGGCCGAAGGCGGCACCGAGGAATACACGCTCGAGGAGGAAAGCGTCGTCGGCGAATACACCGAGGCCTCGCAGGGCGACTTCAACCTGACACTGGCCGCCGAGGCACCCTCGGTCACCTCCGGGGTCAGCCGCGATGACTTCGAAAAGACCGCCGTCGGCGATGCGGGCGAAGCGATCGGCAAGATCTCCGGAGCGAACATCGTCGACGGCAAATACGCGGTCGTCCGCGGCCTCGCGGACCGCTACGTGACCACCCTTTTCAACGGCGCCCAGGTGGCCTCGGCGGATCCCTCGCGCAAGGCGATCCAGCTCGACCTATTCCCCACCAGCGTCATCGAGTCGATCGGCGTGGACAAGACCTACTCGCCCTGGTTGCCGGCCGACTTCGGCGGCGGCGCGATCGGCATCACCACGAGGGCCTTCCCGACGGAGCGGATCCTGGAAGTGAAGAGCGAGGTCTCGTGGAACGACGCCCTGGAAGGCACGATGTACGTGCACCCCAACCGCGACCTCGGCTTCCTCGGCAATGTCACCCACACGTTGCCGACCTTCCTCGAGCGGCCCGACGGCTTCGTCGACACGGGCAACACCACGCCGGAAGACCTCACCCGGCGCTGGACCGGGCTCCACCGCTCGCAGAGCTACCTGCCGGTGGAAGACGAGGCGGAGTTCGGCTACTCCCAGGGCGCCACCTACGGCGAGACCTTCGACCTGGCCGCAGGGAACCGCTTCGGCCTCATGATGGCGGTCGGCCAGTCCTCCGGCGATGAATCGAACACCGGCGAAAGCGTCCACAATCCGGTCCGCGACTTCAACCGCGACGAATACACCCGGAGCGTCGAATGGTCGGTCTTCACGTCCGCCGCCCTGGAGCTGGGCGAGAACCACACCTTCACCGGCACCTATTTCAAGAAGCACATCGCCGACGACACCACCTCGCTCGCCAGCAACATCGTGCAGGACAGCGAAAGCCTCCGCTACGGCTCGCTGGCGGGCTCGCCCACCGTGGACATCTCCGACACCTTCGGCGGCGACGCGGTGTACTACGGCGAGTCCTGGGACATCGAGACCACCTTGCGCGACCTCGACATCTTCCAGTTCCGCGGCGACCATACCCTGTGGGACCGCGGGCTCGTGCTGGACTGGAACGTCACCTTCAGCGGCGCGGAAGAGAACCGCCCCTATTCCACCCACTTCGAGTACGGCGTGCTCGACTTCTCCGAACAAGCACTTCAACCCTACATCGACCTTGCCTACGAAGCGCTCGATCTCACCGCCAAGGAAGTCGCCCCGATCTTCGGGCAGGATCCCGAGACCGCGACCTGGCTCGATCTTCGCGACGACATCGTGGGCCTGATCGGGGAGGAAGCCACTGCCGGGATCGAGGATGCGAACGGCCTCCCCAAGCTTCGGCCCGGCGGCGGCGCCCTGCGTCTTCCCACCCTTTCCCACGGGACCTACGTGGGAGCGCGCGACGGGGCCCAGGTGAGCAGCCGGCGCAGCGAACGCACCCTGGAAGACGCGGGGGAGCAGCAGTTGAACCTGACTTATCCGATCTACTTCGGCGATGACGAGGAGCGCTTGCTGGAATTCCGGATGGGCGCGCTGCACTTCAACAAGAAGCGCCAGACCCGCACCCGCCTCTACGACATGACCATTCGGAACGATGGCGGCGACGGCAGCGGATTCCCGAGCGGCTTCCTCGACCAGATCAGTCCCGACGGCAGGACCTACGGCCAGATCTTCGCGGAGAACCCGGCCTTGCTCGCGGATTACTTCAATGGAACCATAAACGGCGGCCCTTACTACCAGAACGCCCTCAACACGCGGGGCGTGGAAAACGTCCTGACCGAACTCGACCAGCAGGCCTTCTACGCGAACGCACGCTTCAAGTGGGACAAAACCTTCATGGTCGCCGGACTGCGGCAGGAGACCGAGAAGTATGAGATCGACGTGCTGCCGGACCCCGAGTCCGCCTTCGACGACGACGAGATCGCGGCCTTCGGGTGGGAGAACCGCGAATCCCAAGAGGACCTGCTCCCTTCGATCAGCGCAGGCAGCTCCTTCTTCGGCGACCAACTCCAGGTGCTGGCCGCATGGTCGGAAACCATCGCCCGGCCCACCTTCTGGGAGTTCGTCCCGACCGTCAGCGTCGACCAGAGCACCGGACTCGCCCGCCGCGGCAACAGCTCCCTGTTCCGCACCGGGCTGACCAACACCGACCTCTCGTTCACGTGGCTGCCCAACGACCGGATGACACTCCGCACCGGGTTCTTCCACAAGAACCTGACCCGCCCCCTGGTCACCTTCTATGAACCGACCTCCGGCGGGGTCGAACTGCTCTACAAGGACGCTTTCGTCGACACCAACACCGGCCTCGCGACCGACTACACCGCCACCATCAGCGGCATCGAGATCGAAGGCGAGCTGACCGAGCTCGGCCCCTTCACCTTGAAGTCCAACTTCACCTTCATCGACGCGCAGCTGAACTACTTCTACGAGGTCGACGGCCAGCCCCAGCCGGTCACCAGCCAGCTTCCCTACCAGCCGAAATACATCCTCAACGGAACACTGAGCCACTCCTACGAGCCGTGGGATCTCACCACCAGCCTCGTGCTGAACTACACCGGCGGCTACCCCGTGGTGCTGAAACGCCGTGACAACGACTTCGAGGTCGCCCGCGAGGCGGCCACCACCCTCGATCTCGTGGTGACCAAGGAGATCGAACGCCAGGGCACCGATTTCACGATCGGCTGCGGGATCAAGAACCTGTTAGGCACGGACGACACCTACACCTACCAGGACCGGACCTACAGCCAGGAGACGACCGGCAGGACCTTCTGGCTCGAGGCAAAGGCTTCCTTCTGAAGCGGGACGAAATGGCGGTTTTGTCACGGAAGACGGGGTGACGATGGAGGGCCCGGCGGCGATGAACGGCCCGCATTCCAAAGATGCCCCATCCCATGAAACCACCGAGCCTCAACATCTCCAAATTCTGGCTGGCCGGCCTTCTCGGCTTCGGCCTCTCCGCCGCTTCCTCCTTCGCCGCGCAAGTTGACGTCTTCAACGATGCGACTCTGACCGAGTTCGACGCCGTGCTCGGAGTCCGGGTGCTCAAGACCTCGCAGACCTGGACCGCTGGCAACGAGTATATCCTCACGGATCGCGTCTTCATCAAGCCCGGCCAAACCCTCACGATCGATCCGGGCACCAAGGTCTACGGATCCTTCAACGACAACGGCACCCCGCTCACCAAGACTGATGACAAGGTCGGCGCCCTCATCGCCATGCGCGGCGGCCGCCTCGTGGCCGACGGCACGGCCGCGAACCCGATCGTCTTCACCTCGATCCGCGACCTCGAAGCACTCACCGGCGTCGACTCCGCGTTCGACCCGGATGCCCTCGTCGGCCCCGCTCCCACCGCCGCAGACGGCGGCCAGTGGGGCGGCGTCGTCCTCCTCGGCAACGCCCGCATCACCGTCTCCGATTCCGCCGGCAACAACATCGGCCAGTCGGAAATCGAAGGCTTCCTTCCCTCAGGAACCCCGTCCAACGACAGCGACACCCTCGCCGACGCCATCGAATACGGATTCGACGCCGGCTTCCCGCTCGATAACGCCGACGACAGCGGCATCCTCCGCTACGTCTCCATCCGCCACGGCGGCTACCAGTTCGCCGACGGCCGCGAGATCAACGGCCTCACCCTCGGCGGCGTCGGCACCGGCACCGTCATCGAGAACGTC
>JAIXWR010000004.1 GCA_027491155.1 Verrucomicrobiaceae bacterium
ATCCGCCACATCAGGCGGCGGAACGCTTCTTTCTCCACCTCGCCGAACACCTTCTGCCCGCCGGCGGTGCGGCTCATCACGTGGTAAGCCTGCCCGCCGGAGTTCTCGCCCCCGAACTGCCCGAGAAGCCGCCGGCGGCCGCGCTTCATCTTGCGCCCGAGGCTCTCCATCCGCCCCGGCATCGCCGCCGTCGGCAGGGTGGCTTTCTCAAGCGGCGAGAGCTCCTTCAAGTCTTTGGTTTTCATCGGTGAAGAGATGATGACGGGAGGGAGTAGAGCAGATTCCTAGACGGCTGTCTACGACTGAATGCCTGTCATTCTAATTTTCTAATTTTCTAATTCGAATGGGCGAACTCTACCGCGACGCGGGGACCTGAGGCTCGTCGCTCAGGGCTTTCAGGAAGGCGACCAATGCCCGTTTGTCCTCGTCGCTCAGCCCCAGCCCGCCGTGGCTCAGGTGCTTCGCGAGGTTGGGATCCAGCGTGGCGCTGCTTTGGATCCCGTGGTCGTAGTGGTCGATCACTTCCTCCAGCGTGGCGAAGCGGCCGTCGTGCATGTAGGGCGCGGTGCGGGCGACGTTGCGCAGGCTCGGCACGATGAACTTCGCGCGGTCGGCCGGCTTGCCGGTGACGCGGGCGAGACCCTCGTCGGCCAGCGGTGCGTCGCCATCGAGGCCGTTGTTCAGGAACTGGTGGTTGGTGAAATGCGCGCCGCCGTGGCAATGAAAGCAATCCGCGCCCTTGATCCCGCGGCCAGGGTCGCTCTCGGTGAAGAACAGCTCGAAGCCGCGCTGCTCCAGTTCATCGAGCCGCTCGCCTCCCGTCACCGTGCGGTCCATCTTCGAGGTGCCCGCGATCAGGGTGAGAAGATACTGCTCCAAGGCGCGGGCCATCCGGTCGGACGTGATTTCCGCCGTGCCGAAGGCCTCCCCGAATCGCGGCGCGAGGTCGCCGATCTTGTTCACCACGCGGTCGAGCCTTTCGTGCATCTCCAGCGGATCCTCGATCGGCCGCAGCACCTGGTCGCGCAGCGTCGGCGAGCGGCCGTCCCAGAAGAATGCGGGCTTCCACGCGAGGTTCGCCAGCGGCATCGCGTTGCGCGTTCCCGGCTGCCCTTCGGCCCCGAGGCTGAAGCGGCGCGGATCGCTGAAGGCGTGCTCTTCGGCATGGCAACTCGCGCAGGATTGCGTTCCATTGACCGACAGCCGGACGTCATGAAAGAGCACGCGCCCGAGTTCCACGCCGGCCTCCGTCAGCGGATTGTCGGCTGGCCACGCGGCTTCCGGAAAATGCGCGGGCACCTTTCCCGCCAGCAAGGCCGGCACCCTGCTGTTAGCCTTCATCATCTCCGCCGGCTTCGAAAGGTCGGGCTCCAGCTTCAGCACCGAAAACCCCCGCACCGCGTTGTCCGCCAGCCGTTGCGCCAGCCCGCCGGCATCCCCGGAATGCGTGCTGTCCGCCGCGGCGATGTCGATGCGGTGGCTCGCGCCGAACACGCTCCGCGCATCGAAGGCCAGCGTCAGCACCAGGTCGCCGCGGAGGTCGAGCTCCACCGGCACCTCGATCGTCCCGCGGCACGCCTGGCCGGCGAGGTGATACGAGTAGCCGCCCGCTTCGCCCGCCGCCCGGGAATAGCGGCCCTCGATCGCAAGGAACACATATCCCCCGCGCCAGCCCCAGTGCAGTCCGCAGACATCCGGATGCAGCGGATGCCCGGCAGGGCGCTGGGTCACGTCGCTTCGATCGGTCGCTTCATCGAGCCCGAGGTCGAAGCGCAACGCGGTGAAGCGCTCCGCGGGGATCTCCGGCAGCTCGAACGAAAGCTTGCCTTTCCCCGCATCCAACAACGCCACCCAATCCCGCGCGCCGATCCACGAACCGTCGGCCTTCTGCAGTTCCGCATGCGACAGCAGCATCGCGAGCCGGCTCACCGACATCTCTTCCTGATCGGCCGTCGCCAGCGAAAGCCCGTCCATCACCAGCGGCCGGTCGCCCCAGCGGGGCTCCACCTTCACCGTGAGCCGGGCGGCGGATGCAACCTGGAGCAGCAGGCAGAACGTGAGAAGGAGGCGCGACATGGCTCAGTTCACGGTAAAGCCGTTGGCGATCGTCCGGGTGACGCCGCCGTTGTAAGTGACCGTCACGTTCCGAGCCCCGGTTGAAGCACCCGGCGCGATCGTGAAAGTCGCGGTGATCAGGGTCTGGCTGTAGCGCGAGATGTTGGACACCGTGATCCCCGTGCCGCTGCCGAAGGTGATGCTGGTAACCCCGACATTCGCCGGGGGCAGAGGCAAAGGGAGCTCGATGACCACGTTCACCGCGCGATTCACGCTCCCGCTGTTGGGCGTCACCGTGTTGGCACCGCCGCCGACCGGCGCGACGGCCGACGTCACCGTCCCCGCGAAGCCCGTGCGGTCGTAGGCCGAAATCCCGGTGCGGGTCGCCCGGTAAAAGCGCCTCGTCGCCGGCGGCTGGGCCGCGCCGTTTTCCGTGTGGCTGCCGGCATCATCACCGCTCGCCACCACGCCGGTGGCGACCGGAGCCCAGGCTGTTAGATCGGCCGATGCCTCCACGGTGTAGATCCCGCCTTCCACCGCCTGCCACGTGACCGTCACGTTGCCGCCGTTCACCGATGCCCCGCCGGCTTTCTCGGGCGTCGCCGGCCCGCCGATGAAGCTCGTCGTCACCGGCTCGGTATCGGAGGTCACCGCCCCGCCGCTCGGAGTGCCGTAGTAACTGCGCCCGACCTGATAGGGAAACACCGGCAGCCCGTCCGCGCCGATGCACAGGAAGTAGGCCCAGGTCCCGCCGGGAAACTCCGGCGTCACGCAGAAGCGGACGTTGTATTCGTTCAGGTCGAAATCGTTCGGCGAGGCTCCCGAGGCGATCTGGTAGGGCTGCCCGGTCGACGGCTTGATGAGGTCGCCGAGATAGGCGTTGTCCTCGAGGTAGCGTCCCAGCGGATAGTCCGTGCTCACCGGCGGACCGCTCTGCGCGGCGGCCACGTTATAGGCCCGCACCGCCCACTGCGGCAGCGCCGTGCGACCGGTCGCGGTGAGATTGTCCGCTCCTCCCTGGCCGTTGCGCAGGGTAAAGCCGCTGATCATCCGCCGCACCCCGCTGTTCGGATTCATCGCATCCGAGTAGCCGTAGGGGCCGTAGATCGGCAGGCCGTCGCGCACCCAGCCGAGGATCGGCGAGTGCTTCGTCACCGGCGCCGTACTCTCGGTGTAAAGGTTGGCCGCCTCGTTGTAGTCGACATGGTCGCCGAGCCGGTGGCGCAGGGCCATCGGGTTGGCGTGGTAGTGATGGTTGTTGCCCGCCTGATGGGCGCCCGCGTTGTCGAAAGTGACCCGCTCGTTGACATAGGCGTCGCGGTTCCAGAAGCCGCTTCCGGCCGCGTCCGCCGTGCCGTTCCAGAAGAAGGCGTCGCGGATGTCGAACACCGACACGCCGTCGACGAAATAGCCCACCGTCCCGCCGCCGAACAGGGTCTTGGTCGTCGGGATCACCGGCACCCGCGGGAAGCGATAGCGGGCCGCCGTGTTCGACGGGTAGTTCGGGAAAAGGTTGGTCTTCTGCGCGTTCAGATACCACGGCCCCATCACGTGACCCGGCAGGCCGGTCGTTCGGATGTAAACCCAGTCTTTGGAGAAATCGATCTGGTGCACCCCGCTGTAGGTCGGCGACGCCTGAACCCCGCTACCCCGGCTCCAGGTGCTGACCGCGTTGCCGTTGTTCATGTCGGCCAGCGTGGGGAACAGCCGCGCATACTGCCCGGAGTCGCGGGTGAACCAGCTCGTCAGCAAGGGCTCGTTCGGAGTGTCGATCCCGCGGACCTCCGCCATCTCCAGCTTCAACGCCGCGTAGGCCGCCTGGTCCGCCGCGCTCAAGGCCGTGTTCCCGAGCAGCGTGGTCGCTTCGTTCACGTCGGTCGCCGTCTTGTAGAACTCCTCGTGGCCGTCGTCGAACTGGATCAGCTTGTAGCCCGCGGCATCGACCAAAGCCCGGCCCGATTGCGCGGTGGTGAGGCCGCTCCCGAACTGCTCGACATAAGCGAAGCGCGGCTCCACCGCGGAGTTCGCTAGCACCGGCAGGATGCTCTTCGAATCGATCGCTTGTCCCGCCGGCTGGGTGGCCGCCACGTCGATGCCCGCCAGCTCCAGGATGGTCGCGTAAAGGTCCACGCAATGAACCGGCACCGTGCTGCTCCGGTTCGGCGCCGCGACGCCCTTGCCCGCGACGATCAAGGGCACCCGCGTCCCGCCTTCATACAGCGTCCCCTTGCTGTGGGCCGCGGTGTAGGGCGGCTGGATCACGTTCTGCGGCGTGCCGTTGTCGCCGATGAAGATGACCGTGGTCTTCGCGAGATCCACCCCCGCCAGCAGCCGGCCGAGCTCGGTGTCCATCGCCTCGCACATCGCCTCGTAGAAATTCCGGTTGGTCGCGGGCGCGGCATCGTAGCCGTGCAAATCGAGCGGCGGCTGGTGGAAAGGCGCGTGCGGGGCGTTCAGGGCCACCCATGCGAACCACGGTGAACTTCCGCGGGCGGCGATCCAGTCGATCGCATCGTCCACCGTTTCGGTGGTTGCATAGGCCGTGGTCGCCGCCGCCACCCCGTTGGTCACTTTCGTCCATGCCGAGTAGTCCGGCAGCGCGCCGATGATCGTGCCTTCGAAATGCGGCCAGCCGCCGACCGTCCGCGGCGTGTCGTTGGTTCCCGCCCCGGCGTTGAGGTGCCATTTGCCGAACATCGCCAGCGCGTGACCGGTCGAAGGGTTCGCCGCAAACGCTTCCGGCAGCGTGAACTCGGACGCCTGGAGCTGCGGGCTGGTCGCGCCTTCCAACTGCGCGCCGATCCCCGTCCGGAACGGATGCCGGCCGGTCAGCATCGACGCCCGCGACGGCGAGCACACCGGATGCGCGTAAGCCCGGGTGAAGAGCACGCCGCTGTTTTTCAGCGCCGTGAGATTCGGCATCGGCGGCAAGCTCGCCCCGGCCTGCGCGGTCAGCGGGAAGCTGTCCGAGCCCAGGTCGTCCGCAATCACCAGCAGCACGTTGCCCGGGGTCGCTAGGGACGGGGCGGAAAAGACCAGAAAGCTCGTCAAGAAGGCGGGCAGCAGGGTTTTCATGCCGCATTAAAGAAAGCTCAGGCCACCGAAGTCGTGCTTCTTGACCGAATCTTAACAATTCCGTTCGAAGCGGCCCTCCGGAGGGATCCGGGCCGCCACGCTTTCATGCAAATTTTCGCTTGCCCGCCCGTTTCGCCCGTGTAGAAACCCGCCACGCGTTTCGCGACGCGGGCGTAGCTCAGTGGTAGAGCGCCACCTTGCCAAGGTGGATGTCGTGAGTTCGAATCTCATCGCCCGCTCCATTTTTCCCGAAGGCCTTCCGGTGACGGAAGGCCTTTTTGGTTTCCGGATCGCTTCAATCGACCCCGCCCGCCTTCGATTGGCACTTGGCACTTCGTCCTTGGAACTTAAAACCCTCCGCATGTTCGTCTGGTCGAAACTCTCCGCCTCCAAGTGGCTCGATGCCTGGGAAGACCGCTTCCGCGGCAACCCGAATTTCGTCATGCACGTCCTCAAGGGCGGCAAATCGATCCGCCTCGAGGTCTTCTGCGCCACGAAGAAGGAAGCCGATGCCATCGCCGCGCAATTCGGCGGCAGCGTCCGCAAGCTCGCCCGCACCGACTGGGCAGCCGCCGGCCCCGCCGTCCCGCCGCCGATCAAGGTCCGCGACCAGTTCCTGGTCACCCAGGCCGCCGACCCCAAGGAGCTCAAGCGCCTGGAGAAAGCCCACCCCGGCCGCGAGATCCTCAGCCTGCCGCCCGAGATGGCATTCGGCACCGGCGACCACGCCACTACCTCGACCTGCCTCCGCTTTCTGGTCGACATCGCGAAATCCCGCCCCGCCGGCTGGAGCTGCGCCGACCTCGGCTGCGGCACGGGCGTGCTGGCCATCGCCGCCAAGAAGCTCGGGGCCGGCGAGGTCTTCGCCTGCGACTTCGATCCCTTCGCGGTGAAAGTCGCCGAGCGCAACATGACCCGCAACCGCGTGGAAGGCGTCGAAACCAAAGAGCTCGACGTCCTCAAATGGAAGCCGAAGCGCAGATACGACGTGGTGGTTGCCAACCTCTTCTCCACCGTCCTGATCGAGGCCTTCCCGGTCATCACCAAACTCATGAAACCCGGCGCGGAGCTGGTCATTTCCGGCATCCTCGCCGACCAGGCCTGGGGCGTCTTCACCGCCGCCGCCGGCCACGGCCTCGGCTTCCCGCAGGTCGTCCGCAAGGGCAAATGGGTCACCGCCCGCGGGGCCTGGATGAACGACCTGACGGCATGAAAGCGGCGGCCATCCGTCCCTTCCTAACAGCCGTTCCCCTCCTCTGCCTGCTGACCGGCATTTCCGACGGCGGCCAGTACAGCAAGCTCTGGGGCCGCGACGGCGAGCTCTGGGACCCGGCAGGCCGCTTGCCGGACTTTTCGCACGCCGGCTACCACTCCGGCGAGAAACCCCTGCCCCGCCCTGCCGTCCGGGCCAGCGTCAGGGACTTCGGCGCCGTGGGCGACGGCCGCAGCGACGACACCCCGGCCTTCGAAAAAGCCATCGCCTCGGTGAACGACGGCGCGCTGCTGGTCCCCGCCGGCCGCTACGTGATCACCCGCGTGCTTTACCTCCGGAAAAGCAACTTCGTCCTGCGCGGCGAAGGCTCCGGAAAGTCGATCCTCATCTTCCCGAAAAGCCTCGTCGAGGTCCTCGGCAAACGCCCGGGAACCGGCGAACACGACAACTGGTCCTGGACCGGCGGATTCCTCTGGGTGGAAGGCCGCGAAAGCAATCCCGCCCTGGCCGACCTCGCTGCCGACGCGCCCCGCGGCAGCCGCGTGCTCCGGCTTTCCAGCACCCGCGGCCTCGCCCCGGGCCAGCAGGTCCGGCTGATGATGGACGATCCCGACGGCACTCTCGGCCGCCACATCCACGCCGGCCGGCTCGACGCCCACCCCTCGCTCAAGAACCGCCGGCTCGTCCGCTTTCCCGCGAAGATCGAGTCGATCCGGGGCGATTCCGTCACGCTCTCCCGGCCTCTCCGGCTCGACGCCCGCGTCGGCTGGAAAGCCCGCCTCAACGCCGTCCGGCCCGGGATCGAGGAGGTCGGCATCGAGGGGCTCGGCCTTCATTTCCCGCCGCAGCGCTACGCCGGCCATTACCACGAAAAGGGCGCTAACGCCCTGTGGATCGACGGCGCTTGGAACTCGTGGGTCCGCGACCTCGTGATCCGCAATTGCGACAACGGCATCCTGCTCGAGCGCACCGCTTTCTGCACCGTCGACCAGGTCCGGCTGGGGGCCGACCCGGCACGCGAACGCCCGGGATCCAAGGGCCTGCACTCCGGGACCCACAGCGGCCACCACGGCCTCCAGCACCGCGGCGGCGACGACTGCCTCTTCAGCCGCTTCAACATCGACACCCGCTTCCACCACGACCTGACGGTCGAAAACGCGACCGGCACCGTCTTCATGCGGGGCTCCGGGGTCGACCTCTGCTTCGACCACCACACCCACATCCCCTACGAGAACCTGTTCACCGAGATCGACCTCGGCGCGGGCACCCGCCCCTGGCTCAGCAACGGCAGCCGCGACCCGGAATCCGGCGCCCGCGAGACCTTCTGGAACCTCCGCAGCCGCAAGCCCGTCCATACCCTGCTCACCCGCAAGGGACTCTGGCCCGAAATGAACCTGGTCGGCGTCGAAACCACCCTCAAGCCGGCCTTCAAGCCCGGCGGACCGTGGATCGAAACCATCCCCCCGCGCGAACTCGACCCGCCGAATCTCTACCAGGCCCAGCTCGCCCGCCGCCTCGGAGAAAAGGCGGCCCGCTGAATTCCACCGGTGCCCGCCCCGGGCCACCATTTCACTTGCGCCGGGGGCGGCGGCCCGTCAGAAAAGCCGCCCGCTCCCACCGGGGCCGCGGCAACCCGATGTTGCACTGCCCCGGCGGGCGTGAAACACCATCCCGCGCGCTCCCATGGACAGCATTTCTTCCCGAATCCAAGAAGTCACCCCTTCGCTCACCCTGGCCGTCACCAACCAGGCCAAGGCCATGCTCGCCCGCGGCGAGGAAGTCTACGGCCTCGCCGGCGGCGAACCCGAGGTCGATACCCCGGACCACATCAAGGCCGCCGCCATCGCCGCCCTCCAGTCCGGCAAGACCAAATACACCCCGGCCGGCGGCATCCCCGAACTCCGCGAGGCCCTCGCTGCCAAGTTCATCGCCGACAACAACCTGGCCTACGACGCCAAGCAGATCTGCGTCACCGCCGGCGCCAAGATGGCCTGCTTCAACGCCATCCTCGCTGTCGTGGAAGAAGGCGACGAGGTCATCATCCCGACCCCCTACTGGGTCTCCTACCCCGAAATGGTGAAGATCGCCGGCGGCAAGCCGGTGCTCGTCGAAACCAAGGAGTCCAACGGCTGGAAGATGACCGCCGAACAGTTCGAGGCCGCCATGACCCCGGCGACCAAGATGGTCATCCTCAACTCCCCCGGCAACCCGACCGGCGCGATCTACACCGAGCAGGAACTCCGCGACATCGGCGAGGTCGCCCTCTCGGAAGATATCGTCATCCTTTCCGATGAGATCTACGAGAAGCTCGTCTACGGCGAGAACAAGCACGTCTCCATCGCCTCGCTCAGCGACGAACTCTACAACCTGACCATCACCGTCAACGGCTTCTCCAAGGCCTACTCGATGACCGGCTGGCGCCTCGGCTACACCGCCGCGCCGAAGGCCCTCGCCGAGGCGATCGACAAGATCCAGAACCACACGGTCTCCAACGCCACCACCTTCTGCCAGTACGCCGCGCTCGCCGCGCTGCAGGGCGACCAGACCTTCATCAGCGACCTGCGCGACGAGTACGACGTGAAGCGCCAGTTCGTCCACGCCCGCCTCAAGGCGATCAACAACATCCGCGTGGTCGAACCGAAGGGCGCCTTCTACTTCTTCGTCTACACCGGCAACCTCGGCCTGAAGTCGATGAACCTCACCGACAAGCTGCTCAGCCGCTACAAGGTCGCCGCCGTCCCCGGCATCGCCTTCGGCTACGACGAGGGCATCCGCCTCAGCTACTGCACCACGCTCGACGTGCTCAACGAAGGCCTCACCCGCTTCGAGCAGTTCTGCCGCGAGCATTGAAGCGAAGGCCGGCGAAAGATTCAAAAAAGCCCGGGACCGCAAGGTTCCGGGCTTTTTCGTGCCGCGCCGTGTCGCTCACTTCCCCACCGCCGCCTTGAGCTTCTTCTCGAATTCCCGCGCCTTGTCCCGGTCGGGGGCCCCGTCGAGCCGGGCGGTGACTTCCTCGCAGGCGGCATCGGTCACAACCACGCGCGGGGTCGGACCTTTGGCCGAGACGGCCGACGGCAGCTTGTCCAGGTCCTTGTCACCGGGCTCGATCTCGACCACCACCACCGCGTTCCGCGGCACGGCCTTCTTGATCGCGCCGTTGTTGGCGGACACCTCCTGCACGCACTTGGGGCAGGAGGGATCCCAGTATTCCTGGTAGAAGACGAAGGCGATGCTTTTGCCGGACTTCGCCGCGGAGGCCTTGGCGGATTCCAGCTTGCGCTCCGAGAACCCGGCGGAGGCCGTGGCGAGGGAAAGCAGGGCGAACAGGGGGACGAGGAGGACCTTCTTCATGGCGGCAGGGGAAGCACGGGCCGGAAGCACCCGTTTCATGCAGCCAAGCAGATCCCCCGCGGGACATCAAGGTTCCTCCTCCCGCCCGGATTTTCCCGATTGCCGCCCGCTCCGCGCCGGTCCCAACATCCGCCCCGGATGTCGCGCTTGCCCGCATGGTTGGAGAACTACCGCTTGCTCCCCAGGCCCGTCCTCCTGTTCGCCGCGGGGCAGTTCCTGATCAGCCTGATCACCTCCGCGCAGTTCCTCCTTCTCAATCTTTTCCTGAAGGACAAGGGACTCGATGACCCGGAGATCGCCGCGCTGTCCGCCCAGCGCTTCGTCGCCACCTTCTTCCTCGCACTCCCCGCCGGCCTCTGGCTCCGCGGGAAGCCGCTCCGCAAGCCGCTGCTGGTCGGCTCCATCCTCTTCCCGCTGACCGCCCTCGCCTCGCTGGAAACCGTGCGCCTCGGCATGATGGACGCCGCCTCGTGGTGCTTCCTCGCGATGGGTTTCTCCGGCCTGCTGCTGAACGTCGCCAACCTGCCGATGGCCCTGCGGCTCGCCCCGCCGAAACAGTCGAGCGAGGCCCTCAGCCTGCTCTTCGCCACCTGGGCCGCCGCCAGCATCTGCGGTGGCGTGCTTTCGAGCGTGCTGCAGGGCATCGGCCGCCTCGATTTCGGCGGCTTCCACCTGGTCTTCGACGAATACTCGACCCTGCTGATCCTGACCGTCGCCGCTTTCGCCTCGCCCCTGTTCTACGCCCGCCTGCCCGATCCCGTCCCGGAAAACTCCACCGCCAGGCACTGGCTCCACATCCACCGCGAGGACTGGCCGGTGCTCACGCGAGCACTCATCCCCACCGTCTGCATCGCCACCGGCGCGGGCCTCAGCATCCAGTTCCTCAACCTCTTCTTCAGCCACGTTCACCATCTCAGCTCGACCGCCTATTCCGCCTACGGCTCGGTCAGCAACGTGCTGGTGCTGATCGCCGGCCTGATCGTTCCCGAAGTCAAACGCCGGCTTGGCTGGCGCGGCGCGATCCTCGGGGTGCAGAGCATCGCCGTCTTCCTGCTGCTCGCGATGGGCCTGACCGAGCTGTGGAAAGCCGCGTCGTGGGCGCTGCCCTTCGCCATCGGCTGCTTCATCCTCCGCCAGCCGCTGATGAGCATGGCCGGTCCCTCGACCAGCGAGCTGACGATGAGCTACGTCGGCGAACGCAACCGCGAACTCATCAGCGCTTGCAGCGGCGCGATCTGGAGCGGCGCCTGGTGGCTCGCTGCCCGCACCTTCGAACTGCTCCGCGCCCACCACCTGCCCTACTGGCAGGTCTTCGTCACCACCGGCATCCTCTACCTCATCGGCACCGTTTCCTACCTCCTGCTGATCCGGAAAGTGGAACAGCGGGAGTCCGACGAATCCGATCCCGCCCCGGAACCCGAGCCGCGGCAGGCGTGAACCCCGGTGCCTTCCGGAGGCGATGAAAATCTCCGGCGGACGGGGTTTCCGCCCCCACCCCGGGAAACTCTTTGTTACTTTCTCCAAAAAGGGGGAGCTACCCGATTGAAACCGCCCATGGACTGGATCGACGAGGAAACGGCATCTGAAAAGCAAGACGACCCGAAGGCGTTGATCGACGCCTACTGCCGGTCGGGCGGAAAGGACGCGACCTTCCGTGCCTTGGTGGACCGCTTCGCCGGCCTCGTCTTCACCAGCGCCCTCCGCCGCACCGGCAACCCTGCCAGCGCCGAGGAAATCACTCAGAACGTCTTCGCCCTGCTCGCCCGCAAGGCCGCCTCGCTGCGCTCCCACCCGAACCTCTCCGCGTGGGTCTTCCGCACCACCCAACTCGAATGCGCCAAAACCATGCGTTCCGAAATGCGCCACCAGAGGAAACTCGAAGCCCTTGCCAGCGAGCCTCCAACCACCACCGCCGATGACTCCGCCGATGACTCCGCCGCTTGGCGCGAGGCCCTCCCGGCGCTCGATGCCTCGCTCGACCAACTCGCCGAGAAAGACCGCGCGCTCATCATCCAGCGCTTCTTTGAAAGCAAACGCTTCGCCGAAATCGCCAGCTCCACCGGCAAGTCCGAGGCCGCCTGCAAGATGCAGCTCAAGCGCGCCCTCGAAAAGCTCGCCACCCTACTCCGCAGCCGTGGCATCGCCCTCAGCGTGCCCGTCATCGCCACCGGCCTCTCCGCCGAGTTCGCCAAAGCCGCACCCCTCGCCACCCAGACCCTCGCCACCAAAGCCCTCGCCGCCTCCTCCGGCATCACCACCTCCACCGTCCTCACCAACACGCTCCTGACCATGAGCACCGCCAAGTCCTCCGCCATCACCGCCGCCGCTGTCATCGCGATCGGCCTGATCCCGATCCTCCAACTGGAAGGCAAGGCCACCCGGCTCCAGTCCGAAATCACCACCCTGGAAAGCCGCCCGGCGCCTGACCCTCTCGCCACTACGTCCCCCTCGCGTCGTGCGCCTGCGACGACCGTCAGCAACCGCCCCACATTCCGCGACCTGCTGGAAAACACGAAGCGCCCCATCGAGGCGGACACATTCCTCACCGACCTCATGAAAGTCGTCAGGGAACAGGACATGGCCGGCATGATCCGCGTCCTCACGCCCGTCGCCAACATGGATCCCGCCCGGCACGCGCAGTTGATGAAGGACATCGAAGCCCACCCGGGCAGCGCCGAGGCGAAAGCCGTCGCTCTCCAGATGCTCGGCAGCTTCGCTCCGGAAACGGACTACCGGCAGAGCCTCGAAAGCCTGATCCGCCAGGACCTGAAATCCGGTGCCTGGAGCGACGTCGCGCGCCGCTGGGCGGAGTCCGATCCGGATGCCGCCCTCGCATGGTTCCGGGAAATGGACGCGAAAGGCGAGCTGTTAGGCAAGGGCGTCGATAGTCAAACAGCACCCTTCCTTCTTTCGGAAATGGCCGCCGGCATGGCCAGCAAACGCCCACAACAAGCGCTCGAAATTGCAGCGGCAATGACGCCGGAGGAACGCAGCACCTCCCGGATCGCCGGCAAACTCATTCCGGCTCTCACCGCGGCTTATCTGGAAACGGGCGACTCCCGCTTGCTCGACCAATTGATTGCGACCGAACTGCAGGATGGCCCGAAGGAACGCCTGATCGATGCCGCCAGCGAAATCATCGCCGCCGATCGCGATCTCGCCGCCGCCCGTGCCTTCCTCGCCCGTTTCGTCCCCGAAAACGACAACGATGCCCTGAACGCCCGCATGCTTTCATTCCTCTCCAAGGCCGAGCGAGTCCCCTTTGCCACGCGGGCCGACTGGATCGTCGGGCACATCGAGCCGCAAGCCGCGGCCGAGAAAATCCGCAACATCCTCGGCGAACAAATGGAACTCGGCCAGGATCCCGCCGACTGGATCCGCGCCCAGCCATCGGGGATCGTGAAAGACCAGTCCCTGGCCACCCGCTCCACATGGCTCGCCTTCACCAAGGGACACCAGTCGGGTCTCGAAGCGGCCGCTCAGATTGGCGACGCGGCGCTGAGGGACAAAACCCGCCGCGACATCGCCGCGAGTTGGCTCAGGGAGTTTCCGGATGCCGCCCGCCGCGAGCTTCCCGCCGATCTCCTCCCGGAAGAAGGCCGCTGACTAACGGCTTCAACCGCCATCCGCCACCGCCATGAGAATTTCCACCCTCTTTCCCGCCATCGCCGCCGCCTTGATCTGCGGCGCGGTGATCGTCGTCCAACTCGGGCGCAACCGCTCCCTCGACCAGCGCCTCGAATCGCTGCGCCCGGATGCCTCCAGAGCATCGAAAGACAGGCTCCCGCCAAGTGATGACACCCGCCCTCCCGCAAGCCTCTCTAACAAGCGGCTGAACAAAAATGAAACTCACGCCCCGGGCACTCCCGAATTCGAGGAACGGGTCGCGCGGGCCGCCCGGGAAATGAAGGAGATGATTTCCGGTATCGGCGACATGCAGGAAAGCCCGGCCGCCTTCTTCCGCGCCCTTCCTGGCGTGATCAAGGTCATCGGCGACCTCGGCCTCGAAGAAGCGATCGCCGTGGCCGACCGCCTCGGCTCCAGCGGCCCCCTGTTTCCTCCGGCCGATGGCAACTCCACCGCCCGCCTCATGATCTATCTGCTCGCATCCGAGAAAGACCCGCTGCGGATCCTCGAACGTAAGGACCTGAACCTCGACTCCCCGATGGGTGGCCTCCAGGTCTCGATCTTCGGCCAGCTCGCGATGCGGGACCCGGCCGCCGCCATGCAGTGGCTCGATACACAATCGATCGGGGAAGGCCCCAAGACCGCCTATCAACGCCAAATCGCCTTCGGTCTTCTCGCCCACGATCCGCGGCGAGGCCTCGACTACCTGCTCGAAAATCCCGCCGCCTTCCCGCGCAGCGGCATGGGACAAACCATCGCCGACATCCCCATGCCAGACACGGCCAAGGCGGATCTCGCCGCAGCGCTTCCCGATCCCCGCTACGCGGAGTTTCGTCCGGCCATCAGCAAGATCCTCATGCGTTCGAGCCTCAACACCGCCAGCGTCGCGGCCCTTCGCGAGCAATCCGCCGCCTTGCAACTCAGCGATGACGAGATCGCCGCCTTCCTCCGCGAAAACCCGTCCGTCCTGATGCAACGGGATCCCGCCGCCGCCACCGCGTGGATGAAGGAAGCCCTGCCCGCCGGGGATCTCCCCAAGACCATCGCCAGCGCCATCCGCAGTTGGACCGAGCAGGACTTCAATGCCGCCGCCAATCATCTCGGCACCATGGATCGCGGCCCCACGCGCGACGAATCGATCAAGGAATTCGCCGGCGTCGTCGCCAAGATGGAGCCGCCATCCGCCGCCCGATGGGCCCTTGAAATCGAAGACCCCACCCTGCGCCAGGCCGCCCTGCGCGAGGTCGGCGAGAGCTGGCTGAATCTCGACCCCGCCGCCGCCCACGAATGGATGAAAACCCAAGGCATCCCCGAAACCGAATCTCCCTGACATCACTCCCATGAACCCCATGAATCTTCTGCTCAACCCCCTCGTCCTGGTGCTTGCCGTCGGACTCTTCCTCGGCATCCTTGCCATCGCCATGGCTTGCCGGATCAAGTCACCCGGCTCGGACTCCCCGTTGGACAAGGAACATCCTGCAACAAACCCGTCCCTCCGCATGAAAATGATGTTTTCCATCCCCCTCGTGCTGCTCGTCTCCCTGGTTGCGTTCGTGGCCTACATCGCGGATCAAATGTTCGGAGTCGTTGCGTTCACCTACGCATACTTCGCCTTCTGCCTGCTGGCTACGCTGGTCTTCAGCCTTGCCTGGCGAGCCTGCTTTCCGAAGTCCGCCCCGGTTTTCGCCTTGATCGTCTTCGCCATTCTCGCGGCGAATTTCCTCCTGCCCCCGCCCTCGGAACGCCTCTTGCGCTCCGCGATGCTGAAGGCGAAACCCGGCACGGATGCCTCGGCCATTGTGGATATCGTGAAACAGCAATACGAAGGCAGCCCCTACGAAATGCCACTGATCTCCGAAGACGAATCCGGCGGCTTTGATCGTATCCACGTTTCACTTCTTTCTCAGAAGGAGAGAAGTTGCACTTCCCTCATCTTCCTCATCGAGAACGGAAAGGTATCACGAAGCATCTTTTCGCCAGACTGATGCCTGGAGGAGGGGCCTCCCCTCAAATCTCCGCCGTATCCACCCACCAGTCGTGTTCCATCTCAAGCCCGTGGCCAAAGACCCACGCCGCCGACTCGGTGAAGTTCAAGCCTTCTAACAGCGGCCTGACGACCTCCATCTGCCGCACCGGCAGGGCGACGAAAAAGGGGCCCTGCGCCCGCACCACGGCGGCCGCCAGCAGATCCGCTCCCGCCTCTGGCGTCGCATAGGCAAAGCCCGACAGATGCGCGGACACCAGTTCGCCGCCGGACTCCAGCCACAAGCGCTTGTCGCGCCGCGTGTCCTCCAGCATCCCACAGGCATCGCCGTCCGGCGTGACCAGCGGCAAGGGGGACATCCACGAACGATACGCGCTTTCCCCGCCCGTCGCCGTGTAGCCGGGACGAGCCAACCGCCCGCGCAGCACCGCGAAATCCTTCAGCGAAATGACCTGACCTCTCTTCACGAAAGGCCCGCCCGGCGAAATCCGCAGGATCACAATCTCCCCCACCTTCTCGAAGCGCGGCACGCCCAGCCGACCCGTGTAGTCCGTGGGCAAACGCCCGGTTCCCGCCATCACGACGCAGTAACACGCGCGGCTGTCGCTTGCTTCAATCTCACGCTTGGTCTCGCCGATCAGCCGCGCCAGCACCGCCGTCCCCCTCGCTACTGAGGCCACTTTCAGATCGCAGAGATAATGCGCCAACGATGCCTCCGCCATCGCGCCCTCTCCTCGCCGGAACTCCAGCCGCCGACGCACCCGCGCGATCCCGCCGACGATCCTGCCCGCCTCTTCCATCGCCAGCAGCTCCGCGTCCCCGATCGCCCGGAAGAAGGGCAGGTAATCCTCGCCATGCGAAATCCGGAAGCGCTCCGTCGGCCCCAGCGGATAGGTGAACTCCCGCTCGAACTCCGCCAGCGCCCGCCCCGTTGCCGGCGGAACCTCCTCCGTGAAACGATGCAGTTTCATGCCCGGCTCCCGACATGGATGCGGGGGTAAAAGTAGCTGCGGTCCCTCGCCTCCATCGCCTTGCCCCGTTCCACGTCCCACGCGATGCCCGCATCGAGTCCGCCGATCTCCAGCGTCGAGTTCAATTGCCGCACGATGACCCGCCCGCCCGGCTTCAGCACCCGACACGCACTGCGCAAGGTCGCCTCCGCTTCTCCCGGCGAGAGCCAGTCGAGGATGTTCGAGAGATGCACCAGGTCCGCGCTCTCCGCCGACATCGAATCGAGCACCGCGTCCATCTTCCCCTGCCGCCACTCCACCTCCGCGATCATCGGACGATCCTCCTCCAGCCAGTCGTAACGGCATCCCGGCGCAAAACAACCGGCCAGGATCTGCCAAAGAAACGGATTCGAACGCGGCGGCATGCGCCCGATCACCTCCCGCGTCCGTTCCGCGAAGTGATCGCTGAAACTCCGCCGCGGGTTCTGCGTCGCTTCCTTTCCGAAAAGACACACCAGGTTATCCAGTGACATCACTTTCCCGAAGGCCTCGTCCAGCCACGCGCCGCCGAAGTCCACCAGCGGCCTCTCCGAGTTCAGCATCGCCTGCAACTCCCCGCGCCACGGCTCCAACCGGGCCCGCAGTTCGGCAAAGCAGACTTCGTAGCGCCCGCCGTGATCCACCCCGCGCTCCGCGATCCACTCCGGCGGACCGAAGACCTCCTCTTCCAGATCCAGCTGATCTAACAAATCCTTCATCCGCCGCCTCCGCTCCACCGCCGGCATCGGCAGGTGACCTAACAGCGCCGCCACCTCCTCCGCTGCCTCAGTCCCGGCCAGCCGCCATTTCACCCGCGCCAAGGCCAACTGCGCCGGATTCATGTCCACCGCCACCAGCCGCAGCGGCAAGCGACCGAGGCAGGCCGCGGTTTCGCCGCCGGACGCAATCATCACCACCGTGCCGCCCTCCGGGATCGATCGCGCGAGCTCCAGGTCGAGCCGCGGATCTTCCCTCACCTGCGCAAAGGCCAGCGGCAGCGACGCCGCCCGCCGCGCCCATTCCTCCGGTCCCGCGCTCATTTCGACGCCCGGCGCCATCCGAGCGGGCTGCGCTTCAAGCTGCCAAGGGTGAACTCCCGCACGAACGACGCGTAGGACGGAATGTACGGCGCACCCCGTTCCTTCAACTCTCCCGCCAGCGCCTTGTGAACCTCCGGCAAATGATGCCACGGCACCCCCGGATACAGGTGATGCTCCAGATGGTAGTTCTCGTTGCACATGAAGTAGCGCACCAGCGGCACCGTCAGGATGCTGCGCGTGCCGCGGATCTCGTCGTCGGCTTCCTCCAACAAGGTGTGCTGGCTCATCCCGCGGATGTTCACCATCGTGTTGATGAACAACATCGGGATCACCCAGCCGTGCCACAGCCAGACCGCGGGCAGCGGTGAAAGCCAGACCGCCGCGATCAAGGCGGCCGTCGCGGCCACTTCCGCCACGATGCCGGCCCGCGCCGCCGCCGTGCCGTGCTTGAAGCCAAGAATCGGGATTGCAACGATATACACCGGATAGCCAACCAGCAGCCGCGCCCAGTTCATGCAAAAAACCAGCCAGGTCCAGCGGGTGTAGTTCGCGTAGTGGTCGGGATCGCCCTCCTCGCCGAGATGCGCGTGATGCCGCAAATGCAGCACCCGGTAGGCCGAGCAATTCTGCAAGACCGGGATCGCGCAAGCCGCGCCTAACAGGTCGTTCAGGATCCGGTTCCGCGACAGCGTGCCGTGCACCGCCTCGTGCGTGAACAGGCTGATCCCGTGCAAGGACGCCGCCGCCAGCAGATAGACCGGGGCGATCAGCAGGAACTGCCACCAGGCGCTCACCCGTTCCGCCGCCATCACGGCTACCACGGCCGCCACCGCATAGAGCACGAGGAAGCTCAGCAACCGCGCGCCATGCCGCCAGGCCTGCCGGCCGTGGCAGTCGCGCAGCAGTTCCGGCGCGAGCCGGGGCAGGGCTTCAGGGTTCATCGCTGGCGGCCGCATGAAGGTCTTCGTAGAGCCGGTTGAACAGGTGCAGTCCGAGCACGATCCCGTCCTCCACCGCCGCCCTTGCCGACGCGTCGCGGTTCCACGCGCCGTCCACCACCTTGAAAAAGTCCGCCGCATGGCGCTTGTCGATCTGCGCGTGCAGCTTGTAGTGCACCAGCTCGTCCGGCGCGATCCAGCCGCGCTCGACCACCTTGCGGCCGATCAGCTCGCAGATGTCGGCAAAGGCATACTCGATGGTGCCCATGCAGCCGAAGGCCGTCTCGACCCGCTCCATCATGCAGGCTCCAATCAGCCCCGTGTTGAATGCCCGGACTTCCGGTCCCTCCCGCTCCTTCGCCATCTCCGCGCCGCCGATCCCCAGCGTCCGCAGGAAGGCGAGAAAGGTCAGGTCGTGCGCCAGCGCCGGATCGAAGCCGGGTTGAACCCCTTCGTCGTCGAAGCCGTGCTCCTCGGACAGGTTGTGGATAAGCCCCTGCCGTGACGCCGAATCCGGCATCCGCGCCGTGAGCGCCGCCATCGGCCGCGAAAAGTAGCGCACGGCGAAAAAAAACTGCTTCTGCGACCGCACGAAGCGCCCGCGGCTCATCGCATCGTCCCGGAGCGAGGTGAAGTAGGCATTCCCCAGAATCGGCCGCCGCGCGGTCCAACCCTCGACGCACTCCATCAGCGACGATGTCTTGCACGTGCCCTTGTTGCTTTTCATGGGAGTTGCTTGGGTCGCAGGGTGTGAATTCCGGAAGATATCGTCCCGGGGCAGTGCTCCGGCGGCACACGCCCTTCAACCTGACAATGCTGGACCGGATGCCACCAGCCGATCAATCGAAACCTTTTACGCGATCATCGATCCGATCAATGAAGCCTCAGAGGCCGCGTCAACCGGAACGGTGGCGGAGTGGGTCTGCGACTTCACTCCCATCGCTGTGGACCAACGCCGTCGTCCGACCGTAGCGCTCCCCGACATCCTACCTCCCCGCCCCGCCCAACCCGCACCCCGCCCGGTAAAATCCGACCAGCGCCAGGGCCTGGATCACATGGAACACGTCATTGTGATTGAAGCCCGGCGAAAGTCCCCAGCCCGACTGCTGCACCCATCCCGCCACCGCCGACAATCCCACACCCGCAAGCATCCACGCGCTCCACTTCCGCCGCAGCACCAACGCGGCGACCACCCACGCCAGCATCGCCAGACCGTAATCGATCATCGCCACCCGGAAATCCGGCCACGCCATCACCGCGGCCAGCGACAGCAGGAACTTCACGCCCACCACCCCCGTCCAGCCCCGCCCGCGCGGACCGATCTCGTGGATCAGGCTCATCGCCATCGTCAGGCCCATCCCGCAGATCAAGGCCAGCACCAGCCGCCACCAGACCGCGTCCACCGCCGCGGAAAAGTTCGGCGCGAACCCGTGATACAGTCCGCCGACCAACGCCGATACCGCCATCGCCCCCATCGCGGCGCACCACCCGATCGCCGCGCGGTTCTCCGACGTCACCTGCCGCCGCAGCCGCCATGCCAGCCAGCCGCCGAGCCCCGCCAGCAGCAGGTCGGTCGCCAAGGTCGCCGGTTCGTGGATCGTCACGGCATTTCGAAAAGGTTCCGGTGATGCCGCCACCACTCGCTCTGGAAGCGCCCCTCGGGATCGTGCTTCTCCTTCAAGCGCAGGAATTCCGCGAACTGCGGATAGGCCCGCTCGATCTGGTCGCAGCGAGCCCAGCGGTGATAGGTGAGGAAGAAACTCCCGCCGAAGGACAAGGCGAGGTCGATCAGGTCGCGGAAAGCCCCCGCCGCCGCCTCGATCCCCGCCTCGTCGTGTTCGACGTGCAGGTTGAAGATCACGCAGGCGAAGTCCTCCCGCGCCCAGGCCAGGAAGCTTTCCCCGTCGCGGCGGATCAAACGCACCGTGCCGTAGATCACCGGCACCGCGCCGTCCTTCAAGCGCCCCGCCGCCGCCGCCATGAACTCCACCAGCCGCTCCCGCGGAACATACAACTCGCTGATCATCTCGCTGGCCGGCACCAACGCGCCGCACTCCCGGTCGAGCTCCGCATGGTAGTCGTCGAGATAGACGCTGAGCTGATGCGTGTCCGACCAGTAGAGTGCGCCGTGGGTCCGCAGGTAGAACGACGAATACACCTCGAAGACCTTCGCCCGGTCGTCGTGCGCCAGCCGGATCAATTCCTCCCAATGATGCCGCTCCAGCTCCTCCCGCCGCTCCGGCATCTCGCGGTCCGGCGCGACCGGCCGGTAGCTCGAAAGGACACCGCGGCGCAGGAAATCCGGCGAACGCTCGTCGATCGAAAACTGGAAGTCGCCGAAACGGCAGCCCTCCGCCATCCGCGTTTCCAGCGCGGGCAGCAAGCGGTCGATCGTCGTCACTTCCACCAAGCGCTCCATCTTCATCCGCGGCGCCAGCCGCAGGCAGACCGAGGTGATCACGCCGAAGCACCCGTAGCCACCGATCGCCAGCCGGAACAACTCCGCGTTCTCCTCCCGGCTGCAGCGCCGCACCTCGCCCGCGGCATCGACCAGCGTGAAAGCCTCCACATCGCCGATGATCGGCCTGAAATCCAGCCCACGGCCGTGGATGTTCGCCGCGAGCGAGCCGCCCAAGGTCAGGTCGTCCGCGCCGGTCTGCTTCTGGCGGATGCTCCACACGACTTCCTCCCCCGCCTGCCGAGCGTGGAGTCCCTCGATCAGTTCCGGCCATTTCAAACCCGCCCCGGCCTCGATGGTGCCGTGCTCGCGGTCCAGCTCACCCAGATCTGTTAGACCGGTAAGATCCAGCAACAAGGTCCCTTCGCCAAACTGCTGGCCGCCCATCGCATGACGCGCCCCGCAGATCGACACCGCCATCCCATCCGCAGCCGCCTCCTTCAAGGCCGCCACCACCTCCGCCTCCGAAGCCGGACGAAGCACCCGCGCCACCCGCGTCGGGTTCAGCTTCGAGTGGATGTCGTTGCAAAGGATGCCGATCATCTCGCGATGGAGAATCAAAGGCAGACCCACTCGCTGCGGGCGAGGCGGATTTCAAGGAGCCCCCGCGGGATTCCGACCCGGACCACCGGTTCGGCCGGTTTCAAGGATCCTTATCGCCGTCACCTTCTTCTTTCGCCTCTTCAGCCTCCTTCAAGAGCTTCTTGAAGACGCGGTCGTCCTCCGCAAACTGGGCGTAGCTTGCGGAAGCGAGCATTTTCTCGGTCTTCGGGTCGACGATGATGACGATCGGAATGGCATTTCCCTTCTTGGTCGCCTCGCCCAGGGCGCCCCGCAGGCTGGCCGGCGCGTGGCTCGTGTCCTTCCCTTCTCCGAAAACCAGGACGGTTCCCTTGTTGGACTTGTAGGACTTGATGGCCGCGTCCGTACCCGCAGAGCATTTCGGGCATGAGGACTCGAGTTCGCTCCACATGTAAACGAGCAGCTTGTCCTCCGAAGCGGCCTTGGACTTGGCTTCGGCGTAGGTATCCACGGTGAAGACCCCCTTGGGAGGTTTCGGAGCCCTGCCTGCCGCTTCGGAAATCGCAAAAGCTCCCAGGCAAAGGAAGATGGATAGAAATTTTTTCATGGTGCTTGGGTATGGTCGCACGCTCCCGGGGCGTCAAGGTGCAAAACCCATCGCCTGGCTTCCCAGACCCGCCCTTCCTCTATCTCTTGTTCCGCTTCGAGTTGCGAGGGCCGCCGGTCATCTCGCGATGGGAGAACAGAGGCAGACACACTCGCCGCGGGCGAGGCGGATTTCACCGAGCCCGTGCGGAGCCAGGATCTCGTCGCGCAAGGAGGCGTCATCGGCCACCTCCGGATTCACGAGACCGCAAGACGCGAGAAAGTCCGGTAAACGGTCGCGCCGGATGCCCCAGAGGAAGGGCTCGCTGCGCCATTTCAGCCAGGCCGCGACCAGCGGGTTCTGGCCGCGGAAGCCGATCGAGCCCGCCTCGTTTTCCTCCATGAAGGTGAAGATCACCCGCCCCGCCGGTCCCGCGAGGCTCGCGAAGTCCCGCAGCAAAGCCGCCACCCGCTCCTCGCGGAGATACATCGTCAGACCCTCGGCGACGAAGACCGTGGAGGGCCCGGGCTCCAGCTCCGGCAACTCCCGCAAGGATCGCGTCGCGAGGTCGAGCGTCGCGAAGGAAAAGTTCGCCGCCCCACCCGTGGCCCGGCGCTTCACGGCTTGCGTCGCGGGATGATCCAGCTCCAGGAAATCCACCTCCGGGAACTCCGCGTGCAGCCGCCAGGCCAGCGTGTCGAAACCCGCGCCCGCGATCACCACGCGGCGCGCACCACCGGCCAGCGCCTCCCTGACCCCGGTCTCGATCCGCCTTTTGCGGGCGAGGTAGTGCGGGACGATCCCCGGCACCATCAAGTCCATGCCGCGGAAGAAGGCCGCCCGTGCCAGGGCGTTCCGCCGGGTCAGCCCGAAGGCTCCACCCGAACCAAGGATGCGCCGGAGAATCTCCGCCTCGCCCGCCGCGACCAGCTTGCGGAGCTTCTCGTCCTCCGAGGCCAGCACGATGCTCCGCGCCACCAAAGTGGCGGTGTTGCTGGGCCGGTCGTCTCGCACGCGGTCTTGATACCGGACTGCCTGCACCGCGTCGATCCAAGCCGGCGGCGAATCACCCGGAATGGGAATGGGGCGACAACGAAACCTGCGAAACCACGCGAAAATCAAAACATCGATTGACTGGAAAGGAACCCCCGCAAGAGGCATCCGGCTCCTTCACACCCATCTCTTCAATTTCGTCAATTTCGTCCCTTTCGTTGTTCCCATCAGCGTCTTCAGGATCACGGATCCACCTCGACCTTCACGAACAGCCGCGACGCGCCGGTGGCGGCACCGGGCGGGAGCGAGACGGTCACGACCTCGTAAGCCGGATCGGTCCCGCTGACAGCGACGGATTCTTCGGCAACCGTCACGTCCGTCCAGCCGATCAGGTCGTCGCTGATCCGGTAGCGGTACTGAATCCCGGCGGTCGCGTGCATGCGCAGACGGCGGTGGGTAAAGCGGAACACGCCGGACTGCGGGGCGACCACCAGGAGTTGCGGCGTCGCGCGGAAGTCGTCGATCGCCGCGGGATCGGTGCCGAAGACCCACTCGCCGAAGTTGTCGAGGCCGTCGCCTTCCGGATTCGCACCTTGCACGCCCTGCGGCGAGGTGTTGTTGCCGAACTTCGCGCTACGCCATTCATCGTAGGTCGCGTAGGGATGGACTTCCTGGCGGATCCACGCGGCGACCAGTTCCTCGGCCTCGCGGTCGGGCACGGCGGTGGCGAGCGGCGGCATCCGGGTGTAGCCGTTCGCCCCGGCGAGGCGGTTGAAGAGGATCGAATGCGGCACGTTGCCCGCGACCACCAGCCGGTGGGCGGGATCGAGCGGGGCCTCGACGGTCACACCGTTGAGCAGGCCCGTCTCCAGCAGCGACAAGGACGCGCGGCCGTCCCAGTTCCCGCCGCCGGTGCCGCCGGACTGGTGGCAATACGCGCAGTTCACGTCGAGGTAGGACCGGACCCGCGTTTCCAGCGACTGCGCGCTTTCATCCGGCCGGTAGTGGCGCGGCAGCGTGACCGGATCGGCAGTCAGCCCGGCGAGGTAGCCGGTCTGGGAAAGCACGCCGAGCAGGTTCCCCGACACGCCCGCGATGCTGCCGGCCAGGTTGAGCTGGCGGGTGTTGAACGACAGCGCGTGGCCGGCTTCCGGCGTGTGACAGGTGATGCAGGCGGCCCGCGAAGGGATGTCCCAGGTGAGGTTGGATGGAGCGCCGTCGAGCGTGATAGTCAGCGGCACGCTTTCGCCGTCGTCATCGACCAGCAGCGCGTCGCTGCCGGCCGTATTCCATCGGTAGCTGAGGCCGTAACTGCCGGTCGCGGTCTTCACGAGGAAGCGTGTCTCCAACCGGCGTCGCGGCGAACCGGCGAGCGGACGTCGGTCGGTCCGCGACTGGCCGTCGATGGTGCGGGTGAAACTTTCCCACTGGGTCGGGTAGTCGAAATGCTTCACCCAGATCATGCCGGCCGGATAGGTCCACGGCGCGTCCTTCGAGTAAGCTACGGTATCCGTCGTGTTTTGGATCAGGAACCAGCGTTTCTTTTCCGCGTGGTCGGACCAGAAGCGGAGGTTCGGCTCGTAGAAGTGGCCGCCGGGATTCGGGGTGAGGTCGGCAAGGTCGGCGAAGAAGTTGGTCGCGGAAAGCGTCGGCGGGACGCTGCTGTCGTCGCTGCCGAGCGTCAGCCGCTTGATGCTCCCCGTGCCGGGGTTGACGCCGTTGTTGCCGCGGTCGAGCAGCAGGATCCCGTCGCCGGCGGGATCGGGCAGCAGTCCGACGATGGCGACCTCGCCGGCCAGGCGGTCCACCACCGGCGGGCCGGCACCGCGCTGGACGCTCCAGAGGTTCCCGGAGACGTAGTCGGCGCAGACATACTTGCCGGTAAGGCCGGGCAGCGAGGTGCCGCGGTAGATGAAGCCGCCGGTGATCGACTGGCCCTGATAAGCACCGCCGCCGTGGGTGTAGTCCCACAAGGGTGCGGTCAGCGTCGCCGCGGATTGAGGTGCGCCGTTGAGCAGGTTCCCCGTGCGCGGGCCGGCCTGGCTTCCCTCGCGCCAGCCCCAGCCGCCGTTGCCACCGGGGAGGAAGACGGTGAGTTCCTCGCGGGCGCTGCGGCCGACGTCGGCCACCCAGAGTTCGTCCACGCTGCCGTTGCCGTCCAGGTCTTCCGCGGAGAACTGCCATGGATTGCGCAGGCCGGTGACGAAAATCTCGGTGCGGACCTTGGCGGGATCGATCTCGACGCCGTTGAAGGAGTTCACGCCGACCAGCGGGTTGTCGGGCGGGATGGCATAGCGGGCCACCCCGGCGGGTCGCGGGATCACGAGGTCGGCGTCGTTGCCGGCGGGATCGGCGTCGGGCCCGGGATCCGCGTTCGGCGGCAGGCTGCCCGGGCGCTTGTCGACGTCGATGCGGATGATGCACGACCACAGGTTGCGATCGACGTGCTGGGAGTTGTTGTGGGCGTCGTCCTGAGTGCCCTCGTCCCCGAAGGCGACGTAAAGGTAGCCGTCGGGGCCGAACTCGCAGGTCCCGATGTTGTGGTAGAGGTCGTCGTTGTCCTGCTCGATGAGGATTTCCTCCGGGCCCGCGGTGTAGGGCGGGCTGGTCTGACAGGTGAAGCGCGAAAGCCGGACGGTGCCGGCGGCCGAGTTGTAGGTGACGTAGATCCGGCCGTTGTTCGCCCAGTCGGGATGGGCGGCGATGCCCTTCATCGCGAGCTCGTTGTTGTCGTGAGCGACCGAGGCGCTGTGGTCGAGCACGAGGACCTTGGCCGGCGCGTTGACGTCGGGAATCAGGTAGATCCGGCCGTCCCCTTCGGCGACGAAGAGTTTCGAGGCATCCCCCGGCACCGTGCTGAAGCCGTGCGGCGAGTCGAAGTTGATGCCGGGAAAGGCGTCCTCGATCCGCAGCGCGCCGACCGGAGGTGAGGCGGGCATTTCGACGAAGGCGGAGTTGAAGCGCGGGGCGGCGGTGAAGTTCACCGTCACCGTGGCCGTGTCCGTGAACGTGCTGCCGGCTCCCTGGATCCGGTAAACGAAGGAGTCCGAAGCCGGGGTGCCCGAGAGATGCTGATAGAAAATGGTGCCGTCGGGTTTCACGGTCGCCGTGCCGTGGGACGGCGGGCTGAGCACGGTCAAGGTGGAGGCGGCGAGCAAGCCGGTGTCGTTCTCCAGCACCTCGAAGCGGGCCTTGCCGAGGTGCTGCATGGTCGCGACGTCATCGTTCGCCACCGGCGGCCCGTCGTTGAGCTCGGCCCACGAATGGGCGACGCGGACATTGTCCCACTGCACCGCGCCGGTGCCGCCGGAAGCGAGGCGGATGGAGCTCGACCAGTTGTCGCTGGTGTGAGGATAGCTGGCGACCGGGACATTCGCGCTTTCCGCGGCGTTGAGGTCGGGATTCAGGTAAAGCGCGGCGACGTCGGCATCGAAGTCGAGCTTGGCGACCAGCGAGTATTTCACGCCGGGAACCGGGACGATGCCGGAGTAGGCCCACTGGTCGGTGTTGAGGTCGTGGATGGCGAACTCGCGGACGCCGGAGACCGGATTCGCCGCGCCCGGCACGCCGAAGAGATAGCGCTCCGCGCCGAAGTCATACGAGCTCGCGCCGCTCCAGGTGGTGCCCGCCGAGCGGGTCATCTCGAACTTGTAATAGACGACATGCGAACTGAAAGCGGCCTCCCCGTTGACCGCTCCGGCGCGTTCGTCGGAGCCGGCGCCGGCCCCTTCGCCGGGCCCGTTGTATTCCCGCTTGGCCCCGCTGTCCTGGGTGACCAGCACCCCGCCGGTCACCTGCGGTGCGCCGAACAGGGCATCCCAATCCGAGATCGTGCCGGTGTGGCCGGTGAACGGATCGTTCTCCGTGGAATTGTCGAAGTCCCAGTAGAGCCCGCCGGTCTTGCCCGCAACCGGGCCGTCCGGGTAGTCGAAGCGCTCGCCGCCGACCAGGCCCGGCGGATGGATCGCGCCGGGATAGCTGGAGGCGTTCAAGGGGTTGGTCCCGGCGGCATCTTCCGCGCCATCCGAAAAGGTGTCGCCGTCGCTGTCCGGATCCTGCGGGTCGGTGCCGGCGCGGTGTTCGTCAAGATTGGTAAGGTCGTCGTCGTCGGCATCGAGCAGCGAGTCATTGATGCCGACCACCAGTCCGTTCGCCGTTTCCCAGGCGTCGGGCATGCCGTCGTCGTCGCTGTCCGGATCGGCCAAGGTGAAGTCGCTCCATGCGGTGGCCACTTCGAGGTTGTCCCATTCGCAGGCGGCACCGGATCCGAAGCGGACGGCCGTGGACCAGTTGTTGCCGGTGTAAGCCCCCCCGGCATCGCAGGAGTTCGCACCGGTGGCGGCATTGTAGAAGTCACCGGCGCCGGGATCGACCCAGATGCCGATGAAGTCGCGGTCGAAATCGAGCACCGTGATGATCGTGCGCGCGGTCCCGTCCGCCGGGATGCCGCTGAAATAGCGGGTGCCGGTGGCGCTGATCTCGCAGCCGTACTCGTAGTTTCCGGAGACCGGATTGACCACGCCGGGCACGCCGAAGAAGATCCGTTCGGTGCCGAAATCGTAGGAACTCGCGCCGCTCCACGTGCCGCCGGGACTGCGGGTCATCTCGAAGCGGTAGAAGACGCGCCCCGTTCCGCGGATGGCCCCGCTGCGCTCGTGGTTGTCCTGTCCGTCGTTGGCCCCGCTGCCGACACCCTCGATGTCGCCGTTGTACTCGCGCTTGGCCCCCGAGTTGTTGGTGACCAGCTTGCCGCCGGCCACCGCGGGAGCGCCGAACAGCACGTCCCAGTCGGAAGGGGTCGTGGTGACCGCCTGGTCGAAGTGGTCGTAGTTGAATCCGCTGCCCCCGTTGCGCCCGGCGATGCTCCCGTCGGTATAGGAAAACTCCTCCGTGCCGAAGATCATGGCCTGCGACGGCAGTGCCAGAAGCAAGGGCAGCAGGAGATGTCGGAAGTTCATGGAACGAGTGGGTTTTTCGGTCCGGCAGGGGATGCTCCCGGCCGGCGACCAAGGGAAGATGTCCGGAATGGCCCGAGAGTTGGGGAAAACTACAAAGCGCCGACCCGGCTTGCCACCGAAATCAAGGCCCGCGGCCGGCCGGATGCTCACCCGTCCAGGAAACTCTTCAGCCCGCCGAAGAAGTTCCCCAGCTCCTCCTCGTCCGCCTCGGCGCCCATGATGTCGTCGTAGGTGGTGTGGATCAGGTGCTCGTCGTCGAGCTCCATGATGAAGCTGCTCGGCTGGCAGGACACCTGTTGCCCCCATTTCACGCGCACCGTGCAGTAGGTCATCGCCAGCCGCTGCTGGGCGCGGGTGATCCCGACGTAAAGCAGCCGCCGCTCCTCGTCCTTGGTCCCCTCGGTCACGCTGCGCTGGTGGGGCAAGACGCCTTCTTCCAAGCCGACGAGGAACACGCTGGGAAACTCGAGGCCCTTCGACGCGTGCAAGGTGATCAAGGTCGCGCCGGACTTCTTCTCGAGATCGTCGTCCTCGCGGTCGGATGCCAGCGCGCTGTCATCGAGGAATTTCCGCAGGGTCTTCCCGCGTTGCAGCGCCTTCGATAGCTCGCCCAGCACCTCGCCGATCCCTTCCTGCCGCTGTTGCTTCTCGTTCTCGGTCTTGCAGCCGCGTTCCAGCCACGGGAGATACTCGATCTCGTCGAGGAACTCCTTCAGCACGTGGTTCGCCGGCATGACCTTCGCGTCGATCTTCATCTTCGCGGTGAGGATCTGGGTGGTGAAGGCCTCGATCGAATTGCGGACCTTGGTGGAGAGCTGCGAGAGGAAGCCCTCGTCGCACAGCGCCCGCCACACGCTCGCGCCGATCTCGCGGCTGTAGTCGGTGGCCAGCATCGCGGTCGACTGGCCGATCCCGCGCGGCGGGGCGTTGAGAACGCGCAGCAGGGGCACGTCGGACTCCGGGTCGTCGAGAACCTCCAGATACGCCAGGCAGTCCTTCACCTCGCGCCGGTCGTAGAAACTCTGCGCGCCCACCATGCGGTAGGGGATCTTCCGTTCGCGCAGCGCCTCCTCGATCTTGCGGCTCTGCTTGTTGGTGCGGAAGAGCACCGCGAAATGCTCCCACGGATGGTTGCCGCGCGCCTTGTCCGCGAGGATCTCCTCGGCGATGAAAACCGCCTCTTCCTCCTCGCCCGGCATGCCGACCAGCCGCACCGGCTCGCCGCCTAGAATGGTCGACTTGAGTGACTTCTCGCGCCGCCCAAGATTGCGCCGGATCAGGCTGTTCGCGGTGTGCAGGATGGCGTGGGTCGAGCGGTAATTTTCTTCTAACAGGATGATCTTCGGGTTCGGGAAGAAGCGCTCGAACTCCAGGATGTTGGCGCTTTCCGCCCCGCGGAAGCCGTAGATCGACTGGTCGTCATCGCCCACCACGCAGACGTGGAACGGCGGGCCGACGAGCTGCTGGAGCAGCCGCATCTGGAGGCCGTTGGTGTCCTGGAACTCGTCGACGGTGACGCGCTTGTAAACGTCGCGGAAGTAGTCGCGGACGTCGGCATGCTCGCGCAGCAGTTGCTCGGCGAGGACCAGCAGGTCGTCGAAGTCGACCGCGTTCTGAGCGCGCAGCTCGTTCTGGTAGGCGACGGCGAGCGACGAGAAGAAGTCATCCTCGATGTCCTTCAGCTCCACCCCGCGGTTCTTCGCCTTCGAGATCTCCGCCAGCACCGCCTCGGCCTTCACCTTTTCGTCGGCGCCGCCCATCCGGACCACCAGCTGCTTCATGATGCCCACCTGGTCGCTGCCGCTGCAGATCGAGAAGTTCTTCTTGTAGCCCAGCTTGTGGATGCCGCCGCGCAGCAGCCGCACGCAGAGCGAGTGGAAGGTGCAGACGGTCATCGCCTCCGCTTTCTTCTTCGACACCATGCCGCCGATGCGCTCGCGCATTTCCGCGGCGGCCTTGTTGGTGAAGGTCACCGCCAGGATGTTCTCCGGCGGGATGCCCTGCTGGAGCATGTTCGAAATGCGGCAGGTCACCGTGCGGGTCTTGCCCGTGCCGGCCCCGGCCAGGATCAGGACCGGGCCGTCAAGCGAGGCCACGGCATCCCGCTGGGCCTTGTTGAGGGAATCGAATGAAAAGCCACCTGCCATGCGCGGGCGGATGGAAGCGCTGCCGGAGGCATCCGGCAAGCCCGCGACGGAACTCGTTCACCATGAGCGATGACTTCCTCCCCGAAAGACCCTGCGGCCGGGCGCTGTTTGAATGCCTGCCATGAAACCCGCCGCGCTCCTGCTCCTTTCCGCAGTCCTCGCCCGCGCCGAAGCCCCCGCCGGCTGGAAGCCCGTCTGGTCCGATGAATTCAACGGCAAGGAGATCGACTTCTCGAAATGGGCGGTCGAGGAGAACGGCCACGGCGGCGGCAACGGGGAATTGCAATACTACGTCGACCGCCCCGAGAACCTGCGCATCGAGGACGGCCATCTGGTGATCGAGGCCCGCAAGCAGAAGTTCAACGCCGCGGGCGTGGAGAAGGACTACACCTCCGGCCGGCTGCGCACCAAACGCCGCGCGAGCTGGCTCTACGGACGCTTCGAGATCCGCGCCAAGCTCCCCGCCGGCCGCGGGATCTGGCCGGCGATCTGGATGCTGCCGGAGAAGGAGGCCTACGGCGGCTGGGCCGCGAGCGGCGAGATCGACATCATGGAGATGGTCGGACACGAGCCCGCCAAGGTCCACGGCACCCTCCATCACGGGGCTTCCTGGCCGAAGAACGTCCACACCGGGGCGCCCTTCGAGCTGAAGTCGGGCACCTTCGCCGATGATTTCCACGTCTTCGCCCTCGAGTGGGAGAAGGGCGAGATCCGCTGGTATGTCGATGGCCAGCTCTATCAGACGCAAACGAAATGGAGCAGCGAAGGCGGAGCCTACCCCGCGCCCTTCGACCAGCCTTTCCACCTCGTGTTGAACCTCGCGGTCGGCGGCGGCTGGCCCGGACCACCCGACGAAAAGACCGTCTTCCCGCAAAGGATGACGGTCGATTGGGTGCGCGTTTACCAGCGGCCCTGAGGCCCCTCATTCCTCGCGCCGGCCCATGATCATCGCGATCCAGTAGAGCATCTGCGCCACCGCGCCGACCGCGCCGGCAACGTAGGTCATGGCCGCCCAGAAGAGGGCGTTCTTCGCCTTGTCGTGCTCCATCTGGTTGGCAAGCCCGCTGCGCTCCAGCCAGGCCATGGCGCGGTTGCTGGCGTCAAACTCGACCGGCAACGTGACCAGCGCGAACAGGGTCGTGACCCCGAACACCGCCACCCAGATCCAGAGCATGGTCGGACTGTGGAACATCCCCGCGCCCACCATCGCCCCGAACATGAGATACTGCTGGATCGTGCTGGCGAACTGCACCGCGGGCACCATTTTCGAGCGGAACGTCAGCCACGCGTAGGCCTGCTGGTGCTGCAAGGCATGGCCGCACTCGTGGGCGGCGACCGCGGCGGCGGCGACCGAGTTCTCGTAATAGACCTTGTCGCTCAGGTTCACCGTCTTGCGCAGGGGATCGTAGTGGTCGGTCAGGTGCCCCGGCACGTGGATCACTTGCACGTCGTTAATCCCGCTCTGCCGCAGCATCACTTCCGCCACCTGCGCGCCGGTCATCCTCAGCGGAACCTGCGAATACTGGTTGAAGCGGGATTTCAGCATGCCGCTGACCATCAGGCTGACGATCATGGTGGCGCCGATCAGCAGGAAGTAGCCGATGCCGATCCCTCCTCCCTGCTGGGGCTGGGATTGAACCGCGAGAATCAGGGTGTCGAAAATCATGCGCCGAAAATAGCCGCATCCTTCCGCTCTGCAACTTCGCGCCGATTGGAAATCGTGCCTTCATTTCGACGCCCGCCGCGCTAGGATCCCTTCATGAAACACGTCGTCATCACCGGCTGCACCCGCGGTCTCGGCCTCGCCATGGCCCGTTCCTTCGCCGCCCGCGGCTGGACGGTTTCCGGCTGCGGCACCAACGGCTCGGCGGTCGAAGACCTCGCCCGCGAACTGGGTGGAAAGCACCGCGTCCTCCGCTGCGACGTGAGCTCGCCGGAAGAGGTGGCCGCTTTCGCCGACGACATCCTGGCCGGACCCGGCGCGCCCGACCTGCTGCTGAACAACGCCGCCGTGATCAACCGCAACGCCCCGCTGTGGGAGGTCGCGCCGGAAGACTTTTCCCGCGTGGTCGACGTCAATCTCAAGGGCATCCACCTGGTGTGCCGCGGCTTTCTCCCGGCAATGATCGCCCGCGGCTCCGGGGTGGTGGTGAATTTCTCTTCGGGCTGGGGCCGCTCGACCTCGCCCGAAGTCGCTCCCTACTGCTGCACGAAATGGGGCGTCGAAGGCCTGACCCAGGCGCTCGCCCAGGAGCTGCCGCGCGGGCTCGCCGCGGTCGCTCTGAACCCGGGCATCATCGACACCGACATGCTCCGCCGGACCTTCGGCTCGGATGCCTCCGACTACCCCGATCCCGCGATCTGGGCGGTCAAGGCGGTGCCTTTCCTCGAGAAAATCGGCCCCTCCGACAACGGCAAGGCGCTCACCGCGCCGCAGTAAACAGCCATTCCCGTCAATCCGGCAAGGGCACCTGGCCGGGATGCATCAGGTAGGCGATCAGGTCGCGCACCTCGTTCTCACCGAGGCCGAGCAGCAGCCCCTCCGGCATCATCGAAGCCGCCGCGACTTCCTGCTTCGCGATGTCCGCCCGCTCGACGGTGAACTTCTGACCGGGCAGCCTCAACGAAATCGTCTGCTCCGTCTGTCCCGCGAGGATCCCGGAAACCACGCGACCGTCCTTGAGCGTGACGAGGTGCAGCCGGTAACCCGCGCTCACTTCGGCGGCCGGATCCACGAGGCTCCCTAACAGGTAGTCGAGATCACCGCGGCCCGACCCGGTGAGATCCGGCCCGATGTCGCCCCCCGCGCCGTGCAGCCGGTGGCAAGCCGCGCAGCGGGTCTCGTAATGCACCCGCCCCCGGCCAAGGTCGGCCTTGGCGAGTTGACCGGGGGCAAGCCTGGCTTTGAAGCCGGCGATGGTTTTCGCCTTCTCCCGGTTCGTCTCGCGCACATCGCCCCAGACTTCAGCGAGCTGTCGGGAAAGCCCCTCATCGCCCAGCGCACGGATCTGCCGGGCATGGAATGCGGTGATTTCCCCGCGCGCGATTCGTCCGGCGGCGACCTCCGACAGCAAGGTCCGGGCAAACCCGGCACGCGAAACCAAGGCACCGATCACCGCGGCCCGCTCGCTTGCCTGAACCTTGTCCAAGCTCCGCACGAGGAGTTCCCCCACGGCCGGATCATCGAACAAGGCGAGCCCGCGGACCGCCGTCGCGCCGAGCCCTTTCACCCCGATCAACTCCTCGCAAATGGCGCGGAGATCGTCGGTCCGATGATCGATCAGCGTGGCCAAGGCGGCCTCTCGCCTCGCGACCGGCGACTTGGCATCCCGCGCGATCGCTTTCAACTCCTCCAAAGCCCGGTCATCGCCGAACACGGCCCCGATCTCCCGCACCCGGTCCCGGTCGGCGGGATCGCTGAAGCTCGCGGCGAATCCATCCCACGACTCCGGCTCGGGGGCCTTCCGCCATCCCTTCAAGGCCTCACCCAGGCCTTGGAGCACGGGCGCCCGCTGCCCGTCACCCACCGCGGCGAGCAAAGCGGCGAGCGGCTTCACGTCGCTGCCGATCCGGCCCGCGAGATCGCGCGAGATCCACCGCAGCGTGTCCGGCCAGCGGCATGCCTTGGCGACGCGGACCAGAGCCGCCGGGTCCGAACGGCCCAGCGGGATCAGGCCGTACCAGACCATCGACGGCAGCGCGGCGTCGCCCGCATCCCCGGCATGCGCCAGCAGCGCGATTGCGAGGGCTTCCCTCTCCCGCGGCGCGATTCGCTGGAGCGCCGAGGCGAGCGCCAGACGGACGGCCGCGCTTTCCTCGCGCCGCGCCCGGTCTTTCAAAACCTCGAGGATCGCCGCATCGGTGCATTGTTGGAAATGCGGCAAAGGACCGTCGATCGTGTCCAGCGGATAGGCGTCCAGCAGGAAGCGGATCGAGGTCGCCCGGACGTGAGGATCCGCATCCGCAATACCTTCTAACAGCCGCTCCCGCGACAAGCGCCCGCGGCTGAAAAGCAACGACATCCGGCGCAGGCGATCCCTCGTGGATTTCAGATCGTCCGGCAGACCGTCCAGCACCGGGTCGGGGATCTGCAGCCCCTGCAACTGGCGCGGAAACCACGCGTTCGGATGCTCTAACAGACGGACCGCAGCTTCCGGCGTCACTCCCGCCAGATCGGAAAGATCGGGCTTCTCCGGCACCCCGTGGCTGACTTTGAAAATCCGCCCGCTGCTGCGGTGGATGCCGGTGGCTTCGTGGCACTCGCCGGTGTCGCTGTAGTCGAGGAGATACGCGCTGCCATCCGGCCCGGTGCTGATCTCGATCCCCCGGAAGAACGGGTCCGCGGAGAAGAACACGTCGGGCTCGTGCCTTCCGACATATCCGCTGCCCTTCGGCTCCAGCTTCTCCACGTTCGCCCGCCGGCCGTGGAAGTTCAGGGTGAACAAGCGGTCGCGATACTCCTCCGGCCATTGGTCCGCCTGATAGATCATCGCCCCGACGTGCGCGTGGCCGCCGCCGAAGGCATCGGCCGCACCGGCGATCGACTTCTTCCAGCCGCTGCCCCGGTCGAAGTGCCAGTGGTCGGCGATGGTGTCCATCCGCTGATAGACCGAGCGGTTCGGCGATGGATACGAGTCCGCGAGATGCGCTCCCGGGATGAGGTGCCAGAGATGGCCCGTGACCGTGTTGACGAAAAAACCCTCGCCGTGCCGGTCCCAGTCGAAACCCCACGGATTCGTCGTGCCGTGGGTCAGCACTTCCACCGTCTTGCGCTCCGGATGAAAGCGCCAGATGCCGCCGTGGATCGGGATCCGTTCCTCGTCCGGCGTTCCCGGCACCCCGAGCCGGCCCGGGCAGGAATGGCCGCAGCGGCCGTAAAGCCACCCGTCGGGCCCCCACTTCAAGCCGTTGGCCAGGTTGTGATAGCTGCCGTCGGCGATGGTGAATCCGTCGAGCTCCACCCGCGGCACGCCATCCGGAACATCGTCGCCATCGGCATCGGGCACGAACAGCAGTTGAGGCGGACAAAGCAGCCACACCCCGCCGCGCCCGAGCTCGACGCTGGTCAGCCGCTCCACCGTGTCGATGAACACGCGGGGCTTCCCCGCACGGCCGTCGTGATCGGCATCGTCGAGGATGAGCACCCGGTCGCGCAGCGCGGTGTCGAAGCGCTTCGGCCGCTCGGCATAGGTGAAATTCTCGACCACCCACAGCCGGCCGCGCGGGTCCCAGGCGCAGGCGATCGGATTGCGGACCTCCGGCTCCGCGGCGAAGACCGTCGCCCGGAAGCCCGGCGGCAGCTTCATCGTCCGCGCCGCTTCCTCCGCCGCCATCGGCGACCCCGCCACCCGCTCGCTGTCGTAGGGCTCCGGAAAATCCTGCGCCTGGACGGCCGCGGCCGCGAAAAGGATCCACCGGAGTCGCATGGGACCACCTTAATCCCCGCCGCCGGGCCGTAAAGCTCCCTCAATTCCCCGCTTTCGCCGACAGCTCGCGCCGCAGGATCGCATCGTCCCGCCGCCACAGCCGGTGCACCGCCAGCGAGGTCGCCAGCAGCGGCGCGATCAACTGCACCAGCGGGATCAGGAAAAGAAGCACCAGCGCGAGTCCTTCGCGCCACAGTTGATTGCGGTGGCTGCGGAAAAGCTCGCGGGTCCGGTCCACCGGCAGATGCCGCAGGGCGATCACCTGGAAATACTCACGCGATAGCAGCCGCGAGTTCACCGCCGCGTAGGCCAGCACGTTGACCACCGGGATGAAGTAGAACGGCAAGGCCAGCGCGTTCCAGAACAAGCCCCGCAGCAGGCCCCGCGCCGAGGCATACACCTGTTCCGGCACCGGCACCTTCCGCGGCGCGGGCAGCTCCGGATAGTGCCGGCGCTCGATCCGGTCCGCGAGGTCTTCCAGGAACATCCCGGCGACCGCGGTGAACACCACCGGAAACAAAAACCAGCCTGCCACCAGATAGACCACCATCCCCAACCCGCCGAACAACCAGCGCGTCCATTCGTAGCGGTCCACCCAGCCGAATTCCAGCCAGCCGCTCTTCGCCACCACCCACCAGACGCCCGCCCCGAGCAGGGCCATCACCGCCAGCGACCCGAGGAAACCGATCGCCACGATCTTCCACGCGTAGGGCTCCCGGAAAACGCCCAGCGCCAGCCGGAACTCCGCCGCCCCGGGGAATGCGGCGCGGTCGGGCGGTCGGGATGAGGAAAGCTCGGACATGGACGGATCGGGGTAGGCCAGGCAAGGCGCGGGAACTTGTCGCCCACCGCAAGCCGGCGTCAACCCGATCCTCCGCCGTCCGGAAATGACGACGCTTGGCGATTGAAGAAGCGCCCGGCTTCCCCGAGCCTCGCGGCCCCCGCATGATCGAAGTGCGTTACCAGCGCGGCCTGCATCTCCCGGAACTCGACCTCTGGCTCGATCCCTGGGACGCGAAACCGTGGGCCTTCGTCTCCCACGCCCACGCCGACCACTTCGCCCGCCACCAAAGCGCGCTCTGTTCCACCGTCACCGCCTCGCTGGTCCGCTCGCGCTACAGCCTCGCGGAATCCCGCCTCGACGCCGTCCCTTTCCACGCCGCCATCGAGCGCCACGGCCACCGCCTCCGCCTGCTGCCCGCCGGCCACATCGCCGGCTCCGCCATGCTCCACGTGACCCGCCTCGCCGACGGCGCGACGCTCCTCTACACCGGCGATTTCAAGGTTCGCAAAGGCCGCACCGCCGAGCCCGTCGTCTTCCAGCAGGCCGACCTGCTTATTCTCGAGACCACCTTCGGGCTCCCCCACTACGCCTTCCCCCCGCCGCTGGAGGTGGAAAGCGCCGTGCTCCGCTTCGTCCACGACACCCTGGCCGATGGCGAAGTCCCCGTGCTCCTCGGCTACTCCCTCGGCAAGGCCCAGGAAGCGCTCGCCCTGCTCCACGAACACGGCATCCCCGCCCTGCTCCACCCGAACGTCGCCGAAATGACCCGCGCCTGCCGCGAAGCCGGCGTCCCCGGCCTGCCCGAGCCCCTGATCCTCGGCGCGGCCCCCGACGCTTCATCCTCTGCCATCCCCGGAGGCCACGCCGTCATCGCACCGCCCAACGCCGTCCGCTCCAAGCTCCTCCGCGCCATCCCCAAACGCCGCGTCGCCATGCTCAGCGGCTGGGCCCTCACTCCCGGCGCCAGCTACCGCTACAGGGTCGATGAAGCGATCCCGCTCTCCGACCACGCCGACCACCCGGGCCTGTTGGAGTGCATCCAGCGGGTCCGGCCGAAGAAAATCCTCACCGTCCACGGCTCCACCCGCGAGTTCGCCGCCGAACTCCGCCAGCGCGGCCACGACGCCTGGTCGGCGACGGGCAACGACCAGCTCGACCTCCAGCTTTCCCCGCCGCCCGCCCGCAGCGGCTTGCCCGGCAGCGGCACCCAGACCAGCGCCAGCGCCCGCCATGTCCGGCCGATCTGCCCGCTCGCCGACTTCACCAGCCTCTGCCGCCTGACCGGCGAAACCAGCAGCCGCTTGGAAAAGATCCGCCACCTCGCCACTTACCTCCGCGGACTGGAGGCGGACGACGACCTCGCACTCGCGGTCAACTGGCTCACCGGCCGTGCCCTGCCCCGCGCCGCCGACCGACGCGCGTCGCAAACCGGCTCCGCCACCCTGCGCCGTGCCCTGCTGAAGCTCCCCGGCGTCCGCGAGGAACGATACCGCGAGATTTCCCAATCCCAGAACGACGCCGCCCGCACCGCCCGCCTGCTGCTGCAGGAACTCACCCTCAAACCCGAGCCGCTCGACCTCGCCGGCCTTGCCGCGTTCTTCAGCGATCTCGCCGCCGCGCCCGGCTCGCTCGCCCGCATCGACGTCCTCGCCGACCGCCTGCGCACCCTCCATCCCGCGGAAGGCGAAACCCTCGTCAAGCTTCTCACAGGCGACCTCCGCATCGGCCTGAAGGAAGGCCTGGTCGAGGAAGCCGTCGCCGAAGCCTTCGCCGCCGATCCCGCCGAGATCCGCCACGCCCACATGCTCACCGGCGACCTCGGCGACACCGCTCTCCTCGCCCGCCGCAAGGCCTTGCACGAAGCCGCCCTGCGCCCGCTGGTCCCGGTCAAGGTCATGCTCGCTTCCCCCATGCCCGACGCCGATGCGCTCGTCGCCGCCCATGCTTTTTCTAACTCTCAACCCTCAACTCCAGACTCTCAACTTTCTCTCTGGCTCGAACCGAAATACGACGGCATCCGCGCCCAGCTCCACAAGTCCGGCGACCGCGCCGCGCTGTTCTCCCGCGACCTGCGCCCGCTCGACGGCGAGTTCCCGGAGCTTCTAACAGCCGCGCTCCGGATCCCCGGCGACTTTATCCTCGACGGCGAAATCATCGCCCATGCCGAAGGCCGCCGCCTCACCTTCCACGACCTCCAGACCCGCCTCGGCCGCATCTCCACTTCCCAGGGCGACCTTTTTCCCGCCGGCACCTCGTCCGCCAACGCCCCCGTGCGCTTCATCGCCTTCGACCTTCTTTATCACAACGGCGAAGACCTCCTCGCGCTTCCCCTCGAACAGCGCCGCGCGCGGCTGGAGACGCAAGAGTGGAAGACGCAAGACTCGAGGGAAGACCCGGACGATTCATGCACCATCCGCCTCATCTCCGTGCTCCGCGCCGACGGCAGCACGGCCGTCCAGGCCGCCTTCAAGCAGGCCCGTGCCGACGGCCATGAAGGCCTGATCGCGAAAGACCCGGCCAGCCCCTACTCGCCCGGCCGCCGCGGCAAGGCCTGGCTCAAGTTGAAAACCTCCAGCACCCTCGACTGCGTGGTCGTCGCCGCCGAGCAAGGCCACGGCAAGCGCGCCGAGGTGCTCTCCGACTACACCTTCGCCGTGCGCGACGAAGCCGGCGGGCAGCTCCGCATCATCGGCAAGGCCTACTCCGGCCTCACCGACGCCGAGATCGAGGAACTCACCGCCCACTTCCAGCGCCACACCCTTTCCAAGGAACGCCGCAAGCACCACGTCGAGCCGAACCTCGTGCTCGAGATCGCCTTCGATTCCATCAAGCCTTCGAAGCGCCACGACTCCGGCCTCGCCCTGCGCTTCCCCCGCATCCACGCCATCCGCCGCGACAAGACCGTGGCCGATATCGACACCCTCCAATACGCGAGGTCGCTGGTGGACATCTGATGGATCGCGGGTGTCGGAAACCCCGCTCAAGGACGGGTCAATTCGAGATTTCCCGAATCCTCGAAGACCGGATTCATCGCGGCATCGTAGAAGGCCGTCACTTGCCGGCCCGTCACCGATCCGGGAGTGATCGCCTCGTAACCTCCACGGATCCAGTTGAGCGGGGCCCCGCCGAGCCCCACGGCTTCCACCAAAACCCGGAAACCATAGGCATCGTACTTCGCCGGCATCTCCGGCCGCACCGTGAAGGGTCCGGTGAAAAACAAAGGGAAGCCCGGAATCGGAACATTGAGATAAGTGCCCGCAAGGCCGGTGGCATCGAAGTCATATTCGATCGGACCGGTGCCCGGGGTCGTGATGGTGAGCTTTCGCCCCGCGAAGCCCGACGGGCCGGCACCGCCGGGAAAATCGATCCGCGAGAAGTGATAGAAGCGCCGGGGCGAAACGGCCGTGTCGATGGTCTCCGGTTGGACCGGGACCGGCTGGTCGAGGCCGATGAAACTCCGGAAGTGCGGCGTCCAAGCCGCGAGGTCCGTGCTGGAATGCGCTTGCAAGGTGGTCATCGCCCCGCGCGGGGCATTCAAGCGGGCCGCCACCCCGGGCGTCACGCTCAGACCGCCGGCCACCGGATGGACGACAGGGAGCGGGACCGACAGTTCGTCGAAAGCCACCGCGGCGGGATCCGTGCGCCGGACGGCCACGGAAAGCACGGTGGTCCCGCCGTTCCCCGCCGCGAGGATCGCATCGACCACCTGCCTCGCGGCCGGCGAAGGGATGCGCCCGAAAACGACATTCCGCCCGTCGCGGGCCGGGATGGCAACATTCCCCGTGAAGTAAAAGCGGCTGCCACTGCCGTTCGGCCCGTCGCTGGCATAGGCCATCACGTAGGGCTCGTGGAGCAGCGAGGGATCGGATTCATCGGGAAAGCGGTAGCCGGCATCATCGATTCCGCTGCCATCCTTCGAACCGCACTCGGCCAGCTTCGAGCCCGCGGTGTTCTCGACCCGGTGGAAGGCCGAGCCGGCATAGAACGGGCCGTCGTTCACCGCCCCGTTGCGCGGGTCGACCCAGCGCCGCGACCCCGCGGCGAGGGTCATGAAGTTCGCCACGGCCCGCGGCGCCTTGGCATGATCCAGCACCACGGTGACGACCCCTTTTGAAGTCAAGATGTCCGCCTCCAGCGCCGCATGACCGCGCTCCACCGGAACGGCGACCGCCATCAAAACGAGGGATTGCAGGGCAATTCCCGCCAGACGGAAAGCTGCGGGACGGAACTGGGGAATCCGGATCATCGAATCGTCAGGGTGGATCGCCCGCGGTCAGCCAATTCGCGGCGAGGATGTTGTAGTCGCCGGAGTTCACCACCCCGTTGCCGGTGATGTCCGCCGCCGGATTGACGCCGGGGAAGGCGACGCTGAGGATGTTGTAGTCCCCGGAATTGATCAGGTTGTTGCCGTTGAGATCCCCTCCGCGAAGGAGGGATGCGCCGGTGAAGGACACGACGCCCTGGCCGTTGGGATCGAGCCCGGCGGGAAGACGCCGCCGCAGGTTCCACGCCATCTTCGCGCTCAGGTTCACCGTCCCTGCGGGCACTTCCTCCAGAACCGTGGATCCGAGACCGCCGGCGAAATTCAGCGGCACGGTCCAGGTGGCCAGCACCGTCCCACCGGCCCCGGTGGCGACGAACACCACGTCCCGGGTGACCGGCGTGCTCACCAGGCCCTGCGGCGCGACGCTCACGGTGATCCGGTTCTTGAGAATCTCCACGGCGCCGATCGGCAGCACCGCCAGATTGCCGGAGCGGTCCATCGCGAGGCCGTTCACATCGTAGGTTCCGTTGGGAACCGAGGCGCCGACCGTGACGTCGAACACGTAACGGGTGAACGACTCGCCGAGCACCGTCACCGGCGTTGCGGAAACCAGGACACCGTGCAAGGTCGCGGAGGCACCTGCGAATTCGACGCCGGCATCCTCGTCATCGATTCCGGCCAGAAGGTCGCGGGCATCGAAGGTGACGGTCACCACGCCCTGCCGCGTGATCGTGCCGCTTTGCAAGACATCCAGCGGCACGGCATCGCGGATCTGCACCGCGGTGGCACCCGCGGCGAATTCAGGATCCGTTCCATCCACGGTGAGCGTGGCGGAGTTCCGGGTGAAAGGCACCTCGCGGAAGTAGGGCACGCCTCCGCTGCTGGCGGTCAAGCGGGTGTCGATCAGGACTTCGTCCCCGGGCGCCTTCTCGCGGAAAAAGAACCGGGTCAGACCCTCCAGCGGCTTCGCCTTGAGACGAACCGCCGCCACCGGGCCGTCGGCAAGGCTGCCGTCGGGATCCGGCCGGGAGAATCCGAATCCGACCGCCGTGTTGAACCGGCCGATCACCGCGGACTCGTCTTCCGCGGCGTAGAGCGCGCTGTTCCATGCGGCGGACGGAAGCAGCGCGTCGAATTCCAGGTAATCCGTGCTATAGCCGAGCAAGGCCTCCACAGCCTGGGTCTTGTCGACGAGATCGCCGATATCGATGCCGGCATCGACGGGGTCCCCCGGTTGAACAAAGAGATTCCCCTCCCCATCCAGGGTCCGGGTCGGATCCAGCGGAGGCCGGAAGTCGAGCGACAGGCGGTTCCGCACGTCGGCCGGATCCGCAACGTTGCCCCACCCCTCCGCCGTGGTCGTCACCACCGCGCCCGGCAGGATGTTGAGCATGCCGAGCCCGTCCTCGAAGACATTGTGGTAGATCCCGGCGCCATTGACCGTGCTGAAGGCGGTCAGCGACGAGGAGCGGAAGAAATTGTCCCGCAGCAGCAGATCGCTGCCGACCAGGGTCATGAACGCGCCGGCAACCTCGCAACGCCTCATTTCAAAAGTCGCACCCGTGTTCACCAGCACGTTGAAGGTTCCGCTGCTGTCGAGCGTGCAACCGTCGAGCACGAGGCTGCCGAGAACGATCAGCGTCACGCCGGGGGCGACATGGATGTCGGAGGCGATGCCGAGCGTGCTGCCGCTGAAGGTCGTGTTGGCATGGATGTGCAGCGACCCGAGGCAGTTGAAGAACGTGAAGGAGCCGGAAAGCGTGTGATACTGACCGACGCCGAGCGGATCGAGCGACAGGTCACCGTCCGTCACGTCGATCACCGCACCCGGCAGCACGTCGAGCCGGCCGAGCAAGACCGCTCCGCCGCGGACCTCGAGCCGGGACCCCGCCGCCAGCGACAAGTGGCCTGCTTCGAGCCGCGCGCCGCGCCCGACCGTCAGCACTGCGGCCGGTGCCATCTGCAAGTCCCCTCCCGCGATCGACTCGCCCTCGTCCAGAACCAGTTCCCCCTCCAGCGGAGAGTTGCCGAAGTTCAGTTCGGTCAAATCCCCGTCGGCATACCACGGCTCGAAGTCCGCCCCGCCGGCCCCGTCGATCGCCGCACCGCCGCCCGGGCCCGCCCCGCCCGGACCGTCCGCAGCGCCCCAGTAATTGAAGGTCGCGTCCAGGCTACCCGCGGTCTCCCCGTTCCACACGCCCACCGCGCTGCCGAAGCGGTTCCGGTGGAACCCGTTGCCGGCCAGGTTGGAATCGGCCTGGTCGTCGTAGCGCAGGTCGCCATGGCCGCCGGGCGATGCGACCGTGCCGTTGTTTTCAAAGTCGTTGTCCTCGACCCGGTTGCCGCGCGCCCCGCGGGCCGGATCGACCAGGTTGCCGAAGCCGGTGAGCCGCAGTCCGTAGGCGCTATTGCCGCTCCAGCGGTTTTTCCGGATCGTGCAATTCCCGGGCCCGGCCGCCATCCCGCCGAGGTTCCCTTCGAAGACGTTGAAGGAAATCTCCGCTCCCTCCAACGAGCGGGATCCGCCGTTGAGGCCGGTCGCATGACCGGCGAAGCGGTTGGCACGAATCAATGCCGGTCGCAGCAAACTTGGACCGAGGTTGCCGTTACCATCGCAGAAAAAACCCGTTCCGGCGACGCCGCCCGTGCGCAGCACCTCGTTGTCGGTGAAGTGCAGGCCGTCGAAGGAATCGGGCGCATCGAGAAAGATCGCCTGAACCGACGCGGCGGATGCCACGAAGACGTTGCCCGAGATCGTCGCGTTCTCGGCCCCGCGGTTCATCCACAGGGCGGCTCCGCTGGCCCCGGCGGTCACCCGCACATGGTTGTTGAGCAGCTCCAGGCCCGGAGCTTCCGCTCCATCGACCGCCACCACCCCGCCGGGGCCGGCGACCGGGGACTCGAGACTGAAGCCGTCGAGGATGATCTTTCCCGCCGCGGAGGAAATCGTGATCGCCGCCCCACCGGCCGGGGCGATGACGGACTCGATCGCGGGATCGGGAACCCCCGCGACCCGGCCCCTCGCATCCGCGCCGGAGCGGGCGCCGCGGAGCGTCAGCGGGCTCTTGTTCACCACCAGATTCGAGCCATACAGCCCGGGGGCGGCTTCGATCACGTCGCCGGGGGAAGCGGCATCGATGGCATCTTGAAGGGTGATGAAAGCTTCGCCAGGGCCGACTTTGAGAAGATCGGCACCGGCCACCGCCGTGACACTGAGAAACGTCAGGAAGGACTTGGCAAACACGAGGTCGGGGGGATTGGAAATCGGCTGCGGGGTCTCCGCGGGAACGGGCAGGTTCCTCCCGCGGTTGCTTCAGCTGCGCCGTCGGCGACAGCAAAAGACCAGGCCAGCCACAAGGGAGAGCAGGAAACTCGAAGGTTCGGGAACCACCGTGAACCGGGTGTAAATCTCCACGCGGTCGATCACCGAGACGGCACCGTTCGGCGGGGTGAGCGCGACGGTGATGGCCCCCGTCATGTGATCCTGCTTCTGCGCTTGCCAAGTGAGCTCGCGCCACGTGCCCGCCGGCAACCGGCTCGAAAGTACGTTGTTCGAGGTCAGCACGAGATCCCCGGGGGCCAGTCCGAGCACGGAAGGAAGGGGCAGCTGCTGGAGATCGCGGTAGGCGACCGCGTAGATCATGATATCGAGCCGGTAGCTCAAGCCGGCACCCGGACTTCCCGGGGCGACCGGAACCTCGAAGGTGATCGAACCGTCAGTCCCCGCACCGATATCCCACGCCCCGTCGCCGTCATGCCCCGGATTGCTCAAGGGCAGGCTCGCAGGATCCTCCCAGCCGTTGCCGAACAGCCCGACATCCACCGAGGCGGACGTCGTGCCGTAAGGGTTTACGGAGGAATTCGGGGTGGGCGAGGTGCTCGCCGTGTTGAAGAGAAACACCTGCGAGGTCGTGTTCGGAGCGCCGAACCACGAGGGCAGGACCACGGCCGCTCCGGCCCCCGAAGAGAGGCCCAGGATGAACAGGGCGACGACGAATCCGGAAAGCATGCCTTCCGCCTTCGGGAGCTTGGCTGGTGTTGATTTCATGACAAATCTGGCAAAAGCAAAAAGCAAGGGGGGATGCCTCCGGCCGATCGCTTGGACGCATCCCCCGCTACCGGAACGATGAGGAGGCGACCTTTTCCAAGGAACGCCTCGCCCATCTCCGGCGGATCACTGCGGATCGCCGACGGTGTAGAAGTTGGCTTGCAGCGGGAGATAATCGCTGGACTGCACCATGCCGTCACCGGTGATGTCCGCGACGGCATTCACGGTGAGCCAGTTGAAGCGCAGCGTGGCGTAATCCAAGGTGTTGATCACGTTGTCGCCGGTCAGATCGCCTGCTCTGAGGAGGTCGCCTCCGGTCAATGCCACCGCGCCCACTCCTGTCGGAGAGAAGCTCGCCGGCACCTTGCTCCGCAGCGTCCATGCGGTCTTGGCACTGATCGAGGCGGTGCCCGCCGGGACGTTCTCCAGCGCCACCGAGCCGATGCCGCCCGAGAAGTTGGTGATCGTCTTGGTCCAGGTGGCCAGCACGGTCCCGCCGCCGTTGGTGGCGACAAAGGTCACGTCGCGGGTGGTGCCCCCGAAGCTCTGGAGTTCCACGGTGGCGATCGCTTCGTTGGCAACCACGAAGGAGCCGAGCAGGGCCTCGGCGGACTGGTTGCCGGAGCGATCGAGTACCGTCGCCTCCACCGCGTAGGTGCCGGTGGTGGCCGTCGCCGGCACGGTCAGGGTGACCGTGTAAGTCACGACGCCCATCGACTCGCTGGCGACCACCGTGTAGTTCGAAGCATTGAGCAACGTCAGTCCGTTGTCGGCCGTGAGCACGAGGTCGTCGGCGGCATCCAGCGCGTCAAGACCGGCGAGCCCCGCATCGGTGGCGGTGAAGGTCAGGATCACCGGGGTGCCGTTGCGCAGGACGCGGTTGGCGGGCGAAAGCACGTCGACCGGTGCCAGCACCGAAGGCTGGACCTGGGTGCCGCTGACCGCCGGGATGGCGATGACGGGGTCCTGGTTGTCGATCACCAGTTCGCCGGAGTTCGAGGTGAAGGCGCTCAGGAAGGACGGAAGCCCAGCGGTCGACTTCGTGAGCCGGGTGTCCTTGACGAAGCTGCCGTCGGGATTGAACTGGTTGTCGGTCTGGGCGCGGAAGAAGCCGACCGTCATGCCGGGCGTGGTCGCGGTGAAGTTCACCTTCGCCACCGTGAAATCCGCACTGATGCCGTCGTTGCCAGGGCCCACAAGATCCAGGCCGAGGGCACTGTCCACCAGACCCAGGGCGCCGTCGGTCGAATCGTCGCCGACAATCACGCTCCATCCACTCTCGGGCGATACCGCAGGTGTGGGGCTCACCAGCGAGAGCAGATCCGAATTGTAACCGAGCAGCGCCTCCGCCGCGATGATGGTGTTCACCCCGAGGGAAGCCACCTTCAGGTCGAGGACGACCGGGTCGGAAGGTTGCACGAACAGGTTGCCGGCATCCAAGGTCCGGGTCGGATTCGCCGGAGCCGCGAACTCGAGCGAGAAACGGTTCTGCAGCGCGCCCGCGCTGGTCACGTTCGACCAGCCGTCGACGGGATCGAATGCCGTGCTCGCATCGGTGTTCGCCGCGAGGTCGGTCGCCGAGTCGAAGAGGTTGTGATACACCCGCGAAACCGGCGACGCCTCGATATCGGAGGCAGTGAATCGGTTGTCGAAGATCCGGGAACGGAAGTTCACCGGAACCGACGCCGCCAGCGTGTCGATATCGATCCGCGCATCGCTCACGACGCTGCGGGCGAGCGTCAGCAGTCCGTCGTCCTCAACTTCGATGAAGAAGGGCGACCCGGGGGTCTGGCTGTCGATCACGCATCCGTCGAGAAGCAGTTCACCGCCGCCGTTCACCGTCAGAGTGGCACCGGCCGCGATATGGATGTCGGAAATCAGCGCGAGGGAACGGCCGATCTCGAAGGTGGTGTCGCCGTTGATTTCCCACGAGCCGAAGCTGTTGAAGATGGTGAACGAGCCGGAGATCTTGCTGCCGTCGCCGAAGATCAGGTCACCGCCTTCCACCACCAGGGTGGCACCGGGGGCCACCTCCAGCTCGCCGGCTTGCAGCGAACCGTTGGACGTGATGGTGACCGTCGTGCCGGTCGGGATGAAATAGCTCGGGAAAGAGACCGGAGAATCGATCTCGATGCTCGGCGTCGATCCGTCCCAGAGCGAGGACTGGTTGCCTTGGAAGCCGTAGGTGCCGCGGCCCGGGGTCGTTTCGACATTCGTGTCCGTGCCCAGGCTGAGGCGGGGCGAGTAGTCGATGTTCGCCGAGGCTGCCCCGGCGATATCGGGCTGCCCGCCGGGAGCGGTGGCGGTGCCGCCGAACGCGACCGGGATCTGGCTGGAATAACCCGGTTCCGCGCTGTTCGCCACGCTCACCACCGGAGTGGCGGTTCCAAACCAGTTGCCCTCGAAGTTCTTCAGGTTGGCACCCGGCGCGGGCAGGGAGCCACCGGTCTGGCGGTCGACCACCTGGCCGTACCAGTTGCCGCTGAGATCGTTGTTCGAGAAGTCGCAATTCAGCGCGGACTGGACCGGGAGGTTCGTGCCACCGCTCCCGTCGAGGAACAGGATTCCGACGGTCCAGTTGCCGCTGATCCGGTTCTCGGTAACGGTCAGGTTATCGGTCTGGTTACGGAGAATGAGACCGGTCCGGTTGTTGTGGATGACGTTGTTCCGGACGAGGTGACCGTTGCTGTTGTTGATGTCGATCGCGGTGCGCATGCCCGTGATCTCGTTGTTCGATATGGTGGTGCCGGTGAAGCTTTGCCCCTGGATCGCGAGGCCGCTGGAATTCAACCCGGGGTTGTTCCAGTCGGTGACGTTGTTGCCGGCCCGCGTGATGGTGAAGCCGTCCACCGTGGTGCTGGACGCGCCGATCAGGACGGTGGTCGAGGCACCGCCGATCGGACCGACGAGGGTGGTCGAGCCGGCACCGGTGCCCTGGAGGGCGAGCGATTTGGTAAGTGCGACGTCCTCGGTGAAGGTACCGGGGCCGACCAGAACGGTATCGCCCGCCGACGCGGCATCGATCGCGCTGGCGATGGTCGTGCCCGGGACGACAACCTGCTCGTCGGCCGAGTAGTCGATCACTCCGCCGCGGCCCGACCGGCCGCGGTGGAACATGCGGGCTTCCAGCGAAAACTTCTGGGCATCGCTCAAGGCCCCGGTGGAGATGCCGCCGAAGGTGTTCCCGGTCGCATCGATGCGGAATCCGGCCGCGACGTTCGAGTTGTTGAACAGGCTCGGATTGGCCGCCGGCGCGAGGTTGAAGTCGTAGCCGAAGGCATTGCCGGCGATCACGTGCGATCCCGTCGCCGGCGCCGTGCCGCCGAAGCTGAGATAGGTCCCGCAGGTGCGGAAGGTGTTGCCCGTGAGCGTGATCCCGGCGTTGAAGTCGTCCAGGTTGATGGCAGAGCGGCAGTTCTCGAAGGTGTTGCCGCTGATCGATCCCGAACCGCCGTTGACATACATCCCGGAATTCCAGGTTTTGTGGCTGCCGAACAGTCCGCCGGAGAGGTCGCCGGTGAAGAGGTTGCCCTGGATGCTGTAACCCGTCAGACCCGGGGAGATTTCGATGCCTCGCACCGGCTGTCCGGCATCCACCCCGACCCGGCGGACGATGGAATTCCGCACCGTGGAACTGGAGGCTTGGATCGACAGCGGGCTGGTCGTGTTGTTCGTCTGGTGGATTTCGACCCCTTCGATCACCACGCCGGCCGCCGTGATGGTCAGCCCGGTGTTGCTGATCCGTGCCTCTGGCACGCGAACCCCCGTCCCGGCAACCCCGGCATTCGGGCCTTGGATCGTGACCGCCTTGTTGACGTTGACAGCAGCTTCCGTGTAGCTGCCCGCAGCGACGATGATCGCATCTCCGGGAGCCGCGGCATTGATCGCGGCCTGAATGGTCGGGAAATCAGCCGGGACAGCGATGTTTGCAGCCCAAGCGGAGCCGAAGGAAGCGACGGTGACGGCAGCGGCAAGAATGCCGGCCCTTGTAAACACAATGGATGTCATGATTCTGAAGGGGGTAGGAGGGAAGGGACTGAGCCGTAGCACAAGTCCCCGGCCGAAGCGTCTACATAACATCCTTGCTCCAATGCACATAATTCCTGGATCCGGTCGGTTTTCTCTCTGAACGGTCGAAAACGCCCCATGAGCGGCCGGCAAACAACCCAAGAGGAACCCGGAAGCTTTGCAAAACCGGACAATTCCGGGATTTCTTCACCTTCGGCCTTGAAGATTGCTTTCACGCCCCAAAAGCGGCCGGAGATGCCCTTACCCGGAAATCCAGTTCATCCTTTTTGACAATTCTCTGTCAATTGACCTCCATGGCTACTTATCATCCCCACAGATATTCAGTTCGATGACAGACCTGTCACCGGCCGCACGAGTTGCATGCCCTCCCCCCCCGAATCCAGGTTCTCGTTCATTTCCGGCGTGGTTGTCGCGCTGGCCGTGGCCGTGTGTTGCGAGGCCGGACTCTGGCTCCTCCATCACAATCAACGGGAAGTGGGGCTCATCTGGCCGGCGGCAGGCGTGAGCGCCGGACTGGTCGCGTGCCGCGGCTGGCGGACCCTTCCATGGATCGCCCTGGGACACATGACGATCTGGCGGACCCTCGGGTTCGGCCCGGTCACCGGTCTCGTCCCACTCCTCTATCCCCTCGAAGCCGCGCTGGCCTCCGTCCTGGGATACCGCCTGGCGATTCTGAAGCGGCCGGACCGGTCGGCCATGCACCGCACCACCTGGCGCTTGCTGGCGGTTCCCTGGCTGGCGGCCATTCCCTGCGCGGCACTCATCGGAGCAGCGGGCATCGCCGCCGGCCGCTACTTCGCCGCGGACGCGGCGATGACTGTCGCCCGGATCGCCGTCGCCCATGTCCACGGGATGGTGGCCTTCGGCCCCCTGGTGATCCACCTGCTCAAGGGCGACCTCCGGAGTCCCGAGCTGGATCTCAAGCCTTCCGGCTTGCTCGCCGCGGTCATGGCATTGGGCCTGATGGTGCTGGCATTCCTCGGGTTCTTCGAACGATCCCTCGGAATGAGCTCGGCGGTCTATTTGGCCTTCCCCTTCGTCATCATGGCCGGCATTTCCCTGCGGCCGGCCGAAACATCGTGCTTCATCGCCGCCTGGTGCACGGGCACCGCCCTCCTGACGGGAGCGGGCGAAGGTCCATTCGGCGTTCGGCATGCGGCCGCGAATCCCCTCGAGCTCGGCATTTACAACCTGATCGTCTGCTCCACGGCCTACACCCTGTCGGTCGGGTCGAGCCGGTTCATGAACCAGCTCCGGCAGAACGAACTGACCCTCGAAGCGGCTGGAGTCGAACTCTGGGAATGGGATTCCCGGAGGGGCTTCCACACCGTCCGGGGCGACCGTTCCGCGGATCATCTCCTCAAGGCCACTGCGGGCATGGACCCGCTGGCCGGGCTCCGGTGGGCGGCCGGGGGCGCAGCCAAGCTGGCGGCGACGGGAGGCGACCGCTGGAAAGCTCGACTGGATGACGCACTGCCGGGCAGAGCGCTTCTCGTTTGCTCCGGCCGGGTTCTGTCGCGCGAGCGGGACGGCACCCCGAGGAAAGCCATCGGCATGCTTCAGGATCTCTCGGCGATCCGCCGGGCGGAAGAAGCGCTGATCGCGCTGGGACAGAAGCAAGCGCAGTTGAAAAGCCTGCAAAGCCGCTTGAATCCCCACTTCCTTTTCAACGCCCTGAATGCCACGCGGGCGATGATCCATCGGGACCCCCGCCGCGCTTCGGATGCCGTGACCACTCTGGCGAAGCTGCTCCGCTCCAACCTCAGGAACGCCGACCGGCCCTTGATCCCCCTCGCCGAGGAGATGGACGGCGTGAACGATCTCCTCTCGATCGCCGCGGTGCGCTTCGGAGAACGCCTGGTCACCGACGTAAAGATCGACGAAGCGGCACGCTCCTTCCCCGTCCCGCCGATGGTCGTTTTCAATCTGGTGGAAAACGCCCTGGTTCACGGGGTCGAGAAGCAGGTCATCCCGGCCGCCTTGAGCATCGTCGCCAGCGTTTCCGAAGGCCGGCTGGCACTGGCCGTGAGCAATCCCGGCCGGCTGGCGGTTCCCTTGCGCCAGGGAGTCGGGATCGGCGACATCCGGCAGAGGATCGAACTGATCTATGGCGCGGAAGGTCGATTCACCCTGTCACAATCTTCGGCCGATGTCGTAACTGCCCATGCAAGCCTTCCCTTTCCCCCCAATGAACTTCCTGATCGTCGATGATGAGCCCCTGGCGCGCGCCGAGTTGGTCCGCCTGTTCTCGGAAATGGTGCCGGGATTCACCAGCGTCGAAGCGTGTTCCCTCTCCGAAGCCCGGGCGGCCTTATTGAAGGCGGACTTTCAAGCCGCCTTCGTCGACATGGACCTTGCGGGGCACAACGGCCTCGACTTCCTCCCCGATGCGGAGGCCGCGGGCACGCCGGTGGTCATCGTGACCGCCCACGAACGATACGCCGTCGATGCGTTCGACCGCGGTGTCCGGGATTACCTGCTCAAGCCGGTGGAAGCGCAGCGGCTCTACCGGGCGGTCATGCGGATCTCGCGCCAGAATCGGTCCACGTCGCAGGACCTTCTCATCTTGAACGACCAGAATCACTGCTGGCCGGTCAATCCTTCGGACATCACGGTGGCGGAAGCGGAAGGAAGCTACTCCATCATCCGGTTCGTCCATCGCAAGCCCCTGGTGGTTTGCCACGCACTCAAGGAAATTGAATCGCTGCTGGAGTCCCGCACCTTCGTGCGTGCCAACCGGAGCCAGCTGGTCAATCTGCGACGGATCGAAGTGATCCAGCGCGATCCGGCCGGAAGGATGACCGCCTCGGTCGAAGGTGGCGGTGTCGTCGAGTTCTCACGTCGACAAACCAAGGCATTGCGATCCCGTTTCGCATTCTGAGCCAACTCTTGCCGCAGGGGCCTTTCCCGACACCTCGCCGGCCAACGGGAAAGGACGATTCTTCGCCATTTCCTTCGGTTACTCGACCTCGATCACGCCTTTCACGCCATTTCACTGCCCCGGGCTCCGTGAATGTCGCCCGGCCGCCGCCCCGCCGGGAAGCTTTCGCTCATGACTCGCCAAGGATCGCGTGACCCGACAACTCGCCGGCAGCCAGCGGCTGGAAATCCTCCGAGAGGCAGGACACCGACATCCCCGTCAGCTCCATCCGCCCGAAGATCGTCGCGACGGACGCATCCGCGGCATCCCGGCCGCTCGCGATGCGGACGATCCCGTTCAGCGGTGCCAACCGGGTGGGATCGAAGACGAACCAGCGGTTCCCGATGCAGGCCTCGAAGCAGGCGTGGAAATCCTGCGGCTGCATCTGGCAGGCATAGCCGGTCAGATAGCGTGCCGGGATCGAAAGCGCCCGGCAAAGGGCGATCCCGAGGTGCGCGAAGTCCCGGCACACCCCGGCACGCTGCGTCACCGTGTCGAAGGCCGAGGTCTCCACGTTGGTGGCACCGTGGAGGTAGTCGATGTTTTCAAAGATCCAGTCCGAGATCGCCCGCACCTGGTCGTAGGGATGCTCGATCGTCCCGAACATTTTCATCGCCAGCCGCCACAAGCGGTCGGACTGGCAGTAGCGACTGGGAAAGAGATAAGGGATCTTCGTATGCCGGATCTCGCTAATCGGCACGCGGTGGATCTCGTCGAGGCTCACGAGGGAGCACCGGGTCTTCGCGGAGACCGAGTAGGAGACATCCAGTTCCGTGGCGGAGCCGGTATCCAGGCGGATGTAGCGGTTGCCTCCGGGTTCGCCCGGCAACTCCTCCCAGGTCACGCCCGGCGTCACGATGAAGGACTCGCCCTGAAGAGTCTGGCACCGCGATGAAAGCGCGTGGATGCCCAACAGCACGGTGCTGCGCTCGTACACCTCGTAGTGGAGCCACGCGTTGATCTGGAAAAGCACGCCGCGAAGCCTCGGCCGGATATCCCCGCCCGCAAAGCATGAATCTTGAGAGAAAAAACGGCCGCCCGGGGTTCCGGACGGCCGTTGGAAGAGACAGCGATGGCTTCGAGAATCAGGGAAGCGGAACTTCCGCGATCGTCTTGAGCACGCGGCTGGCGATCTGGTACGGATCGCCCTGCGAGTTCGGACGGCGGTCTTCGAGGTAACCCTTGTAGCCGTTGTTGACGAAGCTGTGCGGGACGCGCACCGAGGAACCGCGGTCGGCGATGCCGTAAGTGAACTTGTCGATCGACTGCGTCTCGTGCAGGCCGGTGAGGCGCATGTGGTTGTCCGGACCGTAAACGGCGATGTGCTCGTCGAGGTTCTTGCCGAAGGCCGCCATGAGGGCTTCGAAGTACTCCTTGCCGCCGGTTTCGCGCATATACTTCGTGGAGAAGTTGCAGTGCATGCCGGAGCCGTTCCAGTCGAGGTCCTTGCCCAGCGGCTTGCAGTGGAAGTTCACGTCCACGCCGTAGCTTTCGCAGAGGCGGAGCAGGATGTAGCGGGCCACCCAGATCTGGTCGGCGCAGGTCTTGGAACCCTTGCCGAAAATCTGGAATTCCCACTGGCCCTTCGCCACCTCGGCATTGATGCCTTCGTGGTTGATGCCGGCTTCAAGGCAGAGTTCGAGGTGCTCCTCGACGATCTGGCGGGCCACGTCACCGACGTTGCTGTAGCCGACGCCGCAGTAGTACGGGCCCTGCGGACCGGGGTAACCGCCCTTCGGGAAACCGAGAGGGGCGCCGTCTTCGTAGAGGAAGTATTCCTGCTCGAAACCGAACCAGGTGTCCGGGTCGTCGAGGATCGTGGCGCGGCTGTTCGACGGGTGCGGGGTGACGCCGTCGGGCATCATGACTTCGCACATCACCAGCGCGCCGTTGTTGCGGGACGCATCGGGGAAGACCGCGACGGGCTTGAGCACGCAATCCGAGCTGCGGCCTTCGGCCTGCTGGGTAGAGGAACCGTCGAAGCCCCAGTTCGGAAGCTGCTCGAGGGTCGGGAAGGAGTCGAAATCCTTCAGCTGGGTCTTGCTACGGAGGTTCGGGACGGGCGTGTAGCCGTCGAGCCAGATGTACTCCAATTTGAACTTGGGCATCGTTTTCTTAGGTTATGGTTCGGATCGCGGGGATTCGTGCGGTTGGTGGCGGGGCGTGCAAGCCCCCAGTGCGTGCATGCGCCCGCACCGCCGCCGAGAAAGCAGTTGGCAGGCCAAGCGGCAAGCTTCGCCCGATTTTTTCTTTTGCCGTCGCCCCGCGACCCCATCAGGATCCGCCGCCAGTGACCACGCCCGGCCCCGAAGAAAGCCCCCGTCCGCTGACGCTCAATTGGTCCGGCATGACCCATGTCGGCCGCTTCCGGACCAACAACGAGGACGCCTTCCTGGCCCTGACCTTCGACGCCCGGGAAATCCGATACCTCGGGAAAACCGGCAGCGGCAGCCTGGGCGAGGCCGACTTCGTCTTTGCGGTCAGTGACGGCATGGGCGGCGCGAAATCGGGCGAATTCGCCAGCAAGATCGCGGTGGAAAAGATCACCCGCCTGCTCCCGCCCAGCTTCGGCATGGCGGCGCAGCAGATGGACAGCGGCTTCGGCGACATCCTCCGCGAACTGTTCGAACGGATCCACGGCGCGATCAGCGACCTCGGCCGCTACTACCCGGAATGCCACGGCATGGGCGCCACCCTCAGCCTGTGCTGGTTCATGCCCGGCTGGATGTGCTTCAGCCACATCGGCGACAGCCGCATCTACTACCTGCCGAAGGACGGCGAGATGGTTCAGGTCACCCACGACCACTCCCACGTCGGCTGGCTGCGGAGATCGGGAAAGATCAACGAACGCGAGGCGCGCAGCCACCCGGGAAAAAGCTCGCTTTCCCAAGCCCTCGGCGGCGGCAACCAGAAGATCGACCCCCACATCGGCCGCGTCGGTTGCCAGCCGGGCGACCGGTTCCTGATCTGCTCCGACGGCCTGGTCGACGGCCTCTGGGACAAGCGCATCAACGAAATGGCCCGCAAGGAACTGGATGCCTCGAAGCTGGTGCTCGAAGCCGTCGCCGACTCCGGCCGGGACAACACCACGGCTCTGATCATCGAAGTCGCCTGAACACCCTCCCCTTTCCTCCACCCGATTCCGTGTCCGGCTTCCTACCACCCCCTGGCCAGGTGATGGTCGTGATCGTCGATCCCGCCGGCATCCCGGACGAAAGGATCGCCGCTTGCCTGAGCACGGCCGAACAGGAGCAGGCCGCGCGCTTTCGCTTCGAAAAAGACGCGCGCCACTGGCGGGCCTGCCGCACGGCGCTGCGGACCATCCTCGGCCGTGCGCTCGGCATCGATCCCGCCGGCCTCGTCCTTGAGTTCGGCGAGCACGGCAAGCCCCGCCTGGCCCCGCCCCACGACGGCCTCCATTTCAATCTCTCCCACTGCCACGACCTCGCCCTCGTCGCGCTCTCGCGCAGCGGGCCGCTCGGCATCGACCTCGAGCCCGCGGATCGAGCCGGCAGCCTGCTCGGGTGTGAAAGCTCGTTCTGCCACCCGCAGGAGATCGACGCCCTGCCTGCACCTGCCGACGCCCGTGCCGCCGCCCTGCTCGATCTCTGGACCTCGAAGGAAGCCCTGCTGAAAGCCCTTGGCACCGGCATGTCGCTCGCCCCGGAGTCGGTCTCGCTCGCCGGCCCCGGCGGTCATGGCAGCCATCCCCGGTTGCGCGGCTTCACCCTCCGGCCGCTCCATCACGCGGCGCTGGAAAAGCATGTCGCCCGTCTGGCGACCCCGGATGGGATTGCCGGCATCGAAGTGCGGGAGTTCAGCGCCTGATCCCGGCATCCGCGGCATCGACACCCCGGGCAAGCCGTGGCAGGATCAAGCCGCAGCGCCCGATCCGATGCCCGAGGTGATCCAGTTCCCATGCCCCGCGTGCCACGCGATGCTCCGAGTGCCCTTGGCCGCCGCCGGCTTCGAAGGCCCTTGCCCGCGCTGCAGCCAGCGCATCGTCGGGCCCGATCCCTTGATCGGCATGGGAGCCCGCCTGGCATCATCGCAGGCGGAACACGCTCCATCCCCGCCTCGCGCGCCGTCGCCCGCCAGTCATCCCTCCCGCGAGGACGATCCCTTCAATCCCTTTCCAAAAACGCCGCGCTCCCCCGCTCCGGCGGACCACCGGGGTCAATTCGTACCACCGCCCGCCCCGACCCGTCCGCTTGAAGCCCTCCAGCCCGCGGAAATACAACACCGGATCCCGAGCCCACCCCAACCGCAGGACCTTTCGCCCGCTCCGCCACCGGTGATCCCACCTCCGGCGCTCCTTCCGGACGCTGCTCCTGCTCCTGCTCCTGCTCCTGCTCCTGCTCCTGCTCCTGCTCCTGCTCCTGCTCCTGCTC